>NZ_CP049199.1:1274166-2548333 GCF_011045195.1 Caulobacter soli | reverse complement strand
CGAGATCGTCATAGGCGTGGTCGCCGAACACATGCGGGTGGCGGCGCACCATCTTGTCGTTGATCGCCCGGGCCACGCCCGCCAGGTCGAACGCGCCTTGCTCCTCGGCCATGCGCGAATGGAACACCACCTGCAGCAGCAGGTCGCCCAGCTCCTCCTTCAGGTCGGACAGGTCGTGGCGCTCGATGGCGTCGGCGACCTCGTAGGCCTCCTCGACCGTATAGGGCGCGACGGTGGCGAAGGTCTGCTCCAGGTCCCACGGACAACCGCCGTCGGGATCGCGCAGCTTGGCCATGATGTCGATCAGGGTGAAGAGCGGGTGCTGATCCTTCTCGCGCGGATCAGTCAACGACGGGCCCTTAGGCGTTTCTTGGGGGTGCGACGAGGGGGGCGACATGCGGTTCCGGGCTCGGACTGGGGAGGGGCTCGGCCGCGTCCCGCGCGTCGAGCTGACGGCGGATCTCGGCGTGGGCGGTCGCGTCCAGCGGATAGCGCAGGATGATCGCGCACACCAGCAGGCCCAGCGCCGCCGGCGTCACGGCGTAGAGAACGATCAGCGCCGTATCGCCCTGGGCGCTGGGAACCTTGGGGTCGAAACCCAACTGGGCCAGCAGCAGGAACACGCCCACGGCCAGGGCGTAGCCCAGCTTCACCGTGCCGTTGACGATGGCGTAGAGCAGGCCGGTGCGGTCGACGCCGCTGGCCAGCCGCTCCTCGTCGCCCAGGTCGGCCATCATCGAGCGCACCAGCAGCGGCGCGGCGGAATAGGGCAGGCCGGCCAGCACCAGGATCAGCATGCCCAGCAGCATCGGCGGGCTGAGCGGATCCCCGTCGCCGTTCCTGGGGGTGAACACCGTCACCACCTGAACGAAGGCGTAGACCACGGCGGCCAGCGCCAGGGCCCGGTGCTTGCCGATCTTCTTGGCCAGGGCCGGCCACAGCGGCGATCCGCCCAGCGCGGCGACGAAATAGATCAGCAGCAGGATGCCGGCCTGGGCCTTGTCGAACCCCTTGATGCGCTCGAAGAAGAAGAAGAACAGGGCCCCGGTGATGCCCGGCGCCAGGCCCATCAGCAGGTCGGCCAGCAGCAGGATCCGCACCGATCGGCGCTTGAGCAGGCCCACATACTGCCGCAGGCCGGCTTCCTGCCTGACCGGCGGCACGTTGGTTTCGCCCACCACCTTGATGGCCAGCAGGAAGGTCAGGGGCAGCAGGGCGATGATGAACCAGCCCATGGCCTGTACGCCGGCGGCGTGATCGCCCTTGTAGATGACCGCCAGGATCGGCGGCAGCAGCAGGACCAGGATCATGCCCACCACATTGCCGGCGCTCCACCAGCCGTAGACGCGCGAGCGCTGCTGGTAGTCGGGCGACAGCACCGCGCCCCAGGCCGTGTGCGACAGCACCGCCATCGAATAGCCGACGTAGCAGACCACCAGCCAGGCCCAGAGATAGAACGGGCTCACCCCGGGCTTGGCCATGAACAGGAAATAAGACGCCAGCATCAGGATGGGCGCGCTGGCCGCCAGCCAGGGCCTGAAGCGGCCGATGGCGGTCCGCGTGCGATCCATCATGCCGCCCAGGATCGGGTCCAGGATGATGTCGGCCACCCGCACCAGCAGGAAGGCCGAGCCGACCACCGACAGCGAAAGACCCAGCTCGCTGACATAGTATTCGGGGAGATAGACCACCAGGGGCAGGCCCAGGGCGGCCAGGGGCAAGGCGGGCGCGGCGAAGGCCGCCAGGGTCCAGGATGAGCGCCGTCCGGTCATGCGTTCCTCGCCGAAAACGGGTTGGCCCCGTGTTTATGAACAGCGATCAGACGCCGTGTCGAGGCGACTGGCAAGGGCTCTCGCAAACAGGTGTTTCAGCGCTTTTCGGTGAATTGATCCCGGACCAGACGATCGGCCAAGCGGTCGAAGGCGGTTTCGGCGTCGTGCCAGGTCGAGCCGTAGGGCGCCCAGCGGATGTCGGTTTCCCACCAGCTGTAGGCGATCGGCGTGCGCTGGCCGGCCGGGTCGAGATAGTCGCCGCTGATCCGCGCCCCGCCCACGCCGAAGCTCTGGATCGACAGGCCCGGCGTCTTGGCCAGCTGGCGCGGCGTGGGGCGATTAGGCTTGGCGTCTTCGATCACCAGGTTCAGCACGCCGCCGCCCGGCCTGGGCGGCAGACGGCGCTCGACCGCGTGCTGGAGTTCGCTGGTCAGGATGTCGAACTCGCGCTGATCCAGCACGTCGGTCTTCTCGGCCAGCTTGGCGCCGATCGAAACCTTGACCTCCGAGACGGCGGGCGCGGCGAGGGCGGGTGAGACGGCGCCCAACAGCAGCAGGGCGGAGACGAGGGCGATACGCATGACGGGCTCCTGAACTCAGACGTCTTGCGAGATGTGGACCTTGCGCGGCCGCGACGCCAGGCTGAAGGCCAGCCAGCCCAGCAGCGCCGACATCAGCGAGCCGACCAGCACCCCGATCTTGGTCTCGTCCTGCAGGACGGGAGCGTCGAAGGCCAGGTTGTTGATGAACAGGCTCATGGTGAAGCCGATGCCGCAGAGGGCGCAGACGCCGAACAGCTGGCCCCAGGACGCGCCGTTGGGTCGCTTCGCCCAACCCAGCTTGATGGCCGCCAGGCAGAACAGGCCCACGCCCAGCGGCTTGCCCAGGAACAGGCCCAGCGACGCGCCCAGGGTGGCGGGCGCGGTCAGCTCCGCCAGGCCGACCTGGCCCAGGGCGACCCCGGCGTTGGCGAAGCCGAAGACCGGCACGACCAGATAGGCGACCCAGGGGTTCAGCCCGTGCTCCAGCCGGTGCAGCGGCGAATGTTCGTCGTCCGGCCGGGCTGGCGACCCCTTCTTTGAGCTTTGGGTGATCGGAATGGTCATGGCCAGAATCACTCCGGCCAGGGTGGCGTGAATTCCGGACTTGAGAAAGAAGACCCAAAGTCCAGCGCCGACAAGGAGATAGGGCCACAGCTTCATCATCTTCAGGCGGTTCATCGTCACCAGCACGGCAAGCGTCACGGCCGCGCCGCCCAGCGCCCATAGCGTCAGGTGGTCGGTGTAGAAAATGGCGATGATCAGGATCGCGCCCAGGTCGTCGATGATGGCCAGGGCGGCCAGGAATACTTTCAGCGAGGCCGGCGCGCGCGATCCCATCAGCGACAACACGCCCAGGGCGAAGGCGATGTCGGTGGCGGCCGGAATGGCCCAGCCGCGCAGATTGGCCGGCGTCTGCAGATTGGCCGCCACATAGATCAGGGCCGGGACGACCATCCCGCCCAGGGCCGCGACGCCCGGCAACACGCGCCGCGACCAGCTGGAGAGCTCGCCGTCGACGGTCTCGCGCTTGATCTCCAGCCCGACCAGCAGGAAGAACACCGCCATCAGCCCGTCATTGACCCAGTGCGCCACGCTGAGGCCGGCGACGTACACGTGCAGGACGTGGAAATAGCCCTCGGCTAGCGGCGAATTGGCGACGACCAACGCCAGGGCGGCCGAGCCCATCAGCAGCAGCCCGCCAGCGGACTCGCTCTTGAGGAAGGCGCGCAGGGCGGAGAATGGGCGGGTGGTCATGCACACACCCTAGTTGTCATCGCGCGCGAAGCGAAGGATTCAGAGCCCCGCGATCCGCCCGATCGCCTCGATGTCCAGCGATCGCTCCAACATGACGGCGATCTCGTCCAGCGCCGCGTCGACCTTGGCCGCGTGGTCGCGCGGCGTGACGGCAAGGCCCAGAGGGGCGAGCAGGGCGGCGCGGGCCTCGCCACGCTCGAACAGGCCGTGGACATAGGCGCCCGCCACCCGGCCGTCGGCCGAGACCGCGCCGTCGACCCCGCCATTGGGCGCGCCGCCGTCGAACGCCAGCATCGGGGTCGCCGTGCCGGCGCCGGTCGTGCGGCCGATGTGCATTTCGTAGCCCGAGAACGCCGCGTCGCCGTCCAGCAGACGCCCCGAGGTCGCCCGCAATACCTTGTCGCCCAGCAGCACGGTCTCGACGTCCAGCAGGCCCAGGCCCGGCGCGGAGCCCGGCGCGCCCTCGATCCCCTCGGGATCGCTGACCGTCCGCCCCAGCATCTGATAACCGCCGCACACGCCCAGCACCCGCCCGCCGCGCCGGACATGGGCCAGGATGTCGATGTCCCACCCCTGCGCGCGCAGGAAGACCAGATCCGCCAGGGTGGCCTTGGTGCCGGGCAGGATCACCAGGTCGGCGTCGCCCGGTACGGGCGTGCCGGGCGGCAGGAAGGCGAAGTCGATGTCCGGATCGGCCCGCAACGGGTCGAACTCGTCGAAATTGGCGATCCGCGACAGCATCGGAACCACGATCCGCACCCGCTTGTCGCCATCGGCGCGGACCGGGCGCTCCAGCACCACGGCGTCCTCGGCGGGCAGGGCGCGGGCCGGGGCTAGCCAGGGCGCCATGCCCAGGTCCGGCCAGCCGGTGCGGGCGACGATCTCGCGCCGACCTTCGTCGAACAGCGAAGGATCGCCGCGGAACTTGTTGATGATGAAGCCTTTGATACGGTCGCGATCGGCCGCGTCCAGCACCAGATGCGCTCCGGCCAGAGCCGCGATCACATGCCCCCGGTCGATGTCGCCCACCAGGGCGACGGGCACGTCGGCGGCGTGGGCGAAGCCCATGTTGGCGATGTCGCCCTTGCGCAGATTGGTCTCGGCGGGGCTGCCGGCCCCTTCGACCAGCACCAGGTCCGCCTCGGCCGCCAGCATCCGGTAGCTCTCGACCGTGGTGGCCAAGAGGTCCGGTTTCAGCCCCTGGAAGGCGCGGGCCTTGTAGTTGCCGACCACCTTGCCGCGCACGATCACCTGGGAGCCTACGTCGCTCTGCGGCTTCAGCAACACGGGGTTCATGTGGACCGTCGCCGGCGTGCGGCAGGCCAGCGCCTGCAGCGCCTGGGCCCGCCCGATCTCGCCCCCGTCGGCGGTGACCGCGGCGTTGTTGGACATGTTCTGCGGCTTGAACGGCCGCACGATCAGGCCGCGATTGGCGAACAGCCGGCACAGGCCCGCGACCAGGGTCGACTTGCCCACGTCCGAACCGCAGCCCTGGATCATCAAGGAAGCCATGCCCCGCGCCTATAGCGCCGTTCGATCAGGGTCAATCCGCCGCTGGCGCAAGGCCTTTGGGCCCTCTATATCCCCGGTCACATGACGATCGATCACGACTCCCGCCTCCGGCGGCTGAAGTTCCGGGCCTGGCATCGCGGATTTCGGGAAGCGGACCTCATTCTGGGGCCGTTCGCGGACACCCATGGGCCGAACCTGACGCCCGAGCAGCTCGACACGTTCGAAACCCTGATGGAGGAGTCGGATCGCGAGATCTACGCCTGGATCGTTGGCCAAGAGCCGACGCCGGCCAAGTTCGACACCGATGTCCTCAACCTGATCAAGACCTTCCGCTATGAAGCTCATGCGGTGCGGGCGATCGGGGACGGGGCCTAGTTCCGATCCATCCACCTCCGTTTTCCCCGGCGAAGGCCGGGACCCAGATCCAGCCTGAGCAGTTAGTGGGTGTCACCTGGACCCCGGCCTTCGCCGGGGAGACGGTGTTTTCCGGCGCCTCTGGCCAGACGAGTTGAAGAGCTAAGCATGGCCTACGACGCCAAACAGATCGCCAAGGCCTCGGGGGGCCTGACCCTGGCCGGCGCGCCGGAGGGCTTCGACGCCCTGGTCATGGCCGATATCGCCCGGGCGCGCGGCGGGCTGACCGCCTTCGTGGCCCGCGACACCGCCCGGGCCAGCGCCTTCATCGACGCCCTGAAGTTCTTCGCGCCCGAGATCGAGGCCGTGCTGTTTCCCTCGTGGGACTGCCTGCCGTACGACCGCATCGGCCCGTCGGCCGGGGTCGCCGCCACGCGCATGGCCACCCTGCACCGCCTGGCCGAGGGCCTGGGCAAGACCAAGCCGGCCATCCTGGTCACCGCCGCGCCGGCCCTGCTGCAGCGGGTGCCGGAGAAATCGGTGCTCCTGCGCGCCAGCTATGGCGCCAAGGTCGGCAATGTCGTCGATGTGGCCGACCTGGAGCGCTACTTCGCGATCAACGGCTATGTGCGCGCCTCGACCGTCTCCGAGCGCGGCGAGTTCGCGATCCGCGGCGGCGTCATCGACGTCTATCCGCCGGCCGCCGAGGAGCCGGTGCGCCTGGACCTGTTCGGCGACACGCTGGAAAGCATCCGCGCCTTCGATCCGGAAACCCAGCGCTCGACCAAGCAGTTGCGCGAAATCCAACTGCTGCCGGTCAGCGAGGCCCTGCTCGACAAGGAGGGCATCGCCCGGTTCCGCAATGGCTATATCCGCGCGTTCGGCGCGCCGGGCGACGATCCGCTGTACGCCACGGTCAGCGAGGGCGGCCGCCGCGCCGGCCTCGAGCACTGGCTGCCGCTGTTCTACGAGCGCATGGCGACCCTGTTCGACTATCTGCCGGACGGCGCCCTGATCGGCGTCGACCACCAAGTCACCGAGAGCCGCGACGAACGCCTGGCGATGATCGCCGACGCCTATGACGCCCGCGCCTCGGCCGACCGCAAGTCCGCCTATCGCCCGCTGGCGCCCGAAGCCCTCTACCTGACCGCCAAGGAATGGGACCAGGCCGTCGAGGATCGCCCGAACCGCAAGTTCACGCCCTTTCAGCCCCAAGGGCTGGATGTCGTCGACATGGGCGCGAAACTGGGCCGCACCTTCGCCGCCGAGCGCGCCCAGGACAGCGTCAACCTGTTCCAGGCCACCGCCGACCACGCCACGGCGCTGGCCGGGCAGGGCAAGCGCGTGCTGTTCGCCTCGTGGTCCGAGGGCTCGTCCGAGCGCCTGGGGACCATGCTGGCCGACCACGGCCTGAAGAAGATCCCCTACGCCGCCTACTGGCAGGCGGCCAAGGCCAACGATCCCAAGATCCCGCAGCGCGTGGTCCTGCCGCTGGACAACGGCTTCGAGACCGAAAATCTGGCGGTCATCTCCGAGACCGACATCCTGGGCGACCGCCTGGCCCGGCCGCGCAAGAAGCGCCGCGCCGCCAACTTCCTGGCCGAGGCCAGCGCCCTGACTCCGGGCGACCTGGTCGTGCACATCGACCACGGCATCGGCCGCTACGAGGGCCTCAAGACCCTGGACGTCCAGGGCGCGCCGCACGACTGCCTGGACCTGCTCTACGGCGGCGAGGCCAAGCTGTACCTGCCGGTCGAGAACATCGACCTGCTGACCCGCTACGGGACCGACGGCGAGAACGTCCAGCTGGACAAGCTGGGCGGCGCGGCCTGGCAGGGGCGCAAGGCCAAGGCCAAGGAGCGCCTGCGGGTCATGGCCGAGGGCCTGATCCAGATCGCCGCCGCCCGCCAGCTGAAGTCGGTGGAAGAGACCGACCCGCCGCACGGCGTGTTCGACGAGTTCTGCGCCCGCTTCCCCTACGAGGAGACCGACGACCAGCTGTCGGCCATCGCCGACGTCCTGGAAGACCTGGGCTCGGGCAAGCCGATGGATCGCCTGATCTGCGGCGACGTCGGTTTCGGCAAGACAGAAGTGGCCCTTCGGGCGGCTTTCGTGGTGGCGATGAGCGGCAAGCAGGTGGCCATCGTCTGCCCGACGACGCTGCTGGCCCGCCAGCACTACAAGACCTTCAAGGACCGCTTCCAGGGCTGGCCGGTCAAGGTGACCCGCCTGTCGCGCCTGGTCACCGGCAAGGAAGCCGCCGACACCCGCGAGGGCCTGGCCAATGGCCAGCTGGAGATCGTGGTCGGCACCCACGCGGTGCTCTCCAAGCAGGTGTCGTTCAAGGACCTGGGCCTGGTGATCGTCGACGAGGAGCAGCACTTCGGGGTCAAGCACAAGGAGAAGCTCAAGGAGCTTCGCGCCGACGTGCACATGCTGACCCTGACCGCCACGCCGATCCCGCGCACCCTGCAGATGGCGCTCAGCGGCATCCGGGAGATGTCGATCATCGCCACCCCGCCGGTCGATCGCCTGGCGGTGCGCACCTACATCAGCCCGTTCGACCCGGTCACCCTGCGCGAGGCGCTGCTGCGCGAGAAGTATCGCGGCGGCCAGGCCTATTACGTGGTGCCGCGCATCAAGGACCTGGAGGACATCGAGAAGTTCCTCCGCACCCAGGTGCCCGAGGTGAAGTACGTGGTCGGCCACGGCCAGATGGCCCCGACCCAGCTGGAAGACGTGATGACGGCCTTCTACGAGGGTCAGTACGACGTGCTGCTGGCCACCACGATCGTCGAGAGCGGCCTGGATATCCCCTCGGCCAACACCCTGATCGTCCACCGCGCCGACATGTTCGGCCTGGCTCAGCTCTACCAGATCCGGGGCCGGGTGGGGCGGTCCAAGGCCCGGGCTTACGCCTACCTGACCACGCCCAGCGAGAAGACCATCACCCTGTCGGCCGAGAAGCGCCTGAAGGTGCTGCAGTCGCTCGACAGCCTGGGCGCCGGCTTCCAGCTGGCGTCGCACGATCTGGATCAGCGCGGCGGCGGCAACCTGCTGGGCGACGAGCAGAGCGGCCACATCAAGGAGATCGGCGTCGAGCTCTATCAGCAGATGCTGGAGGACGCCGTCGCCGAGCTGCGCGAGCGCCAGGGCGCCGAGGCCCTGATCGAGGACCGGGGCTGGTCGCCGCAGATCAACACCGGCGCGGCCGTGATGATCCCAGACGACTACGTGCCCGACCTCAATGTGCGCCTGTCGCTCTATCGCCGCCTGTCGGAAGCCGAGAAGGCCGCCGACCGCGAAGCCCTGGCCGCCGAGCTGATCGACCGCTTCGGCCCGCTGCCGCCCGAAACCGACAGCCTGCTGAAGGTGGTCGCCATCAAGGGTCTGTGCCGCGAGGCCAATGTCGCCAAGATCGATGTCGGGCCCAAGGGCGCGGTCGCCAGCTTCCGCAACGATACCTACGCCAACCCGCTGGCCCTGATGCAATTCGTGGCCAAGAACAACATCGTCTGGAAGGTGCGTCCCGACCAGAAGGTGGTGGTCAAGGGCGAATGGGACACCCCCGCCCAGCGCCTGGACGCGGCCGAGAAGATCCTGACTCAGCTGGCCAAGCTGGCGAAGGTTTAGGCTGATCGATATCGATTCTCGGCGCGCGGTCCTCGTCCTTCGACAAGCTCAGGATGAGGACCATTGATGGATCGCGGCAGTAGAAAAACCTCATCCTGAGCTTGTCGAAGGACGAGGTTTTCGCCTTGAACTCGACCTACGCGCCGTAGAGCGCCGCCAGTGCGGCCGCCGTCTCGGTCATGCGCGAGCGCAGCGCCGACGGCGCCAGTACCTCGGCCTCGACTCCCAGCCGCAGGAAATCCTGGGCCGCGTGGTCGACGGACTCGATCGGCACGACCACCTCGCAGGTCTCGCCGTCCAGTGTCGCCAGGGCGTCAGCCGCGACCTTCGCCTGCGCCGCGCCCAGATAGGACAGGCGCTTCAGGCCCGCGCGGGTGATCCGCAGACGGGCCTCGCCGGTGAAGATCTCGGCTTCGAAGCGTTGGGTCGAGGCCGTCCAGAAGATTTCCAGGTCGAAGTCGGCCGGGCGCTCGAACGTCTCGTCGCTCACCGTCAGGGCCTGGATGTTCGAGGCGCGGTAGACACGCGGCTCGGCGCTTTCCGCCAGCGCCGCCAGGTACCAGGTTCCGCCCTTCAGGATCAGGCCCAGCGGGGACAACGACCGCTCGACCACGCCTTTCCAGCTGTCATAGCGCACCGCGATCCGCCGACAGGTCCAGACCGCCTGGGCCAGGGCGGGCAGGCGGGCGGCTTCCTCGGCGTCGCGGTACCAGCCGACCGGGTCCAGGTGGAAGCGGCTGGAGATCCGTTCGGCGGCGGCCTGGCGCTCGGCGGGCAGGGCGGCCAGCAGTTTCAGCTGAGCCACGCCCATGGCCTCGCTCAGGCCCAACTGGGCCGCGGGACCCGCCAGCCCGCCCAGGAACAGGGTCTCGGCCTCGGCGTCGGTCAGGCCCGTCAGGCGCGTGCGGTATCCGTCCAGCAGGGCGAAGCCGCCGCCCGGACCGCGATCGGCATAGACCGGCGCGCCCGAAAGGCTCAGGGCGTCGATGTCGCGATAGATGGTGCGCACCGAGACCTCGAATTCCTCCGCCAGGGCCTCGGCGGTGAGCCGGCCCCGGGTCTGCAGCAGCATCAGGATCGAGAGCAGGCGGCTTGAGCGCATTTTTCGACCCTAGCCGAAAATCCTGACAATAGATGTCAGGTAGACACACCTATACCGCCTTCATCGCATTCGATGAAGGGTCAAGCATGATCGCCTCCGACCAAACGCCAGACGGCGTCCACGCCTTCGACTTCCTGCACGGCCGCTGGCGCATCGCCCATCGCAAGCTGAAGCAACGCCATGTCGGCTCCCAGGACTGGGATGCTTTCGGCGCGACCGCGACCTGCGAGCCGCGCCTGGGCGGGCTGGTCAATGTCGAGGAGATCGCCATGCCCGAGCACGGCTTCTCGGGCGTCTCCCTGCGCAGCTTCGACCTGGCGACCGGCCTGTGGTCGATCTGGTGGATCAGCAGCCTGGAGGGCCGGTTGCGGCCGCCGGTGACCGGACGCTTCCGGGACGGCGTCGGCCTGTTCGAGGGCGACGACCTCGACGGCGATCGGCCGGTCCGCGCCCGCTATGTCTGGTCCGATATCACGCCGATCTCGGCCCGCTGGACCCAGAGCTTCTCGCTGGACGGCGGCGCGACCTGGGAGGCCAACTGGGTGATGGACTTCACGCGGGCGGAGGACGCGGCGTGAGCCTGGCTCAGACCGTGATCGAACTGCGCCAGTACCGGATGAAGCCCGGCCGCCGCGACGAGCTGATCGACCTGTTCGAGCAGGAGTTCGTCGAGAGCCAGGAGGTCCACGGCATGAGCCTGCTGGGCCAGTTTCGCGACCTGGACGCGCCCGGCCACTTCGTCTGGATGCGCGGCTTTGAAAGCATGGCGGCCCGCAAGGCGGCGCTGGAGGGCTTCTATGGCGGCCCGATCTGGCAAGCTCATCGCGAGGCCGCCAACGCCACCCTGGCCGACAATGACGACGTCCTGTTGCTGAAGCCGCCCGTCACGGCCGCGCGTTTCGACCTGCCGCCGCGCTCAGCGAACCCAAACTCGGCGTCGCTGATCGGCGTGACGATCCAGGCCCTGGACGGTCCGCCGGAGCCCGACTTCGCCGAACGGTTCGAGGCCGAAGTCCGGCCCGTGCTGGAGGCCGCCGGCGCGTCGGTTCTGGGCTGGATGGTCACCGAGGCGTCCGAGAACTCCTTTCCGCGCCTGCCGGTCCGCGAAGGCGAGCCGGTGCTGGTCTGGGTCGCCCGCTTCGCCGACGCGGCGGCCCATGCCAACCATCTGGTCCGCGCCGAGCGGGCGGGTCTGGGCGACGGCTTCGGCATCGTCTCCCGGCGCGGGGTGATCCAGAGGCTGCGCCTGGCGCCGACGGCCCGTTCGCGGCTCGGATAGGCGAGGGGGATGACCCGGTCCGGATCCCGCCAGCCGGCGCGGCGCGGATTTGCCAGAGTCGGGAAAACCTCGAGAGGACATTTCCCATGGCCACGATCAGCAAGTCCGTCGATGTCGCCCTGAGGCCCGACCAGGTCTGGGACGCGGTGCGCGACTGGGGTCACGTTCACCAGCGTCTGTGCCCCGGCGCCCTGACCGACTGCCAGGTGGAGGAGGGCGCGCGGATCGTGACCTTCGCCAACGGCCTGGTCGCCCGCGAGCTGATCGTCGCGGTGGATGAAGAGACCCGCCGCCTGGTCTGGTCGGTGGTCGGCAGCTCGCTGCTGACCCACCACAACGGCGCCATGCAGGTGCTGGAGGCGGGGCGCGGCAGCCGCATCGTCTGGACCGCCGACCTCCTGCCGCACACGGCCGCCGCCCAGGTCGAGGGCTTCATGGCGTTGGGCTGCGCGACGATGAAGGCGACGTTGGAAAGGGAAAGGGCGCCTATCCTCGGCGGATAGAGCGTGAAGTTCAGCGATTTCAATGCCCTGAACTTTCTCGCCCCCAATCTGTGCTCACCTCTCCAGACCGCCCGTATCCTGATCCCACCTGAGAGCACGGGGAGGGCGTCCGGCCGGCGACCGAACGGCTTTCAGGGGTGGTCGAGCGGGAAGCGCTCGTCGGTGGTCTTGAGTGACGCTTCGGACGTTCTGGGCAGGTTCCTTGAAACACAGGACGAAGCCCAGGCGACGAAGGATCGGCGGACGCAACAGGTGCGGGCTGAAATCGCCCGCACGGTCCGGAGAGATAGCCAACTCTCCGCCCGTCGGGGGCCTCCATCGGAGCGGGTTAAAAATCCGCGATCCGAAGGCTTCTGGAAAACGGTCCACGCGAAGCGCCTGCACTTCGTCGAAACGGTACAAACATCAAAGCTACTCCGGGCGAGGCCCGGGCGCTTCGCACCCTTCCCAAATCTTCAGCGGCGGGCCGTGTGAAGCGGCGAAGCCGTGTGTTCCCAAAGCCTCCCCCTGTGGGGGAGGTGTCGGCGAAGCCGACGGTGGGGGGAATGATCGGGAGATGCACGGATCAACGATCTTCGATCCCACAACTCCCCCCACCGATCGCTACGCGATCGCCTCCCCCACAGGGGGAGGGTTTGTCCTAAGTCCCTTCCTTCAGGAACGGCGCCACCGCGAACAGTTCGCGCTCTTCCTTGCGGGGATCGTCGACCATGGCCGAGATCTCGTTGATCGCCAGCGTCGACCGCTGGGGCAGGGTGTACTTCCCCCAGGCCGGGATGGCCGCGCAGTTGGGATCGCCGGTGCGGGCGAAGGCGATGAAGGCCTCGCTCATCTGGTCGGCCACCTTGCGAGCCGCGGGGCCCGTGCCGGTCTTCGAGCCCGACTTGTCCAGGTTGTCGAACACCAGGGCGATGTCGAAGCTGTGGAAGGCCCGCAGCTTGTTGCCGTCGATCGGCGAGCCGAAGTCCAGCTGGTACATCCAGGCCGGCGCGCCGATCCTGGCCCGCTGCTCGGCCTGGATCAGGTGACCCGGCCACGAGCGCCCAGCGGTCGTCGCCGCGAAGAACACCTCCGAAGGGGTGTAGTTCGGATAGAGCTCGCGGTAGCGGGCGATGATGTAGCGGGGCTCCAGATCCAGCACCAGCTCCGGCGCCAGGCGCTCGGGCAGCTCCTCCCAGGTGATCGTGAAGTTCTTCGGATCGCCGCCGAGGAAGGCCCGGGTCTCGTCATGAGTGTTGCCGATGATCATCGGGATATGAGCGCTCTCACGGGGCGCGTCGGGATAGAACGGGTGGCGCGGCAGCACCCCGTGATCCATCACCGACCAGAAGATGATCGAGCCCTTGCGCTCCAACGGGTCGGGCATCTTCAGGGCGGCGACCAACTGGTCGGCGGGCAGGGTGCGCAGCACGTCCACCTGATCGGGACGCAGGCCCAGCTTGGCCATGTAGGCCTTGGCGCGGATCGTGGCGTGGATCGGGCCCATGGCGGTGACGTGCTGGCCGCTCATGGTGGCGACCTTGTGCATCAGACCACGGGCCGACGGCATGGCCATCAGGGTGACGACCTTGCCACCGCCGCCCGACTGGCCGAACGCCATGACATTGCCCGGATCGCCGCCGAACGCGGCGATGTTGTCGCGCACCCAGGCCAAGGCCATGACCAGGTCCATGTTGCCGACATTGCCGCTGTCGGCCAGATCCGGCCCGCCCAGGGCGGCCAGGTAGCAGTAGCCGAAGACGTTGAGCCGGTGATTGACCGTCACCACCACCACGTCGCCGCGCTTGGCCAGTCTTACTCCATCATAGAGCGGGTCAGAGCCCGAGCCGTTGGCGTGGGCCCCGCCGTGCACATAGACCATCACCGGGCGCTTCTTGCCGTCGAGCGCGGGGGTCCAGACGTTGAGGAACAGGCAGTCCTCGCTGGTGGCCTCCTGGATCTTGGTCTGGGGCGAGGCGGGACCGTAGGCGAGGGCGTCGGCGACGCCCGTCCAGGGCTTGGGCGGCAGGGCGGGCTGGAAGCGGCGAGGGGCCGTGTCGGCGCCGTAACGCACGCCCTTGAACACCTTGATCCCGTCGACCTCGGCGCCGCGCACCTTGCCGTAGACCGTGGTGGCGATCGGAGCCTTGGAGGTCTTGGCGGCGGCGGCCTTGGCCTGCGTCAGGCCCGCCAGGCTGGCGGCGGCGACGCCGGCCAACACGGTGCGACGGTCGGTGGTCATGACGATGTCTCCCCAAATCTTGAAGCGTGTTCTTGCACCCAATCCCGACGGAGAGGGCGGTCAGTCCGTGGTTTCGATCGGCGAGGCCTCGGCCATGCAGAGATCGATGAACGACTGCAGGATCGGGCTGTCATTGTCCTTGCGCCAAGCCATGTAGAGCTCGACCGGGCGGTCCGGCGTGGTCGCCACGGGGCGGAACTGCACGTCGTCGAAATGCAGGCTCATCGCCGCCTCGGGCACCAGGGCCGCGCCCAGGCCGGCATGGACCAGGGCCAGCATCGAGTGGATCTGGGTGACGTGCTGGACGTAGTGCGGCGACACGCCGTTGGCGTCGAACAGCGTGGTCAGCATGTTGTTGAAATAGCCCGCGCCCTCGGCCGAATACATGATCAGCGGGGCCTCGTCGAAGTCGGCCAGGGTCAGGGACGCCTTGGCCAGGCGCGGATCGCCGGTGGGCAGGGCGGCGACCAGGGGCTCGGTCAGCACCCGGGCGGTGGCGAACTCGGCGCGCTCCATCGGTGGGCGCACCAGGCCGATGTCGATGCGGCCCGTCAGCAGGGCCTCGACCTGTTCGCGGGTGACCATCTCGCGCAGGGTCAGGTCGGCATTGGGCAGCCGGGCCCGCGACAGGATCACCAGGCTGGGCAGGAAGTTGTAGCCGGAGGCGGCGGTGAAGCCGATCGCCACCTCGCCGGCGTCGCCCACCGCGATGCGCCGCGTGGCCAGGGCGGCGCTCTCGGCCAGGCGCAGGATGCGGCGGGCCTCCAGCAGGAAGGCCCGGCCGGCCGGTGTCAGTCGCACCGACCGGCTGGTGCGGTCCAGCAGGGTGACGCCCAGGATGCGCTCCAGCAGCTGGACCTGCCGGCTCAGCGGCGGCTGGGTCATGTTCAGGCGCTGGGCGGCGCGGCCGAAGTGCAGTTCCTCGGCGGTGGCCACGAAACAGCGCAGCTGACTCAACTCGAACATCGGAAAGCGCCCGCTCGTGATCCCTTGAAGCGGGGAAGCTAGGCGATTGGCGGCCGTGACGGTAGCCGCCCGCAGGGATTTCGGTCGCCGCGTCGCCAGCAGGGTCATGGTGTGGCCTAGGCCTGGGCCCGCTTGATCAGGACCTCCAGTTCGGCCAGTTCGGCCGGGGTCAGGTCGGTCAGCGGCGTGCGCACCGGGCCGGCGTCGCGGCCGATCGCCTTCATGCCGGCCTTGACGATCGACACCGCATAGCCGCGGCCGCGATTGCGCAGGGCGATATAGGGCAGGACGAAGTCGCGCAGACCGGCCATGACGGCGGTCCGGTCCTGGGCGCGCACCGACTTGTAGAAGCCCAGCGCCCATTCCGGCATGAAGTTGAAGATCGCCGAGGAATAGGTCGTCACGCCCATTTCCAGATAGGGCAGGGCGAAGGTCTCGGCCGTGGGCAGGCCGCCGATATAGGTCAGGCGATCGCCCATCCGGGCATAGACGCGCATCATCAGCTCGATGTCGCCGACGCCGTCCTTGAAGCCGACCAGGTTGGGATTGCGGTCGCACAGCTTTTCGAGCGTGTCCTCGGTCAGCACGGCGTTGTCGCGATTGTAGACGATGACGCCCAGCGGCGTGGCCTTGCAGACCGCCTCGACGTGCGCAGCCAGGCCCTCCTGGGTGGAGTTCATCAGATAGGGCGGCAGCAGCAGCAGGCCGTCGGCGCCGGCCGTGTGGGCGGCCTGGGCTAGGTCGACGGCGATGGCGGTGCCGTAGCCGCAGCCGGCCACGACGGGGATCTTGCCGGCCGTCTCGTCGACGGCGGCGGCGACCACCTTGGCCACCTCCGGCGGGGTCAGCGAGAAGAATTCGCCGGTGCCGCCCGCCGCGAACAGACCCGCCAGCTCATGCTGCAGCATCCAGGCGCAGTGTTCGCGATAGGGGGCTTCGTCGAACTGATGCTGGGCGTCGAAATGGGTGACGGGGAACGACAGCAACCCTCCGCCGATCTGCTGGGCCATTTCGGAGGGCGTCATCTTGCTCATAGGATCCTCGCTCGTCATCGGTCCTTGTCGCCGCAAGGCGTCGCGGCGTCCTGGCCGCGTGACCGTTCACTTGCCGACGAACCTATGGGCGAGATCTCGGGCGGTCTAAGCCAAAGGCGCTATCGACCGATGCGGGTTTTGGCTTGATCGCGCGACTGGGAATCTATCCGCGGCGCTGGGAAGGGTGTCTGGCGCCAGCGCGCTGAAAACAGGGGGATTTGAGCGCTTTCACCCTTGTTCTCTGTCGCTTTCGTCGCCTGTCGCGAAGTCTTCATGTCCCTAAGATCGGCCGGCCATTTCGGAGCTCCTCCCCGAAACGGCGTCTAATCAAACTCTTAGGAACATAATCTCCATGACTTCCAAAGCTTTTTGCATGGCCGTGACGAAGGTGATCATCGCGTTTTTTTCGTTCTTGGCGCTCTTGACTGGGCAAAGTCCCGAAGTGATCGCCAAGACGTCGATGAAGCCATCCGACAACTCCCTCGCTGTGGCGGTCCGTGAGGCCAATGCGCGCTTCAAGGACGTCTCGGCGGCGGTCGCGGAAGGCTATGCGCCCATTCCGTGCACCAGCGGCGTCGACGGCGGCGCGATGGGCGTCCACTACGTCAACGCCAAATATCTCGACGACGAGACGCCCGATATCCGACGCCCCCAGGCGGTGATGTACGAGCCGTCGCCCAACGGAAAGATGGACCTCGTGGCCGTCGAATATATCGCGTTCAAGGGGCCGGCGTCGCTGAAGGGCCAGCTTTTCAGCTTCACCGGCGCGCCGAACCGCTACGGCCTCAAACCGTTCTACGAACTGCACGTCTGGGCGTGGCGGCCGAATCCGAAAGGCGTCTTCGCCGACATGAATCCGAGCGTCACCTGCGAGCACGCGCATATGCAGTGACAGAGGACGTCACACGAGAAGAATGCGTTTCCTGGTCTGGCGCGGGACGGCCGGGAGAACGATACCTAGAAAGCAAAATGGGACGCCCGTGGGCGTCCCATTCCGTTTGACGTCAGGTCGATCTAGAAGCGGAACTGACCGAACAGGCCGACTTCGTCGTAGGTCCCCTTGTCGGAACCGCCGATCGTGCCGTTCGAGGTGGCCAGCGTGCCGTTCTCGATGCTGTCGCGCTTATAGACCAGCGACAAGTCGACGATCTTGGCCGGGCTGTAGGTCAGGCCGACGTTGAAGTAGTTGTCCTTCTTGCTGTCGGCGGTGTCCTTGTTGGGCTTCACGTAGTCGTAGCGACCGAAGGCGCTGATCTGGTCGGTGAAGCTGTACGAGCCGAACACCGAGTAGCCGTCGGCCTTGTCGCCGGTCGTGGTGGTGACGTTGTTCCAGTCCTCGGTCGAGAAGTATTCCACGCCCAGGCGGTACTGCTTGGTGGTGTAGGCGGCCAGGGCGTTGAAGCGGTTGGCGGTGTGATAGATGTTGGTCGCGCCTTCGGTGTCCTTGCCCAGCTTGCCGGAATAGCCGCCGACGGCCAGGGTGACGTGGTCGATCGGCACGACGCTGAGGCGGCCTTCGATGTCCATGCCGCGCGAGCGCAGCGGGGCCTTGTAGCCGGCGCCGTCGATCACCGAGACGGCGTAGTTCACCTTGCCGTCCATGAACTTGCCCGAGGCGTGGACGCCCCAGTCGGCCGAGGTGCCGAACTTGGTGCGGTCGATCAGGGTGTTTTCCACGTAGCGGTAGCCGTAGATGTCTTCGACGAAGGGCACCCAGGGCAGGTCGGCCGAGCCGACCTTCAAGACCAGGGCGTCGCTGACCTTGGCCTGCAGATAGGCCTTCTTGATGTAGAGCTCGGTGGCCGAGATCGCCGACGAGTACTGGAAGTCGGTGGTGACGTTGGCCGAGAACACGTCGTTGAACTTGTGGTCGATGCCCACATAGAAGCGCTTGATGTCGAAGCCCGTGCCGCTGGGCGTGGTCTTCACGCCGTTCGACTTCTGCGAGACGCTGGACAGGTCGTAGTACATGCGGCCCGAGACGACGGTGTTGTCTGCCCACGAGGTCTTGGGCTTGGGTGTCGCGGCGGCGACCTCGGTCTTCACCTGCGTCGGGATCGCCTGGATCTGCGCGGCGGTCTGGGTCTGGACCTGGGCGACCTGATCGGTCGCGGCCTGGGCCTGGGTCTGGGCGGCCTGAGCGGTGGACTGGGTCTGGGCCTGGGCGGCTTCCTGGGCGTTCAGTCGTTCGGTCAGGGCCTGGACCTGGGCCTTCAGGGCGGCCAGTTCGGCGGCTTGCGAGCTGGTGGCGGCGGCGTGCTTCTTGACCGGCTTGGCCTGGGCGGGCGCGGCGACGCCCGTGACCAGCACCACGCCGACGGCGGCGCCGGCGAGCAGCGACAGCTTGTTTTGCATTGTGAGAAACCCCTTGTTCGGCCCGCTTTCGTAAGTCGGGCTCTGAGGTGGGGTGTTAGGTGAAGTTTATGACAGTTGAATGTAAGTTTAACTTAACGAACAGCGCTGCGTCGGGCGAAGGCTTCTCCGTCCGTGTCCGGATGGGCCGACAGCACGCCTTCGATGCATTTGGGAGAGCGGCGAAAGATCAGGCCGATCCGGCGTAGCGACAGTCCGGCGCGGGACAGGCGTCGAATCTCGGCGATATCGGCGTCGGACAACACCTCGAGGTTCGCGGGCGTGACTCGCCGGGGCACGGGCTTTGTGGTGTCGGCGAACACCTGGCCGAGCCACGACATCAGGAGGCGCTCGGCGCGAGAAGCACCGATCTCAACGACTTCTCCTTTGTCGTCAAAGGTTTCCAGAACGACACCTCGCGCCAGGAGATTGGAGAGCAGGGCGGTCATGTCCTTGGCTGGTCCGTTGAACATGTCCAATGACGAGACGCAGACATGGTCTCCGGGCGCCAGAGTCTCCAACCGTTCGCTGACCCGCCGGCGCGCCGCGTCGGTGGAGTTTTCCTCGATCGTATAGTCGTCCGGGCGTAGGGCCATGACCCGCAGCACCTGGGTTTCCAGCGACGGAAACCCGCCGCCAAGCTGAACATAAGCGAGACGCATGGCCGGAAAGCTGGCGATAGGGCGCCAGCAAGTCAAGTTAAACTTACAATGAAACTGACACCCAACACTCGTCATGGAACTGTCGCTCAATCGTCGTAAAGACGCTCGTTCTTTGTGTCGGAGCGGGACCTTGCGTGACTTCCGATTGGGCCGGGCCGGCGCGTACGCCGCCACCCTGGGCCTGGTGTTGATCGGCCTGGCCACGCGCTGGGCGCTGGACCCGGTCTTCGCCTCCAACCACGCCTATACGGTCTTCTATCCGATCGTGATCCTCAGCGCCTACTTCCTGGGCGGCCGGCCGGCGATCCTGGCGGCGGCGATGTCTGCCACGATCGGCTACTGGCGCTTCGACCGCCCGACCTATGCGTTCAAAACCGACCTGGATTCGCTGACCAGCCTGATGTTCTTCGTCATGACCTCCAGCGTGGCGATCTACTTCATCACCGGCATGGCTCGCGCCGTCGCCGAGAAGACTCTCGCCCAGGCCAAGGCCGAACGGCTGGCGCAATCCCACGCCACGTTGTTCGGCGAGCTGAACGAACGGGTCACCAACCACTTGCAACTGGTCGCGGCGCTTCTTCAACTTCAGGCCAAGGACGAGCCGGACAAGGCCGTGGCCCGGGCTCTGGCCGAGGCGTCAGCCCGCACCATGCTGATCTCCAAGACCCATCGCAGCCTGGCCGGGGAGGGGGGAGAGCTGCTCGACTTCGACGCCTTCGCCCGTCAGCTGCTGGACGCCACCCTGTCGGCCCGCAAACATCCGCCAGTGCGGATCGAGTTCGAGGACGGCGGCCTTTGGCTGTCGTCCGAACAGGCCACCTCGGTGGCCATCGTTCTGCTGGAGTGCCTGAACCTGCGTCTGGCCGCCGATGATCCGGGCCTGATGCGCATCGCCCTGCGGGGCGATCGCGGCATGGGCAAGCTGCGGATCACCGAGGTCGAGCGGGAACTGGCCCCGGTCGGGATCGAGCGCGGCCGCGCTTCACTGATCGAGGCCATGGTGGAGCAACTGCGTGGCCGCTTCAGCTCACGCACCGCCGACGAAGGGCGGATCTCGGAGCTGACCTTTCCGCTGGAGGCGGGCGCACATGGCGTGCGGGGCGGACCCGCGACGGTTCATTGAGGATCCCCGTGGCGGCGAGTCATTGTAAGTTCAACTTTCCCGGCTAGACTCACGTCCCGATGACCGAACGTTCACCGCCTTTCACCGCTCTGCGCGCCGTCGAGGCCGCCAGCCGCCACCGCAGCTTCACCGCCGCGGCGCGCGAGCTGCA
The DNA here is from genome assembly GCF_011045195.1 of Caulobacter soli. GTDB lineage: Bacteria > Pseudomonadota > Alphaproteobacteria > Caulobacterales > Caulobacteraceae > Caulobacter > Caulobacter soli. Next base: position 2,527,873 of record NZ_CP049199.1, on the reverse strand, counting down.
GATCACCCATAGCGCCGTCAGCCAGTCGATCCGTCGACTGGAGACCGAGCTCGGCGCGCGACTGTTCGAGCGCAAGGGCGGGGCCATGGAGCCCTCCGAGGCCGCCCTTCGCCTCGCCCAGACCTATTCCGAAGCGGAGGAGGCCCTGAGCCGCACCCTGCGCGAGATCCTCGGACCGCAAGGCGCGACCGCCCTGTCGGTGGTGATGCCGGCGGCATTCGGGCGCTTGTGGTTCGCCGGCAAGATCGGGCGGCTAAGCGAAGCCCTGCCGGATGTCGAGGTGCAGGTCCGCACCCAGGGTGACGATCCCGACGCCGACATCCGCCTGGCCTGGCTGGCCAAGGCGGGCAAGGACAGCCTGTGCGAACTGGTCCATCTGCCGCTGTGCGCACCGGACCAGGCCGGACGTTTCGACTCCGTGGCCGCGATCGTCGGCGGGCCGCTGATCGCCGACAGCGCGGGGGGCTGGACCGCCTGGGCCGCGCGCTGGACGCCCGGCGTCAAGCCGCCTCGCGCCCATGTCTTCGACGACGCCGGCATGGCCTTGGAGGCCGCGGCCCAAGGGGGCGGCGTGGTGTTGTCCAACGTCTTCGCCGCCGAAGCCTACCTGGCTTCCGGGCGTCTGACGGCGCTCGGCTTCGAGGCGCCGGGCGGCGAGTGGCTGGATGTTCAGACCCGGTCCGAGCCGGGCGTCGCCGACGCCGCCGAGCGCTTGGTGCTTTGGCTGCGCCTGGAAGTCCGTCGCAGCCTGGCCCTGGTCCAGGGGCTGACGAAGCGCCGCCAAGACGTAAGTTGAACTTACAAATCGTCACGGCACTGTTATATTTTCCATCTAAGTCCTGTCTCGGGGGCGGCCACCGGTTGGCGCCCGAGGAGATGACTTATGCTGACGAAAATCTCGGCCACCGCCCTCGGCGCGGCGCTTCTGGCCGGCACGGCTGCTCACGCCGGCGATATCTCGGGCGCCGGCGCCACCTTCCCCGCGCCCGTCTATGCCAAGTGGGCCGAGACCTATAAGGCCCAGACGGGCGTCGGCCTGAACTACCAGGCGATCGGTTCGGGCGGCGGCATCAAGCAGATCAAGGCCAAGACCGTGGCGTTCGGCGCCTCGGACAAGCCGCTGAAAGTCGAAGACCTGGACGCCGCCGGCCTGATGCAGTTCCCGATGGTGATGGGCGGCGTGGTGCCCGTCGTGAACCTGCCGGGCGTCATGCCTGGCCAACTGCACCTGCCGGGCGCGCTGCTGGCCGACATCTATCTGGGCGCGGTCACCAAGTGGAACGACCCGCGCATCGCCGCCGTCAACAAGGGCGTCAAGCTGCCCAACCTGCCGATCACCGTCGTGCACCGCTCGGACGGCTCGGGCACCTCGTTCCTGTTCACCTCGTACCTGTCGATGAAGAACCCGGCCTGGCAGTCGAAGGTCGGCGCCAGCGACTCCGTCGAGTGGCCGGTCGGCCTGGGCGGCAAGGGCAATGACGGCGTCTCGGCGTTCGTCAAGCAGACGATCGGCTCGATCGGCTATGTCGAATACGCCTACGCCAAGCAGAACAAGGCGACCTACGCCCTGGTGCAGAACAAGGACGGTCAGTATCCGGCCCCGGTCGCGGCCGACTTCGCCGCCGCCGCCAGCCACGCCGACTGGACCAAGGCTCCGGGCAACTACCTGCTGCTGCTGGATCAGCCGGGCGCCAAGTCGTGGCCGATCACCGGCGCGACCTTCATCCTGGTCTACAAGAAGCAGGACAACGCCGCCCAGGGCGCCGACGTCCTGAAGTTCTTCGACTGGGCCTACAAGAACGGCGACGCCGCCGCCGGCGCTCTCGACTACGTGCCCATGCCCGCCGCCGTGAAGACGATGATGCGCAAGCAGTGGGCGGCCCAGGTGAAGGGGTCGGACGGCAAGCCGGTCTACGTTTCCAAGTAAGCGTACGGAAATTGGACCTGCGAGGGGCGGGGGCTTTGCTCCCGCCCGTTTTCTCTTGGCGGAAGCTGATGTCCGACCTGTCCCGACCCACGGCCGTCTCGATGACCACGCGCCCCGCGTCGAAAGGCGCGTGGTTCGATCCGATCTTTCAGTTCGCCTGCCTGGCCGCGGCGACCCTGCTGCTGGCCGCCCTGGGCGGCATCGTCGTCTCCTTGGCCATCGGCGGCTGGCCGGCGCTCCACAAGTTCGGTTTCAGCTTCTTCACCAGCACCACCTGGAACCCTGTGACCGAGGTCTATGGCGCGGCCGGACCGATCGCGGGCACCCTGATCACCTCGGCCCTGGCCCTGATCCTGGCCCTGCCGGTGGCGCTGGGGATCTCGGTGTTCCTGGTCGAGTTCTGCCCCAAGCGCCTGGCCCAGCCGATCGCCATCGCGGTGGAGCTGCTGGCCGGCATCCCGTCGATCGTCTACGGCATGTGGGGCCTGTTCGTGCTGGCGCCGTGGTTCGCGCTGCACGTCCAGTTGCCGTTGATGATGAACATCCCGAGCGGTTCGATCTGGGAGAAGGTGTTCTACGGCGTGCCCAACGGCGCCAACATCTTCACCGCCTCGCTGATCCTGTCGATCATGATCCTGCCCTACATGGCGGCGGTGTTTCGCGAGCTGTTCCTGACCGTGCCGACCCAGGTGCGCGAGAGCGCCTACGGCATCGGCTGCACCCCGTTCGAGGTCGTCCGTTCTGTCACCGTGCCCTATGTCCGCAGCGGCATGGTCGGGGTGGTCATGCTGGGTCTGGGACGGGCCCTGGGCGAGACCATGGCCGTGACCTTCATCATCGGCAACGCGCATGGCCTGCCGCAGTCGCTGTTCGACAGCGGCTCGACCCTGGCCTCGACCATCGCCAACGAATTCACCGAGGCCACCGGCGAAATGCACACCGCGGCCCTGACGGCCCTGGGCCTGGTGCTGTTCGTCATCACCTTCAGCGTGCTGGCCATCGCCCGCGCGCTGCTGCTTCGCCAGCGCAATGACTGAGGCCCGGCATGCTGTTTGACCGACGCGCTCGCCGACGGGCCGCCAACGCCGTCTTCGTGGCCCTGTGCGGCCTGGCGACCCTGCTGGCCCTGGCGGCCCTGGGCCTGATCATGGTCTCGTTGCTGAAGCAGGGCTTCGGCGGCCTGAACCTGACGATCTTCACCAAGGACACGCCGGCGCCGGGTTCGCTGGGGGGCTTGCGCAACGCGATCGTCGGCTCGGCGGCGATGTGCGCCACGGCCATGGTCCTGGCGGTGATCGTCGGCATGCTGGCCGGAACCTGGCTGGCCGAATATGGCGGCGACACCCCCTATGGCCACGTGGTGCGCTTTCTCAACGACGTGCTGCTGTCGGCGCCGTCGATCCTGGTAGGGCTGTTCGTCTACGAGCTGATCGTGCGGCCGTTCCACGGTTTCTCCGGGTTGGCGGGCGGCGTCGCGCTGGCGCTGATCGCCGCGCCGGTGGTCACGCGCACCACCGAGGACATCCTGAGGCTTCAGCCCAACGCCCTGCGCGAGGCGGGCGTGGCCCTTGGCGCGGCCCGCTGGGTGACGATCCGCAAGATCATCTGGCGCGGGGCGGGGGGAGGGCTGTTGACCGGCGGCCTGCTGGCCTTCGCCCGGATCAGCGGCGAGACCGCGCCGTTGTTGTTCACCGCCCTCAACAACCAGTTCTTCGCCCTGGACATGACCAAGCCGATGGCCAGCCTGCCGGCGGTGATCTTCCAGTACGCGCTCAGCGCCTATGACGACTGGCGCGCCCTGGCCTGGGCCGGCGCGCTGCTGATCGCCCTGACGGTGCTTTCGATCAACATCATTGGCCGCGTGATCGTCGCGCGGGGGAACACGCGCCCATGACCGCCCACGACGCTCTCAAGGACCTCAAGCCTTTCATCGCCGAGCCCACCGACGGCGTCGCCCTGCGCGCCAAGGGGCTGGATTTCTTCTACGGCAAGACCCAGGCGCTGTTCGGCGTCGACCTGCCGATCGCCCGCAACAAGGTCACCGCCCTGATCGGCCCGTCCGGCTGCGGAAAGTCGACCCTGCTGCGCACCTTCAACCGGATGTACGATCTCTATCCGGGCCAGCGCGCGGTCGGAACGATCGACCACGAGGGCGAGAACCTGCTGGCGGTCAAGGACATCGCCAAGCTGCGCTCGCGCATCGGCATGGTGTTCCAGAAGCCCACGCCGTTCCCGATGTCGATCTACGACAACGTCGCCTTCGGCGTGCGGCTCTACGAGAGCAAGTCGCGCAAGGTGATGGACGAGGTGGTCGAGAAGGCTCTGCGCCGCGCGGCCCTGTGGGACGAGGTCAAGGACAAGCTTCACGCTTCGGGCCTGAGCCTGTCCGGCGGTCAGCAGCAACGCCTGTGCGTGGCGCGCGGCATCGCCGTCGAGCCCGAAATCCTGTTGCTGGACGAGCCGGCCTCGGCGCTGGACCCGATCTCGACCGCCAAGCTGGAGCAGACGATCGGCGAGCTGAAGAGCGACTTCACCATCGTGATCGTCACCCACAATCTGGGCCAGGCGGCGCGGATTTCCGACAATACCGGCTTCATGTTCATGGGGCGCATGGTCGAATTTACCCCGACCGCCGACATGTTCATGAAACCACAGGTCCAGCAGACCCAGGACTACATAAGTGGACGGTTCGGCTAACGGCAGGCCGTGGACGCGATGCGCGCCGCTGCACGCCGCTATGTAATATTTTCCGATAATATTACTTAGACGATGAACATCTACAACAAGCCAGACGGCGTCCCTTTGTCACTGACTCCAAACCCTGCGAATCGCACGCCCCCTGCAACCAGTTGCATCCAAAGTTCAGCCCTTCCGGATTTTTGACTCAAAACTCTGCGACTGGCTGACTCGATATGCTGCGACTATGGCGGCCGAGCGCTGCAGCAGCGACGGCGTACGTCCAACGCTGTCTTAGCTTTCTGGGCCATCGCAACGAGCTGATGTTCAGTCTGGAGATGGCATGGCTTGGCAATTCCATAACCATCAAAATCAAGGGATCTAGGGCTGCGCCCCTGAGCCACTCGATGTTCTCCGTGCCGCACAGACGCTTCACAAACCAACTTCGCCCAAATGGTGAAGGCATCCAATGAAAGGTCGGGCTCTGCGGTTCCGCAAGAAAAAGAAGTGCGATCCTCGTATATAGAAGACGCTCTCTAGCTTCGACATCGCTCCACCAAGAATCCGGCATGGTATTTGAGCCAGGCAGCGACCTTCGTTTCACCATTGGCTTTTCTACCAACGATATCAATGCCCCCATGTTTGGTGTTCTCATGTTCGTCGCAAGAGCATCAACAATATCGCAGACCGCACACCTAAGAAATGGAAGGTCGTGAGTGTGAGATTCGTCGCGACTACTTAGGGCATTTCCAACATAAGAAATCATTTCATCGTCATCGAAGTATGTGCGGTTTAGATAAATATCTCTAGATTCCAATTTTGGTGATTTACCATTAAATAAAGTTAGGTCGCTTGCGATTTTAATTTCGGAGTTGCCGTGGGGGACGAGAGGGACTTTGTGCGTTAGGCAATAGACCGACAATGGATCGGTCCAAACTTGGCGCACATAGGGTGCCCTCCCCTGTTCTCGGTCGCCCTCCAAGCAAGAGCGGCAAACGCACCAACAATGGGGCGGTGGCCGCCCGCTTCGTGCCGGCGCTTCAATGAAATGCGGCAGCACCATCCCGCTCAAAGTTGCGATCTCGATCCGCAACATCACGGACAGCCGCGGAAGGAGGCTCAAGTCTCCTCGGTCAAGAGCAGCAATCGAGCCCCCGATCTCGTGCTCCAGTTCGGAGATGGTGAGGAGGTGCGCATCAGCGGTACGAACTAGCCAAGACGAAATAACCTCGTCGACCTCGGACGGCGGAGCGAGTGCAGAGAGATCGCGCGGAGCGCCTGACGGGCTATCCATTCTCAGCAAGCCGTCGACGTAGCGTGACAGCCTCAATGAGATCAGCCGATAGGCATTCTTCGTTATCGAGAGCTGCGATGGCCGCTCGCTCCAAGAGGCGAAACATCCTTCCAAGCAATGAATTCGAATGCAGAAGCAGTACCGTCATAAACTGACGATCGACCTGAGTTGGTTTTCGTAGCGGTATGAGCTCGAGACGAGCCCGAACCAGATCAACAAGCCATTTCTCTTTTTTGTTACATTTTGGAAGCGCGATGATATCAAAACGCTCCCCGAGATGAGGGTCCGACTGAATCAGCGCTCTCGCCTCGCCAGAGCCAAATCCGGCTATACTAATCGATAGCTGATTAGAAATGTATTTTAGAGCATTGAGAATCGCCCGTTGGTCTCTTGGGCGAAGCTCTGTGACGCGTTGCAATTCGTCGAGGATAACTAGGCGAATTCCCCGCGCCTTCAACTGCCTCAGCACCATCGCCTGCAATCGGGATGTCGTCGCATCAGGCGCGGGCGCGTTAAGCGCGGCGAGGAGATCCAGGTAGAGCCGCTTCTCTGTCAGCCCGTCATTTACCTCCAACCATAAAACCGCCTCAACGAACATCGCCCCCCTAGCAGCGCAAAGCATTAGAAAGCGTTTCTGAATATGCGTCTTTCCCATATTGGGATGCGCCCAAAACAGGATCGAAGGCATGCGAATCCGCGGCGGCATGTCGAGTAACTCGAAGAGCCGCTCGATGGCGTCCTCGCCAGCGGGATAGCTAATCCATTGGTCAGTAAGGATGCAGGTTTTGCGAACCTGACGGTCTGCTGTGGCGAGGTGGCGTATGTCAGGGTGAAGGTGCCCGAACAGAGAAGTTGTCATGGCTCCCCTCCCCCGAATGCACCGCCCCAATCATCATCATCGGGCGTGGACGGTGCCGGCATCGCCGAACGGAATTCAGCCGCTGCTAGGCGGTCTCTTCTTAATCGCTCCGCTTGTCGTTTAATCTTGTCAGATTTCAAGGACTCTTCGATGACCCGCTCAGCCGCTTCGTTGGCCCTCCGAATAGTGGCGCGGTCGCGGCTGGAATCTCCCGCCTGCGTCCGAGCTCGCCGCCCGGCTTTGTGGAGCCAAAGGGTCGGAGCTGGCTCCTCTCGCTGAAGCCTGTAAGGAACTACAAGATAACGCCCGTTGGCCACCCTCACATATATTTGGGAAAGATCTCTCGGATCATATTTGACAACCACCTTGCGAGCGCCGGCGATGTAGGCCTCGCCTAACTCCCGACTGTAATACTCATCGCCGAACGCACTAACGCCTTGGCGAGTAATTGTCCGCGAGCATTCCGGGAAAAGATCGAGGCGGAAGGTTTCCATGTCGCCGGGGCATTCAGGCTCCCAACCCTTCGGCCGTTTTGCCCAAGCGTCCAAAGGGCTCATTCCCAGAGCGCTGTGCTTAGCATGATGATAGATGCCCAGAATTTGATGGGCAAAGTACATCTCCAAGTCATCGATCCCGAGTCGAGCCGCCCCTTTGCTATCGTAGTTGCCCCGGGCGGACGGACTGTTGTGGGTCGCGCCAGGCAGCAGGCGACATGTTCCCATCATCGTTCCAATCAGGCGCTCGATGTGGCCCCCGAACCGCGTTCGGCCGGGCGGCCGATAGAAGGTATCTGTGCCGTGATTGAGCAGAGCCCGCCTGAGGTTGGGCGATGTGAATTCCTTGGCGCGGTCACTGTGCAGTAAGAGCGGAAGACCCTTGGCAGGCCAAACGTAGTCAAGCCCGCGGGCGGCGAGCCAAGCCGCTTTGGGTGAAACAGCCAAATCCAGAGTGGCCGCAACTCGTATGGTTGAGGGTGGCTCTAGACCGACATAATAAGCAACGACCATGCGTGTACAGACGTCGAGAACAATAGTCAGCCAAACACGGCCGATCGGCTTGCCGTCACGGTCAACGACGATGACGTCGGCCAGGGTGTGATCGATTTGCCAAACATCCCAAGGTCGCGCCACAACATATCTGCCAGGCCTAGGGGTCTGTTGTTCGGCGGCCTTGGGTCCGTGACGCTTTAGAGCAACGATTCTCTTTGGGATCGCATTGAGGCGTCGAATGACGGTTGCACGACTAGGGCGTGGGAGGCCTTCATCCTCGCACATGTCACCGATTTTCTTGGCGACCTTCACCGTGGATGGGCGAGCTAGTGTGAGAAAATGGGATTGGATGCACAGAGAGATCACTTCCTCCTGCCGTGCGCTTAAGCGAGAGCGACCTTTTGGAAAGCCAAGCGCTTTAGGCAATAAATCGCGAACACTCCCCCTTCCCTCCAAACGCAACATGTCTCGGTATAGCGTCGCAGGGTGAACGCCCACCGCGGCGGCTGCGGCTTCAACATCCGCTCGAACTCGTTCTCCCCTGGGGGGAATGCTTTTGGTTGCTTTGAGGCGAAGCGCTAGCCGTTCAAAGCGTTCATTCGACATTTCTTCGATATTATTATTAATAGATAGCTTTGCCTGAGATTTGAATTCGTCATCTGATTCAAATCTATCGAAACATTTTACGGATAGATCTTCAGGTGATCGCTCTGCGCTGTCTTCTTTCTGCAGCGCGTGGTTGGAGTGCTGAAAATTCGACATGACATGACCTGCATACGCAATGATCAGGCCGGTGTGCGGCATCGCTAACCGCAATGAGCGCACCCTGACCGTTTCGGATGAAAATGCAGATGGAGAGCGGTCGCATGCAGCCTCTCGCGCCTTTCAAAGGGCGATTGACTTAGTCGCAATGCGAGAGGATTATCTAGGTAGAGGTATATCAGTTTATAGATAACCCCTTGAAGGCTTGGGCGCTGGCACGCTCAAGCCTTTCGCTTTCCGGTGACAAGGCGCTATTGCGCAGTTAGCTTGAGGGCATCCGAGCCTCCCAGATCTTCCAGTCCAACTTCGCGATTCCGAATTTGTCGCGGAGCACCTAATCGTGATCTCGAATTTTAGAATCGCAAGCGCTTTTAGCGATAAACTATACTGCATTATAGTGCAGCACGCTGTGAGTTGACTCGCTTCATTCGCTTTTCAACTAAGTGGTCCATCGATTTAGGTAATAACTTCTGAACACAAGCGGAAATAGATATTTCTGTATGAAACGCGAAGAATACATTGCGCATCTTGCGCGAATAGATCGCGCATTCGAGCGCGCTCGGATGCGACCCGCAGGTCGCGAACTGACGGCAATTATGTTAGCTAGCCTAGCGCTAGGCGCAGGAATTTTCGCTGCGGGTATGCTTGCGGCGAAGTATTTGCTCTAGCCGTAGATTTCGAAAATACTTATTTCGAACTCTCGACGGTTCGCGCAGCCACCTGTGCGCAGTAGCGCTTTACCGTTGCGGTCGAGAGGTCAAAATGTGCGGCTGTTGCTCTAATGCTGGCGCCGCTTCCTTCTCTCCATCGCGCTACGGCATTTGGGCTGCTCTTCATCGGGCGACCCAGACTTTCCTTGCCCCTGTGCGTGCGGCCTGTCGATAATAAGGCGGCTCTTGCGGCATTTCGACCTGCGTCAGCTCGCTCGCGAATTCGGCGGCGCTCCAGATCCGCGACCTGGGCAAGAACGGCGAGAACGATCTCGCCTACCCCTCGCCCGTCAATGGTCCCTATTCCGTGAATATCTACAACGACACCCTCGTCCATTAGCCGGCGAACGGTCGCCTGAACGTCGAGCGCATCCCGCCCAAGCCTATCGACTGCGTAGACGCAGACGACATCGCTGCGGCGGACTTGCTCCAATAGTTTAGTAAAACCGGGCCTGGCGGCGGCTGGAACGCCCCCGCTTACGCCTACATCGGAAAACTCCCGATCGAAGCCGCCGCCCAACGCATGACGTTGAGCTTCAATGCTCTGATCGCCGCTCGAAACCCTATAGTAGGCGATCCGCATCGCTATTGGCTCAAAAGTTAGGGGGTGATGGCGGGCTGGCTCATAATATGGCTAATATTACAGAAAAAGGTAAGTTCCGGGCCATGGCGCATAACTTACACCTTTCGAGCCGAGCATGCTTCATCCTATTCGACGATAGGATCTGATATGCGCCAGAAGCGGAACATCGGACCTCTCCAGACTTCGGACCTTCAGCACCCCGTCCGCCCCCTTCCGTGGCGGCGCAAAGCTGAGCGGACATTTGTTGCGGCCATGCAGAGAAATCTTCTAAAGCTCTACCCAAGCGTCGCTCGATAAGGACCCACACACGTGACGGTGGCTATCAACGGCACAGCTTTGATCCGCCATGCCGCGACGCAGGTCGATTATCGCATCGAGGCCGAGGAGCTCGATTGGGACCAGGTCGGTGGCGATGAGGAGCAGATGGGCCCGCGGCTCCAGTTCGCCGCAGAAATCGACCATCCTGATCTGGGCTTGCTGTCGTGGGAGGCATGGGAATATCCGGTCGGCATCTTGGACGACATCGACCAGAACATCGGCCCTCACCAGCTGATCGAGAACTTCGATTTTTCCATCGAGTTCGAACCCGACGAGCCCGACTCGGAAGACGAAGATTCATCCCTCACGGCAGAGGAGCGAAAATCGCAGATCGACGCGATGGTGGAGTGGTTCCACGCGAACTTCGAGGATCCCGCCAACCGGTTGCCCTACGTCAGCGCCGAAGGCGGCTATCAATGGGTCAATGGTGGTCCCTTCGATGCGCGCGAGGAGGTCGAAAGCAATTTCCCCGACGCTCCGCAGGGTTTGATCGAGGCCGCGGTCGATGAAATCCAAAGCGACGGGCTGTTCGATTGGGCGTCAAAGGACTTCAGCGACTTCGACGATGGCGACCTAGACGACGCGACCCAAGCGCCAGACTTCGATGACGACGACGAGGAAGACGTCAGCGTCGAGAGCCTGATGGAGGCCGTGGCGGCCCAATTAGCCGGCGGCCAGGGCGACGGTTCAGTTCCGAAATTCGGCCGAGACGAGCTTGGGCGTCTGGATTTCCAAGGCTGGCCTGAGCCAGCGGATCTCCGGCCGCCATCTCCTCTACTCGCGCCGCTTCGAGAGGCCGCCCAACGGCTGGTGCAATCGCTCGCGGGCACCAACGCCCACATCAACCTGCTTCGGGCTGCTCAGAACTACGAGGAAGTCTTGAGGGGCGACACACCATCCATCGGTGGTGCCTATGCCCGTGGCGTAATGCTTGAGAACGCCTACCGGCATTCCCGCGATCTGATCGAACGTGAAGAATTGCCGCCTCTGCCGAACGACGCCCCGCTCGCAGCTGATGATCTGATTGCCCTCCACGGCGCCTTCGTGATGAACAACCCAGACGGCCAGGCCCTCGTCGAAGGGGCTGCGGCCTACCAGATGCCGGAGCGGACAATCGAAGCCTTTGAGCGGGCAGCCACGCGCTTCGCGACCGAAATTCAGCAGGCGACGGCACTCTTTTCTCCGGCGACTCAGACGCTGGTTGCCGACGCCGTTCAGTCGGTGGGTACGGGACCGCATTCTGCTCGCTCTCGCCAGGTCGCCGGGCTGGTCATAGGTGGGCTTGCCATCGGCATTGGCCATGTTTTGGGCGAGACCGGCATGTCTATTCTGGTGGATGGCTTTAAGGCCAGCGCATTGGGAGCCGGTGCAGTTCAGGCGGCTGCTGCCGGCTACAACACACTCTTCAACTTCGTGGCGGCGCATCTGCACGACATCAACACGATCATTGCCGCAACGGGCACAGATGCGGGTTGGCTCTCCCCCCTATCCCGGCTGATCCAAAAGCTCAGGCGTCAGGCCAACGAGGCAGCCTGGGGCGGATAGCAGGATTTGGTCCGCCGTTTTGCAAGGCCGTTCGCTTGACGCGAAACGCGCCATGAGCAGAAGTTGGGCTGCCTCCAAGAACGCGACGTTCGTGGGCCAGGTGCTCATGGCCTACTCGATGACAAAGGACGGCTGGTAGCTCTTGTTGCCCCGGCGATCGAAGTCAAACTCGTAGACGACGCAGGGCGCGACGCCGCGATGTTCCTGACCCAGGAAGAACATCACGCTGTTGGGGCAGGCCGCGAAGATATGCACGACCGCGTCGGGTTCCTCTCGGGCGTCGCGAACCTGGTTGGCGACCTGCTCGGCCAATGCCGCGGCGTGTCCACCGCCGGCGACGACTTGCTGCCCAGGCCCGGACGGCATCGCGAACGTCAGGAGCTTCCCCACACCCTTCAGCGACTTGGCGATATAGGCGCGCGTTTCCTTTTCGGCGTCGCGCGACACGCCCAACGCCACGGCGATGTCCCTACCCTTGCCCAGCGCCGCCGAGGTCACAACGAGCCTGGCCGCGTCCGTCTCCGTTCCATCGTCGGCGCGCCACTCGCGACTACCGACCCGCCCCTTCTGGACCAGGGTGGTGTCGACGCCCGATTTCACGTCCAGCACCGAGCCGGCCAGGAAGGCGATGGAGGCATGGGCGTCCAGCGATAGGCGAAGCTTCCCCGACCGCCGGACGGCCTCGGCCAGGAAGGTGGAAACTCGCGGCCCGATGTCGTCCTGCCAGCTACGATCCGCGCGCAGGTATCGTTGATTGAACGCCTCGGTCAGGACCAGGGTGTTCTCGGGCGAGGCGATGCTCAGGTCGGCCGCCAGACCGTGAAAGCTGCGAATGGCGACCGGCAGCGGCGCGTCCACCAAGGGCGCGACCTCCACCAGCAGTCCTTCCTCGGCCAGGATCGCGCGCAAGGTCTCGCGGGTGAAGCTGTTGAGGCGCCGCGATTTGAGGGCCTGGGCCAAGCCGTCATAGCGGAAGTCGGAGTTGGTCCGGCAGGTCAGGGCGCCGACCACCTCCGCCCGCAGATTGACCTGGGAGCGCAACTCATCGAGCGACAGCTGCCCATCGAAGATGCGTAGCCCCGAGACGACGGCCTTCAGCTCGTCGTCCGAAGCCAGTCCCAGGTGCTCGCGCCAGAGCTTACGGATCTTGCCGGTCTTGCTACGGTCGGTGGTTCCGTCGAACAGGCGGTCGATGAGGATCGAGCGATCGGTCCCCGACAGCAGCGGCGACAGAGGGTCGTCGTCATGGATGCGATAGGTGGTGACGAAGTCGAACTGGGCGCCAGCGGGCGCGATCTTCTTGGCCTCGCGCAGCCGCTGGAGAAGCGACACGCTGGTCGCGCCGATGAAGTCTGGCTCAATGAAGTCCTTGTAGCCAAAGCGGCCACCCAGCTCGACGTGCCATTTGACCTGGTGATAGGTCGCAGGCACCCGCACCGGTCCTGACCCCGCGATGGGCGGATCATATTTGACCACGACGTCGTCGAAGGCCTTGGGCGCATCGGCCTCGAAGGTGACCTCCACGACGACCGAGTCCGTGGCCAGCATGTGCAGGGCGTTATGCCAGAATACCCGCGCCTGGTACTTGTCGCCGTTCCATCGCGGCGTCACCGCATCGGCCATGATGATCTCCAGAATATGCGGTCGGCGCGACGCGCCCCTACGACAGCGGGAACTTGGGCCCAAAGAGCGCGCGCCAGGCCTTCAGCGCCTCGCCGTTCTTCCCCTGCCGGCTCAGATTGATCGCCAGACTGGCGTCGCGGCTGGCTGCCTGCAGCAGGGTTTTCGCCCGCTGCTTGCGGGCCGCGTCCATGCCGTCGCTGATCGGCGGGCCAAGGCCGGCCGGATCGGGCCATTCGTCGGTTATCCTGTCGGCCAGGGTCTGGAAGAACGACTGGAACTCGTAGTCGAACCGGCCTTGCCAGCCCCCGTACAGGCACTGGAGCGCCATGACCTCGATCAGGAACGAGGGTTTGACCGGCTTTTCGCCGTGACGGGGGTTGTTGTTCCAATATTTGGCCATGCGCACCAAGCCCTTCCATTCGTTAGAATAGGCCTGGTGGGCGGCCACGGCCTTAGAGGCGTGGATTTCCGGATTGGTCTTGATCCACTCGCCCTTGTCTGTGTCGGCGATCTCGTAGTCGGCACCGCAGGTGAAAGCCGGGACGACGTCAACGCTGAGGACCCGGTAGTCGGTGTTGTCCTCGGCGTCGGCCACGATACCGAAATCGACATTGACCGAACGGCCCTGTTTGCGGACCGCGCTGGCTCCGTACTTCTCGACCAGGGCGTCATAGAAGTCACCGATGACCACCGACGGTGCCTTGTCGCGGTACGTTTCGCGCTCCGAGTCCTTGAGGACGAAGAAGATGTCGATGTCCTTGAGCGGCTTGGTCTTGGTGTGCCGCTTGTAGGACCCGGTCAGGAAATCCTTCTCGATCTTGAACTTCGCGCGGATGTAGTCGCGCACTTCGGTATGGCGCGCGGTGGCGTTCTTCTGCTCGCGGTCGTTCAGCTCCAGGCGGCTTTTGAACTTCCGAAACGCTTCATCGACGGTGAGCATCAGCCCTTCCTCCAGTATCCGGCGTTGGCCCCAAGGCCGCTGTGATCGATCGTCGTTCCCAGGGACTGCTTGGTGAAGCCGGCGGTCGAGCGGGCGCTGCCCTTGCTCCAGCCGGCCACATCGGGACGGCCCGGCTTGGTGTGCAGCAGCAGGCGATACTTGGCCTGGCTGGGCCACACGCCGGCCTTGAGGATCGCGTACTTCAACTGCTCGGTGTCGACCCAGAAGTTGCCGTCGCCGGAGCTCCAGCCGTAGACGACGTCCATGTCCCAGCGAACAAGAAGCGCGTCGGTCTTTGGATCGAAAATCTCCAACTTGACGGTTTCGAGGTCGCCAGTGTCGAGCCAGGTGCGGATGCCGCGCATGTTGACGTCCCAGTCGTCGATGAACGCGGCGGGGTCCAGGCCGCTCAGACGGATGATGTCCTTGAGGCTCTTGAGCATGTTGTCGGCCACGTAGGTGACCGAGTGGGTGTAGGTGTTGACGGTGACGGCGGTCATGACCCGAGGAATCCTTTCGGGTCCAGGACCAGGCCGGCGGCCTTCTGGCCACTGCTGGCGCTTTCGCCGCCGGTGGCCGAGGCCTTGTCCCGGGCGGTAATGCGCGTGCTGTGCTTTTTCAGCGCGCCCTGGACCCAAGCCAGGTCGTCGGGCTCGCAAGGGAGCGACACGCGCCAATCGCCGTCCAGGGGATCATAGCCAAGGGCGTCTTCGTTGGCGTCCGAGCCGTCGATGGCGTCATCGTCGTAGAGACAATAGATGCGGGTGCGCGGCCCATCGCAGGTGACGACGATTGCCGCGTCCTTGGCCGCCTTGTCGGCGATGATGCTGGAGGCGACGCCGGCCACGGCCAGCAGTTCGTCGCGTTTGGCGCCGGTCGCGCCCCCCGTCAGAAGATCGACGACAGCGCGCCAGGT
This sequence comes from Caulobacter soli, assembly GCF_011045195.1. Lineage (GTDB taxonomy): Bacteria > Pseudomonadota > Alphaproteobacteria > Caulobacterales > Caulobacteraceae > Caulobacter > Caulobacter soli. Next base: position 2,512,731 of record NZ_CP049199.1, on the reverse strand, counting down.
GGCGCCGGCGTCGCGTTGAGGCGTGCTGGAAAACCTGCGACTGGCGACGGTGGTCATTTCGACCTGCCCCCCGTGCGATTGGCCTTGGCGCGCTGGGCCGCGCGCAGCACGTCATCGAGCGTGACCTTGGCCGGATCCATCGCCACTTCCTGGCGACAGGCCAAGGCGTTGGCCACCATCTTGCGGATCGCGCGGCCATCGAGCCCGACACACTCCTGGGCGCAGCGCTCAAAGCCCGGCGCGGAAGCCAGGCGACCGATCTCGGGATAGGTCCTCCCCAGGCCCGTCAGGCAGTCGCGCAGGATCTGGCCGCAGGCCACCCGGTCGGGCAACGGCACGCGCAGGACCAGGTCGCAGCGGGAGGTGAACGCGCTGTCGACGGCGTCGGGGAAATTGCTCGTCGCCACGAAGAGCAGATCGGGGAACCGCTCGGCCAGCGCGTCCAACTGCACTAGGACCGCGTCGGTGGCGCGGTGGATGTCGATGGGGTTGGCTTCCAAGCTCATCTTCGAGCGGTCGGCCGCCAGGGTCTCGACCTCGTCCAATAGGACGATCGTGGGCCCGCTCATGGCGGCCTCGGCGATCGCTTGGGAAAAGAGGTCCGAAACTGCCCGCTGGGTTTTGCCCATCGCCGAGCTGGTCAGGGAATGGGGCTCGACTTCCAGCAGCTTGAACCGGCCGCCCCGGAACGCCATCGCCGTGCGATGAGCCAGCCCCCGCGCCAGCGACGTCTTGCCTGTGCCGGGCTCACCGGTGAGCAGGATGACGCCGTGCAGGGGAATGACGGTCCGATCAACCTTGCCCCGCAGGGTGAAGTTGAGCACCGCCTGGGACAGAAGCTGCTTTTTGGTCTCCTCCTCAATGACGATGGAGTCCCACAAAGCGCCCAGCTTCTCGTCCGGCAGCGGCCGGCTGCGGCTGATGCCCTTGGGCAGTTCCGCGTTATAGGCGTGACCGTCCCTCATAGCTGGACCTCCAGACGAGCGGCCTGACGGGCTGGTGGCGTTGAACGAGGACAGCAGTGGGCGGTGTCGAGGTCGGCGCTAGGGACCATGGGCCCCTCCTTTGGTTGGCGCTCGGCCGCTGAATGGCTGCGGCATTCACGGTCGCGAGCGGATGTAACCAGACCTCCCCGACAAAATGGGACGTAGGGTCAGCCGCCAGCGCGCGCTGTACCTACTGAGGGTCCTTCACGACCCTGGAGGAATGATTTGGATACATCCGAGCCGGCCAACGGCGCTGTTAGCAGTCGCGGCCATTGTGTGCTTACGCGGCCGCCGCTATTGCTCGCTTACCGACTCGGAAACGGGTTGGGAATCGGGTGAGAGGATGGACTTTCCGGTGACCGGCAAAGTTCCAGGATGTTCCGTCCTCTCCCCACCATCAGCGATCTACGCTGCTTCAATGCTTTTCAGCCGTCGCTCCTGCTTTGAAGACGTCCTGAGAATCCGACCAAGCCCGTCGGCGAGATAAGCAAACTCAAATGATGTGGGAGTGGAAACCGGAATCATCCACTCGCCAGTACCCGATAATACGAGTCGGCCGTGGGCGGAAAGACCCCATTTACCAATTCCGACTATGAGGCCGATTCGTCCCACTTGTCGACCTTCGAGTCAAGATGTTGTGGTCCAGGCGTCCATAGCCTCCAGATCGTGGTGAAAGCGGACTTCGAGCGGCGAGTTTGAACCGACGCTGCTCCGCTTCCGATCGCCAAGTATCCCCAGATAATTGCCGGCACGCGGGGCGAGCCGAGCGCGCCTCGCGCGCCCTTGATGAAGCCGGCCCGCTTGAACTGCGGCAACTCCAAGATCGAGACGTCGCTGGCGATCAGCAGATCGACCGTGCAGCGGCGCAGGGCGAGGGAAGCGAGGCGATGCAAACGACCTGCTCAGGATTGACCAAGACTTGAAAGGCTAAGCGGCTCCTGGGCGGCCTCGGCCTAGGGCAGATCCCAATCGCGGCCACAAGCACCATTCGATAGCGAACTCGCTGGACGGCGAGCTCTATCGGATTGGCGGGATCCCGGCGCACAAGGCCTTCGTCATCATCAGAGGAAACCTGCGCCTACTCTACGTCGCGCCCGACTACGGCAACTGCCGCTACGCCGCACAAAAGGTGTTCGGCATAACTGGGCGTAAGCTGGACATCGACCACGCCTTGGGTCGCGAGCTCACATTGCATAAGCGGGCTTGGTACACGCTGGTCACTCGCCTTGATCCAGCTGCGAACCGGTCACATGGCTCTCGAGAACGGCCTCCGCTGACGCCGGCGCCGATGAGCCTTGAGAAATTTTACTACACCGACGAGCGGACTCTTCGAAAGATCCTGGGTCTTCCCAGCTAGCAACTGCCAGAAATCGCGCGCACTTATGGCTATGAAATCATGAAGGCCCATGAGCGCGAGATGGCCGTGTCCGAGGCGCTCAAAGCCAGACGCGCTTTGGGCATGAGCGGACGACAGGTTCACGCAGCGCGTCTAACTAAGCTCGAGCGCCACCGGCGTGGCTAGCCGCGATCGCGCCACAATAGCGGACGTTGGTGCCGCTCCAGAGACATGACCGTCGGGGCAATCTCACCCTGGGTGATGAGGTTGTGTCCTATGACGTTGCTTGCGGGGATTTCGGACCGGCCGTGGTGATCGGCGGCGAGTCAGGCCCTAATTAGTGGGGCACGCGACCGCTCAGTTCCAGCTCCTCGAAGACTGCGGAGCTGCTCGGAAACAGAAACTTCATCAACGGCGCGAACTTTAGGTTCGGGCGATAACGCGCTGGCAGGGCCATCCCCAATGGTACCAAGCGCGCCACCTTCCGATGCCACCGGCCATCATGATCTTGGGCGCGGATGGCGGCACCGTGCCCGCTGGCTGCGGCAAGGGCCAAGAACGCGGCAAGATGTTGGGGATGGTGATCAAAGATCGCGTGAGCAACACCGATCATCGAGTCGCAGCCAAAACCTATCGCGTAGCCGCTAAGCGCCGCGTGTGTGATCCGCGCGTTCAGACCCGCCTCGAAGGCGAAGCAATATTCGGAGGGCAAACAGACGCCATGCGCGCCAAATTGCTCTACAAATTTCTGCCATCGCTGAGCACGGGCGTCGAATGCTTCAATGCCATCAGCGCTCTGGTTCAAGTATGCGAGAAACTCAGCCCTAAGCGACAGCGCTTCTAGGCCTTTTTCTATGTTGCACGTCGTGACACGGTCACATGTGGAGGCTTCTGGAGTTATTTCTAGGTGATGGTATTGCATTTGAATTCTTCGGTTCAACCAGGGCCTTACTGATAAAGGTGCAAGGCGACAAAATCGGTCGCATGGGCCAGTGGCGCCGGAAGAAATTCGTAAGCTTGCCGGATCAGTTTTGCACCGCCGAGACACTGGTCACGAGGGTTTGGCTGGCGAGTCTCAAGCCTTCCCTAGCGGTGATCTGCCGTCAGCGTTAGGAGGGGTAAACTAGAAACGAACTATCAGGAGCGACCGGCGCGTGAATATCGAGCGTTTGCAGATCGAAGGGGGCTTCCTGGATGGCTTCGATGTCAAGTTCGCGAGCGGCCTGAACGTGCTGATCGGGGCGCGCGGCACAGGCAAGACCTCCGTCATCGAGCTCCTTCGCTTCGCGCTGGCGGCCCGTAACCATACCACCGAAGCGGGGCAACGATCGGCCGAGCATGCCCGCGCTGTCTTGGGCGACGGCGAGGTCACAGTTCAAGTGGGGGACATCCTTGACACCATCATCGTTAGCCGCGCTGGCGGTGATGCGGAGCCACAGGCCAATGGCAAATATGAAAAACCGCTGATCTTCTCCCAGACCGAGATCGAAAACATTGGCCTCAGCGAAGGGGGACGGCTGCGTCTGGTAGATAGTTTCGTTTCGAAAGGTGCCTCCCTTTCGGCTGACGAGGCAGCCGCAGTTTCGGCGATCAAATCGATCTTCAAGGAGATCAGCGCCCTGGAGGACGAACGAAATTCCCTGGGCGCCGGTCTTGAAGGGCTCGACGCGCTGCAGCAGCGGATCCAGGCATTCGAGGCCGAAGAGGAAAAGCATCGCGCGGCTTCCTCGGATCTTACTGACAAGCAGGCACAATTGGCGACGATCACAGCCCAGGTAACCAACCTGGCCGTACGTGAAGAGGTCCTTTCGCGCTTTGCCGCTTCCGCTCAGGCCTGGGCAGAAAACCTCCAAGGCATGATCGGTGATGACTTCGGCGTGGAGGCCTGGGACGAGCTGGACGGACCAGACCCATTGGCGGCCTTCCGCAAACGCTATGATGAACAGGTGGGACTCGTCGGAGTGATCGCGTCCAAGTTCGACGCGATGCAAACCGAGGCTGTCGCGTCCAAGGAGGCCCTCAGCGGGAGCCGCATGGCTGCGGAGGCCCAGTCCCGCGCGTTGAGAGTCGAAGTCGAGCAGTCGGTTTCGGGCGCTGGCGCAGTTTCGCGCCAACTGGCGCAATTGCGTACCGAAGTCGCACAGATCAACGCCAGGCGGAAGATCGTGGACGAGCGGGATCAGCGCCTGCGACAGATGAGGGTGCGGCGTGACGAACGAATCCGAGCGTTGGACGCCGTGCGGTTGGAACGGTTCGAGCAAAGAACGCAGGTTACTAACGACCTGAACAAGGCGCTTGGCCCCCAGATCAAGGTGTCGGTGGACCGGTACGGGCAGTACGCCGACTACAATCGCGCCTTGACCGACGCGCTTCGCGGCAGCGGCATGCGCTACAACGATCTCGTGGGGGCGTTGACACAAAGCATCAGCCCTCATGAGCTGGTCCAATTCCTGGACACCAACGACTTTGTCGGCCTAGCTGATATTTCTGGAATTCCGAAGGATCGCGCCGCCCGACTGCTGGGCCATCTGCGCGAAGCCGGTGCCGCGGACATCGTTACCGTCAGCATAGAAGACAATGTCCGGATGTCGTTACTAGATGGTGTAGACTACAAAGACGTCGAACATTTATCGGCTGGTCAACGGTGCACCGTCATCCTGTCGATCGTGTTGCAGCACTCGAGCAGAACCCTAATTATCGATCAGCCCGAAGACCATCTAGACAACGCATATATTGCTTCGACGATCATCAAAGCCATCAAGACCCGCAAGGCAAACGGACAGCTGATCATTTCGACCCACAACGCCAATATCCCGGTCCTTGGCGAGGCCGACCTAGTTGTCGAGATGACCTCGGACGGTCGAAATGGCTTTGTTCAGGTCTGCGAGGCCTTGAGCAATTCCAAGGCCGTAGATGCGATCACCAACGTGATGGAAGGCGGACGGGACGCGTTTTCAAGCCGCGCGCGGTTCTATGATGAGCACGAACTCTGAATGACGCACGACGAGGCGGTCGAACTCCTGCTTTCGGCTGACGCGACGGAGCGGCTAAGAGCCGCCCGCCATTTTGCAATGAACGCAACAAGCGCGGATCGGCGGAGACTGAAGGCGGCGCTGCTCCAAGAGAACGTGCCGTGGACGAAGCGAGCTCTAGAACGGGCAATCAGCCGGCTGGGGCCGGCAAAAGAAACCCAAACCGTGGCTCAACCCGTCTATGCCGATCCTCCGCAGCGGTTGGTTTCGGAGCTCCGCGCCAGGGTCATCGACGAAGTCGCCGGAACCATCATCCATGAACTTTCAACCATCGTGGCGTCGCTGAAACTGGTCGCGCCTCGCGAAGCACCCGACTATGCCGGCAGCCGCACCGAGACCCTTGTCAATTCTCTTTCGAGCCTGCTGGGCGGCATACGTAACCTGAAGGCAGCGGCCAGTCGGGCCAATTACAGCCAATGCGATCTGGCCCAGGAATGTCGCGACGCTTGTGGAATCTTCGTCGATGACGGCGAGCTCTTCAGGTTTGGTGGCCCTTCTCCTTTTCTGGTGGAACTCGATCCAGATTTGTTCAAAATCGCTTTGACCAACGTCGTGAAGAACGCGGTCGAAGCCGTGCGGTCCCTGCCCGAAGGCGCGCCGCGCGCGGTGACGTTGAACTGGGGGTTTGCCGGGCATGAATACTGGGTCGCCGTCCTCGATACCGGTTTCGGTTTCGAGCGAGACCCGGGCGGCATGGTGGATTTTGGCCAGAGCACAAAGGACAAGTCCGAACATCTCGGCTTTGGCCTGGCTACGGCGAAGCAGGCGATGCAGGCGCTAGAGGGCGATATCTATCCGACTAATGCGCTCGAGGGGGGTGCCAAGGTCGAGCTGAGGTGGTTTGGCGGCGATGAAGATTCTGTTCGTTGAGGATAACGAAGGTTTTGCTGGAGATCTCCAGCCCATCCTTCTTGAGATACCCGGCGTCGAACAGGTCATCAATGTCCAGGACCTGGAGGCGGCTCGAAAGGCGCTGGATGATGATCTCATTGATCTCATAGTCTTGGATCTCTCGATCCCATCGGGGGCGGATAGCGATGCGCCTGACCCGGCGCATGGACAAACTCTGTTCTATGAAGCTCAAAAGCGTCATCCGGGGACCCCGATCTTCATCCTGACTGGCTCCGAGGCCGATAAGTTCAGCCGACAGCTTGCCCGGTACGGAAACCAAGTCCGCCTGTGGGGTGACAAGACCCAGATCGAAACGGTCAGTTACTTCCTGAAGGAAGAGGTCGATGAACTCGTGGCTCGCGTCACGGCGGTCGCGGGGTGTTTTGGGAGGATGGACGCGGTAGCGATCAACACGCGCATGCGCGATCTCGGCCTAACGCCCGTTCAGAAGCGGATGCTTAAATCCTACGCCAACTCCGTCGACTGTGTGGCTTGCGACGTCAGCCTGCTGAGCGGTGGGCTTTCCGACGCAAAGGTCGTCAAAGCGACAGCGGTCGATGGCGCCCGTAAACCTCAAGCCCTATGCGCCGGAAAACTGGGGAGTCGATCGATCGTTCAGCAGGAGAAGGAAGCTTACGAAGCCCACGTCCGCAAGTTGGGCGTCGGAGCGTGCCCCGCGCTGTTCTCCGTTGTAGAGGATGGCGTCGGACAGAGTGCGGCCATCTTTTACACCCTGACCGACCAGGACACCCTGTCGTTTTTCGAGCGATTGGCCGCCGACGTCACTGTGGGCAAGAAGGTCGTCACGCACGTTCGCACTTCCCTGGCGCGATGGAGCGAAGCTGCTACGGCCGGCATGGCCTTGATCCGTGACGTCCGGCGACGCCTAGTGGCCGACGACGTCGCCGAAAGTCTCTACCAGAAGCATGATCTAGAAGACCTGAAGAGTGTGGAAGACGTTCCCATCCAGGTATCCCAGAGTTGCATTCACGGCGACCTCCATTGCGGGAACGTGTTGGTCAAAAGCGGTGGCGAGGCGGTGCTCATAGACTTTGGCGACGCCGGCCCTGGCTACACAGTGATGGATCCGATCGCGCTCGAACTCAGCCTGGTGTTCCATCCCGACGCAGCCAAGTGCGGTCTGCGCGAGAAACTCATGGACCAATTGGAAGACTGGCTCGACGAAGGAAAGTTCGTCGGCACCAGCGGCCTTGGACCAATGGTCGGTGCCTGCCGGGAATGGGCTCACGATGTCGCTGGCGGCGACCTAGCTGTTCTTGCCGCAGCTTTCAGCTATGCGTTCCGCCAATTGAAGTACGAGACCGTGCCGACCGACGTCACAATCAAGTTCCTGCGGATGCTCGCCGAGCGGATCCGAGGGGCTACCAGCGGAGCCTGAAGGTCGAAGTGTTCTGTCCATTTCCTCGAATGGTCCCAGCCGTAACCGGACCCTCCCAAGGTCCGAGAAGAGTCAAAGCTAGCCCTAAATTAGTCGCGTAGTTTGGAGTCAGATTTTGAGATTTTGGAGTCAATCGCGGAATTTAGAGTCAGCTGCCCCCGGGCACTTGCTTGAGGTATCGGTCGCAATTTAAAGAGTCAGTGACATGAACGTGAGGGGTCCGAAAACTGTGTCGCGAAATCAAACGTCGGCATTTGGTGGTCGGCACGGGTTTTGGGACAATGGACGCATGATCATCGGCTACGCACGCGTCTCGACGGCGGACCAGCGGCTCGACCTCCAGGTGGATGCGCTCACTAAGGCCGGCTGCGACCGGATCTTCACGGACCACGCGAGCGGCGGCCGCGGTGATCGGGTCGGGATGACGGACGCGCTCTCGCATCTTCGCGCCGGCGACACGCTTATGGTCTGGAAACTGGATCGGCTGGGACGCTCGGTGCGTCAGCTTGTGGAATTCACCGCGCAGCTGGAAAAGCGTGGCATTCAGTTCGCAAGCCTGACGGACGGTATCGACACAGGCTCGTCGGCGGGACGGTTCTTCTTCCATGTCATGGCGGCAATGGCCGAGATGGAGCGGGACTTAGTTCGTGAGAGGACCGTCGCGGGCCTAGCCGCCGCCAAGGCGCGGGGACGATTGGGTGGTCGCCCGGCCAAGTTGACCTTGCAGCAGCTCGGCCATGCCAAGCGGTTGCTGGCGGACCCTGAAACGACGGGGGCGGAGGTTGCAAACACGCTGGGCGTCGCGCGATCGACGCTCTACCGATCGCTCGGCAAGGCACCGACCGATCTGCGAAAACGCTACAGGCGTCCGGCTAAGGATGGAGTGAGCCCAGTTCGAGGCGCGGCGAGCGGATAGGCCGGCGGCCGCCCAAAAAGACGGAAATAGTTAGTCGCGGATTTTGGAGCCAGTTTTCGCGAGTTTGGAGACAATCGCAGGGTTTGAGGCCAATTTTGAGATTGATCCCGGAGGCGTCAAAAACGGCCTTCTGGGCATGCAGATTTTGAAAGGGGATTATGAAAGCCGCTATCCCTTTTGCGCCATAAGTCGCTGAATCCTTTCATAAACGGCCGATTGCGTTTCAGGTATCCAGAATAGGAATATATTCCAGAAAATTCAACGAGGGTGGCGTTGGCAATTGCGGTTCAGTTTAGGAAAATATTCCTACAAATTTGTCGCGATAATTGGAGTCAGTGACACCATCGACAAATCCGGAAGGCCAATCAGGCCGTCGTCATCGAGAACAAGCGCCTTGGCCCTCATAGGCGTCGTCGAAATTGCCACGCACTCAGCACCGCGCGCTAGGAATCGGCCGTTTACAACCACAGCCCCTGAGATAGGAATATATTCCTCACTCGTTTGCGATAAGCGACGGCTGCAAATCCGAATGGCCGCTCAGGCGATCCAAAGATCGGCGTCGTCATATTCGCTCCACGCCGGCCGGCTCGAACCTAAAAGACCTCCGAGCGCCCCTCCCCGGCCATCCGGACAAGAACCAAGCGCCATCGACAAGCCTTCGCCGGACGCCGCGCCTTCAGCGCCCGTTAACCATGATCGAAGACAAACGGAGATCATCCTCCCGGAGTTTGACGCGCATGTCCGCTGACCTCGCCACTGCGCCTCAACGCCACGGCCTCGCGGACGGCAGGGCTCGCCTGTTCGGAGGAGATCCCGACGGCGCCGCCCAGGCCTTCCGCGCCATCGCCCGCGCCGAACCGGCCAACTACGAAGCCCGCTACTGGCTCTACAGCGCCCTTGTCGCCGCCAATGATTGGGACGCCGCCACGCCGGCGCTCGAGGAGGCGCGCCTTCTGCATTCGGTGGCCGCCCTGCGCGCCCTCGATGTCGACATGGCCCGCTTCCAGACCGACAAGACTTACTGCGCCGAGATAGGCCTGCGGGCTTACGGCATGAAGCTGATGGGGCCCGCCAGCCTGGCCCTTGGCCGCAGCCTCGACTTCGACAAGCTGGATCCCCAGATCATGGTCAGCTACGGCCTGTCGTTGCAGCATCAGGGCCGTCTGCATGAGGCCGTGGAAGTCCTCGGCGCCGCGGCTGGCATCTTCGCCAATCCCATCATTCACGAATTCCTGCTGACCCCGGTGTTCATCGCCGGGTTCGGCCCGGAGCGCATGGCCGAGGAATCCCGCAAGTGGGGCGATCTCTACGCCCCGCCCCTGGCGCCGCACACGGTGACCTTCACGAACGCGCGCGACACCGACCGCCCTCTTCGCATCGGCTATATCGGCCCGACCTTCACGCGCAACCAGGTGACCCAGTTCCTTTTGCCGGTCATCGAGGCGCACGATCCCGAGGCGGTCGACGTCCACCTGTACTGCGCCGATCCCGACGCCGAAGGACAGCTTCCCGCCACCTGCAAGCTGCGCAAGATCGGCGACCTTCCAAGCGAGCGGATCGCGGCGATGGTCCGTGACGACAAGATCGACATCCTGATCGATATCTGGGGTCACACCGCCGGTAGCTGCCTGCCGGTCTTCTCCTTGCGTCCCGCGCCCGTTCAGGTGGCCTGGATCAACTTCCTGCAGAGCACCGGCCTGGCCTGCATGGACTACGTGTTCCACTGCGACGGAATGGCCGTTCCGGGGACGGAGGCGCTCTTCACCGAGGAAATCTGGAGCCTCGGCGAACTGATGAGCCCCAGTCGTCCGGCGGCCAACCGCCCGGATCCGGCCCCGACCCCGGCCCTAAAGAACGGCTATGTCACCTTCGGATCGTTCAATAACCCGGCCAAGCTGAACGAGATAACGGTCGCGGCCTGGGCGCAAATCCTGCGCGGACGCCCCGACGCCAAGCTGGTCCTCAAATACAGCTACTTCTCCGATCCGGTGCTGCAGCGGGTGACACAGGCGCGCTTCGCGGCCTATGGCGCGAACCCCGAGCAGTTGGAGTTCCGGGGCGAGAGCAAGGGTCTCGACTACCTGCTTCAGTTCCGGGACATCGACCTGGCCCTCGACCCCTCGCCGGCCATCGGCGGAGCCACGACCCATGATGCGCTGGGCAACGGCGTGCCGGTCCTGTCGAACAGGGGTGACAACTACTATGCGCGCAGCGGCGCCTGCACGGTGCTGCCCCTTGGCATTCCCGAACTGGTGGCCGACGATTGGGATCAGTATGTGGAACGCGCGCTCGATCTGACCGCCGATTTCGAGGCGCTCGACCGCCTGCGCTCGCGGATACGCCCGGCGTTCGAGACCTCGTCCTATCGCGACGAGGCCGGCTTCACGCGCATCGTGGAGGACGCCTTCCGCCAGATGTTCGCCCGTTGGACGGCTTCGACCTAGCGCCCTTTCCGATCAGGTTTTCCGGCCGCTCAGGTCTTTCGGGACGTGAAGAAGCCTTCCCGCGCCAGCATCTTCACCCCGTTCCAGTACCCGTGCTCGATGTGGCGATGCCTGCCGCCCTGCCGAAAGGCCTCATGCACCCCACGCAGGTTGTAGTGCGGGATGGCGGGGAAATGATGGTGCTCCAGGTGGTAGTGCATGTCCGCGTAGAAGAACCCGATGATCGGGTCCAGGACCACGGTGCGGGTTGAGCTCGCATAGTCGCCATCGGCCTCGTCCGCCGACAGGTTGAAGTGCTGCAGCGCCGCCAGGGTCCGATTGGGGAAGGTCACGCAAAAGGGCGCGAGCGAAATCGCCAAGGCCAGGAACGGCGAGCCGAACAGCAGACAGGTCAGGATCACCAGCGCCTGCCCCGCCAGAACCGCGCGCGCGCCGGTCTTCAGCTGAGTGAACGCTTCGCTGCCGGGCGCGAACACCTTGCCGGCCTCGCCCCCCGGGGCCATGCCAGCCGCGTTCAACACGAGAATCCGGAGCCGCCGCCAGAGAGCGCCGACGTCGATGGTCAACAGCGCCAGGGTCCCAAGGACCGTCAGCCGTCCGTGCGGGTTGGCCTCCAGGTCGCCGTCCCGAAGCGTCCCGCGATGGTGCGCCGGATGGGTGACCTCGAAGTAGCCGTAGTTGTTCCAGGTCAGGATCGAGAAAAGCCGGAACAGCACGAGGTTCAGCCACCGCGCGGAGAAGACCGAGCGGTGGAAAAGCTCATGGCCGACGCCAGCCCAGCCGAGGAACGACCAGGCCATGAAATGGGGGATCAGCAGCAGGACGGCGACGACGAGATGGCCCGTCGAAAACAGGAGATTGGCGCAGGCCAGGAGCGTGACGTGGAAGGCCGCCCTGGCCAGCAGAAGCATGGTCGCCAGCCCGTCCCGCCGGGCAAGCAGCTTGCGATAGGCCTCCCGATCAAGAAGCTTTCGCGCGCCGATCTCGCTGTCGCCGTCGGCCATAGGGGCTAGGCGCCGATCTTCAGGAAATCGCGGCCAGCCTGCCCGACCAGCAGGATCGCCAACATCGTGTGCTGGATGCAGACGATGGCCTCGTGCTTCGCCAGCCCGTTCACGAAGGTCGTCACGTCGCTGTGGATGTTCGAATTGAAGTCGTGAAAGACAATGACCCCGCTGTCGCCGACCATCTTGCGGGCGTTGGCGGTGTCGATCGTCACGATTTCGGTGTCATGGCCGCCGTCGACGAACACCAGGTCGACGGAGCCTTCCAGGCCATGGTCCGCCGGATCGAACTTGCGGCTGTCCTGTTGGAGCAAGGACAGCCTGGACCGATCGGCGGCCGACAGGGCGGTCGTGTAGTGAGGGCCGCGCGCGCCCTGGGCGCCTCTCAGATATTCGTCGTTGATGTCGCCGTCGCTCCGCAGGTCCGCCTCGGCGAAGGCCGCCAGCGGCTTGTCGCTCACGTGGCTGTCGCCGAGATCGAGCGAATAGACGGCGCAGTCGTCGGCTGAATTTTCGACGAGCAGAGACGTGGAATAACCTAGGAAGGTCCCGAACTCGAAGATCTTGCGCGGCTTGACGAGCTTGACCAGCGACACGAGCGCCGAGGCTTCGAGCAGGGTGACGCTGCCGATGCCGCTCGAGGGCACGTTGATCTTCATCGAAACGGGCGCGGGATCGCTGGCTTCGATCTTCATGAAGACGACCTTGGGCTTGATCTGGACCAGCCCAGGCGCGTGGGACTCGAAGCGCTCGAGCAACTCAGCGGGGCTCTCGATGAGGCTGGGGGTCGACGCCGAGGGCTCGAGATTCATGGTGACTCCGATCGAAGATTGGCCTGGGCGGAGCTACGCCGTCAGACGAAGAACATCACGGTTTCCGACCAGCCCTGGGTGTAGTGTCGCAGATACACCTTGTAGTCTGGGTGGATGGAGCGGGCGTATCGCCACACGGTGCGGAAGTCACTGGCGCGGTGATAGACGGCGATGGCCAGTTTGGGACGATCGTCGCGGATATGCCGCTCGCATCCAGCCAGAGCGGTCAGCTCCCATCCCTCGAGATCCATCTTGATCAGGCTCACGGGCTCGGCGATGGCCAGGTCCAGAGTGGTCATCTGAACCTCCTCCCCCACGCCCGAGGTGACGGCGGAGGCCGATCCGGATTCGACGTCGAAGGTCACGCTGCCGACTTGGTCGGAAAGTCCTTCCGGATGGAAGATGATGTCGCGATAGGCCGCGAGCCTGACCTTCGCCGCGCGCATATTGTGTTGCGACGGCTCGAACAGATGCACTTTGCGGTAGTCAGGATACCGGCGACAGAACTCCTCGGTCGTGTCGCCGTCGAAGCCGCCCGCGTCCACGAAGACTTCGGAGCGCAGATCGAGGAACGGCTCGAAGTACTGGTCCTTCACACGGACAGCATAGTCCTGCATGAACTGGACGTTCGCTGTCAGGCGGTAGCGGACGAGGTCCAGCAGGGTTCGCCGGGACGGCTCGTCCTCCAGGCTCGCGAAGATGTCGCCCCATTCCGCCTCGAACACTTCCCAATCGCGGCGCTGGTCCTGGACGAACTGCGGCCGGTCGATCGCGCCCGCCGCCGCGTGAATGAGCTCATGGATCGAGACGATCGACTCGATCCCGGCGGCCCTGATCCTTTGCTCGACGGCGACGGGGCTGATCGAGGTCGAGCAGTTGACCACGACGGCTTCGGCGGGAAGCTGGGCGGTGGAGGTGGTCGCAAGCCCGCGCCAGGTCGAGCCCGGCTCGGCGAAATCGTCCACGAGACCGTCCAGCCTGATTTTGCCGATCAGGTCCGAAGCCTGTTCGTTGCGCCCGATGACGAAGCACGGACGCTTGGACGCGCCCGACAGCAGTTCCTCGGCCAACGCCTGGTTGGCGGCCGGCGCGTCGATCGCGGCGTTCACCGCGACTCTGAAATCTTGGCTGGTCATCGCTCCTCCTACCCTAGCTGAGAACCGAGTAGAGTTCGCCGCGCAAGGTGGCGCTCATCAGCGCGTCGAGCGCCGCGCCGGGCTCGGTCCGGGCGAAGAGGATCCCGATACGGGCGAACGGAGACACCGCGACCCGGTCACCGGCGAGCGACTGCGGGAAGAACTTTTCGATATGGATGGGCCGGTGGAACTGGAGCGATCCGAACGTCTGCGCTTCCCGCAGGGTAATGGTGTGCCGCAGGATCGCGCTCTGACGTCGATCGCTGTCCTTGAAAGGCTTGCCGAGGAACGGTCGGACGTAGTTTTCCGCGTAGTCGAAGCCGGTCGAAAGCGAAATCAGCAGGCTGTAGAGGTCGCCGGGGCAACGTCGGGTGATCTCGATGAGCCAGAACCGGTCGCCGTCGGAAATGAACTGGGTGTGGATCAGGCCCGAGGTCAGCTTTAGGTCGCGGGCGATCTGTTCGATCGACGCCCTGACCTTGCCGAGCATCGTCGGGTCGAAGTCGGGGACCAGGCAGCTGGTGTCGACAGCGAACGGATTGATGGACCCGTGCTCCTCCACGATGAAGTCGGCGACCACGCCGTCCTCGCCGAGGAAGGCGGTGTGGCTGTAGAGCTGACCTTCGACGAACTCTTCGATGAGGCAGGCGCCGGTCGCGGAGAATGATTTCGCCAAGGCCAGCGCGGTGTCGATCTCGTCCGTCGTCGGCGCGTTCAGGGCCGTGACGCCACGGCCGCTATAGGAGTCCACGGGCTTGACGATGATCGACCGGCCGGCGACCGCGTCCGCCTCGGCGATCTGGCGCGGGGCGGGAATGTCGTGCAGCGCGGCGTAGCGACGGAACGCCTGCTTGTTGCCCAGGGTGTGGACGACCTCCACCGGGTCGATGCCCGGAAACGGTCGCCGCGCGCTGATGGCGGCGCAGGTGTCGTAGGAAAGGTCGTTGCACCCAGGGATCAGGTATTTCACCTCCATCCGCTCGACGAGCGCCAAGGTCGCCTCGACGTCGGAATAGTCGAGATTGACGTAGTTCGGGCTCACCTTGGCGAGGAAGTCGCCTGGATTTCGCCCGGCGACATGGACCTCGAAGCCCGCGTCGACCAGGTATCGGTGGATGGGCGCCGAGGACACGTTGGTGTCGAGGAGAAGAACCCTATCCATCGTCGAACTGGCCTTTTGAGCGTGACATTTCCACGTCGCTAGCTCTCGAACTCGATCAGGGATTTCGTCTCCGCCGAACGGCGGATGGCCTCGACCACCCTCACGTTCTGCGCGCCGTCGAAGGCGGTCACGACGGGGTCCGCGACGCCCAGGATCACATCCAGAAAATTGTCCAGCTGACGCTCCAGCGGGTTCTCGCGAACCACCGGGATCACCTCCTCGACGAACGGCACGTGCCAGGAGGGGCTCGGGTGTGTCTTGAGCCGCATGGTGGGAAAGTCGAGCGATCCGAGCGTTCCGGTGATGCTGTAGCAATCCTCGTCGGGATAGGTCGGATAGACTGGATTTTCCCGCGAGGTCTGTTCCCAGCTCCGAGGCGAGGCGCCGGTGTCCGACAGGACGAACGTCCCAAGCGCGCCGTTCCGGAACTGAAGGTTGATCACGACGGTGTCTTCCACGGGGAACTGTCGGAGCCTGTTGGAGACGATCGCCTGGACCGCGGAGATCTCGCCGCACAGCGTCCTCATGATCCCGACTTCGTGGATCAGGTTGATCAGGATCGGGCCGCCGCCGGGCTCGCGGCGCCAGGGGCCGGCGTCGAAATATTCCGGCGGCTTGTAGAAGATCGCGCTGCCCTGGATGGCCACCAGGCGTCCCAGCCGGCCTTCCTCGATGATCGCCTTGGCCGTCGCCATCAGGGGGCTGTGGGCCCGATGATGTCCGACGATCACCTTGGCCTTTCGGCGCGCGACCAGATCGACCAGACGCACGGCGTCCTCGTAGTCCGAGGTGACCGGCTTCTCGATCAGCACCGGGATGTCCCGTTCGGCGCACAGGCAGGCCTGATCGTAGTGAAACATGTTGGGCGAGGCGATGATCACGCCCGAGGGCGCCAGCGCCGTCAGGCAGGCTTCCAGGTCATGGAACAGGGGCACGTTCAGCCGCTCGCCCACGTCGTTGAAGACTTCCCGTTCGGGCGTGACGATGCCGGCCAGCTCGCAGCGCGGGTTCGCCAGGATCAGTTCGATATGCTTCAGGCCCATCAGGCCGGGGCCGACCACGACCAGTCTCTGCTTCGTCATCGGAAAGCCCCTGCCCTCTAGTCGACAGAGGCCGCGAGCGCCGCGGCGACGCGGCTGATCTGCTCGTGGTCGAGATCGATCGAGAACGGCAGGCCGATGACGGCTTGGCCCAGACGGTCGGTCTGGGTCAGGTCGCCTCGCGGGCAGTCCGCGAAGGCCGGATTGGTCTGGCAGCCGAGTCCCCACCAGCGACGGGTCTCCACGCCCTGCTCGCTCAGTCCGCGCTCGACGGTCGCGGCCATCCCGTCCGGCAGTTGAACGCTGCAGACGCTGGTCGCCCAGCTCAATCCCCAGCCGGGTTGGAAGGCCACCTGGGGCAGATGGGTCGTCGCCGCGCGCAGACCTTGGGCGGCGCGCAGCCAGCGCAAACGATTGTGGGGCCAGGCGTCCAGGGCCGCCAGCCCAATCGCGGCGGCATATTCGCTGAGCTTGGCGTTGGTGGCGGGCATTTGGGAGTCCCGCGATCCGCGAAAGCCAAAGGTGGTGAGCTGCCTCACGCGCTGGGCCAGGCGATGATCCTCGGTCGCCAGGAAACCGCCTTCGCCGATACCGAGCACCTTGGTGGCGTGCAGGCTCACGACCGTGGGCAAGGCGGCCGAGTGGACGGCGTCGAACGCCGCGGCGGCGTCGACGACGACCTGCACGCCGGTCTGCTCGCGAAGCTCCAGCCAAGGCGCCAGGTCGGGCGTCAAGCCGAAGGGCGCGACGAGAATGACGGCGGAGACCGGCGCGGGCGCGTGGGCCAGGGCCTCGCGGACGGTGTGCGGTTGCAGCGTCCAGGTGTCGGGATCGACGTCCAGAAAATAGGGGATCAGGCCGGCGGAGATGACCGCATGCGCCGTGGCCACGAAGGTGTAGGCCGGCACGGCGCAAAGGCTGCCCGGCGCAAGCTGCAGGGCTTGCAGACACAAGGCCAGACCTTGCGTTCCATTGGCGCAGGTCACGACCTGGGTGTCCGGTTCGAACCGGGCCGTCAGCCTGGCTTCGAACTCGGTGAGCAAGGGTCCGAAGTTGGAATACCAGCGGGCGGCGTCGATTCGACGCAGGTAAGGCAGTAGGGCTTCGGCCTGGGGAAGCTCGGGACGTGCGATCACCAGCGGCTCGATCGGCTTGACGGCCGGAGCGCTGGATCGGGCGAAACCGCGACTGAACATGAGGATTCTGCTCTTCGCTACTTAGAGCTTGGCACCCTATAGGGGCGAAACACACTATATGGTTAACGCGACCTTCCGCTCGTCCGCTGACCGAGGATTTTGGGGTCGTCGCCGCCCGTGATCTCAGGCTAGTGTTTCCCGTATCGCGCCGTGTCTGGCGCCAGGATTGATCCGCGCGGCTGGAGCGACATGTCTGTGACCTTGGTGTTTCCGGTTTCGACACCGGCCGGCCGCGCATACCTCAAGCAGGCGTTGGAGCGGGGCGAACGGGTCATCGGCGCTTCCATCGATACAAGCGATCCCACCGACGGCGCCGCGCCCTGGGTGAGACTGCCGCTGGTGCACGATCCGGAATTCCTCGCGGCTTTCCTGGACCTCGTGCGGACCCATGAGGTCACCCAGATCCATGCCGCCGCGCACATGGTCCATGCGGCGCTCGGCGACATGCTGCGCGAGCATGGCCTGACCCAGCTGCGGATCATCAACCGCTCGGCGCTGGAGGAGGAATTCGCGCGCTGGGACGACATCTTCGCGCGCGCCGAACATTGGCGAGGCCTGATCGCCGCGCTGGCGCCCACCCGGACGCCGCCGGAGCCGGCGTTCCTGGCCGGCGTCATCCGCCTCGCCTTCGACCTGTTCGGTGAATCCTACGACGACAAGCTGGCCGCCCTGCTGGCCTGCCTGCTCGATGCGCCGGAGGGCGACATCGTCGAGATCGGTTCGCTGTTCGGGCGCTCGGCCAGCGTGCTGCTGTCTGGACGCGCGCTGGGCCAGGCGGAGCGGCCCTTGTTCGTCTTCGATCCCTGGAGTTCGGAGGTCGGCGCGCAGAAGGACCTGCCGCAGATCATGCAGGACTATACGCGCGCGGCCGGCCTGGAACGCGTCGCCTTGGCGTTCGAGGCGACGTTCGCGGCTCTCGCGCCGCAGGGCGCGATGACCGCCTATCGCACGCCTTCCGTCTCGGGCCACGCGATCTACAGGGGCGACGCCGACGGCGAGGCCGTACGCCTCTTCAAGACGCGGCCGGCGCTGAAGCCTTCCGGCCGCATCGCCCTGCTGCACATCGACGGCAATCACGACGCGCCCTGCGCGGCTGAGGACGTCTCGCTCTGGTCGCCGCTGGTTCCACCAGGCGGATGGGTGGCGATCGACGATTATTGCTGGCGCTATGGCGATGGGCCCAAGCTCGCGGGCGACGCCTTGCTGGAGCGTTGGGGCAACGGCGTCGCCCGCGCATTCGTAGCGGGCGATTGCCTCTTCATTCAGCGCGCCTGAAGCGCGGCACGACCCATCCGAGGAGGGCGTGGCGGGGGTTCATGCGGCGCGGGCCCGGGTTTTGTCCAGCCTGGCCATGGCGTAGAAGATCATCAGGCTGGTGACGACCAGGACGGCGGCCAGGGCCAGCATGGGGGCCAGGTTGGAGCCGGTGGCGTCGCGGACCAGGGGCACCAGGTTCTGGGCGATGAAGCCGCCCAGGTTGCCGATGGCGTTGATCGCGGCGATGCCGGCCGCGGCCCGGGGACCGCTGAGGAAGCTGGGCGGCAGGCTCCAGAACACCGGCTGGGCCGCGAAGATGGCCGGGGCGGCGATGCACAGCATCGCGAACTTCAGCGCCGCGCCGGGCACGATCACGCTCAGCGTCAGGGCCAGCGCGCCCAGCAGGCACGGTCCGGCGATATGCCAGGCGCTGGCCCCATGGCGCGCGGCGTGACGCGGCACCAGCCACAGGGCCACGGCCACGCACAGCCACGGAATGACGTTGATCAGGCCGTTGACGCTGTTGGACACGCCGAACGACTTGACGATGGTCGGCAGCCAGTAGCTCAGGCCGTAAGCGCCCAGCGGCATGCCGATATAGAGGCTGGCCAGCAGCAGCACGCGCGGATCGAAGATCGCCTTCCAGGCCCCCCGATGGTCGTCGGGCTCCCCTCCCCGTTCGGCGCTCAGCACCTTGGCCAGCCAGGCCTTCTGGGCGTCGGGCAGCCACTTGGCCTGGACCGGACCGTCGGGCAGCTTCCACAGCACGTAAGGCGCCAGCAGCACGGCCGGCACGCCGGTGACCAGGAACACCCACTGCCAGCCGGCCAGGCCCAGGGTTCCGTCCAGGTCCAGCAGCAGGCCGCCCACGACCGCCCCGACCGCGTTGGCCACGGCGCTGGCGATCATGAACAAGCCCACCATCCGCGCCCGGTGGGCTTGCGGGTACCACAGGGTCAGCACGTAGAGCACGCCGGGGAAGAACCCCGCCTCGGTCACCCCCAGGGCAAAGCGCAGGACGTAGAACATCGTGGCGTTCTGGGTGAACCCCAGGGCCAGGGTCACCAGGCCCCAGGTGAACATGATCCGCGCGAACCACACCCGCGCCCCGACCCGGGCCAGGATCAGGTTGGACGGGGCCTCGAACAGGAAGTAGCCGATGAAGAACAGCGACGCGCCCAGCCCATAGGCCGCCTCGCTCAAGCCCAGGGCCTGGACCATGTCCAGCTTGGCGTAGGACACGTTCTGCCGGTCGATATAGGCGATCAGGTACATCAGGCAGAACAGCGGCATCAGCCGGGCGGTGACCTTGGCCACCGTGGCCTTTTCCATCCCGGCGTCCATTCCAGCGTCGGTGGCGTCAGACATGCGCGCGGGCTCCGCTGTTGGCGTCAGGGATCGAGGTTGAGGTTGCGGCCTCGACACGCCGGGGCGGCGCGGTGGAGTCACGCTCGATCAGGGCGTGGCCCAGCACATGGTCGGCCGCCCGCTCGCCGTCCGGATCGGGCGAGCGCAGGGCCCGCATCAGCCGGTCCAGGGCCACGGCCGCCATCTGCCGCACCGGCTGGCGCACGGTGGTCAGCGGCGGCCAAAGCGTGGTGGCCACGGTGGTGTCGTCGAACCCGACCACGGTCAGGTCGCGCGGCACGTCCAGGTGACGGCGGTGGGCCACCGACACGGCCGCGGCGGCCATGTCGTCGTTGCTGGCGAAGATCGCGGTGGGCGCGGGGTCGGCGTCCAGCAGCCATTCGGCCGCGCGCAGACCCGAGCCATAGCTGAAGCTGCCCTGGGCCAGGACCAGTTCGGCGCCCGGAACCGCGGCGATCGCCGCCCTGGCCCCCTCCAGGCGCGAGACGCTGGCGGTCTGGTCGGGATTGCCGGCGATGAAGCCGATCCGGCGGTGGCCCAGGTCCAGCAGGTGCTGGGCCATGGCCTGGCTGGCCTGGTGGTCGTCGATGCGGACATTGATCGCGTCGGTCGGCGGGCGCCCCGCCGCGACCACGGCGACGGGCAGGTCGGCGGCGCGCAGGATGTCGCGCACCAGCGCCGACTCCCCCAGCGGCGGGGCCAGGACCACGCCGTGCACGCCGGCGTCCAGCAGCCGCTGCAGCTCCTGGGCCGTCGGGGCCTGGCCGTTCTCGCCCCGCGCCAGGATCAGCCGCGCCCCGGCGCTGGTGGCCTCCTCGAACACCCCGATCAGGAAGTCGCTCATGAAGGCGGCGCTGGGGTTGGAATAGATCACCCCGATCCGCAGCTCGCCGGCCGTGACCAGGTTGCGCGCCGCCAGGTTGGGCGCGTAGTTGAGCTCGCGGATCGCCGCCTGCACCGCCAGCCGCGTGCTCTCGCGCACCGCCGCTCCGTCATTGATCACCCGCGACACCGTCATCCGCGACACGCCCGCCAACCGGGCCACATCGACGATCGTGGCGCCCCGTACCCGATCCAACCTGCTCAATGCATGCCCTTATCAACGCCCGATGATGCCGTGGCGTGTTTGGTTTGATCTCGATCAGCCCCGCCGCGGTCCAGTCGTTCGACCGGACCGCGACCAGGCGCCAAGGGCGGCTAGAAGCTGTAGCGCAGGCCCACGTGGTAGAACCGTCCCAGCAGGTCATACAGCGCCGGATTGGCGTCCAGGCCGGTGTTGGTCTGCGGCGACGGCGTCGGATCCTTGTTGAACAGGTTGGCGACCTTGAAATAGGCCGTCAGACCCTTCTTCACCTCGTAGGAGCCGCTGACGTCGACATAGGTCGCGCCTTTCATCTGGTTGTAGTCGATGGTCGGGTAGTTGTTGTTGTCGGCCACGCTTCTCCCCACCGGACAGCTGCCGGCGGCGCATTCGATGTACTGGCCGCCGATGACGCCGTCGCTGAACCAGCGTTCCTGCAGGCTGAGCATGAACCGGTCCGAGCTCCAGGTCTGGACGGCGAGAACCTTCCAGTCCGGCGTATTGCCCGAATTCTGGCCGGCGGTATCGACAACGGAGCCGCCGGGAAAACCCTGATTGGTGACGAACTTGTGGGTGTTGGTCGCCAGGGCGCGCAGGTCGAAACGGCCCGGCACGCTGGGCAGTTCGAACCGGTAACTGGCCTCGATGTCGAAGCCGCTGGTCTTGATCGAGGCCAGGTTGAACACCTGGGCGTTGACGTAGGCCGTCGTACCGGCCGGCGGGGCGAAGTTGAAGCTGCCGCAATACTGCGTCAGACCCGCATAGCAGAAGTTGACCACCTGCTGAGCGCTGAGGCTGGAAATGCCGCCGTTCAGCACGATGTTGTACCAATCGACCGAAACGCTGAACCCCGGCAGCCATTTGGGGTTCGACAGCACCACGCCGAGGCTCGTGTTCTTGGCGATCTCGGGCTTCAGGTCCGGGTTGCCAACCACGTTCTGGAGCACCAGCAGCGCGCCGCCGGAAGGGGCGCCCGGCGGGGGCGTGCCCGTGGAGGGAATGGTGAAGTTCGGGATCGTGGTGGTGACCGGCGCGGCGAACAGCTCCGACAGGTTGGGCGCGCGAACGTCGCGCGAGGTCACCGCGCGCAGGCGGACGCCATCCAGCGGCGTGTCCCAGGTTCCGCCGACCTTCCAGGTGTAGACCGTGCCCGAGGTGCTGTAGTCGGTCCAGCGGCCGGCGAAGTTCAGGTTGGCCTTGCCCGCGGACTCTGAGTTCACGATCGGCAGGTTCACTTCCGCGTACGCTTCCTTGACGTTGTACTTGCCGGCGCCGGAGTGATAGTTGCCCGCGTACCAGTTGTTGCCCGCCGTCCCCAGCAACGGATCCGCCGGATAGTCGGTGGTGTAGGGCGAGGCCGTCGAGCCGTCGCCATAGGGGTCGCCCTGCACGTGGTAGGCTTCGCGGCGATACTCGGCGCCGAAGGCCAAGGCCACCGGCCCCGCCCACCCTTGGATAGGCTCGCCGCTGAAGTTGAGGCTGGCGACGTCCTGCTTCTGGACCGAATGCTGATACGGGCCGTTCTCGGGCTCGATGTATTTCAACGCGGCATCGCTGGGCCGCTGTCCGCCGAACACGTTGATCGGCGCGCAGCCATTGGCCCGGGCGACGGGGTCCGAACACACGATCTGGCCGTTCACGAGACTGGCCTGGATGGCCGCCTTGTAGCGCGGGACCAGCATGATGTCGTTGACGTGGATGTTCGTGATGTTCTCGCCGTGCGTGTAGTAGGCGTCGTAGTGCCAGTCAGTGCCGAAGGCGGCGAACTTGCCGTCGGCCCCGATCACCCCACGATACTGCGTCCGCGTCGGATGCACCGAGATGTTGTTGGGCAGCAGGGCGTTGCTGGTGCCGAAGGTGAAGCTGGTGATGCCGGCGTTCGCGCAGGCGGTCACCACCGAGGCCGGCAGGTAGGGGTTGGAGCACTGCATCGTCAGGCCGGTCGTGGCCCCGCCCGGATTGGGCTGGTTGGCGGATTCGACCCGAGCGATGTTCAGAGTGCCGTAAATCTCGTTGTTGTCGTCGATGTCGTAGGCGACCCGGCCGTAGCTGTTCATCCGCTTGATTTCAGACTGTAGCGACGTGCCGACTCCGACATTGCCCGACAGGTCGCCGCCGACGCAGAAGCCGCCGGACGAGTAGCAGTTGCTGACCGTCCCGGCGGCGTTCTTGGCTGGGACGCCGTTGGAGCCGTACTGAAACTCGAACGGATTGCCGGCCTGGTCGAAGGCGGTGCCTTGCAACGGCCCGGCGCTGATCAAGCCGTATTTCGTGTACTGATAGGCCTGAGCGTGCTCGCGATAGAGATATTGCGGCGAGCCGTCGTTGGTGACGCCGCGATTGACCAGGGTCGCCGTCGTGTACCAGTCGCGGCTGCCCGGCGCGTCCTCGCCGAAGCCGCCGGCCGGCACGCCGTCCTCGTCATCGTACTCAGCGCTGACCTGGACGTGCAGGCGATCGTTCAGGAAGGCCTTGCCGGCCGCGACCTGGGCCAGGAACTGCTGGTTGTCGCCATAGGTCGTGACACCGCCGGCGATATTGGCCTTGAAGCCTTCGAAGCGCTTGTCGGTGATGAAGTTGACGACCCCGCCGACCGCGTCCGAGCCGTAGGAGGCCGAAGCGCCGCCGGTCACGACATCGACCCGCTGGACCAGCAGTTGCGGGAACAGGCTGATGTCGGGAACGCCGGTGATGTTGGCCGGCACCACGCGCTGGCCGTCCAGCAGGGTCAGGGTCCGGATGGTGCCCAGGCCCCGCAGCGAGAACGAGCTGAGGCCCTGCGAGCCGCTCGAGGTGCTGAACGTGCCCGTGGTAGCGCCCGTCGAGCCCTGCAGCGAAGGCAATTGAGCGATGGTCGTGAAGACGTTCGGCTCGGCGGCGCGCTCCAGATCCGCCTGGCCCAGGGCCTGGGTCGGCGTCGGCGCGGTGAAGCCGGTGGACCGGATCCGGGAGCCGGTGACCACGATTTCCGACAGCGCTGTCGCGTTTGGCTCGGCCGATGCCGGAGCCTGCGCCGTCTGCGCGGCGGCCGATCCGGCGGATACCATCATCGCGACCGCGCTTGTCGCGAACAACACGCTCAAAAAGGACGATCCCGCTCGCGTCCGACCCAAACCACTCATCCTGCAGCCTCCCGTTTTTCGTTGAGGCCATCTGCGACGGCCTGACACGAAGCTGTCAGACAAGCGGGGCGCTAACCATTACGACCATGGTCGTAGGTCGGCCGGCGGCGAGCGCCCCGTTCCGGTCTACGGACGTCGCACCGCGTAGAGCGCATGATGGGTCAGGACGAAGAGCGTCTGCCCGTCGGGACCGCCGAACAGCAGTTGTAGCGGGCGTTCGGGAATATCCACGCGCCCCAGTTCCCGACCGTCCGGGGCATAGACGAATACCTGACCGTTGGCGACGTAGACACGCCCCTCCCCGTCCGTCGCGACGCTCTCGCCGCCGCGATCGGCGAAGGGCTTCAGATCGGTGATCGCGCCATGTGGTCCGACGAGGCCGCTGTAGGTCCTGTTCTCCGAGCTGTTGGCGATGAACACTCGCTGCCCGGGTTTGGCGGTGGTGAAGCCGTAGGTGTCGAGCGAATCCGAGAAGCGAAGGCCCCGGAAGTCGGGCGGTCCCTGCTGGAAGACGCGGAAGGCCGGCAAGGTCAGGCTGCCGTCGGGCGAGACGTATTCCCTGGCCTTCGGCAGCGCCATGTCGCGGGCGAACATCTCGGCCAGGGTGGTGAACTGATAGGTCTGGAGATCCAGCTGATCCTTGAACTCGCCGTTGTTCCACCAGTTGACCGGCAGCACGGTCGCCGCGCTTGGATGGTCGGCCGCCGGGGTCGGCGCGATCACCCTGACCTCGGTGTCGGGCGTGCCCGGTTTGAAGCTGTAGACCGAACCGTCGCGCCCGTCCGACGACAGCACTAGCAGATTGCCCGAGGCGTCGACCGCCAGATTGACCGGATCCAGGGTGTTGTCGCGCACGATCGACAGCTTGCGCTCGGCCGACCAGCTGTAGATGCGCTGATTGCGCCGGTCGGTGAAGTACAGCGTCCCCGCCGCATCCACCGCTCCGCCGCCCGCGGAATAGAACCCATCGCCCAGTTTCTCCACCGTGGCCCCGGCGGGGAAGACCGAGGACGCGACCGGCGGCGGATTGGCGGGCAAGTCCAGCACCGCGAACTGGCGCTCGCGTACCTCAAGGCCGCTGGTGACGTCCTGGATGGCGTTCTCGTAGGGATACTTGGTCAGGCGCGCGAAGGTCGCGCAGCCGTTCTCGTCGCAGGTCCCGACACCGCTTTCGCCGTTCACCGCCACGTTGCGAAAGCGGATGTCATGGGAGTTGTAGACCCTGACCGCCGCGGGCGCGGGACGTCGCGTCCGGGTGACCCGGTAGCCGTGATAGTTGGCGACCAGGATGTCGTGCGAGTCGCGGATCTCCAGCGAGACAGTGTCCTCGCCTTCCCCCGCCTCCTCCTCGGTCTGCGGCGCCAGGAATTCCCAGTTGGCGACCCGGTTGAGGCTGATCTCGCTGCGCACATGGTGCTCGACCGAGGCCTGGTAGACATGGCCGGGTGTCTGGGTGTCGGACACATAGATACCCGAATAGGCGTAGGTGCTGGGGCTCCAGAGGTTGGCGAAGGTTCCGCCGCCGCCGTTGGTCACCCACAGGCTGGGATACTGGCCCGCCCAGCGCTTGGCCGGATCGGCGTCGGCCGTGGCGTTGGCGTTGTAGGGATTGAACCGCGTGCCGTCGTGGAGGTTGGTGCCGTGACCGCCTTGAAACTTGACGTCATTGACCATCGAGTTGGCGCCGGCGGTCCAGAACAGAGCCGTGGCGCGCGGGTTGATCCCGCCGGTATTGAGGCCCAGTCCCGAGACGATGGCGTCGCCTCCGGCGGCCGACGCGACCAGCGGCTTGGGGGCGCCGACGCCCTGATAGCCTGGCGTGCGATCGGGCAGCACGATCTGCGTCAAGCTCGGATGCAGACTGACCAACACGGTGTCCGGTCGCAGCTTCAAGGTGTCGGTGACCCGATAAAAGCCGGCCGGGAAATAGACGACGCGATGGGCGTCGATCGCCTTCTGAATGGCGACTGTGTCATCGGTGGCGTTGTCGCCCTTGGCGCCCAGCCCACGGACATTGAACCACTCGGACGTGGGCGGCAGGGTGCGGATCGCTGGAGAGCGCGGCGCCGGAAGGCCGGGGATCGCCTCAGCCTTCATGTCCGTCTTGTAGACGCCCATCTGGCCGAGGCCTGGCAGCGTCAGGCCGTGGTTGAACGTGGCGACGCGATAGGCGCGCCCCCTGCCCGGTTCGGTCTTGCCGCTGTCGCGGAAGCGCGCGAACACCGGGGTGTTACTGGCTACGGCGTTCTCGAAGCCGACCTGGGTGTAGACGTTGTTCTCGTTGGAGATCACGACCGCGGCCTTCGACACGTTCTCGAAGCGAACGTCCTTGCCCCAAAGCCAGTCGCCGTAGCCCCGGTCGATCTCGATCCCGACCGGCGTGTCCCGCATGGCCACATTGACCAGGGTCAGGCCGGCCTCGTGTTCGCGGATCGCCGCGTCGCGTTGACCTTCGAACGTCGAGTCCAGCAGCACGAAGCCCCAAGCCGGCGAGGTCTTCTCTGCCAGTATGCCGTAACGGCCACCCCTGAAATGCAGGTCCTCGGCCTCGTTGGCGACCTGATACAGGCCCGCCATGCCCGAGCCGATGTCGAAGTCCATATGGCTGAGATAAGCGTGTTGGGCGGCGTGGAAGCGGATCGCCGTCGCGGCCGGATTGCCTCGGCCGATCTTGAAGTCGATGTTGCTCATCGCCGAATAGAAGGTGCCGGGATTGGCGTCGGCCACGTCCTTGTCGAAGGGCACGCTGCCGAGCGGTGGGAACGCCACGCGGCGCGCCGGATCGCGTTTCGCCCCGGCGAAGATCACCATGTTGGCCAGGCCCTTCTGGAACCCCGGCGCGTTGTCGGCGAGCAGGATTAGCGGCCGGTTAGCGCCGACCCCGAACACGCGTACGCCCGGCCACAGGAAGAGCGTCTTGCTGATCCGGTAGCGACCCGACGGAAGGAAAACGAGACCGCCGCCATCCTTGGCCGCGGCCGCGTCAATCGCGTTCTGCAGCGCGGCGGTATCGTCGGCGCGGCCGTCGCCGACGGCGCGAACCACCACGGCGCTGGGATCGTCCGGCATCACCGCGAAGGCCGATGTCGAAGCCGCCGCCGGCACGCTGGTCGCCAGCAGCAGAACCAAGGCCGCCATTCCCGTCGCCAACCAGCCTCGCATTACAGACCTCACGAAAAAACGTCCCGGCGCGGGGCCGGGACAGTCAGGGGAGTATGGCGTTTCACCCGCGCGCGTTTTCAAGCTGCAACGGGACGCATCGGTTTGTCATCGGCGCGCGTCATGGCGTCACAGCATAGAGCGTGTGGTGGGTCAGGACGAAGAGGGTGCGCCGACCCGGACCGCCGAAGATCAGCTGCAGGGGCCGTTCGGGCAGGTCGATGCGCCCGGTCGGCCGGCCATCGGCGGCGTATTTGAAGATCTGGCCGTTGGCGACAAAGACCTGGCCCTGAGCGTCGACCGCGACGCTCTCCCCGCCCCGGTTGGCGAACACCTTCAGGTCGGTCAACGTCCCACCCGAGCCGATCTTGCCGCTGTAGGTCTTGTTCTCGGAGCCGTTGGTGACGAACACCCGCTCGCCGATCTTGCCACCGATCAAGCCATTGGCCTGCAGACTGTCAGCCCAGCGCCAGCCGACATGGTCGGGCGGACCTTGTTGCCACACCCGGAAGGCGGGCAATGACATACTGCCGTCGGGCGAGACGTATTCCTGCGGTTTCGGTTGCCCGACGTCGCGGGCGAACATCTGCGCCAAGGTCGTGAACTGGTCGGAAGCCGGGTCGTACTGGTCCCTGAATTCGCCGTTGTTCCACCAGTTGACCGGAAGCAGCGTTTGGGTCCCCGCGCGCGGAGCCGAGGCCGTCGGCGCGATCGGCGTCATCTGGTCCTTGGGGCCGTTCGGATCGATCGAATAGACGCTGGCCTGGGGGCCGAACGACGACACCACCAGGAGCTTGCCAGAGCGATCCACCGCCAGGTTGGTGGGATCCAGCGCGTTGTCGCGCACCACCTCCAGGCCCTTGGCCTGGGTCCAGCGATAGATCCGTTGGAAACGCTTCTCGACAAAATAGAGCGCGCCGTCCGCGTCCACCGTGGCGCCGGAGATCGACCAGAAACCGGTCTCCAGTTTCCGCACCTTGGCGTCGCTGGCCGAAGACGCGGCCGGAGCCGTGTTGGTGACGTCCAGCACGGCGAATTCGCGCTCGCGGACGTCCAGCTTGCGGGTCTTGTCCTGGATCGCGTTCTCGAACGGATATTTGCTGGCCCGCAGATAGGTGCCGCAACCGATCGCATCGCACAGGGCCACGCCGCTCTCGGCGTTGATATGGACGTTGCGGAATCGGATATCGGACGAGTTGAACAGCTTCACCGCCGTTTCGGCGGGGTGGTAGGACCGCGTCACCCGATAGCCATGGTAGTTGGCGAACAGGATGTTGCGCGAATTGCGCACCTCCAGCGAGACGGCGTCCGGCCCGTCGCCGACCTCCTGCTCGGTCTGCGGCGCCAGGAATTCCCAGTTCTGGACGTTGTCGAGCACGAACTCGTTGCGCACGTGGTGCTCGACCGACACCTCGTAGATGTGCCCGGGCGTACTGGTGTCGGAGATGTAGAAGCCGGCCGAGGCGAAGGTGTTCGGGCTCCAGACATTGGCGAACGTGCCACCGCCGCCGTCGGTCACCCAAATGCTGGGGTACTGGCCGTCCCAGCGGCCGTCGGCCACCGGATCGCCGCTGCGGGCCTGGAGCGCGCCTAGCGGCTTGCCATCCATGGTGGGCGTGCCGCCGCCGCCCATGATCTTGACGTCGGTGACCTGCGAAGTCTCGCCCGACCGCCACAGCAGCGCCGAGGCCCGTGGATTGACGCGTCCGGTGAACAGCCCGATCCCCGACAGGATGTTGTCGCCGCCTTTCGGTGTTTCCAGGATGGGCGTCACGGCGCCGACACCGGCATGGCGGGGGTTGTCATCGGGAATGACCAGTTGGGTCACGGCAGGATGCAGGCCGATCAGCACGGTGTCGGGACGCAGCTTCAGGGTGTCGGTGACCCTGTAGAAGCCGATCGGCAGATAGAGCACGCGATGGGTGTTGATCGCGCTCTGCAAGGCGGCGGTGTCGTCGGTCTGGCCGTCGCCTTTCACACCCAAGGTCTTGACGTTGGTCCATTCGGCCACCGGCGGCAGTGAACGAAGAGCCGGCGTCGAAGTCGCCGGCAGTGACGGCAGCGAGGCCAGGTCCACGTTCGTCTTGTACTCGCCCATCTGGCCCAGGCCCGGCAAAGTCAGACCGTAGGTGAACGAAGCCACCCGATAGGCCCGGCCCTTCCCGGCCACGGTCTTGCCGCTGTCGCGAAAGCGCGCGAACACCGGGGTGTTGGACGCCACGGCGTTGTCGAAGCCCACCTGGGTGAAGACGGTGTCTTCGTTGGAGATGACGACGGCGGCCTTCGAGACGTTCTCGAAGCGCACGTTCTTGCCCCAAAGGGAGTCGCTGTAGCCGCTGTCGATGTCGATGCCGACGGGTACGTTGCGCATCGCCACGTTGACCAACGTCAGGTCGACCTCGTGCTCACGGATCGCCGCGTCGCGCTGGCCGTCGAAGGTGGAGTCGATGAGGGTGAACTGCCAGGCCGGCGAGGTCTTCTCGGTGACGATCCCGTAGCGGCCGCCGTGGAAGTGGACGTCCTCCATGATGTTGCCGGCCTGGTAGACGCCGGCGAAGGCCGAACCCAGGCGGAAATCCATGTGGCTGAGAAAGGCGTGCTGGGCCATGCGGAACCGGACGGCCGCCGCGGCCGGGTTGCCCGCGCCGATCTCGACATCGACATTGCTCAGCGCCGAATAGAAGGTCCCGGAATTGGCGTCGCGCACCTCGTCCTTGGCGCCGACCACGGTGGGAACCGGCACGGGAATGCGGCCGACGGCGTACTGGTCGCCGCCCGTGAACACGATCATCGTGCCCACGCCCTTCTGGAAGCCCGGGGTGTTGGGGCCGAGCACGAAGACGGGCCGCGTCGCGCCGACGCCGAAGATGCGCACGCCGGGCGGCACCAGGATGCTGCGGCTCAGGCGATAGCGGCCGGACGGCAGGAACACCACGCCATGACCGGTCTTGTCGCGCGCCGCGTCGATGGCGCTCTGGACGGCTTGAGTATCATCGGCGCGACCGTCGCCGACGCCCTTCACGCTGATCGCGCGCGGATCGTCGGGCGCGGTGAGAAGAACCGATTGGGTCGCGGCGATCGCCGAAGACGCGGGCGCGGCCGCCAGGATCACCGCCGCCAGTAAAACCACTTTCATGCCGCTTCCCTGAGTTTCGCCCAGCTACGGATAAGGGGTCGCAAGCGGGTCGCCATCCACGACCATGGTCGTAGTTCTCGCTCGATAAGCTTGTCCCTAAAACCAGATCTACAACTACTCGGCTGGCCGGCCGACCCAAGACAGCGCTCGTCCCCGATCAGCCCAAGGAAGCCGCTTGCAGCCGCCCTCGCCTCCCGCCGGATCCGCGCCCACCGCCATCATCGTCATGGGGGTGAGCGGAAGCGGAAAGACGACCCTCGGCGGCGTTCTCGCCCAAGCGCTCGACTGTCCGTTCCTGGACGGCGACGCGTTTCACGATCCGGTCGCCATCGCCAAGATGAGCGCCGGCGAACCGCTTACCGACGACGACCGCTGGCCCTGGCTCGACCGGTTGGGCGGCGCCATGGATCAAGCCCTGGCGTCGGGCGGAAGGGTCGTGGCCGCCTGTTCGGCTCTACGGCGCGGCTATCGCGACCGCCTTCGCGCGGCGATATCGGCGCCTGCCCGGTTCGTCCTGCTGGATGTCAGTTCTGACGAGCTTCAGCGCCGCCTCGATCATCGGACCGATCATTATATGCCGGCCAGCCTGCTGGGCAGCCAATTGGCGACATTGGAGCGTCCAGGGGCGGACGAAGCAGCTCTCCTGCTCACGGCTATCGCTTCGCCCCGGCAACTGTGCGAGGCCACGCTGGCCTGGCTGAGGGCGCGCGACGATCAAGCCCGCCACGGGGAACGCCCGTCAGGGCATGAGCCGTTTTCGACCTTGTGACAGATGCCAGCGCATGGCCAGGGCCGCGCCGTCGCCGTCCTGCGCGCGGATCGCTTCAACGATCATCTCATGCTCGCGCATCATCTCGCCGATGGCCTCCGGCGGTCGCGAGCGCGAAATGCCGACGCCGGCGCGCATGATCCGGTCGACGTCGGACTGAAGCGCTTCGAACGCCATCAGAAAGGCGGGGTTGGCGGTCGCCAGCACGATGCGGCGATGAAGCTCCATGTCTTCGACATGCGCCGGCGCGTTCGACAGCAGCGCGGCGCGCAGTTGCTGGAGGCCCTCCTCGATACTGGCCATCTCTTCGGCCGATCGCCGCGCCGCCGCCAGCCGCGCCGCCTCGGCCTCCAGCACGAAGCGCACCTCGTAGCTGCCAAGCGTCGAAGGCAGCTCGGAGAGCGGCATATAGGCGCCCAGCTTGTCGGACGGGCGGTTCTTGACGAAGGATCCCGCCCCGCGCCGCGCCTCGGTGATGCTGTCGGCCGCCAATCGCACCAGCGCTTCGCGCACGACCGTGCGCGACATGCCGAAGATTTCCGCCAGGCGAGCCTCGGACGGCAAACGATCGCCCACCGCCAAGCCATCGGCGTTGATCATCTCCACGATGCCCGTATAGGCCCGGTCGGCTAAACGGCCTTCGCTCATCCATCGGTCTCCAGTTCGATGGACGCCAATGTCGCATCAAAATCTGTATGACAGGTTTTCGCATGACGACGATCAGGGCGCAATGTTCACGCTCACATCGTCAATATCGCTTGAACTTGTCCAACAGATAGCGCTACCATCACATTGCACGACCCGGATTCGCCGAACACGATCGGCCGACAAAACAACGGGCGTTTCACCCCTCTCGAGAGGAGGGGTGTGTAGGGATGAAGCAGAGGGGTTCAGGCATGACCACGACGGACGTCCGCGTAATCGACCGGGATCTGGAGACGGCGTTTGGCGGTCTCACGCCGACCCAGATGAAGGTCCTGGAAGGCGTCAATTCGGGACTGCTCAACAAGCAGATCGCCTTCGACCTCGGCATCGCCGAAGCCACGGTCAAGGCCCACATGACCGCGCTGATGCGCAAGCTCAATGTGCACAACCGGACCCAGGCCGCGATCGCGGCCCAAGCCCTGACGCATGGGCTGAGGTCCGCCGCTCGATAGGCCAACGGAATAAGTCGGATGAGCGCCGCCTTTTCGCCGAGCGAAGCAGGAGCCGGCGCTCATCCGACCGCCCTCCCCCAAGGGCAAGGCGTGATGGCTGCGTAGGAAGCCGCCACGACTTGGGCGCTTCATCTGATGGCGAGGATCAGGAGTCCTCGGTCGCGTGTCGGTCCTCGCCGAGACGGGGGCCGAGACGGGGATCGGAACCTTGCGAAGCCGCCACGCAGGTCTCGTGTGAAATCGCTTCCGCCGCGACCTGATCGATCACGCGCCGCAGTTCGGCCAGCCGCCTGTCGGCCGCCATCATGCTGGCCCAGAAGCTCTGGTCCTGCGGCGTCTTCGGCTCCCAGGCGCTCTTCGCATCTGGCCCGGACGCGCAAGGCGCCTCTTCCGTCAGCCTAGACAAGAGGGTGGGCCCGGCGCTCGCAGTCGCGGATCGCCGAACTCGCGAAATCCACGACCATATGGGTCAAGCGGGACAGGTCGTCGCCGGCGATGCCGTGGTCACTGGCCCAGATCTTCACGGCATGCCTGAGAATGCTCGCCGCCGGATCAGAGGCGAGCGCACCGGAGAAGGCGTCTTGATCCGCCCTGAGGGCGGCTGTGTCGAGAGACATGGCGAGGCTCCTGGGTGTGTTGGGGAAGACGGACCCGACCGATGGGGCAGCCGGGTCCGAAAGGCGGCGAAACGGCCCGCGGTGTCAGGCCGAATGCGGTGTAGGTTTTGGCGGCACTCCAACGATGGCGATCGACAGAGACGTTCTGCAGCCGCCCGGACTGTGCTCGTCGCGGCCTACGCCTGGACCATGTCGCAGGGCCCGCAGCGTGACTGTGCGGATTTGCACATCGCCGGAAATAAAGGCGCCGTTTCTCGCCTCGACGGAAACGATAGGTCCCCTGGAGGACGATCGCGGGCGCGGCGCCCTCGGCGCAGGCTTCCGTATACGGATGTAACGCCACACGCTGTCAAAAACACTTCACATAAAACCCGGTCCCCGAACGTGTGGCCCGGAACTCTCCCCTCCCGACGGCGCTCGGGATGGTCCCCGAAAGCGACCGATCGGGGATAGACCATGCGCAATCTCGCGAAATCCAAATGGATGACCACCACCATGCTGGCGACGGGCCTGTTGGCCCTCGCCGCCGGCCAGGCCCTGGCCGCCGACGCCGCGCCGGCCCAGCCCGGCGCCGACGAAGTCGATACGATCGTCGTCACGGGGTTCCGCGGCAGCCTCGCCCACGCTCGTGACCTCAAGCGCGACGCGGTCGGCGCCAGCGACGTCATCGTGTCCGAAGACATCGCCGCCTTCCCCGACCTGAATCTGGCCGAGTCGCTGCAGCGCATCCCCGGCGTGACCATTTCGCGCGACTCCGGCGAAGGTCGCCAGATCACCCTGCGTGGCCTGGGCCCCGACTTCACCCGCACCCAGCTGAACGGCATGGAAGTGCTGGGCAACACCGCCTCGGGCATGGACAACCGCGGCGGCGTCAGCCGCACCCGCGCCTTCGACTACAGCCTGTTCGCCTCGGAACTGTTCGACCGCGTGACCGTGCAGAAGTCGCTGGCGGCCGAACAGGACGAAGGCGGCATCGGCGGCACCGTCCTGCTGAGCACGGCCAAGCCGTTCGACTATCCGGGCTTCAAGGCCGTGTTGTCGGCCAAGGCCCAGCAGAACAGCCACGCCGATGACAAGGTCACGCCGCGCGTGGTCGGCCTGATCTCCAACCGCTGGGGCGATTTCGGGGCCCTGGCCTCGGTGGCCTACGGCGTCAACGACTCCAACGAGTTCGGCTATCGCAGCTTCAACTGGGGCGCCATCCGCGCCAATCCGGGCAACATCGGCGCGGGCGTCAGCGCCGCCGACGCGG
Source organism: Caulobacter soli (assembly GCF_011045195.1). Lineage (GTDB taxonomy): Bacteria > Pseudomonadota > Alphaproteobacteria > Caulobacterales > Caulobacteraceae > Caulobacter > Caulobacter soli. The sequence continues at coordinate 2,478,459 of NZ_CP049199.1, read as the reverse complement.
CCAAGCTGACGGCCGCCACCCCGACCATCTTCGCGCCGCAGGCCGACACCTATTCGACCTGGTACGACCGCCGCAAACGCCTGGGCGCGACCCTGTCGCTGCAGTACGAACCCGGCGACAAGCTGAAGCTGGGCTTCGACGCCCTGTACAGCCAGCTCGAGAACAGCCGCCAGGACTTCTCGCTGGCCACCTCGGGCATCAACAGCCTGACCGGCAACATCACCGGCACCCAGGTGATGCAGAGCGCCGTGATCCAGGGCAACACCCTGGTCGCCTCCAGCTACACCGGCGTGGACCTGCGCAGCGAGTTCAACCGCGAGGAAGACAAGACCAAGTTCTACCAGACCTCGCTGAACGGCTCTTACCAGGCGACGGACAAGCTGCTGGTCAAGGGCTTGATCGGTTATTCGAAGTCGGACTACAGCCTGCCGGTGTTCGATAAGGTGTTCCTGGAATCCAAGAACCACGCCTTCAGCTTCGACGACCGTCCGGAAATGCCCGTCAACACCTATGACGCCGGCATCACCGATCCCAGCAAGTGGGACCTGATGCGGATGGACACCCAAGAGAACCGCATCTCCTCGGAATACACCAACGCCCAGTTCGACGTGGCCTTCGCCGCCACCGAGACCTCCATCTTCAAGGGCGGTGTCGAGTACAAGAAGTTCGTCAACAGCGGCGCTCAATGGGGCGACAAGCAGTTCAAGAACGTTCCGGCCAACACCGTCATCCCCAACAATCTGAAGATGACGGTTCCGTTCAAGACCTTGGGCAACTACGTCGTCGGCGACGTCGACCAAGTCTACGCCCTGATCGGCCAGGTTCGCGATCTGCAAGGCGCCGGCGCCAAGTACGCCACCCCAGGCACCAACTACACCGTGACCGAGGAGACCCAGGCGGCCTATCTGCAGTACGACCTGAACACGACGATCCTGGACAAGGGCGTGCGGGCCAACGCCGGCCTGCGCTACTACTCCACGGACCTGACCTCGGAAGGCATGCTCAACACCGGCACCAGCCTCCAGCCAGTGTCGATCAAGCACAAGTACGACGGCCTGCTGCCGGCCCTGAACGTCGCCGTCGACATCAATGACGGCATGGTCGCCCGCTTCAGCGCCAATCGCGACATCAGCCGCCCGGCCCTGGGCGACTTGGCCGCCGCCGGCTCACTGACGACCGCTCCGTTCGGCGGCACGGTCAGCACCGGCAACCCGAACCTGACGCCGTTCACCTCGGACTCGATGGAAGGTTCGCTGGAGTTCTATAACGGTCGCGTCGGGTTCTTCTCGGTCGGCGTGTTCTACAAGAAGCTGAAGTCGTTCATCACCAGCCAGACCAGCGTGGTGCCCTACTCGCAGACGGGCTTCCCGCTGTCGTTCCTGCTGCCGGGCCAGGACGGCTCGATCATGTACAATGTCAGCCGTCCGGTGAACGGTCCAGGCGCCGACATCCAGGGCCTCGAGATCGCCTTCCAGCGCGACTTCGACTTCCTGCCGGCGCCGTTCAATCACCTGGGCGTCGTGGCCAACGGCACCTATGCCGACGGCTCTTCGCCTGTGCTGATCAGCGGAAACTGGGTCACCCTGTCGCTGCCCAACCTGTCGAAGTATAGCGCCAACGCCACGGTCTACTACGAGACCGACACCTGGGGCATGCGCCTCTCCAGCGCCTATCGTGACGATTACCTCGACGGCGCTGGCGGCAACGGCAACATCGGCAGCGGCGTGAAGGCGACCAACAACATCGACTTCGCCGCCCACTACAACGTCATGCCGAAGCTGAAGCTGACCCTGGAGGGTATCAACCTCTCCAACCAGCACAGCATTCAGTACACCGACGTCACGGCCAAGCGCACCACGGTCAACACCAGCAGCGGCCGGACCATCCTGATCGGCGCGACCTACGAGTTCTAGGTTCGTCGATAGAGGACCCGTCCGGCGCGTCGCCCCCTGCGCGCCGGACGGGATTTTCGTATCCAGACACCGGAGGCCGCCTTGGCTCGTCCCCTTCTCGACCGGCGCACGTTCCTGGCTTCGGGGCTGGCGCTCTCCGCGTCCTCTGCCCTCGCCGCTTCCCGGCCGTTTCGGATCGGCGCCATCGCCGATTGTCAGTACGCCGACCAGGACGACAACGGAGCGCGGATGTATCGGCGCGCGCCGGGCAAGCTGCGGGCGGCCGTCGACTATTTCAACACCCTGGACCTGGATCACGTAGTCCATCTGGGCGACTTCATCGACAAGGGATGGGCCAGTTTCGACGCCCAGCAGCCGGCGATCGACGCCCTGCGCCATCCGTGGCGGTTCGTGCTGGGCAATCACGATTTCGCGGTCGACGACGACAAGAAGGCCCTGGTCGCCGCCCGTCTGGACATGCCGGCCCGCTACTACAGTTTCGAGACCCACGGCTGGGTGTTCCTGGCCCTCGACGGCAACGACCTCAGCGAATACGGCTGGCCTGCCGGTAGCCCTCAGCTTGCGCTGAGCCAGCGCCTGCACCGCGAACGCTTTCCCGGCGCCCCCGACTGGGACGGCGGGATCGGCGAGACCCAGCTCAAATGGATCGACGCGACCCTGACCGACGCCGGGCGGCGCGGCCTGAAGGCGGCGCTCTATTGCCACTTCCCGATCTTCCCGGCGAACCCGCACAATCTGTGGAACGCCGCCGAGGTGACCGATCTCGTCGTGCGCCAACGCGCCGCCAAGGTTTGGATCAACGGCCACAATCACGACGGCAACTACGGCGAGACCGCCGGCCTGCACTGCGTGAACCTCAAGGGCATGCTCGACACCGAGGAGACCGCCTATGCGGTGGTCGATTTCGAGGCCGACCACCTGCGGATGACCGGATTTGGGCGCCAGCCCAACCTCCGGCTGAAGCTTCGCCGTTAAGCGTGAAGCTTCAAATAAGTGACATGCGATCCGGCTAGGAGACGCACCGGGCGTAACGTGATGATCGACTGCGAAACATGGAGTGGCGAAAGGCGGCTTTGCTCACCCGGCCGTCGCTCCCTGCGCTCGCGCTCGCCCTGCTGCTGTCCAGCCTGACGCCGTCCGCGCACGCCGAGAGCCAGCCGCCGCCACGCCAGTTCGACATTAGTCAGGGCGACCTGGCCAACGCCCTGCGCACCTTTTCCCAACAGGCCGACGCGCCGGTGATGACCTTCGTCGACATTCGCGGCAAGCGCGGGCGACGGGTGTTCGGCGTTCTACCGCCCGAGAGCGCCCTGGCCCAGCTGATCAGCGGCGAAGGTCTGCGGATGAAGTCCGTCGCGGGCGGTTATGTCCTGCGCGAAGCCGACCCCTGGAGCCTTCATCCCACCCCGTCCGCCAAGGAAGCCCCGGCGGCGGCCGATGCGCCGGTCGAGGTCGAGCAGGTCATCGTCACCGGCTTTCGCGGCAGTCTGGTTCAGGCCCGCGATCTCAAGCGCCAAGCGTTGGGCGCCCAGGACGTCATCGTCGCCGAGGACATCGCCGCCTTTCCCGACCTGAACTTGGCGGAGTCCCTGCAACGCATTCCGGGCGTGACAATCTCGCGCGACACCGGCGAGGGTCGTCAAATCGCCCTACGCGGCCTGGGCCCCGACTTCACCCGCACCCAGCTGAACGGCATGGAGGTTTCGGCCTCGACAGCCTCGGGCTTCGACAATCGCGGCTCGGTCAGCCGCACGCGCGCCTTCGACTACAGCATCTTCGCCTCGGAGCTGTTCAACCGGGTGACCGTCCGCAAGGCCTATGCGGTGGACGAGGACGAGGGCGGCGTGGCTGGCACGGTCGAGCTGCGGACCGCCAAGCCCTTCGACTATCCCGGCTTCAAGGCCGCCCTGTCGGCCAAGGCCCTGGGCAACAGCGTCACCGACGGGATCACGCCACGGCTTGCGGGCTTGATTTCCAACCGCTGGGGCGACGTCGGCGTGCTGGTTTCGGCCGCCTATAGCGAGAGCGACGTCAACGAATACGGCTATCGCAACTGGGGTTGGACCCCGATCAACGTCGCGGCGGCCAATATCGGCCCCGGCGTCTCGGCCGCCGACCGCGATCGGTTGGCCAACGCCACGGGAAATGACCGGGTTCGCGCGCCTCAGGCCCAGACCTATTCGACTTGGTTCGATCACCGCGAGCGCCTGGGCGTCACCGCCGCCTTGCAGTATCGTCCCAGCGCCGACACCAGCCTTGATGTCGACCTGCTCTACGGACGACTGAGCAACGATCGCAATGAGTTCTCCCTGGCCTCGGCCGGCAAGAACGGCCTGACAGGCGACGTCATCGGAACCCAGCGCCTGAACAGCGTGACCATCCGCGGCGATGACATGGTCCAGGCGGCCTTCGACGGCGTCGACCTGCGCAGCGAGCACAAGCACTCGACCGACTCGACGGTCTTCACCCAGGTCGCGGTCAATGGCCGCACTCGGCTGACCGACGATCTGGAAATCAGCGGCATGGTCGGCCATTCGCGCTCGGACTTCGAAGGCCCAGTGTTCGACAAGGTCTTCCTGCAGGCCAGCAACAAGGCGTTCTCGTTCGACCTGCGCGGTCCGGGGCGCGACGGGATCAATACCTACGGCTTCAACCCCGCCGATCCGAACGCCTGGAGCCTGATGCGGGCCGATACGCGCGAGGACGAGATCGTCAACGATTTCACGACCGGCCGGCTCGACCTCACCTACGCAGCGGGATCACGGTCCACGCTGAAGGCGGGCGCCCAGTACAAGCTGTTCCGCAACGACGGCTACCAGCGCCGCAACCGGGTCGATTACGACGGCACCCCGATCCTGCCGACGAGCATGAAGTTCGTCTCCGACGAGCGCTCGCTGATCCCCTATGTGGTCGGCGACGTCGATGCGGTCTACGCCCTGCTCGGCCAGAAGCGCGACCTGTCGCAGATCGACGACCAGCCGGGGTCCGACTACTCGCTGACCGAAAAGACCGCCGCCGCCTATGTCCAGTACCTGTTCGACGGTGAACTGGCCGGACGACGGCTGCGAGCGGATGCGGGCCTACGCTATTACAACACCCGCCTGACCTCGGCTGGCATGGTCAGTAACGGCGTGACCCTGGCGCCAGCCGTGATCGCCCACCGCTACAACGGGGTGCTGCCGGCCGTGAACCTGGCCTGGGATCTCGACGACGACATCGTCCTGCGCCTGGCCGCCAATCGCGACATCAGTCGCCCCAGCCTTTCGGATCTTCGGGCCGCGGCCAGTGTCGACGCCGCGCCGTTCGGTGGCACGATCACGGTCGGCAATCCGGATCTGCGGCCGTTCATGGCCAATTCGATCGAGGCGTCGTTGGAATTCTACCAGGGCCATGCCGGCGCCCTGGCGATCAGCGTCTTTCACAAGACCATGGAGTCCTTCATCACCTCCGAGGAAGAGACCGTGCCCTATGGCTCCACGGGCTATCCCTTGCAGTTTCTCAATCCGGGGCAGACCGGTTCGATCATGTACAATGTCGTGCGCCCCGTGAACGGCGATGGAGCCTCGATCCAGGGCGTCGAGCTGGCCTGGCAGCGCGATTTCGACTTCCTGCCCGCTCCGCTCGACAAGCTGGGCTTCACTGGCAACATTACCTACGCCCACGGCCGCACCGATGCGATCATCGACGGTAAGTCGATCCTGTTGGACCTGCCGCAATTGTCGCGCTGGACCTGGAACGCCACGCTCTACTACGAGAGCGCCCGCTGGGGCGCCCGGGTCTCCAGCGCCTATCGCGACGGCTATCTCGACGGGGCCGGTGGCAACGGCAACATCGGTTCGGGCTATCACGCCATGAACAACATCGACGCCGCCGCCCATCTCAATATCGGACGCCGGCTGAAGATGATGGTCGAGGGCTTGAACCTCACCGACCAGGCGATCGACCAGTACACCGACATCGCCGCCAATCGCCTGCTGGCGCGCACCCGCAGCGGCCGCACAGTCACCCTGGGCGTCGCCTATGAATTTTGACGCGCCCCTGTCCCCGATCGCCCTTCCCGCACCTCTACCTTCCTACGAGGCGGCGCACGGCCCGGTGGAAACGCGATGATCGACCCCCTGGCGGAGTTGAGGCCCCATGAACACAAACTCCTCGGCTATATCGCCCGACGCCACGGTGATCCGTCGCGAGCGGAGGACATCCTCCAGCAGACCCTGCTGATGGTGATCGAGCAAAGCCACAAACAGGACATCCTCCAACCGCTGGCCTACGCCTATCGCGTGGCCGACTCGCTGATCTACGCCCAGGCTCGGCGCGATCGCCGCGAGGAGGGCCTCGGCGAAACCGACTATGGCTGCGAGCTGCCCCTGGCCGACGAAGTGTTGGAGCACAAGCAGCGGGTGGCCGTCTTCGAGACCGCTCTGCGCCGCCTGTCTCCGGTCCGCCGCGAGGTGTTCGTCCGCCGGCACGTGGACGGCCAGTCGCGGCAGAAGATCGCCGAAGACCTCGACCTGAACCTGGAAACCGTGAAGAAGCATCTTGTCCGCGCCATGGCCGAACTGGCCGGAGTGATGGACGCCGCGACCGGCGACGCCGCCGACTGGAAGGGGGCGACTCGTGAGCGCTAACGACAACGACCTGAGCGTGATGGAAGAGGCCGCCGACTGGATCGACCGGCTGGACGAGCTATCCGACGCGGAGCGCCGTGAGCTGGCCGTCTGGCTGAACGCCTCGTCCGATCACGCGGCGGCCTTCGCCGCGCTGCGCCACACCCTGCGTGACACCGCGTTGCTGGAGGCCGTCGATCGCCTTCGCGCGGAGCCGACCGAGCCGCTGGCTCCCTCCCCTCGCCGTCACGTCGTCCTGAGCGGCTGGTCCCGCGCCGGTCTGATCGCCGCCGGCGTATTGGTCCTCGTGGGCGGTGGTTTCCTGGGCTCACGCCTTGTCACCGAACGCGCGGCGCCGCCGATCGAGCTGGCGACGGCGCTGGGCGTGCGGGCCGATCACGTGCTCAGCGACACCTCGACCGTTCGCCTCAACGCCGACAGCCACGCCAGCGTCGCCTACAGCCACGCGACCCGCGACATCTACCTGCGCAGGGGCGACGCCGTGTTCGAGGTCGCCAAGAACCGGCATCGGCCGTTCAACGTCATGGCCGGCGACGCCAAGGTGACGGCGGTCGGCACGGTGTTCGAGGTCGACAAGGTCGATAGCGCCGTCGAGGTCCGGGTGTTCGAGGGCGTGGTTCGCGTATCGCAAGGCGGCGCGCCCCCCCGCACGCTGCGCCAAGGCGAATGGCTGCTGCTAGCCTCCGACCACACGAGCAGTCGCGGACGCCTGGCGGCTGACAGCTATGACGCCTGGCGTGGCGACTGGCTCGAAGCCGACAACATGCCGTTGAAATACGTAGTGGCCCGGCTCAATCGCTATAGTCCGCAGGCTTTGACGCTGCGCGATCCGCGGATGGGCGATCTTCAGGTCACCGGTCGGTTCAAGCTGAACAAGCCTGCCGAAGCCCTGGCGATGATCACGAGTCTTCTCGACCTCAAGGTGGAGAAAGCCGGGCCGCGAACCTACCTGGCGCCGCCCGCGCCGCCGCCCCGATCAGGGCGAGCGATCTAGCGGCCGCTGGTCATGCGGTTGAAGATGTCGGCCAGAAGCGTTCCCTGGGCCGGCGCCAGGGCGGCCTCGACGTTGTAGGCGCGGAACAGGCCGGCGTGAGCGCCGAGCGCGACATCCTCGTTCGCGGGACGGACGGGCTCGGAAAGCTGGGGTTTGGCGTCAACCGGCGGCTGTGACGGGACCGTGACGGCGGTGTCCCAGTTGTCGTCTTCGAAGACCTGATACGGCAGGTCCGCCTGATTGATCATCGAGAAGAGACGATTGATGTCGCGGCCCATGACAGAACTCCACCGCAAGAACGCGCGGCTTGGGGGTTGAACGTCTGCCGGTCCGCCTTTCGAACGCCGACTTGGCGCACGGAATTGGGGCCGAGGTGAGTAGCCGATCCAGCGCCCCCGCACGCTGAACCTCCGACTCGTCAACACCAGGAGGCGCTGTCGAGACCCCCTCCTATTATAGTAAAGTCGACGACCTGACCGTTGGACAAATTGCCCCAGGCACCGCTTATCCACCGCCTCGAAAAATCCGAGCCCGGAAGGCTTTGAGGCTCACGGCCGGATGTCTTCCCTGGAGCCAACAGGGTAAACCGACGCCAGAAAACCCGCTAAGCCCGGTGCTCGAACACCAGCGGTCGAGCCTGCGGGTCGAGGCAGACGGTCTTGCCGCCCGGACTGCCCTGCTCATGGAGCCACGCCCCGTAGGCGCCGGCCAGCACCTCGGCCATGAGCGGCGGCCAGGCCCGGCCGCTGTCGTGTTCCAGGACATTGGGACAGGCCCCATGCGTGATGACGATATGGTCTCCGACGGCGGTGAGCTGTGACCAGCCCCAATCCATGGCGCCCAGCGCCGCGTTGATCTCTCCTTGCAACTCCTCAAGCGTCTGGACCGCGGCCAGCGGATGAAGCCGCGCCACGCGCGCGCCGGTCGCCCGCATGAAGGCCGCCGAACCGGTTTCGTCGGCGACCGACTTCAGCTCCTGAGCCATGGCCGCCAGGAACGACGCCCACTGGCGGCTGACCTGACGGCGACGCAGGTGGTCCAGGTCCAGATCGTCTGGCGAGGGTGTCTGCTTTTTCACGGGGTTCTCCCCTCACCCAAGGTCTGACGAACGCTGACGCTGATGGACGTCTCGTTGTAATCCCCAAACGTATTGAAGTTCAGCGCTCCAGACAGGCTGGTGCCGGGCCGGAACTGGTAGTCGCCGGACAAGCCGCCGGCCACGCCGAAGCCGCTGGCGCTTTGCGGCAGATAGCGCGCGAAGACGTCGGTATCCCGCGCGGCCAGGCCGTTGAGTTCGTTCTGCAGCGCCGTATCCAACGGGAAATAGGCCGCGCCCGCCTGGCTGTAGGTCTGATAACCCGGCGCCGCCTCGCCCCTGAACCGCCAGGCGCCCATTCGCGCCCGGACGCTGATCGGCGTCGTCAGGCTGGTGAAGGACTTGGGGCTGAAATAGCCGCCGTGGCCCAGGCTGAAGAAGTTCTGGTTGTTGTCGTAGCCCTGCTGATTGAGGTTGAAGCCGACTTGAATCTCGGTCTCGCCTTGCCGGTAGGGGCGCACATAGCCGCCGATGTTGACCTGGTAGCCGTTGTTGTCGAGCACATGCAGGCCGTCGTAGCGGCTGTAGCTGGCGTCGCCATAGAGCCCCGAAGCGCCGTCGTCGTAGGACAGGCTGGCGCCGCCGCCGCTGCGCATCACGCGGCCGTAGCGTTGGCCGGTCACCGGGTCGCGGGTTCCCGCATAGGCGATGACGCTGTCGGTGACCGGCCGACGTTCGACCCACAGCTTGCCCTGGCCCGAACGGCCCAGACGCGGCGACCATGACGCGCCGCCCGCGACCTCGATCGCGCCGAAGCCGATGGGCGTCGTGCCGATGTCGGCCGCGACGGGTCCGGCCTTGACCGCCAGGTTCACCGCGGCGCCGGCGGCGCTCTGGGTTCCAGGCGTGGGATAGACGGGCGCGAAGGCGCCGACGATGGCGCGAGCGTTGATGATCTGGTTGGCGCCGAACCGCTGCTCGGCGCTGCCGCCGGGCGTGCCGGCGTCGATGCTGACCGGCGAGACCGAGGCGGTGAAACGCGCGCCGCCCAGCGAGGTGGCGGCCGAGGCCTGCGCCGACAGCTCGTTCAGCTTGCTCAGGCCTGCCTCGCCCGAACGCGTCCGGATCTTGGCCGAGCCGGACACATCGGCGGCGGTGCGGGCGGTCAGTTCGGCGATCTGTCGGTCGATGTCGTTGGTGACGGGATCACCGGCCGCCTGGGGCGCGAGCGGATTGCCGGCGCCGGGCGCGAGGTAAGCTGGAGCCGGCGGTCGTGTCGCGGCCTCGCCTCCCCGTCCGCCACGACCAGTGAACGGAAAGGCGACGCCGGCATAGGGCGCCGGTCCCGAGGACGGTCCGGCTTGGGCGACTTCATAGGAGCGCGGCGCGGAGACGTTCAGCAGGTCCGGCTGGCCGCCCGAAACGACGGCGGACGTTAGCGGCGCGCTCGATCCCATCGGAGCAAAGCGCTGAGCTGAAATGGGTGTCGGCATGGCATGGTCGCGCGCGAACGGGTTGGGTCCCAATCCCCCACCGCTGTTTGCGGGTGCGCCGGGCGCGAGGATCGCGTCGAGACCGCCGCCCATGACGGGCGTCGTCGACGATTGCCGCAAGTCCCTGGCCTTTCGGAGAGCTCGCAGGGCGGCGGCCTCGTCGCCGGCCTGGCGCTCGATCCGCGCCTGCAGCAGGTAGAGGTCGGCGTCCTGGGGCGAGGCGGACAAGGCCTGGGCGGCGACGCCGCGCGCCGAGGTGAAGTCCCCCTTGGCGGCATAGCCGTCAGCGAGACCGATCAGGCCTTCCTTGTCGCCCGGCTTGGCTCGCAACAGGGCGCCATACGCCCGCACGGCGTCGTCGTTCAGGCCGCCAGCCTGATAAACCCGCCCCAGGGGCGCAAGCAGACGCGTGCTGCGCGGCGCCACGGCGAAGGCGGCGGACAACACGTCGAAGGCGCTGGCCAGATCACCGGACTGGCGCAAGCGGTCGGCGCGCTCGGCCCCCAGCGAGGCGGTCAGGTCGGCGACCTGTTGCACGCCCTGGGGCGACGAGCTGGCCCGCGCGGCGGCTTGGCGGATCAGGGCCGCCGCTTCGGCGTCATGTCCGGCCCGAGCCAGGACGGTGACCATGCCGTCATAGCTGGCGGGCGGTTCGGTCACGCCCGTGACCAGGGTCTGCTGAGCCAGGGTCAGGGCCGTTTGCTGGTCGCCAAGGTCGTAGAGCGCCACGGCCACGCGGCCGCTGACCTCGGGCGACAGGTCAGTGCGCGCCGCCACGGCTCGCAGGTAACCCGCCCCACCGCCACGCCGCGCCTGATCGATCGTCGCGTCAATCTCCAGGCGCGAGCGCAAGGTCGCCACGGCGGGCGTGACCTGAGCCGGCGGCACGCGATTGATCAGGGCCAAGGCGTCGGCGGGGCGGCCCTGCTGGTCGGCGAACAGGGCGGCGGCCTGGATCTGCTCCGGATCGCTACCGGCCGCGACCGGCGCCATCAAGCCTTCGGCCGAGGCGGTTTCCCCCTGCCCCGCCAGGAAGCGCGCGAAATCCAGGCGGATCCACGGGTCATTCGGCGCGGCGGCCAAGGCCGACTCGAACGCGGCGTTGGCGCCCGAGAGGTCGCCGCTGGCCCAGAGCCGGTTGGCGCGGTCGTGATCCAGTCGTCCCCGGGCGGCGTTCTGGCCGCTTTGGTCAGGTTGGAAGGCCGGCGACTGGGCGGCCAGCGCCTCGGCCTCGCCAGACCGGTTCTGGTCGATCAGCGCCTGGACCAGCCCCTGTTGCGCGTCGACCTGTCCCGGCGAGGTCGTCAGGATCTGCCGATAGACCGTCTCGGCTTCGGCGGCCTTGCCCTGGCGGCGCAGGGCTTCGGCCAGGAGGCCTTGGGCCATGCCGCGCTCGGGATAGGCCGGACCGGTCAACGGTTTGAGGACTCGCTCGGCCTCCTGGGCGCGTCCCTGGTTCAGCGCCGTCTGGCCTTGTTGCAGACCGGCATAGAACCGGGCGCTGGTCAGGGCTTCCTTCCAACGACCGGCCGTGGCGGGGTTGGCGCGGCCGGCGCGCTCGAGCAGGTCCGCCGCCTCGGCGAAGCGCTGACCGCGCAGTCGCACCAAGCCAAGACCGCCCAAGGCGTCGGCGTCGTTGGCTCGCCGGGTCACCGCGGCCTGGAACCGGGCCTCGGCGGTGGGCAGGTCGTTTCGTTCCAGCGCCGCGAACCCCTCGGCTCGCCCCTTGGCGCTGGGATCCACGGGCGGCGTCGCCGCGACCGGCGCCGGCCGATTGGCGTCCGCCAGTTTCCGGCCGATGTCGGCGTCGCCGGGATGAACGGCGAGATAGTCGTTGAACAGACCGGCGTTGCGCGGCGAGGCGTCCATCCAGACCAGCGCCTGGCGCCAGGCGGCCCCGGCTTTTCCGGCCGTCGCTCCGCCGCCAGCCGAAAGTTTCGCCAGCAGGGCCACCCCCTCCCGTCGGCTGCCCTCGCGATAGGTCAGGGCCTCGCCCAGAGCCAGCTGCACATTGGCGTCGCTCGGCTTGCGGGCCGCAAGCGATCTCAAGCCTTCCTGCGCCTGGGCCAGGCCGCCCGGCGCGCCAGCCAGGGTCTGGTAGTATTCCAACGCAACGGCGTCCGGCGGCGTCGAACCGCCGAACGCTTGGCGGTAGGCGGCCGCGGCGGCCGCGCTCTCGCCGCGCTTGGCCAACGCCCGGGCCTGACTCAAGCCGTCGTTCTGCGGTTGGGCGGGGGATGCGGTCGGCTTGTCGAGAGCGGCCAGTCCTTGCCGCGCCGCCGCGTTCCCCGGCTCGACGGCCAGCGCACGGCGATAGGCGTCGCCGGCCAGGTCCTTGCGTCCCTTTTGGCTCCAGAAGTCACCCTGCCGAACCAGCGCCGTCACCGCCGGATTGGTCGAGGCCTCGGCCGCGACCGCCAGGTTCGCATATCCGCCGGCCAGCAAGATCACGGCCAGCGCAGTTTCGAGCTTGAGGCCCCGCCGCTTGGTCATTTGGCGTCTCCCCCCTTGAGGCGGCGACTGGCGATCAGACGGAGCGTGACGATCAGCGGAACCGAGAGGACCAGCCCCGCCGCGAAGATCGCCAGGGCCAGCACGATCGGCCGCTGGCTGAGCCACCACATGATGAAGACCGGCAAGGGCAGGTCTCCGGTCTGGAAGCTGTCGCCGACGTGGAAGCTGGAGAAACCGGTCTCGGTGACGATCGACAGGTCGCCTTGCAGGCGGGCGTTCTGGATCGGATCGTCCATTCGCGCGACAATCGTCGGCAGCCTGGCTGGATCGCTCGACAGGATCGCGACAACCGCGCGGTCGCGGTCGAACGGAGAGCGGAAGCTGACCAGGCCGTCGAAATCGTCCTCGGCCACCAGCAACTCGTCCGCATGCTGACGCGCCGCGGCGTCCTTGGCGTCGGCCATCAGGAACACCTGGTGGATCAGAGAACTAACCTTGAGGCGCAACACGCCGCCATCCAGGTGGAACGGAGATTTGGCGAACAGCGAGGGGAACCGCTCGGTCATGGCCGGCCGCCCCAGCAGCAGGACGTCGCGCCCCTTCAGCGCCGTGCCGTCGACAGTGCGAGCGATGGCGACACGCGTGACGGGCGCGCCGGTGACATCGCCGAACCGTCCCATCAGTCCCAGGAACGCCTCGATATCGCTCGGGCCGAGGTTCGGCTCGAGGATCACCGTGGTGCGATCGAGATCGGCGTTGCGCGTGAAGGGAAATCCAGCGCTGGCGAAGAAGGCCAGATTGGGCAGACTGGCGAAATGGCGCCCATGGGTGAGATCGATGCTGCTGTCCGGATCGATCCCGCTCATGAAGTTGGTCGGCAGTTGGCCCTGGCAGGCCCCGGTCTTGTTGGCCTTGATGTCGAAATAGAACTGCAGCTGGCTGGAGCCGAACAGCAGATAGGGCGGCAGGATCAAGCCGTGCTCGTTGCGCGCGAAGCGATTGAAGATGTTCCGAACCTGGGTGGCGCTGTCCTGCTGGGTGAGCGAATAAGACCGCAGCCACTGATTGTTCAATGAGATGTCGAGCCGTGATTGCTCGCGGTCGAACCACGGGCCCTTGGGATACCGGTAGCGCAGTGTAACCGGCGCGCCTTGGGCGGGCCAGAGGAAGAGATCCGGCGCGACGCGGAACGGCACGTTCACGGGGCCGGGAGACAGACCCGGCGCCCGGAGGCTGCTGGCCTCGACCAACTCGCCAAAGCGCACGGGCCGGTCCATGGGTAGCCAACGCGGCGCGTCATAAGGGGCTCGCGGGGCGATCAGCGAGGTGTCGACCTGGGCCGACGCGCCGCTCAGCCCGCCTTGGGCGATGCTGAGCGCCAGGGCGGCGCGTCGGATTTCCGCGCCGTCGCGACCCAGCACCAGCAACAGCTGATGATCGGGAGCCTGGGGATTGACGACCACGGCCAAGGTCGGTCCCGTCACCGTCGGCAAGGTCAGGGCGCCGATGGTCTGCTGGGACAGCCCGAACACGACGCCCTCCCCGCTGGGCAGCGCGTTGATCAGCGTCGGGAAGCCGAAACCTCGATAGCTGGCCTTCATGCCGAAATAGGACGCCACCGCTCCCGCGCCACGCAGCACGGCGTCGGACGGCGGCTCGGCGAACACGAACGGCAGCACCAGCTTGCCACCACCCGGATCGAAGAACGGCCCGGGCAGCGCCGCCAAGTTCGGGGCCAACGGCAGATGCGAAACCGTGAGCTCCAGTCGCGACCGTTGATTGCTGATGGTCATCCAGAGCGAGGAATGCTGCGGGTCCTCGCAAGCCCGCGTGTAGTGGCCCAGGAACCGCAGGTTCAACTGGTTGTCGCGCAGGAAAAGCGCCGGATCGATGGGGATCGACCACTCGCTGCCCCCGGCCCTGTCGGGCGTGAGCATCACCGCGCCGGCGGGCTCGCCATTCAGGCTGACGGCGAGTTGGCTCAGGTCGCCCAACAGCGCGGGCGAGAAGGCGCCGGACACCACCAGGCGTGCGCCGGTCACCACCTCGTCACGTCGCAGGGTGAAGGGCGCCCCAGCCTCGCCCTGGACCCCGCGCAATTGCAGCGGCTGGCCGAAGCCCAGGTCCTTCAGGGTCAAGGTCCGCACCGCTCCCGACGATGCGGGCGGCGGATTGGCGGGGTTGGGTATGGCTTGGGCGCTGACCTTGCCGCCCAGCGACAAGCTCGCCGTCAGAGCCAAGCCGGCCACGATCACCGAGATACGCCCCGCCTCGCCGCTGGCCGAGGCGCGAGACGTCAGGCCCACGGGCTTGTCGGCGCGCCGCCGGAACAGAATGCTGGCGCTGGCCCTGACCAGGCCGGCCAAGGCGGTCAACGGCTGGACCGGCGCCCAGTGTCCATTGGGTTGCCAGGCGTCGGCGCGGCCCAGCACTGTGCGCACCAGATCGCGGCGTTCGGCGAAGCCCAGAGGCAGGAATTGCACTCTCAGGACCCCTTGGTCGAACATCACGGTCCTGGCGTCGAAGCGTCGGCTACGGTCCTCAATGCTGAATTCCAGCGCTTCCAGGTGTCGGTCCGGCCCCCACACGCCATCGGGCACGACCGCCGAAAGGCCGCCCATCGAGATGTCCCGCGTCTCGACCTGCAGGATCTCGCCGTTGGAAAGATGGAGCCTGGCGGGCAGATGAGCGTCGACGCGCACATGATTGCGGATCTGGCGGGTCTCCCGGCCGACCGAGATCGCGGCGAGCAGCACCAGCAGGCTGAACAGGGTCCAGACGGTGTTCAGCATGATGGTGAAGGTGCTGATCCTGTCCAGCGCGCCGACTAAAAGCCGTGACGTGCCCAGGGCCAGGCCAAGGATCAGCAGCCCGGCGACCAGCACGTGCGGCCACATCAGCGGCCAGTCGAAATAACCCTTCTCAAGCCGGCCGCCCTTGTCGGTGACGTTGAACTTGCCACGTTTGGGATCGATCATCGTCACCAGCGTCGGGCCGATCAGATGGAAGGCGAGCAGGGTCTCGTAAATCTCGCCCCAGAACGCCATGCGCTCCTCGCCCTGCATGCGGTTGTTGGTGACGATCGAGTGCACCAGGTGCGGCAGCGCATAGGCCAGGATCATGGGCGCCGAGGCGCTGATGATGTTGGCGCCGCCCAGCAGGAAGGCCAGCGGCGAAGTCAGGAACACGATGCGCGGCAGCGGAAACTGGAAGTGCAGCATCGCATTCAGGTAACAAAGCCGCTGGGGCCAGGTCAGGCCCTTGCCCATCAGCGGATTGTCGATCCGGAAGATCTGGGTCATGCCCCGCGCCCAGCGGATGCGCTGACCGATGTGCAGCGCCAGACGCTCGGTGGCCAAGCCCGCCGAAAGCCGGATTTCCAGGAAGGCGGTGTTCCATCCCAGGCGCTGCAACTTCAGCGCTGTGTGGGCGTCCTCGGTGACGGTCTCGTGGGCGAAGCCTTCGGTCTGATCCAAAGCCGACCGCCGCAGCACCGCGCAGGATCCGCAGAAGAAGGCCGCGTTCCACAGATCGTTGCCGGGCTGCACGACGCCGTAGAAGAGATCGCCCTCACCCGGGATATCGTGCACCGTCTGGATGTTTCGCTGCACCGGATCGGGCGAATAGAAATGGTGCGGGGTCTGCAGCAGGGCCAGTCGGGCGTCTTCCTGGAACCATCCGACAGTCATCTGCAGGAAGGCCCGGGTCGGGATGTGGTCGCAGTCGAAGATGCAGACCAGCTCGGCGTCGGTCCGCTCCAGGGCGTGATTCAGGTTGCCGGCCTTGGCGCCCTTGTTGTCAGGGCGGGTGACATAGGTCGCGCCCGCCATCTCGGCGAAGGTTCGAAACTCCGGCCGCTTGCCGTCGTCGAGCAGATAGACCCGGAAGCGGTCTCGCGGGTAGTCCATGCTCATGGCCGCCAGGACCGTGTCCTGCACGATCTCCAGGCTTTCGTTGTAGGTCGGAATGAAGACGTCGACCTTCGGCCAGGTGGCTGGCGCGCCTTCCAGGGGACGCACGGGCCGTTGCAGGGGCCAGGCGGTCTGCAGGTAGCCCAGCAGCAGGATCAGCCAGGCGTAGATCTCGGCCATGTAGAGGCCGATGCCGAGGAATGTTTCCATTGGCGTATGGAAGTGCAGCGTCTCGGTCGTTCGCCACCACAGATACCGCGTGCTGACGATGACCGACACGATGCAGAGCGCGATCGTCAGGTGTTTGGACCGCGAGGCGCGATTGGCGACGATCACGACCACGATCGTGGTCGCCGCGAACAGGGTCTGCGCCCGAAAGCTTAGCGGGATGACGATGGCGATGACCGCCACACAGAGAACACCGACTATTGCGAGCAACCACGCGATTTGACTGGCGAGGCGGCTGAAGACGGCGTCGCCGTTCATGATTTTCCACCTCTTGCCGTGTCTTTCGACTGCGCGTTTCGAGATGGAGACATTGAGGACAGCATCGATCACACTCTCTGGATCAAAGCGAGTCCCCCAAAACTCAAACTTGGCCAACCCAAACTATAGTCAGATATCCAAATGCCAAGTCTAATTCCATAAAATCACGTGCGACAAAGTCGACAACGGTAGCGCTTAGCTTTGCCATTACGCATTATACGTAAAACGATGATTTTACTTAACGGCGTGATGTGGCGAATTCCTTGATCACGCGGGCAAGGCGGTGCAGGAGCGGTCTTCGGTTCAGACCGAAGACCGCCCTCCCCATGGTCCCTTGGGGGTCAGACGAGATAGGCTTTTCGCATCGCGGCGATCTTGCCGTCGGTCAGGCCGAAGCGCGCCTTGGTCAAGGCGATCGGGCCGCCGTACTTGCGGTCAACGGTCGCCA
The DNA here is from genome assembly GCF_011045195.1 of Caulobacter soli. GTDB lineage: Bacteria > Pseudomonadota > Alphaproteobacteria > Caulobacterales > Caulobacteraceae > Caulobacter > Caulobacter soli. The sequence continues at coordinate 2,461,096 of NZ_CP049199.1, read as the reverse complement.
AGGCCCGGCGCATGACCTCGGGATCGGACCCCATGATCACGTCCAGCACTTCGGGCGGCATCCTGGCGAAGGCCTGGGCCTGCTGGGCGGTCAGTCCGCTGGTCGCCGCGCCCTGGGCCATCTGCTTCCGATAGAAGGCCGGCGGCGTGTAGACCTGGGTCAGGGCATAGTCGGACACGATGGTCTCGCGCGGCACGCCCAGCACGGACAGCACCAGGGCCGAGGCCATGCCGGTGCGATCCTTGCCGGCGCTGCAGTTGAACGCCAGGGGCCCCTCTCCCGCCGCCAGCCGCGCGAACATGTCGGTATAGTGCGGCGTCAGCAGGTCGAGGAAGCCGACATAGGCGCCGGCGAAGGCGTCGATGGCCTGGTCGCGCGACGTCAGGCCCGCCAAGCCGGCCAGCGAGGTGTTCATGTCGTATTCGAACGCGACCACGCGCGGACCGCCGGCCTTGAGGAACGGGCTGGGCTCGCTTTCGCGCTCCTGGGGGTTGCGCAGGTCGCAGATCACCTTGACGCCCAGGTTCGCCAGATAGGCGCGGTCGCCGTCGGTGAGGCCGCTCATCACGCCCGAGCGGTAGATCCGGCCCCAGCGCACCTGACGCCCGTCGGTCGCGCGATAGCCGCCCAGGTCACGGAAATTGCGACCGCCTTCCAGCGGCAGCAGGCGCTCGGCGATCCGGGTTTGCTGACCGCCCTTGGTTTCGATCAGGAAATAGGGACGCGGCGACATCGAGGCCGGCAATTCAGCGCTGCTGGTGACGGCGGCCCTCACCCGGCTCATCGCGCGGCGCGGCGCGTCGGGATCGGTCGATTGATAGATCGAAACCGGCCCCTTGCCGCTCCAGTCGAGGCGAACGCTCTGGGGAGAAAGGCGGCTGGCCCGGCCGTCCAGCGGTGTCGCGGCGAAGGCCGCCGGGGCGATGGCCAGGGCCCCGTTGGCGGCGGCGGCCAGGAGGAAGGTGCGGCGATCCATGATAGCTCCCAAAAAAAGAAGCCGGGCGGGTACGTGCCCGCCCGGCGTTTTGCAGTGCGGGGATTAGAACTTGACGTTCAGCTCGACGCCGTAGGTGCGCGGCTCGTTGTAGATGCCGTAGGTCCCCAGGACGCCGCCGTTGGCCCGCAGGAAGGCGTGCGAGTCGTTGAGCAGGTTGCGCGACCACAGCGACAGCTGCAGCGCCGGCCCGTTCTCCGTCGCCCGGATATCGGTCAGGGCCACCCGGCCGTTCACGATGAAGGAGTCGTCGCTCAGGGTCGGGTCGGTCGTGTTGCCGTATTGGCCGTCGGCCCAGGCGCCGTCCAGGTGAGCCCGGAAGGTCGCGCCCAGCGCCGGATGCTCGTAGTCGGCCGCCACGCTGCCCGCGTTCTTGGGCGTGAAGACCGGATAGATCGTCGCCATGGCGTTGGTGAACGGATTGAACGCCTGAGACAGCGTGGTCTTGGTGTGGGTGTAGGCGGCCGACAGCGTCAGTCCCTCGACCGGCATCAGGGCGAAATCGGCCTCGAAGCCCTTCGTCTTGCCGCTGGCGGCGTTGGTCGTCTCCAGGGTGCCGCGGTTGTTGTTCAGGATCATGACGTTGAAGTCGACCTGGGCGTCCTTCAGATCGCCGCTATAGGCCGCGACGTTCAGGCGAGCGCGCCGGTCCCAGAACTCGCTCTTGGCGCCGACTTCGTACATCGAGACGGTTTCAGGATCGAACGGGCGATAGGTCAGCGAGCGCGAGTTGGCGCCGCCGGCCTTGTAGCCCGTGCTCCAGCGGCCATAGACGTTGATGTTCGGCGCCACGTCATAGGCCACGGTGACCAACGGGTCAAAGTGGTTCCAGGACTCGTCGAGCGGAATGACGCCGGTGACGGTCTTTTTGTTGGCGTCGACATAGGACGGCACGGCGCCGTTGACGATGTCGAGCGAGCCCTTCTTCTGGTCCTTGGTCAGGCGGCCGCCCAGGGTCACGTGCAGGGCGTCTTCGAGGATCGGCGGCGTCCACACGGCCTGGCCGAACACGCCGTAGCTGGTGGTCCGCGCCTCGCTGGCCCGGTCGAACGGCACCGCGTTGATGTTCAGCGGCAGCTGGGTGTAGCCCGTCCCCGTGGCGTTCCATTGCAGGGTGTTGGGCGTCTGGGCGTTATCATTGACGTTTTCGCGGAAGTAGAAGGCGCCTGCCACATATTCCAGGTGCGGCAGGCTACCGACCGCCTGGAACTCCTGGCTGAACTGGTCCTGGTAGGTGTTGGCGATGCTGTAGCGGGCGAACGGCGCGTTGGGCGCGAACACGCCCAACACGGCTTCGGCGTTGTCGTACTGGCCCTGCTTGAGCTTGCGGTACGAGCTGATCGACTTCAACTCCAGAGCGTCGCTGAGCTTCCAGTTCAGGTTCAGGCGGTGTCCCCAGGTGAAGCCTTCGCTCAGGCGCATGGGCACGCCGACATTGGCCGTCTTGGCGCGATCCGGCTGAAGCGGCGCGATCGGGGCCGTGGGATACATCCCCTTCGTGAACAGCTGGACCAGATAGGGCGTGCTGGCGTCGTAGGAGTCGTCGAACGCGTAGTCGGCGCTGAAGCCCTCGACCGGCTTCCACAGGGCTTCGACCTGGAAGCCGCGCTTGTCATAGGAGTTGAAGTCCGGCTGGCCCGAACTGGTCGGGTTGGTCACCGTGCCGTCGCGCTTGCTAAGCAAAGCGTCGACCTTGACGCTGACATCGTGGAAGGCCGGCAGGTCGATATGGGTCTCAGCTTTGTAGGCATTGAAGTTGCCGTAGCCGAGCGTGGTGTTGACGCCGAATTCGCCGGTCGGGGCCTTGGTCACGATGCTGATCGCGCCGCCCTCGGTGTTACGGCCAAATAGCGTGCCTTGCGGACCCTTGAGCACTTCGATCCGCTCGACGTCGTACAACGCCGTGCCCAGGCCTTGGGCGCGACCCAGATAGACACCGTTGATATAGACGCCGACAGCCTGGTCGCGGGCCGGCTGGTTGGCGTCGCCCGACGAGCCGACGCCGCGCATGCCGATGGTCAGGGCCGACTTGCGGGCGAAGAAGGGGGCCACGCGCAGCGAGGGGATGGCGCCATCGCCCAGGTCTTCGAGCGACTGGACGTGCCGGGCCTTCAGGTCGTCGGCGCTCATCGCCGAGATGGCGATCGGAGTGTCTTGCAGGTTGGTCGTGCGCTTCTGGGCGGTCACGACGATTTCGTCGAGGCTGACGCCGCCATCGGCCGGCGCGGCCGTTTCAGCGGCCCAGGCTTGGCCCGCCAGGGCTACGGCCGCGGCGCTCGCCAACAGGCTCACGCGCAGAACGGCGCGTTGGTTTCGGTGTCCCATCTCATACCCCTCATTGGTCTCGGCGGCGTCTCGGCGCCGGTCGGGGTGCTAAGCTTGGGGCGTGACGTTAGAACGAATGTTATGTATCGAACTTGTGAAGGTTGCCATTCGCCGAGCCGAGCGCTTGCGTTAGCCGTGCACGCTGGAGAAGATGGCGAATGGTCATGCACTCACCCCTGGAGCACCTCGCACGCTCCCGGCAATCCGCACCGCCGCCAGAACAAGATCGGCGAGTCGATCGCCTGGTCTTAGCCGCCGCGCAACTGCTTTCGGATGAAGGACTTGCGGGAGCCTCAGCGCGCGCGATCGCGGCGACGGCCGGAGTCGCGCCCAGCGCCATCAACTATAATTTTGGCAATATAGAACAATTGTTATCTTTGGCGTTCGCGCGGGGCGCGGACCAGACCGTCGCATGGCTCGAAGCCCGAAGTCGTGAGATCCAGCCCCTACCGCGTACGGTGGATGGAGCCTTGCGAGCGCTGGAACATGTGCTGGTCGCTTGGACGGTCGATGGGCGGCCCCTGGCGCTGCTCTATCAGGAAGCACTGGCGGCGGACGCCAACGGGCCGGCCTGCGCGGCCTGGACGCGTCTATGGCGCGACTTCTGGCTGGACGTGGCGGGCACTTTTGGACTGTCTGAAATCGAGGGGCGGCTGCTGCACCTCTTCTTCGAGTGCGAGGCGCTCTACCACCTTTCGACCTGGACCCCGGTGCTGGAGCGCGCCGTACTGCGTGAGCTGATCGACCATTTCGGGGAAACCTATCTGGCCGCGCCGCGCCGGGTGGATGGCGGCGCCCTGGTCCAGGCGGTGCGCAGCGCCGAAGCCCGCTCGACGAGGGTCATCGCGCCCGCCGCCATGCGCATCGCCGTGGCCGCCGCCGAGGTCGTCGAGGCCGGCGGCTTCGTCAGCTTGACCCACCGAGCCGTCGCGGCGCGAGCCGGCGTGACCACCGGTTCGGTCACCCATCACTTTCGGACCATCGAAGACCTGGTGACCGGCGCCATCCGGGGACAGGTCCAGACGCTGACAGGGGACGCCGGCGGGGCCGACGGAGTGACCTTCGATCCGACCTTCACCCTCGCGCAGATGTTCGCGGGTGTTCGCGTCCACGTGCTCGGCGATCGGCCCGCGAGCCCGCTACGCCGACGATTGTTCCTGGCCGCTGTCCGGCGGTCCGAGCTCGCCGGCGCCGGGGCGATCATCCGTTTCTCGCACGGTGGCACGACGCGGGAGGCGCTGAGGCAGATCTACCGGTTGCCGGAGGGCGAGCTGTTGCTGCGCTCGGGCCTGTGGTCGCGCCTGCTTTCCGCCCTCTGGTTCGCCTGTTCGAGCGATGAAACGCCCACGACGTCCCGCGAACGGCTGCTGGACGAGTTGGAGGCGCGTTTTCCAAGAGGGCTCGAGGTGAGCGCGGCCTAGTCGCCGAGTCTTTGGCGGCCGCGCCGTCAGCCGCTCCAGGCCTGGCCGAGGCTGTGAACCGGCATGGCGTGGAAGTCGGCGGTCGCGGCGTGGGCTCGCGATCCGATCATGGCCGACAGGACCGCCGCGCCGAAGATGATGGCGATCAGTCCAGCGCTTTGCCAGAAGTGCGATGTGTGCATGACGTGCTCCCTCAGCGCGCAACAGACTACGCCGTCCAAAGCAAAGGCCAATCAGGTCGAACCCTGATCCGCGCAGCTCGAAAATGAAGCGGCCGGAGGCCGGAAACGCCTGGCTTGGCGGCGTATCTGGCGACCGAACATCGCTCCACGAACGCCGCTTGCCATAATGATAGCATTAGCTACTGTAACCCTCATAAAACTGTAACGGGGGTATGGAATGCGGAAGCTCCAGGTGCTCGCGGGCGTCGCTAGCGCGGCGATGATGGCGGCGGCGGGACAGGTCTCGGCGCAGGAGGCGACCGCTCTCGACGAGATCGTCGTCACCGCCCAGAAACGATCGGAAAATCTCCAGGACGTGCCGGTGTCGGTGACCGCCCTGACCGCCGACCAGCTCAAGGATCAGCGGGTGGGCGATGTGCTGGCCCTGTCGGGTCTTTCGCCGGGCCTGCAGATCAAGACCGACGACAACGCCGCCAATCCTCGCATCTTCATCCGCGGCATCGGGGTCAACGACTTCAACCCCAGCACGGCCAGCGCCGTCGGGGTCTATGTGGACGGGGTCTATGTCGCCTCCCCGCTGGCCCAGATGGCGGGCTTCTACGACCTGCAGCAGGTCGAGGTTCTACGCGGCCCCCAAGGCACGCTCTACGGCCGCAACACCACGGGCGGCGCGATCAACGTCACCACCAAGAAGCCAAGCAGCACGCCCGAGGGCGACCTGGCCGTCGACTACGGCCGGTTCGACACGCTCAGCGTTCAGGGCGGCTTTGGCGGACCGATCGCCGGCGACGCCTTGGCGTTCCGGATCGCCGGGCTCTACGACAAGAGCGACGGCTATACGCTCAATCGCCTGACCGGCAACAAGGGCAACGACGCCGAGCGCAAGGCCGCGCGCGCCGCCCTACGCTACACGCCCGACGACAAGCTGACGGTCGACCTGTCGGCCAGCTACAGCAAGTCCACCGGCGGCTCGATCCTGACCTACAACCGTTCGCTGGTGGCGCAGACGGCCGAGGCCGCCAGCACGGCCGATCCCGATCCGACCTTCGGCTACATCTTCTGCAAGCCGGCCTACTACACCTCGGGCCAGTGCACGAACGTCGCCGGCTACGCCAATACCAGCAGCAACAAGTACGAAGGCGACTACCGCTTCGAAGGCAAGGACATCGTCAAGCTGTTCGGGGCGACCAGCGCCATCAGCTACGACTTCGGCGGCGTCACGCTCTATTCCGTCACCGGCTATCAGAAGGCCAAGCGGGACGACTACGAAGAGACCGACGCCAACCCGATCTCGATCTTCGACGCCCGCTACATCGCCAAGCAGGACACCACCAGCCAGGAGTTCCGCCTGCAGTCGAACGGCGCGACCGCTCTGCGCTGGGTCGTCGGCGTCTACGGCGCGCGCGACAACCTGGACAACAACAGCCACTACAACGTGCTGGAAGTGGCGCGCGTCCCCGACCCGGTCAACAACCCGACCGGCATGGACCCGGCCAACAGCATCGGCGTGTTCGGCTGGCCGCTGCACCAGAAGACCACCAGCTACGCCGCGTTTGGCCAGGCCGATTACGATTTGACGCCCAAGTTGACCCTGACCGGCGGCCTGCGCTGGTCGCAGGACAAGAAGACCTTCCACTATGTCAGCGACGTCGACTACGGCCTGCTGACCCTGTTCGAATACGACAACGCCAAGACCTTCAGTTCGATCTCGGGTCGCGTGGGCCTGCGCTATGCGGTCAGCGACGACGCCAATGTCTATGCGACCTACAATCGGGGCACCAAGAGCGGCGGCTTCTTCAGCGGCCAGACCACCGATCCGGACGACCTGGGCCCGTATCGGGACGAGACCGTCAACGCCTACGAGATCGGCTCCAAGAGCGAGTTCCTGAACCGCCGCCTGCGGGTCAATCTCTCTGCCTTCTACTACGACTACAAGGACTTGCAGGTCTACACGGTGATCCAGCGCAACGGCCTGCCGGTGCAGCTGTTCACCAACGCCTCCAAGGCCCGAGTCTATGGCGGCGAGGCCGAGATCGAGGCGCGGCCGATGACGGGCCTGTCCCTGACCCTGGGCGCGTCGCTGCTCAGCGCCGAGTACAAGAACTTCCAGTCCCTGGGCGACGACTATTCGGGCAACACCCTGCCCTCGGCGCCCAAGACCAGCCTGAACGGCGCGGCGCGCTACGAGCACCCGCTGGGCGCGGGCGACCTGATCACCCAGCTGGACTTCACCTATCGCAGCAAGGTCTATTACGACACGGCCAACACCGACCGGCTCAGCGACAAGGCCCGCGCCTACGTCAACGGCCAGGTCGGCTGGGCCTTCTCGGACGGGCGCTACGAACTGGGCGTGTGGGGCAAGAACCTGACGGACACCACCAACATCTCCGACATCACCCCGGTCGCCGCCTTTGGCTTCGACGTGTTCAGCATGGGCCCGCCGCGCACCTACGGCGTCTATTTCCGGGCCAAGTATTGAGCACCGCCGACATCCCCGTCGTCGCTGATCCCTCGCCCCCGGTTCCGGGCGCCTGGATCGGCGCGGCGCCCAGCCTGGTCCAGCGCCTGACAGTGTTCTGGATCGGACTGGTCGGGGTGTTGTTTCCCGGCGTCGGCCCCCTGCTGCTCGGCGGCATGGAAGCAGCCGGTCGGCTGACGGCGAACCAGATCGGGCTCGCCGGCATGGCCGAGCTGGTCGCCATGGGGATCGGCGCGGCGGTCGTCGGCCCGCTATTCGGCGAGCGCCGACTGAGGCTGGCTGCAGTGACCTGCGCCCTCCTGCTGGCGGCGCTGGACCTGGCCACGACGCGGGTCTCGGGTGATCTGCTGATCCTGGTCCGAGCCGTGGCGGGCTTGCCGGCCGGCGCGATGATCTGGCTGATCACGGGCATGATCGTCCGCTCGCCCCGCCCCGAACGTTGGGCGGGCCTCTACCTGACCATCCAGACTCTGCTTCAGCTCGCCGTGGTGAGCGCGCTCGGCGCCTTTGTCACGGGACCGTTCGGCTCGAACGGCGGCTTCGTGGTGCTGGGCGCCCTGACCGTTACGGCGGCCCTCGCCGGCTTGGCGATTCCCGGAGCCTACGCGCCTCTGGTGGAAACCGAGGACAATCCCAAGGGATTGCCGAGCCCGCGCGGCTGGGTCGCCTTGGCGGCCGTGTTCTGCTTCCAGGCCTTCATCCTGGCGGTCTGGATCTATGCCGAACCGCTGTCGCGCCAGGCCGGACATCCGGCCAGTGTCGCCAGCGCGGCCTTCGCGGTGTCCCTGGCCGCCCAGGTCGCGGGCGGCGCGGCGGCCACGGCCCTGGCCGGGCGGCTGTCTTGGTTCTGGTCGCTGACCGTGGCGGTGGTCCTGGCGATCGGCGCGCTGTTCGTCATGGCCAGTCTGCCGTCGGCGGCGGTGTTCCTGGCGGCTTCCGGCGTCTTCGGCTTCGTCTGGCTGTTCGCCTCGCCCTACCTGACCCCGCTGGCGATCGAGGCCGATCCCAGCCGCCGGGCCGCCCTGCTAGGACCCGGGGCCAGCCTGCTGGGTTGCGGCGCGGGGCCCCTGTTGGCGTCGCTCGTGGTCAGCGGCGCAGACGTGCGACCTGCCGTCTGGCTGGGGGTGGGCCTGGCGCTGGTCACGGTGGCGGTCGTCACCTTCCTGCATCTGACAAGGCCGCGCTAAGGGTTGAGGCCGATTGGCTTTTTCGGCCAAAGCCTCTAGTCCAGAAAGGACCTTGAGGAGAGACCGCATGCCGAAGGCGACGGCCAGGAAGACCGCCAGCCCCGACATCGCGCTGGACGCCAAGCTGCAACCGACCCAGGCCCGGGGACAGGATACCTACGAGATCGTCCTGGCCACGGCGGGCGAGATGCTGGGCGAGAGCGGCTTCGAGCAGCTGACCACCAACGCCATCTGCAAGCGCGCGGGTCTGACTCCGCCGGCCCTCTATCGCTATTTTCCCAACAAGTACGCGATCCTCAAGGCGCTGGGCGACCGGCTGATGAAGGCCCAAGACGACATGGTCTTCGCCTGGATCGAGACGGGCGGTCTGGACGGCGAGACCGTCGCCGAGCGCGTCGAAAAGAACGTGGTCATGCTGACCGAGATGATCGAGATGACCCGCCGCTTTCCCGGCGGAGCGGCGATCGGTAGGGCCCTGCGCGCGGTGCCCATGTTGCAGCAACTGCGCTTCGCCTCGCGCGACATGGTGGCGGGCCAGTTCGCCGAAGTGCTCAAGATGCGCTATCCCGCCGCGCCCGAAGCTCGGGTTCGCCTGGCCATGCGGATGATGGTCGAGCTGACCTATTCGGCCACCGAAATGGCCGTCGAGGAGCCTGACCAGGACGCCCTGGCCCTCAGCCGCGAGGTCTGCCTGCTGTTCGAGCGCTATTTCGACACCTTCGGCGATCCCTCTCTGGTTCCATGGAACGACGTGTTGCAAGAACAGTAGTTTTTACTATCATACCTGCATCGCGGACGAGGAGAAGCGGATGACGGGGTGGAGCAACTGGTCGGGCAGCGTCGCGGCCTCCCCTCGCCTGATCGCCAGGCCGCGCGACGCGGGCGAGCTGGCGGCGCTGATCAGCCAGGCGGCCAAGGTCCGCGTGGTCGGCGCTGGCCACTCCTTCATGCCGCTGTGCGAGACCAGCGACCTGCTGCTGAGCCTGTCCGATTATGAGGGCGCGGTCACGGTCGCGCCCGACCGCAAGACGGTGTGGGCGCCCGCCGGCTGGAGCCTGAAGAAGCTGACGGCGGCGCTGTGGGCGGAAGGCCTGTCGCTGATCAATCAGGGCGACATCAATCCACAGTCCCTGGCCGGCGCCATCTCGACTGGCACCCACGGCACCGGCGCGGAGTTGGGCAGCCTGTCCACCCAGGCCTGCGGTTTTCGGCTGATGACCGCCGACGGCAAGATCGTCGAATGCGGTCCGGACCAGAACCCCGAACTCTACCAGGCTCAGCGCCTGTCGCTGGGCCTGCTCGGCGTCGCCGTCGAAATCCGGATCCATGTGGTTCCGGCCTACCATCTGGAAGAGCGCGTCGAACGTCGCCCCCTGGCCGAGGTCGCCGAGCGGCTGGACGAACTGGCCGCCGCCACGCGCCACATGGAATTCTTTGTCTTCCCCTATTCGGACGACGTGATCTTCAAGACCCTGCACCCGGTCGAGGCCGAGGATCCGGGCCGACCGGCCAAGGAAATCGGCGAGGACAGCGAGGCGTCCTTCAAGGCCGTCTGCGATCTGTGCGCCGCCGCGCCGATGCTGACCGGACCGTTGCAGCGCCTGGTCATGCGCACGCTTGGCAAAGCCAGCCGGCGCGTCGGTCCGGCCTATGCGATCTTCCCGTCCGAGCGGAATATCCGCTTCGAGGAGATGGAGTACGAGCTGCCGCGCGCCGCCGGCTTGCCGACCCTGAAGGCCGCCATCGCCCATATCCGCAAGCGCCGCCTGCCGATCACCTTCCCGTTCGAGTTTCGACTGGCGGCCGGCGACGACATCTGGATGAGCCCGTTCAACGCTGGCCCCGGCGCGTCGATCTCATTCCACCAGTACGCCAAAATGCCCTGGCGGCCGCCCTTCGCCGAGATGGAGGCGGTGCTGCGCGACGGCGCGGGCCGTCCGCACTGGGCCAAGCGCCACACCCTGACGACGGCCGACGTCCACCGGCTCTATCCGCGCGCCGGCGACTTCGTGGCGGCCTGCAAGACCTGGGACCCGACCGGCAAGTTCGCCAACGCCCACCTGACCGAGCTCTTCGACCTCTGATCGGAACCGCGCCATGACCGACCAAGACCTGCACGCCCATCTGATCGGCGCCCAAGGTTCGCGCCGCGACCTCAACACCCCGGTGCTGGTGATCGACAAGCCCGCCCTGGAACGCAACATCGCTCGGATGGCCGAGTTCGCGGCGAGCAAGAACGTCAAGCTGCGGCCCCACGCCAAGACCCACAAGAGCGTCGACATCGCCAAGCTGCAGATCGCCGCCGGCGCCGTGGGCCTGTGCTGCGCCAAGATCGGCGAGGCCGAGGTTCTGGCCGACGGCGGTGTGACGGCGGGGTTGCTGATCACCTCGCCTGTGGTGTCCTCGCCGACTGTCGCCCGACTGATCGCCCTCAACGGCAAGACCACCGACCTGATGGCCGTGGTCGACAATCCGGCCAATGTCGCCGCCCTGGGCCAGGCCGCCAGCGCCGCCGGCAAGCCGTTGAAGGTGATCATCGACCTGGACCCGGGCATCCACCGCACGGGCGTCGCCTCGCCGGAGGCCGCCGTCGCGCTGTTCCAGGCGATCCAGGCGCAGCCGGGCCTGATCTATGCCGGCCTGCAGTGTTATTGCGGCATGCAGCAGCACATCGAGAGCTTCGCCGACCGTAAGGCCAACCTCGAGGATCGCGGCGCCTATATTCGCTCGGTGATCGACGCCTTGACCGCCGCTGGCGGAGCGCCGCCGATCATTTCGGGTTCGGGCACCGGTTCGCATCGAATCGACGCGGAACTGGGGATCTTCACCGAGTTCCAGGTCGGGTCATATGTGTTCATGGACGGCCAGTATCTGGTCTGCGACATCGCCGGCGATGGGGCGGACGAAAGCCCCTACGAACCCTCGCTGCTGATCGACGCGCGGGTGGTCAGCGCCAATACGCCCGGCATGGTCACCATCGACGCCGGCTTCAAGGCGCTGTCGACCGACGCCGAACCGCCCAAGGTGCTGGGCGGCGCGCCGGACGGCGCGCGCTACTTCTTCATGGGCGACGAGCACGGCGCGATCCTGCCGCCGCCTGGAACGACCGTGCCGGCCCTGGACGATCGGGTGATCCTGGGCGCGCCGCACTGCGATCCCACCGTGAACCTCTACGACACCTATCATGTGGTCGACGGCGACACGCTTGTGGCGCTGTGGCCAGTCTCGGCGCGGGGACGCTCCCGCTAGGGGCTCCCTGAAAGTTCGCGGGAAATGAGGAGTCTGGAGGGCGTCGCCTAGGGAAATCCCTCGATACCCACCGCCGGTCCCTCAAGCCCATCCTGCCGGTTCTTCAAGGACCCGGCCGGAGGCCAAGACCCATGACAGTGCTTCGAAAGATCCTGGTCGGCGCCGTCGCGCTGCCGCTAGCGATCGGCTTTGGGACGGCAGCCCAAGCCCAGCAGAACGCCGCGCCGGCGAAACCGGGTCCGGACCCCGACGCCCTGGCCGCCCTGAACAAGATGGGCGAGGCGCTGCGGGCCATGACCGCCTTCACCGTCAGCGCCGACGTCACGACCGAGCAGGTGCTCGATAGCGGCCAGAAGCTGCAATATGGCGGCGACCTGAAGATCGAGGCCCAACGCCCCAGCGGCTTCAAGATCTCGATGAACGCCGACCACCAGCAGCGGGAAATCTATTACGACGGCAAGTCGATCACGCTGTTCGCGCCCAAGGTCGGCTACTACGCCTCGGTGCCCGCGCCGCCGACGATCGGCGCCACCCTGGACGTGGTCAAGGACAAGTACGGCGTCGAGATCCCGTTGGCCGACCTGTTCTACCTCGGCACGGACCCGACCCTGACGGCGCGCATCCAGGAGGGCTTCGACGTCGGCCCCGAGACGGTGGGCGGCCTGGCCTGCGAGCACTACGCCTTCCGCCAGAAGGCCGCGGACTGGCAGGTCTGGATCCGCACTGAAGGTCCCGCCCTGCCCTGCAAGATGGTGATCACCACCATCCAGGATGAAGCCCAGCCGCAATACACCGCCGTCATGACCTGGGAAGCCAAGGCCCCGGCCCAAGCGGCCTATACCTTCACCCCGCCCGCCAACGCGCACCGCATCACCGTCGCCGACCTTTCGGCGCCGGCAGCGAAATGAGGGCCGACGCCATGAACAAGATTTCGCAAAAGGTCGTCGTTCTGGTCGTCGCTATCGGACTCCAGAGCGCGGTCTCGCCCGTCTCGGCCGTAGCCGCCGACGTCCTTGCCGGCCAAAGCCTGCTGCCCAAGTCGGCCTCGACCGCCGACTGCCAGCGGCGCGGCGGCGGGGGTGGACATGCTGGCGCGCGTCCGGCGGCCGCGTCCCGCCCCGCCGGTGGAGGCGGCGGCGGCCGCAATGTCCGCGCCAACGCCAGTTCGAACGTCAATCACAGCGTCAACGCCAACCGAAACACCAATGTGAACCGGAACGTCAACGCCAACATCAACCGGAACGTCAACGTCAATGTCGACAACCACTACGGCTACCGTGACGGCTGGGACGACCACTACCATCCGATCGCGACCGGCGTGGCCATTGGCGCGACCGCCGCCGTGACCGCCGCCGTCGTGGGCTCGATCGTCTACAGCGTTCCGCCCAGCTGTTCGACGGTGATCGTCAACGGCGTCAGCTACTCACAGTGCGGCAGCACCTGGTACGCGCCGCGCTATTCCGGAACCACCGTGCAATATGTGGTCGTCAACCCACCGCAGTGAACGATCGGCCTAAGCCGGCCGGTACATCTGAAACTTGCCGGCCTCGTCGACGCCGAAATAGTCGGCGGGGCCGCCGCCGCGCAAGATCGGCTGCGCGGCCAGGGTGTCATAGACGCCGTCGACCAGCAGCGCCTGGTCGATGTGGACCATCACCACTTCGCCCAGGGTCAGCCAGGCGTCCACCGGCGCGCCTTCGGCGTCGGTCAGACGGATCTGCTGGGTCAGGCGACATTCGAACGCCACCGGGCTTTCGGCCACGCGCGGGGCGACAACCCGTTGCGAGGCCGCCGGTGTCAGACCGGCCAGCGCGAACTCGTCGACGTGCTCGGGGACCATCGCCGAGGTGGCGTTCACGGCCTCCGCCAGCGGCCGAGTGGCCAGGTTCCAGACGAACTCGCCGGTCTCCTGGATGTTGCGCGCCGAGTCCTTGCAGCCAGTGCTGGAGAACCCGATGATCGGCGGGCGGTAGTTGAAGGCGTTGAAGAAGCTGTAGGGCGCCAGATTGCGGACGCCGGCGGCGCTGACCGTCGAGATCCAGCCGATCGGCCGCGGCGCGACGATGGCGTTCAGCGGGTCATGTTTCAGGCCATGCCCGTTCTTAGGCTCGTAGGAATGGATCGCGGTCATGGGCGCCTCGTTCTGCCGACTCCTGTCTTAGGGGCGCTCGCACCGCGTCGCCAGCCGTCGCCGCGCAATGCTGCAAAGCCCGCCGTAAATGTCCAATCACGCCGCTGACCGGGTCGCTAGGTTGCCGGCTTCCACGGAGCCGATGATCGCCCGAAAGCGGCGAGGCTTCGCGTCCCGCAATCCCACCCGCAGGAAGGCTCGCATGCCCATTCTCGCCACCCCGACCCCCGGTCCGCTGCTGCTGACCCCGACCGATCACACCCTGATCCTGATAGACCATCAGTCGCAGATGGCCTTCGCCACCCATTCGATCGACGCGACCCTGCTGCGCACCAACGCCGCTCTCGTCGCCCACGCCGCCGCCGGCTTCGGGGTCTCGACCATCGTCACCTCGGTGGCCGAGAAGAGCTTCTCGGGTCCCGTGTTCGACGAGATCAAGGAAGCCCTGCCGAACGTCGAGGTCACCGACCGCACCTCGATGAACACCTGGGAAGACGCCAACGTCATCAAGCGCGTCAACGCCATCGGCAAGGACCGCCTGGTGCTGGCCGGCCTGTGGACCGGCGTCTGCATCGTTGGCCCGGCCCTGTCGGCTCTGGCCCAGGGTTTCGAGGTCTACTTCATCACCGACGCTTGCGGCGACGTCTCGGTCGAGGCGCATGAGCGCGCGGTGCAACGGATGATCCAGGCCGGCGCGCGGCCGATGACCTCGCTGCAGTATCTGCTGGAACTCCAGCGCGACTGGGCGCGTGGCGAGACCTACGAAATGACCACCGGCGTGGCTCGGAAGTTCGGCGGCGCGTACGGCCTGGGCATCATCTACGCCAAGACCATGTTCGGCGCGTCGGAAGGCTCGCACGCCGCCTAGTTCCGGTTCGGCGGGACATGGTGTGTCCCGCCGTTTCCGATCCGCCTGGAGTGATCCGATGAAACCGTATCTGCTCTCGCTCGGCGCCGGTCTACTGGTGGGCGTCCTCTATGCGTTGATGGGCGTGCGCTCACCAGCCCCGCCGACCATCGCCCTGCTCGGTCTTCTGGGCATGCTGGTCGGCGAACAGGCCGTGCCGATCGTCAAGCGCCTGGTCTCGGGCGCGCCGGTCGTCGCCTACATCAAGACCGACTGCGCGGCTCACATCCTCGGGCCCCAGGCGGTAGCCGGTCCGGACGATGAACCGAAGGGGCAGGCATGAGCCTGGCCCGCCGACAGACCCTGGCGCTCGGCGCCGCCCTGCTTCCCAGTACCGCTTTCGCTGAAAGGCTCGCGATGTCCGACCTGCTGATCGTCAACGCCAAGATCACCACCCTGGACCGGGGCAATCCCCAGGCTTCCGCCGTGTTGATCCGTGACGGGCGTTTCACGGCGGTCGGCGACGAGGGCGAGGTTCGAGCCGCCGCCCATGCCGAGGCGACGGTGATCGACGCCGGCGGACGGCGGATGATCCCGGGGCTGATCGACAGCCACATGCACATCATCCGTGGTGGGCTGAACTACAACATGGAGCTGCGCTGGGACGGCGTGCCGACCCTGGCCGACGCCATGGCCATGCTGAAGAAGCAGGCCGCCAACACCCCGCCGCCGCAGTGGGTGCGCGTGGTCGGCGGCTTCACCGAGCACCAGTTCGTCGAAAAGCGCCTGCCGACCCTGGACGAGATCAACGCCGCCGCGCCCGAGACGCCGGTGTTCATCCTGCATCTCTACGATCGCGCCCTGCTGAACCGCGCCGCCCTGCGCGCCGTGGGCTACACCAAGGACACGCCCAACCCGCCCGGCGGCGAGATCGTGCGCGACGCCTCGGGCGAACCCACCGGCCTGCTGCTGGCCCAGCCCAACGCCACGATCCTTTACGCCACCCTGGCGAAGGGACCGAAGCTACCTCCTGAATATCAACTCAATTCCACCCGCCACTTCATGCGCGAGATGAACCGGCTGGGCGTGACGGGCGTGATCGACGCCGGCGGCGGCTTCCAGAACTATCCCGACGACTACAACATCGTAGAGAAGCTGCACGCCGACGGTCAGATGACCTTGAGGATTAGCTACAACCTGTTCACCCAGAAGCCGAAAGGCGAGCTGGCCGACTTCGCCGGCTGGTCCAAGCAGGTCAAGCCGGGCCAAGGCGACGACACCTACCGCCACAACGGCGCGGGCGAGATGCTGGTCTACAGCGCCGCCGACTTCGAGGATTTCCGCGTCGAGCGGCCCGAGATGCCCGCGAACATGGAGACCGACCTGGAGCCGGTGATCCGCCTGCTGGCCGAGCAGCGCTGGCCCTGGCGGTTGCATGCGACCTACGACCAGACGATCGACCGGGCGCTCAACGTCTTCGAGAAGGTCAATCGCGACATTCCCTTCGACGGCCTGCATTGGTTCTTCGACCACGCCGAGACGATCAGCGACCGCAACATCGATCGCATCGCGGCCCTGGGCGGCGGCATCGCCGTGCAGCATCGCATGGCCTATCAGGGCGAGTACTTCACCGAACGCTACGGGGCCAAGGCCGCCGAGGCGACGCCGCCGATCAACAAAATGCTGGCGGCGGGCATTCCGGTTGGCGCGGGCACCGACGCCACCCGCGTGGCCAGCTACAATCCCTGGGTTTCCTTGAACTGGCTGGTCACTGGCAAGACGGTGGGCGGCACGCGGCTCTACCCGCCGGCCAACCGCCTGGATCGCGAGGCCGCCCTGCGCCTGTGGACCACGGCAAACACCTGGTTCTCCAACGAGGAAGGCAAGAAGGGCCAGATCGCGGTCGGCCAGCTGGCGGACCTGGCGGTGCTAAGCGGCGACTACCTGCGCGTGCCGGAGGACGAGATCCCGCACCTGGGCTCGGTCCTGACCCTGCTGGGCGGGAAGGTGGTGCATGGCGAGGGCGACTATTCCAAGCTGGCCCCCACCCTGCCCCCGCCGATGCCCGACTGGTCGCCGGTTCGAACCTTCGGCGGCTACCAGGACCGCTCGAAATCGCACGCCATGGCGCTAGCCTCGGCCTGCGGCTGCGCGAGCGGATGCGGCGTCCACGGCCACGATCACGCGGCCGCTCTGGGCGCCGAGGCTCCGACCAGTGATGCGCGCTCCTTCTGGGGCGCCATGGGCTGCGGCTGCTGGGCGGTTTGAGGATGAGCACTCCCACTCCCATCGCCGCCCTGCTGAAAGCGCCGGCAGTCTCGATCCTGGCCCGTGTGTTGCTGACCCTGCCCTACTGGTGGAGCGGCCTGTCGAAGCTCGCCAACCTGTCGGGCGCGCTCGGCGAGGCCGCCCATTTCGGGCTCAAGCCGGCCTGGCTGGTGGTCGCCGCCACGGTACTGGTCCAACTGGGCGGCTCTATCCTGCTGATCGTCGGTCGCGTCGGCTGGCTGGCGGCCGGCGCCCTGGGCGTGTTCACCGCCCTGGCCACCCTGATCGCCCATCCGTTCTGGACCGTGGCCGATCCGATGGAGCGCTTCCACGCGCTCAACACCTTCCTCGAGCACATCGGCCTGATCGGCGGCTTCATGCTTGCGGCGATCTTGGTCGAGCGCGATCGGACCTCACGATGAGCGGCGAGGCCCCAGGCAGCGTGCGAACGGCCGCGTTGGCGGCCTTCACCGCCGGCTTCGTCGACACGGTCGGCTTCGTAGGCTTGTTCGGCCTGTTCACCGCCCACGTCACCGGCAATTTCGTGCTGATCGGCGCGGCGATCGTCACGCACCACACGGGGATCATCGCCAAGCTGCTGGCCCTGCCGACCTTCATCGTAGCCGTGGCGGCGACCAGCCTGTTCCTGCGCCACTGCCGCCGAACCGGCCGACCGCAGGTCGCGCCGGTGCTGGTCGCCGAGGCGGCGCTCCTCACAGCCTTCATGGCCCTTGGCCTGACGCTCGGCCCGTTCAAGGGCGGGGACCAGCCGGCCGCTATCCTGGTCGGCCTGACCGGGGTTCTGGCCATGGGCGTGCAGAACGCCGCCGCCCGCACCGTCTTCGCCCATCTGTCGCCGACCACGGTGATGACCGGCAACGTCACCCAGATCGTGCTGGACTTGGTCAGCCTGACCGAGGGCGAGATCTCCAGGGCCGACGCCCTGGCCCGTATCCGCAAGATGGCCCCGCCGGTCGGCGCCTTCGCCCTGGGCGCGATCGCGGGCGGGCTGGGTTTCGCCGCCGTGGGCTTCTGGTGCATCCTGGCCGGAATCGTCGCGATCCTGGCCGCCTTGCTGGTCAATCGCCCATCGGGAGCATCCGTGTGAAGCCTGGGATCGTCGCCTTCGCCGTGACCGCCGCGCTCGCTGTCGGCGGCGTCGGCCACGCGGCCGACGCCCCACCGTTCAAGCTGATCCGCTCGGACGAGAGCTACGCCTATCTGGCGAACAAGCCGGGTCAGGGCCTGGATGATCTGCGTTACATCCCGCTGGGTCCCGACGCCTACCTGTCGCTGGGCGGCGAGGCGCGGTTGCGGGTGGACTCGTTCGACGCGCCGCGCTTCGGCATTGGGGGCGCCCAGTCGGACCTCTACGGCCTGGGCCGAGCCCTGTTCAGCGCCGACCTGCATCTCGGCTCACGCGTACGAGTCTATGGCGAGCTGGGTCTGCATCGCGATTTCGACAAGAAGGATCCACCAGCGGTCAGCGATCGCGACGGCCTGGACGCCCAGGTGGCTTTCCTCGATGTAACGCCCGACGCTGATCGTCGCTGGCGATTGCGCCTGGGCCGCCAGGAGATGTCGCTGAACACGAGCCAGCGCTTCGTCTCCGTGCGCGAGGGTCCGAACATCCGCCAGAGCTTCGACGGCGTGCGCCTCAGTCGCCAGACAGCGGGCCTGCGGCTGGACGCCTTCTATCTGCATCCGGTGACGATCCAGACCGGCGCCTTCGACGACAGCGGCAACCGCGATCAGCAGTTCTATGGCGTCTATGTCTCCAAGACCTTGAGCAAGACCGTTTCGCTGGACGTCTACGCCTTCGAGCTGGATCGCGACGGCGTGCGGTACGGCGCGGTGCGCGGCGACGAACGACGCGGCAGCTATGGGGCGCGGCTTGCCGGCAAGAACGGCGCGATCGACTACGAGGCCGAAGGTCTTGTCCAGCGCGGCCGGTTCGCTGGTCGCGACATCCACGCCTGGGGCGGCAGCCTTGGCGGCGGCTACACCTTGGCCCGAGCCTGGTCGCCGAGACTGGCCCTGCGGCTCGACGCCGGCTCCGGCGACAAGGACGCCAGCGACGGCGAGCTGGGCACCTTCAATCCGTTGTTTCCAAGGGGCGCCTATTTCAACGAAAGCGGGCTGACCAGCTGGAGCAACCTGGTCGCCGTTCGCCCCAGCCTGGGCCTTGCTCCGCGCCGCGACGTCAGTCTCGAGCTGAGCTACCTGATGCGTTGGCGGCAGACCGGCGCGGACGCCGTCTATCTGCAACCCTCCACGCCCCTGGCGCCCGCCGGTCCAAACCGGTCCAAGGCCGTAGGCGGAGCGATCCAGATGGACGCGACCTGGCAAGTCAACCGCAACCTCAAGCTCCAGGCGCAGTTGGTGCACCAGTCGGCCGACGACGCCATCCAGGCCCTGGGCGGGCGCGCCGTCGACTTCGCCATGCTGATCGTTCAGACGCGGTTCTGATCGCCTCGCGCCTCGGCCAGGCTCGACAGCTCGGCCATGATCAGGTGCGCCGCCAGCGAGGCGGGCTCGGCGTCGTGGTCGACGTCGCCGCGCTCCAGCATCATCGCCAGCTTGGCCCGCGCCCGGCAGACCCGGCTCTTCATCGTGCCTTCGGGCACGTCGCACATCTCGGCCGCCTGCCGATGCGAGAAGCCGCCCGCCCCGACCAGGATCGTCGCCTCGCGCTGCTCGTCGCTCAGGGCGTTGAGGGCGTTGCGAAGGTCGTTCAGCATCAGGGATTGGACCTGATCGGTTCCGACCGCCGGGATCTGGGCGCTCATGGCCAGGTCGAGCGGCGTCTCTCGCCAGACACGTCGACGCTGCGAATAGAAATGATTGCGCGCGATCTTCAGGATCCAGCCCTTGAAGTTCGTGCCCGGCGTGAACTGGGCCCGATGCTGCCAAGCCTTCAGGAGCGCATCCTGGGCCAGGTCGTCGCCTCTGGCCGCATCGCCGCACAGCCCTCGAGCGAACGAACGCAAGACGGGAATGCTGGCCACGACCAGTCGCTTGAAATCGTTCTCGTCCAGGGGCGCGGGGCGATCGGAGGGGGGCACAAAGCTGCGCGCCTCCGCGGCGACCTCCGCTTTCGAGCCGCCCCAGCGGGCGGAGGTCTCGAGCAGTTTCTCGGTCGGGCTGAGGTCGTTCATAAGGAACTCCGAAATTCTGGCGTCAGGGGCGGTGCGTCGGGACTGTTCGGGTGACGGAGCGGCTGGCGTCGGTTCCGGAACCTAGCCTGCCGGCGCCGCGCCGGGCGGAAGGGTCTTGACCATGTCGGCGACGATGGCGTTCAACCCGTCCTGGGTGGCGTCCTTCTCGTCGACCCGCTTCTGCGACGTGGCGCGCCAGGCCAGCTTGCCGCTGGCCGCGTCGACCAGGTCGAGCATCACCGCGCCCTCGGTGTAGTTGATCGAGCGCACGTCGACGTCCATCGGGGCGCCGTACATGCCCCAGCCGTAGCCGCCGATGCAGCCGCGTCGACCGCAGGCCACGCCACCGCCGGGAGCGCCCATGCTGGTGGCCGAGTAATCGGTCTTGTTCTGCAGGCCGATGTGATAGGCGACCAGCAGTTTGGCCTGGCCTGGAGCGACCTGGCTGTAGCCCTTGGCCGCCAGGTTGGTGTCGATCGCGGTCTTGATGCGCTCACGGATGATGTCGTTGTCAACCCGTGGATCGCCGCTGCCCGGCTGCCCGTCGGGCGCCCAGGCATAGGTCGAGCCAGCCAACGGTGCCTGGCCGCTGAGCACCGAAACCTTCCCTCCGGGGCTTTCGCAACCGACCAGCGGCAAACACGCGGCGATGGCCGCGGCCATAAGGGCTTGAGGCATGAACCTTGGGGACATCGGGCGGCTCCTACGCGACAGCGGCGCCCATGCCTTCATGCGACGCCGTTCGAACTTTCCGCCCGGCGCGTAGTCGTCTCAATCAGGTGAAACCCTGACCGTAGGGCGTAATGCCTTGAGTTGAGCGCCGCGTTGTCCAACGCAAAGGAAAAGGCCGGCGGATTTCTCCCCCGGCCTCGTCAAAACGGGCTGTGAAAACGATCAGCCGCCGCCCTGCGCTTCGGCCAACTTGGCGACCGCATCGCCAATGGTGAAGGTGTTGGGCTTCTGCACCGGCGGGAAATCCTTGAACGTCGCCGCGAACTGATCCGCGACCGCCCAGGCGCCGTAGATGATGTAGGCGTGATAGAGGAACCACTCGTAATAGCTGTTCGAGGTGATGTCGGCGAACTCGTAGGGGTCGGTCCGCAGGTTGAAGAGCTTGGGAAGCCGCAGCGGCGTGAACGGCTCGGCCCAGAGCTGCATGGTTCCCTTCAGCCGCTGCTCCATGAATACGGCCTTCCAGTTGTCGTACCGGACCGCCAGGATGTCGCCGTCGTCGCTGATATAGACGAACAGGTTGCGCGGGCTCTCCTCGACCTCGCCGGTCAGGTAGGGCAGCAGGTTGAACCCGTCGATGTGGTTCTTGTACTGCCGGCCGATGGCGGTGACGCCCTTCTTGACCTTCTCGACGATGTCCGGTTCGCCGGCCGCGGCCAGGAACGTCGGCAGCCAGTCATGGTGCTGGATGATCGCGTTGGAGATCGCGCCGGCCTTGATCTTGCCGGGCCAACGGATCAGCTCGGGAATGCGGAAACCGCCTTCCCAGTTGGTGTCCTTTTCGCTGCGGAACGGGGTCATGCCGCCGTCCGGCCAGCTGTTGCGGTGGGGGCCGTTGTCGGTCGAGTAGACCACGATGGTGTCCTCGGCCAGGCCCAGCTCATCGAGCAGGTCCAGCATCTGGCCGACGTTCTTGTCATGGTCGATCATGGTGTCGTGATAGGGCGATTGCCAGCGCCCCGCCTGCCCCAGGCTCGACTTCTTGGTGTGGGTGAACATGTGCATGTGCGTGGTGTTCAGCCAGACGAAGAACGGCTTGTCGTCGGCGTGCTGGCGCTTGATGAAGTCGGTGGCGGCGTCGACGAACTCGTCGTCGCAGGTTTCCATTCGCTCCACGGTCAGCTGACCGGTTTCCTCGATCTTCTGCTTGCCCACCTTGCCCCAACGCTCGTGGGTGGTGGGGTCGTCGACGTCGGTGGCCCAGGAGTGCACGACGTCGCGGGGGCCGTTCTTCTTCTTGAAGTTGGGGAAGTCCTTGTCCGGATAGTAGTCGTACATCTCCGGCTCTTCCTGGGCGTTCAGGTGGTAGAGGTTGCCGAAGAACTCGTCGAAGCCGTGGTTGGTGGGCAACATGTGGTTCAGGTCGCCCAGGTGGTTCTTGCCGAACTGGCCAGTGGCGTAGCCCTGCTCCTTCAGCAGGGCGGCGATGGTCACCAGCTTGTCGTTCATGCCCACCGGCGCGGCCGGAGCGCCGACCTTCGACAGGCCGGTCCGCAGCACGCTCTGGCCGGTGATGAATGACGAACGACCGGCGGTGCAGGACTGCTCGCCATAGCTGTCGGTGAACAACATGCCTTCCTTGGCGATCCGGTCGATGTTGGGCGTCTGATAGCCCATCAGGCCGTGCGAGTAGCAACTGAGGTTGCTGATCCCGATGTCGTCGCCCCAGATCACGAGAATATTGGGTTTTCCGTTGGGCATGATGGTCATCCTGCGGTCGCGCCCACGTCGCGGGGCGGGGCAAGATCATCACGGTGCCCGGGAGAGGAATATCGGCGGGACTACCCGTCGCGCCCCTGGGTTCACCCTATCCATCCACGGGGTTTCACCCGGCCGTTACGGCTTGCTCGCGAACACCGTTTTCCAGTCGCTCTTCATGCTGACGACCGTCCAGCCTCGGACGCCCGCTTCGTCCAGGGCCTTGTCCAGCTTGCCGATCTTGGATTGCCGATCATAAGCGTACTCCCGGGCCGCATCGTCGTGATGGACCAGGATCTGCAGGCTGGGGCGCGTGCTGGAGGCCGAATACTGGAGCATCTGCAGGTCGCCGTCGGAATTGCCCACGGCCACCAGCGGCGCGCGGCCGATGTGCAGATCGATATTGCTGGGCTTGCCGGCGCCGTCGTCCATGCTGCCCAGCGCGGGCTGGCTCACCAGAACACCCTTGCCGTCGCGGATCTCGAACTTGCTGGTCAGGCTGGAGCCGATCACCTGTTCGGGCGGCACGCCGTAGGCCTGCTCGGCGAACACCCGCATGAACTGCACCTCGCCGCCGGAGACGATATAGGTCTTGAACCCCGCCCCGCGCAGATAGGTCAGCAGCTCAAGCTGCGGCTGATAGGTCAACGCGGCATAGGGCATGTGGAACCGTGGATGGCGGGCCTGATCGAACCACGCCCTGGCGACGGCCTGATATTCGGCCGTGGTCAAACCGACCTGAACGGCGAAGACCGCCTCGATCAGATCCTTTTCGCTCAGCTTCGCCATGGCGGCCTGATCACGGTCGGCTATGGCGCCGAAGGCCGGCTTCTGACGCAGCGTCGGATCCTTGGCGACCATCTGGCCGATCCGCTCCATCGCGAAGGCGAACTGGAAATAGATCGGCTGCTCGGCCCACAGCGTGCCGTCGTTGTCGAACACGGCGATCCGCTCGGGCGGCGGCACGAACTCAGGCCCTTGGGCCGTCACCCGCGCGACATAGGTCGTGATCGCGGCCTTGGCCGGCCCTGCGTTCCAGGATGGCAAGGGATCGGCGGCTGGCGGCGCGGCCGGGCTCGCCGTCGTCGTGGCGAGCAGGCCCAGACTCATGCACCCGGCCAAGACCGCTCTGCGGGTCGATAAGAACATGGTCGCCTCCCGGTCCGGCTTGAGTTTGCTCACGATCGCGTCTTCGTCTCTTCCAGGGGCTCCGGATCGGGCTCCAGCTCCTGCATGTCCTTTTCCAGGAAATAATTCAGGAAGGTGCGGATCAGCGCGATCGCGCCCAGTCGGCCGATGTCGTCCCAGCTTGGCGCGATCGCCGTGCGGACGATGTCGGCGGCCAGAGCGAATTCGAGCGCCAGCACGATCCATCGGGCGAACTGAGCCCAGAGTTCGCGTCGCGCGTCGCGTCGCAGCGTGCGTTGGGCCGCGACGATGATCGAACCCTGAACCAGGGTTTCCACCATGCCGACGGCGATGCAGAGCACCGAACACAACTCGGCAGCGAGCGCGACATAGCTGGCGCATTCACGCAGCAGCACTTCCATGGCGACCTCGGGCAGTCCGCTTCCTGAGGCCCTAGCAAAAGGCGTTTGGTCGGCGCGCGCTATCCGGCGAAGCGCCGAGGCGTTCGGGGTGAAACCTGCACGGTTGAGCCGTTCGGTAGGGAATCTTCCCTTCCGCACCCGGGGGAACGCCTGATCGATCAGCGCCGCCGCTCATGGTCACTTTTAGGATCTCGCGATGAAGGCGGACCATGCCGGATGTCGTGCCTTCCTCCGCTTTGAACGGCCGCCGGGTTGATGGGGAACAGGATGAAAACGCTGGGCAATTCCGTTCCCTCGCCCAAGATCTGGCGCAAGCCGTTGCGGGAAGCGATGACCTGGATCCCCGGCGGGGTTTTCACCATGGGATCCGACGACCACTATGTCGAGGAACGCCCGGCGCGCCGGGTCTCGGTCGACGGTTTCTGGATCGATCCGAGCCCGGTGACCAATCGGCAATTCGCTCAGTTCGTGAGCGCCACCGGGTACGTCACCTTCGCCGAGGTCCCTCCAGATCCGAACGATTATCCCGGCGCGGATCCGGCGGTGCTGGTCGCTTCGTCGATGGTGTTCACCCCGCCGCGCGGGCCGGTGGATCTTCGCCATCCCCTGCAATGGTGGGCCTTCGTCCCGGGCGCGGACTGGCGTCATCCCTACGGCCCGGGCAGCGACCTCAAGGGCCTGGACGATCACCCCGTGGTGCATGTCGCCTGGGTCGATGTCCTGGCCTACGCCGACTGGGCGGGGGTGGAGATCCCCACCGAGGCCGAATGGGAACTGGCGTCGCGTGGCGGCCTCGAAGGCGCCGAGTTCGCCTGGGGCGACACGTTCACGCGTGACGGCCGCCACATGGCCAACACCTGGCAAGGCGCCTTTCCCCACCAGAACACCCTGGACGACGGCTGGGCCCGGACCTCCCCCGTCGGCGCCTATCCATCCAACGGCCACGGCCTCTACGACATGATCGGCAATACGTGGGAATGGACGTCGGATTGGTGGGCGACGCCTGATGCGGCCGGCGCCGCGCCCCGCTGCTGCGCGGCCAAGAATCCCAGGGGCGGCGCCGAGCAGGACAGCTGCGAGCCAGGCGGGCTGCGCATCCCCAGAAAAGTGTTGAAGGGCGGCTCGCATCTGTGCGCGCCAAGCTATTGCAAACGCTATCGGCCGGCGGCGCGTCACGCCCAGCCGATCGACACCTCGGCTTCGCACGTGGGTTTTCGCTGCATCGCCCGATCCCGCGCCTGAGCCGCTCGGAGGCGACCATGACCAAAGTGCCACTACCGAGTTGGGCCGACACCTCGCCGAGGCGGAAGATCCTGGACTTCGTCGCGCGCGTCACCCGTCCCGGCGGTAGAGACTATGTGGCGCCCGCCGATCGCATCGCCGTGTTCGACAACGACGGCACGCTGTGGGTCGAGCATCCGCTCTATGCCCAGGGCATGTTCGCTCTGGACCGGGCCAAGCACATGGCGGCCTCTCATCCGGAGCTGGCCGCCAAGCCGGTCTTCCAGGCCTTCGTCAATCAGGACATGGCCGGGCTGGCCGCCTGCGGCAAGCAGGCCGTCATCGAGCTGCTGCTGCACCTCCATGCCCACGCCACCGAGGAGGCCTTCGCTCTGGAGGTGGCGACCTGGCTGGTCGAGGCGCGCCACCCTCGCTTCGACAAGCCTTACACCGCCCTCGCCTACCAGCCGATGCGCGAGCTGCTGGCCTATCTGGCGGCCAACGACTTTCGCAATTTCATCGTCACCGCCGGCGGCGTCGACGTCGTGCGAATGTTCAGCGAGCAGACCTACGGCGTGCCGCGCGAGCGGGTGATCGGCTCCAGCGGCAAGACCGAGTTCCGCCTGAACGGCCGTCGCGGCGAGATCCGCAAACTGCCCGAGCTGCAGTCGTTCAACGAATACGCGGAAAAGCCGGTCAATATCGCTCTGCACATCGGCCGCCGGCCGATCGTGGCGTTCGGCAATTCCGACGGCGACCTGGCGATGTTGGAGTATACCGCCTCGGGCCCCGGCCGAAGGCTGCCGATGCTGCTGCATCACGACGATCCAGAACGCGAATACGCCTACGACAAGGACACCCACGTCGGAAAGTTGGACGTGGCCTTGAGCACCGCGGTCGAGCGCGGCTGGACGGTCGTCAGCATGAAAGACGACTGGTCGCGGCTGTTCCGGGACAAGGCCCTCTAGCCATCAAATAGAAGCCCGCCGACGAAGGTCGGCGGGCATGGCCGAGACGCCGCACAGGCTAGGGCTTGGCGACGGCTCTCTCGACCTTGTTGGCTTCGGTCTGGGTGATGAAGCCGTCGTGGTTCAGATCGATCTTGGCGAACCTTGGACCCGTGAAGGCGTCGATCTCCGCTGCGGTCACATAGCCGTCCTTGTCGGTGTCCAGCGTCTGGAAAAGGCCGGCCTTGCCGATTGTCGGCCAGCCGTCGACGCCTTGCTCGCGGACTTCGGCGCGGACGCGCTCGGCGCCCTTGGCCCATTCGGCGGCGCTGATCTTGCCGTCCTTGTCCTTGTCGGCGCGCAGCAGGAAGGTTCGCCGGTTGTCCTGGTACTCCTTCTGCGAAACCTTGCCGTCCTTGTTGGCGTCGGCGAGCAATTGCCGGGCGTTCGCGGCGGTCGCTGCTAGAAGCGCCACGGTGGTGATGAGGACGAGTTTACGCATTTAGACCTCCAGAGAATGGGGCCTCGGCCCCGGGGGAACAGGACGTTCGCGTGGCCCGACCCTCGCGGAAGCTCGCGCGGCCCATCAGAAGGCCTCGCCGACATAGAAATAGAGCGCCGAAGTGCCGTCCCCGACGGCATAATCGATGCTGACATTGACGTGGTATTTGGTGGACGCCTCGAAACGCGCGCCAATCCCCGCCGCGGGCAGGAGATCCTTGGTGCTCATCTTGGAGAACTCGCTGGAGACCTCGCCGACGCCAGCGAAGGCCACCGCGCCGAAGCGCTTGTAGATCTTGCGCCGCACCTCGGCCTGGACCGCGAACATGGCGTGGTCGCGATATTGCCCGGTGGTGTAGCCGCGCAGATCGTTGCTCTGGCCGTAGTTGCAGAGATCGTAGAACGGCGCGCCGTCGCCGGACCGGCAAATTGAGCCTCGCCAGGCCAGCACGGTCTTGTCGTTGACCGTGTGATAGCCATTCACCGCCCCGGTAAGCCGGGAATAGTCGAAATCGCTGCCCAGGACATCGTCGGCCACCATCCACTGGCCGTTGGCGTAGACGCCCGATCGGGGATTGTATTCGCTGTCGCGGCTGTCGAACTCGCCGGAGAGGCCCAGTTGCGAGACCTGGCTCTGCAGCTCGATGTCCGGCAGTTGCAGTTGCGGCAACAGACTGGTGGTGTTGAACGTCGAGTCCATCTTGATATAGCGGAAGCGAAGGCCGGCGTGGACGTGCTCGCGCATACGCGCCAGCACCTCGAGGACGCCGCCGCTGGCTTTCTGTTCCAGTTCGATCGACCGCCCGCTGGCGCCGGCGTTGGCGCCGATGCCGAAGAAGTCGACATTGAAGACCCCGGTTCCGGCGCCGGCGGTGACCCGGTATTTGTCGCCGCCGAGATAGGCCTTCTGAAACGCTGCGACGCCCCAGCTCTTGCTGTCGGTATAGAGCCCGCCCAGGCCGCTGGTCCAAGGCCGCGCCGAGCCCTTGGGCTGGTAGATCGCCAGCGCGGCCACGCCCAGGCCGGTGCCGATCGAGGGATTGGACATCGGGATCGGCATGATCACGAAGTTGGGCTCCAGGGTTCCGACCTGTTCAACCGGCGTGCGCAGATTGTTGGCGGACGTCTCGACGTCCTGCGCCCGCAACGCCGTCGGCAAAGTGACGAGAATTCCGCAGAGGAGCAGGCTTCGCATGACGGACGGCCTTTGACGCTTGTCATCGTCAACTTTGGGCGCCGGTCAGGTCCGAACAATCAGGTGAAGCCCTACCCGCTCTCCTGAAGCAGCAGTATTTGTCTTGTGGATAGCCCCGAGCGCCGAGGCATCGGGGGATTTAGGAGGTGTAACTAAGGGTTTTACCGGGTGGATTGCGACGCCGCGCCGCTGCAACCGTGCTTTCCGGGTAGAGGGAAGAGCTGTTGAATGCGTAAGCTGGCCATGGCCTTCACCGGCGCGGTGCTTTTCGTCGGCGGATTGGACGTTTCGCCGACATTGGCGGCGGAAAAAGCCGCAGCGTCCGCCGCGCCGTCTATTGATCCTGTCGCGCTCAAGGCGGGCGCACGGATGGGCGCCTACCTTCGATCCCTGCAGAGCTTCGAGGTGAACTCCTCCGCGGTGCTGGAGGAAGTGGTCGATGAGGCGGGCAAGAAGTCCACCAGCGCCGTGAGCGCCCTCTACAGGGTCCGGCGCCCCGACGGTTTCCTGATCGACATGACGACCCCGGCCAAGGCCCGACGCTTCGTCTACGACGGGCATGCCTTCACGGTGTTCGCGCCGAAGGTCGGCTATTTCGCCACGATCGCGGCGCCGGCGACCATCGATGAAACCGTCAAGCTGATCTATGAGGACTATGGCGTCATCCTGCCCCTGGCGGATCTTTTCTATTGGGGAACCGACGCCCAACCCACCGACATGGTCACCTCGGCCAAGCGGCTCGGCGAGGACAAGATCGCCGGCGTCGACACTGATCACTATGCGTTCGCTGGCCCTGGAATGTCATGGGAAGTGTGGATCCAGCGCGGCGACGCGCCCCTGCCCCGTCGCATGCGGATCACCACGGTCGACGATCCCGCCCGGCCGACCTACACGGCCGACCTGACCTGGAAGACCGGGGTCACGTTCGCGCCCGACACCTTCACATTCAAACCCGCGACAGGCGCCAAGCCCATCGCCATGGCGAGGGTCGGTCAATGAGCCTCTGCGGGATTTACGCGCGCCGCTCTCGCGGCATGATCGGCGGCCTTGGCGTCGCGAGCTTGATCCTTGGCGCGGCGTTTCCGGGCCTGACCGCTCCTCCCCGCTTGCACGGCGGCTTTCATCCGACCGCGATGAACGTGCACGCACCAGGAGGTCCGGGCTTTCATGGCGGTGGCGAACCGCCGGGCCCAAGACCACCAGGTCCGGGTCCCGCGCCTGGTCCCGGCCCACATCCGCCCGGTCCCGGACCGGGGCCGGGGCCTGGCCCGCACCCGCCGGGGCCGGGTCCGGGACCGGGGCCTCATCCGCCGCCACCACCTCCTCCCCCGGGACCGTGGGGTTGGGGCTGGGACAACGATCCGTTCTGGAACTATCCGTTGGCGACCGCCGCCGCGGTCGGCGTCGTGGCGGGCGCGACCGCGGCGGCGACTTCCGCGGCCCTGGGTTCGACCGTCACCGTCCTGCCCTCAAGCTGCGTGACGGTTTTCAACGACGATCTCACCTACTTCCAGTGCGGATCGGTCTGGTACCAGCCTCGCTATGCGGGATCAGGAGTAGCTTATGTGGTCGTCGCCGCGCCGTGACGTCACCTCTAGGTGCAGACTATCGCGTCAGGCGACTTAAAGTTTGCCTGACGAGTATTTCTCAACCTTGCGCAGAAAATTCACCAAGCATTTCACCTAAAAGCTGACAATTATCGTGCATATAACCATCGGAGCGGGAATCGAAGATGCCCTTGCCTAGCGCGCCGACTATTCTGCTTGCCGACGATCACTCGATCGTCCGGGCGGGGCTGCGCGAAGCCTTGGAGTCCCAGCCGGGCTGGACCATCTGCGGCGAGGCCTCGAACGGGCGCGACGCTGTCCGCCTGGCCAAGGAACTGGTGCCGGACGTCATGATCCTGGACATCAGCATGCCCGACCTGAGCGGCGTCATCGTCGCCCGCGACGTGCGCAAGTTGAAAACCCATACCGAATTGCTGATCTTCACCATGCACGACAGCGAGCAGCTGGTGCGCGAGGTGTTCAGCGCCGGGGCGCGCGGCTTCGTGCTCAAGTCGGCCTCGACCGACAACATCATCGCGGCCGTGGCCTCGCTGCTGAACCACAAGCCCTACTTCTGCCCGGGCATCACCGACGCCGTGCTGCGCGGATATCTGTCGCCGGGCGGGCATGGGCTGGGTGAAGTCATCGAGGGGTCCGAGACCCTGACGACGCGCGAGTTGCTGATCGTCCAATTGTTGGCGGAATCCCGTAGCAACAAGGTGATCGCTTCGATGCTCGACATCAGCGTCAAGACCGTCGAGAGCCATCGCGGCAACATCATGCGAAAGCTGGGCGCTCATTCGCTGGCGGACATCGTACGTTACGCGATCCGCAACAAGCTGATCGAGGCCTAGACAACCCCGAGGCCCTTGAATGCATACGGGCAAGAACGCAGTCGGCGAGTTCGACCCGGCGTTCTACGCCTCGGCCCTTGATGCGTTCACAGCCAATGTCGCGATCCTGGATCGGGAGGGCCGGATTCTTTCGGTCAACGCGGCTTGGCTCCAGTTCATCGACCTCAATGGCTTCCAGCTCGTCGACTACGGCGTCGGGTGCGACTACCTGGCGTTCTGCGACCGGCTGGGCACGCCCGGCGGCGATACGGTGGCCGCCGGCTTGCGGGCGTTGATCGCCGGAGCCGACGGCCCCTTCCGGCATGAATACATCATGCCGCTCGACACCGGTTCGCGCTGGGTGAAGCTGTCGGCCGTGCGCGTCGGCCATCTGGACCAGCCGTTCCTGATCGTCGCCCACGAGGACATCTCCAT
Source organism: Caulobacter soli (assembly GCF_011045195.1). Lineage (GTDB taxonomy): Bacteria > Pseudomonadota > Alphaproteobacteria > Caulobacterales > Caulobacteraceae > Caulobacter > Caulobacter soli. The sequence continues at coordinate 2,430,196 of NZ_CP049199.1, read as the reverse complement.
CCAGCGGCGGGCCGAATTGGGCCTGCGCGAGGCCACCGCGCGACTGTTGCTGGCCGAGGACGCCGAGCGACGCCGCATCGCGCGCGAGCTGCACGACAGCACGGCCCAGTATCTGGCGGGCGCGAAGCTGATGCTGCGGCGGCTGGACGCCAAGGATCCGGTCAGCTGCAGCCAGGTCCGCGACGAGGTGGAGGGTCTGCTGTCCAGCGCCTTGGATGAGATCCGCAGCTTCGCTTATCTGCTGCACCCTCCGGCGCTGGAGCATCTGGGGCTGGCGGCGGCGATCCGCCAGTTCGCGACCGGCTTCGCGCGGCGCGCCGAGATGGCGGTGACGATCGACATCCCGGAGGACTTTCCACGCCTGTCCCACGCCACCGAGATCGCGCTCTACCGTGTCGTGCAGGAAGCCCTGGCCAACGTCCACAGCCATTCCGGCAGCCAGCAGGCGATCGTCAGGCTGCGTGTCGCCGGCGAGATGGTGCTGCTGACTGTTCGCGATTTCGGTTCTGGCCTGCCACCGAGACGCGACAGCGTTCCGGGCGTGGGGCTCGAAGGCATGCGTCTACGCCTTGAGTTCCTCAAGGGCCACCTGTCGCTACGCAACGCCGAACCAGGTCTGGCCCTGGAGGCCTGGGCGCCGTTTCTGCCGGAGAATGAGGACTGATCGCGCCCGAATGGGGGAGAGCCGGCCCGACACATGCGTCGGGACATGTGGGCCGGCTCTCGACCCGCGACCCTGGCCGCGCTCTTGGGGGATGAGCGAACCATGGCTTGCCAAGGGAAATCGGGGGTGACGCCTTGACGCGCGAGCAAGGGCAGATTGCAGCCAGCCAAGCGCCAGCGCCATCAGGTCAAACCCTAGGATCGCACGCGAAAACCCTTACGGCCTCGTCTTCGAGGCTCAGGCCAGATGAACCGAGCTCTTGATCGTGGCGGTGGCGGCCTGCTTCTGGCGCGCGCGATCGATGGCGTCGTCCAGCAGTTTCAGGAACTCGGACTGCATCTGCATCGACTCGACATCGGACGCCCTCACCCCGTCCAAGGTGGACTGTCGAATTTCCTCAAGCTGTTCGAGCGACAGCGCCGCGCATAGGCGCAGGCTGAGAAATTGGAGTGCGGCTACTCGGATCTCAAGATTTGTCATCGGCATGTCGCTGCGAAACAGGGTGCGAGCAGATACGGACGCATAGGGCCGTCGGATGTCGGCGACGGCATAATCATAGCTATCGAGTTCAAGCGGCGCCACGGCTGACTCCCCGCAGGCGAATCCCACAACAACATCAGACTAGAACGAGCGAAACGCTGTTTGGGGCGTCTCAATTGTTAACTAATGCAAAGAGGCAGCTGGAAAAGAGCGCCAACGGCCAATCATTCGTGAAATTTTTCAGTGCCTTGCCGGAGCTTTGCACGACCGACATGCGTGTACGCAAAGACCGACCTCGCGGTGTGCATGCGCGACCGACATCCGAACGATGCGTGGGACGTTTCATTCTCGAGACCGCCTTCCCTTATCGAGGCCTCGCGGCCCCTCTGAAATCAGGCGAACCCCGCGATCGGGGTTGGAAAACGACCTAGTTAGAGACAAGCGCCCCGCCTTTGCGGCGGACTGTGGGGATTTGGACACGAGAGGTTCTGTTCGCGCAACGGCAGAGGTTTAAAGCTCGGCCGCGACCTCGGCCACGACGCGCATCAGCCAGGCCACGGGCCCGGTTTCGGCTTCACCGCCCCGGATCACCGCGCCGAACTGGGCCGGTTCCGGCAGGCGGCTGGGCTCCACCAGCACCACGGCTCCGCGCTCGGCTGCCAGGGTGGCCAGTCGCCGAGGCAGCAGAGCCGCCATGTCCGTCTGGCTGACCATGACCAGGGCCGAAGACGCGTCCGGCACCGCGACGGGACTGTCCAGACCCGTGGTCGCGGGCAAGGCGTAGTCATCGCTCCAACTGGTGATCCTCCGCAAGCCCAGTTCGCGCCGGGACCCGCGTCGTGTCTCCTCGATCTCGCGACCGGCCGAGACGAGCAGGTGGGGAATGCCCGCCAGAATCTGCGGCGTGATCTCGTGCTGGGCGGCGGGATGGTCGGCGCGGATGACCCAGACGGCCGTCTCGGTGAACAGTGGGGTGTAGGCGAAGCGTGGGGCCACATGTTCGAAGCCGCCGATCACCAGATCCAGACGGCCGTGATCGAGATCCTCGGCCAGCGAGCCTTCGACGCCTCTGATGCGTAGCTTGACGCCCGGAGCCTCCGTCTGGATTCGCCGCACCACGCCCGGCATCAGCACCGAACAGAGATAGGCGCTGGCGCTGATATGGAAGACGCGCTCGTCCACCGCGGGGTCGAAGCGCGGGACCGTGACAGCGGCCTCCAGCAGCTTGAGCGCCGCCCGGATCGGTCCGCCCATTTCCACGGCGCGCGGGGTCGCCTGAAGGCCGGAGGGCCCGCGCACGAACAGATCGTCACCCAGCGTCAGGCGCAGGCGCCCCAGGGCATGACTGACGGCCGACTGCGTCAGCCCCAGCTTCGAGCCCGCCCGGGTGGCGCTCTCCTCCTCCAGCAGGGCGTCGAACACCCGCAGGAGATTGAGGTCGAGGTTTTTGAAATGCGCGTCATTCATGATTTCCGTGACGGAATATCATTTTGCTCATGACCGTGGGAGCCCTATTTCCGGTCAAGGTAGGCCCTCCCCGGCTCTTCCTATTTTCTGTGCGAGATGCGCGGCCGGCGCGAACGTCGGCCGCTTTAAGACGTGGAGCAGCGCGTGAGCGACGCGGAAGGTTATCAGGTCGGCCGGCGTACAATGGGCCAACGTCTGCGTGGACCGCTGATGATCAGCGTTCCGGTGATCATCGCGGGTATCGTCGCTTTCTTCGTGCTGACCGGCGGCAAGTTCGAGTCGACCGACGACGCCTATGTCCAGTCGGCGCGGGCCGCGATCAGTCCCAGCGTCGCCGGACGGGTGATCGAGATCGACGTCAGCGAGAACCAGCCGGTCAAGAAGGGCCAGGTGCTGTTCCGCCTCGATCCGGCCGACTTCGAGGTCGCCGTGGTTCAGGCCGAGGCCGCCCTGGCCGCCGCCCGTTTCGAGACGCAAGGCTCGCGCGCGGTCTATGACCAGCGCAACGCCGACCTGGCCGCCGCCCAGGAAACCGTCGCCTATACGGCGCGCGAGGCCGCGCGTCAGCGTGACCTGGCCGCCGCCGGCGTCGCCACCAAGGCCCAGGCCGACGCCGCCGCCCACGACGCCGAACAGGCTCGCCGCCAGATCGCCGTGGTCCGCCAGCAGATCGCCTCGGCCCTGGCCGATATCGGCGGCCGCGCCGACGTCGCCACCGACCGTCAGCCCAAGGTCATGCAGGCCAAGGCCGCCCTCGACCGCGCCAGGCTGGACCTCGGCTACGCCACGATCGTGGCCCCCGCCGACGGCGTGGTCACCAAGGTCGAGCAACTGCAGGTCGGCAACCGCGTCGCCGCCTCCCAGACCCTGTTCTGGCTGATCTCGGGCCGCCCGTGGGTCGAGGCCAACTTCAAAGAAAACCAACTGGCTCACATGCGGGTGGGGCAGCCGGCGACGATCAAGATCGACGCCTATGACCACACGCTGAAGGCCCATGTGGTCAGCTTCAGCCCGGGCACCGGTTCCAGCTTCGCCTTGCTGCCGCCCGAGAACGCCACCGGCAACTGGGTCAAGGTCGTCCAGCGCCTGCCCGTCCGCCTGACCCTGGACGAGAGCGCACCGCAGCTCAGCGCCGGCATCAGCGCCAAGGTCAAGGTCGACGTGCGTCCGGCTAAGGGTTCGGCGGTCAAATGACCGGGGCTGGCGCCGGCAAGGGCGACGCGGCCAACCGGGTCCCGATCACGATCGCCGTCATGCTGGCGACGGTCATGAGCTCGCTGGACACCACGATCGCCAACGTCGCCCTGCCCCACATCCAGGGCAGCGTCTCGGCCTCCGCCGAGCAGATCACCTGGGTGCTGACCTCCTATATCGTCGCGGCCACGATCATGACCCCGCTCACCGGCTTCCTGGCCGACCGCCTGGGGCGCAAGATCGTGCTGTTGGCGTCGATCGGCGGCTTCATCGTAGCCTCGATGCTATGCGGGATCGCCGACAGCCTGTTCGAGATCGTGCTGTTCCGCCTGCTGCAGGGCCTGTTCGGCGCCGCCCTGGTGCCGATGTCGCAGGCCGTCCTGCTCGACATCAATCCGCCGGAAAAGCACGGCTCGGCCATGGCCACATGGTCGGCCGGCGCGGTGCTGGGACCTCTGCTGGGCCCCGTCCTGGGCGGCTGGCTGACCGACAATCTCGACTGGCGCTGGGTGTTCTTCATCAACCTGCCGATCGGCATCCTGGCCTTCTGCGGCGTGTTCCTGTTCCTGTCCGAAAAGAAGGGCGCCCATAAGCGGTTCGACGTGCTGGGCTTCGTCAGCCTGGCCTTCGCCATCGGCGGCTTCCAGCTCATGCTCGACCGCGGCCCCAGCCAGGACTGGTTCGCCTCCACCGAGATCTGGGCCTATCTGATCGTCGGGGTCATCGCGCTCTGGATCTTCGCGGTGCAGTTGGCCACGGCGCAAAAGCCGTTCGTGGACCGAACCCTGATGGCCGACAGCAATTTCGTCACCAGTTGCGTGTTCGGCTTCTTCATCGGCATCCTGATCTTCAGCGTCCTGGCCCTGCTGCCGCCGCTGATGCAGAACCTGCTGGGCTACTCGGTCTCCTATACGGGCCTGGTGAGCATGCCACGCGGCATCGGCTCGTTCATCGCCATGTTCACCGTCGGCCATCTGATCGGCCGGATTCCCATCAAGGCGCTGCTGTCGATCGGACTAGGCGCGAGCGCCTTGGGACTGTGGTTCATGACCCAGTTCAGCCTCGCCATGGACGAGCACCTGATCGTTATCGGCGGCTTCCTGTCGGGCATCGGCACGGGCCTGATCTTCGTGCCGCTTAGCACCATCGCCTTCGCCACCGTCCAGCCCCAGCACCGGGCCGAGGGCGCTGGTCTGTTCACCCTGATCCGCAACTTCGGCTCGGCCGTGGGCATTTCGATCATGCAGGCCCGCTTCGTCAGCGGCCTGGAGGTCCACCATGCCAAGCTGGTCGAGCATGCGCGGCCTGACAACCCGCTGTTCCACGCCTATGCGCCGCTGGCCTTCGCCACGACCGAGGCCATGGCCCGGCTCGACGGCCTGATCTCGCGCCAGGCGGCCATGTTGTCCTACGTCGACGATTTCCAGCTGATGCTGGGCGTCACTTTCCTGTGCGCCCCCCTGATCCTGATCATGAAGACCCCCAAGAAGTCGGGGGGAGAGACCGTCCATGTCGCTGACCACTAAGCGCCTCACCGCCCTCGCCGTTTCCGTCAGCCTGAGCGCCGTGGCCGGCGCCTGCACGACCGTGGGGCCGAATTTCGCCCAGCCCTCCGCGCCAGGGACCGCGACCTATTCGGCCAAAGGCGACCTCGCCCCGGTCGAGGCCCGTCTCGACGCCGCGCCTGTCGCCGGCCCGTGGTGGAACGCCTTCGGCTCGCCCGCCCTGGACGCCACGATCCGCCAGGCCCTGGCCGACAGCCCCACCCTGGCTGAAGCCGACGCCACCCTGCGCCAGTCCCAATCGGCCCTGGCCCAGGCGCGCGGCGCGGCTGGGCCTCAGGTCGACGCCACGGCCGGCGTGAACCGCGAGCGCGCCAACCTGCAGGCTTTCGGCTTCACCAGTTTCGGCGATCTCAAGCTCGAGAACCCGACCTTCAGCCTCTATTCGGTCGGAGGAAGCGTTGGCTATGACCTGGACCTCTTCGGTGGCGAGAAGCGCCGGATCGAGGGCGCGGCCGCGCGCGTCGAGGCCCAGGCCCGGCGTAGCGACGCGGCCTACCTGACCCTGACGGCCAATGTCGCGCTGCAGGCCCTGACCATCGCCACGCTCAACGCCCAGATCGAGGCGGTGAACCAGATGATCGCCGCCGACCAAGCCAATATCGATCTGGTCCACAAGGCCAACGCCCTGGGCGGCTCGACCGCCACGGCGCGCGTCTCGGCCCAGAGCCAGCTGGAGCAGGACCGCGCCCTGCTGCCGCCCCTGGAGGGTCAGTTGGCCGCCGCCCGCCACGCCCTGGCCCTGCTGGTCGGTCACGCTCCGGCCGACTGGACCGCGCCGGATTTCACTCTGGCTGATCTGACCCTGGCCGCTCCCGTGCCGGTCGCCCTGCCCTCGGCCCTGGTTCGCAAGCGTCCGGACATCCTGGCCGCCGAGGCCGAGCTGCACGCGGCCACCGCCGACATCGGCGTGGCGACAGCCGATCTCTATCCCGACCTCAAGCTGACCGCATCCCTGACCCAGGGCGCGTTGAAACCGCAGGACATCTTTTCGTACGACGCCACAGCCTGGAACGTCGGCGCCGGCCTGACCGCGCCAATCTTCAACGGCGGCGCCCTGAAGGCTCGTCGGCAGCAGGCGCGCGAAGCGGCCGTGGCATCCTCGGCTCGTTATCAGCAGACAGTGCTGACGGCCTTCGCCCAGGTCGCCGACGCTCTGTCGGCCCTGGCGGCCGACGACGCGGCGATCGCCGCCTATGGCCGTTCAGAGACCCAGGCCGGCGAAAGCCTGCGCCTAGCCCGGATCGCCTACGACAAGGGCGGTGGCACGCTGCTGGAGGTACTGGATGCTCAGCGTCGAGTTCACGAGATCCAGGCCTCGCGGGTACGCGCTCAGGGCCAACGCCTGGCCGACGCGGTGCGACTGTTCGCGGCGTCGGGCGCGGACTGGCGAAGCGCCGCGACTTAACTGACCAGTTTCGCATCTGGTCAGGCCAATTGGCTTGTCTGGACCAGCTCGATCGTTATGCTCTCGCCCAAGCGACGCCAACCCAAAGGTGCGTCGAAGGATCGGGATGATGACCATGCGAATGAAGGCGGCCAGCGCCGGTCTCACGGCCCTGTTGTTCATTGGCTTGGCTTTCCCCGCCGTCGCCGAGCCGATCGTTCCGGCGGCCCCCGCCGGCGTTTGCAGAGGCGGCGACGGGACCGCGGCGGCCTTCGGTGGCCGGCGCGTTTTTCGCTGGAGCCCCGAGGGCCTGGAATACGCCAAGGCCCATCGCACCGACCCGACCATAGCCCCGGCCTATGCCGCCGTGATCAAGCGCGCCGACACAGCCTTGGCCGGACCGACCTATACCGTGGTCGACAAGACTCGCACCCCGCCCAGCGGCGACAAGCACGACTACATCTCGATGGGTCCCTATTGGTGGCCGGATTCCAGCAAGCCGGGGGGCGAGCCCTATCTCCGCCGCGACGGCGAATTCAATCCGGAGCGATCGACCAACGCGTTCGATGTCAGCGATCTGGACGCGATGAGCGCTTCGGTCGAGGCCTTGTCCTTGGCGTACTACTTCACCGGCGACATTCGATACGCGACCAAGGCCGCGCAGCTGTTGCGTGTCTGGTTCCTGGACCCGGCCACCCGAATGAACCCCAACACCAAATACGCCCAAGGCGTGCCGGGCCGCAGCACCGGCCGGGCCGAAGGCGTGCTCGACACCTATCGCCTGCTGCGGGTGATCGAGGGCGTTGGCCTGCTGGCTCCGTCCAACGCCTTGTCGGAGGGCGAGCAGCAAGGCTTGGAGCACTGGTTCGCCGACTACGCGACCTGGATGCGCACCGATCCGAACGGTCGCGAGGAACAGGCCGCCGGCAACAATCACGGGATCTGGTTCGATTACCAACTGGCGGGCTTCGCGCTGTTCGCCCGGCAGGACGCCGTGGCCCGCCAGGTGGTGGCCGAGGCCGGCGTCCGACGGATCGCGACCCAGGTCGCGCCAAACGGTTCGCTGCCGCTGGAACTGACCCGCACCCGCGCCCTGCACTACAGCTACTTCGCCCTCGAAGCCTTGGTCGGCACGGCCCAGTTCGGGCGGTGCGTGGGCCTGGACCTCTGGCGCTATCAGACGACCGACGGCCAAGGCCTACGCGCTGCCTTCGACTTCCTGGCGCCCTATGTCGGCCGGGAGGCCAGCTTTCCCTATCCGGAGCTGAAACCCGAGGACGCCACGCCCGAGGCCCTGCCGCTGTTCGTGGCGGCGGCGGAAGCTTATCACGACAAGGGCTTGGCCGAAAAAGCTGACACGCTGGCGCGGCGTTATCCGATGAATTTGAGTCGCCTACTGGCCGCGCCGATCAAGCCTTGAGGGCGAGGATTTTGCGGTAAACATTTGTATTTCAAGCAATGGCCAAGTTTGAGCTCAAGTCGACTTGACCGACTCCGTCAGACCTCGAAGCGCATGCCGTCGTAGGCGGGTTCGACATTAGGCGGAAGTCTTGCCGCCAAGGCGTTGAAATCCAGATCGATATGCAGGTTCGTCAGGATCGCGCGGCGCGGTTTGGCGCGGGCGATCCATTCCAACGCCAGCTCCACATGGGCATGGGTCGGATGCGGCGTCCAACGCAGGGCGTCCACCACCCAGACGTCCAGGTCGCTCAGAGCCGCCCAGCTCTCTTCGGGAAAGCCGATGGCGTCGGGCGTATAGGCGACCTTGCCGAACCGGTAGCCGACGGCGCGGATCTCGCCGTGGTCGACGTCGAAGGTGGTCACCGGGATGGCGCCGCTGGGGCCGTCGATCACCCAGGGCTCGCCATGCGCCGGAATGAGATGCGCGTCGCAGATGGCCGGATAGCCGCCCCGGCTCTGGAAGATGTAGTCGAAGCGTCGCCCCAGGCTGGCCGTCGTATAGGCGTCCATATAGGTCGGGACGCGCTTGCGGGCGTTGAGGAAGAACGGCCGCAGATCGTCGATGCCGTGGGCCTGGTCCGCGTGATCGTGGGTGAACAGGCAGGCGTCCACCCGCCTGACCCCTGCCCCTACCGCCTGCAGTCGGAAGTCCGGCGCGGTGTCGACGACGACCGTTGTCTCGGCCGAAGGCTCCGCGCCCGGCCTTCGCACCAGCATCGAGCAGCGCGTACGGGTGTTCTTCGGTTCGGCCGGGTCGCAATCGCCCCAATTACCGTCCGCGCGCGGCACGCCGCCCGACGAGCCGGAGCCCAGGATCGTGAACTCCAGCTTTCCGGTCATGCGCGAGGGATCCGGTCGAACAGGGCGAAGAAGGCGTCTTCCGTGCGCTGCTCGGCCTCGGCCCGGGTCCAGCCCCGCACCTCGGCCAGCTTGTCCAGCACGTGTGGCAGATAGGCCGGCTCGTTGCGGCGGCCGCGCATCGGCACGGGCGCCAAGTAGGGGCAGTCGGTCTCGAGAATGATCTTGTCGGCCGGCATGTCGGCGATGATGTCGCGCACGTCCTGAGCCTGCTTGAAGGTGGCGATGCCCGAAACCGAGAACCACGCCCCCAGCGCCGCCGCCCGCTTCGCCAGTTCAGGATCGCTAGTGTAGCAGTGCATCAGGATCTTGAACGGCCCCTTGGCGTGCTCCTCCTCGAGGATCGCGCCCATCACGTCATCCGCCTCGCGGGTGTGGACCACCAGTGGCAAACCGGTCTGGCGCGCCGCCGCCACGTGGGCGCGGAATACGTTCGCCTGCACGTCGCGCGGGCTGAGGTCGTAGTGGAAGTCCAGGCCGGTCTCGCCGATGCCGATCACCTTGGACCGGCCAGCCATCTCGACCAGGCGTTCGGTCGTCAGATCGACGTGGTCCTTGGCCTCATGCGGGTGAGCGCCGACCGTGCACCAGATGTCGTCGTTGGCCATGGCGATGGCATGGACGGATTCGAACGACGGAATCTTGTCGCAGATGGTGACCATCAGTTCGATCCCGGCCTCGCGGGCGCGGTCGATCACCGCTTGGCGATCCTCGTCGTACTGATGGGCGTGCAGGTTTACGTGGCTGTCGATGAGCATGCGGTCACATGGCCGCCCGGGCGGCGGCGCGCAAGTCCATGATCGCGGTCCAGAAGACGTCGGCGCGGTCGAGGTTCACGGCCTCGGCCTCGCCCGGCGCGCGCATGATCTTCTCCCAGGCCGCCACCCAGCGGTCCAGGCCCGCCGGGGTGCGTTCCCCCGCCATGCCGGTGGCCATGGCGTGGATCTGGTCGCCCAAGCGATCGAACAGCAGCTCGAAGCGCGCCGCGCCCTCCGCGCCCCGGAAGGTGTCGGCGATGGCCAGCAGCGCGCCTTCGTCCAGATCGGGCAGCTTGCGCAGGATCTCGCCGGCCGCGTCGTCGGCCTCCAGGGCGCCGGCCGCGGCCAGTTGCAGAGCGCGGCCCGGCGCTCCCTTGGCCATCCGCGCCAGGCGATCGGCCTCGTGGGCTGAGACGCCGGCCCGCCGCTCCACCATGGCCGCGGCCTTGGACAGGTCCGGCGCGGGCACCACCAGGCGACGGCAGCGCGAGCGGATGGTCGGCAGCAACCGGCCAGGCGAATGGCTGATCAGCAGGATCACCCCACGCGGCGGCGGCTCTTCAAGAGTCTTCAATACGGCGTTGGCGGCGTTGACGTTCAGGTCATCGGCCGCGTCGATGATCGCCACGCGATAAGGCGAGATCGCCGGCGAATTGGCGAAGAAGGCCGGCAGCAGGCGAGCCTCGTCGACCGGGATCGACTTGCGAGCCTTGCCGTCGTCGGTCTCGCGCTCCAGCACCATCAGATCCGGGTGCGAGCGCGCCGCGACCTGGCGGCTGACGACGTCGGTCGGGGCCGAGCCCAGGACGCCAAACGCCGGATCGTGCCGCGCGCCGAGCAGGCGGCGGGCCATGCGGTAGGCCAGGGTCGCCTTGCCCACGCCCTCGGGACCCGTCAGCAGCCAGGCGTGGTGCAGGCGACCACGATCCAGGGCGTCCAGGAAGGCCAGTTCGGCGGCCTCGACGCCGTCGATGCCGAACACGTCGCGCGGATGAGGCGGTGCGTCCACGGCCTAGAGGCCCAGCCGGGAGGACACGGCCGCCCAGACGTCCGCCCAGACCGCGTCGATGGCGTCGTCGGCTTCGATCACGACACAGCGCTCCGGCTCGCGGCGGGCGATCTCCAGGAAGGCCTCGCCCAGGCGCTGATGGAACGCCAGACCCTTGGACTCGAAGCGCGCCTCGCCGCCCCGGGCCAGGGCGCGCGCCAGGCCCGTTTCGGCCGGAATGTCGAAGATCAGGGTCAGGTCCGGAACGGTGCCGCCCAGAACATGCTCCTCGAGCGCCTTGATCAGGCCGATCGGCGCTTCGCCGCCCGCGCCCTGATAGGCCCGGGTGCTGTCGGCGAACCGGTCGCACAGCACGATGGCCCCGCGCTCCAGGGCCGGCCGGATCACCCGCTCGATGTGATCGCGGCGCGAGGCGTACATCAGAAGTGTCTCGGTGACCGGCGACCAGCGGTCGATGTCGCCGTTCAGGATCAGGTCGCGGATCTGCTCGGCGCCAGGGCTGCCGCCCGGCTCGCGGGTCAGCACCACGTCGGCGCCGTCCGCCTTCAGGCGTTCGGCCAAGCGGCGGATCTGGGTGGACTTTCCAGCCCCCTCGCCGCCCTCGAAACTGATGAAGGTTCCACGCGTCACGGGCTTCAAATCGGCCGTAACGCCCGTCTTGTCCAGAGGTGATCGCGGCGACGTTTAGGGGCGCAGCACCGTGGCGTCGGAAAAGCCCAAGGCGGCGACACGATCGCGCACGCCGAAGGCTTCGGCCTCGTCGGGCCCGGCCTTGACCACCACACGATAGAGTACGCCTTGAGCGCGCTGGACCGGCTCGACCGAGGCCTCTCCGGCCCCGCCCAGTTGAGCCGCCGCGCGCTCGGCGTTGTCGCGGCTGGCGAACGAGCCGGCCTGGACGCGGTAGGCGCTTTCAGCGACCACCGTCGACTCGGTGGGAATCGCTGGAGCCGGCGACGGCGGCGCGTAGGGCGTGAAGTCCGGATCGGCCAGCTTGGGCGGCGGCGGTGGGCCATAGGCCGGCTGGGCCGGCGGCAGGCCGCCCGCATAGACCTGGGTCTTGGGCGGCGGGGCGTAGCCCGGCTCGGCCGGCGGCGGAGCCGCGGCGATCATCCGACGCTGGTCGAACGGCGTCTTGCCGGCCGGACCGATATAGCGGACGCGGACATGGGCGACGCCCGCCCGACCATAGCCCAATTGCTCGGCGGCGGCCTTGGACAGGTCGATGATGCGGCCGTCGACGAAGGGACCGCGGTCATTGACCCGGACCTGCATCTTGCGGCCGTTGTCCAGGTTGGTGACCTCGACGATGCTGGGCAGCGGCAGGGTCTTGTGCGCCGCCGACGGCAGATCCATGTCGAAGATCTCGCCATTGGCCGTGCGGCGATTGTGGAACTGCTCGCCGTACCACGAGCCGATCCCTCGTTCGTCATAACCTGGATCGGACTTGGGATAATACCAGACACCCTTGATCTGATAGGGCTTTTCGGTGCCGCGCAAACCAGAGGTCGAGCCTGGCGCGGGCGGTCCGGAATAGGGTCTGGCGGTGGAGGCGGTCTGCGGCAGGCGGGTCGGCAACGGCGTGGCGCAGGCGGCCAGGCCCGCGCAGCCCAGGGCGGCCACGGCTGCGCCGCGCAGCAGACGCCATTGGTCTCCCGCCTCGCATCCCATGTCCGAACAGCCTCCTGAAGGTTGTATATCGGAAAGCAGGGTGGTTCAGGAGACTTGAGGTCTGGTTAATCAAAGGTGCGACCAAACCGACCGCAATCGGACTGGAGCCGACGCACGACCGCTGATATACGCCCCTGCTCCGGGCAGGTGGCCGAGTGGTTTAAGGCAGCGGTCTTGAAAACCGCCGTGGGTGAAAGTCCACCGTGGGTTCGAATCCCACCCTGCCCGCCAGGCTCTGAATCGCATCCGCGATGAGAGATCTGGCGTTCCCGGAACATCGTTCCCATTCCGCCAAACTTAAGCTATCAGCCTCGACCGTGGCGTGCGCTCGCGCGCGCCGCACTGACCGCGCTGGAGCCCGCGAGGGCTTAAAAGGGAATGCAGTGCGGGGCCCTTGGTCCCCAAATCTGCGGCTGTCCCTGCAACTGTAAGCGGCGAGTACGAAGCGCACGGCGTCCAGCTTGACTGGTCGCCAGCCACTGGGGTTCGCCCTGGGAAGGCCGTGTTTCGTGCGTCGACCCGTGAGCCAGGAGACCTGCCAGCGTGGGTCGCTCTTGCCGTGACCCAGGGGCTGGTCAAGGCGCGGAACCCCGTCTGAGCGACGAGAAGCGGTGGAGAGCCGCATCGACCGGACCGGCCGGCGCTTCACGCGTCCGCGCCAGCCGGTGCGTCGACCGCTGGGCGATCGCCTGGAGGACGCTCTCCGCCATGTCGCTGGACGCCCATGGGGGGCCGCATGCCCACACTGATTTCGCACGCCGCTATCGCGGCTGTTCTGCTTTGTCCGCTCGCCGCCACGGCCGCCGAGGTCGATCCCGGCAACGCCGTCGACCAGGTGGTCGTCACCGCCAAGAGCCTGGAAGAGACCCTGCCCCAGGAGCTGTCGCGCTACGGCAGCGACGTGGCGATCATCACCGCCGCTCAAGTCAAGAACGGCGGTTTCGTCGACACCACCCAGGCCCTGCAGACCCTGACGCCGGGCCTCTACATCGCGCCCAGCGCCGGTCCGTTCAGCTATGTCGACCTGTCGCTGCAGGGCTCGCGCACTCAGGACGTGCTGTGGACCGTCGATGGCGTTCGGATCAACAACCGCCTCTATAACTCCACGACGCCGGTCGACACCCTGCCCGCCAGCATGATCGAGCGGGTCGAGGTGCTGAAGGGCGGCCAAGGCCTGTTCTATGGCACCCAGGCCTCGGCCGGGGTGATCAACGTGGTCACCCGTGCCTTCTCCGACACGCCCGGCGGCGAGCTGACGATCGGCGGCGGCGGGCATGACACCGTCCACGCCGATGGTTATGTCCGCGGCGCCCTGGGTCGCCACAAGATCGTCGCCTACGCCTCGAAGGACGAGAGCGACGGCTACCAACAATACGACGTGTTCCAGCCCAGCGCGACCGACCGCAAGCGCGGCTACGACGTCGTCACCCTGGGCGCCAAATACGGCTTCGACTTCACCGAGACCTTGCGCCTATCGGCCAACTGGCAGCACACCGACGCCCGCCTGGACAACCTGTCGCCGCGTCTGGTGCGCAAGAGCTACAACGACCGCGACGAGGACATCGTCAGCGGCCGCCTGGACTACACGCCCGACGGACCGGCCCAGTTCTTCCTGAAGGGCTATCTGCACGACTGGGACACCACCTACGAGAACGTCCAGAACACGGCCACCGGCCCCAAGGTGATCTATCCGGCCGGCACCTACTGGGGCTACCGCGACTACGGGGCCAGCGCCCTGGTCAAGCTGAACCTGAACAAGGGTTTCGAGTACGAGCTCGGCTACGACTTCCAGAACTTCAAGGGCCGTGACGAAGTCCTGCTGATCGAGGGCAAGACCGAGCAGGTCCACGCCCTGATCGCCCAGGTGCGCACGACGCCGGACCTGCTCGAGCACGCCCTGCTGACCGCCGGCCTGCGCTACAACCATGGCCAGGGCGCCGACACCACGATCTGGACGGTCAGCGGCCGCTATGACCTGACCCCGGCGGTCTATGTCGAGGGCGTGGGCGGCACCTCGTTCCTGTTGCCCGACGCCGAGCAGCTGTTCGCTTTCGATCCGGACTCCGTCCATGGCAATCCCGACCTCAAGGCCGAGGAGAGCAAGAACCTCAACCTGGCGATCGGCGGGACGTGGGGCGACAGCGTCAGCTGGAAGCTGACGGGTTTCGGCCGGCGAATCGATAACCTGATCAGCGACGTCTATGACGATCCGGCCTATCCCGAGGGCCTCTATGTCAATGTCGACGGGCTGGTGAAGGTCTCCGGCGCCGAGGCGGCGGTGCAGGCGCGTCTGGGCCAGGACTTCAGCCTCAACGCCAGCTACACCCACACCAGGTCGCGCGACGAGGGCTCCAGCCTGCAGCGCGACCGCACGCCGGTCGACTTCGCCAAGGCCTCGCTGGACTACGCGCCGGCGGGCCAGGCGTTCGGCGCGAACCTGTCAGTCAACTGGACGGGCGACGTCTACCAGACGGTCAGCGGCTTTGGTCGGTTGAACTACGGCGACTACACCGTGGTCGACCTGGCCGCTCACGTCTTCCTGGACGGCCAGGCGCACCATCACCGCCTGGGCGCGCGGGTGCAGAACCTGTTCGACACCGACTACGCCGCGCGCCTGGGCTCGGCGGTGGTCGACAGCGGGACCAGCCGGTTCCTCTATCGCAACCTCGGCGTCCCGCGCACCGCGAGCGTCCGCTACACCTACGCCTTCTGATGGGCGCGGCGACGCTCAGTTGGCGCGGGGTATGGAAGATCGGCAAGCGCTGGCTCTACTTCGTCCATCGCTGGCTGGGCATCGCCGCCTGCCTGCTGTTCGTGCTCTGGTTCCTGTCGGGACTGGTGATGATGTACGTCCGCTTCCCCCACTTCGTGGAAGCGGAAAGGGTGGCGCACAGTTCGCCGATCGCCTGGAGCCAAGTGAATCTGGGCCCTCAGGCCGCGCTCGACAGGGCCGGGCTCAAGGCCTTCCCAGCCGACCTGACCTTGTCGATGTGGGGGGACGAACCGGTCTATCGCCTGGTCCAGGATCGCAAGCGGATCGGTGTCTCGGCGATCGACGGCCGGGTGATCGGCGCGACCGACGTGGCCACGGCGCAAGAGGTCGTGGCAACCGCCTATCCTGGGACGACACCGCGCTTCCTGCGCACGCTGGACCGCGATCAGTGGACGGTGGCCCAGTCGTTCAACGCCGCCCGTCCCTTGCATCTGTTCGCCCTGGACGATCCGGCCGGAACGCAGATCTATGTTGGCGCCAAGGGCGGCGAGATCGTGCTCGACACCCATCGGACCGAGCGGTTCTGGAACTGGCTGGGCGCGGTGCCGCACTGGCTCTACTTCACCGCCCTGCGGTCCATGCCCCAGGCCTGGACCCAGGTGGTGCTGTGGACCTCGGGCCTGGGCATGGTCGGGGCCGCGACAGGGATCTGGATCGGCCTGTTGCGGGTGCGGATCAAGCGACGCTACGCCGGCGGCCGGATGTCGCCCTATCGCGGCTGGATGACCTGGCACCACCTGGCCGGCCTGGTCGGAGGCCTCTTCGTCCTGACCTGGGTGTTCAGCGGCTGGATGTCGATGAACCCCAACGACTGGGGCGGTCCAGGCGACGCCGTCATGGTCGGCCGCAAGGCCTGGATGGCGGCGCCCAAGACCCCCTACCCGCTGGACGCCGCCGCCTTGCGGGATCGGACCGGCGACAGGGTCGCGCGCTTCTACTGGCTGGGCGATCGGCCGCTGATGCTGGTCGACACCGGACCGGACGCCCGCGCCGTGCTGGACCCGACGAACGGTCGTCCCGTGATCCTCGGCCAGGCCGAGCTGTTCGACCGCGCCGCCGACCTCGTGCCGGGCGCGCACATGGTCGTCCGCGAGCGCCTCATCCAGGACGACGCCTACTGGTACTCGCACCACGACCGCGCGCCCCTGCCCGTCCTGGTGGCCAAGTTCGACGATCCTGCGCGGAGCTGGTTCTACATCGACCCGGCCAGCGGCCGGATGGTGGGCGTGGCCGACAAGTCCCTGCGTCTTTACCGCTGGACCTTCTCGGCCCTGCACAGCCTCGACTTCGGCTTCCTGATCCGCCATCGCCCGCTTTGGGACGTGGTGGTCTGGCTGCTCAGCGCCGCCGGACTGATCGTCTCGATCAGCGGCGTCGTCATTGGCTGGCGACGGCTCGCCGCGGATCTGGCGGCGCTGAAGAAGAAGCGACCTCGCCCTAGCTGATCGTCGACAGCCGTCGCGCCTGCCAGGCCAGGGTGTCCTGGCGCGCCTTCTTCAACGCCGCGGCGGTCTGGATCAGCACCGGACCGCCACAATAGAGCAGGCGCTGGTGGAAGGCCGCGCGGAAGGTGTTGGGCTCCAAGCGACGCAGAGCCGGATGCCGAATGATCCGGTCGGCCCAGGTCGGCGCGCCCTGGAAGGCCTCGCCGGCCAGCAGCACTTCGGGCGGATCGGCCAGCACCATCTCCAGCGGGACATTGCCCCACTTCTTCAGGCCATAGCGTCCCGCGACGTTCTCGAAGCCGCAGCGCTCCATCATCTCGTCGACCAGGGTGCCGTGCCCCGCCGCCAGGCCCTTGCCTTCGTAGACCAGAGCCTTGATCGGGCGATGACCGGGCGGCGGGGCCGCTTCGGCCAGGGCGCGCTCGATCCGCGCGACGACCATCTCGCCGCGCATCGGCTGGCCCACCAGCTTGGCGATGTCGCGCACCTGCTTGAGGCTGGCCGCGACGCTCTCGGGCACGCCGAACTCCTTGACCCGCACGCCCATCAGCTTCAACGCCGTGCGGGTTTGCAGGCCCGAGCGGCGGCTGGCGATCACCAGGTCCGGATTCAGCGCAATCACCTCCTCGGCGCTCTCGTGGGTGTAGGGCAACGTCCGCGCCAGGTCGGCGATGGTCGAGGTCTCGGGATCGCGAGAGAAGTGGCTGAGGGCGGCGATCTGGTCGCGGTCGGCGACCTCGGTCAGCACCACGTCCAGGCACTGGCCGATCGACACCACGCGACGTGCGGCGACCGAGGCTTGGGCGGCTCCGCCCAGGCCGCTCAGCAGCAGACCGACGGCGGCGGCGCGGCGGGTGACGGCGTCAGTCACGCACGACCTTTCCGACCGGCGGCACCCGGACGATGAAATGACCCTTCACGCCCTCTGGCCACTGACGGTAGGGCACCACGCCCTCCTCGCTGGCCATGTAGGCGATCGCATAGTCGAGGATGGCGCGCGCCGCCTCGGCGGTGGGTTCGAACCGCCCCAGCACATAGCCGATCTTGCCCGGCGACCGGACGTGGATCGAGCAGTGCTGCGTGCAGTTGAACAGGCACGGCATCTCCTCGACCGCCAGGTCGTCCAGCCTCGCGTCGCCGTCCTTCTGGGCGCGCAGGGCGGCGACAAGGTGGGCTCCGCCGCGCACGCCGTTAGCGTCCTCGCGGTCCTCGGCCGAGAAGCGGCAGGTGTTGCAGACGACCAGGCTCGCGCCCTCGGCGGCGTCGCGCAGCAAGGTCAAAACTCGATCCCCGCCTGGGCCTTCACGCCGGACCGGAAGGGGTGCTTGACCATGGTCATCTCGGTGACCAGGTCGGCCGCGTCGATCAGCGCCTGGGGCGCGTTGCGGCCGGTGACGATCACGTGCTTGCCGTCGGCGCGGGCGGTGATCGCCTCCAGCACCTCGTCGACCGGCAGGTAGTCGTAGCGCAGCACGATGTTCAGCTCGTCGCAGACCACCATGTCGATCTCGGGATCGGCGATGCGCGCCTTGACCGTCTCCCAGGCCTCGCGGGCCACGGCGATGTCGCGGGCCCGGTCCTGGGTGTCCCAGGTGAAGCCCTCGCCCATCGGCTTGAACTCGACGCTGTCGGGGAAGGCGTCGAACACGACCTTCTCGCCGGTCTTCAGCGCGCCCTTCACGAACTGGATCACCGCCACCTTCTGGCCGTGGCCGATGGCGCGGCAGACCATGCCCAGGGCGGCCGTGGTCTTGCCCTTGCCCGTGCCGGTATGGACGATCAGCAGGCCCTTTTCGATCTGGCGCTCGGCCATGATCTTGGCACGGGCGGCCTGGATCTTGGCCATCTTGGCGTTGTGCTTGGCGTTGAGGTCGGCTTCGTCGCTCATGCGGCGGTCTCCTGAATTTGGGCGAGCAGGCGCAGGCGCTCGGCGGCGCTGTTGGATCGAGGTTTCCAGAGGCCCCGCGCGATCGCCTCAAGCAGTCGGGCGGCGGTCTCGCGCAAGGCGTCGGGATTGGCCTGGCGCATGAAGTCGGCCACCACCTCGTCGGCGATCAGGGCGTCATGGGCCAGGTCGAAATGGTGGTCGCGCACCGCGCCCGTCGTGGCGGCGAAGGCGAACAGGTAGTCGATGCTGGCGGCGATCTCGAACGCCCCCTTGTAACCGTGGCGCATGACGCCCGCGATCCACTTGGGGTTCACCAGACGGGCGCGGACCACGCGGGCGATCTCGTCTTCCAGGGTGCGGATCACCGGCCGCTCGGGGCGCGAATGGTCGTTGTGATAGACGCGCGGCGCCGCGCCCTTCAGCTCGGTCACCGTCGCGGTCAGCCCGCCCTCGAACTGGTAGTAGTCGTCGCTGTCGAGCAGGTCGTGCTCGCGGTTGTCCTGATTGTGGATCACCGCGTCGACCTGGGCCAGGCGGCGCTCCAGCACCGGACGGGCCGCCGTCCCCTCGCCGCCCGCGCCATAGCCGTAGCCGCCCCAGACCAGGAACGCCTCGGCCAAATCGGCCCGCTCTTTCCACAGGTTCTCGTCGAACATCGCCTGCAGGCCCGCGCCATAGGCGCCGGGTTTTGAGCCGAAGATCCGCACGCCCGCCGCCTCGTCCCCTCCTTCGGCCTGAAAGCGGGCGGCGGCGGGGTTTTCATCGGCCGGCTCGTCCAGGGCCATGACCGCGCGGGCGGCGCTGTCGAGCAGATCGATCTGCGGGGCGAAGGCGTCGCGGAAGAAGCCGGAGATGCGCAGAGTGACGTCGACCCTCGGTCGGCCCAGCTTCGCGAGAGGCAAGACCTCGAACCCCGTCACCCGGCCCGTCGCGTGTTCCCAGGTCGGCCGGCAGCCCATCAGGGCCAGGGCTTGCGCGATATCGTCACCGCCGGTGCGCATGTTGGCCGTGCCCCAGGCCGACAGCGCCACGGCCTTGGGATAGTCGCCGACCTGCTGCAGATGGTCCTCGACCAGCAACTGGGCCGAGGCCCAGCCCAGGCGCCAGGCGGTCGGCGTCGGCACCGCGCGGGTGTCAACCGAATAGAAGTTGCGCCCTGTCGGCAGAACATCGGGTCGTCCCCGGGTCGGCGCGCCCGACGGTCCCGGCGCCACGAACCGCCCGTCGAGCCCGGCCAGCAGCGCCGCCATCTCGGCTTCGCCGCAAGCGTCGACGCGCGGCGTCAGCTCGCCCGTGACCTCGGCCATCACTTCGGCGGTTCGAGACCAATCCGCCGAAACGGTCTCACCCGCCACGAGGCGAGACGCCAACAACTCCAGCCGCTCGACCGTGTCGCCGACCGTGCGCCAGGGCGCGTCCGACAATCTGGCCAGGGCCATCGGCTTGAAACCCGTCCAGGCGTCGCCGAGCCGCGCGTCCAGCGGATCGAAGTCCAGATCCAGATCGCCCGCCAAGGCGCGCAGCAGCGACGCCTCGCGCCCCTTGCCCATTCCCCGTGGCGTGCGAGCCAGGGCCACCACCAGGTCGTCGCGCAGCCGCCCCTCCGGCGAGGCGCCGAACACGTGCAGGCCGTCGCGGATCTGCATTTCCTTGAGGTCGCACAGGTAATTGTCGAGCGCCGACAGGGCCTGGTCCTCGTCGGTCAGGTCCATGCCGCAGTCGACGTCCAGGCCCTGGCTGGCGGCCAGGGCGAGGATTTCGTCGCGCAGCGGCTTGAGGCGGCGAGGATCCAGGCCGGCGGCCTCGTAATATTCGTCGACCAAGGCCTCCAGCGCCTTGAGCGGGCCGTAGCTTTCAGCGCGCGTCAGCGGCGGCGTCAGATGGTCGATGATCACCGCGCCGATCCGGCGCTTGGCCTGGGTCCCCTCGCCCGGATCGTTGACGATGAATGGATAGAGCTGCGGCGTCGGGCCAGCGATCGCCTGCGGGAAACAGCCGTCCGACAGGGCCAGGGCCTTGCCGGGCAGCCATTCCAGATTGCCGTGCTTGCCGACATGGACCACCGCATGCGCCCGGAACGCCGTCCGCAGCCAGGCGTAGAAGGCCAGATAGTTGTGCGGCGGGACCAGGTCGGGGTCGTGGTAGGTGGCCTTGGGATCGATGTTGTAGCCGCGCGCCGGCTGCACCCCGACCACGACTTTGCCGAAGACGTGGATCGGCAGATGGAAGCCATCGGCCAGGGCGTCGAAGCTGGGATCGTTGTAGGGCTCGCCCCAGCGGGCCATGACGGCGTCGCGGGTCGCCTTCGGCAGGGTCGCGAAGAAAGCCATGTAGGCGTCGAAACCCAGCACCGGCCCCGCCAGCCGGCCGCTCGCGGCGGCGTTGGCCACGCCCTCTCGCAAGCGATCCATGAGCGCGGCGGAGGTTTCCGGTGCGCCGTCAACCGTATAGCCAGCGGTCTTCAGCGCCACCAGGATCGCGGTGACGCTGGCCGGGGTGTCCAGTCCCACGCCGTTGCCCAGTCGGGAGTCGCGATTGGGATAGTTGGCCATGACCAGCGCTACGCGGCGCTGGGCCAGCGCGGCGCGACGCAGGTCGGCCCAGCCCTTGGCCATGTCGGCGGCGAAGGCGATGCGGTCCTCGGCGGCGGCGTGACTGACCACGTCGCATTGGGTGCGGGCGTCGAAGCGCAGACCGGCCTTGAACGCCGTCGCCCCGGCCAACAGGCGGCCGTCGACCTCCGGCAAGGCGACGTTCATGGCCAGGTCCCGCACGCCCAGGCCTCGAGCGCTGGCCTCCCAGGCCGCGCGATCGACGCCGGCGAACACCAGTTGCAGCACCGGCGCGCCGCTGGCCTCCAGCGGGCTCCGGCGGCGACCATCGCCGGGGTTGGAAACCGCGAAGGCCGTGGCGTTGAGCACCACGTCACAACCGGTCTCAGCCAGCGTGTCGGCGACCAGGCCGGCGGCGAAGGCGTTCTTCAGGCTCTGGACGAAGATCGGCGCGACATTGAAGCCGCGCGCCTCCAGAGCCCTGATGTGGGCGTCGATCGCCTGGGTCGTGCCCGAGGCGACCAGGGCGCGATAGAACACCAGGGCCGCGGTCGGCCGATCCGGCGCCCAGCGCGCCCGCAGTCCGGCCAGATCGGTGAACCGCTCGCCCGGCCAGTAGAAGCCGGCGTCGAGCAGCGGCGCGGGTTCGGCCCAGACCTCGCCCTTCCTGCCGATCAGGTCGGCGGCGTAGAGCAGCAGACTGCGGGCGTTGCCGATCCCGCCCTGGCGCAGATAGCCGAAGATTCGATCGGAGACCTCGCGCGGGGCGACCGACAGGGCCAGCCCCTCGCCTTCCGCCTCCTCGTCCAGCAGCGCGACGAACAGCGCGCCGCGCTCGCGGCAGGATCGGGCGATCTCGTCCAAACCGTAGGGCCAGTAAGCGCGGCCACCGACCAGCCGCGCCACGACGATCGCGGCCTTGTCGATCACCGTCTCGACATAGAGGTCGACCGACAGCGGATGTTTCAGGCGCAGCAGATTGGCCAGGCGGACAGCCGGGAAGTCGTCCGGCAGTCCGGCCACGGCTTGCGACAGGCAGGCCAGGTCGCTGTCGGCGGCCGACAGCACGACGATGTCGCCGGGGGTCTGCCCCAGGTCGACCGCCTCCTCGCCGTCGAGGATCGCGCCGGGCTGGACCGCCAGCAGGTGCATCAGGCGAGCGCGGCCTGGAGCAGCGGGGTGATGGCGGCCTGGTCCAGCCCCTTCTCGCCGATCACCACCAGCGACGAAGCGCGGGCTTCACCCTCGCGCCACGGCCGGTCGAAATAGGTCTGGACGCGCGGTCCCACCGCCTGGACGATCAGCCGGGCAGGCTTGCCCGTAATGGCGACCACGCCCTTCAGCCGCAGGATATCATGGCTGACCAGGGCGCTGGTCAGGCCCGCCGCCAGCAGCTCGACATTGGCCACGGTCCCGCCGCGCACGACGAAGCTGTCGAAGTCATCGTGATCGTGGTCCTCTTCGCCCTCGTGGTGCGACTTGCGGCTGTCCAGGTCGTCCTCGGCGGCGACGCCCAGGCCCAGCAGGATGGCCGGATCCAGCGCGCCGTGGCTGGCGTGGACCACCTTGACGCCCGGCCGCAGATGCTCGGCCAACTCGGCCTCGACGCGGGCCAGGGTCGCCGCGTCCACCAGGTCGGTCTTGTTGAGGATCACCAGGTCGGCGCAGCCCAGTTGCTCCTCGAACAGCTCCTCCAGCGGGGTGTCGTGATCGAGCGTCGGATCGGCCAGACGGGCCTTGGCCAGGGCGGCCTCGTCATGGGCGAAGCGGCCGGCGGCCACCGCGTCGGCGTCGATCACTGCGATCACCCCATCCACCGTGGCGCGGGTTCGAACCTCCGGCCAGGTGAAGGCCTTCACCAGGGGCTTGGGCAGGGCCAGGCCCGAGGTCTCGACCAGGATATGCTCGGGCGGATTGGGCCGATCGATCAGCTTGCGCAGGGTCGGCAGGAAGTCGTCGGCCACGGTGCAGCAGATGCAGCCGTTGGCCAGCTCGATGATGTCCTCGTCGGCGCAACCCTCGACGCCGCAGCCGCGCAGAATCTCGCCATCGATGCCGACGTCGCCGAACTCGTTGACCACCACGGCCAGCCGCCGCCCGCCGGCGTTTTCCAGCAGGTTGCGGATCAAGGTGGTCTTGCCGCTTCCCAGGAAGCCGGTCACCACGGTCGTTGGAATTCTCGCCATCTCGCACGTTCCCTGGCCGTTTGGGCCTGCCTGTGTCAGTTCACAGGTCTGACGGGGAACGTCACGGTGCGCGGACCACGGGCGAACGCGCGGACAGCTCAGCCGCGCCAGTGCACCCCGCCCGGCCTGCATCGTATCGTTCGAAGGCCGGTCTCCTGGCTTACGCCCTTCCATCGCGGCGCCTTCCCAAGAGAAACCTCCCAGTGGCGTCATGCCGCGATGATCGTCAGGCGATCACAGTTGCGGGGGCAGCCGCGGATTGGGCGGTCAAGACCGCTGCACCGCATTCCCGGAAGCTTGCGCCTCCATGCCTTCGTGCACCGGGCGTAAGGCGCGCGCCTCTCGTGGTCAAGCGCCGTCGCCGCCCAGGCCCTGGAAGCGCCATTGCCGGTTGAAGGACAGGGTCAGCCGCGACAGCGGCGCGATGTCGATCCGGAACGCGGCCGAAGGCGGAATCTCCAGCACATGGGCCAGGGCCGCCCGCATCACCGTCTGGTGGGTAATCGCCAGGATGCGTCGGTCGCTGGCGGCTTGCGCCTCCATCCAGGCCGAAACCCGGGCCTGGACGCTGGCGAAACCCTCCCCGCCCGGAGCCCCGGCGGCCGGATCCTGGATCCAGCCCATCAGCGCCTCGGGCTCGGCGGCCTGGACGTCGACCAGGCTTCGGCCGCGCCAGGCGCCGTGATCGATATCGGCCAGGGCCGGCGCGACCGACGCCGCCAGCCCCATCGCCTGGGCGGTATCCCGGGCGACCTGGGACGGCGCGACGAAGACCGCCTCGGGCGGCGGCGTCGGCGCCAACCCCTCGGCCTTGCTCAGGCCGCCCACGTCGGCGGGTTCCTCCGGATCGGGAAAGCCCCCTTCCCGCATCGATCGGGTCGCCGCGTGGCACAGGAAGACAAGACGCGTGGCCACGGCGAACTCCGATAAATCTTGACGGCATGGGCCGATCCCACCTAGCTCGACGGCAAGCCTCGGAAGGAAGCCGGTGAAAGCCCGGCACGGTCGCGCCACTGTTATCGACGAGCGGTTTTCCGCTGTCGAGAGTCAGACCCTTCCTCGGTCGACATCAGCGCCGGGACGCGAAAATCCCGAGAGGAGCTCCAGGATGGCCACGGCCTATACGATTTCGGACGACGTCTTCATCCCGATTGACGGGGCCGGCGCCATTCCGATCAAGGACATCATCCCCTGGGCCTTGTTCGGCGTGCTGATCGCGATGATCTGCCTCTATTTCGTCAGCACCGAACAGGGCGCGGTGTCGCTGTTCAAGGGCATGTACGTCCATGAGTTCGTGCATGACGGCCGCCACCTGATGGGCTTCCCCTGCCACTAGGCGGGGATCGCACGCATCATGACTCCTCGTCTTCTCTGGCGCGGCATGCTGGCCGGCGTGCTCGCCGCCGTGCTCGTCTTCCTGTTCGCCCGCGTCTTCGCCGAACCCCAGGTCGACCTGGCCATCGCCTATGAGGCGGCGCACGAGCAGGCCGAGATGGCGTCCATGCCCGGCATGGCCCACGCCCCCGAACCCGAACTGGTCAGCCGCGGCGTCCAGAAGGGCCTTGGCCTGCTGACCGCCGTCACTCTGTATGGCGCGGCCGTCGGCGGGATCTTCGCCCTGGTGTTCGCCTACGCCTACGGCCGGCTGGCGCGGCTCAGCCCCCGGGCCCTGGCCCTGGTCCTGGCGGGCGTGGCCTTCCTGGTCATCGGCCTGGTTCCTGCCCTGAAGTATCCCGCGACGCCGCCCGCCGTCGGCCAGCACGAGACCGTCGCCCTGCGCACCCAGGCCTTCTTCCTGATGATCGGCCTGTCCGTCCTGGCGGCGGTGCTGGCTTTGAGGCTCGGCCGCCGGCTTGTCGCCCGGTTGGGAACGCTCAACGCCGGACTGGTCGCGGTCGCCGCCTATATCGTCGTGATCGCCGTCGCCCAGCTGTTCCTGCCGCCGATCAACGAGGTGCCCAAGGATTTCCCCGCCACTGTGCTGTGGGACTTCCGAGTGGCGTCGCTCGGCATGCAGGCCTTTCTGTGGGCGACGATCGGCCTGGGCTTCGGAGCCCTGGCCAAACGCGTGATCCAGCGCGGCTAAGCCTTTGCCGAGGCGGCGTCTTCGGCGTTCTGGTTGAGCCTGGTAGGGTCGTGGGCGTCCGAACGATCGTGAGGCTTGCCATGGCCGCGCGAAAGTCTACTCAGACCGCTCCACGCTCCGAGCGCCTCCGAGATCTTCCGATGACCGACACCGTCCACGCCGCCGTCTATGGCTTTCCGTCCTTCGACGTGGTCGACGTTCCCGCCGGCGCGGTCCAGGTCTCGCCGCTGGTCGTCGGCTCGATCGACCTGGCCGACCTGGCCGAAGGGTCTCTGGACGAGATCGTCATCCAAGCCCCGGCCGGCGTCGCCGAGCGGCGCTACGTCCTGGCCCGGGCCCTGCGGGCGCTGAAGGTCGAGGGCCGCCTGACGGCGCTGGCCCCCAAGGATCGGGGCGGCCTGCGCATGAACAAAGAGCTGACCGCGTTCGGCTGCGCCGTCGGCGAAAGCGCCAAGCGCCACCAGCGGATCTGTGTCGCGCTCAAGCCCGCCAACCTCGCCGGCCTGGACGCGGCCATCGCCGAAGGCGCGCCGCGCCGCCTGGATGGCGACGGTCTGTGGACCCAGCCGGGCGTGTTCAGCTGGGATCGCCTCGATCCCGGCTCGGCCCTGTTGCTGAAATCCCTGCAACCGATGAGCGGCGTCGGCGTCGACCTGGGCTGCGGCATCGGCGTGCTGGCTCACGCCGTCCTGACCTCGCCCAAGGTCACCAAGCTGACCCTGATCGACCTGGACCGCCGGGCCGTCGAGGCCGCCAAGCGCAACGTCGACGATCCCCGCGTGGAGGTCGTGCAGGCCGACGCTCGGCGCGGCGCCGACCTGGCCGCCGGCCTGGACTTCGTGGTCACCAACCCGCCGTTCCACGAGACCGGAAACGAGGACAAGAGCCTGGGACAGGCCTTCATCACCTCGGCCGCCGCCATGCTGCGCAAGGGCGGCGTGCTGTGGATCGTCGCCAACCGCCACCTGCCCTACGAGGCGGTGCTCAACGAGTCCTTCAAGAATGTCCGCCCCGTCGCCGACGCCGGCGGCTTCAAGGTCTATGAGGCCCGCAAGTGACAAAGGCGCTGATGGCGCGGCTGGATCGGCTGCTGGCCAATCTCGGCTACGGCAGCCGGCGCGACGTTCAGGCCCTGGTCTCGACGGGCAAGGTCACGCTGGACGGGGTGGCCATCAAGGACGCCGGTCAGAAGATCGCCGTCACCGCCGACCTGCCTCAGCGGATGAAGATCCGGGGCGTTGCCGTTGATCCGCCAGCGCCTCTGGTGCTGATCATGAACAAGCCGCTGGGCGTGGTCTGTTCGCACCGCGAGGATGGCGAGCGCATCTACGACCTGTTGCCCAAGCGCTGGCAGATCCGTGACCCGGCCCTGTCCAGCGTCGGGCGGCTGGACAAGGATACTTCGGGCCTGATCCTGATCACCGACGACGGCGACTTCCTGCACCGGGTGATCTCGCCCAAGCGCCACGTGCCCAAGGTCTATCGCGCCGTGCTCGATCGGCCGCTGTCTGGAAGCGAGGGCGCGGCCTTCGCCAGCGGGACCCTGATGCTGGAGGGCGAGGAAAAGCCGCTGCTACCGGCGACCCTGGAGGTGTTGGGCGAGCGCGAGGCGCGGCTGACGATCACCGAGGGGCGCTATCACCAGGTGCGCCGGATGTTCGCCGCCGTGGGCAACCACGTGGTCGGTCTGCACCGCGAGCGGATCGGCGGGATCGCCCTGCCCGACGACCTGGAGGCGGGCGAGCATCGCATCCTGACGGCGGCCCAGGCGGAGGAGGTGTTTGATGTCTGAAGAACGCCTGATGGATGCCCGGGGCCATCGCTGCCCCGTCCCGACCCTGCGTCTGCGTCGGGCGCTGGAAGAGGCTCCGCCCGGCGGCCTGGTCCGGCTGCTGGCCGACGACCCGCTGGCCCGCATCGACGTGCCGCATTTCGCCGCCAGCGCCGGCGCCACGGTCCTGGAGATCGTCGACGCCCCGAACGGCGCGATCAGTTTTCTGGTGGCGAAGGCGCCTTGAGCGGGATGGGCTTGGGGCCTTCGAGCAAGGCCCGGGGCCGTTCGTCCAGCGCGATCTCCATCTCGGTGGCCAGGGCGCCGCCGAAGAACACGGCGTTGACGCTCCAGGACAGCCAGATCAGGAAGATGATCACCGCCGAGATCGAGCCGTAGGTCGCGCCCAGATGGGCCACCTGCTCGACATAGAAGGCGCTGGCCCACGACATGAACACGCACATCACCGCCGCGGCGAAGCCGCCGGTGGTCGAGGCGCGCCAGCCGACCGGGGCGCGCGACATGGCGTAGCGATAGATCAGGGTCATGCCGAACAGCAGACCCAGGCTGGCCCAGGTCCACTCGCTCTGGATCCACGAGGCCCCGGCCAGGGGGCGCAGGTTCAGCGTGCTGGCCAGCAGGCGGAAGGTCAGGAACACGCCCGACAGCACGAACAGCAGAACGAAGGCGGAGATCAGCACCACCAGGGCCATGAAGTTGAAGCCGAGGAAGCCGCGCTGGTCCTCCTCGTCGTGAATGAAGGACAGACCGGCCAGCAAGGCCTTGAACCCCCGGTGCGCGGCGTAGAGACCGATGACCAGCACCACGGCGCTCTGGGCCGAAATGGCCTTCTCAGGCGCGTGGGCCAGACGGGCCAGTTCGCTCTGGAAGATCGGCCGGGCGCCCGAGGGCATCAGGAACGACAGCTTGTCGGCCTGGAACGCGGCCTGTTCGGGGGTCAGCAACAGGCTGAACAGGCCGATCAGAATCGCCAGGCCGGGAAACACCGCCAGCAGGATGAAGAACGACACGCCACCGACGTACAGCATCACGTCGCGGCCCCACAGGCGCTGCAGGGCCAGGCCCATGACACGGAGAATCTCGCGCGCCCAATGGATCGGATCGAGATCGAGATCCCGAAAGCGAATACGGTCCTGGGGGGATTTCATGGGCGGAAACTGGCCTCGGCGCCGCTTCGACGCAAGCGCGCCGCCGAAAAAACATCAGATTCAGACACAAAGACCCGCCGCTTCAGGGAAAGCGGCGGGCCTCCGCAGGACGAACCTGAACCGATCGCCGCATCGAGGGACGGGTGGCGCGACGGCCGGTTGCAAGATCAGGTTTAAGGCCTCGCGGCTGAACCGCACCTGAATGGCGTCGTCAGCTGAAAGTCGCTCAAAGCGCGCCCTGCTCCCTCAGCGCCGCGATCGCCTCGGCTGGAAAACCCCAGTCGCGCAGGGCGGCCTCGTTGTCGGCGCCGATCGTCGGCGGCGGGCCCTGGATCGCGCCGGGCGTGGCCGAGAAGCGCGGCGCCGGGGCCGGCTGGATGACGCCTGCCACCTCGACGAAGGTTTGGCGGGCGGCGTTGTGGGGATGAGCCGGCGCTTCGTCCATGGTCAGCACCGGGGCGAAGCAGACGTCGGTGCCGTCCATCAGCGCGCACCAGTCGTCGCGAGTCTTGGTGGCGATCACCGCCGCCAGCTTGTCGTGCAGCTCCGGCCAGTCCTCGCGGCTCATCTGGTGCTGGAACTGCGGGTCGGTGATCCCCGTCTTTTCAAGCAGCAACAGATAGAACTGCGGCTCGATCGAACCGATCGAAATCCATTTGCCGTCGGAGCATCGGTAGGTGTCGTAGAAGTGCGCCCCGCCGTCGAGCATGTTGGCCCGCCGCCCCTCGCCCCACAGTCCGCCGGCCTTGAAGCCGTAGAACATGGCCATCAGCGAGGCCGCGCCGTCGCTCATGGCGCAGTCGATCACCTGGCCTTGGCCCGTGGCCCGGGCATGGATCACGCCCGCCAGCAGGCCAAAGGCCAGATAGAGCGCCCCGCCGCCGAAATCGCCGACCAGGTTCAGCGGCGGCACGGGCTTGTCCGCCGTGCCGATCGCCGCCAGGGCGCCGGTGATGGCGATGTAGTTCATGTCGTGGCCGGCGGCCTTGGCAAAGGGACCGGTCTGGCCCCAGCCGGTCATTCGGCCGTAGACCAGCTCGGGATTGCGGATCAGGGCGACGTCGGGACCCAGGCCCAGCCGTTCCATGACGCCAGGGCGGAAGCCCTCGATCAGGGCGTCAGCCCCTTCCATCAGCGTCAGGCAGGTCTCGACCGCGGCCGGCGACTTCAGGTCCAGCGCCACCGAGCGGCGGCCCCGGGCCGTGACGTCGGCTGGCGAACTGCGGCTGGCGCCCTTGCGGTCGATCCGCACGACGTCGGCCCCGAGGTCCGACAGCAGCATGCCGCAGAACGGCCCGGGGCCGATCCCGGCGAACTCCAGCACCTTCAGGCCAGACAGCGGTCCCTGGGCCATGACGTTTCTCCCCGCCGACTCTCGCGGCTTTCCTGGAGCCACTAGAACGACCCTGCCCCTCGGTCAGGCAAGAGCGTTTTGTCTGTTCACAGGCCTGCGGCGATGCGCACCTATGAGGCCGCCCGGCCTCTGCTATGTTGCAGCGTCGAATCTCGACGACGCCACGTCGTCGAGCGATGCCGGTATCCGGGGCGGAGGCTTGAGTTGGCGGTGAACGCCCGAATCCTGATCGTGGCGCGCGACGATGCTCGCGCCGGGCCGCTGTCCGAAGGGCTCGACAAGCTCGGCTGGCGGACCATCACCGCGCGTGGCCCCTACGCCGCCCTCGCCGCCCTGGGCGACCTCAATATCGAAGCCGTGATCGTCGACCTGGAGAGCGCCGGTCCCGACGCCCACTCGCTGTCGCGCCGCCTGAAGGCCGCCGTGACCCCGCGCCGTCTGCCAGTGATCGCCATCGGCGAACCGGGGACCGAGGCCAATCACCAGGCCTTCGACCTGACGCTGTCGCCGCCGCTGCACCCCAGCCAAGCCGTGCTGCGCCTGGAGAGCCTGGTCCGCACGGCCATCGCCGAGGAGGAGTTCGAGCTCCGCCTGGCCACCTTCGGCGATCGCGGCCGTCGCCTGGACCTGCCCGAACCCCAGGCCGAGCCCTTCCGCATCCTCGCGATCGGCGAGCCGGCGCCGCAGTTCCTGGCCCTGTCCAACGCCCTGACCCGCAGCGGAGCCGACGTGGTCGGCGCCTTCACCGCCTATACGGCCTTCGACTATCTGCACGAGCGCGCCTTCGACGCCGTGGTCCTGTGGGCCGGCGACAACCAGCAGGAAGCCCTGTCGATCGCGGCCGGCATGCGCCGCAACACCCGGCTCTTCCACATCCCGGCCCTGCTGTATCTGAAGGCCGAGAGCTATGTGACCATGTCGGAGGCCTTCCATCGCGGCGTGTCCGACGTCGCCTCGCCGGAAACCGCCGAGATCGAGACCGCCAAGCGGGTCATCGAACTGGCCCGCAACTATCGCCGTGGCGAGTCCATTCGCGGCGCGCTGGAGAAGGCCCGCAGCTCGGGCCTGATGGACGCCGCCACCGGCCTGTTCACCCGCGACCTGTTCGCCGCCCACCTGGTGCGACTGGCCGGCGCGGCCCGCGAACGGGCCCGTCCGTTGTCGATCTGCGTGCTGCGCGTCGCCGACAAGCCCGACACCGTCTGGGCTCGCAAGAACGGCTGGCTGGACCGCGCCATTCCGCAGATCGGCTCGATGGTCGGCCGCCTGGTGCGGGTGGAAGACACCGCCGCCCGCCTGGCGCCCGAGGTCTTCGCCCTGGCCCTGCCCGCGACCAACGCCGCCGCCGGCCGCGCCGCCGCCGAGCGTATCGCCGCGGTGATCGGCTGCACGGCGTTCGACGCCGGCGACGACCGCCCGCCGTTCGTCTGCGAGTTCGACATCGGCGTGGCCCAGATCGAGGCCGGCGAGAGCGCCGTCCATGCTCTGGAACGGGCGGCGGCCCAGGCCCTGCAACGCCACTCCGCCTAGCAAGGCTTGTCGCGAGGGCGTCAGCGCCTTACCTCCGGCGGGCTTATTTAGGAGACCGCCATGGGCCAGCCCCTGCTTATCGACCTCGTCGCCGACGTCGTCTGTCCCTGGTGCTATCTGGGCTGGCGGCGGGTGAAGTCGGCCGTGGCGCTGCGGCCCGACGTCGAGCCCCTGATCGTCTGGCGGCCCTATCAGCTGGACCCGACCCTTCCCGAGCAAGGCGTCGACCGCAAAGCCTATATGGCGGGCAAGTTCAAGGACGCCCTGAAGCTGAAGGCGGTGCACACCGCCCTGGTCGAGGCCGGCGCGGAAGAAGGCATCGTGTTCGATTTCGACGCCATCGACCTTGCGCCCAACACCAGCGCCGCCCACCGCCTGATCCGCTGGGCGCACGGCGCGGGCAAGCAGGACGCCGTGGTCGAGGAGCTGTTCGCCGCCTATTTCACCCAAGGCCGCGACATCGGCGATCCCATGGTCCTGGCCGACATCGGCGAGGCGGCGGGCATGGATCCGGTGGTGATCCTGCGCCTGCTGTCGGAAGGCGCCGACAAGGAGGCGATCGCCCGTGAGCACGCCATGGCGGTCCAGGGCGGGATCACCGGCGTGCCGTTCGCGATCTTCGGCGGCAAGCTGGCGGTCGTCGGGGCTGAAAGCCCGGAAAACATAGCCCAGGCCATCGACAAGGCGCTTGAACAGGCGGCCTGACGCGGCCAATCCTTGCCTTTGGGGCAGCCGCGGGCGTCGCGGCCAGTAGACGGGGCGTTCGATGAGCCAATCCAATATCCAGATGGCGATCACGGTCGCCGTCGTCGCCGTGGTGTTCGCGCTGCGCTTTCGGAACCTGAACCGCGAGCGCCGGCTGAAGCTGGAGCTGATGTGGATCCTGCCGGTCGTCCTGGTGGCGGCCATGGTCGCGGCCCTGGTGCAGTTTCCGCCGCGCGGCCTGGACTGGGCCTGGCTGGCGGCGGTGCTGGCGATCGGCTCGGTCATCGGCTGGTGGCGCGGCAAGCTGATCCCGATTGCCATCGATCCGGAAACCCATCTGCTGAACACCAAGCCGTCGCCGGCCGCGATCCTGTTCCTGCTGGGTCTGTTCGTCGTCCGCTTCGCCCTGCGCGCCCTGCTGGAGAGCGAGGCCTCGGCCTGGCACATCAACGCGGTGCTGATCACCGACGGCTTCATCGTGCTGGGCGTGGGCCTGCTGGCCGTGTCGCGCATCGAGATGGCCTTGCGGGCCTGGGGGCTGCTGCGCGAGGCGCGAGCGGCCAGGGCGCAGCTGGCGGCCTGAGCAGACCCCGCACCGCCTGCTTGCCCCCTACGGACCGCTTCGCGGTCGTCTTCCCCCACAGGGGGAAGAGGTGCGGTGCGGCCTCCTCCGCCCCCTATGGGGGCGGACAGGCGGCGAAGCCGTCAGGTGGGGGCAAGTGGGTGTGATCTCACGCCAAAGGCCATGAGTTGGTGGGAAGGGTGCGAAGCGCCCGGGCCTCGCCCGGATGATTTGCAGTTTTGAGTACCGTTTCGACGAAGTGCAGGCGCTTCGCGTGGAACCGTTCTCCAGAAGCCTTCGGATCGCGGATTTTTAACCCGCTCCGATGGAGGCCCCCGACGGGCAGGACGTTGGCGCGTCCCGGACCGCCTAGGCGATTTCAGCCCAGGCCTGCTGCGATCACCGACCACCAAGGCGCCGAGGCTTCGGCCCCTTGCATCGGAGCGCCTGCCTCGAACCAACCCTGGCGTCCACCTAAGGACCACCGGCGAGCGCTTCCCGCTCGACCACCCCTGAAAGCCGCATCGGTCGCCGTACGTGCGCCCTCCCCATGCCTTCAGGTGCAAGCATTATGAGGGCGGTTTGAAGGAGTGAGCATGGACTGGAGTCGAGAAAGTTCAGGACGTTGAAATCGCTGAACTTCAGTCTCTATCCTCCGGGGATAGACGCCCCCTAGGCCCGATCCCACGGAAAGCTCAGCGTCGGCGCGTTGACGTGGCGCTTCATCTTCAGCGTCAGCCGCGCCCCCGCCCCGGCCGCCAGCCGCACGGTGAAGGCCGAGGCGTTCACCGCCGCCGGCGCGCCACCGTCGGTCGCCACGCTCAGCACCTGGTGCTCGCCATAGCCGCCGCCCTGCACGGTCACCGTCCGCGCCTGGACCGGATTGGTGTTGACCAGGGTCACGGTCGCGCCGTCGTCGCCCAGCGTCTCGACCAGGGCCGCGACGTCCTCGGGCACGCCGGCCCGGCGGCGTTCGGGATCGAAATAGCGCAGGCGGGCGTACAGCAGCGCCCCGCCCTGGGCCGGCGAGGTCGGCGACCATGGCGGCCGGGCGATATGGATGCCGCCCTGCATCAAATGGATCAGGGCGTTGACGCTGGCCGGATTGATGTCCAGCGCCGCGTCGGCCAGGCGAGTGTCGGGCGTGGAGTGGTCGTCGCGCTGGGCCTGGGCCTTGGCCCGCACCTGCTCCAAGTCCTTGCGCAGGATCTTGGCCGGGAAAGCCGGATCCTTGCCGTCCAGATAGGTCAGCCACGGATGCTCGGCGGCCCGCGCCCGGTCCGAGGCCTTCATCGACAGGTACCAGATCTCCAGCCCGTTCACCCGGTAGTCGCCCGGCGCATAGCCGTACCAGCCCTTGTCGCCGTACATGCGCGGGGTCGAGACCTTGCCGTCGATCGTCTTCTTCTGGGCGTTGATCACGTCGGCCTGCTTGCGCCAGACGTCCAGATACTTGTCGTCGCCGGTCAGCAGATAGGCGTTCATGAAGCCGACGATGGCGCGCGGCACGCGGTTGCGGTCCTCGCGCTTGCCGGTCTGGGGCACCAGCGGGCTGAAGCCCCAGCCATAAACCCCGCCCCACCACTTGCCGTCGGTCGCGCCGCCGATCTTGCCGTCCAGGCCGATATTGCTGGGCAACACGCCGCCGTTGGCGCGAGCCCGCTCGACCCAGGCGTCGACATAGCCCAGCAGCCAGTCGCGGTACTTGGGCTCGTGGTCCAGCATATAGGCGTTGAGCACCAGGCTGGTGGACTGCAGGTTCAGCGGCCCGTCGCCGATGACGTCGGTATATTCGTCGTAGTGATGCAGCGTCTCTTCGTACGTGCTCTCGCCGTGCTCCATGAAGAAGCCCTTCGGGTCGAAGCGATCACCGGCCCAGTCCAGCGGCGTGGCCTTGCGCAGCATGGGACCCCGGCTGCCGGTGATCATGCTGCGGATGATCCTGTGCTCGGGATCGTAGTTCGGCGCGCCTGGATCCTCGTTCATGTAGAAGCCGGAGAAGCGCTTGACCCGGTCGCGGTAGCGGGCGTCGTACGGGTCCGACAGCCCCAGCAGGTTGAACACCGACAGCCCCTCGGACAGGTGCTGCCAGTCGGTCATGACCGGGAATTCCTTGTAGTACATGCCCTCGCGCGCGAACGGCACCTCGACCGTCCTGGCCAGGGTGTACTGGCGCACATTGCCCTCATAGGCCTTCTTGGACAGTTCCAGGAACCGCTCGCTTCCGCCCAGGGCGTGCAGGTGGGGCCAGTCGTTGACGTTCTCAATGGCGTCGTCAGGGCCGTCGTTGGCGCCCCAGCGCTCGACCGCCAGCAGGAAGCCGCGATCGTCGAAATAGCGCGCGAAGAAGGCCTCGCAGGCCTCGGCATTGGCCTTGAGCAGCTCACGCTCCAGCAGCGCCCATTCGGGCGGCGCCATCGGGGTTCGGATCTCGACAGCGGCGGGCGCGGCGGCCAGCACGGGCGAGGCGACGCTCGCCAGCAACAGGGCCGAGGCGGTGCGCAGGAAACGGCGGCGGCTGGTCATCGATACGCTCCTACTCACGCCGCCGGTTTCAGGACCAGGCGCTGGATCTTGCCGACGACCAGGAAGTAGGCGGCGATGGTGATCAGGCAGTGGACGCCGACGAAGACCAGGGCCCCGTCGAACGAGCCGGTGCCCTTGACGATGTAGCCGATGACGATCGGGGTCACGATGCCGGCGATGTTGCCGAAGGTGTTGAAGATCGCCCCGGTCACGCCGGCCATCTCCTTTGGCGAGGTGTCGGCCACCACCGCCCAGCCCAGCGAGGCCACGCCCTTGCCGAAGAAGGCCACGGCCATGATCGTGATCACCAGCCACTCCTGGTCGACGTAGTTGCAGGCGATGATCATCGAGGCCAGCAGCATGCCGATCAGCAGCGGGGCCTTGCGGGCGATGTCCAGCGAGCCGGTCTTCTTGAGTAGGCGATCGGAGATGATCCCGCCCAGCAGGCCGCCGACGAAGCCGCACAGGGCCGGCGCCGCGGCGGTGAAGCCAGCATGCATGATCGACAGTCCACGCTCCTTGACCAGATAGATCGGGAACCAGGTGACGAAGAAGTAGGTCAGCACGTTGATGCAATACTGGCCCAGATAGACGCCGATCAGCATGCGGCTGGTCAGCACCTGCTTGACGTTATGCCAGGTGAAGGCCGCGCCGTTGCTGGCGACCTTGTCCTCCATCCGCACCAGGCCGCCGCCCGCTTCGATATAGTCGTACTCGGCCTTGTTGATCGCGGGGTGATGGGTCGGGGCATGGACCAGCTTGACGAAGATGATCGCCGCCAAGACGCCCACCGCGCCCATCACGAAGAAGACCGAGCGCCAGCCGAAGGCGTGGGCCAGCCAGCCCATCAGCGGCGCGAAGGCGACCAGGGCGAAGTACTGGGCGGCGTTGAAGATCGCCGAGGCCGTGCCGCGCTCGGATCCCGGGAACCAGGCGGCGACGATGCGCGAATTGGCGGGGAACGACGGCGCCTCGGCCAGGCCGACCATGAAGCGCATGGCGAACAGGGCGACCGCCGCGGCCAGGCCCGTGAAGACGCCCGCCAAGCCCTGGATGGCGGTGAAGATCGACCAGATCACCAGGGCCAAGGTGTAGATGGTCTTGGAGCCGAAACGGTCCAGCAGCGCCCCGCCGGGCACCTGGCCGATCACATAGGCCCAGGCGAAGGCCGACAGGATGTAGCCCATGGCCACCGGGTCCAGGCCCAGTTCCTTGGACGCCGACTGCCCGGCGATCGAGAAGGTGGCGCGGTCGGCGTAATTGATGGTGGTGATGATGAACAGCAGCAGGATGATCAGCCAGCGGACGCGTGTCCTCTTGGCGGCGCCGTCGGCGGTCTGCGCGGTCATCGCGTCCCTTCCCAATATTCTTGTTCTTGTCGCCGCCCGGTGGACCGAGTCGCGCGCCCCGATGCCGGGGTCTGAGAAAACGAGGCTAGAGAGGGCGAGCGCCGGGGTCTAAGTCAAATCGCCTATCGAGTGATCCAAGCCTGACATCGATAGCGGCGATCACGACCGGCTCGCGGGGCGAGAAAGCCCCGGCGAACCGCGCGATCACGGCGGAATTGGCCGTTTTCACCCGAGCTGGGCGACGATCGGTGCAGATCCGGCATTGGTCGATGCCCGATTAGGATTGGCCCCCGGGACGGCGTGGCTTCAATCTTTTTCCACGATGCAAGGGGTCGCCAGATCGGCCCCAGAGAAAACGACCCGCCAACCGCGGGCATGGGAGGGAACACTATGTCGCTTCGACCGTCACAACGCTTGCGGACCATTCTGCGCTACGGCGCGTCCAGCCTGGCTGTCACCTTGGCCGTGGCCGCCTCGGGCGTCGCCCACGCCCAGGACGCCACGCCTCCGGCCCCCGCGGGTCAGGCCGTCGAGCCCGACAACGCCGTCGAGGCCGTGGTCGTCACCGGCTTCCGCGCCAGCCTGGCCAGCGCCATCAACATCAAGCGCAACGCCTCGGGCGTCGTCGACGCCATCAAGGCCGAGGACATCGCCCAGTTCCCCGACCTGAACCTGGCCGAGTCGCTGCAACGCATCCCCGGCGTCTCGATCTCGCGGATCAACGGCGAAGGCCGGCAGATCACCGTCCGCGGCCTGGGTTCGGACTACACCCGCGTGCGCATCAACGGCATGGAGGCCATCTCCACCACCGGCGGCACCGCCAACAGCGGCGGCACCAATCGCGGTCGCGGCTTTGACTTCAACGTCTTCGCCTCGGATCTCTTCAACAGCATCGCGGTGCGCAAGACCGCCTCGGCCGACGTCGAGGAAGGCTCGTTGGGCGCGACGGTCGACCTGACCACCTCGCGCGCCTTCGACAGCGGTAAGCCGCAGCTCGTGCTGTCGGCGGGCGGCAGCTACAACGACCTGTCCGAAAAGACGACGCCGCGCGTCTCGGCCCTGGCCAGCCGCACCTTCTTCGACGGCAAGCTGGGCGTCCTGCTCTCGGCCGCCTACGAAGAGCGCCACCTGAAGGAAGAAGGCGCCAACATCACTCGCTGGGCCGTCGGCGGCAGCAACGGCGGCTTCAACGCGGCTTCGACGGTGCCCGGTTACACGATCGCCCAGATCAACAACACCGACGCCAACACCGGCATCTTCGTCCCACGCATCCCGGCCTATGTCAGCTACGACATCGACAACAAGCGCCTGGGCCTGGCCGGTTCGATCCAATACAAGCCGGACGCGAACACCGAGATCACGCTGGACGCGCTGTACGCCTATCTGGCGGGCAAGCGTAAGGAAGCCCAGCTGCAGGCCATCGGCCTGTCGCGCGCCGGCACCGGCAAGCCCCAGACGATCATCCGCGACGGCGTCGTCCAGGGCAACGATCTGGTCTACGCCCGGATGGACAATGTCGATCTGCGCACCCAGTCGGCCTATGACGAGCTGAACACCGAGTTCAAGCAGTTCACCCTGTCGGCCAATCACAACTTCGGCGACCGCCTGGTCGTCGGCGCCCTGGCCGGCTACGCGGACTCGACCTTCACCCAGCCGGTCTCGACGATCGTCACCTTCGACCGGGCCAATAGCCAGAACTACACCTACGACTTCCGCAAGGGTCGCGCGCCGCAGATCCTGTTGGGCTTCGACGCCACTGATCCGGCCAACTGGTCGGCGATCAACGGCACATCGGAAGTGCGTCTCCGCCCGACCTTCGTCGAAAACCAGTTCTCCACCGCCAAGATCTACGGCGAGTGGGAAGCCAACCAGAACCTGAAGATCAAGACCGGCGTCGACTGGCGCAAGTTCGAGTACGACAGCTACGGCCTCTATCGGACCAGCGAGACGGTCAGCCAGACCCTGACCCCGGCCCAGCTGGCCTCGGTGTCCAAGGTGTATGGCGGCTTCGGCAAGGGCCTGGGGATGCCGGCCGGCAACGCCACCGCCTGGCTGGTGCCCGACATCGACAAGTACGCCGCCCTGCTGAACATCTACAGCAACACCGGCATCTACGCCCTGACCGGCACCAACAACACCTCGGCTCGCGGCCAGTACGGCGCGGTCGAGGAGGATGACACCGGCGCCTATGTCCAGGCCGAGTTCCGCTTCCAGGCGCTGGGCCTGCCCTTCCGGGGCGACGCCGGCGTGCGCCGCGTCCACACCGAGCAGGAGTCGGCCGGCTACGCCGCCGTCGCCGGCGCGATCCAGCGTGTCGACGTCAAGCGCGACTACGACCTGACCCTGCCCTCGTTTAACCTGGCGGCCGACGTCAGCGACACCGTCGTGGCCCGCTTCAGCGCCGCCAAGACCGTCGCGCGTCCGGGCATCGGTTCGCTGGCTCCCGGCGGCGACGTCGCGGTGCAGGGCGCCAACCGATCCTACAGCTCGGGCAACCCGTTCCTGAAGCCGACCCAGTCCAAGAACATCGACGTCTCGCTGGAATGGTATCCGTCGTCGGGCACGATGTTCGCCGCGGGCTTCTTCTACAAGAAGATCGACACCTTCGTCGCCACCCAGACCCAACAGCTGGTGTACAATACCCTGGGCCTGCCGGACTCGCTGCTCGTCGGGACCACCGCCACGCCGGACATGGTGTTCCAGGTCTCCAAGCCGCTGAACACCAAGGGCGGCGATCTGAAGGGCTTCGAGCTGAACCTCCAGCAGCCCTTCACGTTCCTGCCGGGCTGGATGAGCCACTTCGGCGTGATCGCCAACTACACCTATGTCTCGTCCAAGATCGAATACCCCACCACGCAGGCGACGGGCGGGCCGGTCGTGATCGACGACCTGATCGGTCTGTCGAAGAACGCCGCCAACGCGACGCTCTACTACGAGACCGACAAGTGGAGCGTGCGGGGTTCGCTGGCCTATCGCGGCGGCTACCTGACCCAGGTTCCGGGCAGCGACGGCAACACCGTCCAGGGCACCAACGAGACCCTGAACGTCGACATGCAGGCCAGCTGGAACATCCGGCCGAACCTCAAGCTCAGCGTCGAGGGCGTGAACCTGACCGACGAGTTCAACGACCAGTACGTCGGCGATAGCAACCGCCTGAACGTCTACACCCACAGCGGCCGCCAGTTCATCGTGGGCCTGCGCTACAACTTCTGAGGCGGCTCCTTCTCCCCGAAATACGCCTCAGCGCGGCGTCGACCTTCCTCCAGGTCGACGCCGTTTTTCTTTGGGAGCAAGCCTACTCGATCTGGCTGACGTCGCGCACCGCGCCGCGCGCGGCGTTGGTGGTCATGGCGGCGTAGGCGCGCAGGGCCGGCGACACCTCGCGCTTGCGGCCAACCGGCTTCCAGGCGTTGGAGCCCTTGGCCAGCATGGCCTGACGACGCTCTTCGATCACCGCGTCGGGCAGGTCCAGGGTGATGCCGCGATTGGGGATGTCGATCAGGATCGGATCGCCCGTCTCGACCAGGGCGATCAGACCGCCCTCGCCCGCTTCCGGCGAAACGTGGCCGATCGACAGGCCCGAGGTGCCGCCCGAGAAGCGCCCGTCGGTGATCAGGGCGCAGGCCGCGCCCAGGCCCTTCGATTTCAGATAGGTGGTCGGGTACAGCATCTCCTGCATGCCCGGACCGCCCTTGGGGCCCTCGTAGCGGATGACGACGACCTCGCCGGCCACGACCTGACCGCCCAGGATGCCGCTGACCGCCGCGTCCTGGCTCTCGAACACCCGGGCCGTGCCGCGGAAGGTCAGGATGGAGTCGTCGACCCCGGCCGTCTTCACGATGCAGCCCTCGGGCGCGAGATTGCCGAACAGCACGGCCAGGCCGCCGTCCTTGGAGAACGGATGCTCGACCGAGCGGATCACGCCCTTCTCGCGGTCGGTGTCCAGCTCTTCCCAGCGCGCGGCCTGGCTGAAGGCGATCTGGGTCGGCTTGCCGCCGGGCGCGGCGCTGAACAGGTCGCGGGCGGTCTGGCTGTTGGTGCGGCCGATGTCCCAGCGCGCCAGGCCCTCGGCCATGGTCGTGGCGTGGACGGTCGGCTGGCTGGCGTCGATCAGCCCGCCGCGCTCCAGCTCGCCCAGGATGGCCATGACGCCACCGGCCCGGTGGACGTCCTCCATGTGGACGTCGGCTTTCGCGGGCGCGACCTTACAGAGGCACGGCACCTGGCGCGACAGCCGGTCGATGTCGCCCATCGAGAACTCGACGCCGCCCTCGCTGGCGGCGGCCAGCAGGTGCAGCACGGTGTTGGTCGAGCCGCCCATGGCGATGTCCAGGCTCATGGCGTTCTCGAACGCCGCGCGCGTGGCGATGCCGCGCGGCAGGGCCTTGGGATCCTCCTGCTCGTACCAGCGCTGGGCCAGGTCGACGATCAGGCGGCCGGCTTCCTTGAACAGGGCCTCGCGGTCGGCGTGGGTGGCCAGCACCGAGCCGTTGCCCGGCAGCGACAGGCCCAAGGCTTCCGTCAGGCAGTTCATCGAGTTGGCCGTGAACATGCCCGAGCACGAGCCGCAGGTCGGACAGGCCGCCTTCTCGATCGCGGTGACTTCCTCGTCGGTATATTTGTCGTCGGCGGCCACGACCATGGCGTCGACCAAGTCCAGCGAGCGGATCTGGCCCTTGATCACCACCTTGCCGGCTTCCATCGGGCCGCCCGAGACGAAGACCACCGGAATGTTCAGCCGCATGGCGGCCATCAGCATGCCGGGCGTGATCTTGTCGCAGTTGGAGATGCACACCATCGCGTCGGCGCAGTGGGCGTTGACCATGTATTCGACGCTGTCGGCGATCAGGTCGCGGCTGGGCAGCGAATACAGCATGCCGCCGTGGCCCATCGCGATGCCGTCGTCGACGGCGATGGTATTGAATTCCTTGGCCACGCCGCCGGCGGCCTCG
Source organism: Caulobacter soli (assembly GCF_011045195.1). Classification (GTDB taxonomy): domain Bacteria; phylum Pseudomonadota; class Alphaproteobacteria; order Caulobacterales; family Caulobacteraceae; genus Caulobacter; species Caulobacter soli. The sequence continues at coordinate 2,388,837 of NZ_CP049199.1, read as the reverse complement.
ATCTCGCGGGCGACCAGCTGCCCCAGGTCCTTCAGGTGCACATGGCCTGGGACGAACTGGGTGAAGCTGTTGGCGACGGCGATGATCGGCTTGCCGAAATCCTCGTCCTTCATGCCCGTGGCGCGCCAAAGGCCTCGGGCGCCGGCCATGTTGCGGCCATGGGTGGAGGTTCGCGAGCGATAAGGAGGCATCGGTAGGGTTCCAGATTGGTCGCGAGACGGATGCCTGACTTTCACGGCGTTGTGAAATATATTATTCAACGCCTATAAGGTCGAAAAACAAATGACCATCGACACACGACAGCTCAGGCACTTCGCCGCGGTCGCCGACACGCTGCATTTCGGCCGCGCCGCCGAACGCCTGCGCATGACCCAGCCGCCGCTCAGCCAGTCGATCATGGCGCTGGAGCGCACCCTGGGCGCGCCGCTGTTCATTCGCACCAAGCGCAATGTCTGGCTGACGTCCTTCGGCGAGCAGTGGCTGCCCCAGGTCCGCAAGGCGCTGGCGACGCTGGACGCCCTGCCGGACGGCGCCCACCGCCTGCGCGACGGTCTCAGCGGTCACCTGTCGCTGTCCTTCGTCAGCACCGCCGACTACAGCATCCTGCCCGGCCTGGTCCGGCGCTACGCCGAGGCCTTTCCCGAGGTCGAGATCCGCTTGGTCGAGACCACCAGCGACGTCCAGATCCCCGCCCTGGCCGCCGGCGAGGGCCATGCCGGCATCATCATACCACCGCACGATCGGGTCCTGCCCGAGCCTCTCGCCTATCGGCGCCTGCTGTCCGAGCCGCTGGTGGCGGCGGTTCCGACGACCTGGATCGACGAGGGCCGGCTGCCCGTCGGCGACGGCGTCCTGTCGGCCGAGACGGTGATCGACGCGCCGTTGATCCTGTTCCCTCGCCAGGTCGCGCCCGCCTTCCACGACTTGGTGACAGCCTATTTCACCACTCGCCGCCAGCGGCCCAGGATCGTCCAGGAAGCGATCCAGATGCAAACCATCATCAGCCTGGTCTCCGCGGGCCTGGGCGTGGCCCTGGTTCCGGCCTCGCTGCGCAACCTGGCGCGCGCGGGCGTCAGCTATCTCGATCTCGACGGCCCCGCCCCCGTGCTGGAAACCGGCCTGGTCTGGCGGCGCGACGACGACACCCCGACCCTGCGCGGCTTTCTGAGACTGTTGGACGAGTCCCAGGGCTGACCAGCGCTCAGCGGTCGATCGCGCTCGACGCGGCCGCGGCCTCGAGGGCCAGCCGGCGCCACGCCTCCAGAACCTCTTCGATCCGCTGCCCGAGGGTGAAGGGCTCGCCCCGTTCGAGACAACCGAGCACGCGGCCGACGCCGGCCCGCAGGTCATCGGCGATGGCCGCCCAATCGCCCTGCAACGGCCGGATCCGGCCGATCTGCTCGGCCAAGGCGCCCGACGGCGCCACCACGTCATGGAAAGCGATCTCGCGCGGCGATCGCGGCGGCGGGTCGAACGCCCAGCGCTGGTTGACGCCGCCGTCCTTGCGAAAGCACAGGACCGGCGTCCCCTCGCCCCAGAAGTCGTTGCCGACGCAGTCGAGGGTGAAGCCTGGATAGCTCACATTCTGGATGTATAGCCCGTCGTGAGGCGGCACATAGAACAGGGCGGCGGCCTGGTTGGTGACGGCGGCGCGGGCTTCCAGACGCGGCCTGGGGGCCTCGCTGATGAGGAAGACGGGCGCGGAATTGGCCAGGGTGATCAGTTGCGGATTCTGGTCGACGACCAGCACGCGATCGGGGCTCGTCGCGCTGGTGAAGGTGTAGGCGCCGCTCTGGGGCTGGAAATCCAGAATCCACCAATGCCGCTCGTCCTGGCGGCGAATGTCGCCGGCGCAGGCCAGATTGTCGTCGCCATACGACAGGCACAGGAACGGGACCCCGGGCAGCATGACCCGGATCGGCGGATTGCGCTCATGCCGGGCGAACGCCTGGCCGAACCTGTGCGCCGCGTCGGCGAACGGACCGATCTGGCTGTTCAGCTTGACCGCTCTCCGCGCGCGGTCCTGGGCGGCCTGGACCAATCGGTCGAGAACCGTGACGCAGGCGTCGGCCTCCGCCTTGGTCGGCGCGCGCCCCTGGAGGGGCCGCAGGAGTTCGGCCAGCCGGCCGTAGTGCCGCGCCGCCGTCACGTCGGCGAAGCTGATGATATCGCCCGCCATAGCCTGAAAGCTCGGCTTGACGCGATCGTCCCAGTCGCGCGCGGCGTCGATCAGGGCCCACCATGTGTCCTGCAGTTCCACGCTCTCGCAAGGCGCCGCCACGGCGGCGAGCGCGGCCTCCATGACCTGGGCCAGGCTGCCGCCGGCCGTGACGACGGAGCGCCTGCCGGGGGTCGGCGTCGTCTGGGCGCGCGCCGCATCCGCGCGCGCCTGGCTGGTCCGGACGAGAGCGGCCAGCTTCGCCCACGCCGCGCCGGACAGGGCGAAGGTGCTGGCGGACGATGCGGCCTCCGCTCCGGGGGAATGGCCCGCCGCCGTCACCAGGGACCGCGCCGGACGATGCGTGGAGGCCGGGGCAAAAAGGAGGAGTTCGCTCATGGCCTGCGCTTCCCAAGACTGCGCGTCACGGATCACCGGCCGGCGATTTCGACGACGATGGTCAGGCCGCGTGAGCGCTGATCGTCTCGGGCCGCGTGGAAACTGTGCTGGAGGTTCTCGCCCAGGGATGTGACGATCTGCACATCCCGCGCGAAAGGCCCCGCCCGAAAGGCCTCGTCGCGACGCCTAGGCCGGGCTCAGGCTCGAGCCAGGTTGAAGATCGGGGTCGCCGGAAAGCCCTTGCGACCGTGCGTGCGGCCGACATAGCCGCAGCGGAAGCGGTCCCCGTGGAAGGTGGCCAATGCGCCGGCCAGGGCCTCGCTGACATAGGCCGAACCGGGCGCGACATCCGGCTCGATCCGGGCGGCCACCACGACGTGGGCGCCCACCACGGCCGGCGCGCGAGTCAGGGGGTTTGTCCGCAGGTGGACAGGTCCGTAGTGTCCGCCGATCCTCAGCCCCAGGCCGCCTGGCAGTCCCTGTTCCTTCAAGTTCAGTCGGCGATGGGCTTCCAGTAGCCGCAGAGCGGCGACGGCGGCGTCGACCGGCGCGTCGAACACCAGGAACAGCCCGTCGCCCCAGGTTTCCAGGTGGCGCGGCGGCGCGTCCAGGGCCTCGACCACCCTGGCCATCTGTCCCATCACGATCTCGAAGAAGCCTGGGATCTGGTCGTCGCGCAACGCGCCGAACCCCTTCACGTCCGCGAACAACATCGCCTTCATCGCCCGGCCGCCCCGCGACGGGTCGCCGTCTTTTCCCGGCGACAGGTTGACGGGCAGCGGCGGGCGAACGCAATCGATCACCGACGAGGCTCGCCCGCCCGCCGACCAATAGGCCAGGTCGACGGCCACCCCCGCCGGTCCCGCCGGCGGCCGCCCGTCCCAGATCGCCAGCTGGATCGCCTCGGTCGACAGGGTCTGGGCGCGCAGCACGGCGCAGCCCATGGCGAACTGACTGGCATAGGCGAAGACCTGGTCGTCGCCCAGATACGGGTCCTGCGAGGCGTAGCGCACCGAGGCCGCCCGGCCGAAGCAGCGCTCGAAGCGTGGAAGCCAGCCCTCCCCGAACGGCGCGACCGAGGTGGCGATGAACGATTCGCGGTTCACCGGCAGCACCACGTGCAGCTCGGCCCCGGCCTCGAGCACGGCCTCGGCGAAGACGATGTCGGCTCCCGCCGCCAACCCGCCGTAGGCGAAACCGACGCGATGGTCGCGCAGGCGTCGGTCGATCTCGCCCCGCAAGCCCTCGAACGCTCCGGAGGTCCCTTCGCCCACCGCGTCGAGGATGTGGCCCGTGAAGTGCGCGCAGACGGGCGGCCGGAACGGCGCGAGCCAGGCCTCGTCGCGGCCGGTCTCACGGCAGATGATCGCCAGTTGGCGCAGGGTCGAGGCGTGGGCCGTGAAGCTGTCTGGAGCCTGCGCCAGGCCTCGCGCCATCATCGCCTGGGCCGCCGCGACGTCGCCGGTCAGGAGATGGGCCTCGGCGCGGCTGGCCGCGTCGTAATAGGCCTCGATCCCGCTCGGGCCGATGGGCTGGGACAGGTCGAGCACGCGCGAGGCCAAGGTTCGCGCGCCCTCGGGGTCGCCCGCCACCAAGGTCATGGTCGCGGCGTTCACGGCGCCATACAGGCCGCCGAAATGCGCGAACAGTTCGCCGTAGCGTCGGGTCGAAGCCCGCGCGAACGCCGCGCGTCGCGCGCCGACCGCCGCCAGGGCCACGTCCTTGAGCAGCCGCGCGCCCAAGGCGATGGAGGCGGGATCGTCCCGCACCTTGTCCAGTCCCAACCGGACATATTCCGAACGGGCGAAGTCGATGGCGTTGGCCCGCGCCAGGCAGAGCACCGCCGTGTTGGCGATCTCCAGCGAGGTCTGTCCGGTCTCCAGCGCGGCGTGAGCGATGTCGTAGGCCGCCAGGATTTCACCGCGCTGGATCAGCGCCGCGACATCGCTCATCTGGAAGGTGGTCGGTTCGATCAGACGACCTACGGAATACGGCCCGTGCCGTTCTCGATCTTCGGATCGAGATCAATGCTCTGGCCGTGGCTGTCGGTCATGAACAGGCTGTAGTCGTAGATGCCCATCCGAGCGCACTCGTAGATGACCTTGAACTGCGTGTACGGATAGATCTCGTCGCCGACGACGTTGGGCACCCAGAAATAGCTGGAGAAGTTGATGCCGTAGTCGTTGCGCACTTCGAACGGCAGGCTCTGGAAGGTCCAACCGTTGGCCACGAGCGTGTCGCTCAGTCGGAAGACGATGACGCAGCGCTCGCTGAGGTCCAGCGACAACCGCGTGGGATTGTCCGGATCGGCGACGTTCATGAAGTTGTAGCCGTCGGTGATGCCGATGACGAGTGGGACAACTTTGGTGGGCGTAGGTTCGGTCATACTGAATCGCTCCCCGATCTGAGGATGCCAGCTAGAGGTGAGTTGCGCCAAAATGCAAGGAAGCCGGGGTGGGCGTAACCTTGAATTTTCAGTGACTGTACGATCGCCTCGGCGCGGTCGTTCTGGCCCAGGCCAAGATAGGCTCGCGCCAGGATATCCTTGCCCTGCGGCGTGAGACCGCCCGTCTGCGCCGACAGCACCGCGACCGCGGCTTGATTGTCGCCCGCCACCCAATGGCCGAACCCGGAGAGCACCGCGCGATCGGCCTCCTCGCCTTGTGAAGCCGGCGCCCGGCGCAGGCGATCCAGCAGTTGGGCGGCCGGGGCGCGGCCGCCTTCGATGTCGCCGCCAACGCGCTGCAGAACGATCTGCTGCTGCGCCAGCCGCCCGTCCAGGCTGGCGCTCCAGGCCTGGACGCCCTCCCCGGCGGTCCGCAACCGCGCCAGGGTGCGTTCGGCCTCGCCATGCTGTGCGCGCGCCTGAGCCAGATACCCCGACCAGCAGGCGAAGTCGGCCGCGTCGATCTGGGCGACCAGCAGGGCTTTCAGCCATTGGGCGTTGGTGGGATCGAGGGCCGCCAGGGTTCGCAGGCCCGACAGCGCCCTGGCCGCCCTGGTCCGCCCTTCCTCCATCCGGCCGAGGTCGAGCTCCAGCCGCGCCAGGGCCAGCTGGGCGGCCAGGCTCTTGGCGGCCAGGGGCTTGTCGTCGGGGGCCTTGGCCGAGGCGTCGGCGAGCAGAGTCGTCGCCGCCGCGCGCTCCCGATAGGCCTCGCGCGAACGGCCCAGTTTCACCAGGGTGTCGGCGACCCAGGCATGGGCGTCGACGGCGTCGACGATCCGGCCCTCGTCGGCGGGCGCGCGAACGCGCTCGGCCTCGAACACCCGCAGCGCATCGTTGAACGCCGTCAGGGCGTCGGCCGGCCGGCCCTGCTCGAACAGCAGGGTGCCCAGATTGCTCTTGGCGTAGGCCACCTCGAGACGCCAGTCGCCGTTGTTCGGATCCAGCGCGACCAGCCTCTGGGCCAGTTCGCCGTATTGCTTGAAACCCCGCTCGGCCTCGACGGCGTTCCCCTGGCGCCATTCCACATAGGCCAGCCAGTAGACGTTCTGCGCCTCGTCGAAGATCCGGTCGCCGTCGCGCGGCGCGCGGGCGGCCAGTTCGCGAGTCGTGAACGCCGCCTGGCTGAACGCGTCGCGCGCCCCGGCCAGGTCGCCGCGCTGGTCGCGGATCATGCCCAGCAGGGTCAAGGCCTTGGCGCGCTGGGCCAGGGCCTTGTCGTCCAGCTCGTCGGGCCGCGCCTTGGCGTAGTGCGCCAGCACCTTGCCGCTCACCCCGTCCAGCACGTCCAGGCGGCCGACCGGCTCCAGCTGCTTGCGCAGATCGCCCAGCATGTAGGCGACCAGGCCTTCGGACTCGTCGCGCTCGGCGCGGGCGATCTGCCGCGAGCGGAGGGTGGCGACCGTCATCGCCCCCATGCCCACCGCGACGATCACGGCGGCCGCCGTGAACGCCCCCATCAGCCGCAATCGCCGCCGGGCGTCGCGCTGCACCAGTTGGTCGAGGCTGACATCCATCAGGCCCGCGGCCATCTTCAACCGCGCCAGCCGGCGACCGTCGGCGCCGCGCCGCAGATCGACGGCCAGCGGCTCGCCCCCCGCCGGCAGGGCCGCGCGCAGGGCCGGCGGCAGGATCTCGACCAGGGACAGATCGGCCGGCGTCGACCCGGCGATCACGCAGATGATCCGAGGGTTGTCGTGGCTCTTCAGGAAGTGGGCGAGCTCCTGATCGACCCACCGAGACCGCGCCGACGCGGGAGAGCACAGGACGATCATCGCATCGGAGCGATCCAGGGCGTCGCGGATCACTTCGCCCAGGTCCGAGGCGGCGGCCAACTCGTCGCGATCGCGGAAGATCGGCTTCAGCTCGCGCCCGACCGGCGCGCCTCCCGTCCGTGCAACCAGGCCCCGCGGCGCCCTGTAGGTCTCCAGCGCGCGGTGTACCCATTCGGCGAGTTTGCGATCGAGGTGGCTATAGCTGATAAACGCCCTGTACCGTCTGACGCTATCCATCCATCTTCCCCTAACGACCGCGTATCAGGGGCTTTCGATGACCGTCGTTTCCGCACCACCCCAGCGCGCAGGAAGGAATACGCCGACCGGCGGAGCACCGGAAGGCGGCTTCCTCGCCAACAGGCTTTTTCGACACATGGAAGCCGGCGAGGTCCAGGCCGTCGCGGCCTCGGCCGAGACCCTGCGCTACGGCAAGGGCGAACTTGTCGTCCAGCGACAGGACCAGGACGGCGGCCTCTATCTGGTGCTGGAAGGGACCTTGCTGGCCAACCAGTACGCCCGGTCGGGGCGCGAGGTCGGCTATCGCCGCATCCAGGCCGGCAGCTATTTCGGCGAGATCTCGGCCATCGACGGCCTGCCCCGGTCGGTGAACATCGTGGCCCTGGACGACGTGCGGATCGTGCATCTGCCGCAACGGGAGATTCTGCGCCTGTTCGCCGAATCACCCCGCTTCATGCGGGCTCTGCTCGAGGACCTGGCCGGCATGGCCAGGGCCCTGACCGACCGACTGTTCGAACTGACCGCCGTGTCGGTGGCCTGCCGGGTCGATATCGAACTGCTGAGGATGGCCGCCCTGGCCGGCGTCAAGGACGGTCGCGCGACCATCCACCCCTGCCCCACCCATGCCGAGCTCGCGGTGCTGGTCAGCAGCCAGCGCGAACCGGTGACACGAGAAATCAACCGCCTGGCCAGCCTGAACATCGTGTCCCAGACCGGCCGGACCCTGACGATCCTGGACATGCCGGCCCTGACGGCGGAGATCGACCGCATCGGCGGCGACGCCCAGTTCGGCGACTAGCCGACTTTCAGCGCGATGTGGCCACGCCCGGCGACGGGCCTGCCGAAGGTGGTCCGCGCGACCGGCTTGGCGACCGGCAGGAACGCCTCCAGAAAGCGCCAGACGGCCTCGTCGTGGTCAAGGTGATGGGTCAGCAGGCCCAACGGTTCGTCCCACGCCGCCTTGACGCGCCGCTCGGCCAGCAGCCGCCGGGTGCGAAGCAGGAAACGCACCGTTCCGCGGAAACGCGGCTCGGGCTTCCAGCGCATGACATCCAGATGGGCGTCCAGACGATCGGGCTCGGCCTCGCCGCGCATGTCGCCATAGCAGGATAGCCCCAAGCCCTGCAGGCCAAGCGCCCGCTTCAGGGTGGGGTGCGCGTTGTTCCAGGGCGGCACGAACAGGCGCGGCGTCACTCCGGCGCGGCGAAACACGTCGATCGCCGTGCCCAGGTCGGACATCACGTCGGCCAGACGGTCCAGATCGTTGACCTCGCCGGACGGCCAGCCAGGCGGCGCCCGGTTCTCGTGTCGGAAGCCATGGACGGCCAGTTCGACGTCCGGGATCGCGCGGCTGGCCTTGGCCAGGGCCACGATGTCGCCGTCCGGCACGGCCGCGATGGTGATCGGGGCCGCGAAGCGGACCGACAGGCCAAGCAGCCGCTCCAGGGCGGGCGTGGGCCGGCGCGCATCGTCGTCACGCCACCAGAACACCGGCGCGTGGCCGCGCGCCTTCCAGCGGGCCAGTTCTGGCCCGATCAGGGTCGCGATCAGAAGACGGTGGAACGACATGGCGAAAGCCTATGCCGAATGGCCCAGCCTGGTGTCATCAAAACTGATCACCGCGCTTCCGGCGGCGTGCAGGGTGGGCTGCATGCTCAGGGTACGGATTTCACGCGCCTTGAGGTTCGAGAGCAGCGGATAAAGGCCCGCCATGATGGCGATCAGGAAGCCCATGTCGCCCTCGCGATAACCCTTGCGCGAGACATAGCACTTGTAGAACCGGCGCACGCCCCGGAACAGATCGTCCCACAGGCTCTTGATCTTGCCGCTCTCGGCCAGGTCCTGGCCGCGCAGGGCGGTGTAGCGGTTCAGGCGCTGGACCATGTCGGCGATGTCGTCGTCGACCTTATGCAGGATGGCGTTGTTCAGTCGGCCGCCGTAGACGCCGGCGAAGGTGGTGCCGGGATGCACCCGCTCGCTCTTCCAGCTCTTCACGCCCTTGCGGAACAGCCGCGCCACCGAGGAGGCGCCGAACGAGCCGCCCCAGCCGTGGCGCACCAGCTGCGCGCCCACGAAGTTGTCGACCGGCACCTGGTACCAGTCAGCGGCGTCCGATCGCGCGACCGTCTCGCGAATTTCCTGGGCCAAGGCGGGAGTCACCGCCTCGTCGGCGTCCAGCTCCACGATCCATTCGCCACGGCAGGCCGCGACGCCGGCTTCCTTGCGCAGACCCTCGACCGGAAAGATGCCCGACACGACCCGCGCGCCCATATTGCGCGCGATGGCTTCGCTGCGGTCAGAGCAGCGATCCGCGACCACCACGATCTCGTCGCAGAACGCCAGGCGCGTCAGGCACTCGGCGAGGCGCGCCTCTTCGTTGTGAACGCAGACAAGTCCGGACAGGACAGGCATGAAATTTCCCCGACTTGGGGTCGGCCATGCGCGCACTTCCCCGTCGAGGGTTAGACGTTGCGGGAAACACCGAGCCTCAAAACTTTTTTGGCGTCGGCGCGCGTCGAGCGCCGCCTAGAAGGCCCGCGAAAGCAGCAGACTCCACGTGCGCGGCCGCAGCGGCGTGACCTGGCGCACCTGGCCGAAGCTAAAGGGGTTGCCGTAGGCGAAGGTGTCGCTGGACGCGTTGGCGGGGTTGGTGACCGACATGGTCCAATTCCAATCCCGCAACGCCAACTCGGCGGACAGACGGCCCGTGACATAGCCCCCCATCGACGGCGAAAACCGGCGATCGAAGGTCAGGCGCGACTGGCCCACATATTCAAGCTCGGTCGTCAGCACCAGACGCCGGTTCGGCGCCAAACTCCGCTCGTACCGCATCATGGCCCCGGCGGAGACATCCGGAACGCCGGGCAATTCGCTTTGCGCCGCCGAAGCGAAGTTGAGGTCGACCTTGCTGAGGCGGGGACGGTTGAACAGCGCGTTGGCGTCCAGGGTCAGGCCCCGGGCGGCCAGCACCGTCGCCTCGACCTCGAGCCCGGTGTTGCGGCCATTGCCGACATTGGCCGTGTAGGACAGGCCCGAGCTCAGATACTGGTCGGTCTGGATGTCGGTCCACACGTCGTGGAACAGGGCCGTGCGCAGGATCATGCGACCCTCCCACGGCCGTATGCTGGCGCCCACCTCGTAGTTGCGCAGGTGGTCGGGCTTGAACGAGCCGCGCAAGGTCGACGGCGCGACCAGGCCGCCTGAATTGAACCCGCCCGAACGATAGCCCTCCGACGTCAACAGGTAGAGCAGCCCGCCGCTCCCCCAGGTTTTCTGCAGTGAGAACTTCGGCGAAACGCCCGTGAAGCGCATCTGACGGTCCAGATCGCGCGATTGACCCGGCGCCGGCGCCTCGACCTTCGAGGTGGTGTGCACCTCGCTGCGAAAAGCGCGTCCGCCCAGGCTGGCGGTCCAGCCGCCGCCCAGGTCGTAGGCCGTCTCGCCATAGAGGGCCAGTTCACGCCGTCGGTCACGACGCGTCTCCAGATAGACCAGGCGCGACGGGTTGTAGATCGTGCGAGCCCGCAACTCGCCGTCGCTGTCTTCGAGGCTGGCCAGACCATACAGGCCGAACAGCCAGCGGAAACGATCGGTGTCAGGCGACGACAGCACCGCGTCCTCCACCAGCAGCCGCACCTTGCTGGCCTCGTCGAATAGACCCACGTCGACCGAGTCCGCTCCGGCCCCGTTCAAGGCGGCGGTGGCGTCGAACCGGCTGGCGAAACGGTGGCGAACATAACCCGTCGACGATACGAAACGCCCCCAGTCGCCGGCTCCGGTGATCGTCACCGCGCCCTGCTGCAGGACGTTCTCGTGGGTCTCGCGCACCTGATTGGCGCGCCTCTGACCGCCCAGGCCGGGCGTGGTGTACTGACTGTCGGTGGCGTCCAGGTCCTGGCGCGCACCGGACATCAAGACCGTCCAGTCTGGATTCACCGCCACCGACACCGCCGCGCGGCCGCCCTTGCGCGTGGTGCGGTCGACGTTCGAGAGGCGCAGATTGACGTCGTCGACATAGCCGCCGTCCACGTCGCTGTAAGCCGTCACGCGGGCGGCGACACGATCGGCGACGAGCGGCAGGTTCAGCACGCCCTCAAGACGACTGCTGGGCGAGCCGGATTCCGTCACGGCCGCGCCGACCAGGACCGAGCCCGACCGCTCGTTCAGGACCGGCTTGTTGGACACGATCCGGTAGACCCCGCTGAGCGACCCACCGCCATAGAGCGCGCCCTGGGGGCCGCGCAGGATCTCCACCCGGTCGACGTCGATCAGCCGCAGGTCGGGGTCGGGCGCGTTGTAGGTCAGCGGAATGTTGTCGAGATAGGTGCCGACGGTCTGCTGGGTCCGACCGGTGAAGGTGCCGTCCGACAGACCGCGCAGCATGATCTTGTTGCGCGCCGCGCCGAGGTTGGTGGTGATGAAGCCGGCGGTCTGCTGGGAGATGCTGGTCGTGTCGATCGCGCCGGAGTCGCCCAACCGCGCCTCGCCGATCACGCTGAGCCCGCCGGCCGCCGCGCCCAGTCGCGTGGGACGCTTGGTGGCGGTGACGATGACGCTGTCGATGGCCGTGGGGGCCGTCGAGGCGGGATGCGTCGTGACAGGCGGCCTGGCGACATGGGACGCGGGCTGGACAGGCCGGATGATGACCGTGGCGTTGTCGAGGAGCTCGAACCGGCACGGCGCGCCGGCGGTCACCACGTCCAGCGCCTGGCGCAGGGTCAGGGTCCCGACGACGGCCTTGCCGCGCCCCGGACAGGCCGAAGCTCCGCCCAGGGTGACGCGCGCCTGGACGCCGAGATCGATCAGCGCCTCGGATCGGGGCTTGGCGGGAATGTTGAAGGTGAAGCGGGCCGGCGCGGCCTCCGCCTCGCCGGACAGGGCCAGGCTGGTGGCTACGGTCAGAACGAAGAGAGGAACGGCGCCGCGCGGACGGCCGACAGCGAGCGCTTCGGCGCGCGCCGAATCGTCAGGTCGCAGTCGATGCTGGGATACCGTGTCCGAAATCATCGGGCTCCAGCTCTATCCCCTTAGAGCTCAAGCTTCGCGCTTCGAACGATTCCAGGCCCGTCAGCAAGGCTTAGCGCGCCTGGATCACGATAGCGTCTTTGGTCGTCGTCGTTCGGACGGGAAGCAGATGTGACAGTCTATCGACCATCGCATCCTGTTCGTCGACGATCAACACGCCCGACAGTCGCATATTGGCGGCCTCGGCGTCGCCCAGCTTCACCGGGCGCGGGAAAAGCCGGTTCATGTCGCCGGCGATCTGCGAGAGCGGCTGATCGCGATAGATCAGACGTCCCTGGCGCCAACCCGCGACCTCGTCGACGGCGACCGTCGAGAGGCGGGCGTCAGCGGCCTGGCCCTCGTGGTGGACCAGCCCCTGCCCCGGCTTCAGCCGGAACGGCGCTGCGTCGGCGGCCAGGTGCGGCCGCACCTCGACCAACCCGCGCTGGACGTTGACCGCCACCAGCCCGTCGCGGTGACGCACGTCGAACTGCGTGCCGACCACGCGGACCTGGGTGTCGCCCGCCGAGATCAGGAACGGCCGCGAAGGATCCTTGGCCACGTCGAAGAAGGCCTGGGCGTCGCCCATCTCGATCCGACGCGCATGGCGCTCGAACCGCACGGTCACGCGCGAGGCCGAATTCATGTCGATCCGGGAACCGTCCTCGAGCGCGATCGTCCTGCGCTCGCCGACGCCCGTCACATAGGTGGTTTCGCGCCCGCCCATCAGCCCCTTGCTGGGTACGAGAACCGCGCCGGCCACGAAGGCGGCGGCGATCGCCGCGCCAGCAGACCAGAACCAGGCCCGCCGGGCCGGACGGAGCGGGATCACCTTGGCCGACCCCGACGTCATGAGGGGCGCCGGTTCCGGCTGGGTCTCCGCCAGACCCGCGTCGAGATACAGTTGATGGTCGAAGGCCAGCACGGCGTCATAGGCCTGGGCGTGATCGGGCGAAGCCGTCATCCAGGCGTCGAAATCCAGCCAGTCGCGCTCGGTGACCGCTTCGCCCTGCAGGCGCACCAGCCACGCGATCGCGGCCTCGGCGATCTCGGCGTCGATGTCTGTCCGACCGCGCGTCATTTCGCTCCGTCCCGACGCCAAGTTGCGTCCTCGCAAGGATAAGACGTCACCAAAGCGGCGGAACCTCCAAAACCCGTTCCAGAAACAATAAGCGCCCTCATGCCAGCTTGGCCATCAGCGCCTTCAAAGCAGCGCTTATATGCTTTTCGACCGAACTGCGACTGACGCCCATCGCCGCAGCGGTCTCAGCGTGACTGAGACCCTCCAGCTTGTGAAGCTTGAAGGCGCGGGCCACCTGCGGCGGCAAGGTCTCCAGCGCGACCATCATCACGTTCAGGCGCTGCCGGCCCGCCACGACCTCCTCGGCCGACGGAACATCCGCCACCTGCTGATCGCCCACCACCACGCCCTGCAGGCTGCGCCATCCTTCATCCCGTGCGCCGGCGCGGGTCTGGCTGCGCAGCCGGTCGAGCATCAGGTTGTTGGCCATCCGGAACAGCAGGGCCGAGCCGTCGCCGTCCACCTCCAGGTCGCCCAGGGCCTGCACCTTGAGGAACAGATCCTGGATCAGGTCTTCGGCTTCACTGATCGAACGAAGTTTAGCGGCGAAGACGCGCACCAGATTGGCCCGCTTCTCGCCGTACAGCCGGATCATCGGCGTGATCGTCGAAGGTTGGGCGGACAGCGCGGGGCTCCAAAGACTCAAGGCGACGAACAGGTTGCGCCGAGTCCTTAACCTAGGCCGTCGACGGCCGTGGGTCCAGCGCGGCAGGCGGCAAGTTGTTGCGATTGACTCGCAATAAGATCGAGGCCTAGATATTGCGAACCAGTCGCAACAGCGACGTGACATTCCACCCAGAGGCCGCCATGACCGCCGTTTCCATAGCCGATCGCTGGACGTCCGGACCCACCGTCGGCGAAAGGCTGCTGCTGAGCGCCATGCGGCAGTGGGCAGCCTTGCGATCGGCGGGCGAACACCCGACCCGGCTGGTCGCCCAGGCCCTGGCCTTCCGCGCCTCGAACCGCACGGGCGGCCTGTTCGTGGCCTGGATGCAATCAGTCGAGGCCAGCCTGCGCCGGCCGATCCAGGTGGAATGCCCGGCCTGCGGCGGCATCTCGACGGACGAGCAGCGGCTGATGGTGTCCTGCGGTCTGGCCGGAACCGCGACGGGAGCCGGCGAGGCCTTGCTCGAACCGCTGTTGGTCGATTCCCAGCCGACCATGGTGCTGGCCCGCGCCCTGAACGCGGCCCTGCGGGTGGACGGCTATCCCCTGCCCGTCCGGCTGCGCGACGGGCCCACCGAGCCGGTTACGGTGCAGGTCACCGTTCACTAGGGTCTGGCGGCTAGGGCTTGGCGAGCCGCAGGACCTCGATCGCGGTGACCCTGCGCGCCGACCGCGCGGGCCGCAGATCGCCCTCGGCCACCAGCTTGAACGCTCCGTCCTTGGCGCTCAGCGGCGCGCCGTCGACCTTGTCGGCCAGGATGATGCGGTTGGACCGGGTGCCGGGATCCAGTTCGGCCAGGCCGAACGCGACCTGGTAGCCGTCGTCGGCCTTGACCAGCACCACATCGGCCATCTCGGGTCCATGAATGGCCTTGCCGGTCGGCGTCCCGACCTTGGCCAGCACGTCGATCAGCAGCGGCCCCTCGTAGACGTGCTTTTCGCCATGGGCGTCGAAGGCGACGCTGACGCGCGGCAGGCCGGCCACCTCGGCGGCGGTGAGGCTGACCGTTTCGCCGGCGGGCCCTTTCAGGCCGAGAGTCTGGGCGAAGGCGCCGCTCGCCAGACCGGCGAAGCAAAGGGCGAGAACCAGGGTTTTCACGAAGACGATCCTATTCGACGGCGAGAATGACATTGGACGGCGCGATGGTCGCCACGGCGCGATGGCCGACGGCGGGCGGCGTGGCGGAGGCAGGAACCGTCGCGACCAGGGTCTTGCCGGCCGAAAGGCTGAGACTGACCTCGCTGACCTCGCGCCCGTCCTCGCGGTCGACCACGGTCCCGATCAGGCGATTGGCCCCGTCCTCGACCGAGTCCTCGCCGGCCAGGACGACGAAGCTGGACTTGATCAGGGCGATGGCCGGCTTGCCGACCGTCAGGCCCAGTTCGTCGCGACTGCGGCGGGTGATGATCGAGACGATCTCGACGGCGTCGCCCAGGTCGATCGTCACCCTGGCGGTCACCGCCCCGTCCTCGATCGCCGCGACCGTCCCGCGCAGGGCGTTGCGCGCGCTGGTGCGCAGACCCAGGCTCCAGAACAGGTCCCCCAAGCCTTGGTCGGCGCCCGGATCCGACGCGGCCAGGCCCGCCTCCAGGCGCGACAGGGCCGCGCCGATCTCGCGCTCCACCTCGCGAAAGGCCCGGATCACCGCCAGGCCGCGCGGCGTGACGGTCGCGGCGCCGCCGGTCCTGCCGCCGGCGCTGGCGACCACCAGAGGCGCGTCGAACAGGTTGTTCAGCGCCTGAACCCCATCCCATGCGCCCTTGTAACTGAGGCCCAGTTGCTTGGCGGCGGCGCTGATCGAGCCCAGGCTTCCGATCGCCTCGATCAGGGCGATCCGCTCCAGGCCCACGCGGGCCAGACCGCCGCGACGCAGGATCAGGGACGCGCTCAGATCACCGTCGACGGACATCGAAACCCCTTGCCGAGAAAGCATCTGGGCGAGCCGGGTCGTGACCTCGGCCCGAAAGCTCGTTATGTAAAGTCGTTACATAACCCGAACCCAGGCTCGGACCAAAGCCATGCCCAACCCCTTCCCGTCGATCAAGCGCGAGACCCGCTGACCATGCTCGAGGTGGCGTGGCTGACGATCAAGCTGGCGGGGATCACCACGGTCCTGCTGCTGATCCTGGCCACGCCCCTGGCCTGGTGGCTGGCGCGGGGGCGTTCGCGCTGGAAGGCGCCGATCGGGGCGCTGGTGGCCCTGCCGATCGTCCTGCCGCCGACCGTGCTGGGCTTCTACCTGCTGATCGCCCTGGGGCCGCAAAGCCCGCTGATCGCCCTGCTGCACCCATTCGGGGTGCGCACCCTGGCCTTCACCTTCCAGGGCCTGGTGATCGGCTCGCTGATCTATTCCCTGCCGTTCGCCGTCCAGCCGCTGCGCAACGCCTTCATCGCGGTGGGCGACGAGCCGCTGGAGGCCGCCGCCACCCTGGGCGCCTCGCCCTGGAACAGCTTTGTCCGCGTGGCCTTCCCCCTGGCCCTGCCCGGCTACGCCGTCGCCGCCATCCTGGCCTTCGCCCACACGATCGGCGAGTTTGGCGTGGTGATGATGCTGGGCGGCGGCATTCCGGGCCAGACCGAGGTGCTGTCGATCGAGATCTACCGGCTGGTCGAGGCTCTGGAATGGGACAAGGCCCACCAGCTGGCCGGCGCCCTGCTGGCCTTCGCCTTCCTGGTGATGCTCAGCCTGCTGCTGATGGAACGCCGCGTCGGGAACCGCGCCGCGCGTTCCTGATCGTAAACCGAAGTTACCAACAGGCCTCTGACATTATTGATGATCTCATGGTCAAGCTAAGGTCGCGTCAGAACGGGACATCGCCCTGGATCGTCACCCGCTCGACGATCCGCTCCTGCGGCCAATAATCCAGAATGGCGTAGTGCTGGGTGGCGCGATTGTCCCAGAAGACGATGGCGTTGGGCGTCCAGCGGAAGCGGACCTGGTATTCGGGCGTCTTCACCCGCTCCAGCAGGTCGGCCAGCAGCTGGGCGGCCTCGTCCTCGGGCAGGCCCAGGATCCGCGTCGTGAAAACCTTATTGACGAACAGGTGCTTCTCGCCGGTTTCGGGATGGGTGCGGACCACCGGATGGGCCTGGACCGGATGGGCCGCGCGCAGTTCCTGGCGCTTGGCCTCGTCGACCCGGTAGCCGTAGCTCTGCAGGATATCGTGCTCGGCCTTCAGGTCGGCGATCTGATCCTTCAGCTTGTCGGGCAGGTCGCGATAGATCGCGGCGGTGTCGGCGAAAAGGGTGTCGCCGCCCAGCGGCGGCATGTGGCGCATGCGCAGAACCCCGCCCATCGACGGCGCGGGGCGGAAGGTGACGTCGGTGTGCCATTTGTTGGCGGCGCGGACGAGCGGCACGATCTCCTCGCGCAGCTTCATGCCGTCAGCGGCCTCGATGTGCAGGATCTCGGGAAAGCCAGGCACGTGGGCAGTGACAGGATGCCCCTCCAAGTCCCCGAAATAGCGACCGAAACGGACGTGGTCCTCATGACTGATGTCCTGGTCGCGGAAGAACACCACCTTATGGCGCAGCAGGGCGGCGCGGACGGCGGCGACGATCTCCGGCGTCAGGGGCTGGCGCAGGTCCAGACCCGAGATCTCGGCGCCCAGGACAGGACCCGAGGGGGTCACGGTCAGGCCGGCGTAGTCCGGCGTTTCGGTGGCGGTGATGGGGGTAAAGGCGTTCATGGCGTCCTCCCGGAGCGCCGCCCATCCGTGTGAACGGCTGCTGTTATCCACACCCTAGACGTGGAATTTCAGCGCTCAACGCAGTTTTTCTCACTTCAGGCTCAGGGTCAGGCCCGCCACCACCAGGGTCACGGCGTCGGCGACCTGGGCCAGGGCCTGATGCAGGCGTCCGGCCTCGTCGCGAAAGCGGCGGGCCAAGGCGTTGTCGGGCACGATGCCGAACCCGACCTCGTTGGACACCAACCATAGCGCGCCCTCGAATCGTTCGACGGCGGCGACCAGTTCGGCGGCGGCGGCCGCTACGTCCCGCTCGTCCAGCATCAGGTTCGACACCCAGAGGGTCAGGCAATCGACCACGACGACGTCGCTTGAACCCAGCTCTCGCAACGCGCCCGCGATATCGAGCGGCGCTTCCAGCGTCGTCCAGGCGCCGTCGCGGTCCTGACGGTGGCGCGCGATGCGCTCGACCATCTCGGCGTCAAACGCCTGCGCCGTGGCGATCATCACCAGCCGGCCGCCGTTTCGCGCCGCCAGCGCCTCCGCCGCGCCCTGCGCGAAGGCGCTCTTGCCGGATCGGGCTCCGCCCAGGACGAGGGTAAACGACAAGATAGGCTCCAGATTGACCGTGTGCGGCGCAACATATAGTGCAGCTCTCGCGACAGGTTCCTCGAAAGAGGATGAAAAGGGAACTCGGGTGCGAAACCCGGGCTGCCCCCGCAACTGTAAGCGGCGAGCCCGCGTGTCATAAGCCACTGGTTTTTCTCTTTACCGAGAGCGGCTGGGAAGGCGACGCGCACCGGCATTGACCCGCGAGCCAGGAGACCTGCCCGTCGCGGTCGTCCTTCGTCCGGCCGGGGTGCGCCGTACGATGGGGTTCTTCCCCCGAGGCGACATCGTCGGGCCGGTCCGGTTTCTCGGACCTGCCTTCGTTGCTGCGCACCGAGGATTTGAACATGCGCTCTATTTCCGTCCTGGCCCTGGTGGCCGCCCTTCCCGCTCTCGCCTCGCCGGGCTTCGCCCTGGCCGCCGACACCCTCGACGACGCCACCGCGGTCGATCAGATCGTCGTCACCGCCGGCCGCGCCGACGACAAGCTGTCGGAAGTTCCGGTCAGCATGACCGTCATCACCGCGCAGGCTCTGCGCCAACACCAGGCGGTGGTGATCTCCGACCTGCTGTCGCGCACGCCCGGCGTCACCGTCACCCGCAACGGCGGCGTGGGCGGCACGACCCAGGTGCGGATCCGCGGCGCCGAGAGCGACCAGACCGCGGTGCTGATCGACGGCGTCAAGCTGAACGACCCGTCGGCGACCGGCGGCGGCTACAACTTCGCCACCCTCCTGGCCGGCGACATCGACCACATCGAAGTGCTGCGCGGCCCGCAATCGACCCTGTGGGGCAGCCAAGCCATCGGCGGCGTGGTCAGCATGATCACCAAGACCCCGGACGGCCCGCTGTCCGGCGACGCCACCATCGAGGGCGGCTCCCGCGCCACGGCCTATGGCCGCGTGGGCGTCGGGGCCGGCGGCGCCTGGGGCGGCTGGCGGCTGGCGGCCAGCTCCTACACCACCGCCGGGATCTCCGTGTTCGACGACACCCTGGGCGGCAAGGAAAAGGACGGCTACCACAACAACGCCATCAGCGGCCGCGTGGACCTCAACGTCACCGACTGGGCGACCCTGGACGCGCGCGTCTCCTACGCCGCCGGCCGCAACGAATACGACAGCTCGCTGCCCGCCCCGCCCTACGCGCTGGGCGACACCAGCGACTATGGCAAGACCAAGGAATTGGTCAGCTATGTCGGCGCGCGCCTGTCCAATTTCGACGGCGCCCTGAACAGCCGGATCGGCTACGCCTACACCCAGACCGATCGCGACAACTACGACCCCACCTCGAGCGCGCCCAAGACCTTCGACGCTCGCGGCGCCGACAACAGCCTGGAATATCAAGGCACCTGGAAGATCACGCCGATCTGGCGCGCGGTGTTCGGGGCCGAGACCGAGCGGAGCTGGTTCCGCACCGCCTCGCCCTCGTTCAGCTCCGTCGTCACCCGCCACGCCACGGGCATGGACAGCGTCTACGGCCAACTCCAAGCCAAGCCCGTCGAGGGCCTGACCCTGACCGGCGGCGTCCGTTATGACGACCACGACACCTTCGGCAGCGCCACGACCTATCAGGCCGGCGCGGCCTGGACGCCCAACGCCGGCGCCACCGTGATCCGCGCCAACTACGGCGAGGGCTTCAAGGCCCCGTCGCTGTATCAGCTGTACAGTGATTACGGGAACACCAGCCTGAACCCGGAAGAGGCCAAGAGCTGGGACATCGGCGTCGAACACAGCATCCTGGAAGGCCGGGCCCGCGGCTCGATCACCTATTTCGATCGCAAGACCACCAACCAGATCGACTTCGTGTCCAACAACACCCCGCCCAACTTCGGCGGCTACGCCAACATCGCCAAGGCCAAGTCCAAGGGCGTCGAGGTGGAAGGCAGCTTCGACGTCAATTCGCTGCTGACCCTCTCGGCCAACTACACCAGCATGGACGCGGTCAATAAGTCGGCGGGTTCCAACTACGGCAAGGACCTGCCGCGTCGCGCCGGCGAAACAGCCTCGGCCGACGCGCAGGTGAGCTTGCCGAACGGCCTGACCGCCGGCGTGACGATGCAGTATGTCGGCCACAGCTTCGACACCATCGCCAACACCCGCCGCCTGAAGAGCTATGTGGTGACTGACGTGCGCATCGCCTATCCGATCAACGACACGTTCGAGCTCTACGGCCGGGTCGAGAACCTGTTCGATCAGGACTACGAGACGATCTACAAGTACGGAACTCCGGGCCGCGGCGCCTTCGCCGGCGTGCGGGCCAAGTTCTAGCCATGGCGACGCCGGCGGCCCTCCTCGGCCACGGCGGCCGCCTCGGCGCGGCGCGAACGGCCTGGCCGAACGCGCCGACGCCGTGGCTCGACCTGTCGACGGGGATCAATCCTTGCCCCTACCCGGTTCCGGCGCTCGCGCCGGAGACGTGGTCGCGCCTGCCTGATCCGGAGTCCCTCGGGGCTCTGGAACAGGCGGCGGCGGCGGCGTTCGGCGTCGAGGATCCTTCCCGCGTCGTCGCGACGGCCGGCAGCGAGGCGGTGATCCGCCTGCTGCCGCGCCTCCTGGCGGCCCAGCGTGTCGCGATCTCGGCCCAGACCTATGGCGGACATGCCGAGGCCTGGCGGATCGTCGGCGCCCAGATCGTCGCCCCCGGCGATCCGACGGCCGACCTGCGCGTGCTGGTCAATCCGAACAATCCCAGCGGCCGCGTCCTGCCGCGGGATCAGGTGCTCGACCTCACCGACGGGCCGCTG
Source organism: Caulobacter soli (assembly GCF_011045195.1). GTDB lineage: Bacteria > Pseudomonadota > Alphaproteobacteria > Caulobacterales > Caulobacteraceae > Caulobacter > Caulobacter soli. The sequence continues at coordinate 2,368,035 of NZ_CP049199.1, read as the reverse complement.
CTGGTCGACGAGGCCTTCGTGGACGTCGATCCGGCGCTTTCCGTCGCCAGTCTGGCGGGCGCGCCGGGCCATGAGCGGCTGCTTGTCCTGCGGTCGTTCGGCAAGTTCTACGGCCTGGCCGGGGCGCGCCTGGGCTTCCTGGTCGCCGAGCCGGCCTTGGCCGCGCGCGCTCGCCAAGCGCTGGGCGACTGGCCCGTCTCCGGCCCGGCGATCGCCGTGGGCCTGGCGGCCTACGCCGATCCCGCCTGGGCGACGCAGACTCGTCTACGACTGATCGAAGACACCGTGCAGATGGACGGCCTGTTGCGCCGGGCCGGGTTCGAGATCGCCGGCGGCACGACCCTGTTTCGCCTGACCCGCGCCGCCGACGCGCCGCGCCGCTTCGAGGGTCTGGCCCAGGCCGGTATCCTCACCCGCCCCTTCCCCTGGGACGAGACGTTGATCCGCTTTGGCCTGCCCGGCCGCGAGCTGGATTGGCGCCGTCTCGCCAACGCCCTGGAGAGTCTCTGATGAGCAAGACTCCAACCCGCCGCGCGGCGATCGGAACGGGCCTCGCGGCGGGCCTGGCCGGCGGCGTCGCGTGTGCGCGGCCCCTGCCGCGCGTGGTCTCGCTCAACCCCTGCCTGGATGCGGTGCTGCTTCATGTCGCCGACCGCGCCCAGATCGCGGCGCTCAGCCACTATTCGCGCGATCCGCTGCAATCGAGCATCGCCGCCGTGGCCCGCACCTATCCGATCACCTACGAGAGCGCCGAGGAAGTGATCGCCCTGCGCCCCGACGTGATCCTGACCGCCGCCCACTCCTCGCCGGCCACCCGCGAGGCGTTGAAGCGCCTGCATATCCGCGCCGAGCTGTTCAAGGTGCCCAACAGCTGGGCCGAGAACCAGGTCCAGATCCGCCGGATCGCCGCGATCTGCGGTCACCCCGAACGCGGCGAGGCGCTGATCGCCCAGGTCGAGGCGGCGATGGCCAAGGCCGCGCCGCGTCCCGGCGCGCGGCCGATCACCGCCGTGGTGTTCCAGCCCAACGGCATGGCGGCCGGTCACGGCACCCTGGTCGACGAGATGATGCGCCGCGCCGGCTTCGTGAACGTCGCCCAGCGCTATGGCCTGAAGAGATGGGGCAATGTCTCGCTGGAGCGCCTGCTGGACGATCCGCCCGAGGTGCTGCTGGCCGGCCAGGCCAGCCCCAACGCCGCCACCTGGGCCGAGCGCCTTCTGAACCATCCCGCCCTGGCCAGCGTGGCGCCGCGCATGACCCGGGCGGTGTTTCCCGAGCGCCTGCTCTATTGTGGCGGTCCGGTCCTGATAGACACCGCCGCCGCCCTGGCGACCGCCCGCCGACACGTTCTGGGAGCCGCCGCATGACCCGCAGCGCCATTGGCAAACGTCTTCTCCTGCTGGGCGGCCTGTGCCTCCTGGTCCTGCTGCTGAGCGGCCTGTCGCTGATGGCCGGCCGGGTCTGGGTGCCGTGGAGCGCCTGGTCCCAGGCCGCCCACGACCCGCGCTGGGCCATCATCTTCGAACTGCGGCTGCCGCGCACGATCCTGGCCATCGCGGTCGGCGCGGCCCTGGGCCTTTCGGGCGCGGTGATGCAGGGCTACACGCGCAACCCGCTGGCCGATCCGGGCGTGCTGGGCGTGTCGTCCATGGCCGCCCTGGGCGCGGTGATGACCATGTATCTGAGCCTGAGCCTGGCCACGCCCTGGCTGCTGTTCGTGGCGGCCATGGTCGGCGCCGGGATCGGCGTGGCCGTCATGCTGGTCCTGGCTGGCGGCAGCGGCGGGACCATCACCTTCATCCTGGCCGGGGTGATCCTCAACACCGTGGCCAGCGCCGGAGTCGCCCTCGCCCTGAGCCTGGCCCCCAGCCCCTGGGCGGCGCAGGAGATCATCAACTGGCTGCTGGGTTCGCTGGCCGACCGTAGCGCTGACGACGTCTGGCGGGCCTTGCCGTTCATCGTGGTCGGCTCAGGCCTGATGCTGTTGCTGGGCCGGGCCCTGAACGCCCTGACCTTGGGCGAGACAGGGGCCAAGGCCCTGGGGATCGATCTGAACCTGACTCGCGTGATCCTGGCGGTCGGTGTCGGCCTGGCCTCGGGCGCCAGCGTGGCGGTGGCCGGCATGATCGGCTTCGTCGGCCTGATCGTGCCGCACCTGGTGCGGCCGCTGGTGGGCCATCAGCCGGGCGCTCTGCTGGCCCCCAGCGCGGCGGCGGGCGCGGCCCTGGTGCTGGCCGCCGACATCCTGGTGCGGCTGACGCCGTCGGCCGCCGAGGTCCGCCTGGGCGTGGCGATGTCGGCGATCGGCGGACCGTTCTTCCTGGCTCTGTTGATCTCGATGCGCCGGAGGTTGGCATGAGGGACACTGGCCCTAAGGAGACTGGCATGAGCGATCTCGTCGCCGAAAACCTGACCGTCGCCCTGGGCGGCCAGACCGTGCTGGCCGGGGTCGGGGCGCGCTTCCGCTCCGGCGAGGTCACCGCCATCGTCGGCCCCAACGGCGCGGGCAAGTCGACCCTGCTGACCTGCCTGGCCGGTCTTCGCAAGCCGGACGTCGGCCAGGTCACCCTGGGCGATGGACCGATCCTGGCCCTGCCGCATCGCCAACGCGCCCGCCGGATCGGCTTCCTGCCCCAGACGCCGGAGATCGCCTGGGCGGTAAACGTCGAGACCCTGGTCGGCCTGGGCCGCACCCCGCATAGCGGCGCGCGCGGCCTCAGCGACGCCGACCACGCCGCCGTGCAGGCGGCTCTGGTCCGCACCGGCCTGACCGGCCTGGCGCATCGCGACGTCACCACCCTGTCGGGCGGCGAACGGGCCCGCGCCCTGCTGGCCCGGGTTCTGGCGGGCGAACCGAACTGGCTGCTGGCCGACGAACCGCTGGCGGAGCTGGATCCCGGCCACCAGCTGGACACCGTCGACCTGCTGCGCGCCTTCGCGGCCGAACGCCGCCAGGGCGTGGTGATGACCCTGCATGACCTGGGCGTGGCCCTGCGCCTGGCCGACCGGGTGCTGGTGTTGCGGGAGGGCGCCCTGATCGCCGACGCCACGCCGCTGGAAGCCCTGACGCCCGAGGTGCTGGAGCGCGCCTATGGCGTGAAGGCGGCCATCGTGGCCGGCGCGTCCGGGCCGCTGATCGAGCTGATCGGGCGTTCGGGTGGCTGAGACGGCGCCCTGGCCGTGGGTGGTGGCCCTGGCCCTGGGCCTGGAAGCGGCGCTCGGCTATCCGGCCGCGTTGAACCGCCTGGTCGGACATCCCGTGGCCTGGCCGGCGGCGATGATCGAGATGCTGGAACGGCGTTGGAACCGGCCGACGGCGTCCGATCGGCGCCGACGTCTGCTGGGCGTGGTTCTGGTCGTGCTGCTGGTCGTCGCCTCGGTCCTGCTGGGCGAGGCCGTGCAACGGTTCCTGGGTCCGAGCCTGCCGGCGCTGGCGATCGTCGCCCTGATCGCGACGACCGGCCTGGCCCAACGCAGCCTGCATGATCACGTCGTGGCCGTGCTGTCGCCGCTGGAGGCCGGCGACTTGCCGACCGCCCGCGCGGCGGTGGCGATGATCGTCGGCCGCGACACCGATCAACTCGACGCCGAGGGCGTGGCGGCCGCTGCTCTGGAGAGCCTGGCCGAGAGCTTCAACGACGGCGTCGTCGCCCCGGCCTTCTGGCTGCTGATCGGCGGCCTGCCGGGCCTGTTCGCCTACAAGAGCGTCAACACCGCCGACAGCCTGGTCGGCCACATGGAACCGCGCTGGCGGATGTTCGGCTGGGCGTCGGCGCGGACCGACGACCTGATGAACCTGATCCCCGCGCGAGCGGCGGGCGCGCTGATCGTCCTGGCCGGAGCCAAGACCCTGGCGAGCGGCTGGCGGATCCTGCGCCGCGACGCGCGCCTGCACGCCTCGCCCAACGCCGGCTGGCCCGAGGCGGCCATGGCCGGCGCGCTAGGTGTCCGGCTGGGCGGCGAAGCCCGCTACGACGGCGTGACCACCGCCCGACCGACCTTCGGCGACGGACCGCGCCCCACCCCCGCCGACCTGGCGCGCGGCCTTCGCCTCTATCGCCGCGCCTGCCTGCTGCTCTGGCTGATCCCCCTTGCCATCGGCCTGATCGCCGCCCTCGCCCGATGACCTTCGCTCGTCTATCCAGGAACTCGCCATGCTCGCCCTTTCCGCTCTCCAGGCCGCCATTCAGCCCGTCGACGCCACGCTCGAGCCGGCCTTGCGAGCCAAGCTGGACGGCAAGGCCAAGCCGCCCGGTTCGCTGGGCCGGCTGGAGGACCTGGCCGTGCGGATCGGCCTGATCCAGAACCGCCTGGACCCGCGCATCGGCCGCACCGACCTCTATGTGTTCGCCGGCGACCACGGCCTGACCCACGAAGGCGTCTCGGCCTATCCGGCCAGCGTCACCGCCGCGATGGTGGGTCTGTTCCTGTCGGGCCGCTCCAGCGTCAGCGCCCTGGCCAAGGCCACCGACGTCCAGGTGCGCGTGGTTGACGCCGGAGTGGACGCCGACCTGCCCGAGCACCCCGACCTGATCGCGGCCAAGATCCGGCGCGGCAGCCGCAACGCCGCTCGCGAGCCGGCCCTGACCCCGGACGAGGTGCTGACCGCCCTCGCCAAGGGCGCCGACATCGCCCGCGCGGCCGCCGCCGACGGCGCCGACGTCATCGCCCTGGGCGAGATGGGCATCGGCAACAGCTCATCCGCCGCCCTGATCATGCACCGCCTGGCCCCCGCCTCGCTCGACGACTGCGTCGGCCAGGGCACGGGACACGACGCCGAGGGCATGGCCCGCAAGCGCGCCGGGATCGTCCGCGCGGCCGAGCGGTCGGACGCGAGCGCGCCGCTGGACGTGCTGGCCCAGTTCGGCGGCTACGAGATCGCCATGATGGCCGGCGCGGTGCTGGGCGCGGCGTCGATGCGGCGCGTGGTGCTGGTCGACGGCTTCATCAGCACGGCCGCCGCCCTGGCCGCTATCCGCCTGGCGCCCACCGCCCTCGACTATTGCGTGTTCGCCCATGGCTCGGCCGAGCGCGGCCATCCGGCGATGCTCCAGGCCCTGGGCGTGCGGCCGCTGCTGGACCTGGAGCTGCGGCTGGGCGAAGGCACCGGCGCGGCCCTGGCCGCGCCCCTGCTGGCGGCGGGCGCCAACCTGCTGACCGACGTCGCCGCCCTGGCCGACGTCCTGGCCGGACCGGGCTGATGCCCCGCCAGCTGAAGCTGTTCTTCTGCGCGCTGCAGTTCCTGACCCGCCTGCCGGCGCCGTCCTTCGCCGACTTCCAGCCGGACTGGATCACCCGCGCCGCCCGCTACTATCCGCTGGTCGGGATCCTGGTCGGCGCGATCGGCGCCGCCGTGCTGCTGGCGGCGGGACAGCTGTGGACCGGCGTGCTGCCGGCCCTGCTGGCGGTCGCGGCGGGCGTGCTGGTCACCGGCGGCTTCCACGAAGACGGCCTGGCCGACACCGCCGACGGCCTGGGCGGCGGCCAGACCCCGGCGCGGCGGCTGGAGATCATGAAAGACAGCCGGGTCGGGACCTACGGCGTCCTGGCCCTGGGCCTGGCGCTGGCGATCAAGGTGGCCGCCCTTGCCACCCTGCCCCTGGCCACCGCCGCCCTGGCCCTGGTCGCCGCCCACGGCGCCGGCCGCGTCGCGGCCGTGACGATCATGGTGCTGGAACGCCATGTCAGCGACCGCGACGACGCCAAATACAAGCCCGCGCCCGACGGCGTGCGCCCCTACGAGCTGCTGATCGCGGCCGTGCTGGGCCTATGGCCGCTGGCCTTGCTGGGCTGGCCCGGCCTGGTCGGCGCGGCGGTCGGCGCGGTCCTGGCGGCGACTCTGGCCCTGACCGCCCGGCGGCTGATCGGCGGCTATACGGGCGACGTGCTGGGCGGCGTCGAGCAGGTTTGCGAACTGGGTGTCCTGCTGGGCGTCTCGGCCATGCTGGCGACGCGATGACCCTGCTGGTCTGCCCCCTCAGCCAGGTCGAGACGGCGCGGGCGCTGCATCGGCCCTCGCACCTGATCAGCCTTCTGTCGCCGAGCTCCCCCGCCGAGGCCTGGCCTGGAGCCGATACGGGCGAAACCTGCCTTCGCCTGGCTTTCCACGACATCGCCGAGGTCCGCGAAGGCCTGACGCCGCCCGATGCGGCGCTGGTGGCTAGACTACTGGACTTCGCGGCGGACTGGGACGCGAAGCGGCCAATGCTCATCCATTGCTGGGCCGGCGTCAGCCGCTCGACGGCGGCGGCCTTCATCATCGCTTGCCAGCGCGCCCCGAGACGCGCCGAGCAAGACATCGCCCAGGCCCTGCGCCGAGCCGCGCCTTACGCCACGCCCAATCCGCTGCTGGTCAGCCTGGCCGATGCGGCCCTGGACCGGCATGGGCGAATGTCGGCGGCCGTGGCCGAGATCGGACGCGGGGCCGACACCGCCGAAGGCGCGTTGTTCGAATTACCGACGGCTTGAACGAACGGAAATGACATGACCCCCACAACGCTCGCCGCGCTCCTTGGCCTTGCCGCCGCCTTCGTCCTCCCGGCCCAGGCGAGCGCCGCGCCGCAGACCTGGACGTGCTCGGCCAAGAAGGACGCCACACAGCATAACCTGTCCGTCGTGGTCGATGGCGACAAGGTGGTTGGCTTCGACTACCTCGCCGCCACGCGTAGCGAGTCCGGCCTCAACAGCTGCTCGCTCGCGTCCGAGCCCGGCAAGGCGGCCGTCTCGCACGGCGGCGTCACGACCTTCCCGCTGGAAGACGAGGACACCGCGGTGGCACGCAAGGCCGGCGACACGATCACTTTCGACTTCGGCAACACGCGGATGATGAACTACTGCGGCCAATCCTCGAACATCGCCGAGACCCTGACGATCAAGAGTGGCGCCAAGCGTTGCTCGGCGGTCAGGAACCGCTAGTCACCGCGAACGGGCAGGCTTGGCGTCCAGCTCGACGTCCGGCGTGGCTTCCTTCTCGATCTTCACCCGATAGGTGATGGCGTCGGCGTCGACCTTGTCGACGCTGATGGCCAGGTCACGGATGTGGACCGTCTTGAGATCGACCGGGAACCCTTCCGTCTGGCCCGAGCCGGGGTGGATCATGTCGTCGACGTCGTAGCCCCGCACCTCGAACCGCATCTCGCCGGCATCGATCCCCTGGAAGACGACGTCGTAGACGATGCCGACGGTCGACGGCGGATAGTCGGCGGCCTTGGGCGCGTCCGGTCCCTTGGCGTAGTCGCGCGGCGGGACCAGGGGCTGGCCGGCCTTCGCCGTCTGGCGCTTGCCGAAGGTTTCCGGTCCTGGCGCGGGAGACCGCACGACCGGCGTCGCCGGGTCGCCGGCCAAGCGAGCGTGAATGTCTTTGGGGTCGGCGGGATCGGGCGCGCCCATCAAGGCGTCGGCGAAGGTTCGCGCGTCGATCGCCAGCGGAAAGGCGCCCGCTTCGCGCCGGGCCTCGTCGGTGGCGCACGCGAAGTTCAGCTCGACCTGGCCCAGGGTGTCGGGCGTCACCGCCGCCAGCTGCGGCTTGGCCAGACTGTCGACAGTCATCTGACGATCGTCGCGATCATAACGCACGATCATCGCCCAGCCGCCCCGCGCCTTGGCGCAGTCGGCGCGCATGAAGCTCTTGATCATCCGGACACCGTCCTGAGCGCCGTCGGCGATGACCTGGGTGTTCCAATAGGTCAGCACGCCGTGGTTGCGCTGGACGGACGCCGCGTCGATCAGCATGACGCGATCCTCGCCGCGACCGGCGTACCACCAGTCGGCGGCGGCGGCCGGCCCAGACGCCGCCAGGGCGCCGCAGAGGGACAGGAGCACGAGGGCGGGCGCTCGCTTGGCGGAGGCGTTGGTCATCGTGTCCCTCTGAAGCTCTACTGACGCCATTGAACCCTCCCGCGTCGTCGAGGTTGCATCCGGTCGGACTGGCCTTGCTAGTCCTCGCAAGGCCATGCTCAGTCGGTCCATGGTCGAGACCCTGACGCCCAAGCAAGCCCGCCGCATCGCCCTGGCCGCCCAAGGCTTCGCCGACAGCCGACCCGCCAAGCCGACCCGGCGTCATCTGATCGCGGCGATCGAGCGGTTGGCCGTGCTGCAGATCGACAGCGTCAACGTCGTCTCGCGCTCGCACTACCTGCCGCTGTTCTCGCGCCTGGGCGCCTATCCGCGCGCCCTGCTGGAAGACCTGGCCTGGGGTCGCAAGCCGACGCTGTTCGAATACTGGGGGCACGAAGCCTCGCTGATGCCGCTGGCCCTGCAGCCCGCGCTGCGATGGCGGATGGACGACGCGCGCCAGGGCGTCGGGGTCTGGGGCAATGTCGCCCAGTTCCTGGCCGAGCATCGGCCGTTCATCGACAAGGCCCTGGCCGCCTTCCATGAGCGCGGCCCCCTGTCCGCCGGCGAGCTGGGCCTGGGCGAGCGCGGCCAGAGCGGCTGGTGGGGCTGGAGCGAGGCCAAGCGAGCGACCGAATGCCTGTTCTGGGCCGGCGAGCTGACTACGGCCACCCGGCGCGGGACGTTCGAACGCGTCTACGACCTGCCCGAAAAGGTCCTGCCCAAGGCGATCTGGTCGGCGACGACACCGTCCCGAGAGGAAGCTCACCGCCATTTGCTGAGCCGCTCGGCCCACGCGCTCGGCGTCGCCACCGAGCGAGACCTGCGCGACTATTTCCGCCTGGGCGTGGCCGACGCCCGGCGCGGCGTCGCGCAGTTGGTCGAAAGCGGCGACCTGGTCCCGGTCGAGGTCGAGGGCTGGAACCAGCCGGCCTATCTGGCGCCCAGCGCTCGCCGGCCACGGAAGATCTCGGCGAACGCTCTGCTCTCCCCATTCGACAGCCTGATCTGGTTCCGCGAACGGGCCGAGCGCCTGTTTGATGTCCGTATACGGTTGGAAATCTACACCCCCGCCCACAAGCGCACTCACGGCTACTATGTGCTGCCGTTCCTGCAGGGCGAGGCGATCACCGCCCGGGTCGACCTGAAGGCGGACCGCAAGGCCGGCCTGTTGCGGGTGCTGTCGGCCCATCGCGAACCGGCCGCCAACACCGCGACGGCAATCGCCCTGGCGACCGAGCTGCGGCTCATGGCGGCGTGGCTGGGCCTTGCCGGCGTTGCGGTCGCGCCCAGCGGAGACCTGAGCTCGGCCCTGGCCACGGAACTCGGCGGACATTGACTTTGGCTGGCCAAAGCCTATTTATCCCCAGCTTCTGGAGCAGGCTTGGCGAATCCGCGCCGCCCGTTCGCCCAAACACGGGCGGCTCCGGACTTCAGACCAGCGTGATATGACAGAATTTTCCGAGCTCGGGCTTTCGCCCACGACCCTCCAAGCGGTCGCCGACACCGGCTATACGACAGCCACCCCCATTCAGGCCGCCGCCATCCCGGTGGCCCTGGCCGGTCAGGACGTTCTGGGCATCGCCCAGACCGGCACCGGCAAGACCGCCGCCTTTACCCTTCCCATGGTCGACAAGCTGGCCCTGGGCCGCGCCAAGGCTCGCATGCCGCGCGCCCTGGTCATCGCCCCGACCCGCGAACTGGCCGACCAGGTCGCCGCCAGCTTCGAGAAGTACGCCAAGGGCACCAAGCTCTCGTGGGCGCTGCTGATCGGCGGCGTGTCGTTCGGCGACCAGGAGAAGAAGCTGGACCGTGGCGTCGACGTGCTGATCGCCACCCCGGGCCGCCTGCTCGACCACTTCGAGCGCGGCAAGCTGCTGATGACCGGCGTGCAGATCATGGTGGTCGACGAAGCCGACCGCATGCTCGACATGGGCTTCATTCCCGACATCGAGCGCATCTTCAAGCTGACGCCGCCGAAGAAGCAGACCCTGTTCTTCTCGGCGACCATGCCGCCGGAAATCACCCGCCTGACCAAGCAGTTCCTGCGCGATCCCGTGCGGATCGAGGCGGCGCGTCCGGCGACGACTAACGAGAACATCACCCAGCTGCTGGTCAAGGTGCCCTCGTCCGATCCCAAGGCCAAGCGCCTGGCGCTGCGGGCCCTGATCGAGAAAGCCAACATCGAGACCGGCATCGTGTTCTGCAACCGCAAGACCGAAGTCGATATCGTCGCCAAGTCGCTGAAGAGCCACGGCTTCGACGCCGCCGCCATCCACGGCGACCTGGACCAGAGCCAGCGCATGAAAACCCTGGCGGCCTTCCGCGACGGCTCGCTGAAGATCCTGGTGGCCTCGGACGTCGCCGCGCGCGGCCTGGACATTCCGGCCGTCAGCCACGTCTTCAACTACGACGTCCCGCACCACGCCGACGACTACGTCCACCGCATCGGCCGCACCGGCCGGGCCGGGCGTTCGGGCATCACCTACATGCTGGTGACCCCCGCCGACGACAAGGGCTTCGACAAGGTGGTCAAGCTGATCGGCTCGACCCCGGCCGAAGAGAAGCTGGACCTCGACTATTCCAACGCCGTGACCGTGCGCCGCGAAGGCGACAGCAAGCGCGGCGGCGGACGTGATCGCGACCGCTCGCGCGGCGGCGGTGAACGCGGTCGTGACCGTGATCGCAACCGCGCGCCGACCGAGCCCTCGGACGTCGCCGCGGCCAATCTGGAAGCCGCCATCGCCGGCGAGCCGATCCCGTCGGCCCCGGGCGAAGTTCCCGCCAAGCGCCCTGCCCGCGTGCGCAAGCCGCGCGGCGAGAAGGCTCAGGCCGAAACCGTTGAAACCGAAGCTCCGGCCGTCGCCGAAGCGGCCCCGGCCGCCGAGCGTGGCCGTCGCGATCGTGGCGGCTCCTCGCGCGATCGTGGCCGCCAGCCGCGCGTCGAACAGGACGTCGCCGCCGAACAGCCCGCCGTCGAGGCCGCTCCGATCGCCGAACGCGCTCCGCGTCCGGAACGCACGGAAGGCGACCGTCCGGCCCGCCGCGAGCGCGGCCGTGATCGTGATCGCCGCCCTGAGCGGACCGAACAGCCTCGCGTCGAGGCCGAACGGACGCCGCGCCCCGAGCGTAGCGAACCCGAACGCCCCGCCCGCGCCAACGCCCCTCTGCCAGTGCGCGGCGTTCAGCCGGTTCGTGGTCGCGAGGATGACGACGATCGCCGCGTGGTCGGTTTCGGCAACGAAACCCCGGCCTTCCTGATGCGCGCCCCGCCGCGTCTGGCGCCGGCCAGCGACACCGAAGACTAGGCGGCCGGCAACCGCTCAAGATAACGCCCGCCGCTCTCATCGGAGCGGCGGGCGTTTTCATGTCAGCCGATCTGGTGGAGCGGCGGCGCTAGTCCTTGGCGTCCTTGACGGCGCCCTTCAGGTCGCCCTGCTTCACGCCGCCGACGACCTTGTCCTGCTTGCCTTCCGCCTTCAGGTCCTTGTCGCCGATCACCGTCCCGACGCCGGACTCGACCTTCCCGACAGTCTCCTGCTTGCGTCCGGCCTCCTTGTCGCAGGCGCTCAGGCCCGCCAGGGCGATGGCCAGCGTCAGGACGAGAAAAGGGGCGCGCGATCGGCTCATGTTCGAACTCCGGGCTGGGTCGGCAAGATTGAGGCGACGCGACGTGCGCCTCCCTTCACCGCCTACAACGCAAGCGGAACCATTTGCGATCCAGGCACCGTGACCCGCGCTCCTACCGCTTGATCTGCCCCGCCAGATACTTGCGGATCGCCGCGCCATAGGGCGGACGCAGGGCCAGCATCGGCGCGATGTCCTTCTTCAGCTGATGGAACACCGCCTTCCTGTGGCTGAACTCCAGGAAACCGTCGCGGCCGTGATACGAGCCCATGCCGGCCGGACCGACGCCGCCGAACGGCAGGTCTTCCTGAGCGACATGGAAGACCACGTCATTGACCGTCACCCCGCCGCTGGTCGTGCGGTCCAGCACCATGTCGCGCTCGGCGGTGTCGGTCCCGAACCAGTAGAGCCCCAGCGGCCTATCGCGGCCGTTGATGTAGTCCACCGCCTCCTCGACCTTGCCGTAGGTCTTGACCGGCAGCACCGGACCGAAGATCTCGTCCTGCATCACCGTCATGTCGTCGGTGGGATTGAGGATCAGGGTCGGGGCGATCTTGCGGTGTTCCTGCTGGCTGAGATCCTCGCCGGCCGGATTGATCTCGACGATCGTCGCGCCCTTGGCCCGGGCGTCGTCGACATGCCCCTTGATCCGATCGTAGTGCCGCTGGGCGACCACCGCGGTGTAGTCGGGGTTGTCCTTCAAGGTCGGGAAGGTCTTCGCCACGGCGGCCCTGGCCTCGGCCACGAAGCTGTCGACCTGGTCGGCCGGGGCCAGCACATAGTCGGGCGCCAGGCAGATCTGGCCGGCGTTCAGGGTCTTGCCGTTCATGATCCGGGCCGCCGCCGTGGCCATGTCGACGCCACGCGACAGGATCACCGGGCTCTTGCCGCCCAGCTCCAAGGTGACCGGCACCAGGTTCTCGGCCGCCGCCCGCATCACATGACGCGCCACCGAGGTGGCCCCGGTGAAGACCAGATGGTCGAACGGCAGGCTGGTGAAGGCCTGGCCGACCTCGGGCCCGCCGGTGATCACCGCGATCTCCTCCTCTGAGAAGACCTTGGCGAACATGGTCTTCATCAGTTCGGAGGTGATCGGCGTGAACTCGGACGGCTTGATCATCGCCCGGTTACCGGCCGCCAGAACGCCGGCCAGGGGCGCGAAGGTCAGGTTGACCGGGAAGTTCCACGGGCTGATCACCCCGATCACGCCCTTGGGCTGGAACTGGACCTCGGCCTTGGCGCCGAACAGCCCCAGGATCGCCGGCGTGGTCTTGCGCTTCTCCGGGCGCATCCACTTGGCCAGGTTCTCCTTGGCGTATTTCAACGGTCCGATGGAGCCGGCGATGTCGGTCAGGCCCGTGGCGTCCTTCGACCGCGCGCCGAAATCGGCGTTCAGGGCCTCGGCGATCTCGGCCTGGTGGTCGACCAACAGGCCGATGCAGCGATCAAGCCAGTCAATGCGACGTTCGGCCGTTGGGGCGCCTTGTCGCAGGTGCGCGGCTTTTTGCGCGTCGAGGATTCGCAAAAGCGAGGCTTTGGAGGATTCAAGGTTGAGGTTGGCGGGCGCATTCACGGTCAGGTTCCTCCCAGCGGCCTACAGGCTCATCTTATCATTGTTAACAATGCTTGCGAGGCGAGGAAGAGGCAAGTGAACGTCGTTCGTTCTTAACGGCTCGTTTGAACTCTCTGGTCTAGATTGCGGCTCCAAGCGCGCATCCGGGCGATACGGCGCTGTTGGGGGACTAGAAATGTCGGACGTCGAAACCACGCTGCGCGGCCCTGAGGCCTACAAGATCGCCGGCCGCGCGCTGGGCCTGATGGAGCGCCATCAGGTGTGGCCGACCGCCCTGAACTTCGAGCTGTGGACCCACTTCGTCGCCGATCCTGATGGCGCCCTGGCTCGCGAACTGACCCGCCTGATCTCGCTGGGCGAGCCGCTGACCGAACTGCTCAGCGAAGAGCTGGCCGCGACCTATCTGCCCAAGGCCAAGCTGAACGAACAGATCCGCGACGCCGGCGACCTGCTGAGCAAGGAACTGGAATCGGTTTCCAAGGCCATCCAGAACGCCCAGAAGAGCAACGCCGCCTACGGCAAGACGCTGAACGGCGCGGCCAAGGAGCTCGACTCCTCAGAGGACGTCGGCAAGCTGAAGGCCGTCGTCACCGGCCTGGCCGAAGCCACCCGTCGCGTTCAGAAAGACAACAAGTCGCTGGAGACCCGCCTCGCGGAATCCACCGCCGAGGTCGACCGCCTGCGCGAACACCTGGAACAGGTCCGCCGCGACGCCACCACCGACGGCCTGACCAACCTGGCCAACCGCAAGGCCTTCGACGAAGAGCTCGACCGCGCCTGCTCCGAAGCCGACGAGGCCGGCACCACCATCTGCCTGGCCGTGCTCGACATCGACCATTTCAAGGGCTTCAACGACACCTGGGGTCACCAGACCGGCGACCAGGTCATTCGCTACGTCGCCAGCGTCATCGGCCGCGTCGCCGCCCCGCCCCGCTTCGCCGCCCGCTACGGCGGCGAGGAGTTCGCGATGATCTTCCCCCGGGAGTCGGCCGCCATGGTCGCCGGCACCCTGGAAGAGATCCGCGTCGAGGTGTCGTCACGCATGCTCAAGCGTCGCTCGACCAACGAGGACCTGGGGGCGATCACAATCTCGTCGGGCTTCGCCGAGCGTCGCGCGGGCGAGAACGGCCACTCGGTCATGGAACGCGCCGACGCGGCGCTCTACACCTCCAAGCGCGGCGGCCGCAACCGCGTCACCGCCGCCGAAAGCAAGCCGGACTCGGCCAACGCGGCCTGACTTCCGGCGCGAGATTTCGTCCTCGGATAATTTCTCTGGCGTTCCCCAAGGTTAGTCGCGCCTAGACTCGGGCAAGAGCGACAAAGCCTTGGGAGGACGTCATGACCTACGAGAAGCTCCGGCTCGATGTGGCCGACGGCGTCGCCGTCATCACCCTCGCCGATCCCTCTACTCTCAATGCCGCCAGCCTGGACATGGCTCGCGAACTTAGCCACGCCTTCGCCTCGGTCGCGGCGGGAAGGGTCGAGGCGCGCGCCCTGATCCTGACCGGCGAAGGCCGCGGCTTCTGCTCGGGCGCCAATCTGGCGTCGGGGCGGCCGGAAGACCGCCCGGTCGACGTCGACGGCAAGCCGGACGCCGGCGCGGCCCTGGAAGCCGTCTTCAATCCGCTGGTCAGCCAGTTGCGCGACTTTCCCCTGCCGATCGTCACCGCCGTCAACGGCCCGGCCGCCGGGATCGGCTGCTCGTTCGCCTTGCTGGGCGACATCGTGGTGGCGGCCGAGAGCGCCTATTTCCTGCAGGCGTTCCGGCGCGTCGGCCTCGTGCCCGACGGCGGCTCGACCTATCTGCTGCCCCGGCTGGTCGGCAAGGCCCGGGCGATGGAGATGATGCTGCTGGGCGACAAGATCCCGGCCGCCACGGCCCTGTCCTGGGGCCTGATCAATCGCTGCGTGCCCGACGCCGAGCTGATGGCGACCGCCACGACCATCGCCAAGGAATTGGCCGCCGGTCCCGCCTCCCTGGCGACGATCCGCAAGCTGGTCTGGGACAGCCTCGACGCCGAGTGGGTGGGCCAACTTCACGCCGAACGCCACGCCCAGAAGGCGGCGGGCAAGACCAACGACTTCGTCGAGGGCGTCACCGCCTTCCTCCAGAAGCGTCCGACCGCGTTCAAGGGACGCTAGGACTTGGTCCCGTAGATCGCCTTGGCGCGATCCTCGAAACAGCCGATCAGCGTGTTGGCGGCCCGATCCAGGTTGGCGGCCAGCATGGCGTCGAGCAGCTTCGACTTGAACGCGAAGTCGATGACGAATTCCACAGTCGTTCCCGTCTCGTGCGGCGAGAAGCGCCACTGGTTCGAGAGGCGCTTGAACGGGCCGTAGAGCAGGCTGACATCCACCGTCAGGGCCGCCGCGTCGCGGCGAACGCGGGTGGCGAACTTCTCGCGCAGGAACGAGAACCCGACCTGGGCCTCGGCGTCCACGGTCGAGACCTGGGCGTCCGAGCGCCCATTCCACGTGCGCATGGCCGTGATCCACGGCACGAACTGCGGATAGGCCTCGACGTCGCCGACCAGCGTGAAAAGTTGTTCGGGCGCGTAGGGCAGCACCCGGGTGACGACGTGACGATGCAAAGCGCTTAGCCCGCTTTCGCGTCCAGCGCCCGGCGCGCGGCCTGCAGCTTGGCGAAGTCCTCGCCGGCATGGTGCGACGAGCGGGTCAGCGGGCTGGCCGAGACCATCAGGAAGCCCTTGGCCCGGGCGATCGCCTCATAGGCCTTGAACTCCTCGGGCGTCACGAACCGGTCGATCGGCGCGTGCTTGCGGGTCGGCTGCAGGTACTGGCCGATGGTGATGAAATCGACGCCCGCCGAGCGCATGTCGTCCATCACCTGCATGACCTCTTCCTTGGTCTCGCCCAGACCGACCATCACGCCGGACTTGGTGAACTGGGAAGGATCGCGCTCCTTGACCCGCTCCAGCAGGCGCAGGGAGTTGTAGTAGCGGGCGCCGGGACGGATCTTCAGATAGAGCCGCGGCACGGTTTCCAGATTGTGGTTGAAGACGTCCGGACGGGCGTCGATCAGCACGTTCTCGGCCCGGTCCTTGCGCAGGAAGTCGGGGGTCAGGATCTCGATCGTGGTGCCGGGCGCCGCGGCGCGGATGGCCAGGACCACCTCGGCGAAGTGCTGGGCGCCGCCGTCGGCCAGGTCATCGCGGTCGACCGAGGTGATGACCACGTGCTTGAGGCCCATCTTGGCGACGGCCTCGGCCACGCGCCGCGGCTCGTCGGCGTCCAGCGCGTTGGGCAGTCCGGTCGAGACGTTGCAGAAGGCGCAGGCCCGCGTGCAGATCTCGCCCATGATCATCATGGTCGCGTGCTTCTGGCTCCAGCACTCGCCGATGTTCGGACAGGCCGCTTCCTCGCAGACCGTGGTCAGCTTGTGCTCGCGGACGATGCTCTGGGTTTCGTTGTAGCCGGCCAAGCCGGGCGCGCGGACGCGCAGCCATTCAGGCTTGCGCAGGACCGGCGTATCCGGGCGGTTCTGCTTTTCCGGGTGACGGACGGCGCGTTCATCGGAAGAGCGGGCTTCAGAAGAGCGGGCCTCGGCGGCGCGGGCGTTCAGCGTGTCGATCAGAGTGACCATAACGGCCTAGATCGGCCTTCTTGGCCTCCGGATCAAGCATGCGTTCTTGCATGTGACGCAAAGGCGCGAAATGAGTGCCTGGAATGCGTCGCCGTCTCCCTGTTGTCGCCTGGGCTTGCCTGCTGGCCTTGCCGCTCGTCTCCTGTGGCGACGAGGGCGCCCGCGCGCCCTTCGCCGAGAGCCGGACGCCCCCTTCCCTCGATGTTCGCTTCCAGCCGCCCCCGGGCTGGGCCTGGGGCTATGTGAAGGTCGGCGACGACCTCGTGCAGCGTTATGGCGTCTCCGCGCCCCCTGGCGCGCCCAGGGGCCAGATCCTGATCCTGCCAGGCTACGGAGAGTCGGCGGAGGGCTGGTTCGAGACGGCGCGCGAGCTGAACGACCGGGGCTATGTCGTCTGGATCCTGGAACGCCAGGGCCAGGGCGGGTCCGAGAGGGCTACGCCATGGCGCGACCTGGGCCATGCGGTCAGCTTCGCCCCCGACGTCACGGCGACCAAGGCCATGGTCAAGGCCGTGATCCGGCCTAGTGGGCGCGACCCATTCGTGATCCTTGGTGCGAGCGACGGCGGCCTGGTGGCGCTGCGGGCGATGGAGGAAGGCCTGCGGGCCGACGCCGCGATCCTGTCCTCGCCCAATTTCGACCTCGCCGATCCGCCCCGCGCCAAGGGCGAGCTGATCCGCGTCGCCCGCTGGGCCCGTGGGCTGAAGCTGGGCTTCGTGCGCTATCCAGGGCAGCCGGGCTGGAAGCGCGAAGGCCCGGACGGCTTCGGCGCCAGGCTGACCCACGACAGGGCGCGTGGGAGCGTCCAGCAGGCCTGGGACCTGGCCAATCCGGACCTGCGGATGGGCGCGCCCAGCCTGGCTTGGTACGCGGCCTTCTACGACGCCGTCGACGCGACCGGCCGGGACCTCAAGCGGGTGGATATCCCCGTGGCGATGCTCGACGCCGGTCAGGACGTCAAAGCCCTGCCGGATCCGCAGAGCACGGTCTGCGCCGCCCTACCCCATTGTGTCAAGACTCGCTGGCCCCAAGCCCGCCACGCCCTGCACCTGGAAACAGATTCGGTGCGCGATCCCTGGCTGAAGGCCATCGACGACACCCTGCGGCTCCGCATGATCCATCCGTCGCCCAAGCCTTGAACGACAAGGCCTTGAGCGCATTTTAGAACGACCGGTGCGCTTCCGTGCGCGTAACGGGTGTTTGCAAAGCGACACGCCGTCGCTAGGGTCCCGCTTCAATTAGACGAGGGCGCGACGTCGCGCCTCCGGGAGGTTTCGCCGGCATGCCGGTCGTATTTGACGCCCAAGACGGCCAAAAGGCCCTCTTCGACGCCCTGCTTGACGCCCGCGACAAGTACGGGCCCAAAAAACTGATCCTGGAAGACCAGGACCGCGCTCCGATCAGCTACACCGACCTGGTGCGCGCCAGCTTCGCGCTTGGCCGCAAGATCGCGGCCATGACCAAGCCGGGCGAGCATGTCGGCGTGTTGCTGCCATCCGGCGCCGGCGCGGTGGTGACCTTCTTCGCCTTGCACGCCTTCGGCCGCGTGCCGACCATGCTCAACTTCACGGCCGGCCTGCGCAACCTGCGCGCCGCCTGCGAGCTGGCCGGGGTCAAGCGCGTGCTGACCGCCCACAAGTTCATCGAGCTGGGCAAGCTGCACGACATCGTCGACGCCCTCGAGGCCAAGGCGACGATCACCTATCTTGAGGACGTGCGCGCCACGATCGGCATCGCCGACAAGCTGTTCGCCGCCGCGGCCGGGATCTTCCCGCGTCAGTTCCGCGCCAGCGCCAAGCCGTCGGATCCGGGCGTGGTGCTGTTCACCTCGGGCAGCTTCGGCGCGCCGCGCGGCGTGGTGCTGAGCCAGGCCAACCTGGTGTCGAACGCGATGCAGATCGCCGCCCACATCGCGCTGGACCCGGCCTGGGTGTTCTTCAATCCGCTGCCGGTGTTCCACTGCTTCGGCCTGACCGGCGGGGTGATCCTGCCGCTGCTGACCGGCATGAAGGCCTTCCAGTATCCTTCGCCGCTGCACACCAAGCAGATCCCGGCCTTGCTGAAGGACGCCAAGGCCTCGGTGCTGCTGGCCACCGACACCTTCGTCAACCAGTACGCCCGGGCCTCGGAGAGCGACGAGCTCAGCGGTCTGAAGTTCATCGTCTGCGGCGCTGAAAAGGTTCGGGAAGAGACCCATAACCTCATCAACGAGAAGTTCGGAAACGTGCCGGTGCTGGAGGGCTATGGCGCGACCGAGGCTTCGCCGGTGATCGCGGTCAACAAGCCCGACGACAACCGCCGCGGCACGGTCGGCGGTCTGCTGCCCGGCCAGGAGTGGAAGGTCGAGCCGGTCGAGGGCATCGCCGAGGGCGGTCGCCTGCTGGTGCGCGGGCCCAACATCATGTCCGGCTATCTTCGCGAGGACGGCGGCGTCGACGCCCCCGAGGGCGGCTGGCACGACACCGGCGATGTGGTCACCGTCACCGACGACCTGTGGATCACCATCAAGGGCCGGGTGAAGCGCTTCGCCAAGATCGGCGGCGAGATGGTCTCGCTGACCGCCGCCGAGGACCTGGCCAGCGCCGTCTGGCCCGACGGCCGCCACGCGGTGATCTCGATGCCCGACAAGAAGAAGGGCGAGAAGCTCGTCCTGATCACCGACTGCCAGAGCGCCGCCGTGACGTCGCTGGTCGCCCACGCCCAGAGCGTCGGCGCGCCGGAGTTGGCGGTCCCGCGCAAGATCCTCAAGGTCCAGGAAGTGCCCGTGCTGGGCAGCGGCAAGACCGATTATGTCGCCATCCAGCGGATGGCCGACCAGGACGCCAAGGCGGCGTGATCCTGGATCGGGGACAGGCGCATGCGCCTGTCCCCGTCCGGTCCATGGTCCAGACCTTCAGTGCAGTGCGCGTTCCGGGCGACGGCTTTGCGTGTCGCGCGTTATCGACAAACATCAGAGGGGAAACCGACTTGGAACGACTGAATGTGTGGGCGCCGCGCGTGCTCAGCCTGCTGCGGATCATCGCCGCCCTGCTCTTCATGGAACACGGCCTGATGAAGGCGTTCCATTTCCCAGCCGCCCAGCACGGCGCGCCGGATCCGCTGCCGCCGATGCTGGTGGCCGCCGCCTGGCTGGAGATCATCGGCGGCGCGCTTCTGGTGCTGGGCCTGTTCACCCGCCCGGTCGCCTTCGTCCTGTCGGGCCAGATGGCCGTGGCCTATTTCCTGGCCCACTTCCCGCAAGGCTTCTGGCCCGCCCTGAATGGTGGCGAGGGCGCGATCCTGTTCAGCTTCATCTTCCTCTACCTGGTCTTCGCCGGCCCAGGTGAGTGGAGCCTCGACGCCCAGGTGCGCAAGCGGCCGTAACCGACGATCCCTCTCCCCTTGCGGGAGAGGGCGGCCCCACGGAGTGGGGTCGGGTGAGGGGTCGAAGAACGACAAAGCCGCGCCCAGTCGAAAGACCGGGCGCGGCTTTTGCTTTTGGGAGACCCCTCATCCGTCAGCCTTCGGCCGACACCTTCTCCCGCAAGAGGAGAAGGATCAGATCACTCTAGATGTGCAGGACGCGGCCGTAGGCGTCGAGGGCGGCCTCGTGCATGGCTTCCGACATGGTCGGGTGCGCGTAGACGATGCCGTGCAGGTCTTCCTCGGTGGCTTCCAGGGTGATGGCGGTGACGAAGCCCTGGATCATCTCGGTGACCTCGTGGCCGATCATGTGGGCGCCGATCAGGGCGCCGGTCTTGCCGTCGAACACCGTCTTGACGAAGCCCTCGGTCTCGCCCGCCGCCACGGCCTTGCCATTGACCTTGAACGGGAACCGGCCGGCCTTGACCTCGATGCCGGCGGCCTTGGCCGCGGCTTCGGTCAGGCCCACCGAGGCGACCTGCGGGTTGGCGTAGGTGCAGCCCGGGATCGGCGAGTGGACGGCGGGAGTCTTATAGCCGGCGATGTGCTCGGCCGCGTGGATGCCCTCGTGGCTGGCCTTGTGGGCGAGCCAGGGCGGGCCGGCGGCGTCGCCGATGGCGTAGAGGCCGGGGACGTTGGTCTCACCGTGCTTGCCGGTGACGACGTGGCCACGATCCAGGTTCAGGCCGATGACGTCCAGGCCCTCGGTGTTCGGGGCGATGCCGACGGCGACGATGCACTTCTCGGCGGTCAGGACCTCGGCCTTGCCGCCGGCCTCGATGGCGACCGAGACGCCGTCCTTGGTCTTCTCGACCTTGGTCACCTTGGCGCCGACGCGGAAGGTGATGCCGCGCTTCTCGAAGGCCTTCTGGGCGGCCTTGGAGACCTCGGCGTCCTCGACCGGCATGATGCGGTCGACGGCCTCTACGACGGTCACCTCGGCGCCCAGGGCGCGGTAGAAGCTGGCGAACTCGATGCCGATGGCGCCCGAGCCGATGACGACCAGCGATTTCGGCATGGCCTTGGGGGCCAGGGCGTCACGATAGGTCCAGATCTTGTCGCCGTCCGAGACCGCGCCGATGGCCGGGATGTCGCGAGCCCGGGCGCCGCTGGCCAGGATCACGGTCTTGGCCTGGATCGTGCGGCTGCCGCCGGCCTTCAGGGCCACGACGACCTTCGGCGAGGGAACGCCCTTCTCGAGCTTGGCCTCGCCCTCGACGACCTCGATCTTGTGCTTCTTCATCAGGAAGGCGATGCCCGACGACATCTGCTTGGCCACGCCGCGCGAGCGCTCGATGATCTTGCCGAAGTCGAACGAGGCCTTCTCGACCGACAGGCCGTAGCCGCCCAGGTGCGACAGCTGCTCGTAGATCTCGCCGGACTTCAGCAGCGCCTTGGTCGGGATGCAGCCCCAGTTGAGGCAGATGCCGCCCAGGTTCTCGCGCTCGATGATCGCCGTCTTCAGGCCCAGCTGGCTGGCGCGGATCGCGGCCACATAACCGCCGGGGCCGGCCCCGATGACGACGACGTCGAATTCCGTGGACATGGTCTTCTTACCCTAGGTTTGACGCCTTCGGGGGGAGCCGGCGGGCGTCGGTCGATCGGCCCGCGGGCCGGTCCAGGAGAGTTTTTTACAGCAGCGCCTCGACGGCGAGCTTGAGGTCTTCAGGCTTGGTGGTGGGCGCGAAACGCTCGACCACCTTGCCGTCGCGGCTGATCAGGAACTTGGTGAAGTTCCACTTGATGCCTTCGGTGCCCAGCAAGCCCTTCTGCTCGTGCTTCAGATAGGCGTAGAGCGGATGGGTCTGGGGGCCGTTGACGTCGATCTTGGCCAGGACCGGGAAGGTCACGTCGTAGGTCAGCGAGCAGAAGTTCGCGATCTCCTCCGCGTTCCCGGGCTCCTGGGCCCCGAACTGGTTGCAGGGGAAGGCCAGGATCGTGAGACCCTTGTCCTTGTACGCCCGGTACAGCGCCTCCAGCCCCTCGTATTGCGGGGTGAAGCCGCACTTGCTGGCCGTGTTGACGATCAGCAGCACCTGGCCACGGTAGTCGGCCAGGTTCACGTCCTGGCCGTCCAGCGTCTTGGCGGCGTAGTCGTAGACGGACATCCCTGCCCCTCCCCTTCGATTTAGACGATCAGGGTCAGCGGCTCTTCGATCAGCGGCTTGAAGGCGGCCAGGAACTTGGCCCCGATCGCGCCGTCGACCACGCGGTGGTCGCAGGTCAGGGTGACGGTCATCACCGTGGCCACGGCCAGCTGGCCGTCCTTGACCACCGGGCGCTGCTCGCCGGCCCCGACGCTCATGATCGCGCCCTGCGGCTGGTTGATGATCGAGGCGAAGGCCTTGATCCCGAACATGCCGAGGTTGGAGATCGAGAAGGTGCCGCCTTGGAATTCCTCGGGCTTCAGCTTCTTGGCCTTGGCGCGGGCGGCCAGGTCCTTCATCTCGGTCGAGATCTGGGCCAGGCCCTTGGTCTCGGCCGCGCGGATGATCGGGGTGATCAGGCCGCCGTCGATGGCCACGGCCACCGCGATGTCGGCGTTCTTGTGCAGGGCGATGCCCTCGGGCGAGTAGGAGGCGTTGGCCTCCGGCACGCGCTTGAGCGCCACGGCCACGGCCTTGATGATGATGTCGTTGACCGACACCTTCACGCCCTGGCCTTCCAGCAGGTGATTGATCTTGGCGCGCGCGGCCAGCAGCGAGTCGATCTCCAGGTCGATCGTCAGCGGGAAGTGCGGCACGTCGCGGAAGCTGTCGGTCAGGCGACGCGCGATGGTCTTGCGCATCATGTCCAGCGGCGTCAGGTCGTAGGAGCCCGGCGGGATGCCCATTTGCTCCAGCGTCGGGCTGGTGCGCGCGCCGCCGGCGGCGGCCGGAGCAGCGGCGGCGGAAGCCGGCGCGACGGCCGGCTTCGGCGCGGCGGCGGCCGGAGCGCCCTTGCCGGCGGCTTCGACGTCGGCCTTGACCACGCGGCCGTGCGGGCCGGTGCCGGCGATCGACTTCAGGTCCAGGTTCGAGGCCGAGGCCAGGCGACGGGCCAGCGGCGAGGCGAACACGCGATCGCCGGCCGGAGCGGCGGCGGGCGCGGCGACCGGAGCAGCAGCAGCGGCGGGCGCGGCCGGAGCCGGGGTTGGCGCGGCGGCCTTGGGCGCCTCGGCGGGCGCGGCCGGCTTGGCCGGCGGCGGCGCGGGGCTCTCGCCCTCGCCGGCCAGCTTGGCGATCTGGGCGTTGACCTTGACGTTCTCGGTGCCGGCCGGAACCAGGATGGCCTCGACCACGCCTTCATCGACGGCTTCGACTTCCATCGTCGCCTTGTCGGTCTCGATCTCGGCGATCACGTCGCCGGCCTTGACGGTGTCACCCACCTTGACGTGCCACTTGGCGAGGGTCCCCTCCTCCATGGTGGGCGACAGGGCGGGCATCAGGATGTCGATCGACATTGAGCTTCTTCCTCAAGCGTTCGGGACGGCTTCGACCAGAACGGTCGGCGTCCAGCGAGCCTTGCGACGGGCAAGGCGTTGTTCGTCCGTTTCGTCGTGGCTGTCCAGCCGTTCGGGCTCGCGATCGGCGAAACCCGGCAGGTCGGTCCCTACGACGTTGAGGGTGGCGTAGGCCAGACCCTCGTCCTCAATCATCGCCGCCACGTAGACGGCGCATTCCCGGCAGATCAGGAAGTCCACCCCGCGCCGCGCGAACCGGTAACGCATCAGCGATCCCGGCGCGGCGGTGATGTGCAGGCGGCTGCCCGGATCGCTGGTGGTCCGCGATCCGTGCCGACGGCAGAACGAGCACTGGCAGGCCCTCAGGGCCAGCTCGGCCACCGGCTTGCCGGGGTCGAGCTGCACATGCACCGCGCCGCAGTGGCAGGAGCCGTTGAGGGTCTGGGTCATGAGGGCCTCCCTGCCCGCTCGCACAGGCCAGAGCCTAGAGGAGCGGGCCGGGCGATCACCGGTAGCAGACCGCCTTGGCCGCCGTCACGATCTTGGGGACCGACGGCAGCGACAGGGCTTCCAGGTTCGCCGCGTAGGGCAGCGGCACGTCCTCCTGGTGCACCCGCAGCGGCGGGGCGTCCAGGTAGTCGAAGCCGAACTCGGTGATCCGGGCGACGATCTCGGCGCCGACGCCCATCGGGCCCCAGCCTTCCTCGACCGTGACCAGGCGGTTGGTCTTCTTGACGCTTTCCAGCACGGTGGCGTGGTCCAGCGGACGGATCGTGCGCAGGTCGACGACCTCGGCCGAGATGCCTTCCTTGGCCAGTTCCTCGGCCGCCTGCAGGGCGAAGCCCACCATGCGGCTATAGGCCACCAGGGTGACGTCCGAGCCTTCGCGACGGACCTTGGCCTTGCCGATCGGCACGACCCAGTCCTCGACGTCCGGAATGTCGAACTCGTGGCCGTACATCATCTCGTGTTCGAGGAAGACGATCGGGTTCGGGTCGCGGATGGCGGCCTTCATCAGGCCCTTGGCGTCGGCCGCGTCGTACGGCGCGATGACCTTCAGGCCGGGGATGTTGCCGTACCAGGCCGCGTAGTCCTGGCTGTGCTGGGCGCCGACCCGCGAGGCCGCGCCGTTGGGGCCACGGAACACGATCGACGACTTGATCTGGCCGCCCGACATGTACAGCGTCTTGGCGGCCGAGTTGATGATCTGGTCGATCGCCTGCATGGCGAAGTTCCAGGTCATGAACTCGACGATCGGCTTCAGGCCGGCCATGGCGGCGCCGACGCCGAGACCGGCGAAGCCGTGCTCGGTGATCGGGGTGTCGATGACGCGCTTGTCGCCGAACTCCTGCAGCAGGTCGCGGCTGACCTTGTAGGCGCCCTGGTACTGGGCGACTTCCTCGCCCATCAGGAAGACCTTGTCGTCGCGGCGCATCTCTTCGGCCATGGCGTCGCGCAGGGCGTCGCGGACCGTGATCTTCTTCAGCGGCGTGCCGGCCGGGATTTCCGGATCGGCGAAGGTCGAGGCGGCCGAGATCGGCGCTGCGGCCGGAGCCGCGGCGGCGACCGGCGCGGGCGCCGGGGCGGCTTCAGCGACGGGCGCGGCGGCCGGAGCGGCAGGAGCCGGCGAAGCGGCTTCGCCCTCGCCCTTCAGCCTGGCGATCAAGGTGTTGACCTTGACGTTCTCCGAGCCGGCCGGAACCAGGATCTCTTCGATCACGCCTTCATCGACGGCTTCGACTTCCATCGTCGCCTTGTCGGTCTCGATCTCGGCGATCACGTCGCCGGCCTTGACGGTGTCGCCGACCTTGACCACCCATTTGGCCAGGGTGCCCTCTTCCATCGTCGGGGACAGGGCGGGCATCAGGATGTCCGTCACTGGGCGGCCTCCAGGTATACGTCGGTGTACAGTTCGGAAGGATCGGGCTCGGGGCTGGTGCGGGCGAATTCGGCCGCCTCGGCCACGATGCGCTTCACCTCGGCGTCGACGACCTTCAGGTCGTCCTCGGTGACGCCGGCCTTGGCCAGGCGTTCCTTCAGGTGGTCGATCGGGTCGCGCGTCTGCTTGACGTTATCGACCTCGTCCTTGGTGCGGTACTTGGCCGGGTCCGACATCGAGTGGCCGCGATAGCGATAGGTCTTCATCTCGAGGATGAACGGACCCTGGCCGCTACGGGCGTGCTCGGCGGCGCGGGCGCCGGCTTCGGCGACGGCCGTCACGTCCATGCCGTCGACTTCCTCGCCCGGAATCCGGAACGAGACGCCGCGCTTGTGGAAGGCGGTTTCCGACGCCGAACGCTCGACGCTGGTGCCCATGGCGTACTGGTTGTTCTCGATCACGTACACGACCGGCAGCTTCCACAGCTGGGCCATGTTGAAGCTTTCGTAGACCTGGCCCTGGTTGGCCGCGCCGTCGCCGAAATAGGCGAAGGCGACGTTGCCGTTGCCGCGATAGTGGTTGTTCAGCGCCAAGCCGGTGCCGAGCGACACCTGGGCGCCGACGATGCCGTGACCGCCGTAGAAGCCCGTCTCGACGTCGAACATGTGCATCGAGCCGCCCTTGCCGTGCGAGGACCCGCCCGCGCGGCCAGTCAGCTCGGCCATGACTTCCTTCGGATCCATGCCGGCGGCCAGCATGTGGCCGTGGTCACGGTAGCCGGTAATGATCTGGTCGCCCTTGACCTTGATCGACTGCATGCCGACGGCGATGGCTTCCTGACCGATATACAGGTGGCAGAAGCCGCCGATCAGGCCCATGCCGTACAGCTGGCCGGCGCGCTCTTCGAAGCGGCGGATCAGCAGCATGTCCTGGTAGAATTTCAGAAGCTCGTCCTTGCCGACGAAGGCGTTGACACCGGTGGCATCGGCCTTCCCCGCGGGGGCTTCACCCTTGCGCGTACGCGCCATTCAACTCTCCCTGGCCAATCTTCATCGCGGCCTACTCCTGGACGCCCACCGACCGAATGAACCTTCGGTTCCGCGTAGATGGGGATCCTTTGTCGAACCCGAAACGGGTCAGGAACACCTGATCCGCCGGCAGAGCCGAGGACTTAGGATCTGTCACCAACGCTTAGCGCGGGGTGCGGATCACATAGTCCTTGGGGTCGGTGTATCCCAGGAGCGAACGCGCGCGTTCTTCCAGGAGGTCCGCCGACAGACTGCCGCTGCGTAATAGACGAGCACGGGCCTCCAGGTCCATCCTTTCGGCACGGATCTTCTTCAACTCCAGCGTCTTGGCGGCAAGATCTGCGTTGCGCTGCGACGTCGACAACAGGCCCCGTTCACCCGTCAGGGCGTGAAACACGAAGTAAGTGATCAACAGGAGGAGCGCCGCGGTCGGCAGGAAGGGTTGCAGTCGGGCGAACATCAGCGATTCCCAGGAGGGGAAGTTTACCCTGCCCGATCAGGCTTAACGCCTTACTAAACGGGGGGTTTGGACGGGTCGGGTCAAGATCTCGAAAGCAGCCCCCTAACGCTTTCATTTGAGATGGTTTCAAGGGCATCTAAATACCGCGTCGCAGCATCTGAAACCGCGTTCGGCGACGTTTTCTGCGGCAGTGCGGCGCACACCCATTTTCGCTTTTAGAAAAATTGTTGGTGAACTTTGGCGCCCGGCGCCTCGCAAACGGGCGATCAGGGCCGCCACCCCCAGAATCGTAACGCTTGAAACGAAAAAGGGCGGCGCTGGAGGCGCCGCCCTTCGTCGTCGTGTCGATCGGATCTAGCGACCCTTGAGCACCGCGCGGCCGGCATAGACGGCCTGGTCGTCGAGGGCTTCCTCGATGCGCAGCAGTTGGTTGTACTTGGCCAGCCGGTCCGAACGGGCCAGCGAGCCAGTCTTGATCTGACCGCAGTTCAGGGCGACGGCCAGGTCGGCGATCGTGCTGTCCTCGGTCTCGCCCGAGCGGTGGCTCATCACGCTGGTGTAGGCGTTGCGGTGGGCCAGATCGACGGCGTCGATGGTTTCCGAAAGCGTGCCGATCTGGTTGACCTTGATCAGGATCGAATTGGCCAGGCCCTTGTCCAGGCCGATCTGTAGGCGCTTGGGATTGGTCACGAACAGGTCGTCGCCCACCAGCTGGACCTTCTTGCCCAGCTTGTCGGTCAGCAGCTTCCAGCCTTCGAAATCGTCTTCCGACATGCCGTCTTCGATCGACAGGATCGGGAACTTGTCGGCCAGGTTGGCCAGGTAGTCGACCATCTGGGCCGGGTCCAGGCTCTTGCCTTCGCCCTCCAGCTCGTACTTGCCGTTCTTGAAGAACTCGGTGGCAGCGACGTCCAGGCCCAGGACGAAGTCCTCGCCCGACTTGTAGCCGGCCGCCTCCCCCGCCTTGACGATGAAGGCCAGGGCGTCTTCGGCCGAGCCGAGGTTGGGAGCAAAGCCGCCCTCGTCGCCGACGTTGGTGTTGTGGCCAGCGTCCTTTAGGGCCTTCTTCAGGCCGTGGAAGATCTCCGCACCCATGCGCAAGGCTTCGGCGAAGGTCGGGGCGCCGGTCGGCAGGATCATGAATTCCTGGATGTCGATCGGGTTGTCGGCGTGGGCGCCGCCGTTGATGATGTTCATCATCGGCACCGGCAGGACGCGAGCCGAGACGCCGCCGACGTACTTGTACAGCGGCAGGCCGGCCGACTCGGCGGCGGCCTTGGCGGTGGCCAGCGAGACGCCGAGGATGGCGTTGGCGCCCAGGCGGCTCTTGTTGGGCGTGCCGTCCAGCTCGATCATCAGGTTGTCGATGCGGCGCTGGTCTTCGGCGTCGACGCCCGACAGCGCGTCGAACAGCTCGTTGTTGACCGCGTCGACGGCCGACTTCACGCCCTTGCCGCCGTAGCGCGACTTGTCGCCGTCGCGCTTTTCGACCGCTTCGTGCGCGCCCGTCGAGGCGCCCGACGGCACCGCGGCGCGACCAAAGGCGCCGTCTTCCAGGACGACATCGACCTCGACCGTCGGATTGCCGCGGCTGTCCAGGATTTCGCGGGCGATGATGTCGACGATCTCGGTCATGGGAGCTCCCCTTTCAAAAGGCGCTTCCCCTTAGCGGCGCGGGCCGTGAACCGCAACCGGCGCTGGCGGGATCGTCGGAACGAGCGTTCGGCGCGCCCGCCGCTCAAGCTTGGGTCAGGCCTCCAGGATCGGCGGCGCCCAGCCCTTGCCCAGGCGGAACTTCACCCTGTCCGAACCGAAGTCCAGCTCGACCCGGGCGAACATCTTCAGCACGTCGACGCCCAGCAGCACGGCGGGACGGCTGTTGAGGTTCCAGATGTCGAAGATGTGCAGGTCGGCCAGCACCAGCGGCAGGTTGCTCATCCGCAGGGCCCCCAGCTCGATCGAGCGGACGATCCGCAGCTCTCCCACGGTCGCCTCGCCCGCCGCGCCGATCAGCCGGACGGCCATGGCCGGCTCGGGCCTGCGGCGCACCCGCAGCTTGATCGCCTCGGCCAGGGCCATGTTGCCCATGCTGGCGCCGGAGCCGGAGTCGATGAAGGCCACGCACCGCACGCCGCTGACCCGGGCGTTGGCGATCGCCAGCCGGCCGAAGCGGGCGTCGGCGATCACCGAGACCTCGCGGACGCCGGGATAGGCGGCCGTCAGAGGCGTGCTGCGCCGGACCTCCAGCCGCTTGCGGCGGAAATCCATGATGACGTTGCGATTGTCGAGCATGTCGACGCCCAGCAGGCCGTCCACGCCCAGGCGCTCGGGCGCCAGCACCGGCAGTTCGGCGTCCTTGAGGCGCGAATCGCCGGCCAGCATCAGCGGCACCTTGGCCGTGGGGGTCAGGGCCGAGCCGCCGACCCCGTGCAGCATCACGTCCGGACCGCGCTCCAGGCCCAGCTGCGCCGCCAGAGTCGTCGACAGCGCGCTGCGATCGGCGCCGGTGTCGACGACGAAGGCGAAGGGCCCCTGCCCGCTGATGAACACCTCGACCGTCATGCGGTCGGTGGCGTCCAGGGCGGTGTCGAGGAAGACCGGCGGCGGTTCGGCCTCGGCCGGAACGGGTGCGATCGGTGGCGGCGGCGCGATCTGGGGCGGAGTCTGGAGCGAGGCCGGCTGCAGCAGCGGCGTGGGCGTCGTGGATCGAGCCCAGGCCTGCTCGGCCATCAGCGACAATCCCAGTCCCGCCGTTAGGTTTCGGCGTGTGAGCATGGGCGGATCTCCCTGCCGTCAGGATAACACGGTTCTTCGACGCAATTGTCGAAAACCGTGTCCAGCAAGCATGGGAGCCGTCGCGCGGCTTGGGGAAAGCTGCGCCGAAAAGCGAAAAGGCGGCGGTCCGGGGACCGCCGCCTTTCAGGCTTTCGTCTTGTCGCCCGGCAAGAGCCGAGCGAACCGAAGGACTAGTCTTCCTTCGGGGTCAGGATCTGCTTGCCGTTGTACAGACCGGTCTTCAGGTCGACGTGGTGCGGACGGCGCAGTTCGCCCGAGTCCTTGTCTTCCACGAAGGAGTTGGCGCCCAGGGCGTGGTGCGACCGGCGCATGTTCCGGCGAGAAGGCGAAGTTTTTCTTTTAGGAACGGCCATCGAAGTGACTCTGCTCGCTGAGCGTGAAAATCGGAAGCGGCGACTCGGGCAATGCCCAGGCCGCCGCGTGAGGGCGCGCTTATGCCCGAATCTCTTCGGGGATGCAACCGCGCTTGTTAAACCAGTCGTCCCTGCTCTTTCGCGGCCGCGATGAAGCTGGCGAACAAGGGGTGCGGAGCGAACGGCCGGCTCTTCAGTTCGGGGTGATATTGCACCCCGATGAACCACGGATGGTCCTCGCGCTCGACGATCTCGGGCAGCACGCCGTTGGGCGAGCGTCCCGTCAGTTTCAGGCCGGCGTCCTCCATCAGGTGGGCGTAGCCGATATTGACCTCGTAGCGGTGGCGGTGACGCTCGCTGATGTCGGTGGTCCCGTAGATCTCGGCGACCTTGCTGCCGGCCGTCAGGACGGCCTCGTAGGCCCCCAGGCGCATGGTGCCGCCCAGATCGTCGTTGCTGCGCCGCTGGACGGTCTCGTTGCCCTTGATCCACTCGGTCATGATGCCGACCACGGGACGCTCGGTGGGACCGAACTCGCTGGACGAGGCGTCCTTGATGCCGGCCACGTTCCGCAGGGTCTCGATGACCGCCATCTGCATGCCGAAACAGATGCCGAAGTACGGCACCTTGCGTTCGCGGGCGAACTGGGCGGCGCGGATCTTGCCCTCCGCGCCCCGCTCGCCGAAGCCGCCGGGCACCATGATGGCGTGGGCGTTCTCCAGGCGGGCCGCGGCCGCGCCGGGATCGCCCTCGAAGGTCTCGCTCTCGACCCAGTCCAGGTTGACCTTGACCTTGTTGGCCAGGCCGCCGTGGTGCAGGGCCTCGATCAGCGACTTATAGGCGTCCTTCAGGACGGTGTATTTGCCGACCACGGCGATGGTCACTTCGCCGTCGGGATGCTGGACGGTGTTGTCGATGGCTTCCCAGCGCGACAGGTCCGGCTTGGGCGCGTCGCTCATGCCGAACACGTCCAGCACCTCGGCGTCCAGGCCTTCCTTGTGGTAGTCGATCGGCACCGCGTAGATCGAGGCGCTGTCCATGGCCTGGATCACGGCGCTGGGCCGCACGTTGCAGAACTGGGCGATCTTGCGCTTTTCCTCGACCGGGATCTCCTGCTCGCAGCGGCACAGCAGGATGTCCGGCTGGATGCCGATCGAGCGCAGCTCCTTGACCGAGTGTTGGGTCGGCTTGGTCTTCATCTCGCCGGCCGTCTTGATGAACGGCAGCAAGGTCAGGTGCACGTAGCAGCTCTGGCCGCGCGGCAGGTCCTGGCGCAGCTGGCGGATGGCCTCGAAGAACGGCAGGCCCTCGATGTCGCCCACCGTGCCGCCGATCTCGACCAGCACGAAGTCGACCTGCTTCTCGCCCGACTCGTCCAGGGCCGGCGACAGGACGAAGTCCTTGATCTCGTTGGTGACGTGCGGAATCACCTGGACGGTCGCGCCCAGATAGTCGCCGCGGCGTTCCTTCTCGATGATCGTCTTGTAGATCTGGCCGGTGGTGATGTTGTCGGCCTTGGTGGCCGACACGCCGGTGAAGCGCTCGTAATGGCCCAGGTCCAGGTCCGTCTCCGCCCCGTCGTCGGTCACGAAGACCTCGCCGTGCTGATACGGGGACATCGTGCCCGGATCGACGTTGAGATAGGGATCGAGCTTACGAAGGCGAACCTTGTAGCCGCGAGCCTGCAGGAGCGCTCCAAGCGCTGCGGAGGCGAGGCCTTTTCCCAATGAGGAAACCACGCCGCCGGTGATGAAAATGTACCGGGTCATGGGCGATCAGATTAGCCGCGATTCGGGGCGAGCGGCGAAAAGACCGCCGTTCATCAACAGTAAAATGCCGCCGGCCCTTACTGGGCCGGCTTTTGGTCGGTCGGAGCCGGAGCGTTGATCACCGGAACCGGCGCGGCGGCGGGCGCCTTGACCGGAGCCTTGGCGGCCGGCTTCGGGGCCGAGACGGTCGGGGTGGGCGCGCTGATCGTCGGGGTCGGAGCCTCGATGGCGGCCGGGGCGCCCGTCACTGAAGAACCAGTGGCCGGAGCCGGCGCGGGAACGGTCGTGGTCGGCGCCGGGGCGGTCGGACCGGCCGGCAGCGGCGCGGCGTTCAGGGTCTTGCTGTCCAGGCCGTCCAGCTTCAGGCGGTCGACCACCGAATTGCTGGCGCCCTGGCGGCCCGTCAGGATGGTCAGGGCCAGGCTGATGATCAGGAAGACCGAGAACAGGATCCAGGTCGTGCGGGTCAGCAGGTCGCCGGCGCCGCGCGCGGTCATGAAACCGCCGCCGCCACCGCCCATGCCTAGGGCGCCGCCTTCGGAACGCTGCATCAGCACCACGCCGATCAGGGCGATGCAAACGATGATGTTGATGGTCAGCAGAACGCCGATGAGCATGTCTAAATCGATCTCGATCCGGGCGACGGAGACTTCCGTCGCGAAAAACGAAGCGGCCCCTCTATCACTTGCAACGGGCCCGCGCCATAGCTGGGGACGAACCGCCCCCACTCAAGTCCGACTTCAGGTCCGCATCCGCGCATGATCCTCGAGACCGAACGCCTCAGCCTGACGCCGCTGGCCGTTGAAGACGCTCCCCTCGTCTATCCTTTCATGAGCGATCCGGAGGTGATGGCCCATTGGGACCGCGCCGCCATCGAGGATCCCGACGAGGTCGCCGCCACCGTCGCCGCCCAGGTGGCGGAGATGGACGAGCGCAAGGCGATGTACTGGGCCATCCGCCATGCCAAGAGCGGCTGGTTCCTGGGCTATTGCGAGCTGGTCGACATGGACTGGCGTCACCACCGCTGCGAACTGGGCTTCATCGTCGCCCGCGAAGCCTGGGGCCACGGCTACGCCACCGAGGCCGCCGCCGCCCTGCTGGCCCATTGCGCCTCGTCCCTGGGCCTCAAGCGGATGGTCGCCCGCACCCATGTGGGCGACTCCCGGGCCGAGAAGGTGCTGCAGAAGCTGGGCTTCGAGGAGGAGGGCTATCTGAAGGGACATGTCGACCGGGATGGCGAACGGCGGGATTGCCGGCTGTTTGGGTTGTTGTTCTAACCTTCCAAAGCCTCCCCCTGTGGGGGAGGCGATCGCGTAGCGATCGGTGGGGGGAGTTTTGAGATTGAAGATCGTAGGTTCGGCCATCGGCCTATCACTCCCCCCTCCGTCGGCTTCGCCGACACCTCCCCCACAGGGGGAGGCTTGATGGACACACGGCTTCGCTCCCTCACACGGTTGACCGCTGAGCTGATCGGAAAGGGTCGCGGAGCGCCGGACGACGTCCGGAGTTTGAAAAAAGAATACCGTTTCGACGAAGCCCGATCGCTCCGCGCCATCGTTATCCGGAAGCCCGCGACGCTGAGCCCTGTTAGGGCCTCGCCGCCTTGAAGCCTCCGACGGGCGGGCTGGATCAACGAACCCCAGTCCCGGACCGCGAGCCTGTCACCGCTCGCCTGCTGTTCTGCCAGCCCTCACGTCACGTCGTATCTGTGTTCCAGGCCCGACCGGCACCAGAGACGCGAGGTTTGGTCCTCCGAAAAGAACCGCCGACAGAGCTTCCCGCTCGATCGCCCCTCGCCGCCGCATCGGTCGCTGGCCATGCGCCCTTTCCCCGCGTCGAGGTGGGTACAGGATACGGGCGGTTTGGACGGTGAGGACAAGATCGGGTCGAGAAAGTTCAGGGCGTTGAAATCGCTGAACTTCAGTTTCTATACGCCGAGGAGAGAGGCCCTTCTTGAACCCTCTCCTCCGGAAGAGGGTGAAAATCGTATGCCTCTCCTCCGCCCAGGTTTGAGGGCGCGCCCCAGGCGATCAGCGGGAGGATCACCAGCCCCGACCTGACGTTTACCGGTACCAAATGGAATCGTTCAACCTAAAGCAGGGAAAAACGGCGACCAAGACTAGGGTTTTCACCGATCTTCAAAATCAGGAAATGTCGGAAAGTGGGGCTCCGGGTCAGGAGTAGTCCTATGTCGAGTTCCCAACACATTTCCGACCATCTCAAGGCGGTGCGCAGGATTGCTCTCGAAACCTCTCCGGAAGATGTCGCCGGAACGGTGGCCCTGGCGATTCAACGCGTGAAGGTGACCTTGCAGAACCTTTCGTTGCTGGCCAACAAGACACCCGCCGTCGCGGCGGCCGCCAGGAATGTCGACGCCTGCCTGCCCACTTTCGTGGCCGGCGAATGGTCGGGCGTCTTCTTCGGGGACGCCTTGCTGTCGGCGCTCGACGCCTTCGAAGCCGCCCTGGACGCCGCCGGCCCCAGCGAAGTGGCCAAGCGGATCGGAGCCTGGCAGGTCAGGCCCCTCGCCTCGCCTGCGACTTCGACGATCGTCCAGCTGGCCTCCTAGGCGTGTGGAACCGAAAGCCTCGTCCTTCGACAAGCTCAGGATGAGGCTTTCTACCGCGGAAGCCTGTGCAATGGTCCTCATCCTGAGCCTGTCGAAGGACGAGGACCACGCGCCACGCCGGAATGTCGATAGGCTCTAGGCCGCCTCGATAATCGCCAGGAAATCCGCCGCCTTCAGCGACGCGCCGCCGACCAGGGCGCCGCCGACTTCCGGCGTGGCCAGGATCTCACGAGCGTTGTCGGGCTTCACCGAACCGCCATAGAGGATCGGCACGGTCGCGCCGTGCTGGCCGAAGCGCTCGACCAGGACCGCCCGCAGCGCCTCGTGGACGTGGGCGATGTCGGCCGTGGTCGGCGTGCGACCGGTGCCGATGGCCCAGACCGGCTCGTAGGCCACGGCGAAGGCTTGCCCCGCCAGCGAAGCGGGCAGCGAACCGCGGGCCATGCCGGTGACCACCGCCTCGGCCTGTCCGGCGTCGCGCTGCTCGCAGGTCTCGCCAAAGCAGATGATCGGCTCCAGGCCGGCGGCCAGGGCGGCCTCGACCTTGGCCGAGACCAGGGCGTCGCTTTCGCCATAGGCGGCGCGGCGTTCGGAGTGGCCGAGAATCACCAGCTGGGCGCCGGCGTCCGCCAGCATGGCGGCCGAGATGTCGCCGGTGTGCGGTCCCGAACCGCCCGGATGGCAATCCTGGCCGCCGACGATCACCGCCTCGCCGGCCAGGGCCTGCGCCATCCGGTGCAGCAGGGTGGCCGCCGGACAGAGGGCGACGCGGGCGGCCGGGGGCCTGGCGGCGACGGCCGCCGCCACCGCGCGGGCCTCGTCGAGCGAGGCTTCAAGGCCGAACATCTTCCAATTTCCGGCGATCAGCGGCCGGGGCGTGGTCAGCGAAAAGGTCATGTCCCCGGTTTGGGACCCCGGGCGGGGCGGAAGTCAAGACCGCTTACGGCCCTCCACCGCTTGCCCGGCCCCCTACGGCTCTACTATACCCGCTGCTCGCGTG
This sequence comes from Caulobacter soli, assembly GCF_011045195.1. Lineage (GTDB taxonomy): Bacteria > Pseudomonadota > Alphaproteobacteria > Caulobacterales > Caulobacteraceae > Caulobacter > Caulobacter soli. The sequence continues at coordinate 2,332,700 of NZ_CP049199.1, read as the reverse complement.
CGTTCCTTCGCCCGGGCCTTCGCCCTGCGGAGAAGCCGCGCGATTTTCGAGGAAGGTTTCTCCCAGTCATGCTCGCCGGCTTCCGCTCCTTCGCCAAATCCCCGTTCGCGGTGGTCCTGTTTGGTCTGCTCATCGTCAGCTTCGCGGTGTTCGGCATCAGCGACGTGTTCCGTCATCCCCCCGGCAAGTGGGTGATCGCGGCGGGCTCGCGGAACATGACGCCGGAGGACTTCAAGGCGCAGTTCGAGAACTTCCGTAAGCGCGAGCAGGCCCAGGGCCAGACCATCACGCCGGACATCGCCGTGCAGCAGGGCGTCGACCGCAAGATGCTGACCCAGCTGGCCCTGCAGGAATCCCTGGCCGAGCTGGTTCACAAGCTCGGCGTGCGCCCGTCCGACAAGCTGGTCGGCGACACCCTGCGCGAGCAACTGGCCAGCCTGCCCCCCGGCCAGCGTCCGTTCGACCCGATCACCGGCAAGTTCGACGCCCAGATGTACCAGCGCCTGCTGGCCCAGAACGACCTGACTCCGGCCCGCTACGAGGCTTCGCTGCGCGACGACCTGGCCCAGGCCCAGCTGTTCAGCGCCGTGGCCGCCAGCATGCGCGCCCCGCGCATCTATTCGGCCCTGCAGGCCGCCTACGGCTTGGAGGGCCGCGACCTGGCCGCCTTCGCGATCAATCCGGCGATCCTCGACAAGCCGGGCGCGCCGACCGACGCCCAGCTCCAGGCCTTCATGAAGGAGCACGCCGCCCAGCTGACCCGCCCCGAGACGCGGGTCCTGTCGGTGGCCCGCTTCAGCGCCAAGGCCCTGGAGAGCACGGTGACCGTGCCCGAGGCCGACGTCGTCAAGACCTACAACTTCCGCAAGGACACCCTGGGCACGGCCGAGAGCCGCTCGTTCGTCCAGATCGTCGCCCCCGACGCCAAGGCCGCCGCCGTGATCGCCCAGCGCCTGGCCAAGGGCGACCAGCCGGCCATCGTCGCCAGCGCCTATGGCAAGCAGCCGGTGATCATCGACTCCAAGCCCAAGTCCGCCCTGCCCGACCGCAAGGTGGCCGACGCGGTGTTCACCCTGGCCGCCGGCCAGGTCAGCGCCCCGATCAACGGCGACCTGGGCGTCTCGGTGGTCAAGCTGACCAAGATCAATCCGGCCACCCTGCCCAGCCTGGAATCGCAACGCCCGGCCATCGAAGCCGAGCTGAAGACCCAGGCCGCCCAGGCCAAGGCCTATGAGCAGACCCAGACCTACCAGGACGCCCATGACGGCGGCGCCAACCTGATCACCGCCGCGACCAAGGCCGGCGCCCTGGTGCTGACCACCTCGCCGATCGCCGCCAACGGCGCCGACCAGACGGGCCAGCCGGTCCCCGGCCTGACCCCGGAAGCCCTGAAGAGCGCGTTCGAGCTGCCCGCCGGCGGCGAGAGCGACCTGATCGAAGCCGGCAAGGGCGAATACTTCGCCGTCCGCGTCGAGAAGGTCATCCCCTCGGCCATGCCGCCGCTGGCCGAGATCCGCGAGCCCCTGGCCCGCCAGTGGATGGTCGACCAGCTGCTCACGCGCATGAAGGCCAAGGCCGACGAGCTGACGGCCCGGGTCAAGAAGGGCGAGTCGCTGGAAGCCGTCGCCGCCTCGGCCCAGACCCAGGTGCAGCGCGTGCCCAACATCACCCGCCAGAACGCCCGCCAGTATCAGGGCCTGGGTCGCGACCTGCTGATGGCCACCTTCGGCGCCAAGCCGGGCGCGCCGTTCGTGTCGCGCGGTCCGCAGGGCGGTTACCTGGTCGCCGTGGTCGAGAAGGTTCACCCCGGCGCGCCCGCCCAGATGGCCCAGATCACCGCGGCCATGGGTCCGCAGACCTCGCAGGGCCTGTTCCGCGACATCGGCCAGGCCGCCCAGGACGCCGCCAAGGCCCAGCTGAAGACCAAGGTCAACCTGACCCTGGCCCGCCAGGCGATCGGCGTCGACACCAGCGCCCTGCCCAAGGACGGCGAGCCCGGCGGCGACGCCAAGGTGACCAAGGAAAAGGCTCAATAATGAGCCTCGAACCCAGCCTCGACGCCTTCACCGCCGCCTATGAGGCCGACCGCCCGCAGGTGGTCTGGACCCGACTGATCGACGACCTGGAGACCCCGGTCTCGGCCTATCTGAAGATCGGTCATGGACGGCCCTACGCCTTCCTGTTCGAGAGCGTCGAGGGCGGCGCCTGGCGCGGGCGCTATTCGATCGTGGCGATGAAGCCGGACCTCGTCTGGCGCTGTCGCGGCGACCAGGCCGAGATCGCCGAGGGCGACGACATCGCCGCCGGCCGTTTCACGCCCCAGGCGGGCGGCGCGCTGGACAGCCTGCGCGATCTGATCGCCCGCTCGCGCATCGAGCTGCCGGCTGGCCTGCCGCCGCCGTCGGCCGGCGTGTTCGGCGCCCTGGGCTACGACATGGTCCGCCTGGCCGAGCGCCTGCCGGACGTCAATACGGACACGCTGGGTCTGCCGGACGGCATCATGACCCGGCCGTCGATCGTGGCGGTGTTCGACGCCATCGCCCAGGAGATTATCCTGGTCACCACGGCGCGTCCGGCCAAGGGCGTGTCGGCCGCCGACGCCTACGCCGCCGCCCAGGGCCGGATCGAGAGCGTGATGGCCGACCTGCGCGGGCCGCTCACCCAGACCGCGCCGCGCCAGAGCCACGGCCAGGCCGAGTTCACGACGCCGGTCAGCCGCGCCGACTACGCCGAGGTGGTCGAGAAGGCCAAGGAGTACATCCGGGCCGGCGACATCTTCCAGGTGGTGCCCAGCCACCGCTTCCGCGCGCCCTTCCCGCTGGAGCCGTTCGCCCTCTACCGCTCGCTGCGCCGGACCAATCCGTCGCCGTTCCTGTATTTCCTGGACCTGGACGGCTTCAACCTGGTCGGCTCGTCGCCGGAGATTCTGGTGCGGCTGCGCGACGGCAAGATCACCATCCGCCCGATCGCCGGCACCCGCCCCCGCGGCGCCACGCCCGAGCAGGACCTGGCGCTGGAGAAGGAGCTGCTGGCCGATCCCAAGGAGCGCTCCGAACACCTGATGCTGCTGGACCTGGGTCGCAACGACGTGGGCCGCGTGGCCATGCTCAAGCACGCCGGCAGCAACGATCCGGCCGCCAAGGGCAAGAGCGCCAACGTCCGGGTGACCGACAGCTTCAAGATCGAGCGCTACAGCCACGTCATGCACATCGTCTCCAACGTCGAGGGCGATGCGCCCGACGGCGTGGATCCGGTCGACGTGCTGATGGCCGCCCTGCCCGCCGGCACGCTCTCGGGCGCGCCCAAGGTGCGGGCCATGGAGATCATCGACGAGCTGGAAATCGAGAAGCGCGGCATCGGCTACGCCGGCGCCGTGGGCTATATCGGCGCCGACGGCTCGGTCGACACCTGCATCGTGCTGCGCACGGCCCTGGTCAAGGACGGCATGATGTACGTCCAGGCCGGCGGCGGCGTGGTGGCCGACAGCGACCCGGACGCCGAGTACGACGAGACCCTGCACAAGTCCCGGGCCCTGAAGCGCGCGGCCGAAGAGGCCTGGCGCTTCGCCTAGGAGTCCGACACGTCGCCGACCAGGCGCCTGGCGAAATCCGCGTTGAGCTGGAGTTTGTCGGGCGCCAGCCGCGCGCGGCTGGCCAGGGTGAAGACGCGGCGCCGAAAGCGCCAGCCGTCCGGCTGACGGACAAGGTCGTCCTCGTAGCGACCGAGGATGCAGTGGATGTCCTCGGACCCATGCCGCACCGCGAACTCGACCGTCGACCAGCGCGCCGTCGCCCGATCTCCGGCAATGTCGATCAGCCCGCCATGGGCGGCGAACTGAAGCAGCGCATGGGCCTCGAAACTGGCCCGCATGCCGGCTTCGATCGCGACGCGCCCGACCGTCTCCCGCCCCAGGATCGAGACGCGACCGTCCTCGACATAGGTCGACGCCGCCGCGTGGGCGTCGAGGCGACCGACCGCCTCACCATAGACGGCGGTGAGCCGCCGGATCGCGCGTTCGTCCTCAAGCTGGGCGAGCCGCGCCTCGCTGGTCATGCGTCATCCCCTAAACCGCCGACACCCGGGCCTGGATCAGCTTCAGCGCCTCGTGCGCCGACAGCGCCGCGCCCTCCTGCCAGGCGTTGATATAGCTCATGTGCTCGCCGGCGAAATAGAAGGCGCCGTCGGGCTTGCACAGCTCGGCGTAGTCGGTGGCCCGCTGCTCGTCCTTCCAGCCCACGGCCACGCCCTCGCTGTAGGGCGTCTGCATCCATGAGACGGTGAACGGCTTGGTCAGCTCCTGGCCGTGACCGGGGTGGAACTTCTCGATCACCTTGCGCGACAGGGCGAAGCGCTCCTCAAACGACATGGCCGCGTATTTCGGCGGGCTGGCCGGACCCGAGAAGCCGATCGAATAGGCGCCGACCAGGATGCCGGTCTTCTCGCCGATGCCGCCGCTGGGGTACCAGACCAGCTCATTGGCCTCGTCGGTCCAGCCCAGGCCGCCGTACTGGAAGTCGTCCTGCTCCCAGAACCGCCGGCTCTCCCAGGCCACCTTGGTGCCGTGGTGATATTCACCGGCGGCGATGGCCTGTTTCACGCGCGGGGCGAAGTCGGACGGAATCTTGGCCAGCACCGGCAACGGGATCGTGCAAATGCAGTAGTCGGCCTCCAGCGTCTGGACGCCGGCCTTGTCGGCGTAGACGATCTTGACGCCCCCATTCTTCTTCCCTTGGGGGCCGGTCTTGCGCAGTTCCTTGACCACCGCCTCGAACTTCACCGCCGGCTTCACCTGCTCGTAGAGGGCGTAGGAAATCCGGTCCATGCCGCCCACCGGCTGCAGCATGGTGGCCTGCATGTCGATGATCTCCTCGAAGATCAGGCTGGCGCCCCAGAACTGGGATTTCATCATGTCGGCCATATGCAGCGGCGGCCCGCCCTTGGGCGGATGGTCGTAGCCGCCCGGCGAGGCCAGGAAGCCCGCCCGGGTCGAGCCCGCATAGGTATTCTTCGACAGGTCGCCGTAGGCCGACAAGTAACCCACCAGCTTCTGCTTATCGATCCCGGTCAGCTCCTGGTCCAGCGCGCCCTTGTCGACGGCCTTGGCCAGCAGTTCGGTGAAGGCCCCGCGGGTGTCGTTGACCGCCTGGCGCTCGGTGACCACCTGGCCGCCGAAATCCAGCTTGGCCGAGCGGTTGGCGTTGACCATCACCTCCAGCGGCACGCCCAGTTCCTGGCAATAGCCGAGGATGGCGTGGTGCCACTGCGGGATGCGGGCGGGGCCGGCGTTGAAATAGTCGTTCTTGCCGGCGGTCCAGTCGACGGTCTGGTCGGGTCGGCCCGTCTGAACGATCTTCGTGCCCGACCGCACCGACCAGGCCCGGCCGCCCGGACGGTCACGCGCTTCCAGAACCGTGACGTTGTAGCCGGCCTTGCGCAGCTCGTAGGCCGAGACCAGGCCGGCCACGCCCGCCCCCAGGATCGCCACCGAAGCGCCCTTGCCGCCGGCCAGGCCCAGCTTGGGCGCGCCGGCATAGGCGCGCGGCGCGGCCAGCAGGCCCATGCCCATCATGGTGGTGTAGAGCGCTCCATAGCCGCCGGCCGAACCGACCGCGCCCAGAAACCGGCGTCGCGAAATGCCCATGATCGTCCCCTCGTTTGCGCGAGGCATGGGAGGAGCAATCATGGAACCTGGCAAGAGACGGCGATGACGCCGGACGCCTTGCGATCGGGGCGCCCGCCCAGCAGGCGCCGTCTGGTCCTAGTCGCCCAGACGGTCCGACGGCAGATGCTGCACGACCGCCGGCGGGGCCATGATCATCACCGTGGCGAAGGTCACCGCGCTGAGCGCCGCGAAGGCGGCGGCGGCCAGGACCGGCCCCATCCTCTGCCGGCGCATCGGTTTGCGCAGCAGGGCTCGGGCATAGGCCAGGGCGGCGGTGTCGAGGGCGGAATCAGCGGGATCCATGGCCGACAGCATGCCCGACCGCGCCAGCGTCGCAATGTCCCATATCGTCGCAAATCACGTGCATCGCGCCCCGACTCTGGAATAGTCGGCGCCTTATCGTCCCCGAGAGTCGCCGTGCACGACCCGATCGCCGCTCGTTTCCAGGAAGGCCTGGCCCATCAGAGGGCCGGACGCTTCGCCGAGGCCCAGGACGCTCTCAGCGAGGTCCTGCTCGCCGATCCGCGTCACGCCGAAGCCTGGCAGGTGATGAGTCAGCTGGCCAAGCAGTTCGGCCGGCCCGACCTGGCGCTGGACTGGATCGGCAAGGCCATCGCCCTGGAGCCCGAGAACGTCAGTTTCGCCTTTTCCGAGGCCGTGACCCTGCAGGAGATCGGCCGTCCCGCCGACGCCGAGGCGCGCTATCGCCAGATCATGGATCTCCACCCCGAGCTGGCCGACGCCTACAACAATCTGGGCATCCTGTTGGGCAAGCAGGGTCGGAAGGAAGAGGCCCTGGACGTCGCTAGACAGGCGGTCCGACTGGCGCCGAACAAGCCGGCCTTCCACAACAACCTCGGCATCGCCCTGAACGACCTGAGCCGCCACGCCGAGGCCGCGCCCAGCTTCCGCGCCGCGGTCCTTCTGGATCCGGGCTATGTCGACGCCCACCATAACCTGGGCAAGGCGCTGCACGCGGCGGGCCGGCTCGAGGAGGCCGGCCTGGCCCTGCAGGAGGCCTTGCGCCTGCGGCCGGAGGACGCCGGCGCCCTGAACGACATGGGCATACTGTTGCACGAGCTGGGCCGGGTCGCCGACGCCGAGATGGTGCTTCGCGCCGGCCTGGCCATCACGCCGGAGGACGCCGGCCTGCACTACAATCTCGGCCTCGTCCTGCTGTTGACCGGCCAATACGAGGAAGGTTGGGCGCAGTATCACTGGCGTTGGAAGACCGAGGACTATCGGACCCGCCAACGCGGCTTCACTCAGCCGGAATGGGACGGCTCCCCCCTGCCCGCCGGCCGCCTGCTGATCAACGCCGAACAGGGCCTGGGCGACACCTTGCAATTTTGCCGCCTGGCGCCCTTGGCGGCCGCCCGCCTGGCGCCCGACGCGCGGCTGACCTTCGAGGTTCACAGGCCGCTGATCTCGCTGCTGCGCGACCAATGGCCCGGGATCGAGGTCATCGGTCACGACGATCCCCTGCCCGCCTTCGACGCCCACCTGCCGCTGCTCAGCCTGGGCGGCGTGCTGGGGCAGGACCATCAGACCATCGACGGCGCGCCCTATCTGCGGCCCGATCCGGACCGCGTGGCGGCCTGGGCCCAGCGCCTGGCGCCGCTGAAGGGTCTGAAGGTCGGCCTGGTCTGGGCCGGCGGTCAGCTCCTGGGGACCAACGACCGCAAGCGCTCGGTGACCCTGGCCGCCCTCGCGCCCCTGGCCGCCGTTCCCGGCGTGTCGTTCGTCTCGCTGCAGAAGGAGGCCCCCGCCGCCCAGGCCAAGGATCCGCCGGCCGGCATGACCCTGCTCGACCTTGGCGAGGATCTGACCGATTTTGTCGAGACCGCCGCCGTCGCGGCCAATCTGGACCTGGTGATCAGCGTCGACACCGCCGTCGCCCACCTGGCCGGGGCGATCGGAACGCCGGTCTGGCTGCTCAATCGCTTCGACACCTGCTGGCGCTGGGAGCTGGAGCGCGAAGACACCCCCTGGTACGCGGGCCTGCGGCAGTTTCGTCAGCCCGCGGCCGGCGATTGGGACAGCGTCATCACGGCGCTCGCGGCGGCCCTGGCGGAGCGGGCGCGCGGCTGAGCCGCCTCGCGGACCGCGTCCAACCGCCGCTGTGTGCAATCGCCGAAGACTCTGAAATAGTCGCCGCTCCGACGATGCGCCTCTCGAAGAGTCAAAGTGCAGGATCTGATCGCCGCTCGCTTCCAGGAAGGCCTGGCTCACCATCAGGCGGACCGTTTCGCCGAGGCTCAAGCCGCCTATGGCGAGGTGCTGACCGCCAATCCTGGCCACGCCGAGGCCTGGCGGTTGATGAGCCTGCTGGCCGAACAGTTCGGCCGATCCGACCTGGCGCGGGACTGGGCGGACAAGGCCCGCGCGCTCGAGCCCGGCGAGGTCCACCACCTGTTCGGCGAGGGCGTGGCCCTGCAGCAGCTCGGCCGCTTCGCCGAGGCCGAGACCCGCTACCGGCGGGTCCTCGCGCTCGCCCCCGAGGCGCTCGAAGCCAATAACAATCTGGGCCTCGTCCTGGGCCGGCAAGGCCGCAACGCCGAGGCCCTGGCCTTCTTTCAGCGAGCGATCGAGCTGTCGCCCGGCTCGCCGGTGTTCCACAACAACCTCGGCATAGCCCTGACCGACCTGGACCGTCACGCCGAGGCCGAGGCCTGCTATCGCACCGCGACGACCCTGGACCCGACCCATGTCGGCGCGCGCCACAACCTGGGCAAGTCGCTGCACGCGCTGGGTCGGTTGGAAGAGGCCGGCCAGGCCCTGCAGGAAGCGCTGCGCCTCAGGCAGGACGACCCCAGGATTCTGAACGACATGGGCGTGCTGCTGAACCAGTTGGGCCGGGTCGCCGACGCCGAGATGGTCTACCGCACCGGCCTGAGCCTGGCGCCCGAGGACGCCAGCCTGCATTACAACCTGGGCCTCGTCCTGTTGAAGGTCGGCCAATACAGGGAAGGCTGGGCGCAGTATCACTGGCGCTGGAAGACTGAAGATCGACCCGACAATCGCGTCTTCATCCAGCCGGAATGGGACGGGTCTCCCTTGCCCGGCGGCAAGCTGCTGATCACCGCCGAGCAAGGCCTGGGGGACATCCTGCAGTTTTGCCGCCTGGCGCCGTTGGCGGCCGCCCGCCTGGCGCCCGACGCCCGGCTGATCCTGGAGGCCCACAAGCCGCTGATCTCGCTGTTGCGTGACCAATGGCCCGGGATCGAGGTCGTCGGGTACGGCGATCCCCTGCCCGATTTCGACGCCCATCTGCCGCTGCTCAGCCTGGGCGGGGTGTTGGAGCAGGATGACCAGACCATCGACGGCGCGCCCTATCTGCGGCCCGATCCGGACCGCGCGGCGGCCTGGGCCGAGCGCCTGGCGCCGCTGGAGGGCCTTAAGGTCGGCCTGGTCTGGTCCGGCGGGCGACGTCCCTGGCAGCCCAGGGTCGACGCCGTCGACAAGCGCCGCTCGGTTCGGCTCGCGCAGCTGGCGCCCCTGGCCTCCGTGCCCGGTGTGAGTTTCGTGTCCCTGCAAAAGGACGAACCGGGCCTGGAAGCGCGAGACCCGCCGCCGGGCATGGTGCTCCACGACTTCACCAGCGACCTGACCGACTTCGTCGAGACCGCCGCCCTGGTCGCCAATCTGGACCTGGTGATCAGCGTCGACACCGCCGTCGCTCACCTGGCGGGGGCGATCGGCACGCCGGTCTGGATGCTGAACCGCTTCGACACCTGCTGGCGCTGGGAGCTGGAGCGCGAGGACACCCCCTGGTACGCCGGCCTGCGCCAGTTTCGTCAGCCCACGGCCGGCGACTGGCCCCCCGTCGTCGAGGCGATGACGACGGCCCTGGCGGAGCGGACCCAGGACTGAACGGCCCCTCGGCCCTTGCAACCCGAGCTGAACTGAACGATGTACCCCTGCGTCCACGACCGCGCAGGGTCCGCAGCGTTCGGGCGGTCCATTCAAGAGCTTGGCGGCGTCATGATCCTCGTCATCGATAACTACGACAGCTTCACCTACAACCTCGTCCACTATCTGAACGAGCTGGGGGCCGACACCGTCGTGCATCGCAACGACGACCTGTCGGTGCAGGAGGCCCTGGGCCTCAAGCCGAGCGCGGTGCTGCTGTCGCCCGGCCCCAAGGACCCGGACCAGGCGGGCATCTGCCTGCCGCTGCTGCGCGGCGCGCCCGACGACCTGGCGATCCTGGGCGTGTGCCTGGGCCACCAGGCCATCGGCCAGGCCTATGGCGGCGACGTGATCCGCGCCAAGGAAGTGATGCACGGCAAGACCAGCAAGATCTTCCACAACGACCAGGGCGTGTTCAAAGGCCTGCCCAACCCGTTCATCGCCACGCGCTATCACAGCCTGGCGGTCGACAAGACCACCCTGCCCGACGACCTGGAGATCACCGCCTGGACCGAGGACGGCGAGATCATGGGCGTGCAGCACAAGACCCGTCCGGTCTACGGCGTGCAGTTCCACCCGGAGTCCATCGCCACCGAGGGCGGCCACCAGCTGCTGGCCAACTTCCTGGACCTGGCCAAGGTGCAGCGCGACGCGGCGATCTGGGTCTAGGCATGTCGGACGCTTTCAAGCCCCTGCTGGCCAAGCTGGCCGACGGCCAGACCCTCGACGAGGACGACGCCGAGCTGTTCTTCGCCGCCTGCCTGCGCGGCGAGCCCACGCCCGCCCAGGTGGCCGCGGCGGTCACCGCCATGCGCCTGCGGGGCGAGACCGTGGGCGAGATCACCGCCTGCGCCCGCGCCATGCGTCGCGCGGCCATCCACCTGGATCACCCGTATGACGTCGTCGACGTCTGCGGCACCGGCGGCGACGGCCTGCACACCCTGAACATCTCCACCGCCGTGGGCTTCGTCGCCGCCGGCGGGGGTCTCAAGGTCGCCAAGCACGGCAACCGGGCGATCACCTCCAAGTCCGGCACCGCCGACGTCCTGGCCGCCCTGGGCGTCAATATCGACGCCAGCCTGGCCCAGCAGCGCCATGCGCTGGACACGGCCGGCATCTGCTTCCTGTTCGCCCAGTCGCATCACGGGGCGATGAAGCACGTCTCGCCGATCCGCCAGCAACTGGGCTTCCGCACTATCTTCAACCTGCTGGGTCCGCTGACCAATCCGGCCGGCGCCAAGCGCCAGGTGGTCGGCGTCTCGGCCCACCGCTTCGTCGAGCCGGTGGCCAAGGCGCTGGGCGCGCTGGGGGCCGAGCGCGCCTGGTCGGTGCACGGGGCCGGCATGGACGAGCTGACCACCACCGGCGAGACCGAGGTCGCCGAATGGCGGGACGGGTCGGTGCGACTGTTCACGATCACCCCGGAGGCCGTGGGCTTGCCCCGCGCCGCCCTGGCCGACATCACCGGCGGCGAACCCGCCTACAACGCCGCGGCCCTGACCGCCCTGCTGGGCGGCCAGAAAGGCCCATATCGCGACATCGTCATGCTCAACGCCGCCGCCGCTTTCCTGGTGGCCGACAAGGTCGAGACCCTGCGCGAGGGTGTCGAACTGGCCGGCGCCGTGCTCGACGACGGCCGCGCCCAGGCGGCCCTGGCCGGTCTGGTGGCCGCCACCAATTCCGAAACAGTGACCGCATGACCGACATCCTCGCCAAGATCGCCGCCTACAAGCGCGAGGACGTGGCCGATCGGAAGCGTCGCCGCTCATTCGCCCAGGTCGACAACGCCGCCAAGGCCGCCAGCAGCCCGCGCGGCTTCAAGGCCGCCCTGGAAAACGACCATGCGCCCGGCAAGCTGGCCCTGATCGCCGAGATCAAGAAGGCCTCGCCGTCCAAGGGCCTGATCCGCGCCGATTTCGACCCGCCCGCCCTGGCCCGCAACTACGCGGCCGGCGGCGCCTCGTGCCTGTCCGTGCTCACCGACGGCCCCAGCTTCCAGGGCGCCGACGGCTACCTGATCGACGCCCGCGCGGCGGTCGCCCTGCCCTGCATCCGCAAGGACTTCCTGGTCGATCCCTGGCAGGTGGCCGAGAGCCGCGCCCTGGGCGCCGACGCCATCCTGGTCATCCTGGCCATGATCGACGACGCCCTGGCCGCCGACCTCATGAGCGAAGCCGCGCGCCTGGGCATGGACGCCCTGGTCGAGGTGCATGACGAAGCCGAGATGGACCGGGCCGGCAAGCTGGGCTCGACCTTCGTGGGGATCAACAACCGCGACCTGAAGAGCTTCGTCGTCGACCTGGCCGTCACCGAACGCCTGGCCGCCCAGGCCCCGAAGGACGCCCTGCTGGTCACCGAGAGCGGCCTGTTCGTCACCGCCGACGCCGTGCGCATGGAGGCGGCCGGCGCCAAGGCCATGCTGGTCGGCGAAAGCCTGATGCGCCAGGCCGACGTGACGGCGGCGACGAAGGCGCTGCTGGGTTAGAGGCCGTGCGCGGTCCTCGCCCCGCGACCGGCCGTCAGTCCATCCCGACCTTGCCCGGCGCCCAGTAGGCCTTGACCGCTATGCGGGCCGGCGGAACCGCCAGCGTCTTCAGACCCAGCCGGAGCCTCTGGATCGCGCCCGCCCTGCCCGTCAGGACGAAGGACGCGCCGGTGGCGGCCAGCGACGCGAGCCCGGCCGCCATCGCCTCCATATGCCCGTCGTCGCCAGATCGCGCAAACAGCGTCGCGTTCGCAAGCCCAAGCCGCGTCGCCACCCGCCTGGCGCCGTCCGGATCGCCGACCTCAAAGGCGCAAGCGACGGTCCGGCCGCGATCCTGCCCGGCCAAGGCGTGAGCCAGGCCCATCGAGGTCTCGTCGCCGAACACGGCCAGAGGGCCGGTCATGTCCCGCACTTCCAGCGAAGCGCGAGGTCCGAAGATGTCGCATTCGACGCCGGGCCGCAGCGTCTCGAGCCAGGCGCTTCCCGGTCCGACGCCATGGGCGTAGCCGAGAATGCGGATGCGCCCCGCCGCCAGGTCCCAGTCCAAGGGCGTGTAGGTGCGCGCCACGAACGCCGACCCCATGGCGATCTGGATCTTCTGTCCCGGAGTCCAGGTCGCGCCCGCCAACGCCGGACCTTCCAGCGTGATCAGCCGGAAGCGATCGGCCAGCGACTCAACGGCGGCGACGGTCGCGCGCTTCATCAGCAGGCGTGTCAGCGCCCGGCTCAGCCGCCCGGGAGCTTTGGGCGGCGGGCGCAGGGACAAGGTCATCTTCGCCATCACGCGACCCGCACGGCGAATTCGTTGCCGCGCCCCTCGTCCAGGGGCAACGTCTGAGAGACGTAGCCGTTGGCGGGATCGCGGACATAGCCCAGGTAATCCGGGTCGAAGGCGTTCTCGCCCAGAACCGCCGCGCCTGGCCTCAGATAGGGCTCGACCAGCTTGAGCACCGGCAGGTAGAGCGAGAACGCGCCATCGACCAGCAGCAGGTCGACCTCGCCGCCGACGTCCCGCAGTGTCTCGCGCGCGTCACCCTCGCGGATCTCGACCAGGTCGCCCAGGCCCGCGGCGTCGAGGTTGGCGCGGGCTCGCGCCACCTTGGCGGGTTCGAACTCCGATCCGATCAAACACCCGCCGCCGTTGTCGCGCAGGGCGGCCGCCAGATAGATCGTCGAGATCCCCATCGACGTACCGAACTCCACGATACGGGTCGCCTTGCAGGCCCGGGCCATGGCGTAGAGGAACCGTCCGTAGGTCGGAGTGACGGCCAGGTAGTTGCCAGCATAGCGGCGATAGACGCCCCGATAGTCCGAGCGTTCCTCGGCCAGAAGACAGGCGATCAGTTCGTCCATCGACGCGCCCGGGGCCTCGATGGCCGACATCATCGCTTCCACGTGTTCGCGGTCGGAGGCCTCGGCGTCCTGGTGCAGCCTGGTCAACAGTTGAGCGACCCGGTCGCTGGCCAATGTGGTCACGGTGCAATCCTTCCCGATGCGCGACGCCAGGGCGGCCTCGACTTCTTCAAGTCGATCGGATAGCCGGGAGCGAGATTGGCGTCATTCCAAAGGCTGGACAGAATGTTATTCAATCTCGCCATCAACACGCTCCAGTCCGGACGCGCGCCATGCCGATCCTGAACGTCGCCGATGCGGACGCCGACTGGGTCGAGCCGGACGACGTGCCTCGCCCCATCGTAGCCTTCGGCGCGACGATGGACGACGTGGGCGGGATCGAGCTGGACCATCACCGCCACCGGAAGGGACAGATCATCCTGGTGCAGCGCGGCGCGCTCAGTTGCGAGGTCGAGGGCGGCCTCTGGATCGTGCCGCCACGCAGCGCCATCTGGATCCCGGGCGGCGCGCTGCACGCCGTCAAGGCCAGCGGCGCGCTCGAAGGCTATAACGCCTTCATCGATCCGGACGTCGGGGCGGGCCTGCCCTCGGCCTGTCGCGCGGTGTCGGTGACGCCGCTGCTGCGCGAGCTCCTGACCCGCGCCGCGCACCTGCCCTATCTCTACGAGGAAGGCGGGGCCAATTCGCGCCTGGTGTCGGTGCTGCTCGACGAGCTGGCGGCGGCCCAGGTCGAGGACCTTCACCTGCCGATGCCGACCGACCGTCGCCTGCGCGGCATCGTCGAGGCGATGATGGCCTCGCCGGCGGCGCGCGGCACCCTGGACAGCTGGGCCAAGCGCGCCGGCATGAGCGAGCGGACCCTCATGCGGCTGATCAGCCGCGAAACTGGCATGAGCTTCGGCCGCTGGCGCCAGCAACTGGGCATCGTGCTGGCCGTGAAGTGGCTGGCGGGCGGCGCCTCGATCCAGACGGTCGCCGCCGACCTGGGCTACGAAAGCACGCCCAGCTTCGTGACCATGTTCCGAAAGGCGCTCGGCGCCGCGCCGGGCCGTTACATGGCCGAACGGCATCCGGGCAAGGCCTGAGGCGACTTGGACGGCTGATCGGGACCGCATCGTCGTCGCCGATTCCCTTCAAGCCTTTCCGCGCGCCGCTCCGACCTCGCCATCAGTCCGGGTCCGACGTTGTATTTCCTGGGAAAATAAGCGGAACGCCCAGCGAACACCGTTAACTTGACATCAACGAAGAACACCTAGAGAACATCTGCAGAGGTTTGCGGTTTGTTCCGCGACGACTGGCGAGGCCGGACATGCTTACGCGCAAGCAGCACGAGCTGCTGATGTTCATCCACGAGCGGATCAAGGAGACCGGCGTCTCCCCGTCCTTCGACGAGATGAAGGAGGCGCTGGACCTGGCGTCCAAGTCCGGCATCCACCGGCTGATCACCGCCCTGGAAGAACGGGGCTTCATCCGCCGCCTGGCCCACCGGGCGCGGGCGCTGGAGGTGGTCAAGCTGCCCCAGCAGGCCACGACGGCCTCGCCGCCCAAGGGGCGCGGGACGTTCAAGCCCCAGGTGGTCGAAGGCGGCGGCACGGCGCCGGCGATCCCCGCGCCGCAGATGGCCGCCGACAACACCCGCGAGCTGCCGATCCTGGGCCGCATCGCCGCCGGCACGCCGATCGACGCCATCCAGCACGAACGCGAGCGCCTGCCGGTGCCCGAGACCATGCTGGGCGCCGGCGAGCATTACGTGCTCGAGGTGCAGGGCGACTCGATGATCGAGGCCGGCATCCTCGATGGCGACTATGTGATCATCAAGAAGGGCGACACCGCCAACAGCGGCGAGATCGTCGTGGCCCTGGTCGGCGAGGAAGCCACCCTCAAGCGCCTGCGCAAGAAGGGCGGTTCGATCGCCCTGGAAGCCGCCAACCCCAAGTACGAAACCCGCATCTTCGGTCCCGACCAGGTCGAGGTGCAGGGCAAGCTGGTGGGGCTGATCCGGCGGTATCACTAGATTTTTTGATCCGCTCATCCCGGCGAGCGCCGGGACCGAGATCATAGGGCGCTGAGTCTGATTGGACGGACTCAGCGCCCTTCTGTTTGAGGGGCTCGGCCACTCCATCTGCGTCCCGGCGCTCGCCGGGATGAGCGGCGCTTTGAGTCTACGACGCCATCCCCGCCGGCCGGTTTTCGACATATTGTGGCACGTTCAGCGGCGGCAACCAGGGCTCGCGCCGCTTGACCCAGATCTCGTATTGCGGCGTGAACTGGCCCGTGTCGTCCAGTCCGCCCAGGTGGATCTCGATCTCATCGTCGCTTTCGTCCAGCGCCGTCCAGAACAGCGGCGCGCCGCAGGTCGCGCAGCCATGATAGAGGCCGTGCTGCTCGCGCCAGACGCTGGTCGCCCCCCTCACCCGCACCTTGTCCCGCCGATAGGCCGCGAAGGCGTTGCAGGGCGCGCCATGGCGCTTGCGGCAGGTCAGGCAGTGACACAGCCCCACGCGCAGCGGTCCGCCCTGCGCCACGTATCGCACCGCCCCGCAGGCGCACCCGCCTTGCCGTTCCATGCCCGTCTCCGTTCCGGCCTTTCGGCCTAACGCCTGGATCGCGACCTAGGCGCCGGTCCAGGGCCGCACGCCGCGCAGGGGCTGGGCCCAGACGATCCACCAGTCGCCGTTTCGCCGATACAGCTCGGCCGACCCGCCGGTCGCGAAGTCATCGGCGTCCAGCACGATCCTGTCACGACAGGCCGCGGGCATGGCCAAAGCGGCGCCGCGCAGCACCACGATCTCGGCCCCCGCGCACATCGCCGCCAGCCCCTCGGCGTCCGGCGCGGTCTTGCTCCACGACAGGGCCAGGGCGACCGGCGCCTGGGCGGTCGGGGCGCAGGAGCGGCGGTCGCAGGCGTAGAGCGGACTGGGCGCCGCGCTCTCGGGCACGACAAGGCCTCGCCGGCGGCCCCATAGCTCGGCCCCGAACCGGCGGGCGTCAGGGCGCAGCAACACCGCCTCGCCGCCCTGGCGCACGGCCGCCGTGCCGCCGTCGGGGGCGATCCAGACGTCGGGCGGCGTGGCGCGCGGCCACAGGGCCACCGCGAGGGCCAGGGGCACGCCGAGCCAGCGCAGGCGGCCGCGCCACAGGCACAGCAGCATCAGGCCGACAAAGGCCAGGGCCAGGGTGAACGGCGGGCCGCTGGCCACCACCCGCTGCGCGCCGCTCACGCTGGCGAAACCGTCGGCGACCCACATCATCGCCCCGATGCCCCAGCCGGCCACGGTCAGGAACGGTCCGCCCAGGTGGAACGGCTCCAGGGCCGCGCCGATCGCCAGGAACGGCATGATCACGAACGACGACAGCGGCGCGACCGCCAGATTGGCCGGCAAGCCCCAGACGGCCACGCGGTTGAAGTGCTGCATGGCGAACGGCCCCGTGGCCATCCCCGCCACGAAACTGGCCCCGATGCTGACCGCCAGCCAGCCGCTGGCGGCCTGAAAGGCCCAGATCGGCCAGGGCACGGAGATCTCGCGCACCGGACGCGGCCAGGCCTCGGCCAAGGCGACCAGGGCGGCGGTGGCGGCGAACGACATCTGGAAGCCTGGCGCGCCCGCCGACTCCGGTTGGACCAGCAGGATGATCAGCGCCGCGATCGCCAAGCCGTGCAGGGTGATGGCCTGGCGGTCGAACAGGATGGCGGCGAAGGCCACGGTGGCGGTGATCGCCGCCCGCAGGGCCGGCGGCGGCGCGCCGGAGATCACCAGATAGGTCCCGATCGCCGCCAGCCCGGCCAGGGCCGCGATCTTCTTGCCTGGAACACGCAACGCGACCCACGGCCAGGCGGCGATCACCAGTCGCACCAGGCCGAACAGGAAGCCACCGACAATGGCCATGTGCAGGCCCGAGATCGACACGATGTGCGCCAGCCCCGAAGCCCGCATGGCGTCGGTCTGGGCTTGGGTGACCCAGGCCTCATGCCCGGTGACCATGGCCGCGGCGATCCCGCCGTTCTCCACCCCCATGTCCTGGATGATCCGGCTGGCCAGCCGCCAGCGGAAGGCGTTGACCGCCATGACCGCCCGCAACCGCCAGGGCGGCGGGTCCAGGTCCGCCGGCCGCGACTGGCCGATGGCGAATCCCACCCCGCCCACGCCATGGAACCAGGCGTCGCGGGCGAAGTCGTAGGCCCCGGGCGCGGCGGGCGGCGGCGGCGGTCCCAACATGGCCCGCAGGCGGATCGCCTGGCCCGGCGCGGGGATGTCCTCCGGCTCGACGGTCACCCGCACCCGCTTGGGCGTGTCCGCGGGCGCCAGGCGGCTGATCTCCACCGGCGCGATCAGCAGGCGCGGCCCACCCGCGCCCGGACTGACCACGTCGACCACGAAGCCGTCGATCGTCATCACCGCCCGCTCGCCGGCCAGGATCGGCGCGGCGACGGCGTGGGAGCGCACCTTGCCCGCCAGCGCCCCCGCCGCCAGGAAGGTCGCCAGGACCAGAAACACCGACAGGCCTCGCGTCGAGCGACGTCCAATCCTCCAGGCCAGAGCGGCCAGCCCCACCGTCGCCCCGACCAACAAGGCCCAGGACGGCTCGGTCCTCAGTTCCAGATAACCGGCCGCGCCCAGGCCGAACGCCACCGGCGACCACAGCATCCAGCGCTCGCGATTGGCGTCGATCTCGCCGATCAGCGTGGCCGCGACCTGCGCCGGACTAGGACGCGCGCGAATCCGCGTGCTAAGACGCGCCGCCCAGCCGCCGCCGACCTTGTCCGGCGTCGCGGTCCTCGCCACGTCGGTGGCCTCCAGTACGTCAGCCTCGGTTCCGATGACCAATTCCCCCGCCCCGACGACCGCTCAAGTCGTCACCCGCTTCGCCCCGTCGCCGACCGGCTTCCTGCACATCGGCGGCGCACGCACGGCGCTGTTCAACTGGTTATATGCACGCCATACGGGTGGGAAGTTCCTTGTTCGCGTCGAGGACACCGATCGCGAGCGTTCGACCGAAGCCGCCGTCGCCGCGATCTTCGAAGGCCTGGACTGGCTGGGCCTGAAGTCCGACGACGAGGTCGTCTTCCAGTACAGCCGCGCCGACCGCCACCGGGCCGTCGTCGAGGAGATGCTGGCCGCCGGTCGCGCCTATCGCTGCTGGATGACCGTCGAGGAACTGGCCGCCGCGCGCGAACTGGCCCGGGCCGGTGGCCCCGCCCTGCGCTCGCCCTGGCGCGACGCCCCGCCGCCCAACGATCCCAGCGCCCCGCACGTCATCCGCTTCAAGGGCCCGACCGAGGGCACGACCCTGGTCGACGACCTGGTCAAGGGTCCTGTGACCTTCAACAACGCCGACCTGGACGACCTGGTCCTGCTGCGCGCGGACGGCGCTCCGACCTACAATCTGGCCGTGGTGGTCGACGACCACGACATGGGCGTCACCCACGTGATCCGGGGCGACGACCACCTGAACAACGCCGCCCGCCAGACCCTGATCTATCAGGCCAATGGCTGGCCCCTGCCGGCCTTCGGCCACATCCCGCTGATCCACGGCCCGGACGGCGCCAAGCTGTCCAAGCGCCACGGCGCCCAGGCCGTCGGCGAGTTCGCCGACATGGGCTACATCCCCGAAGGCATGCGCAACTACCTGGCCCGCCTGGGCTGGGGCCATGGCGACGACGAGGTCTTCAACGACGAGCAGGCGATCAGCTGGTTCGACGTCAAGGACGTGGTCAAGGCCCCTGCCCGCCTGGACTGGGCCAAGCTCAACTTCATCAACGGCCAGCATCTGCGCCAGGCCGAGGACGGCCGCCTGGCCGACCTGACCCTCAAGGCTCTGCAGGCTCAAAAGGCCGAACTGCCGGCCGACACCGCCGCGCGCCTGCTGGCCGTGGTGCCGCAGGTCAAGGAAGGCGCCAAGACCATCCTGGAGTTGGCCGAGCACTGCGCCTTCGCCCTGAAGGCGCGTCCGCTGGCGCTAGAAGAAAAGACCGTCAAGCAACTGAACGACGAGACCGTGGAACGGCTGACCCGCCTGCGCGCATCGCTGGGCGCGGCCCCGGTCTGGGGGCTGTCGGAACTGGAGACGTTGTTGAAATCCTTCGCGGAATCCGAAGGCGTGGGCTTTGGCAAGTTCGGTCCGTCGTTGCGCGGAATCCTCACCGGCGGCTCGCAAGCGCCCGACCTGAACAAGATCATGACGGCGCTAGGTCGCGACGAGTCTCTGGGGCGACTTGACGACGCCCTGGCGTCGCGCGCATGAGGCGCTATAACGCAACCGCGAAATCGAAAACTGGACTGATCGTTCCACTATTGAAGGGGTCTCCCGCATGACCGACAAAGCCACGCTGACGATCGGCGACAAGAACTACGACCTGCCGATCCTCAAGGGCAGCACCGGTCCGGACGTCCTGGACGTGCGGAAGCTCTATGGCGACTCCGACCACTTCACCTTCGATCCGGGCTTCACCTCGACCGCGTCGTGCGAGAGCAAGATCACCTATATCGACGGCGACGCCGGCATTTTGCTGCACCGCGGCTATCCGATCGACCAGCTGGCCGAGAAGTCCTCGTTCCTGGAGGTCTGCCATCTGCTGCTGAACGGCGAACTGCCGACGGCCGACGAATTCACCAAGTTCGAACGCAACATCACCTATCACACGATGCTGCACGCCCAGTTCGACAGCTTCTTCCAGGGCTTCCGCCGCGACGCCCACCCGATGGCCGTGATGACCGGCGCGGTCGGCGCCCTGTCGGCCTTCTATTCCGACAGCCTGAACGTCGATGATCCCAAGCAACGCGAGATCAGCGCCCATCGCCTGATCGCCAAGATGCCGACCATCGCCGCGCGCGCCTTCCAGTACTCGCAAGGCCGTCCGTTCGTGACGCCGCGCAACGAGCTGTCGTACTCGGAAAACTTCCTGCGCATGTGCTTCTCGGTGCCGGCCGAGGATTGGGTTCCCAACCCCGTCCTGACCCGCGCCATGGACCGCATCTTCATCCTGCACGCCGACCACGAGCAGAACGCCTCGACCTCGACCGTCCGCCTGGCCGGTTCGTCGGGCGCTCACCCGTTCGCCTGTATCGCCGCCGGCATCGCCTGCCTCTGGGGTCCGTCGCACGGCGGCGCCAACCAGGAAGCCCTGGAGATGCTCGAGGAAATCGGCACGGTCGACAACATCCCCGCCTATGTGCAGGGCGTGAAGGACCGCAAGTACAAGCTGATGGGCTTCGGCCACCGCGTGTACAAGAACTTCGACCCGCGCGCGAAGGTCATGCAGAAGACCTGCTACGAAGTGCTGGAACAGCTGGGCATCAACGACCCGCTGCTGCAAGTGGCGATGGAGCTGGAAAAGGTCGCGCTCAGCGACCCGTTCTTCATCGACCGCAAGCTCTATCCGAACATCGACTTCTATTCGGGCATCACCCTACGCGCCATGGGCTTCCCGAAGGAGATGTTCACCGTCCTCTTCGCCCTGGCCCGCACCGTCGGCTGGATCAGCCAGTGGAAGGAAATGTTCGAAGACCCCACCCGCAAGATCGGCCGTCCGCGCCAGCTCTACACCGGCGCCACGCAGCGCGACTATGTGGGCGTCGACAAGCGCGGCTAAGCGCTTCGACCCTGCCGAACTGGAAGAGGCCTCGCGAAAGCGGGGCCTTTTTCTTTGCCGCCGGCGCGATCCTTTTCGCCCGCCGGGTGGAGGCTGGCGTGATTGGGCGCTAGGCTGCCGCGACCCTTTCGCGGAGCCTTCCGATGAGCGACATCCAAGCCGTCCCCCTCAAGCGCATCGACGGCGCGCCGGCCAGCCTTGGCGACTATCAGGGCAAGGTGCTGCTGATCGTCAATGTCGCCTCGCAGTGCGGCCTGACCAAGCAGTACGAGGGCCTGGAGGCGCTGTACCGCGACAAGCAGGCGGACGGGCTGGAGGTGCTGGGCTTCCCGGCCAACAACTTCAAGGGTCAGGAGCCGGGCTCGGACGAAGAGATCGCGACCTTCTGCTCGACGACCTACGACGTGACCTTCCCGATGTTCTCCAAGATCAGCGTCACCGGCGAGGACATCCATCCGCTGTATCAGGGCCTGACCCAGGCTCAGCCGGCCGCGACCGGCGACGGGCCCATGCGCGAACGTCTGAAAAGCTATGGCATCGAGACCGGCGGCCCCAGCGACGTGGCGTGGAACTTCGAGAAGTTCCTGGTCGGCCGCGACGGTCAGGTCGTGGGCCGCTTCGCGCCGGACATCACGGTGGACGATCCCCGGGTGGTTGAAGCGATCGACGCGGCGCTGTCCTCGGCGGGTTAGGACGGTTCGGCGAACACTTGCCCCCTACGGACCGCTTCGCGGTCGTCTTCCCCCGAAGGGGGAAGAGGGCTCCGTGCGGCGTCCTCCGCCCCCTACGGGGGCGGACAGACCGCGAAGCGGTCAGGTGGGGGCAAGTGGGTGAGCCACCCGCCCCAAACTACCGCCCCTCGGCGCTGCGCAGAATGAACCCCAGGATCTCGGCCACGGCCACGTAGAGCGCCTCGGGGATTTCCTCGTCGAGCTCGATGGTCGACAGGGCCTGGGCCAGGGCCGAGTTCTCCTCGATGGGCACGCCGTGCTCGCGAGCGGTCTCGATGATCTTGTCGCCGACCCAGCCGCGACCGCTGGCCACCACGCGCGGCGCGCCGGGCTCTTCGTATTGCAGGGCCACGGCGATGCGCGGACCGGTCGAGCGGATCGGGCCGGTCATGTGGCCTGGTCCAGGAACTGGCCGGGCGCGGCGGCCGGGGCGCGCGGCTGGCCGGTGTGGAAGGCGATCTCGGGCTCCAGCGCCGCCTCGCGCAGGGCGCTGCCCAGGCGCTCCTCGCCGACCCGCAGGCGGGCCATGGCGGTCGGACGCTCGGCCCATAGCGAAACGCGAGCCCGGTCGCCGGTCAGGGCCACCTGGGCGTGGACGGGTCCCATCGGCTCGACGTCCAGCGAGAAGCGCGCGCGCCAGGTGCGGCCCAGGGCGGAACCGCCCTCCCCGCCGCCGGAGCCGCCACCGTCGCGGCTGATCTCGAACTGGGCGGCGGCGGGCCCCTGGGGGGTCATGAACGGCATGTCGAACACCCAGCGCTGGGCGTGCTCGTCCACCGGCCGACCGGCCGGCGGCGGCTCGGGCAGCGAAGCGATCTGCAGCAGCTCGGTGCGCGCCAGGGCCGCGCCCGTCTCGGTCAGCAGGCGCTGGGCCACCAGGTGCGGCGCGGCGCCGGCGGGCAGGCCGGGCTGGGCCGCGCCCTGGGCGTGGGTCGGGGCGCCGGCATAGGGCGGCGGGGTCTGGGACGGCGGACCGGGCGCGACCTCGGGGCCGCCATAGGCCATGGCCGCCGCCGAGGCGACACGCGGCGCCGTGAGGGGCGTGGGCGGAAAGTCCTCGGCCTCGATCGCGCCGAAAGCCGGCAGAGGCGGCGGCGGTTCGGGCGCGGGGCGGATGGCCTGCCAGGGCGCGGCGACATTCGGCCTGGCGACGCCAGGCGCCGGAGCCCCGTCGTCGGTCGGCGGAGGCGCGGCCGGCGCCTCGATGTCGGAGGCGAGCGAAACGGCGTTGGCCGTCGCCGCGGACAGGGCCTGGGGCGTACCACGATCGGCCAGCTGCGCCGAGGACGCCGCCGCCGTGGCGGCCGGGTTGGAGGTCGCGGTCGGCTGGGGCCCGGCTTGCGCCGAAGTCGGCGGCATGGCCTCGACCCAGTTCTTGACCACCTCGCGGAACACCAGCAGCGCCGCCTTCATGTCGCTGTTGGGCGTCGGGGTCGAGACGGTCTTGGGCGGCGCGGTCAAGGTTCCGAACGCGGTGCGCCCGACCGGTTCGCTGGCGGCCAGACGCGCCTCCAGGAACAGGCCCGAGCGCTGCAGGGCCTGGCGGATCTCCGGACCGCTGATCTGGCCGTCAACGCGGGCGCTCAGCGCCATGACCTGGGCGATGGCCGCCTTGACCTGGCGCGGCGTCTCGGGCGCGTCGGCGGCCTGAACCATGTCGGCCATCAGCGGCGCCAGGCCGGCCTGGCGGGCGGCGGCGCGGCCGGCCGCGGCGGCCACGGCGCGGGCCGGCGTCTCGACCAGGGCTTCGGGACCGGCGGCGACCGCCTTGGCCTCGGCGGCCTTGGCCCGGTTGACCTCGCCCTCGCCCACCGCCTCCTTGGCCAGATGGGCCAGGTCGCTTTGAGGCTGGGAGTGGGATTGGTCGATCATCGCGCCCAGGGTCTCGACCGTCTGGATGACGGCCATCCGGGCGAGCGCGTCGGCCGCGGGATCAGTCCTCACGGGCGTTGGCGGCGTCACGGCCGACAGGGGAATGACCGAAAAGAGCGTCACGCCGGGGCTCCGGTCGGCGACGAGAGGATCGCCAGAGCTTCCAACCTAATGGAGAGCCGTGAAGCGTATCTTAAAGGCTTGCTTAACGCCCACGGGGGAAAGTGCCGCCGCTAGTTCGGAGTTCAGGCTTGACGCGCGCCGCCCCATCCTCAGCCTGGACGGACATCACGACCCATCGGCGTCGTGATCTGATCACCATCCTGCCCATGACGCTGCTGGCCGCCGCCGGGTCCACCGTATGGCTGGATTGGCGCCTGGCCCTGGGCTGGCTGGCGGCGGTCTGCCTGTTCATGGCGCTCAACCAGGCGCTGGGTCTGTGGATCGACCGCACCGCCACGCCGAACGCCGGACAGGAGTGGCTCTTCGCCGGCGTCACCTTCGTCTATACCTGCGTCTACGGCCTGCTGCCCCTGGCCATGGCCGTCGAGGGCGGTCGGGCCGCCGCCGTGGCCGGCGCGGCCATGCTGGGCGCGGTCGCCCTGAGCAGCACCGCCGAATTCCCGATTTCGCGTCGCATCGGCGCGGCCTCGCTGCTGGCTGTCCTGCTGATCGCCAGCCTGGCCCTGTCACGCCCCGCCGGCGCCGAAAGCGGCCGCCAGTCCCTGGTCGCTTTCGTCGCCGCGGCCGCCTTCCTGGCCTATGTGCTGCTGGCCGCCCTGAACCGCGCCGCCACCGAGCGGGATCTGGTCCAGGCCCTGGTCGCCGCCCGCGAAAAGGAGGCCGAGGCCGCCGCCGCCAACACCGCCAAGAGCACCTTCCTGGCCACCATGAGCCACGAGATCCGCACGCCCCTGAACGGCGTCCTGGGCATGATCCAGGTCATGCAGGCCGAGGAGATGAGCGACGCCCAGCGCGAGCGGCTCGAGATCGTGCGCAAGTCCGGCGAGGGCCTGACCGCGATCCTCAACGACGTGCTGGACCTTTCGAAGATCGAGGCCGGCCGCCTGGAGGTCGAGACCGTGGCCTTCGACCTGGGCGAGCTGCTGGCCGGCTGCCACGACGCCTTCTCCGTACTCGCCGCGCAGAAGGGCCTGGCCTACACCCTGTCGATCAATCCCGAGGCGCAAGGCCTCTATCACGGCGATCCGCTGCGGCTGCGGCAGGTGGTCGGCAACCTGCTGTCCAACGCCGCCAAGTTCACCAACGCCGGGGCCGTCGACCTGTCCGCGCGGGTGGACGGCGCGTGGCTGGAGATCGCCGTGGCCGACACCGGCGTCGGCGTCGCGCCCCGCGACATCGACCGCCTGTTCGGTAAGTTCAGCCAGTTGGACGCCTCAAGCACCCGCCGCCATGGTGGCACGGGCCTTGGCCTGGCGATCTGTCGCGATCTCTGCGTCCTGATGGGCGGTGAGATCGCGGTCTCCAGCGCCATCGACTTCGGCTCGACCTTCACCATTCGCCTGCCCGCCGACCGCCTCAGCCCCCTGCCCGCCGCGCCGGCCAAGACCGCGCACGCGCCAGAGGCCGCGTCGCCCAGGCAGCTGCGGGTGCTGGCCGCCGAGGACAATCAGGTCAACCAGACTGTGCTCAAGGCGATCCTCGGCCAGACCGGGATCACGCCGCACGTGGTCGCCAACGGCGCCCAGGCGGTGGACGCCTGGCGCGATGGCGCGTGGGACGTCGTGCTGATGGACGTGCACATGCCGGTGATGGACGGCGTGACCGCCATGCAGGAGATTCGCCGTCTGGAGGTCGCCGAGGGTCGCCCCCGCACCCCGATCATCTCCCTGACCGCCAACGCCATGAGCCATCAGGTCAAGTCGCTGCTGGCCGAAGGTTTCGACGACCACGTGGCCAAGCCGATCGATATCGCCACGCTGTTCCTGGCGCTGCACAGGGCCGTGGAGCCCGTGGCCGAACCCGACCTGACGACCGCCTAGACGGCCCCGCCCCGCGCCCTCAGGAAGTCCAGCAAGGCCGAAGCGGCGGCTTCGGAAGGATCCGCCATGCCACGCCCCATTCGGTCCAGGGCGGCGTTCTGGGCGGCGATCTGGGTCTCGCGCAGGGACACGTCGTCCAGGCGCCTGGCGATCTCGGCGGCGAGGATCTGACCCGAGCAGGCTTCCTGCAGGAATTCGGGCGCGACGGTC
This sequence comes from Caulobacter soli, assembly GCF_011045195.1. GTDB lineage: Bacteria > Pseudomonadota > Alphaproteobacteria > Caulobacterales > Caulobacteraceae > Caulobacter > Caulobacter soli. The sequence continues at coordinate 2,306,881 of NZ_CP049199.1, read as the reverse complement.
TCGTCGGCGGCGATGTTGAACAGCGTCACCCAGCGTGGCTTGAACATGGATTTCAGCAGGGCGTAGGTCACCTTGCCGGTGATGTAGCCGACCACCATCGGACAGCCGGCCAGAGCCAGTTCGGTGGTCACCGTGCCGCTGCAGGCCAGGGCGACCGTGCCGGCCACCATGGCGTCGTCCTTCAGCGCCTCGTCCTCGATCACATGCGCCCTGAACGGCCAGGCCGCGACCCGCGCCTTGACGCTGTCGGCCACGGTCGAGGCGGCGGGCACGACGACATGCAGGTCCGGTCGCTGGGCCTTGAGGCGGCGCACGGCGTCCTCGAACGGCGGCAGCACGCGCTCGATCTCGGACGGGCGGCTGCCGGGCAGCACCAGCAGGATCGGCTCGCCGACTCCCGCGCCGATCGCGGCCCTCAGTCGGGCCGGATCGGCATGGCTGAAATCATGAGCCAGGGCCGAATTGCCGACGAACACGCTGGGCAGATCGACGGCGTCGAAGAACGGCCTGTCCATCGGCTGGATCGACAGCAGCAGGTCCACGGCTCCAGCCAGGTCCTTGGCGCGGCTGGCGCGATAGGCCCAGACCTGGGGCGCGACGTACTTGACCAGCGGCAGGGCCGGATCCTGCTTCCGCAACGCCTTGGCCAGGCGGATGTTGAAACCCCAGCTGTCGATCAGGATCGCCACGTCGGGCTTTTCCCGGGCCGCCAGGGCCAAGGTGTCCTTCAGGCGGGCCATGGCGCGCGGATAGGCCTTCAGGCTCTCCACGATGCCCAGGATCGACAGCTGAGCGATGTCGAAGGGGCTCTGAACCCCCTCGGCCGCCATCTTGGCGCCGCCGACACCGACGAAGCGGATCTTGTCGGCGCCCAACCGTGTCCGCAGGGCTCGCGCCAGTCCCGCGCCCAGAGCGTCGCCCGAGGCCTCGGCCGCCACCAGCATGACGGTCAGCGGCCGAGTTTCCGGGCTCACGTGCAGGCCCGAGGTTCGACCCCGTACACGAACAGGCCCAGGTCGTCGGCGCAGGCGATAACCTGTTCACGATCGACGATCAGCAGGCGTCCGGCCTCACCGACCACGCCGGCCAGGCCGGCGCGGGCCGCGCGCTGCACGGTGGCGACGCCGATGGTCGGCAGGTCGACCTTGGTCTCCTGGATCGGCTTGGGCGCCTTGGCCAGCACGCCGCGCGGCGCCTCGGCGTTGCCGCGAATGGCCTGGGGCAGGTCGGCGACCCGGCGCAGCATGGCGTCGGTGCCCTCCTGGGCCTCGACGGCCAGGACCAGGCCGTCGCAGACCACGGCGCCCTGTCCCACGTCCAGCGCGCCGATGGCCCGGGCCACGTCGAGCGCGCGGTCCATGTCAGCGACGTGGCGCTCGTTCGGGGTGTGCTTGCCCAGCGCGCCGCGCGGCAGGGTCATCTCGCCCCGCACCTCGTGGGCGCCCTCGATCGCGAAGCCTTCCTTCTCGAACTCGGCCAGCAGGCGACGCAGCAGAGCGTCGTCGCCCTTGCGCGCGGCGTTGACCAGGCCCGGGATCACCGTCAGGCCGCGCAGGTCTGGCTTGATCGCCGCGAAGTCGGGACGGTCGACGACGCCGGCGAAACAGACGACCTCGCAGCCCTCGGCCCGCAGCGCCTTGAACACCTTGCCGAACTCGCCCAGCCCGACCTCGACGCCCGGATAGCGGGCCAGGACCGGCTGGGCGAACGAGCGCAGGCGCATCACCGCGAATGGCCGACCGGCCGCCTCGCAGTGTTGCGCCAGTTCGACCGGCAGGGAGCCGCCGCCAGCGATCAGACCAAGCTTGCGCATGGCCCTCTCCTAGACTTCACGTTCAGGCAGGCACAGCGGCCTGTTGCCGTCCGCGCGAATGAACTCGACGATCTCCATCACCTCGGGCGTGCCGGCATGGGCTTCGGCCACGTCGTCCAGGCGCTCTTGGAAGGTGCCTTCGTCGGCGAACAGCAGGCGGTAGGCCGCGCGCAGGGCGTTGATCGCCTCGCGGCTGAAGCCGCGGCGCTTGAGGCCCACCAGGTTCAGGCCTTCCAGGTGGGCGTGGTTGCCCCACACCGAGCCGTACGGGATGATATCCTTGGTCACCACGCCGCCGCCGCCGACGAACGAATAGCGGCCGATGCGCGTGAACTGATGGACGGCGCACAGCCCGCCCATGAACACGAAGTCGCCGATCACCACGTGACCGCCCAGGGTGGCGTTGTTGGCGAACGTCACCCGGTCGCCGACCACGCAGTCGTGGGCCACGTGGGCGCCGACCATGTAGAGGCTGTCGGAGCCGACCGTGGTCACGCCGCCGCCGCCCACCGTGCCGGCGTGCATGGTGACGTGCTCGCGGATGATATTGCGCTCGCCGATCACCAGCTGGGTGTCCTCGCCCTTGTGGGCCAGGTGCTGCGGGGCGCTGCCCAGCACCGCGAACGGGTGGATGGTCGTGCCCGATCCGATCCGCGTCGCGCCCTCGACCACCACGTGGGAGATCAGCCGCACGCCGTCGGCCAGCTGAACCTTGGGGCCCACGGTGCAGAAGGCGCCGATCTCGACGTCCTGGCCCAGCTGCGCGCCGGGCGAAACGATAGCGGTCGGATGGATCTGGGTCATGCCTTGGGCGTCTCCACCACCATGGCCGCGAATTCGGCTTCGGCCGCGACCTTGTCACCGACCTTGGCCACGCCCTTGAACTTGAAGATGCTGGAGCGGGCGCGCACCACCTCGACTTCCATGCGGATCACGTCGCCGGGGCGCACGGGATTGCGGAAGCGGGCGTTGTCGACCGACATGAAGAAGATGGTCTTGCCCTCGGTGTCGACCTCGAGCGACTTGCTCATCAGCACCGCGCCGGTCTGGGCCAGGGCCTCGATGATCAGCACGCCGGGCATCACCGGATTGCCCGGGAAGTGGCCCTGGAAGAACGGCTCGTTGATCGTCACGCACTTGATGCCGACAATCGACTGGTGCGGGCGATAGGCCTCGGCCCGGTCGACCAGCAGGAACGGATAGCGGTGCGGGATCCGGTTCAGGATCTCGGCGATGTCGATATTGACCAAACCCTCTTGGGCGTGGGGCTCGTCGGTCTTGGATTGGCTCATTCTGGCCCCTTGGTTCCCCGGCCGCCCGCCTTGCGCGACAGCCATGCGGTCTCTCGGAGCCACCGCTTGAGCGGTCGCGCCGGAAACCCAGTCCATGTTTCACCGGCCGGCACGTCCTTGAACACCGACGCCGAGGCGCCGATCTGGGCGCCCGCGCCGACCGTCAGGTGATCGGCCACGCCGGCCTTGCCGCCGAACGCGACCCCGTCGCCCACCACCGTGCTGCCGGAAATGCCGGTGAAGGCGGCGGCGACGCAGTTGCGACCGAGCCGGACGTTGTGGGCGACATGGACGAGATTGTCGATCTTGGTGTTCTCGCCGATCGTCGTATCGCCGAACGCGCCCCGGTCCACGCAGCTATTGGCGCCGATCGTCACCCCGTCCTGCAGGATCACTCGCCCCAGCTGCGGCAGGTCGACGACGCCCTTGGGCCCGCCGGCCGCGCCGAATCCCGCCTCGCCGATCACCGCGCCGGCGTGGATCGACACCCGATCGCCGACCAGGGCGAAGCCGACCACGGCGTTGGCGCCGACCCGGCAATCGCGGCCCAGGGTCACGCCGGGTCCGATCGCCGCGCCGGGGGCCAGATAGGTCCCGCGGCCGATCCGGGCCCCCTGCCCGACGATCACGCCCGGAGACAGCACGACGCCCTCCTCCAGTTCGCAATCGGGATGGATGTGCAGTGAACCGTCGTGACGGCGCGGCGCGTGCAGGCGCTGGGCGGCGGCGGCCCACGACACTTGCGGATGGCTGGTCAGCAGCAGCACGCAGCCGGCCGGGGCCTGGGCGGCGATGTCGGGCCGCACGAAGCACGCCGCGCCCTTCAGGCCGACCAGATCGGCCAGGCGCTTGGGATCGGATAGAAAGGTGATGGAGCCCGCGTCGGCGCTCTCCAGCGGAGCGACATGCGAAATCAGATGGTGACCGTCGGCGGGGTCGGCCAGCCGAGCGCCGCTCAGGCTGGCCAGTTCCGCGAGGGTCGCCGGACCCAGGTCTTCGAAAAAGCGCGGGTCCGGCATCGGTCCTCTCGGGAGCGGCCCGGGCGCGACGCGCCCAGGCCTACTCGCTTACTTATTGGTCGGCTGGAGAGCTTGAGCCCCCGGAGCCGCTTGGTCCAGACGTTCGCGATCGAAGGTCAGGGTCTTGATACGGGCGTCCACGGCCGCCACGACGGCGTCGGTGATGTCCATGGCCGGGTTGCCCAGCAGGACCGATTCCCGCTCGATCAGGATCGAGCAGGTCTTGGCCTGATAGGCCTGACGGATGGCCGGGTCCAGCTCTTGATACACGCGAGCCAGTTGCTTCTGCTCGGTGGCCTCGACTTCGCGTTGGCGCAGCTGGCCCTTACGCTGCCAGGCGTTGGCGCGCACTTGCAGGGCGGCGGCTTGTTGTTCCAGGGCGCTTTGGTCCAGGGTGGCCTTCTTGGCGTCCAGGGCCTTGGCGTCGTTGTCCAGGGTGGTGCGCTCGCCGGTCAGCTCGGCGTTGACCTGGGCGATGATGGTCTTCAGGCGGGCGTCGACGGCCTTGCCGACCAGCGAGCTGGCCACGGCGCGTTGGCTCGAGAAGATGCAAACCCCGGCGATCGGGGCGCCGTGGGTGACGGGCGGCGCGGCCGGCGGCGCGGCCTGAGCAAAAGCGCCCGACGCCGTGGCGAGGACGGCCAGACCCGAGACGGTCGCGGCGAAGAACTTGGAGGTCATGTTGCTTAGAACCTTGTGGAGGTGGAGAACCGGAAGGTTTCGGTTCTGTCGTAGTCTTCTTTAGCGAGAATGTGGCTGAAATCGAACCGGATGGGGCCCATGGGCGACTTCCAGTCGATGCTCAGACCGGCCGAGGCCCGAAGACCCAGACCATCCTTGATGTTCTCGTTGATGGTGCCGTTGGCGTTCAGGCGATCGACGTCGTCCAACTGACCCGCCGTACCGAAGTCCGAGAACACCGCAGCCTTGATGCCGTACTGCTCGGGCAGGAACGTCGGCACCGTCAACTCGAACGTACCGATCGCATACAGCTTGGCGCCCAGGGCGCTGCTGTTGGTGGTGGTGTCACGCGGACCAATACCGGCGATCTCGAAGCCGCGGAAGGTCGAGCCCCCCTTGTAGAAGCGGTCGTTGATGCGGATGTTGTCGCCGCCCCAACCCTCGATATAGCCCGCCGAACCGGTGGCGCTGAAGATGAAGTCCTTGTTGAAGCCCCAGTACCAACCGCCGTCGGTTTCGGTCTTCAGGTACTTCACGTCGCCGCCGAAGCCGGCCAGGTCCTGGCTCAGGTCGGCGAACCAGCCGCGCGTCGGATTGATCGGGTCGTTACGCTTGTCGAGCCGCAGGTTGTAGCCGAACAGCGAGGTCATGTACGAGCCGCGCTGCAGGCAGAGGATGTCGGACACCGAACCGCTGGTGCAGAGGTTGTCGGCGACGCTGACCTTGTCCTGACGAAGCTGGTAGCGCACGCCCATCGAGGCGTTCTGGGTCAGGGGGAAGCCCAGGCGCAGCGTGCCGCCGGTCGATTCCGTGTCGTAGGCGGCGTAGTCGCTCAGGTCGTAGCGGTACGAATACAGGTCCAGGCCGGCGCGCAGGTCGCGGCCCAAGAAGCGCGGCTCGGTGAAGCCGAAGTCGATCTGCTGACGCAGCGAGCCGACCGAGACGCGGGCCCGGACGTTCTGGCCCCGACCACGGAAGTTGCGTTCGGTGATGCCGACGTCCAGCACCAGCTTGTCGACCGAGCTGTAGCCTGCGCTGAACGACAGTTCGCCCGTCGGCTGCTCTTCGGTCTTGACCCGCAGGGTCGTGCGGTCCGGCTGGTCGCTGGGCACTTCCTCGATGCTGACGTCCTTGAAGAAGCCCAGCGAACGGACATTGTTCTTCGAGCGGTCGACCAGCACGCGGTTGTAGGCGTCGCCCTCGGCCACTTCGAGTTCGCGGCGCACGACGTAGTCCAGCGTCCGGGTGTTGCCGACGATATCGATGCGATCGACATAGACCCGCGGGCCTTCACGCACCGAGAACACCACGTCCACGGTGTTGGTCTCGTGATTGGGCACGTAGCGCGGACGAACGTCCACGAAGGCGAAGCCGGCCGCGCCCGCCGCGAAGGTCAGGGCGTCGGTGGCCTGCTCGATCTTGTCGTCTTCGTACAGCTGGCCGGCGCGGATCGGCAGGATCTGGGCCAGGAGGTCGCCGTTCAGCTTCTTCAGCTCGGTTTCGACCGTGACCTTGCCGAACTTGTACTTGGGGCCTTCGTCGAGCGTGTAGGTGACCGCGAAGCCGTTCTTGTCGGTGGCCAGTTCGGCGACCGAGGCCACGACGCGGAAGTCGAAATAGCCGCGGTTGCGGTAGAACTTACGCAGCTGCTCGCGGTCGTACTCGATCCGGTCCGGGTCGTAGTTGTCGTTGCTGGTCAGGAACTTGTACCAGTGCGACTCCTTGGTGACGATGACGTCCTTCAGGTCGTTGTCCGAGTACTCGTTGTTGCCCAGGAAGTTGACGCCGAGCACGCCGCTCTTGGGGCCTTCGTTGATCTCGAACACCAGGTCGACGCGCTTTTGCGGCAGCTCGACCACCTTGGGCGTCACGGTCGCCGAGATACGGCCCGAACGGCGATACAGTTCGATGATGCGCTGGACGTCGGCCTGGACCTTGGAGCGCGTGAAGATGCCGCGCGGACGGATCTGGACCTCGTCCTTCAGCTTGTCTTCCTTCAGCGCCGAGTTCCCCTCGAAGACCACCTGGTTGATGATCGGGTTCTCGACGACCTTGACCACCAGATCGCCGCCCTGCAGCTCGATCTTGACGTCGGCGAACAGGTCGGTGCGGGCCAGGGTCTTCAGCGCCAGGTCGAGGCGCTGCGGATCGACCGTCTCGCCCGGCTGGATCGGCAGGTAGGACAGCACGGTGCCCTGCTCGATCCGCTCGTTGCCCTGCACCACGATGCGCTGGACCACGCCCGTCTGGGCCTGGGCGAAAGCGGCCTGCGGCGCGGTCAGCGCCGTGGAACCGAGGAGGAGCGCAACGCCGGTGGCGAACGCGGCGCTGTGGGCGCGAAGTTTGTTCATGGGACCAATCATGGACGGACGGCCCTACTCACGTGAAAGAGGCTCACGAGAACAGGCCGCCAATGAATTTGAACACGTCGTAGCGGTGAAGGTCGTTCCAGGCCGCGAACAGCATGAAACCGAGGATCAAGGCAAGCCCCGCTCTGAAACCAGCCGCCTGGAACTTGGCCTGCAGCGGTTTGCGGGCGATCGCTTCATAGGCGTACATCAGAAGGTGGCCGCCATCGAGGACCGGGATGGGCAGCAGGTTCATGAAACCGATGCTGACCGACAGGGTCGCCACCAGCAGCATCATGCTGACGAAGAAACGCAGCACCATCGTCTGGACATTCGGCGCGTCGGCCGTGCTGGCCTTGGCCACGGCGCCGACCGTATGGCCGATGCCGATCACGCCGCTGATCTGGTCGGCCGCGATCTGGCCGGTGACCAGACGGCCCAGATAGAAGCCGATCGTGCTGACCTGATCCCAGACCTCGACCGTCGCGTCGGGGATGGCGCGCCAGACGGTGGAGCGGTAGCGGGTCGGGGTGCTGCGACCCTCGATGCCCAGCCGGCCGATCTTCATGCGGCCGTTGATCTCGTCCTGGATCTCGACCTCGCGGGGCGCGCCCGTCAGGTGGAGGGTCGCCGCGCCGCGCTGGACCGTGAAATCGATCGGCAGCTTGGCGCGCAGGGCTACATAGCCGTTCAGGTCCTGGAAGGTCTCGATCTTGCGGCCGTCGGCCTTGAGGATCACGTCGCCGGGCTGGAAGCCCGCCGCCTGGGCGGCGCTGCCGGGGCTGACGGCGTAGACGCGGGCCGGATTATGGATCTCGCCGATCGTGGCCATGAAGACCGACAGCACGGCGATCGCCAGCAGGAAATTGGCCACGGGACCGGCGACGGCGATGATCGCGCGCTGCCAGACGGGCTTGAAGTGATAGTAGCGCGACACGGCCGCCTCGCCTTCGCGCGCGGCGATCTCGGCCTTGAGCACCGCCAGGTCGCTGCCGTCCGGCACGCTGGCGGCGTTTTCGTCGCCGGAGAATCGCACGTAGCCGCCCAGGGGAATCGAGGCGATCCGCCATTCGACGCCGGTCTTGTCGCGCCACGACACGATCTTGGGGCCAAAGCCGATCGAAAAGCAGTCGATCGCGACGCCACAGGCCCGCGCGGCCCAGAAATGGCCGAGCTCGTGCACTGTCACCACGATGGACAGCACCAGCACGAACGCGAACGCTTGCGTCAAGAACACGATCATAAGGTGGCGCCCAACTCCCCGGTCAGTCTCAGATACGCTTCTGGCCGACAACCTCGGCCGCAATGCGGCGGGCCGAACCGTCGGTCATCATCGCGCTGTCGAGGGCGTCGCCGGCGCTGTCGGCGAGCTCGCCTAGGCCGTTCATGCGCTCAAGAGTCCCCGCCACCGCGCCGGCAATATCCAGAAAGCCGATCTGGCGGTCAAGGAAGGCCGCGACGGCCACCTCGTTGGCGGCGTTCATCGCCGCCGGCGCGCCGCCCCCCAGACGCAGCGCTTCGCGCGCGATAGAGATCGACGGGAAGCGGTCCAGGTCCGGTTCTTCGAACGTCAGCTGGCCGTAGGCGGCCAGATTCAGGGGCTTGGCGGGCCAGGAAAGCCGCTGGGGCCAGGAAAAGGCGCAGGAGATCGGGCTGCGCATGTCCGGCGGGCCCAACTGGGCCAGGGTCGAGCCGTCGGCGTATTCGACCAGGCTGTGGATCACGGACTGCGGGTGGATCACGACGTCGATGCGCTCTTGCGGAGTTTCGAACAGGTAGGACGCCTCGATCATCTCGAGGCCCTTGTTCATCATCGTCGCGGAATCGACCGAAATCTTGGCGCCCATCGACCAGTTGGGATGGGCCACCGCCTGCTCCGGCGTGGCCTTGGCCATGGCCGCCTTGTCCCAGGTCCGGAAAGGTCCGCCCGAGGCCGTCAGGATCAGGCGCGATACCTGGTCGATACAATCGCGCTGCAGCACCTGGAAAATCGCCGAGTGCTCGGAATCGACGGGAATCACCGAACCGCCCGCCTCGCGCGCGATGGCCAGCAGGGCCGGCCCGGCGCAGACCAGGCTCTCCTTGTTGGCCAGGGCGATGACCGCGCCGGTGCGGGCGGCGGCCAGGGTCGGGGCCAGGCCGGCCGCGCCGACGATGGCCGACATCACCCAGTCCGCGCCCATGGCGGCGGCCTCGGCCACGGCCGCCGCGCCAGCCGCGGCGCGCACGCCCGAACCCGCCAGGCGCTCGCGCAGCTCCGGCAGGCGGGTCTCGTCGTCGATGACCGCGACCTGCGGCTTCCAGCGCAGGGCCTGTTCGGCCAGCTTGGCGACGTTGCGTCCCGCCGTCAGGGCCAGAACCTCGACGGACAGGTTCGCCTGCTCGAACAGATCCAGCGTCGAGACGCCGATAGATCCCGTCGACCCCAGCACCACGACCTTGCGCATAGGGGTCAAGGCAGCCATCCCCATTGCTCGAACAACCGCGCGCCGGCGACCACGATCGCCGCGAACATCAGGCCGTCGACACGGTCCAGCATGCCGCCGTGACCGGGGATCAGGTCGCCCGAATCCTTCACGCCGAACCGACGCTTGAGGATCGATTCCCACAGATCGCCCATCATGGTCGACAGCCCGCCCAGCAGGCCGACCAAGGCGGCGACCGGCCAGACCAGGTGCAGGTCCGGCAAGGCGGGCAAGGCCTGGGACAGGGCCACGATGCCGATCGCGCCCAGCGAGGCGGCGACCAGGCCGCCGAAGAAGCCCGACCAGGTCTTGTTGGGCGAATAGCGCGGCCAAAGCTTGGGCCCCTTCAGGGCGCTGCCGACCACGAAGGCGAAGATGTCGGCGAACCAGGTCACGGTGAACAGCAACAGGGTCCAGCTGAGGCCGGCGTCCATGCGGCGCAGCCAGACCATCGCGATGACGGCCGGGGCGATGTAGATCACGCCATAGGCGGCGTCGGCGCGCCGCTCGACCGCGCCGCGCGCCATCAGGGCGGCGGCCAGGGCCCCGATCACCACGACCGGCCAGGTGATGTAGTAGTGGCCGCGGAAGGCGACGATCACCGAGATCGCCACGGCGGCGCCGATCGCCACCGCCACGCCGAGCGCCGAGCGCTTGGCGCTCATCTCGGCCCATTCGCGAGCAAGCAGCGCGACGCCCACCAGGATCAAGCCCAGGTACCAGACGTCGCCGAACCACACCGCGGCCACGACCGTAGGCACCAGCACAGTGGCCGAAGCCACACGGCTGCGCAGGTTGCTCCAGTTGAAACGTTTAGCCGGCGACGGCGACGTCATCGACGGCGATACCTCCATAGCGACGGTCGCGGCTGCGATATTCCGTCAACGCGGCGGCCAGATGTTCGGGCCCGTAGTCCGGCCACAGAACATCCTGATACACGAGTTCGGCGTAGGCGCATTCCCAAAGCAGGAAATTCGAGATCCGCTGTTCGCCGCTGGTGCGCACGATCAGGTCTGGGGCCGGCGCCTCGGCCGTCGACAGGCGGCCCTCGAACATCGCCTCGTCCAGGTCGGCCGCCCGGGCCTCGCCGCGCTCCACCGCCTCGGCGAAGGCGCGCGCGGCGTCGACGATGTCGGCCCGGCCGCCGTAGTTGAAGGCCACCTGCAGCAGGAAATTGTCGTTGTGGCTGGTCCGGCGCTCGGCCCGCTCGATCACGTCCAGCACGTCGGGCGCCAGGCCCGTGCGGCGGCCGATGATGCGAACCTTCACGCCTTCGCGGGCTAGGCGCTCGAGATCGGACTCCAGATAGGCCTTCAGCAGGCCCATCAGCTCCGACACTTCCTGCGGCGGCCGGCTCCAGTTCTCGGTCGAGAAGCCGAACACCGTCATCACGCCCACGCCCAGGGCCGCGGCGCCTTCGACGGTCCGCTTCAGGGCGTTGACGCCGGCGCGATGACCCAGGACGCGCGGCAGGTTCCGCCGCTTCGCCCATCGGCCATTGCCGTCCATGATGATGGCCACATGCAGGGAACGACCCGACTTCGCGCTCCCGGCGCGCGTCGAGACATCCTGCAGGCCGGTCGTCGGCGCCATGCGCTTCAGCCTTCCCTCATCGCCCCCCACAACGCAGGTCGATGCTAAACCTGCATGATCTCTTGTTCTTTGGTTTTCAAGGCCTCGTCGACCTGCTTGATCGCCGCATCGGTCAGCTTCTGGACCTCGGTTTCCATCTTCTTCAGCTCGTCTTCGCTGATGACGGAAGCCTTTTCGGCCTTCTTGAGATCGTCGTTGGCGTCGCGGCGGATGTTGCGGACGGCGACCTTCTGGGCCTCGGCGTACTTGCCCGCGACCTTGACCAGATCCTTGCGGCGCTCTTCGGTCAGCGGCGGGATCGGGATGCGCAGGTTGTTGCCTTCCACGACCGGATTGAGGCCCAGGTCCGAGTTGCGAACCGCCTTCTCGACGGCCGACACCACGCCCTTGTCCCAGATGTTGACGTTGATCTGGCGCGGCTCGGGCACGCTGATCGAGGCGACGGTGTTGAGCTGCACCATCGAGCCGTAGGCGTTGACCATGATCTGGTCGAGCAGGCCCGCCGACGCACGACCCGTGCGCAGGCCAGCGAAGTCTTCCTTCAGGGACAGCACGGCTTTCTCCATGCGATCCTTGTAGCGGGACAGGACGGGTTTTTCGGCGGTGGCCATGGCTTGGGCTCTCTTCGCTGGGAAATTAAGCGGCGCGCTCGGTCGAAACGACGGTGTGCACACCGCCGCCTCGCAGGACGTTCAGCAGATTGCCACGTCCCTTGATCGAGAAGACCACGATAGGAATGTTGTTGTCGCGCATCAGGGCCACGGCCGAGGCGTCCATGACCTTCAGGTCCTGGGCCAGCACGTCCATGTAGCTGAGCTTGTCGTAACGCTTGGCGGCCGGATCCTTCTTGGGATCGGCGCTGTAGATGCCGTCGACGCTGGTGCCCTTGAACAGGGCGTCGCACTGCATCTCGGCGGCGCGCAGGGCCGCGGCGGTGTCGGTGGTGAAGAACGGGTTGCCGGTGCCGGCGGCGAAGATCACCACCCTGCCCTTTTCCAGGTGACGCTGGGCCCGGCGACGGATGTAGGGCTCGCAGACCGTGGCCATCGGGATGGCCGACTGCACGCGGGTCGAGACGCCGATGCGCTCCAGGGCGTCCTGCATGGCCAGGGCGTTCATCACCGTGGCCAGCATGCCCATGTAGTCGGCGCTGGAGCGCTCCATGCCCTTGGCCGCGCCGGCCATGCCGCGGAAGATGTTGCCGCCGCCGATCACCAGGCACAGCTCGACGCCGGACTGGACGATCTCGCGGATGTCCTCGGCCACCGATTCGACCGTCTTGGTGTCGATGCCGTAGGGGGTGTCGCCCATCAGCACCTCGCCCGAAACCTTCAGGAGCACGCGGCGATAGGGTTTGTGCTGGGGTTCGGACATGCGGAGGCTCTTCTTGAGTCGTCGGGACGCAACATAGAGCGCGTTCCGGAAAAGTGGGATCGGTTTTCCAGGCGAAAACCGGCCAGATCGCGTGCAGAGGCGCGACCCGGGCGCAAAAAAGGCGCGGCGCGCGCGTAGATCGCGCGCCGCGCCTTCATGAGGCGGTCCAGTTCGCCGCCCTGAAAGCCAGGGCGGCGGACGAGACTTAGGCTTGGCCGGCCATGGCGGCGACTTCGGCGGCGAAATCGCCTTCCGGAGCCTTCTCGACGCCTTCACCCAGGGCCAGGCGAACGAAGCCCTTCACGGTCAGGGTCGAACCCAGTTCCTTGCCGGTCTCGGCGACCAGCTGCTCGACGGTCTGATCCGGGTTCATGACGAAGGCTTGCTTCAGCAGCACGACTTCTTCCAGGAACTTGCGGATACGGCCTTCGACCATCTTCTCGACCACGGCGGCGGGCTTGCCCGACTCCAGGGCCTGCTCGGTGAAGATGGCGCGTTCCTTCTCGATCGCGGCCTGGTCCAGATCGTCCGGCGACAGCGACAGAGGCGAGGTCGCGGCCACGTGCATGGCGATCTTGCGGCCCAGCTCGACGATCTTGGCCTGGTCGCCAGCGCCTTCGATGGCCACCAGCACGCCGATGCGGCCCAGTTCCGGGGCCGTGGCGTTGTGGATGTAGGTCGCCACGGCGCCTTGGGCCACGGCGAAGCGGGCCGAACGGCGCAGGACCATGTTCTCGCCGATGGTGGCGATCAGGTGGGTCAGCAGGTCCGAAACGACTTCACCCTCGGGCGTCTTGGTCGCACCGATGGCGTCCACGCCCTCGTTGTCCAGACCGGCCCGCGCGATCTTGCGGACGGCGTTCTGGAACAGCTCGTTGCGCGACAGGAAGTCGGTTTCGCAGTTCACTTCGACGGCCGCGGCGGTCATGCCGGCGCCTTCGGCGCGGACGGCGATGCCGACCAGGCCTTCAGCCGCGACGCGGTCGGCCTTCTTGGCGGCCTTGGACAGGCCCTTGGCGCGCAGCCAGTCGATGGAGGCGTCGATGTCGCCGCCGTTTTCTTGCAGGGCCTTCTTGCAGTCCATCATGCCGACGCCGGACTTTTCGCGCAGTTCTTTCACCAGCGCAGCGGTCACTTCAGCCATGAGTTCCTCCATTGAATATCAGGGCGTTTCCGACCGCGACCGAGACCGGCTCGCAGGAAACGCGTGAAACAAAATTACGACCGGGCTTGATAGCCCGGTCGCATGTCAGGTTCACGAAGATCGGGCCGGGACCGAAATCCCGACCCGACGATCGGAAAATCAGCTCGCGGCCGGCTCTTCGGCGACGGCTTCGATCGCTTCGGCGGTCGCTTCCTGGGCGGCTTCGGGAGCCGCTTCCGGGGCGGCGGCTTCAGCCACCGGCTCCGGGGTCAGTTCGCGGGCCAGGGTCGGCTCGATCGGGGCGACCGAGGCGCCCAGATCGACGCCCGACGAGGCTTGGCCGGCGGCCAGGCCGTCGAGGACGGCGTCGGCGATCAGGTCGCAGTACAGCTGCAGAGCGCGGGCGGCGTCGTCGTTACCCGGGATCGGGTAGGTGATGCCGTCCGGATCGCAGTTGGTGTCGAGGATGGCGACGACCGGGATGTTCAGCTTGCGGGCTTCAAGGATCGCGATCGCTTCCTTGTTGGTGTCGATCACGAACATGATGTCGGGGATGCCGCCCATGTCCTTGATGCCGCCCAGCGACAGTTCCAGCTTGTCGCGCTCGCGGGTCAGCTGCAGCAGTTCCTTCTTGGAACGGCCGGCGCCTTCGCCGCTCATGATGCCTTCCAGCTCGCGCAGGCGAGCGATCGAGCCCGAGACGGTGCGCCAGTTGGTCAGGGTGCCGCCGAGCCAGCGGTGATTGACGTAGTACTGGGCGCAGCGCTTGGCGGCCGTGGCGACCGGGTCGCTGGCCTGACGCTTGGTGCCGACGAACAGCACGCGGCCACCGGCGGCGGCCACTTCACGCACCTTCACCAGGGCTTGGTGCAGCAGCGGGATCGACTGCGACAGGTCGATGATGTGGATGTTCGAACGCGAACCAAAGATGTAGCGGTCCATCTTCGGGTTCCAGCGGTGCGTCTGGTGGCCGAAGTGGGCGCCAGCTTCCAAGAGCTGACGCATGGAGAATTCGGGAAGCGCCATGATAGGTCTCCTTCTTCCGGTTGAACCTCCGTGGACACCCCCGCTCCGACAATTCGGACCGGGACCGGAACGGTAACGTCGGGATGTCTCCCCGGCGTCGCCGCACGTCCACGTGTGGAATGGCCGCGCAGATAGGCGTGAACGGACCAAAAAGCAAGCCCTTAGACGCCTGAACCTTCCCGACCGGGCCGCCGATCCGGCAAGGTCATGCCGTTGTCGCGCACCACGCCGCCTGGGTCAGCCGGTAGAGCGCGCAGGGCTCGCCGGCGTGGACCACCGTCCGCTCGAACGCGAAGCCCGCCTTCTCCAGCACCCGGCGCGAGGCGACATGGTCGACCATCACCACCCCGACCAGCGACGGCAGCGCCAGGCGCCCCAGGCCGTGCTCGACCAGGGCCCGCGTGATCTCGCCGGCGTATCCCCGCCCCCAGGCCTCGCGCGCCAGGGCGTAGGCCACCTCGATCTCAGGAACGCCCTCCACCGCCAGCGGGCGAACGCCGGCCCGGCCCACGAAGGAGCCGTCGGGCGTGCGCCAGATCCACAAGCCGAAGCCGTGATCGTCCCAATGGGCGAGATTGGCCGCCAGATAGGCCTGGGTCGCCTCGGCCGAGCGCGTTCCACCCAGATAGCGGGAGACTTCGGGGTCGAGATGCAGGGCGATCAGGTCGGGCAGATGGCGCTGATCCAGCCGCTCGGCGACCAGGCGCGGCGTCTCAAGGCGATCCATCGGCGCATCCTTCCTTCGCATCGGCGGGGCCGGCGCGCCACAGGCCCACAAAAGAACCTGATCTGCCCACAGGCCAACCTCAATCGTCACGCGTTTCTGACACAGAGGTCGCGTCTGATGCGTTCAGGTCCCAGGCCGGGATTCGCGCCCTCCCCGGCCGGCCGTAACGGGTGGAGGTGACTCATGCTCGCGGTTTTCGATCTCGACGGAACCCTGCTGGACGGGGATTCCACCGCCCTGTGGCTGTGGCGGCGGGTTCATCGCTCGCCCCTGCGCTGGCTGGCCACGATGCTGGTCGCCCCGATCGCCATTCCGATGGTCATCGCCCCGCGCACGCGCCGGGCCGGGGCCTCGATCCTGCTGTGGATCGCCACGGCCGGACTGGACGAACGGGCGCTGCGCCAGTCCTGCGTCGACTTCGCCGCCCGCTTCCAGGCCGAGGACCTGCCGCTTCAC
Organism: Caulobacter soli; assembly: GCF_011045195.1. Lineage (GTDB taxonomy): Bacteria > Pseudomonadota > Alphaproteobacteria > Caulobacterales > Caulobacteraceae > Caulobacter > Caulobacter soli. The sequence continues at coordinate 2,290,943 of NZ_CP049199.1, read as the reverse complement.
TGGCGCGGGCCGGGCATGCAGACCCTCGACCAGCACCTGGCCCATGGCGACGAGGTGGTGGTGGTCACCGCTGCCCCGACCGTGCTGGCCCAGGCCCTGATCACCCCGCTGGACCGCCCCATCGTCGTGCTGGGCACCTCGCTCAAGCGCCGGGCCGGCGGCTGGGTGGCCGACGTCCACTGCCGCAACCAGCGCAAGTGCCAGGCGCTGGCCGAGGCCGGCCACGGCAAGCGCTGGGCCTATGCCTATACCGACAGCCTCGACGACCTGCCGCTGCTGCGCGGGGCCGACGCGCCGATGATCGTCGGCTGCGGCAAGGCCGCCAAGCGCCGCCTCAGCCGCGCCCAGTTGCCCAACGGCCGCGCCATGGCCTGGTAGGGGCTCTCGGGCCTAGCGCGATTTGCCGTCGAACTCGTGCGGCTCCAGCGCGAAGACGTCGACATCGTCCAGACAGCGCACATTGATCGCCGCCATCTCCACGCCGCCGGGCCCGACGCCGCGACTGAAGGATTCAACGCCGCAGTCCTGGCAGAACAGGTGCGCGATCTTGTGGGTGTTGAAGCGGTATTCGCTCAGGGCGTCCTGTCCCTGCTTCAGCTCGAAGGCCGTGGCGGGCGCGAAGGCCAGCACCGAGCCCAGCTTGCCGCAGCGCGAACAGTTGCAGGTGATCAGGTTCTCGAGCTCGACCTCCACCGCGTAACGCACGCGCCCGCACTGGCAGCCGCCTTCGTGTCTGGCCATGGGTCTTCTCCCTTTGCTTCACGCCCTGTCGGCGCTTTCAAGAGGTTCGACGGCCAAGGATCCCGCGCCTCTCGCGCATGGCCCCAGGTCGCGAGATTGGCGGCGCATCGTGACGATGGTAGGAACGATGTCATGACCTTCCCGATCCCGATCATGGATCGCCAGCGCTTCGCGCGGCGAATTAAGCGCCCGGCCTGACTCGTCAGGCCGGGTCCGGACCCATGCCTTTTTCGGGAAATGCGACGTCCTCGGACGTCAGGAAGGTCACGCCATGTCCACGCAGGACGCCACGCTCCACATGCTGTGCGGCAAGATCGCCGCCGGGAAATCCACCCTGACGGCGCGCCTGGCCGCCGCGCCCCATACGATCGCTCTCAGCGAAGACCGCTGGTTGGCCGGCCTCTATCCGGGTCGGATCAACAGCGTGGCCGATTATGTCCGCCATGCCGCGCTCCTGCGCGAAGCGATCGCGCCCCATGTCGAAGCCCTGTTGCGCGCGGGCCTGTCTGTGGTGCTGGACTTTCCCGCCAACACCGTCGCCAACCGGGCCTGGATGCGCGGGATCATCGAACGGTCGGGCGCGCGGCATGTGCTCCATGTCCTCGACGTGCCCGACGACGTCTGCCGGGCCAGGCTGCGGGCCCGCAACGCGATGGGCCAGCACGACTTCACGGCCAGCGACGCCGAATTCGACGCCATCACCGCCTATTTCACGCCGCCCAGCCCGGACGAGGGCTTCAACGTCGTGACGGTCAGGCCGGACTGCCCCCCGGGGCGAACCCAGGCTTCGTGGTCCGTCCAAGTCCGCGCCGAAGCCGCCGCCTCGGACGCGCGCCCACGGCTGGCGCGCGTCCGGGGTGGGCGCCGGGCCGAAGGCCGCGCCTCGGGCCGCCTCCGGCCTTGCCCGTCTCTGGGATCCCGCCCGGCCTGCGCGCGACGCGCGGGACGACGACCGACTGCAACGCCGACGCCGTCCGACGGCTGGCGCCGAGTGAGCGTGGCCCCTAGACGTCTTCCAGCAGCGCCACGCCGGGCGCGGTCTTCAGGGCGCCGCGCAGGGCGGCGTCGAGGGTGTAACGGCCGGGCAGCTTCATCTCGATCTCGCGGCCGCCGCCTAGGGCGGCGATCAGGCTGACCTCGCCGCCGCGCTGGCTGAGCGCCGGCTCCAGGCGCTTTTTCAAGGCCTCGATCTCGGTGGCCGTCGGCGACAGGTGCAGGCGCAGGCCCGCGACCATGTTCTCGATGGCCTTCTCGATCGGCTCGGCGTCGTCGCCGAAGAACCGCACCTCGCCATCGCGGGCCTTGGCGCGGACCTTGATCGACACCGCCTTGCCCGGCTCCAGCACTTCACGACACTTGCGCAGGGCTTCGGGCGGGAACAGCACTTCGTATTCGCCGCTGGGATCCGACAGCGAGACGAAGGCGAAGCGCTCGCCGCTCTGCGAGGCGCGCTCTTGGCGGCGGCGGACCACGCCGCACATCCGGAAGGCTTCCATGCCGGCCTCGGCGCGCGGGATCACCTCGGTCAGCATGTGGGTGCGGCGACGGCGCAGCACGCCCACCATGTCGTCCAGCGGGTGGCCGGTCAGGTAGAAGCCGACGGCGGCCAGTTCCTCGTCCAGCAGGTCGACCTGGCTCCACGGCTCGGTCTTCTTCAGGCGCGGACGGCCCGTGCCGCCGCCGAACAGGGCTCCCTGCCCGCCCGCACGGTCGGCGGCGATGCTCTGGCCGTGGGCGATCAGCACGTCGGCCGAGGCGAAGATCTGGGCCCGGTTCTTGTCGAAGCAGTCGAAAGCGCCGGCCCGGGCCAGGTTTTCGATCGCCCGCTTGTTGACCAGCTTGGGATCGACCCGCTCGACGAAATCGAAGATGTCGCGGAACGGCCCGCTCTCCTCGCGGATGGCGACCAGGTGCTTCATGGCCTCTAGGCCGACGTTGCGCACCGCGCCCAGGGCGTAGAGCACCTCGCCGTTCTCGACCTCGAAGTCGGCGCCCGAGCGATTGACGTTGGGCGGGCGCACGGTGATGTCGAAGCGGCGAGCGTCCTGGTGGAAGACCGCCAGCTTGTCGGTGTTCGACAGGTCCAGGCTCATCGACGCGGCCAGGAACTCGACCGGCGTATTGGCCTTCAACCAGCCCGTCTGGTACGAAATCAGGGCGTAGGCGGCGGCGTGCGACTTGTTGAAGCCGTAGCCGGCGAACTTGGCCACCAGTTCGAAGATCGAGCCGGACTGCTCTTCCGGTACGCCCTTTTCCTTGGCGCCGGCGACGAAACGGATCTTCTGGAGATCCATTTCCTCCTTCTTCTTCTTGCCCATGGCCCGACGCAGAAGGTCGGCTTCGCCCAGGCTGTAGCCCGCCAGGATCTGGGCGATCTGCATCACCTGTTCCTGGTAGACGATGACTCCGTAGGTCTCCTTCAGCACCTTCTCCAGCGAGGGGTGCAGGTAGTCGACGGGCTTTCGATCGAACTTGCAGTCCACGAAGGTGTCGATGTTGTCCATCGGACCCGGGCGATACAGCGAGATCAGCGCGGTGATCTCCTCGATCGAGCTACAGCGCATCTTGCGCAGGGTGTCGCGCATGCCCTGGCTTTCCAGCTGGAACACGCCGACCGTCTGGCCCGAGGCGAGAAGCTCGTAGGTCTTGGCGTCGTCGAACGGCAGCTGGCCCAGATCGACGACCTCGCCGCGCTTGGCCAGGTGCTTCACGGCCCGGTCCAGCACCGTCAGGGTCTTCAGGCCCAGGAAGTCGAACTTCACCAGGCCGGCGCTTTCGACCCACTTCATGTTGAACTGGGTGGCCGGCAGGTCCGAGCGCGGATCCTTGTAGAGCGGGGTCAGCTGGGTCAGGGGCCGGTCGCCGATCACCACGCCGGCGGCGTGGGTCGAGGCGTTGCGGAACAGGCCTTCCAGCTGCAGGGCCACGTCCAGGCAGGCCTTGACGTTGGCGTCTTCGTCACGGGCCTGCTTGAGGCGCGGCTCGATGTCGATGGCCTGGGCCAGGGTGACCGGCGCGGCCGGGTTGTTGGGCACCATCTTGCAGAGCCGGTCCACCAGGCCCAGCGGCAGCTGCATCACCCGCCCGACGTCGCGCAGCACGGCGCGGGCCTGGAGGGAGCCGAAGGTGATGATCTGGGCCACGCGGTCGCGGCCGTACTTGTCCTGGACGTAGGAGATCACCTCTTCGCGTCGCTCCTGGCAGAAGTCGACGTCGAAGTCGGGCATCGAGACCCGCTCGGGATTGAGGAAGCGCTCGAACAGCAGCCCGAAGCGCAGCGGGTCCAGGTCGGTGATGGTCAGCACCCAGGCGACCAGCGACCCGGCGCCCGAACCCCGCCCGGGGCCCACGGGAATGCCGTGTTCCTTGCCCCACTTGATGAAGTCGGACACGATCAGGAAATAGCCCGGGAAGCCCATCTTGATGATGATGCCGAGCTCGAACCTCAGCCGTTCCCAATATTCCTCTTCCGGCGCGGCCAGTTCGGCCAGCGCGGCCAGGCGCCGGCGCAGGCCTTCCTCGGCCTGGTGGGTCAGTTCCTCGGGCTCGCTGCGGCCGTCGCCGGTGGGGAAGCTGGGCAGGATGGGATCGCGCTTGTGCACCATGAAGGCGCAGCGACGGGCGATATCCAGGGTGTTGTCGCAGGCTTCCGGCAGGTCGGCGAACAGCTTGCGCATGTCCTCGGCCGGCTTGAACCAGTGCTCGGGCGTCACCCGCCGCCGCTCGTCCTGGCCGACGAACGAGCCGTCGGAAATGCACAGCAGGGCGTCGTGGGCTTCGTACAGGGCCGGCTTGGCGTAATAGACGTCGTTGGTGGCCACCAGCGGCGCGTCGTGCTCATAGGCCCAGTGGACGAGGCCCGGCTCGGCGGCGGCCTGGCGCGGCAGGCCATGGCGCTGAAGCTCGACATAGAAGCGATCGCCGAACACCCGCTGCATTTCGGCCAGGGCCGCCTCGCCCTCGGCGGTCTTGCCGGCGGCGAACAGAGCGTCGACCGGACCGTCGGTGCCGCCCGACAGCAGGATCAGTCCTTCGGCGTACTCGACCACCTTGGCCCAGGGCGCCACCGGCTCGGCCATCTCGCCGCTTTCCAGATAGGCCAGGGACGACAGTTCCGAGAGGTTCAGATAACCCCGCTCGTTCTGGGCCAGCAGGGTAATGGTCGGCGTGCGGGCCCAACGTTCCGTAGGCCCCGCCCCCACTCCGGAAACCGCCAGGGCGCAGCCGATGATCGGCTGGACCCCGTAGTCCTTGGAATAGACGGAATATTCGAGCGCCCCGAACAGGTTGTTGCGGTCGACCAGACCCGCCGCCGGCATGCCCGCCCCGGCGGCCAGGCCAGGGATCTTGTCGGCCTTGATGGCGCCTTCGAGCAGCGAATAGGCCGAGCGCACGCGAAGGTGGACGAAACCCTGACCCTCGTTGCCCGACATCACCGCACCTCGTTACACGACTCAGGCCACCAGATGGGCGACCGAGCACATCATCCAGACGAAGCTGGCGACAGATACAAGAGCCAAAGATTCACGCGCGATCCGGACCATGAGGGGCCTCCAGTGGTCGTTGCTTGTTTGTTCTATATTCCACTTTTGTTCTCATGCGCAAGAGACCCTCGTTCGATTGCGAGCTTTTTTGTCGCGCGCCCCGCGCTGTTGGGCCGCGGCCCGCATTTCCGGTGGATTTGCCCTTTCTATTGAATTGAGGGGCGGATCGGCGCAGATCGCCGCCATGCGCCTGATCATCGACACCGACACCGCCGGGGACGACGTGTTCTCCCTGATGCTCGCCCTGCGCCGCCCGGGCGTCAGCGTCGAGGCCGTCACCATCGCCCATGGCAATGTCGGCTTCGAGCAGCACGCCGAGAACGCCCTGGCGACCCTGGAAGCCTGCCAGCGCGGCGGCGAGGTTCCGGTCTATCTGGGCGCCCAGCGGCCGTTCACCCGCGCGCCCCTGGACGCGGCCTACGTGTTCGGGGTCGACGGCATGAGCGACAGCGGCTTCCCTAAGGCCGCCCAGCGCCCCTCCCCCGGCCATGCGGCTGACGAGATCGTGCGGCGGGTGATGGACGCGCCCGGCGAGATCACCCTGATCGCCCAGGCCGCCCTGACCAATATCGCCCTGGCCTATCTGCGCGAGCCGCGCATCGCCCAGGCCGTGAAGCACCTGTGGATCATGGGCGGCACCGACAACGGGGTCGGCAATGTCACCCCGGCGGCCGAGTACAATTTCTATGTCGACCCGGAAGCCGCCAAGATCGTCGTCAACGCCGGCTTTTCGATGAGCCTCGTCACCTGGACAGAAACTCTGCGCGACGGCCTGCTGACCGTGGAGCAATTGACCGCGCTGGAGGCCCTCAACACTCCGCGCGCGGCCTTCTTCACCAAGGTCAACCGCACCTCCCTGGCCTTCGCCCAGGAGACGCAGGGCCTGGACGGCAGCCTGCACCCCGACGCCCTGACCTGCGCCGTGGCGCTGGACGAGCGCCTGATCCTGGAGTCGGAGATGGCCGTGGTCGATGTCGAGACGATGGGCGAGCTGACGCGCGGCTATCTCAGCGTCTCGCACGCCATCCTGCCGGACATCGAGGTGGCCGATCCGGCGTTGAAGCGCCGGCCGCCCAACGCCCGGGTGATCAAGAGGATCGACCAGGCCGGGTTCTACGCGGCCTTGCGCGACGCCCTGCTCTAGAAGGTCTGCGGGACCAGGTGCCCGTCCTTCAGGGCGAAGACCCGGTCCATGTAGCGGGCCAGCTCCATGTTGTGCGTCGCGATCACCGCCGCCACACCGCGCTGGCGGGCCTGCTCGTACAGCGCCTGGAACACCGCCGAGGAGTTGGCGGGGTCGAGGTTGCCGGTCGGCTCGTCGGCCAGCAGCAGCTTGGGGCTGTTGGCCAGGGCGCGGGCGATGGCCACGCGCTGCTGTTCGCCGCCCGACATCTGGCCCGGCTGGTGCTCCATGCGCGCGGCCAGGCCCAGTTGCTCCAGCATCACCTTGGCCGCCGCCCGCGCCTCGCTGCGGCCCTTGCCGGCGATCATCGCGGGCATGGCGACGTTATCCAGCGCGCTGAACTCGGGCAGCAGATGGTGAAATTGGTAGACGAAGCCCACGGTCGACAGCCGCACCTTGGTGCGCTGGCGCTCGGACAGCTTGGAGCAGTCGCGGCCGTCCAGGGCGATCAGGCCGGCGTTGGGTTTTTCCAGCAGGCCGGCCGCGTGCAGCAGCGACGACTTGCCCGACCCCGACGGCCCGATCAGCCCGACCACTTCGCCGGGATAGACGTCCAGGTCGACGCCGCGCAGGACGTTCAGCGATCCGGCCTCGGTGACATAGGTGCGCTCGACGCCGCGCAGGGCCAGGACGGGGCTGGCCACGGGCTGGGTGGGATCACTCATAGCGAAGGGCCTCGACCGGATCGAGCCGCGAGGCGCGGATGGCGGGCGGCAGGGTGGCCAGGATGCTCATGGCCGTCGAGATGCCGACGATGCTGGCGACCTCGGCCCAATCGATCTTGGCCGGGATATGGGCCAGGAAATAGATGTCGGCGCTGAACACCGCCGTGCCCGTCACCCATTCCACGAAGTTCTGGATGGCGGTGATGTTGGCGCAGAACAGCGTGCCCAGCAGCAGGCCCGCCAGGGTTCCCGAAAGGCCGATCGAAGCGCCGGCCATGACGAAAATCCGCAGGATCGAGGCCTGGCTGGCCCCCATGGTGCGCAGGATGGCGATGTCGCGGCCCTTGTTCTTCACCAGCATGACCAGGGCCGAGATGATGTTCAGGGTGGCGATGGCGACGATAAAGAACAGGATCAGCCGCATCACCTTGCGCTCGACCTGCAGGGCGTTGAAGTAGCTGGCGTTCTTGTCCATCCAGTCCTGGACGAAGGCGCCCGGACCGCTGGCCTGCTCGATGATCGGCTTGATCTCCTTGGCCTTGTCCGGGTCGGCGATCTTGATCTCGACATAGTCGATCGAGGTGTCGCGGCCGAAGAACAGCTGGGCCTGGGGCAGCGGCATGTAGACGAAGCTCTCGTCGAACTGGCTCATGCCCACGCTGAAGATGCCGCCGACCGTGTAGTCCTTCTCGCGCGTCGAGGTGCCGAACGCCGTGGCCGGACCCGAAGGCGAGATCAGGGTGATGGCGTCGCCGACCGACAGGCCCAGGTTGCGGGCCATGCGATCGCCGATCAGCACGATGTCGCCGCCGTACTCGCCCTCGCCGAAGCCGGCCAGCGAGCCGCGCTTGATGTTGGTCGCGATCATCTTCATGCCGCGCAGATCGGCCGGGGTGACCCCGCGCACGATGGCGCCGGACACTTGGCTCGGGCCGATGACCATGGCCTGGGCCTCGACCATCGGCGCGGCCTGGGTCACGCCGCGCACGGCCTTGATGCGACCGATGACGCCGTCGCGATCCGGACCGTTCAGCAGCGGGCCCTGGGCGTAGACGTGGCCGTTGAAGCCCAGCAGCCGGCCCAGCAGCTCGGCGCGGAAGCCATTCATCACGCTCATCACGGTGATCAGGGCGAACACCGCCAGCATCACCGCCGAGAACGAGATGATGGCGATCAGCGCCACGCCGCCGTTCTTGCGCTTGTTGCGCAGGTACCGCCAGGCAACGGTGCGCTCCCAGGTTCCGAACGGACCGGCGCCGAGGGCCATCAGGCGGCCTTAGCAGACAGTTGAGCGATCACGTCGGCGAGCGGCGCGCTGTGACGCTCGCCGGTCTTGCGGTTCTTCACCTCGACCACGCCCTCGGCGACGCCCTTGGGGCCGACGATCAGTTGCCACGGCACGCCGATCAGGTCCGCCGTGGCGAACTTGGCGCCGCCGCGGGTGTCGGTGTCGTCATAGAGCGGATCACGGCCGGCGGCCTTGAGCGCTTTGTAGGCGGTCTCGCAGGCCTCGTCGCAGGCGGCGTCGCCCTGGCGCATGTTGATGATGCTGACGTCGAACGGTGCGACGGATTCGGGCCAGATGATGCCGCCCTCGTCGTGGCTGGCCTCGATGATCGCGCCCAGCAGGCGCGAGACGCCGACGCCGTAGCTGCCCATCTGCACCGGCACGTCCTTGCCGTCGGGACCGGTGACCAGGGCCTTCATCGGCTCGGAATACTTGGTGCCGAACGAGAAGATGTGGCCCACCTCGATGCCGCGCGCCGACAGGCGGTCGCTCTCGGGGACCGCGGCGAAGGCGGCCTCGTCGTGCATTTCCTCGGTCGCCGCGTAGAGCGCCGTGCGCTGGTTCACCAGCGGCTGCAGGTCGCCGTACCAGTCGACGTCCGGGCCGGGCGCGGCCATCTCGACCAGGTCCTTGTGGCAGAACACGGCGCTTTCGCCGGTCTCGGCCAGGACGATGAACTCGTGGGACAGGTCGCCGCCGATCGGGCCGGTGTCGGCGCGCATCGGCACGGCCTTCAGGCCCATGCGCGAGAACAGGTTCAGATAGGCCACGAACATGCGGTTGTACGACGCGCGCGCGCCCTCGGCGTCGAGGTCGAAGCTGTAGGCGTCCTTCATCAGAAATTCGCGGCCGCGCATCACGCCGAAGCGCGGGCGGCGTTCGTCGCGGAACTTCCACTGGATGTTGTAGAGGTTCTTGGGCAGGTCCTTGTAGCTCTTCACCGAGGCGCGGAAGATGTCGGTGACGACTTCCTCGGCGGTGGGACCAAACAGCAGCTCGCGCTTGTGGCGGTCGGTGATGCGCAACATCTCGTCGCCATAGGCCTCGTAGCGGCCGCTCTCGCGCCACAGCTCGGCCAGCTGGATGGTCGGCATCAGCAGTTCGACGGCGCCGGCGCGGTCCATCTCTTCGCGGACGATCTGCTCGACCTTCTTGAGCACCTTCAGGCCCAGCGGCAGCCAGGCGTAGATGCCCGCCGCCTCCTGGCGGATCATGCCCGCGCGCAGCATCAGCTGGTGCGAAACGATCTGGGCGTCGGAGGGAGCTTCTTTCAGAACGGGCAGGAAATAGCGCGACAGGCGCATGGACGAGACGTCTCCGGGGAATTGCAGGCGTTGAGATAGCCGCTTGGGCGTCAGCTTGGCAACGCGCGCGGCGAAAAGATGGCTGAGCCAATCTTGTGGACAAAGAAAAGAAGGCCGCGCGATCGTCGCGCGGCCTTTCAAGTCATCGTCGGGGAAGACGCCACAGAGCAAGGTCGGAAAAGCCGGCCTCGTGAGTCTGAGATTAGGCTCCGAACGATTGTTCGGGGCGCCCGATTGCGTCTGGCCTGACCAGTTGGCGAAGTTCGCCCACGGATTGGGCGAATGCCGGCAAATATGACGCCGCCCGCCCAAGGCTTGGGCGCCTCATCTTGCCCCTTGGTCTATGATCAGTAGGTGGCGGGGAGATCCGGCAGGCGGATCAGGTGGAAGTGGATGGTCAGCAGCAGCCCGGCCATCACGATCGCCGAAACCCAGGTCGTGGTGAAGAACTTGCGCTTCAGGTTCGGATTGACCGGCGCGCCCGGATCCGCGCCAGGCGGCGGCTCGATCCCCATCTCCTTGAAGGTGCGGTTGCCCAGCGGCAGCACGGCGAACAGCGTGGTCCACCAGATGGTCAGATAGACGGCGATGCAGGTGACGGGACCCATCGGTGGGCTTTCTCTTCTCAGTGGTTTTGGGGTGTTTCCATGAGCTCGACCAGCATGCCGCCCATGTCCTTGGGGTGAACGAAGATGATCAGTGTACCATGGGCGCCGATGCGCGGCTCGCCCAGCACGGTGGCGCCCTTGGCGACTAGGCTGTCGCGCGCCTCGTAGATGTTTTCCACCTCGAAGCAGATGTGGTGCTGGCCGCCCTTGGGGTTCTTGGCCAGGAAGCCGTGGATCGGCGAGGCCTCGCCATAGGGCTCGATCAGTTCGATCTGGCTGTTGGGCAGGTTGACGAAGCACACCCAGACGCCCTGCTCCGGCATGGCCCACTTTTCGGTGTGCGAGGTCGCGCCCAGCAGGTCGCGGTACATCTTCACCGACTCGTCGATCGAGGGGGTGGCGACGCCGACGTGGTTGAGCTTGCCGATCATGGGTTTCGTATCCTGCGCGGTGGAGGCTCGGCCTCGTTGGACCGCGCCCTTGTTCTGTTTTGCGAGGGTATAGACGACTTCCTGGAACCCCGGCGAGGCGTTTTCGAGGCGCTGGGCGCCATCGATCGCCCCCGCGTCAGACCGGCTGCGAGCTCTTGGGCAGACCCTGTAACCAGTGGAAGCGCACGGGCATCACCTGGATCAGCAGGATCCCGGCGACGAAGCCGCCCAGGTGGGCCTGCCAGGCGACGCCGATGACGCCCGCGCCGGACGCCAGGCCGTAACCGGCGCCAAGGCCTACGACCAGCAGGTTGGAAACGACCGCCGAGCCGACCTGCCGGGCGACTCCTCGCGAGAACAGGGGCGCCAGCTTGGCCTGCCCAGGCGCCGCGAGCCGGGCGACCGCGCCCCATAGCCCGAAGATCGCGCCCGACGCCCCGACGGCCGGGGCCTGCTCAGGACCCAGCAGCACGAAGGCGGCCGCGCCGGCCAAGCCGCAGGCGACGAAGAAGAACAGGAACAGAAGCCCGCCAATCCAGTCCCGGCCCAGACGCTGAGCGATGGCCGGACCCAGGGCGATCAGCGCGCCGCTGTTCATGGTGATGTGCAGCCAGCCCATCGGCGCCTGCCAGCTGGCGTGCATGAACATGTGGGTCAGCGGCGTCCACCACAGCCCCTGGAAGACGCCCGGCTTCCACAGCGCGCCGTAGGTCAGGATCGCGTCGCCGTAGCCCAGGCTCTCGCCGATCGCCTGGGCGGCGCAGACCAGCCACAGCACGCTGGTGATCACCAGCACCGGCCAGGCCTCGAACCAGAGCATGGCCGGTCCCCTGCCCCACATCGCTTCTCGAGGTGGGGCTTCGGAAACCGGCGTCCGCTCGTCGCTCATCGAACGTCTAGATCCGCAGGACCGTGGTCTCGACCACGGGCTTGCGTTCCCAGATGCGGAAGGCGGCCTTCTTCACGGCCTTGGACAGGGCGCTTTCGATGGCTTCGTCGATCTCGCACTGGTCGCCACTCAGGCGCTTGAAGGCGGTCTCGGCCTCTTCGGCCAGATCGTCCAGGGCGTCGTCCAGCGGGTACTCGGCGTCGCCGGCCAGGCCGAGGCCTCGGACCTGCGGGCCCGAGACGATCTTGTTGCGACCGTCCAGCACGACCGACACGGCCAGCATGCCGTTGAACGCCGCGTGACGCCGCTCGCGCAGGGCCTCGCCGTTCTCGGGCGTCACCACGCCGCCGTCGACATAGAGACGGCCCGCGGGGACCTCGTCGATGATCTTGGGATGGCCGGGAGCCAGCAGCACCATGTCGCCGTTGCGCGGGCTGATCGCGTGCGGCACCTGCAGGTCCTTGGCGAAGGCGGCGTGCTCGATCAGGTGGCGGCGCTCGCCGTGGGTCGGCACGGCGATGGTCGGCCGGGCCCACTGGTACATCTGCTTCAGCTCGTCGCGGCACGGGTGGCCGCTGACGTGGATGCCGGGGGTGTCGCGCTCGGTGTGCAGGCGCACGCCGCGATCGGCCAGCTTGTTCTGCAGGTTGCGGATCGGGATCTCGTTGCCGGGGATGACCCGCGAGCTGAAGATCACGTGGTCGCCCTGCGAGAGCTTGACGTGCGGGTGGGTGCCTTCGGCGATCCGGGCCAGGGCCGCGCGGGCCTCGCCCTGGCTGCCGGTGCACAGGAACAGCACTTCGTTCTCGGGCAGGTACTTGGCTTGGTCGTCGGTGATGAACGGCTCCAGGCCCTCCAGCAGGCCGACGTGACGCGCGGCGGCGCTCATGCGGTGCATCGAGCGGCCGGCCAGGCAGACCTTGCGGCCGGCGGCCTGGGCGGCGCGGATCACGGTGTCCATGCGCGCCACGTTCGAGGCGAAGCAGGCCACGGCGATCTTGCCGGTCAGGCCGGCGATCAGCCTGTTCATCGCCACGCGCACGCCGGCTTCCGAGCCGGCCTCGCCGTCGACGAACACGTTGGTGCTGTCGCAGACCATGGCCAGCACGCCCTCGTCGCCGAGGCGCTTGATGGCGTCGATGTCGGTGGGGCCGCCCAACTGGGGATCGGGATCGATCTTCCAGTCGCCGGTGTGCAGGATCGTGCCCAACGGGGTCTTGATCGCCAGGCCGTTCGGCTCGGGGATCGAGTGGGTCAGGGTGACCATTTCCAGGTGGAACGGCCCCAGGTCGAAGCTGCCGCTCAGCGGGATCTCGGTGATCTCGACCTCGTCCAGCAGGCGGGCGTCGCGCAGCTTCTCACGCAGCAGGAAGGCGGTGAACGGCGTGGCGAACACCGGCGCCTTCAGGCGCGGCCACAGCCAGTGCACGGCGCCCAGGTGGTCTTCGTGGGCGTGGGTCAGGACGATGCCCAGGATGTCGTCCTTGTAGGCCTCGATGAATTCGGGGTCGGGCAGGATGATCTCGACGCCGGGCGTCGTCTGGTCGCCGAAGGTCACGCCCAGGTCCACGACGATCCACTTGCGATCGTCGGCCGGGCCGAAGCCGTACAGATTGAAGTTCATGCCGATCTCGTTCGACCCGCCCAGAGGCAGGAAGACGAGCTCGTCTTTGGGGGAAGGCTTGTCGGTATATTTGGTCATTACGTCTCTAAATGGGTGTTACGGCGATGAATTTCGAGGAGACCACGAATGGTCAGATCTGAATCGAAGTGATCGATGGTTTCGGTCGCGCCCTCGAACAGCGAGGCGACGCCGCCGGTGGCGATCACGGTCATGGGTTCGGCCCGCTCGGCCTTGATCCGGGCCACCAGGCCCTCGATCAGCGATATATAGCCCCAGAACACGCCCGACTGCATGGCGCTGACGGTGTCGGTGCCCACCACGCGATTGCGGGCCGGGCGCTGGATGGCGATGCGCGGCAGCTTGGCGGCCGCTTCGTGCAGGGCCTGCATGGACAGGTTGATGCCCGGGGCGATGATGCCGCCCTCGAAGGCCCCGTCGGCGCCCACGATGTCGAAGGTGGTGGCCGTGCCGCTGTCGATGACGATCAGTGGGCCGGGATAGATCATGTGCGCGCCCACGGCGTTGACCAGGCGGTCGGCGCCGGCCTCGGACGGCTTGTCGATGCGCACGTCGACGCCCAGCTTGGCGTTCTCGCCGATCACCAGCGGTTCGACGTTGAAATAGCGCCGCGACAGGTTGCGAAGGTTGAAGATCGACTGCGGCACCACGCTGGAGATGATGCAGGCGTCGATGGCCCGGAAGCCCAGGCCGTGCATCGACAACAGCTGCGACAGCCAGACGACGTATTCGTCGGCCGTGCGCGTGCTCTCGGTGGCGGCGCGCCATTGGGCGATCCACTCGGCGCCATCATGGATGGCGAACATGGTGTTGGTGTTGCCCTGTTCGATGGCCAGCAGCATCAGGAGGCCCCTCCGAAAAAGACGTCGCCGGCGGTGATCCGCCGCAATTGGCCGCTGGCCAGACGAAGACGCAGCGCGCCGTCGCCGTCCAGTCCTTCGGCGATCCCCTCCAGGGTTTCGGTCCCCAGGCGGGCGACGCAGGGCTCGCCCAGGCCATGGGCGCGGGCGGTCCAGGCGTCGGCGATGGCGGGAAAGCCCAAGCGCAGCCAGACGTCCTGCCAGCGCGCGAAGGCGGCGGCCAGGATCTCGATCGCCTCGATCGGCGATGGCGGCGGGGCGTCGCGCCAGGTGGTCAGGGCGGTGGCGGGGCGCTCGCTGTCGATCGGCTTGCGGGCCAGGTTCACGCCCACCCCGACGGCGATCCACAGGCCGCCCGTCGGCCGCGCGCCAGACTCGATCAGGATACCGCTGACCTTCAGCCCGCCCAGCAGCGGATCATTGGGCCATTTCAGGCTGACCAGGCTGGCGGGCGCGTAGGCGGCCAGCAGGTCGGCGACCGCCAGGGCCGCGACGAACGACACCTGGGCCGCTTCGGCCGGCGGCTTGTCGGTGGAAAACAGCAGGGTGGCGGCCAGGTTGCCGTCGCCAGTCTCCCAGGCGCGACCGCGACGACCACGACCGGCCGTCTGACGCAGGCCGAGAATCCAGACCGGGCCCGCCTCCCCCGCTTCCGCGCGGCGACGGGCCTCGGCGTTGGTCGAGTCGATCTCGTCCAGGACAACGACGGGCGCGGGCGAAAGAGCGCCCGTCACGTCACGCGTGGCCAAAGGCCGCCGCGGCGGCCCTGGCGGCGGGATCCAGCCAGATCAGCGCAACCAGCACGATCGGGAACGAGAACAGCGCGGCGGCGAAACCGATCGCGCGGGCGGTCGGCTGCGGCTTGTCCACGGTCGCGACCGGGGCGTCGAACCACATCGTCTTGATCAGGCGCAGATAGTAGAACGCCGCGACCACGCTGCCCACCAGGCCCAGCACCGCCGCCCATTGCAACAGCACATCGCCCGAGCCCATGGCCGCGCCGAAGACGTAGAACTTGGCCCAGAAGCCCGAGAACGGCGGCAGGCCCAGAGCCGACAGCGAGAAGGCAGTCATGGCCAGGGCGATGCCCGGGCGTTCCTTCACCAGGCCGGCCATGTCCTCGATGGTCTCCATGGGCTTGCCGTCGCGCGACAGGGCCTGGAGGCAGGCGAAGAAGCCGGTGACGTCGACCATGTACAGGGTCATGAACAGCAGCATCGAGTGCAGGCCGGTCTCGCCGCCCGTCGCCACGCCCAGCAGGGCGTAGCCGACATTGGCGATCGAGCTGTAGGCCCACAGGCGCTTGAGGTTGCTCTGGGCCAGGCCGGCGAAGGCGCCGACGAAGACCGAGGCCAGCGACGTGATGACCAGGATCTGGCGCCACTGGGCCACCGAGTCCGGGAAGGCGTCGCCCAGCACGCGGGCGAACATCATCATGGCGGCCAGCTTGGGCGCGGCGGCGAAGAAGCCGACGACCGGGGTCGGGGCGCCTTCATAGACGTCCGGCGTCCACATGTGGAACGGCGCGGCCGAGACCTTGAACGCCAGGCCGCAGAGCAGGAACACCAGGCCGAACAGCAGGCCCGTGCCGTGCGCGCCATGGGCGACGGCGGCGATGTCGGCGAAGCGGGTAGAACCGGCGAAACCGTAGATCAGCGAAGCGCCGTACAGCAGCAGGCCCGACGACAGCGCGCCCAGCACGAAATACTTCAGGCCCGCTTCAGACGACTTGGCGTCGTCGCGGCGGAAGGCGGCCAGGACGTACAGGGCCAGCGATTGCAGCTCGACGCCGATATAGAGGCTGATCAGGTCGCCGGCCGAGGCGGTGACGCCCATGCCCAGGGCCGACAGGATCACCAGCACGGCGAATTCGAACTTCTGGTCGCCGCGCACGGCCAGCCAGCGGTCGCCCAGGACGACGGCGATGGCGCTGAAGCCGTAGATCAGGACCTTGGCGTAGGTCGCGCCGGCGTCGGCCGAATAGACGCCGTTGAAGGCGTGGCCATGCGGCCCGACCACGGCGGCCACGGCCGCGCCCAGCAGGGCCAGGACGGCCGCGCCGGTGAACAACGGCGAGGTCTTGCCTTGGAACGCACCCCAGACCAGCAACACCAGGGCCGAGGCCCCGAGGATCACTTCGGGAAGAACGAGGGAGAAGTTGGCGGCGAACGTCATGGGGTCCCTCACCCGCCCACGGCGGCGCGCCAGGCGCCGACGAGCCCGTCGACGGACGACGCGGTCAGGTTGAAGATGAGATTGGGATAAACGCCGAGCACCAGGGTGCCGATGATCAGCGGGGCGAAGATCAGGATCTCGCGCTTGTCGAGGTCGGTGATGGTCTTGAGCTCGGGATTGACGATCTCGCCGAACATCACGCGACGGTACAGGTTCAGCGCATAGACCGCCGACAGGATCACGCCCGTGGTGGCGACGATCGCGGTCCAGGTCGAGGCCTTGTACGTGCCGGTCATGGTCAGGATTTCGCCGACGAAGCCCGAGGTGCCCGGCAGGCCGACATTGCCCATGGTGAACAGCATGAAGGTCGCGGCATACCACGGCATGCGGTTGGTCAGGCCGCCGTAGAAGGCGATCTCGCGGGTGTGCATGCGGTCATAGACCACGCCGACGCAGAGGAAGAGCGCGCCCGAGATCAGGCCGTGGCTCAGCATCTGGAAGATCGCGCCCTGCTCGCCGGCGACGTTGCCCGAGAAGATGCCCATGGTCACGAAGCCCATGTGGGCCACCGACGAATAGGCGATCAGCTTCTTGATGTCGGTCTGACGGAAGGCGACCAGCGAGGTGTAGACGATGGCGATGGCCGACATCGCGAACACCAGCGGCTGGAACAGCTCCGAGGCGTTGGGGAACATCGGCAGGCTGAAGCGCAGGAAGCCGTAGCCCCCCAGCTTCAGCAGGATGCCCGCCAGGATCACCGAACCGGCCGTCGGGGCCTCGACGTGGGCGTCGGGCAGCCAGGTGTGCACCGGCCACATCGGCATCTTGACCGCGAAGCTGGCGAAGAAGGCCAGCCACAGCCAGGTCTGCAGCCACGGGGCGAACTTGTAGTGCATCAGGTCGGGGATCGACGAGGTGTGGGCCACGGCGATCATCGACAGCATGGCCGCCAGCATCAGCACCGAGCCGAGCAGCGTGTAGAGGAAGAACTTGTAGGCCGCGTAGATCCGGCGCTTGCCGCCCCAGATGCCGATGATCAGGAACATCGGGACCAGGCTGGCCTCGAAGAACAGGTAGAACAGGATCAGGTCCAAGGCGCAGAACACCCCGACGACCAGCACTTCCAGCAACAGGAAGGCGATCAGGTATTCGACGACGCGCTTCTCGACCGACTTCCAGCTGGCGATGATGCAGATCGGCAGCAGGAAGGTGGTCAGCAGGACGAACAGCACCGAGATGCCGTCCACGCCCATGCGGTAATGCAGGCCCGCGAACCAGGCCATGTCTTCCACGAACTGGAAGCCGGGGTTCTTGGCGTCGAACTGGGCGACCAGCACGACCGACAGGGCGAAGGTGACCAAGGTGGTCGCCAGGGCGATCCATTTGGCCAGGTTGTCCGTCTTGGCGTTGTCGCCCTGGGCGGCGCGAACCGCCAGCAGCAGGACCACACCGACAAGCGGGGCGAAGGTGGTGAGGCTAAGCAGGCCGGTCATCGATCCGTCCTCAACGGAATGCGTAAAGGGCGAACGTCAGCAGGCCGGCGACGCCGAGCAGCATGACGAAGGCGTAGTGGTACAGGTAGCCGGACTGCAGCTTGCCGGTCCGACGGCCCACTTCGTAGCTGACGGCGCTGACGCCGTCGGGTCCGAAGCCGTCGATCAGCTTCTGGTCGCCGCCCTTCCAGAACAGGTCGCCGAGGAACTTGGCCGCGCGCACGAAGGTGGCTTGGTACAGCTCGTCGAAGAACCACTTGTTGTAGAAGAACACGTACAGCGGGCCGTTGCGGGCCGCGAGCTTCTCGCCGAGACGCTCGTTGCCCTTGATCAGATAGACCCAGACCGCGATGGCCAGGCCGATCAGCGAGGCGATCAGCGGGCTGTACTTCACCCACTCGGCCACCTCATGGGCCTCGTGCAGGACGTGATTGGTCGGGGCGTTGTAGATCGCGCCGCGCCAGAACTCCTGCTGATCGTGACCGACGAAGTAGTCGACGAAGACGAAGCCGGCGAAGATCGCGCCGATCGACAGCACCACCAGCGGAACCAGCATCACCCACGGGCTCTCATGCGGCTTGTGATCATGGCCGTGGCCATGGTCGTCGTGCGCATGATCGTCGGCCAACGGCTCGTCGTGGGTTTCGTCGTGGACGTGATCCTCATGGCCATGGGCGGCGTGCGCGTCATGGGCATGGTGATCGTCGTGACCCCAGCGGGCCTTGCCGTTGAAGGTGAAGAACGCCAGGCGCCAGGAGTAGAACGAGGTCAGGCCGGCCACCAGCACGCCGATCACCCAGGCGAACATGGCGATGCCATTCTTGCCGCCGGCGGCGAAGGCCGCCTCGATGATGGTGTCCTTGGAGTAGAAGCCGGCGAAGCCCAGTTCCAGCGGCGGGAAGCCGAGGCCCGTGATGGCGATCGTGCCGATGGTCATGGCGATGAACGTCACCGGCAGCAGCTTGGCCAGGGCGCCGTACTTCCGCATGTCCTGCTCGTGGTGCATGCCGTGGATCACCGAACCGGCGCCCAGGAACAGCAGCGCCTTGAAGAAGGCGTGGGTGAACAGGTGGAACATCGCCGCCTGGTAGGCGCCGACGCCGGCCGCGAAGAACATGTAGCCCAGCTGCGAACAGGTCGAATAGGCGATGACCCGCTTGATGTCGTTCTGGGTCAGGCCGACGGTCGCCGCGAACAGGGCCGTGACCGCGCCGATCACCGTGACGATGTTCTTGGCGACGGGCGCGTATTCGAACATCGGCGACAGCAGGCACAGCATGTAGACGCCGGCGGTGACCATGGTCGCCGCGTGGATCAGGGCCGAGACCGGGGTCGGGCCTTCCATGGCGTCCGGCAGCCAGGTGTGCAGGAAGAACTGCGCCGACTTGCCCATCGCGCCGATGAACAGCAGGAAGCAGGCGATGTCGACCAGCGGGAAGGTGTGGCCCGCGAACTCCCAGGTGCGCGACGCGCCCGAGGCGATCTGCGGGAAGATCTCGTGGAACTGGATCGTGCCGAACGCCCAGAAGGTGGTCATGATGCCCAGGGCGAAACCGAAGTCGCCCACGCGGTTCACGACGAAGGCCTTGATGGCCGCGGCGCTGGCGGTCGGCTTCTTGAACCAGAAGCCGATCAGCAGGTACGAGGCCAGACCCACCCCTTCCCAGCCGAAGAACAGCTGCATGAAGTCGGCGGCGGTGACGAGCGCCAGCATGGCGAAGGTGAACAGCGACAGGTACGCGAAGAAGCGCGGCTTGCTGTCGTCCTCGGCCATGTAGCCCCAGGAATAGATGTGCACGAGGGCCGAGACCGTCGTCACCACGATCAGCATCACGCACGACAGGGCGTCGATGCGGATGGACCAGTTGGAGACGAAGTTGCCCACGTGGATGAAGGGCAGCAGGTTGACCGTGAAGGCCTCCATGTGACCCCAGGTCCACTGGCTGAACGTGTACCAGCCCAGGCCACAGGCCAGCAGCAGGCCGCCCGTGGTGATCGCTTGGGAAGCGACATTGCCGATGCGGCGGCCGAAGAGGCCGGCGATGATCGCGGCGACCAGCGGCGCGAAGACGAGAATGGTGACGAGAGTCTGCACTGGTCTCAGCCCTTCATCACGCTGGCGTCGTCGACGGCGATGTCACCGCGGTTGCGGAAGAACGTCACCAGGATGGCCAGGCCCACGGCCGCTTCGGCCGCGGCCACGGTCAGCACGAACATGGCGAAGATCTGCCCCACCACGTCGTGCAGGAAGACCGAGAAGGCCACCAGGTTGATGTTCACCGCCAGCAGGATCAGCTCGATCGACATCAGGATGACGATGATGTTCTTGCGGTTCACGAAGATGCCGAAGACGCCGATCGTGAACAGGATCGCGGCGACGACGAGATAATGCGACAGGCCGATCATTCGCTGATCCCCTCGCCCGGCTTGATCTGCACGAGTTCCATCCCGGTCTTGGGGGTGCGGGCGTTCTGCTTTTCGATGTTCTGGCGCTTGACGCCCGGCTTGTGGCGCAGGGTCAGGACGATGGCGCCGATCATGGCCACCAGCAGCACCAGGCCCGCCAGCTGGAAGAAGAAGATGTAGTCGGTGTAGAGCACCCGGCCGATCGCCTCGGTGTTCGGCACGCCCAGCGGCGAGGCCATCGGGGCGGCGTTCTTGCCGGCCGCGCCGTTGGTGGCCACCGTCGCGGCGACGAAGATCATCTCCAGCGTCAGGAACCCGCCGACCAGGCCGCCGATCGGCAGATACTGGGCGAAGCCCTGTCGCAGCTCGGCGAAGTCCACGTCGAGCATCATGACGACGAACAGGAACAGCACCGCGACCGCGCCCACATAGACGACGATCAGCAGCATCGCCAGGAACTCCGCGCCCATCAGGACGAAGAGGCCCGCGGCCGAGAAGAAGGCGGTGATCAGGAAGAGCACCGAGTGCACGGGGTTCTTGGCCGAGACGACGAGAAGACCCGCCACCACGGTCGCTACCGCGAGCAAATAGAAAGCTATCGCCTGCAAGGCAGGTGCTCCCCTTAAAACCATAAAACAACGACGTGTCGGATGACCCGCCGCCAACCCTCGGAATCGCGCCCCGTCCTTTAGCGGTAGGGCGCGTCCAACTCCAGATTCTTCGCGATCAGCCGTTCCCAACGGTCGCCGTTGTCGAGCAGCTTTTCCTTGTCGTAGTAGAGCTCTTCGCGCGTCTCGACGGCGAACTCGATGTTCGGCCCCTCGACGATGGCGTCCACCGGGCAAGCCTCCTGGCACAGGCCGCAGTAGATGCACTTGACCATGTCGATGTCGTAGCGGGTCGTGCGGCGGCTGCCGTCATCGCGCGGTTCGGCCTCGATGGTGATGGCCTGGGCCGGGCAGATGGCTTCGCACAGCTTGCAGGCGATGCAGCGCTCTTCGCCCGACGGATAGCGACGCAGGGCGTGCTCGCCGCGGAAACGGGGCGACTGCGGGCCGCGCTCGTTCGGATAGATCACGGTCTTCTTCGGCGCGATCATGTACTTCATCGCCAGGCCGAAGGCCCCCGCGAAGTCCAGCAGGGCCACGCCTTTAACGGCTTGGGAAATGCGTTGCATCATTGACGCTGCTTACCCTTCGAGATCACGCAGGTGTAGTTCGAAAGCTGAGCGGGGTCGCCCCCGTCCTGCTTGGCTTCAATCTTGCCGCCCTCGGCGGCGCATTTTTCGTCGGCGCGGCGCAGCTCGTCATAGCTGACCACGCCGCGTCCCAGCGAATAGGACGTCGGCGCCGAGGCGACGTCGTCGGTCGCGCAGCCCGTCAGGGCCAGGCCCAGCGCCAGGGCCGCGGGGGCCAGAGAGGCGGTCTGGCCGATCACGCGTGCAGTCCGAACACGCGCCAGGCCGAGACCAGCAGCACCAGCACCAGCGACATCGGCAGGAAGACCTTCCAGCCCAGGCGCATCAGCTGGTCGTAGCGGTAGCGAGGCACGATGGCCTTGGCCATGGCGATCATGAAGAACGCGACGACGATCTTGAAATAGAACACCAGGGCCAGCAGGAAGTTGACCAGGAACGGCGGCCAGCCGGCCGTGAAGCCGATCGGGAAGCCCGGGTTCCAGCCGCCGAAGAACAGCACGCTGATCATCGCGCACATCAGGACGATGTTCGAATATTCGGCGACCATGAACAGCAGGTACGGGGTCGAGCTGTACTCGACCTGATAGCCGGCCACGAGTTCGGATTCGGCTTCGGGAAGGTCGAACGGCGGGCGGTTGGTCTCGGCCAGGGCCGAGATGAAGAACATGCCCATGGCGATGACCATCACCGGCAGCAGGATCAGGTTGTGCAGACCGCCGCCGAAGACGTTCCAGTTCCAGAACCAGCCGCC
This sequence comes from Caulobacter soli, assembly GCF_011045195.1. GTDB lineage: Bacteria > Pseudomonadota > Alphaproteobacteria > Caulobacterales > Caulobacteraceae > Caulobacter > Caulobacter soli. Next base: position 2,268,765 of record NZ_CP049199.1, on the reverse strand, counting down.
CTGCTGCTCGACGATCGAGCTGAGGTTCATGGTGCCGGCCAGCAGGATCACCGTGATGATGATCAGGCCGATCGACACTTCGTACGACACCATCTGCGCCGCCGAACGTAGCGCGCCCAGGAACGGGTACTTCGAGTTCGAAGCCCAGCCGCCCATGATGATGCCGTAGACGCCCAGCGAGCTCATCGCCAGCAGGTACAGGATGCCGACGTTGAGGTTGGAAACCACCCAGCCCGGCGCGAACGGCACCACGGCCCAGCCCACGAAGGCCAGGACCAGGCTCAGCAGCGGGGCCAGCAGGAAGATCACCTTGTCGGCGCCGGCCGGGATGATGATTTCCTTCAGCACGAACTTGAAGAAGTCGGCGAAGGACTGCAGCAGGCCGAACGGCCCCACCACGTTGGGGCCCTTGCGCATCTGCACGCCGGCCCAGATCTTGCGGTCGGCCAGCAGCAGGAAGGCCAGGCTCAGCAGCACCCAGACCACGACCAGCAGGATGCCGCCGGTGGTCAGCAGGGTCCAGGTCACGGCGGGGTTAGAGAAGAATTCGCTCACCGGCCTACTCCGCCGCGATCTTGGCGGCGCCGGAAACCGTGGCCGCGCATTCGGCCATGGTCACGCTGGCGCGCGCGATGGGGTTGGTCAGGTGGAAGGCCTTGATCGGGCTTTCGAACGGCGCGTCCGAAAGCTCGCCCGCGCCACCCAGGCCCGACAGGTCGAACGACGTGGCCACCGAGCCCGGGGCGTAGTCGATCTGGCCGAAGGTGGGGTGCTCGGCGAACAGCTTGGCGCGCAGCTGGTCCAGGCTGTCATAGGGCAGCTTGGCGCCCAGGTGCTCGGACAGGGCCCGCAGGATCGACCAGTCTTCCTTGGCCTCGCCCTTGGGGAACACCGCCCGCTCGCCCATCTGGACGCGGCCTTCGGTGTTCACATAGAGGCCGTTCTTCTCGGTGTAGGCCGCGCCCGGCAGGATGACGTCGGCCTTGTGGGCGCCGGCGTCGCCGTGGGTGCCCAGATACACCTTGAAGGCGTCCAAAGCGGCGGTTTCGCACTCGTCGGCGCCCAGCAGGAACAGCACGTCCAGCGCGCCCGGCTTCAGCATGTCCGCCGTCGACAGACCGCCCTCGCCCGGCACGAAGCCGAGATCCAGGCCGGCCACGCGGGCGGCGGCGGTGTGCAGCACGTTCCAGCCGTTCCAGCCTTCGCGAACGACGTTGAACGTCTTGGCCAGGCCGGCGGCGGCCTTCAGCACGGCGGCGCCGTCGGCGCGAGTCAGAGCGCCCTGCCCGACGATGATCGCCGGACGCTGGGCGTTCTTCAGAGCCGTGACGAAGTCGTTCTTGGCCTTGGCCAGGCCCGACAGGGTCTTGGTTCCGGCGCCGAGGTAGTCGTAGTCAAAGGTCAGGTCGGCCTGTTCGCCGATCACGCCGAAGCGGGTCTTGCCGGCGATCCACTGCTTGCGGAACCGGGTGTTCAGGACCGGAGCCTCGAGGCGCGGATTGGCGCCGATGAACAGCACCACGTCGGCGTTCTCGATGCCGGCGATCGTCGAGTTGAACAGCCAGCTTTCGCGCGGACCGTAGCCCAGGGTCGAACCGTCCTGACGGGCGTCCAGGTTCTTCACGCCCAGGGCGGTGAACAGGTCCTTGGTCGCCTTCAGGCTCTCGGCGTCCTGCAGGTCGCCGGCAATGACGCCGACGCGGTCGGCCGGAGCGGCCTTGATCTTGGCGGCGACGGCGGCGAAGGCCTGGGCCCAGCTGGCCGGTTGCAGCTTGCCGCCGACGCGGACGTACGGGCGGTCCAGACGCTGACGCTGCAGGCCGTCGACGGCGTAGCGCGTCTTGTCCGAGATCCACTCTTCGTTGACGTCCTCGTTGACGCGCGGCAGCACGCGCAGGACGGCGGCGCCGCGGGCATCGACGCGGATCGACGAGCCCAGGGCGTCCATGACGTCGACGCTCTCGGTCTTCTTCAGCTCCCAGGGCCGCGCCTCGAAGGCGTAGGGCTTGGAGGTTAGGGCGCCGACCGGGCACAGGTCGATGACGTTGGCGCTGAGCTCCGACGTCACCGCCGCGCCCAGATAGGTCGTGATTTCAACGTCTTCGCCGCGCGAGATCAAGCCGATCTCCGGCGAGCCGGCGACTTCGGTGATGAAGCGGACACAACGCGTGCATTGGATGCAGCGCGTCATCACGGTCTTGATGAGCGGGCCCATGGCCTTCTCTTCGACCGCGCGCTTGTTCTCGTGATAGCGGCTGTCGTCGCGGCCATAGCCCATGGCCTGGTCCTGCAGATCGCACTCGCCGCCCTGGTCGCAGATCGGGCAATCCAGCGGGTGGTTGATGAGCAGGAACTCCATCACCCCTTCGCGGGCCTTCTTGACCATCGGGGTCTTGGTGAAGATCTCCTGGCCCTCGGCGGCCGGCAGGGCGCAAGACGCCTGCGGCTTGGGCGGACCAGGCTTCACCTCGACCAGGCACATGCGGCAGTTGCCGGCGATGCTCAGGCGCTCGTGATAGCAGAAGCGCGGGATCTCTTCCCCGGCCAGTTCCGCGACCTGCAGAACCGTCATGCCGGGTTCGAACTCGACCTCGACGCCGTTGACCTTGGCGATAGCCATTTACTTACTCCGCCGCGATCAGGCTGGCGCCCTGCACGTGCAGGCGGCCAGTCCGGTACGATGCAATCCGGTCTTCCACCTCGTGGCGGAAGTGACGGAACAGGCCCTGGATCGGCCAGGCGGCCGCGTCGCCCAGGGCGCAGATGGTGTGACCCTCGACCTGGGTCGTGACGTCCAGCAGGGTGTCGATCTCTTTCGGATCGGCCTCACCGGTGGCCATGCGCTCCATGACCCGCCACATCCAGCCGGTGCCTTCGCGGCACGGCGTGCACTGGCCGCAGCTCTCGTGCTTGTAGAAGTAGCTCAGGCGGGCGATGGCGCGGACCAGATCGGTGTCCTTGTCCATGACCATGACGGCCGCGGTGCCCAGGCCCGACTTCAGATTGCGCAGGGCGTCGAAGTCCATCGGCAGGTCTTCGCACTGCTCGGCCGGAATCATCGGCACCGAGGCGCCGCCCGGAATCACGGCCTTCAGGTTGCCCCAGCCGCCCCGGATCCCGCCGCAGTGATCCTCGATCAGCTGGCGGAAGGGGATGCTCATCGCCTCTTCGACGTTGCAGGGCAGGTTCACGTGGCCCGAGACGCAGAACAGCTTGGTGCCGGCGTTGTTGGGACGGCCAAAGCCGGTGAACCAGGCCGCGCCGCGACGCAGGATGGTGCCGGCGACGGCGATGCTCTCGACGTTATTGACGGTCGTGGGCATGCCGTAGAGGCCCGCGCCGGCCGGGAACGGCGGCTTCAGGCGCGGCTGGCCCTTCTTGCCTTCCAGGCTTTCCAGCAGGGCCGTCTCTTCGCCGCAGATATAGGCGCCGGCGCCGTGGTGGACGTAGAGATCGAAGTCCCAGCCGTGGACGTTGTTCTTGCCGATCAGCTTGGCCTCGTAGGCCTGCTTGATCGCCTCTTCCAGCACTTCGCGTTCGCGGACGTATTCGCCGCGAATGTAGATGTAGCAGGCGTGGGCCAGCATGGCGCGCGAGGCGATCAGGCAGCCCTCGATCAGGAGGTGCGGATCATGCCGCATGATCTCCCGGTCCTTGCAGGTGCCCGGCTCGGACTCGTCGGCGTTGACGACCAGGTAGTGCGGACGACCGTCCTTCACTTCCTTGGGCATGAACGACCACTTCAGGCCGGTGCCGAAGCCCGCCCCGCCCCGGCCGCGCAGGCCGGAGTTCTTCATGTTGTCGATGATCCAGTCGCGACCCGCGTCCAGGATGTCCTTGGTGCCATTCCAGCAGCCGCGCTTCTTCGCACCTTCCAGGCCCCAATCGTGGAGACCGTAGAGGTTCGTGAAGATGCGGTCCTTGTCTTCGAGGATACCGACCATGACTCAGCTTTGCGGATCGAATGGATGGGCGCGCACATAGCGCGTCCGACGAATGATGACATAGGCGAAAAGCGACCAAGCGGCGCCTATCACCAGGAAAGCGACGGGAACGGCCCAACCGGGCGCCCCCGCGACCTGACGCCCCCAGATCAGGAGCATCGCGCCGAGCAGACAGCCGATCAGACCGGCCATGCGCTCGTTGCGATAAAGACCCCGGACGGTCTTCACATAGGCCACGCGCTTGGCGAGGAGTTGGGGATCGTCGGTCACGACGCCTTGCCCTCCCCGTCCTGCTTGGCGGCCTTCATCCAGCCCAGGATGAACCAGATCTGCGCGCCCAGCCCGACCGCGATGGCCCCGATGAACACGGGAGCCAGCCAGTCGATCTTGGCGGCCACGTAGCCGATGACCGCCGCGCCGGCCAGCACGAAGCAGACCACATCGATGGCGAACATCGTGGTCAGGCGCTTCTTCTGGATGGCGTCGGCGTGCTGCATCAGGCGGCGGGCTCCGCCTTCGGAGCCTTCTTCGGCTTCTCGGGCAGGTTCGGGATCTTGATCTTCTTGGCCAGCGAGCCGTCGTACAGCTTCGGGTCCGTCAGGGTGTGGATCGCCCCCTTCGGCTCCGACGCGCCACGGCCGTCATAGCTGCCCGGCTTGGGCGACTTGCCGGCGGCGAAATCGTCGAGGATCTGGGCCAGGCTCTCCGGCGTCAGGTCTTCGTAGTAGTAGTCGTTGATGGCGGCCATCGGCGCGTTGCAGCAGGCGCCCAGGCACTCGACCTCTTCCCAGCTGAACTTGCCGTCGGCCGAGACGTCGTTGGCTTCGCCAATCTTGGCCTTCAGCACCGCGCGCAGGTCCAGCGCGCCGCGCAGCTGGCACGGCGTGGTGCCGCATAGCTGGACGAAGGCGACCTTGCCGACCGGCTGCAGCTGGAACATCACGTAGAAGGTGGCGACCTCCAGAACGCGGATGACCGGCATCGCCAGTTGCTTGGCGATCTCCTGGATGGCGGGTTCGGAAACCCAGCCTTCCTGCTTCTGGGCCAGCCACAGCATCGGGATCACCGCCGACTGCTTGCGCTCGGCGGGATATTTGGCTTTCCACCAGTCGGCCTTGGCCTGGCTGTCCTTCGAGAAGGCGAAGCTGGCCGGCTGTTCCTTGGCGAGACGACGTACGCTCATCGGGCGAAATCCACGCGGACGATCTTGTCGCCCTTGAAGGTGTAGATGGCGGCGACCTGGAACGGCGCGTCGCCGTTGCCGCGGTCGACGTGCTCGTGGTCGATCACGTTCGAACCGACCACGACGCGGTTCAGGAGCTTGGCGTTGTTCTTGGGGAACTCGGCGAAGGTCTTGGCGTAGAAGGCCCGATAGGCCTCGATGCCCGTGCGAGACACGTCGCCGTTCAGCGTGGCCACGACCACGTCGTCCGCGAAGTGCGCGCAGTGGGCGTCCAGGTCCTGGGCGTTGTAGGCGTCCAGTTGGGCCTGGGCGATGGCTTCCAGGCTCATCGATCGACCTCGCCGAACACGATGTCGAGCGAGCCCAGGATGGCCGAGACGTCGGCCAGCTGGTGGCCGCGGTTCATCCAGTCCATGGCCGCCAGGTGCGAGAAGCCCGGAGCCTTGATCTTGCAGCGGTACGGCTTGTTGGTGCCGTTCGACACCACATAGACGCCGAACTCGCCCTTGGGCGCTTCGACCGAAGCGTAGACCTCGCCTTCCGGCGTGCGGAAGCCTTCGGTGTAGAGCTTGAAGTGATGGATCAGGGCTTCCATCGACCGCTTCATCTCGGCGCGACGCGGCGGGCTGACCTTGTTGTCCTCGGTCATCACCGGGCCGGGCGTGACGCGCAGCTTCTCGATGGCCTGCAGGATGATCTTGGTGGACTCGCGCATTTCCTGCATGCGGCACAGATAGCGATCGTAGCAGTCGCCGTTCTTGCCCAGCGGGATGTCGAACTCGAAGTCGTTGTAGCACTCGTAGGGCTGGTTGCGGCGCAGGTCCCAGGCGATACCCGAACCGCGCACCATCACGCCCGAGAAGCCCCAGGCCAGCGCGTCTTCCTTGGTCACCACGCCGATGTCGACGTTGCGCTGCTTGAAGATGCGGTTGTCGGTGATCAGGCCTTCGATGTCGTCGCAGATCTTCGGGAAGGCTTTCGCCCACTTCTCGATGTCGTCGATCAGCGACGGGGTCAGGTCCTGGTGGACGCCGCCCGGACGGAAGTAGTTGGCGTGCAGGCGAGCGCCGCAGGCGCGCTCGTAGAACACCATCAGCTTCTCGCGTTCCTCGAAGCCCCAGAGCGGCGGCGTCAGGGCGCCGACGTCCATGGCCTGGGTCGTCACGTTCAGCAGGTGGTTCAGCACCCGGCCGATTTCGCAGAACAGCACGCGGATCAGGCTGCCGCGCATCGGCACGTCAACGCCCAGCAGCTTCTCGATGGCCAGGCAGAACGCATGTTCCTGGTTCATCGGCGCCACGTAGTCGAGGCGGTCGAAGTACGGGATGTTCTGGAGGTAGGTGCGGGCCTCCATCAGCTTCTCGGTGCCGCGATGCAGCAGGCCGATGTGCGGATCGACGCGTTCGACGATTTCGCCGTCCAGCTCCAGCACCAGGCGCAGCACGCCGTGCGCGGCCGGGTGTTGCGGACCGAAGTTGATGTTGAACTTGCGAACCGGGGTTTCCGGCACGGCCGGCAGCGACGGCGCGTCGTGGAAGAAGTCGGTCGCGGCGGCGGGAGAGTTTTGACCAGTCATGACTTACTTCCCAGCCTTCTCGTCGCCCGGCAGGGCGTACTTGGCGCCCTCCCAGGGGGACAGGAAGTCGAACGCCCGGAACTCGGTGATCTTCACGGGCTCGTAGACCACGCGCTTCAGCTCGTCGTCGTAGCGGACCTCGACATAGCCCGTCATCGGGAAGTCCTTCCGCAGCGGATGGCCGTGGAAGCCGTAGTCGGTCAGGATCCGGCGCAGGTCGGGGTGACCGTCGAAGAAGATCCCGTACATGTCGAAGGCTTCGCGCTCGAACCAGTCGGCGACCGGGAACACCGGCGTGACGCTGGGAACGGCGGTGTCCTCGTCGGTCTGCACCTTGAGGCGCACGCGATGGTTCTTCACCAGCGACAGCAGGTGATAGACCACGTCGAACCGGCGCTCGCGCTCCGGATAGTCGACGCCTGTCAGATCCACCAGCTGGTGGAAGCGATAGTCGGGGTGGTCGCGCAGATAGGTCAGCGCCTGGACGACCCGATTGGACGGGCCCAGCAGGTTCAGCTCGCCGAACGCCACGTGCCAGGCGGTGATCGCGCCGGCCGAGTTGGCGACGATCGCTTGACCCAAGGCTTCCAGGGGCGACAGGGCCGGAACTTCGGCCTCGGTGACAGTCACGTCGGTCATCGCTCGATCGTCCCCGTGCGACGGATCTTCTTCTGCAGCTGCAGCACGCCATAGACCAAGGCCTCGGCGGTGGGCGGGCAGCCGGGGACATAGATGTCGATCGGCACGATCCGGTCGCAGCCGCGCACGACGCTGTAGCTGTAATAATAGTAGCCGCCGCCGTTGGCGCAGCTGCCCATCGAGATGACGTAGCGCGGCTCGGGCATCTGGTCGTAGACCTTGCGCAGAGCCGGAGCCATCTTGTTGGTCAGGGTGCCGGCGACGATCATCACGTCCGACTGGCGCGGGCTGGCGCGGGGCGCGAAACCGTAGCGCTCCAGGTCATAGCGCGGCATGGCCGAGTGCATCATTTCGACGGCGCAGCAGGCCAGGCCGAACGTCATCCACATCAGCGAGCCGGTGCGGGCCCAGGTGATCAGGTCGTCGGCGGCCGCCGTGACGAAGCCCTTGTCGGCCAGCTGGCCCGACAGGCCGTCGAAATAGGGGTCGTGCAGCTTGGGGTCATAGCCCTGCACGGTCGACCGGGCGGCCGAGCCGGCGGGAACCAGCGGCGAGCTGGGAGCCGAGCCGGTGGGGGGAATGATCACTCCCATTCGAGGGCGCCCTTCTTCCATTCGTAGATGAAGCCGACGGTCAGAACGCCCAGGAAGACCAGCATCGACCAGAAGGCGAAGGCGGCCACGTCGTGCGGCAGCTTCATCAGCGAAACGGCCCACGGGAACAGGAAGGCCACTTCCAGGTCGAAGATGATGAACAGGATCGAGACCAAGTAGAACCGGACGTCGAACTTCATGCGCGCGTCGTCGAAAGCGTTGAAGCCGCATTCGTAGGCGGACAGCTTTTCAGGGTCCGGCGCCTTGGGGGCGAGCACCGCGGCCGCGAGGATGAAGGCGATGCCGATGACCGCCGCGATCCCTAGGAAGATCACGATCGGCAGATACTGGAGAAGGAAGGCGTTCATGACAGCCCTTGGCTTGAATCGAGCGCGTTGTAGCCCAGCGTCACCAAGGGTTCAAACGCCTGAGGCACATTGAGAAACGATCGCAACAAGCATTCACCCACAGCTTCCACGACATGGCCGTTGACAGTGCCATCCGACCGACATATCAGACGCCCCTCGCCGCACGGCGGGTCGCACTTCGCTTCGGCGGAGCCTGATGCGGATGTAGCTCAGTTGGTTAGAGCGCCGGCCTGTCACGCCGGAGGTCGCGGGTTCAAGTCCCGTCATTCGCGCCACTTCCCTGAAGTTGGCTGCTTCCCACCGCTAGGCTAGTCTATGGAACGACCGCGCCGGACATTTGTTCGCGCCCGACGCGGATGTAGCTCAGTTGGTTAGAGCGCCGGCCTGTCACGCCGGAGGTCGCGGGTTCAAGTCCCGTCATTCGCGCCACTTCCCCTTCCCTTTCACGTCCCGATCAGCCGCCCCGACGGGCGGCCGCCGGCGGATCGCTGGCCGGAAAGCTTTCCTCCAGTTCCTCGTCCAGCACGATGTCCTGGTGCAGATCCTCCAGCACGGCGTCGCGTACGGGCCCGTCCACGGGCCGTCCCGCCAGCCAGAGCGCCACGTTGCGCGCATAGAGCCGGATGTCGCGCTGGACCTGGGGCGAGCGCGACAGGGCGTCGCCCGGCGGTTCGGAGACGAAGCTGGGCGCGCCGGCGGCGGGGTTCCAGTTGTAGTCGGCGAAGTGGTGGAAGGTGGATTGGGCCATCGCGGGACCGCCGTCGGGCGACGGTTCGAACGCCACGGCCAGATTGAAGGCCGCGCCGCTGACTTTGCTGACGCCCATGGCGATCACCCGCGCGGTCGAATCATCGGCCGGCGCGCCGACGGCGCCTTCGTGCGGATGCGACGGCAGAAAGCGTATGGCGCCGCTTTCCGAGGCGGCGTCGCTCAGGACGGGATGGACGTCGCCGACGATTTTGATCGTCTGAAAATCGCCGTTCGCGCCGGAATGATAGTTCGGCCAGCTGATGTAGGTCGTGAGCCGGTCGTCGATCTGGTGACGTGATTCGTCCGGGTCCTGATTCTTGCTGTGGAAATGATGCGCCGCGCCCACCCCGCCCAGGGTGCAGACGCTGCTGCCCAGGTCCTGGTGGTCGCGCGTCACCATCAGGCCGCCGCCGCGCGCCCGGAACCGTGAGATGGCCGTGCATTCGTCGGCGCTGAGCCCGTCGCCCACATCGACCGCGAACAGCCACATCGCCGCGAAGTCCGACTCTTCCAGCCCCGACAGCACGGGGTCGGGCGCGTCGAGCGGCCCACGGTCGCGGGCGACGATCTCGAAAACCGGGTCGCCGTCAGGATCGCGCAGTTGCCCCAGATAGTCCGCCAGCATCGAGAAACGCGTGATCGACCAGTCCTCGACAGCGGTCTGGATGGTGGTCTGCAGAAGAATCTTGCTCGGCTTGCCCATGGCGGAGATCTCGACGCTCGATCAATAAAAACGCGGGATGGGCCCGGGATGTGGGGTCGGCGCGTCGAATTCGAAGAACTCCTCGTCGACATAGCACCAGCCCCAGCCTTCCGGCGGGTCGTACCCCTCGATGATCGGGTGGCCGGTCAGCTTGAAATGCTTGGTGGCGTGCTTGTTCTTGGACTGGTCGCAGCAGCCGACGTGGCCGCAGGTCCGGCAGAGCCGCAGGTGCAGCCAGCGGTCGCCCGTCTTCAGGCATTCCTCGCAGCCGGCCGTGCCCGGCGTCACGTCCTGGATCTGGTCAAGATGGGTGCACTTCAACGCCATGGCCGTCTCCCTCGCCGCCCGCGCGGCTTCACGTCGCGATTAGTGCGCGGATCGTCCTGGCGCGGCTAGTACGAACCTGCCGTCTTGAGGTTCACGCTCCGCGTCCCGATCTAGCGTGGATGTCGCACACGCATCCCCTGCCCTTCTCCGTCCTCGACCTGGCGCCCGTTCCGCAAGGGACCGCCGTCGGCCAGGCCCTCCACAACAGCCTGGACCTGGCCCGCCACGCCGAACGGCTCGGCTATCATCGCTACTGGCTGGCCGAACATCACAACATGCCGGGAATCGCCAGCGCCGCGACCGCCGTGGTCATCGGCCACGTGGCGGCCGGCACCTCGACGATTCGCGTCGGTTCCGGCGGGGTCATGCTGCCCAACCATGCGCCGTTGATGGTGGCCGAGGCGTTCGGCACCCTGGCCGCCCTCTATCCCGGCCGTATCGACCTGGGCCTGGGCCGCGCGCCCGGCACCGACCAGCCCACCATGCGAGCCCTGCGCCGCTACATGGGCGCGGTCGACAGCTTCGCCCAGGACGTTGTCGAGCTGCAGGCCTGGTTCCAGCCGGCCCAACCCGGCCAGGCGGTGCGCGCCGTGCCGGGCGAAGGCCAGGACGTGCCGCTGTGGCTTCTAGGCTCCAGCACCTACAGCGCCCAGCTGGCCGCCGCCCTGGGCCTGCCCTTCGCCTTCGCGGCCCACTTCGCGCCGGACCAGCTGATGGAGGCCATCGCCATCTATCGGCGCACCTTCAAGCCGTCCGAAGCCCTGGCCAAGCCCTATGTGCTGGTCTGTATCGGGGTCTGCGCGGCCGACACCGACGACGAAGCCCGTCGCCTGTTCACGTCCAGCCAGCAGCAGTTCGTGGCCCTGCGACGCGGCAATCCCGGCCTGCTGCCGCCGCCGGTCGACGACATCCGCGACGTGGCCTCGGAGTCCGAGATCGCCGGCCTGGACCACACCTTCCGCTATTCGGCGATCGGTTCGCCCGACACGGTCCGCGCCAAGATCCAGAAGGTGCTGGACGCCACGGGCGCCGACGAGCTGATGGCCGCGTCGCAGATTCACGACCACGGCGCGCGCCTGCGGTCCTACGAGATCCTGGCCGACGTGCGTAACGCGCTGACGAAAGCGGCGGCCTAGTTCCAGCCGATCGGTTCGGGGGCCGGCGCGACGGCCAGGTCCTCGAACGCGGCGCAGCCGGTCAGGCGGCCGTAGACCGCCGACAGCTTGCGGAACACCGGGTCCCAACCGTGACGCTGCTCGGCGCGCAGGCGGGCGGCGTGGCCCACGGCCTGTACGTCGCGGGCGAACACCGATTCCACCGCCTCGGCGAAGGCGCGAGCCTCGGAAGCCGTGGCCAGGGCTCCGACGGTCTCGTCGACCGACTCGGCGACACCGCCGGCGTCGACGCCGATCACCGGCAGGCCGCAAGCCATGGCTTCCAGCACGATCAGGCCGAACGGCTCGTTGTCGTTGGCGTGGACGAAGGCGTCGCAGCCGGCCAGGATCGCCGCCAGGCTCTGCGGATCGCGCTGATAGTCCATGCAGATGACCCGGTCGCTGGTCGGCGCGCCGGCGCCGGCGCCCACGAACAGCAGCACATAGGGGTCGCCCAGCCGCTCGACGGCCTCGACCAGCACGTCCAGCTTCTTTTCCTTGGCCGGGCGGCCGGCGAACACCAGGATGCGGTGACGATTGGTCAGGCCCAGCTTGCGCCGCAGGGCCTCGCGGTCGCCGCGGTTGGGATTGAAGATCTCGGTATCAACGCCCAGCGGCAGGCCGATGGCGTCCTTGACGCCCGCCTCGATCAGGCGGCCGGCGATGAACTGGCTGGGAGCCACGGCCTGGTCGAACTGGCTGTAGATCGCCGCCCAGCGCTTCTGCACCGGCTTTTCCGCCCACTCGCCGATATGCAGCGCCGCCAGGGCGCCCAGGTCGGTGTGGCAGAAGCCCACCACCGGCACGCCCAGGGCGTCGCCGGCCTTCAGGGCCGCCAGGCCGGGCGTGTACGGATCACCGGCCTCGATGATGTCGGGCCGTTGACGGATCAGCCGCTCCATCCAGGCGTTCTTGACCACCGGCCAGCGATAGCCGTCGCCGAACGGCAGGGGCGCGGCATAGATCGAAACCCGTCCGTGGCCGTCATGGGCGTCGCGCGGGCCGGGCACCACCAGGGTGTGGCGGACCTGCGGCCGATTCGCCGCGATCCACGCCCGCTTGCAGTTCAGATAGCGTCGAACGCCCCCGCTGCGGGGCGCGTAGAGCATGGTCGTGTCGACCAGCCTGACCGGCTTTCCGCCGGGCCGGGCCGCCTTGAACAAGGGTTCTTGCGCCTCGTTGAACGCCGAGAGCTGATCAAACCGCAAATCCATCACGCCGGAACCTCGCTTGTCAGCCGCGCCCGCCGACACGGTCGCAGAGCCTTAAGACACTCACGGGGACGGAGGTTCCTCCGAAGCTGGACCGCTGTCCAGCGATCGCAGCGCACCGTGATGCAACAGGGCTTCGCGCAATAGCATTTCCGTTTGAGCCTTGCACCATCAAGCTCGAACACCGTCAGATCACGCCCTGGCGCGCGCATGCCAGGAACGCATGACTTGCGCCTTTCGACGCGTCCGTCCGCCAATCGCATATGGCGAGGCCCGCGCGGACCGCGTAGGCAGGCCCCTGCGAATGCGGTCGGGGACTTCGGATGGCGCGGTATCTCTTCACCACCTGGGAAGGCGGCGGTCATGTGCAGCCCATGCTGCTGGTCGCCCGCGACCTGGCGGCGCGCGGCCATGCCGTGCTGGTGCTGAGCGATCCGTGCAATGAGTCGGACGCCGCCGCCCTGGACGTGCCGTTCCACCCCTGGACGACCGCTCCCTTCCAGACCGGCAAGACCCGCGACGACGATCGGCTGAAGGATCACGAGGCCGACAATCCGCTGGCGGTGATCCAGCGCCTGCTGGATCGGGTGATGGCCGGCCCCGCCCTCGCCTACGCCCAGGACACCCTGGCGGCGATCGACACCTTCGCGCCCGACGTGGTGGTCTCGCAGGAACTTCTGCTGGGCCCGATGGCGGCGGCGGAGGCGAAAGGCCTGCCGCTGGCGCTGCTGGCCGCCAACGTCTGGTCTTTGCCGACGATGCCCGGCGCGCCGCCGTTCGGGGCCGGCATGTTGCCCGCGACCAGCGACGAGGAGCGCGGCATGCACGCCATGGTCGGCCAGATGAGCCGGACCTTCTTCCAGGCCGGCCTGCCCGACCTGAACGCCGCCCGCGCCGCCTTGGGCCTGGCGCCGCTCGACGACCTGTTCGCCCAGCTGGACACCGCCAAGGCGATCCTGCTGGCGACCAGCCGGGCCTTCGACTTCGCGCCCGATCCCCTGCCCGCGCCTTTCGCCCATGTCGGCCCCTATTTGGCCGATCCGGCCTGGGCCCAACCGTTCACGCCGCCGCCCGGCGATGCGCCGCTGGTCGTGGTGTCATTCTCCAGCCTCTACCAGGCGCAGGAGCCGGCCCTGCGCGCGATCATCGCCGCCTTGGGCGACCTGCCGGTGCGCGGCGTCGCGACCACCGGCCCGACGATCGACCCGGCCGAGTTCGAGGCGCCCAGCAATGTCTCCGTCGTCCGCAGCGCGCCGCACGGCGACCTGCTGAAGCACGCGGCGTTATTCGTCACCCATGCCGGCCACGGCTCGGCCCTGCGACCGCTGATGGCCGGGGTCCCGTTGCTCTGCCTGCCGATGGGACGGGACCAGAACGACAACGCCGCCCGCGTCGCCCATCGCGGAGCGGGACTGACCCTGCCCGCGGATGCGAACTCGGAGACCATCGCCGCCGCCGTACGTCGTCTGCTGGAAGAGCCGGCGTTCAAGGCCGCCGCCGAAACCCTGGGCGCGGCGATCCGCGCCGACGAGGCCTCGCGCGACGCGGCGCTGGTTCTGGAAGGCTTGGTCCCGGGCTAAGCGCCTCGACGGACCCGATATTGGTGGGCGGTGAGGGGATCGAACCCCCGACCCTCTCGGTGTAAACGAGACGCTCTACCGCTGAGCTAACCGCCCCCAGGACATTTCGAGCCGGGTCAAATCAAGGCGAACGAGGCCAGGACGGACGAACCAGGACAGACGAGGACGTGGGAGATACCCCGCCCGCCTGGAAAAGTCCCGCATAGAAAAGGGCGGAACGCCTTCGTGGCGCCCCGCCCTCGAAATCTTGTTACTGGATCAGCCGTTCAGCGTGGTCTTCAGACCCTCGCCGACCTGAAACCGGGCGGTCTTCGACGCCGGACGGTTCACGGTCTCGCCGGTGCGCGGGTTACGCGCGGTGCCCGCGGCGCGGGCGACGGCCTTGAAGGTGCCAAAGCCGACCAGACGCACATCCTCGCCCGATTTCAGCGAACTGGTGACGGCGTCGATGAAAGCCTCGAGAGCGTCCTTAGCCTGGTTCTTATTGATGCCCGCCTTTTCGGCGATCGCCGTGACGAGTTCGGCCTTTGTGGTCATGTTCTTCTCCCAGCATGAAAGCGGCGGCGCCGGCTACAGCTTACGCCGCTTCGCTCGACCGGGAGTATGCGGGGTTCAGACGGCCCGTCAAACGAAGGCGGCGCGGAAAATCTCCGCGCCGCCCAAGTTATCCACGATAAGTTACTGTTAGTGCGTCAGAACAGCGTCGCTGTCGCCGTCTTCAACCTTCGCAGTTGCAGCAATCGGCTCGTCCTCTTCCCGCCATTCGATGGGCGTGAGCGGGCCGGTCAGGGCGTGTTTCAGCACTTCATCGAAGGTCGACACCGGGATGATCTCCAGGCCGTCCTTCACGCTTTGCGGGACTTCGGCCAGATCCTTCTCGTTCTCCTGAGGGATCAGAACCGTCTTCACGCCCGAGCGCAGAGCCGCCAGGAGCTTCTCCTTCAGACCGCCGATCGCCGTGACCCGGCCCCGCAGGGTGATCTCACCGGTCATGGCGATATCCTTGCGGATCGCGATCCCGGTCAGCACCGAAACGATGGCCAGGGCCATGGCCGCGCCGGCCGACGGGCCGTCCTTGGGCGTGGCGCCGTCCGGAACGTGCACGTGGACGTCGGTCTTTTCGAAGACCGGCGGCTTGACGCCGAACTGCACGGCCCGCGAGCGGACGTAGCTGTTGGCCGCCGAGATCGACTCCTTCATCACGTCCTTGAGGTTGCCGGTGACCGTCATGCGGCCCTTGCCCGTCATCTTCACGGCTTCGATGGTCAGGATGTCGCCGCCGAATTCCGTCCAGGCCAGACCGGTGACGATGCCGACCTGGTCGACTTCGTCGGTCTCGCCGTAGCGGTACTTCTTGACGCCCGCGTACTTGGCCAGACGCTCATCGTCGATCGTGATCGAGGTGAGCTTCTCGCGCGCCAGGTCCCGAACGGTCTTGCGCGCCAGGGCGCCCAGCTCCCGCTCCAGCGACCGCACGCCGGCTTCCCGGGTGTAGTAGCGGATCAGGTCGCGGATCGCCTTTTCGGGCACCACGAACTCGGACTCCTTCAGGCCGTGGTCCTTCATCTGCTTGGGCAGCACGTGGCGCTTGGCGATCTCCACCTTTTCGTCCTCGGTGTAGCCGGGGATGCGGATGATCTCCATGCGGTCCAGCAGCGGCTGGGGCATGTTGAGGCTGTTGGCCGTGGTGACGAACATCACCTGGGACAGGTCGTAGTCGACTTCCAGATAGTGGTCGCCGAAGGTCGAGTTCTGGGCCGGGTCCAGCACCTCGAGCAGGGCCGAGGACGGGTCGCCGCGATAGTCGCTGCCCATCTTGTCGATCTCGTCCAGCAGGACGAAGGCGTTGGTGGTCTTGGCCTTCTTCATGGTCTGGATGATCTTGCCGGGCATCGAACCGATATAGGTCCGACGGTGACCGCGGATCTCGGCCTCGTCGCGCACGCCGCCCAGCGAGATGCGGGCGAATTCGCGACCGGTGGCCTTGGCCAGCGAGCGGCCCAGCGAGGTCTTGCCGACGCCCGGAGGGCCGACAAGGCACAGGATCGGACCCTTCAGCGAGTTGGTGCGCGCCTGGACGGCCAGGTACTCAAGGATGCGTTCCTTGACCTTCTCCAGGCCGTAGTGGTCCTCTTCGAGCACCGCCTCGGCCTCGACCATGTCGATCTTCTTGGTCTTGGCCTTGCCCCACGGGATCGACAGCATCCAGTCCAGATAGTTCCGGACCACGGTGCTCTCGGCCGACATCGGGCTCATGTTGCGCAGCTTCTTCAGTTCGCCCTCGGCCTTGGCCCGGGCTTCCTTGGAAAGCTTGGTCTTCTTGATGCGCTTTTCGAGCTCGATCAGTTCGTCGCGCTGATCGTCGGGGTCGCCCAGCTCGCGCTGGATCGCCTTCATCTGCTCGTTCAGATAGTACTCGCGCTGGGTCTTCTCCATCTGGCGCTTCACGCGCGAGCGGATCTTCTTCTCGACCTGCAGCACCGAGATCTCGCCCTCCATCAGGGCGAAGACTTTCTCCAGGCGCTTCACGACGTCGAAGATTTCCAGCAGGTGCTGCTTGTCGCCGATCTTGACCGACAGGTGGGCCGAGATGCTGTCGGCCAGCTTGCCGGGTTCGGCGATTTGCGGGATCGAGGCCAGGGCCTCGGGCGGCACCTTCTTGTTCAGTTTGACGTAGTTTTCGAACTGCTCGACGACGGCGCGCGACAGGGCCTCGGCTTCGGGACCGACGCCTTGGTCCTCGTTCACTTCGCCGATCTGGGCCTCGTAATAGGCCTCCTGGTCGGTGAAGCGCACGACGGCCGCGCGGCCCTTGCCTTCGACCAGCACCTTCACGGTGCCGTCGGGCAGTTTCAGCAGTTGCAGGACGGTGGCCAGCACGCCGACATCGTAGATGTCGGCCGGGGCCGGATCATCGTCGGCCGAGTTCTTCTGGGTGACCAGAAGGATCTCCTTGCCGCCGCGCATCACCTCTTCAAGGGCGCGCACGGACTTGTCACGCCCGACGAAGAGCGGAACCACCATATGCGGGAACACAACGATATCCCGCAGGGGCAACACAGGAAGCGTACGAATCTCAGACATGATGCCTTTTACTCCTGGCCGTCGCGTTGATCTCGCGTTCAGCCACGCGGGCCGCCGTCACCCAGACGATGCGCCTGAGTCGTACGACCCGTCCGCCCGGGACTGAGCGGATGGTCGTTATTTATGTGGACCTTTTGCAACACGGTTCAAGCACACTCGCCTTGTAGCGGCGACGGGTCGCGGCTTTCCGGCCAAGGTGCAATGGACATGCCCTTTACCCGGCTCCGCCGTGCAAGATCATTGCCGGCAGTCGAGCCGAGACGCCTAAGTCGTACCGCCGACACTTTGGCGAAGATCCCGACGCCATGGCCCACGCATGTCGGAAATGGCCCGATGTGACGAAAAAGGCGCGCCCGGCAAAGCCGAACGCGCCCTTTTTCAGTCCAAGAGAATGGGATCAGGCCGAAGCCGCCCCACCCTTCTTTTCGGCGTAGATCAGCAGCGGCTGGGCCCGGCCTTCGACGACCTCGGCGTTGACCACCACTTCCTCGACGCCCTCGTAGTTGGGCAGCTCGAACATGGTCTCCAGCAGGATGCCTTCCATGATCGAGCGCAGGCCGCGCGCGCCGGTCTTGCGGGCGATGGCCTTCTTGGCGACCTGATGCAGGGCGTCGTCGGTGAAGGTCAGGCCGATGTTCTCCATCTCGAACAGGCGCTGGTACTGCTTGACGAAGGCGTTCTTCGGCTCGGTCAGGATCTTCACCAGGGCGGCCTCGTCGAGGTCCTCCAGGGTGGCGATCACCGGCAGACGGCCGATGAATTCCGGGATCAGGCCGAAGCGCTGCAGGTCGTCGGGCTCGACGCCACGCAGGATCTCGCCGGTGCGACGCTCTTCCGGATCCGCCACCTTGGCGCCGAAGCCGATCGACTTGCCCTGGCCGCGCGCCGAGATGATGCGCTCCAGGCCCGCGAAGGCCCCACCGCAGATGAACAGGATGTTCGTCGTGTCGACCTGCAGGAACTCCTGCTGCGGATGCTTGCGCCCGCCCTGCGGCGGCACGGAGGCGACGGTGCCTTCCATGATCTTCAGCAGGGCCTGCTGCACGCCTTCGCCCGACACGTCGCGGGTGATCGACGGGTTGTCGGACTTGCGGCTGATCTTGTCGATTTCGTCGATGTAGACGATGCCGCGTTGAGCGCGCTCGACGTTGTAGTCGGCGGCCTGCAGCAGCTTGAGCACGATATTTTCGACGTCCTCACCCACATAACCGGCTTCGGTCAGGGTGGTGGCGTCGGCCATCGTGAACGGCACGTCGATGATTCGGGCCAGCGTCTGGGCCAGCAGCGTCTTACCCGTACCGGTCGGACCGACCAGCAGGATGTTCGATTTGGCCAGCTCGACGTCGTTGTTTTTCGAGGCGTGGTTCAGGCGCTTGTAGTGATTGTGCACCGCCACGGCCAAGACCTTCTTGGCGTGATTTTGCCCGATCACGTAATCGTCCAGGACTTCGCAGATCTCGCGCGGCGTGGGCACGCCATCCTTGGACTTCACGAAAGCGATCTTGTGCTCTTCACGGATGATATCCATGCAAAGCTCGACGCACTCATCACAGATGAACACCGTCGGCCCCGCGATGAGCTTGCGCACCTCATGCTGGCTCTTTCCGCAGAAAGAACAATACAGAGTGCTCTTGGTGTCGCCGCTCGCGGCTTTTGTCATGGTCGCTTCTCACGCTAGGGCGGTCCAGGCCGAAGCCGAAACCACCGACTCCTTTAGCGCCTATTCCGCCACCGAAGCAGCAGGATATCCGCCGGGAGTTGTCTAATCCTTGACATTCCCCGATCCGGACGCACGGCACAAGCCTTGGAGCCGATTTACAGCCCCCAAGTTCGTGGATGATGCGTACGGTTTCATGGAATTCTTCTCTAAGATGGCGTTCCAGGACCTCAACGCAAGCCGGGGTCCGTTCGCTCCGCACAGCCGCATGGCGCGAGCGGAGCGAAATCCGCGAAGAGCTTAGCGGTAAAAGCGGAATCGTGGTGCAAGACGGGCTCGGTTGCGGGGCGCGCGAGCGCGGAGACGAATGGCGAAACGTTCACTGATGGCCAAGGGCCTGTCGGCCTCGACGCCGATGACCGGAGACCTGCACGAGGGTCCGCCCCTGGTCGCCTTCGATTTCGACGGCACCCTGACGGTTCGCGACAGCTTCACGGCCTTCCTGAAATGGCGGGTCAGCCCGGCCCGGCATTTCGCGGGAATGGTTCGACTTTTCCCTGCTGCGGTTGGGTATGTGTTCGATCGCAACCGCGGCAAGATCAAGGCCGCCGCCGTCCGCGAATTCCTGCGCGGCGTACCTCTGGAGCAACTGGAACGCGAGGCGCGCGCCTTCGCCCAGTCCGAGGCGCCGAAGCTTTTCCGCCCCGACGCCCTGGCCGTCTGGCGGCGCTGGCGAGCCAAGGGCGCCAAGCTGGTGATCGTCACCGCCTCGCCCGACGTGGTGGTCGCTCCGTTCGCTCGCGGCCTGGGCGCCGACATGCTGATCGGTTCGCGCCTGGCCTTGGACCTGAACGACAAGGTGTCCGGCCCCCTGCTCGGCCCCAACTGCCGGGGTCCCGAAAAGGTGATCCGCCTGAAAGAGGTCTTCGGCGACGATTTGTCGCTGGCCGCCGCCTATGGCGACACGTCCGGCGACCGCGAAATGTTGGCGATCGCCCACGAGAAGGGTTACCGGATCTTCCGGGGCAAGCCTGGCTGAGTTTGGCTCGCCAGATGGAACCATCGCTATGAATGAGCTCAGCCGCCGCGAGCACCTTGCCCTGTGGTGGTCGTTCATTTGGCGCGCGACGCTATTTGGCGGCCTAGCCGGGATTATGCTTGGAGCTTTCGCTGGCGTTGTGATGAACCTAGTCGGCCTGGGCGCCTACGGCGCGATGGCGGGCGGTGTTGCGGGTTTTGTCTGCAACTTGGTCGCCACCTATTGGACGATCGGTCACATACTGACGAAGAAGAAATACGCGTCCTTCTCTATCCGCGTCGAACGCGCTCAGGACGTATTCTAGCTCCAGGCATGAAAAAAGCCGCCGACCCGAAGGTCGGCGGCTTTCTCGTTTCGGCGGCGAGAGGCTTTAGGCCTTCTCTTCCGAGGCGTCGCGGCTTTCGTTGATGTGGTCGATCAGACCCCAGGCCTTGGCTTCCTCGGCGCTCATGAAGTTGTCGCGATCCAGGTCGCGCTCGACTTCCTCATAGGTGCGGCCGCAGTGCTTGACGTAGATCTCGTTCAGGCGGCGCTTGGTCTTGGAGATGTCCTCGGCGTGACGCACGATGTCCGAGGCTTGGCCGCGGAAACCGCCCGACGGCTGGTGGACCATGATGCGGGCGTTCGGCAGCGCGATGCGCTGACCGGGGGCGCCGGCGCAGAGCAGCAGGCTGCCCATCGAGGCGGCCATGCCCATGCACACCGTCGAGACCGGGCTCTTGATGTATTGCATGGTGTCGTAGATCGCCAGGCCGGCCGTCACCACGCCGCCCGGCGAGTTGATGTACATGGCGATTTCCTTCTTGGGGTTCTCGGACTCCAGGAAGAGCAGCTGGGCGCAGATCAGGCTGGCCATCCCGTCTTCGACGGGACCGGTCAGGAAGATGATCCGCTCTTTCAACAGACGGGAGAAGATGTCGAACGCCCGCTCGCCGCGGCTGGTCTGTTCGACCACCATCGGCACGAGGTTCATCGCCGTCGCCATCGGATCATACATAGGGATCGCCCTTTTCGTTGTGTCTGGGCGGCGCGAAAACGAATCAGCCCCCGCGCGCCGTCGCTCACGCATATCGCGTGGCGCTTAACAGGTTGCAAGGAGCCGAGCCGAAGCTTGCGCCACGAAAAAGGGCGCGACCCTCGCGGATCGCGCCCTCATTTCGTCGGATGACGGCAGCTTAGCCGCCGTAGCCTTCCGGAAGATCGTCTTCTTCCATCAGCTCTTCCTTGGAGACTTCCTTCTCCTCGATCTTGGCCTTGCCGAAGATCAGGTCGACGACCTTGTCTTCATAGATCGGGGCGCGCAGGGCGGCCTGCAGGTCGGTGCGCTGGCGGTACATGTCGAACACCTGCTGGGCTTGCGCGCCGTACTGGCGGGCTTCGCGCATCATGGCGTCGGCCAGTTCCTGCTCGCTGACGGCCACGTCGTTCTTGCGGCCGATCTCGGCGAGCACCAGACCCAGGCGCACGCGGCGCTCGGCGATCTTCTTGTACTCGTCCTGCAGCTGGTCTTCGGTCTTGCCTTCGTCCTCGGGCGACAGACCGCCTTGGGTCTTGTCGGCCTGGACCTGTTGCCAGATGCCGGCGAACTCGGCGTCGACCATGCGCGGCGGCAGGGCGAAGTCGTGCTTGCTGTCCAGAACGTCCAGCAGGGCGCGCTTCAGCTTGAAGCGCGAGCTGTTGGCGTAACGGCCTTCCAGGTTCGACTTCAGCAGGTCCTTCAGGGCGGCCAGGTCGGTCAGACCCAGGCGCTTGGCCAGCTCGTCGTCCGGAGCGGAGTCGACCGGGGCGCGCACTTCCTTGACGGTGGTGGCGAACTCGGCGGCCTTGCCGGCCAGGTTGGCGGCTTGGTAGTCGGCCGGGAAGTCGACCTTCACGGTGACTTCGTCGCCCGGCTTGGCGCCGACCAGCTGGTCTTCGAAGCCCGGGATGAACTGGCCCGAACCCAGGGTCAGCTCGGCGTCGGTGGCGGTGCCGCCGTCGAAGGCCACGCCGTCGATGGTGCCGACGAAGTCGATCAGCAGCTGGTCGCCGTCCTTGGCCTTCAGGGACTTGCCCGTGCGCGGCTCATAGGTGCGGGCCTGCTTGGCCAGGTCGGCCAGGGCCTCGTCGACCTCGGCTTCCGAGACCTTGTAGACCGGCTTGGTCAGCTCGATCGACGCGGGGTCGATCGGCTCGAAGTCCGGCATCACTTCCACGGCCAGTTCGAAGGCCAGGTCCTCGCCGCCGGCGAGCACCTTGTCCATGTCGGACGACGGCTTCAGGTCCGGCTGGCCGGCCGGGCGCAGCTTGTTGTCGTCCAGCACCTTCTGGGCGCCTTCGTTCAGCGTCGCCTCGATGACTTCGCCCATCAGGGCCTTGCCGTAGAGGCGGCGAACGTGCGCGGTCGGCACCTTGCCAGGGCGGAAGCCCTTGACGTTCATCTGGGGCGCGACCTCGGCGATCCGGGCTTCGAGACGCGTGGCGAGTTCACTCGCGGGCACCGTCACGCCATAAACGCGGCTGAGGCCTTCGCCCGACTTTTCAACGATCTGCATCGACATTCTTAGCTTCTCGGCTCTTCGGGCGCTCGCGCCCGTCGTCCGCCCCAGGGGTCAAAACATCAAAGCCGCCCACGTCACCGGGGCGGCGAAAGAGCGCCCTTATGTCACGCGTTTGGCGACCATCCAAGGGCATTGCTGCACTCTCACGGGCCATGGACCCAATAAAGCGGCGCGTCCGCTGGACCAAGGCCCGGCGAAGGTGGTGCGGATGAGAGGACTCGAACCTCCACGCCTCTCGGCGCTAGAACCTAAATCTAGTGCGTCTACCAGTTTCGCCACATCCGCATGTGCGCCGGAGCGGGTTAGACATGCGGGGCCGGCTTGGCAAGTCGCCAGGCGAAACCGCCGCGTTCCAGGCTCCGCCGGCGAACCGCTCGCGGAATGCGATTATTTCTCTCAACCTCGGGAACAACTTTTCGCGTCGCCGGTTATGCAGATGTCCGCGGCTGTTCAGAACGCCCTGGACCCTCACCGGCCCGGGCCATGCCCCCCCGACTGACGCCCGGGCCGGTGTTTCACTTCCAGAAAATCAGCTTGGAAATCTAGGGTCGGAACGATCTGGCGCCGGACGGGTTTGCGTCTCAGTTGTCCAGTGAGCGCGCGTCATGGAAACCATTGAAGTCGTCGAAGACGAAAAGGGCTGGACGGTGAAGCACCGCGCCCGGGTCCTGTTCATCGACACCGTCGAGGAACGCACCTTCCAGACGGCGTTGGCGATCAGCCACAGCCTGTTCGACGAAGGCGTTCCCACCCAGGTCGTCCTGATCCGCCAGAACAACTAGGCCCGTCTCGCCTTCCACAGCGCGCCCAGGATCGGCGGGACCAGATCCGGCAGGTCTTCGGCGATCAGGCCCGGCCCATGCGCCGCGCCCGCCTCGGCGTGAATCCAGGCGCCGGCGCAGGCCGCCTCGAAGCTTTCCATGCCCTGGGCGATCAAGCCGGCGATGAAGCCGGCCAGCACGTCGCCGGAACCGGCCGTCGCCAGCCACGGCGCGCCGTTCAGACTGACCGCCGCCCGCCCGTCCGGCGCGGCCACCACCGTGTCGGACCCCTTCAGCAGCACCACCGCCCCGGCCCGCCGCGCGGCCTCCCGCGCCGCCGTGATGCGTTCGGGCGAGGCGGTGAGCAGACTTGGAAAGATTCGTTCGAACTCGCCGGGATGCGGAGTCAGCACGTCGTCGCGGTCCAGCGCCGAGAACAGGGCGGCGGGGTCCTCGGCGAAGCTGGTCAGGGCGTCGGCGTCGACGACCAGCGCCGCGCCGTTGCGGGCCAGGGCGAAGACGTGGCGCATCGTCGCCTCCCCCACCCCGGCCGCCGGCCCGATCACCACGGCGTCCGCGCTCGCCGCGCGGGTCTGCAGGTCGAACTCGCTTTCGAACGGCGCCAGCATCACCGCCTCCAGGTGGGCGGCGTTGATCGCCAAGGCGTTGGGCGGCGACAGCAGGGTCACCACGCCCGCGCCGATCCGCAAGGCCCCTCGCGCCGCCAGCCGCGCCGCGCCGGTGCTCCAGGCCTCGCCGCTGACCGCCATCATCCGCCCGCGGGCGTGCTTGTGGGCGTCAACCGCCGGCCAGGGAAAACGCTGGGCCCACAGGCCGGGCTCGTTCTCGAACAGACGCCCCTGCCCCGTGGCCTCCAGACCGATATCGGCGATCACGACCTCGCCACAGGCGGCCCGGCCCTGAGCCAGCGCATGGGCCGGCTTGCGACGATGGAAGGTGACGGTCAGCTCGGCCTTCAAGGCCCGCTCGCCGAGCGGAAGGCCCGTGTCGCCCAGAATCCCGCTGGGCACGTCGACGGCGACGATCCGCGCCGCGCCCGGCATGACCCGCGCCAGGCGGTCGGCCTCGCCTTCGAGCGGTCGCGACAGACCCGCGCCGAACAGGCAGTCCACATAGAGCGACGCCGAACCTGGCTCGGACACCAACGGCCCGGTCTCGCCCTTCCAGCGCGACGCGGCCCATTGCGCGGCCGGACTGGCGGGTGGGGCCAGCGCCTCGACCCGCACGGGCCAGCCGCGACGCTTCAGATGCCGGGCGATCACATAGCCGTCGCCGCCGTTGTCGCCCGGACCGCACCAGATCACCGTCGGGCAGCGCGCATAACGCTCGCGGATCACGTCGGCCACGGCCTGGCCAGCCCGCTCCATCAGCACGATCGTCGGCGTCCCCGCCTCGACGGCCGCGCGGTCGGCCGCGGTCATCTCGGCGACGGTCATGATCTCGCGCGGCACGGCTGCTCCTCTCTATAGAACCTGGGTGGAGGCTTCCTGGCCCTTGTCGACCAGGATCAACGCGCCGTCGACCCGATCGAACGTCGTCACCGAGACATGGTCGGGCCGGAACGCCGCCACGATCTCGCCGCCCGTCGCCGCCGACACCGCCGCGTTCAGGGCCACGAAATGGCTGAACACCGCCGCGCCGGGATACGCGGCCACGGCGTCAGCGACCGTTCGCGTCCAGGCGACGTAGTCGAGATCGCCCTGGATGTCGCTCCACTTGCCCTCAAAGGCCCGTCGCAACCAGCCCGGCCGCGCCTCGGCGTCGAGAGCGGCCGGAGTCGGGATCTCGCCGACTCGGGGATCGATCTCGATCGCCACGCCCAGGGCGTCGGCCAGCGGTTGGGCCGTTTCGCGACAGCGCCGCAGCGGCGAGCTGACCACCCGCGACGGGCGCTCCGCTTCGGGCAGGGCCATCAGCGTCCGCGCCACCGCCCGCGCCTGTTCGGCGCCGACAGGGTCCAACCCCGGATCCTGGTCGGCATCGCCCCAGGTCGAGGCCGGCCGGCCGTGGCGGATCATATGAATGCGGCTCATCACCCTGCCTCGTCTTCGCAATATCTTCCCGGCGACGCCTGCCGCGCCGGGCTTTGTCGTGACGTTTCCGACCTCAATCTAGCGCGCTTCGTCGTCGAAACGTGCGAACGCGCAAAAACCCACCCCGCCTTAATCCGCTCGCCCGACTCGGATTTCGCCACAATCTTCAGCAGTTTTCGAAGCGACGGCGCATTTTTGGCCACTCCGCCGAAACGCGCCCCATCGGATCCAGACACCGACCGCGTGGCTTCCGTCCGGTTCTTCGCCGACAAAACGGCCCTTTCGGCGATCCTGGGTCGGCAATCACGACTCCCGGGACGGTTTGGCCGCCCAAACGCGCAATGATCAACTTTCAGGCTTTATGTGCACAAATATGCGTCAATGAGCTAAACTCGACAGACGTCGTCCGATAAAGCGCATCAGCCTGCTTGTGACCGTACAGGCCGGCGTGCTCCGTGCCGCTCAGTCAGCGGCGCCCGCGCCGTATGGGCGTGAAAGAAGTCTGATGAAAAAGATCGAAGCCGTCATCAAGCCGTTCAAGCTGGATGAGGTCAAAGAGGCGCTTCAGGACATGGGCGTGCAGGGCATGACCGTACTGGAAGCCAAGGGCTATGGCCGCCAGAAGGGCCATACCGAGCTCTATCGCGGCGCCGAGTACGTCGTCGACTTTCTCCCCAAGATCAAAGTCGAAGTCGTGGTTGAAGACAGCCAGTTGGACCCCGCGCTCGAGGCCATCACCAACGCCGCCCGCACGGGCCGCATCGGCGACGGCAAGATTTTCGTGTCGGAAATCACGGAAGTCGTCCGCATCCGCACCGGAGAAACCGGCCCCGCCGCCGTCTAAGGCGACCTGGCCCGCAACGCTTAACGCTCAAAGGGGATAACTATGAGCACCGCCAAGCAAATCCTGGACCTGATCAAGGAAAAGGACGTCAAGTACGTCGACGTTCGTTTCACCGACGTTCGCGGCAAGCTGCAGCACGTCACCTTCGACATCGATCTGGTCGATGACGAATTCCTCAACGACGGCACCATGTTCGACGGCTCGTCGATCGCCGGCTGGAAGGCCATCAACGAGTCGGACATGAAGCTGCGTCCGGACCTGACCAGCGCGATCATCGATCCGTTCTACCAACAGACGACCCTGGCGCTGTTCTGCGACGTGGTGAACCCCGACACGGGCACCCCCTACAACCGCGACCCGCGCTCGATCGCCAAGAACGCCCTGGCCTACGTCAAGTCGTCGGGCATCGGCGACACCGTGTTCTTCGGTCCGGAAGCCGAGTTCTTCATCTTCGACGACGTTCGCTGGAACACCTCGTCGAACAACACCGGCTACTCGTTCGACTCCGTCGAGCTGCCGGGCAACTCGGCCAAGGAATATCCGGAAGGCAACATGGGCCACCGCCCGGGTCCGAAGGGCGGCTACTTCCCGGTCAACCCGATCGACTCGGCTCAAGACCTACGCGGCGAAATGCTGGCCGTCATGGGCGAGCTGGGCATGAAGCCGGAAAAGCACCACCACGAAGTGGCGCCCGCCCAGCACGAACTCGGCCTGAAGTTCGACACCATGGTCGTGATGGCCGACCGCATGCAGCTCTACAAGTACGTGATCCACAACGTGGCCCACGCCTACGGCAAGTCGGCCACCTTCATGGCCAAGCCGATGTTCGGCGACAACGGCTCGGGCATGCACGTGCACCAGTCGATCTGGCAGGACGGCAAGCCGCTGTTCGCCGGCGACAAGTACGCCGGCCTGTCGGACATGTGCCTGTGGTACATCGGCGGCATCATCAAGCACGCCAAGGCGATCAACGCGTTCTCGAACTCCACGACGAACTCGTACAAGCGCCTGGTGCCGGGCTACGAAGCCCCGGTGAAGCTGGCCTACTCGTCGCGTAACCGCTCGGCCTCGATCCGCATCCCGCACGTCGACTCGCCGAAGGCCAAGCGCATCGAAGCTCGCTTCCCCGACCCGATGGGCAACCCGTACCTGACCTTCGTCGCCCTGCTGATGGCCGGCCTGGACGGCATCAACAACAAGATCGATCCGGGCGCGGCCGCCGACAAGAACCTGTACGACCTGCCGCCCCGCGAGCAGAAGAAGATCCCGGAAGTCTGCGGCTCGCTCCGCGAGGCTCTCGAGAACCTCGACAAGGACCGCGCCTTCCTGAAGGCCGGCGGCGTCATGGATGATGACTTCATCGACAGCTACATCGAGCTGAAGATGGAAGAGGTGATGCGCCTGACGCTGCACCCGCACCCGGTCGAATTCGACATGTACTACAAGTGCTAAGCCCTACGGCCTAGGACGACGGACAAGGCCCGCGGAGCAATCCGCGGGCCTTTTTCTTTAGGTCTTCGCCAAACCCACTCCGCCGACCGGCACAGTCTCGAATCTATGTCCAAAGCCGGCGATCATCGGGCGGGCCTTGGCGATGACCGCCTGGACCGAGGGCAGCTTCAGCGAGGCGGCGTGGCTGTCCTTGTCGGTCCAGACCTCGGTGATCCACAGGGCGTCGGCGTCGGTTGCGTCCCTGGCGACGATGTAGCTGAGGCAGCCGGGCATGCCCTGGGTGTCCTCCGCCAGGATCGCCACCAGCTCATCCCGCTTGCCGGGCGCGGCCTTCATCTGGCCGATCAGTCCGTACATCGCCTTGGTCTCCTGAGCTTGAGCCAGCCCGCCGACGCCGGTCACGGCCATGGCGACACCGACCGCGAGCACGTCCCGTCGCGCCAGATCGTTCGTCGAGGGATCTTGGGTCATGGCGCCTCCAGCGGTCAGTATCGCCGATCACTGGCCACGGTTTGTCAGCAGCGAAGCATCGACCCTACGCCTTGCACTCGCCCTGGGCCGCGACGCTGACGCCCTTGGCGGCGGCGTTGCAGGCGCTGGCGTAGGTCTTGCCGTCGCAGCCGCAGACCGGGGCGTAGATCATGGTGCACATCTGCGGCGGCTTGCGACAGACGCCCGAGGCGTCGGCCACGGTATGGCACTGGCCCGGCTGCATCTGGCAACTCAGTCCCTCGGCGCACTGGAAGCCCGCGAAGCCGCCGCACATGCCGCCCTCGGCCACGGGCGCGCGGGCGTTGGTCGGCGGCGTCGGCTGGGCCGGTGTCGAGCCCGGGCTGGAACAGGCCAGCAGGCTCAGCGAAGCCAGCAAGATCGCCAGGGGGCGGTAGTGGGGTCGCCAGGTCATCGCGGGCTCCGAGCGGTTGGAAGCGTCTAAGGAACGCGCCATCCTGCCATGTCGCCGCGCGAACCGGCAAATCGCTCGCCCCCGCTTGCCTCGCGACCTATCCCCCTCTTTTCTTCGCGCCCCGCGCGGCCCATACGGGGCGCTCCCGCCGAATCGACGCATGTTCCCGTAATGTCCTCCAAAGACGACCCCAACGCTTCCTTCTCGCTGTTCGGCGACGACGCCCTGTCGCCGCCGCCCGCCTCGCCGTTGCCCGCCCGTGAGCCGCATCCCGAGCCCACGCCGCGTCCGGCCGCGCCTCCCCCGCCGACCGCCGCGCCGGCGCCCAGCGCCCCGCCCTCCTCCGGCGGGTATGACGCCAGCTCGATCGAGGTCCTGGAAGGCCTGGAACCCGTACGCATGCGTCCCGGCATGTACATCGGCGGCACCGACGAACGCGCCCTGCACCACCTGTTCGCCGAAGTGCTGGACAACTCGATGGACGAGGCCGTGGCCGGCTTCGCCAAGACCATCGAGGTCAAGCTCGACGCCGACGGCTACCTGTCGGTCAAGGACGACGGGCGCGGCATGCCCGTCGACGAACACCCCAAGCACCCCGGCAAGTCGGCGCTGGAAGTGATCATGACCGTCCTGCACGCGGGCGGTAAGTTCAGCGGCAAGGCCTACGAGACCTCGGGCGGCCTTCACGGGGTGGGCGCCAGCGTCGTCAACGCCCTGTCGGAACTGGTCGAGGTCACCGTCTGGCGCGACGGCTTCGAACACCGCCAGAGCTTCGCGCGCGGCAAGCCGCTGGGCCCGGTCGAGAAGATCGCGCCCAGCAAGAAGCGCGGCACCCAGGTGCGCTTCAAGCCCGACGACCAGATCTTCGGCGAGGGCTGCGCCTTCAAGCCGGCGCGCCTGTACCGCATGGCCCGCTCCAAGGCCTATCTGTTCCGCGGCGTGCAGATCAAATGGTCCTGCGATCCCTCGCGGATCCACGACCAGACCCCGGCCGAGGCCACCTTCCACTTCCCCAACGGCCTGGCCGACTTCCTGGCCGAGCGCACCAAGGGACTGGAACTGGTCACGCCCGACAGTTTCTCCGGACGCATCGAGCGCCAAGGCGAGGCCGGCGCGGTCGAGTGGGCCATCGCCTGGACCCCGCGCGGCTTCGGCGAGCACGACGGCTTCATGCAGTCGTACTGCAACACCGTGCCGACCCCCGAGGGCGGCACCCACGAAAGCGGCCTGCGCGCCGCCCTGACCCGAGGCCTGAAGGCCTACGCGGAACTGAAGGGCGAGAAGCGCGCGACGATCATCACCGCCGATGACGTCATCGCCCAGGCCGGCGCCCTGATCTCGGTGTTCATCAAGAACCCGGAATTCCAGGGCCAGACCAAGGAAAAGCTGTCGTCGAGCGAAGCCCAGCGCTTCGTCGAGAACGCCCTGCGCGACCCGTTTGACCACTGGCTGACCGGCAGCCCTAAGGCCGCCCAGGCCCTGCTGGAGTTCGTGATCGAGCGCGCCGAGGAACGTCTCAAGCGCCGCAAGGACAAGGAAGTCTCAAGAGCCTCGGCGACCCGCAAGCTGCGCCTGCCGGGCAAGCTGGCCGACTGCGCAGCCGGCGCCGTGGACGGCGCCGAGCTGTTCATCGTCGAAGGCGACTCGGCCGGCGGCTCGGCCAAGCAGGCCCGCAACCGCAAGAACCAGGCGATCCTGCCCCTGCGCGGCAAGATCCTCAACGTGGCCTCGGCCAGCGGCGAGAAGTTCACGGCCAACAAGGAGCTCAGCGACCTGATGCTGGCCCTCGGGGCGCAGGGCGGCAATCGGTACAAGGAAGAGGATCTGCGCTACGAGCGGATCATCATCATGACCGACGCCGACGTCGACGGCGCCCACATCGCCAGCCTGCTGATCACCTTCTTCTACCGGACCATGCCGGACCTGATCCGCCAGGGTCACCTGTTCCTGGCCCTGCCGCCGCTCTATCGCCTCAGCCACGGCGGCAAGAGCGCCTATGCCCGCGACGACGAGCACAAGGACGAGCTTCTGGCCACGATGTTCAAGGGCAAGAAGCCCGAGATCGGTCGCTTCAAGGGCCTGGGCGAGATGATGGCCTCCCAGTTGAAGGAGACCACCATGGACCCGACGGTGCGCACCCTGGCCAAGATCACCCTCCCCCGATCGGAGGAAGCGGTCGAGGCCTTGGTCGAGACCCTGATGGGCCGCAAGCCCGAGCTTCGGTTCCGCTTCATCCAGGAAAACGCCGAGTTCGCGGCCGACGACCTGGACCTGTAGCCAGGCCGATCAGCTCCAGATCAGCGAAACGGCCCGCCTTCATGGCGGGCCGTTTTCGTGAGTCGCGTCACTGGAATAGCGGTTTTGACGCCAGGTATTCGAGAATCTGACATTTCACATTTGGGGCGCTCAACGACCGCTAACCCCTCAAATGAATTCGACTTTTCCGCTCCAGAAAATCGCGTTCGCTCGGTTTTTGACCGATTTGTCGACCTTTTTTGCTTTTCCCGGACGCTTTTTGGGCAGATGCAAGGTTACGAACGTGATTTCGAGCAGCCCCGCTTGCGTATCGGGCCCGAAGTTGAACCGAGCGACGCCCCGAGACGTCGCCGCAAACAGGGAAGTCGATCCATGAAGACCCTCGTCGCCTCGACCGCCGCGCTGTTCCTGCTGGCCGGCGCCTCCTTCGCCGTCGCCGCCCCGGCCGACACCGAAACCGTCAGCATCCCGGTCTCCAAGGCCAAGCTGGACGTCAACAATCCCCAGGACGCCCAAGTGCTGATGCGCCGCATCAACACCGCCGCCCTGCAAGCCTGCGGCGCCGATTCCCACAGCTTCACCGAAGTGAAGCGCGCCGTGGCCGCCTCGGCCTGTCACCGCGACGCCGTCGCCGGCGCCGTGACCCAGCTGCATTCCTCGCAAGCTTCGCTGACCGTCACTGGCGTTCGCAACCGCTAGGACCGTTTTCTCCCCCGCCAAGAGGGGAAGTGTCGGCGAAACGCCCGGGGCCGAGCCCCGGGCGTTTTGCGTTTCGCGCATCGTCCATGAAGCGACCAATTCGCCGCACCGCAGCAATCTTTCCCCAGGCCCTTGCTTTCCGAAGCGTTTTGCCTTCCTTAGGCCGCCCATCAGACCCATTTCGCCCCGCCCTCATCGGCATCCCGGCGAAAAAGGTCTATTCTCTGAAGATATTGACCAAGAACACGGTCCGTTTGGGGGTCGTAATTTGGTCGTGGTGCGGGCCGCGTGCGTTTGTGTGTGCGCCGTCCGCTTGAAACGAACTGGACCCGCATGCCCTTCCCCGCCTCCCACCCCGCTCTTGAGCGGGCTCTTGCCGCTCAAGGTTATCTTGAGCCCACCCCCGTCCAGGCCGCCGTGCTGGAAGCCGACGCCGAGGGCCGCGACCTGCTAGTCAGCGCCCAGACCGGCTCGGGCAAGACCGTCGCCTTCGGCCTGGCCGCCGCCCCCACCCTGCTGGGCGACGCCGACAAGTTCGGCAAGGCCGGCGCCCCGATGTGCCTGGTCATCGCCCCGACCCGCGAGCTGGCCATCCAGGTCAACCGCGAGCTGGCCTGGCTGTACGCCGAAGCCGGCGCCGTGGTCGTCAACTGCGTGGGCGGCATGGACGCTCGTCGCGAGCAGCGCGCGCTGAACTTCGGCGCCCACATCGTGGTCGGCACCCCCGGCCGCCTGCGCGATCACATCGAGCGCGGCCACCTGGACCTCTCGGAGCTGAAGGTCGCCGTCCTCGACGAGGCCGACGAGATGCTCGACATGGGCTTCCGCGAGGACCTCGAGTTCATCCTCGACGCCGCGCCCAAGGAACGCCGCACCCTGCTGTTCTCGGCCACCCTGGCGCGCGAGATCGTGCAACTGGCCAAGAGCTACCAGAACGACGCCCTGCGCATCGACACCCTGGGCCGCAACGAGCCGCACCGCGACATCGAGTATCGCGCCGTCCGCGTGGCGCCGAACGAGACCGAGCACGCGATCGTCAACCTGCTGCGCTATTTCGAAAGCCCCGGCGCCCTGGTGTTCTGC
Organism: Caulobacter soli; assembly: GCF_011045195.1. Lineage (GTDB taxonomy): Bacteria > Pseudomonadota > Alphaproteobacteria > Caulobacterales > Caulobacteraceae > Caulobacter > Caulobacter soli. The sequence continues at coordinate 2,236,364 of NZ_CP049199.1, read as the reverse complement.
AACACCCGCGAAAGCGTCCGCGCCCTGCATTCGAAGCTGCGCGAACGCGGCTTCGCCGTGGTCGGCCTGTCGGGTGAGCTGTCGCAACGCGAACGCGCCGACGCCCTGCAGGCGCTGCGCGACGGCCACGCCCGCGTCTGCGTCGCCACCGACGTCGCCGCGCGCGGTCTGGACCTGCCGGACCTGGGCCTGGTCATCCACGCCGAGCTGCCGGTCAACAAGGCCACCCTCCTGCACCGCTCGGGCCGCACGGGCCGCGCCGGCAAGAAGGGCGTCAGCGCCCTGGTCGTGCCCTACACCCGTCGCCGCAAGGCCGAGCAACTGCTGATGGCCGCCGGCGTCGAAGGCCAGTGGGGCGGCGCCCCGACCGCCGACGAGATCCGCATCAAGGACACCGAGCGCCTGCTCGACGATCCGATCTTCAACGAGGCCGTGGTCGAGGAAGACACCGCCCTGGCCGAGGCCATGCTGGCCAAGCGCACGCCGCTGGAGATCGCCGCCGCCCTGATCCGCACCCGCCGCGCCAAGCTGCCGGCCCCGGAAGAAATCTACGACGACCCGCGCCACGGCGCCGATCCGGGTCCGCGCTCGCGTGAAGCTGGCCCGCGCTCGAACGATCGCGGCGACCGCTTCGCCGATCGTGGCGATTTCGACCGCCCCGAGCGCGAACCGCGCGCCGACATGAGCAACTCGGCTTGGTTCCGCCTCAACACCGGCCGCCGCAACAACGCCGACCCCAAGTGGCTGATCCCGCTGATCTGCCGCCTGGGCCACATCACCAAGAAGGACATCGGCTCGATCCGGATCTTCGACTACGACACCAAGTTCGAGATCTCGGCCGAGGCGGAAGTGAAGTTCGGCGCGGCCGTCCAGGCCACCGTGCGCGACGACGTGACCATCACCCCGACCACGGCCCCGGCCGCGCGGGACGCCGGTCCGAAGCGCGAATACGCCCCGCGTCCTCCTCGTGACGACAACGACGCCCCGCGCCGCGAATATACGCCGCGCCCGCCTCGCGACGACGCCGGTCCCCGTGGCCCGCGCGCCAACGCTCCGGGTTCGCGCGATCACACGCCGCGTCCGTCCTCCTACGGCGCCGACGGCGTGAGCAACGCCAAGCCCTATGCGCGCAACGAAGAGCCCAAGCGCGACTACAAGCCTCGTGATCGCGACGAAGCGCCGAAGCGGGACTTCAAGCCCCGCGCCGCCCCTCACTCGGACGGCCCCAAGCGCGAGTTCAAGCCGCGTGACGAAGCGCCCCGCGCCTATGCCGAAGCCGCCCCGCGTCGCGCCCCGCGCACCGACCGCGAGAGCGTGCCCTACGATCCGGCCGCTCCGGCTTCGGAAAAGCCGTTCCGCAAGCCCCGCGCCGACGCCGGCGCCGGTCCCGCCAAGCCGTTCAAGGGTCCCAAGCCCTTCAAGGCCAAGGGCGCGTTCGGCGACAAGCCGGCGTTTGGCGGCAAGCCCGCCTTCGGCAAGAAGCCGGCCGGCAAGGCGCCGTTCAAGAAGAAGTAGACGTTGAAGGGGGCGAAAGCCCCCTTCTCCATTTCTGGGTCGTGTATCCCCGCGTGCCAAGGGGATCGAGGGGGCGCGCCGCCGGGCGTTTCGCACCCTTCCCACCAGCTCAGCGGATTTCCGCGTGAGATCACACCCACTTGCCCCCACCTGACCGTTTCGCCGCCTGTCCGCCCCCGTGGGGGGCGGAGGACGCGCGCACATCGTCCCTCTTCCCCCTGAGGGGGAAGACGACCGCGAGGCGGTCCGGAGGGGGCAAGGGATCGGCGCAGGGCGCCTTAGACCGCCTGCCCCGCGCACCAGCCCGACGCCCAGGCCCACTGGAAATTATACCCGCCCAGCCAGCCGGTGACGTCCACCACCTCGCCGATGAAGTACAGTCCCGGAGCCGCCTTGGCCTCCATGGTCCGCGAATCCAGGCCATCGGTGTCGACCCCGCCCAGCGTCACTTCCGCCGTCCGATAGCCTTCCGAGCCCACCGGCTTGAACGTCCAGGCGTTGACCGTCGCGGCCACGCCACGCAGCAGCACGTCCGAGCAGTCGGCCATGTTGCCGTACGCCCCGGCGTCCTCGGCGATCAACTGGGCCAGGCGCTTGGGCAGCATCTCGCCCAACACCGTCGACAGCGCCCGCTTGGGCGTGGCGGTCCGCGCGGTGCGCAGAACCTGGAACACGTCGACGCCCGGCGCCATGTTGACGCTGATCTCGCCGCCCTCGCGCCAATAGGACGAGATCTGCAGGATCGACGGGCCCGACAGGCCGCGATGAGTGAACAGCATGGCCTCGGCGAACCTGGTCTTGCCGCTGGAGACCACCGCGTCCAGGGCCACGCCCGACAGCGGCGCCAGGCGTTCCAGGGTCTTCACCTCGAAGGTCAGCGGCACCAGGGCCGGCCGAGTCTCGACGATGTTGAGGCCAAACTGCTGGGCGATCTCGTAGCCCAGGCCCGTCGCCCCCATCTTGGGGATCGACTTGCCGCCCGTGGCGACCACGACCGAACGACAGCTCACCGGGCCGTGGGCGAAGCTGACCCGCCAACCCTCCCCGTCCTTGGCCACGCCCTTGATCTCGGCCTCCAGGCGCAGCTTGACGCCGGCCTTGTCCATCTCGGTCAGCAGCATCTCGATGATCTGCTTGGCCGAGCCGTCGCAGAACAGCTGGCCGAGGGTCTTCTCGTGGAAGGCGATGCCGTACTTCTGGACCAGGGCGATGAAGTCGGTCGGCCGATAGCGGCGCAGGGCCGAGACGCAGAACTTCGGATTGGCCGACAGGAAGTTGGCCTGGGCGGTGTTGACGTTGGTGAAGTTGCAGCGCCCGCCGCCGCTGATGCGGATCTTCTCGCCGGGGGCCTTGGCATGGTCGACGATCAGCACCGAGCGGCCGCGCTTGCCCGCCTCGATGGCGCACATCATCCCGGCCGCGCCGGCGCCCAGCACCACGACGTCGAAGTCTTCCAAGGCCAAAGCCCTCTCTGTTGAGCGGCGTATCGACAGGAGGCCGGCCGGGAAGTCAATGCGGCGGGACGTTCAGACCGGCGCGGGCTCGTTCAGCACGAACACGCCAATGCCAATCAGCAGCAAGACAAGACCACACCAGATCGACACCGCGATCCACCGGGCTCGGGCCAGGCGACGCGCCATGACCTAGCCCGCCCGGCGCATCGGCGCGGCGCCGGCGCCGCTGACCTGGAAGCGGCTCATCATCTGGACGAGACCGCCGATCTCGGTCTTCAGGGCGTGGCTGACGGCCGTGGCCTGTTCGATCATGGCCGCGTTCTGCTGCACGCCCTGGTCCATCTGGTTGACGGCGGTGTTGATCTCGTTGAGGCCGGTGGCCTGCTCGCCGGCCGAAGCGGCCAGTTCCTTCACCAGGGCGTCGATCTCGCCCACCTTGAACACGATGCCCTCCAGCGCCTCGCCGGTCTGGCCGACCAGCTTGACGCCTTGCCCGACCTGGCCAGCCGAGGTCGAGATCAGGGTCTTGATCTCCTTGGCCGCTTCCGCCGAGCGCTGGGCCAGGGCCCGCACTTCCTGGGCGACGACCGCGAAGCCGCGCCCCGCGTCCCCGGCCCGGGCGGCTTCCACGCCCGCGTTCAGGGCCAGAAGATTGGTCTGGAAGGCGATCTCGTCGATGACGCCGATGATCTGGCCGATCTGCTGCGAAGACTGCTCGATGCCGTTCATGGCCGCGACAGCGCCGCGCACCACCTCGCCCGAACGCTCGGCGTCCTCTCGGGTCGAACCGACGACGCGGGCCGCGTCATTGGCCCCCTGCGAGGCGCGGCGCACCGTGGCGGTGATCTCGTCCAGCGCCGCGGCGGTCTCTTCCAGGCTGGCGGCCTGCTGCTCGCTGCGGCGGGCGGTGTTGTCGGCGGCGGCGGTGATCTCGTCGGAGCTGCGGCCAATGCCGCCGACCGCGCTCAGGATCTGGCCCATGGCCTGGTCCAGATGGTCCATGGCGCCGTTGAAGTCGGTGCGCAGCTGGCCGTAGCCCTCGGGGAACGGATCGACGACGCGGACGGTCAGGTCGCCGCGCGACAGGCGGGCCAGGCCGGCCGCGATGCGTTCCATGACGAAGGCCTGGTCCTGGGCCGCGCCCTGGCTGGCCGCCTCGTTGCGGAGACGCTCGGCCTCGCTGGCGGCGCTGATCCGCTGCTGCTCGGACTCCGACGTGCGCAGGGCCACGGCGTTGTCCTTGAACACCTGGACGGCCCGGGCCATCAGCCCGATCTCGTCCTTGCGGCCGGTGGCGGCGACGACAACCTCGATCTCGCCCTGGGCGAGCGCCGTCATGGTCTTGGACAGCGAGGCCACCGGGCGGGAGATCTTGCTGGACCCGATCCATAGCGCGAAGCCCATGCCGCCGATCGCGGCGGCCAGGCCCGCCAACATGGTCAGCAGCGCGCCCTGATTGGCCTTCTTGTTGGCCCCGGCGACCAGGGCGTCGGTCTCGACGTGGTAGCCGTCGCCCCAGGCCTTGGCGTCCTTGGACAGGCTGTCGATGGCCGGATCCAGCGCCGAAAGCCGCGCGATGGCACCGGTGTCATCATTGGCCAGCCCGAGATCGGCGGCCGCGCGTCCGTCGGCGTAGAGGGCGTCGATGCGCTGGCGGAAGCCGTCGGCGACAGGCGCGATTGTGGGGTCGGCCTTGACCATCTTGTCCAGGCTGTCCTTGCCCTCGGCATAGACCTTGTCGAGTTCCTTGGAAGCCGATCGGGCCGCGTCCGAGGTCCCCTCGTAGGTGACCGCGCGGTGGGCGGCGTGGCCCATCATGCTGAGGCGGCGGCTGAAGCGGGCCGACTGCACCTCGGCCGGCGAGCGATGCTCGACCAGGATCCGGGTGGCGTCCTGCAGGCTCTTCTGCTGCCAGACGCCCATGCCGGTGCAACCCAGGACGGCCACGGCCAGGATCGCGGCCGGCAACAACACCTTGGTCGAGATCTTGAGGTCGTCGAGTCCCATGGCTTCCCCCGCCGGGCCGCTAACGCTGAACTGACGTGGCCCGAGTCATCTTTCGAACGATGTTTGTCGGGCCGCGTGAAAGACGCGTTAACGGGGCGGGAACAGCCAGGGCAGACCAGCCTTGGCGGACGGGTCGTAGATGGTGCTGTGATGTTCCTGGGGCTGGGGATCGTAGCGCCAGACGAGGCCCTTCGGCGGCGCGGCCTTGAGCGCCGCGACCACGCGATCGACGCCCGCCTGCATGGTCGTGCCTTCGTCCCCGATCGACAGATAGAGACGGCGTCCGTTGAACCCGCCCCGGGCCAACAGGTCCGAGGCCCGGCGCGACAGGCTCTGATCGTCCCACCACAGGCTGGGACTGGCGGCCAGATAGGCGTCGAAGGCCCGGGGCTCGCGCAGGAAGGTCTCGACCACGAACAGCCCGGCCAGGGACTCGCCGATCAGCCCGTTCTGGCCGTTGACGCGGTAGCGCGCCTTCACCCACGGCTGGAGTTCGTCGACCAGGAAGCGGCGATAGGCCTCGGAACCGCCGGACTGCGGCAGCAGCTTCAGATCGTCGGCGAAGGTCGCGGGATGGGTAAGGTCGTGCTTGCGGTCGACGCCCTCGATCCCGACCACGATCATCGGGGCCAGCGTCTTGGCGGTCACCATCTGGGCGACAAGGTCGGTGATCTTGGGGAAGTCCTCTTGCACCGTCCCGCCGTCCAGCAGGTAGAGCACCGGGAACCGCCGCCTCGACGTCGCGTAGTCGGGCGGCAGGGCGATATTGACGCGGCGCTGGCCGCCCAGCACGTGGCTGTCGACCATGAAGGTTCCATCCGGCGTCACGGCGCGTGACACGGAAGGGGCGAAGGCGGCGGCGGCCGTGGCGGCCGTGGCGGCGAGGAATCGTCTGCGATGCATGCCCAAGCCTTAGCCATGGAACGCGGATCGCCAAGACCGCTTTGTCGAAAGCGTCTCGCCGCGCTTGACGCCAGCGCCTGGAGGGTTAGGAACCCTGCCCTCCTCCCGCCCAGGCCCTCCCCATGACGTCCGTTCCCCAAACGACGATCGGCCCGACGATCGGCATCGATTTCGGCACGACCAACACCGTGGTCTCGATGACCCACGGCGACGGCCCCGCCACGCTGGTCAAGTTCCCCACGGCCGACGGCGACATCTTCGCCTTCCGCTCGGCGCTGAGCTTCCACGCCGTCATGGGTTCGAACGGCCGACCGAACGAACTGGTGACCGAGGCCGGCCCCTGGGCGATCGAGGCCTATGTCGAGGATCCGCTGGAGACCCGCTTCATCCAGTCGTTCAAGACCTTCGCCGCCAGCGCCGCCTTCACCGAGACCAAGATCCTCAACAAGCGCTACTTGTTCGAGGACTTGCTGTCGGACTTCCTGCTGAAGCTGCAAAGCCATGGCGGCGCGGCCATGGAAACCTTGCCGCCGCGTGTGATCGTCGGGCGACCGGTCACCTTCGCCGGCGGCAATCCTGATGAGGCTCTGGCCCTGTCGCGTTACGAAGCCGGCTTCAAGCGCCTGGGCTTCACCGACATCCGCTATGCCTACGAGCCGGTCGGGGCGGCGTTCTTCTTCGCGCGCCAGCTCAAGCAGGACGCCACCGTGCTGGTCGCCGACTTCGGCGGCGGCACCAGCGACTTCTCGATCGTGCGGTTCGAGCGCGCCCCTTCTGAAAATGGGGACGGCAAGCTGCGCTCGACCGCCCTGGCCCGTTCGGGCGTCGGCGTTGCCGGCGACGCGTTCGACTACCGGATCATCGACCAGTTGGTCTCGCCCGAACTGGGCAAGGGCAGCCTGTACAAGGCCTTCGACAACCGCCTGCCGATCCCGCAGCGCTACTACACCGCCTTCGCCCGCTGGGATCAGCTGGCCCTGCTGCGCGCCTCCAAGGACATGCGCGATATCCGCGCCCTGGAGCGCACGGCCATGGAGCCGGAGAAGATCTCACGCCTGATCGAGGTGCTGGACGACAATCACGGCTACGCCCTCTATCGCGCCGTCTCGGCGCTGAAGGAGGCGCTGTCGAGCCAGGATCAAGCGACGTTCCGCTTCGAGGCCGGTTCGGTGCTGATCGAGAAGCCCGTTCAACGCACCGATTTCGAGGGCTGGATCGCGCCGGAACTGAAGGCCATCGAGACCGCCGTCGACCAGGCGCTGGAGCGTTCCGGCCTCGGCCCCGACGGCGTGGACCGGGTCTTCCTGACCGGCGGCAGCTCGTTCGTGCCCGCCGTGCGCGACATCTTCCTGCGCCGGTTCGGGGCGACCAAGATAGAGAGCGGCGGCGAGTTCGAATCCATCGCCTCGGGCCTGGCCCTGATCGGCCGCGAGGACGACCTGGACCTGTGGAGCGAGAAGGCCAAGCTCCCGGCCTGACGGCGTCGAACGCCCGGCTTTCGAAATATAACAGGCTCGAAACAAATCCCTTCCGGTGCCGCCCGCGCCGCGACGTCTAGCCTTTAGTGGAGCTCGTAAGCCCGCGGTTCGCCCGCGCCCGACGCCCCATCACGTCGATGGTCGGGGGACCGGAAAATGGGCGACAAAGCGCGCACGATCGCGATCGTGCTGCATGACCTGCCTTTGGGCGGGTCGGAGCGGATCGCGGTGCGGCTGGCCAACCGCTGGGCGGCGTCGGGACGCCGGGTCACCCTGTTCTGCGGGACCCGCGAAGGCCCGCTGGCCGACCTCATCCATGCCGATGTCGAGGTGGTCGAGGCCGATCCGCCGATCCCGCGCGGTCGCGGTTCGCGCAAGGCCCTGGGCCAAGCCACGGCGGCCTTCGTCGCCAAGCAGCGCCCCGATATCCTGTTCGTGCCCGGCAATTATCACTGGCCGATCCTGCCGGCGGTGGACGCCCTGCCCGCCGATCAGCGGCCCGGCGTCATCGCCCAGATCGGCACCCCGCTCTATCGCCACGGTCGCGGCGCCCTGGCCCAGATCCCCTACAATCTGAAGACCCGCTATCAGCTGCGTCGCGTCGACCGGGCCATTTCGCTGTCGGACAGCATGACCGATGACGCCAACCGGACGCTGGGACGGCGCATCACCCAGTGCATCCGCTTGCCGGCCCTGAACGACGACGACCACGCCTTCGTCCCGCCGGCTAGCGGCAAGCTGATCCTGGCGGCCGGTCGGCTGGTCAAGGAGAAGGGCTTCGACGTGGCCCTGCGCGCCTTCGCCCTGTTGAATGATCCGGAAGCCGAACTGGTGATCGTCGGCGAAGGCGAGCGGCGAGCCGAGCTCGAAGCGCTGGCGACCGAGTTGGGCGTCGCCGACCGCGTGCGCCTGCCCGGCTATGTTCCCGATATCCGGCCATGGCTGAAGCTCGCCCGGACCTTCTTGCTGACCTCCTGGTACGAAGGCTATGCGGCGGTGATCGTCGAGGCGCTGGGCGCGGGACGGCCGGTGGTCAGCACCGACTGCACGCTGGCGGCTCGCGAACTGCTGAGCGAGGGCTCGAACGGCCGCGTTGCGCCGATCGGCGACGCCGTCGCTCTGGCCGAAAGCCTGCGCCAGGTGCTCGAAGCCCCCGCCCCCGATCCGCGCGTCCTGGCGCGTTCCGTCGCCGACTACCGGATCGGTCCGATCGCCGAGGCCTATCTGCAGGTGTTCGACGCGGTGGTCGCCCAGCGGACGGGCCCCGCGACGATCAAGCCGTTCGCGCCCTTTTCGGGACGCGCCTTGTCCATTCCCGCCGGACGTCGAGCGCCAGCGAGCGTGGCGAGACTTCGAAGCGCTTGGCGTCGATCAGCGTAACCGGTCCGGCGGCCGACAGGGTGTGCAGCCCGTCCGTCAATCGTCCGAAGCTGGGCGGCGGCGGGATCGGTTCGTCAGCCCGGGCCTCGAAACGATCCGGCGTCAGGATGGTGACCCGCAGTGCGCGGATGGCGCCGCCATAGGTCTTGCGGCAATCCTGCATCGGCAGAACGATCGCGCCATCCACGATGATTGGCGTGCCGCCCGGGCGTGAACTGGACCGGTCGAAACGCACCGGATTGCCGACGTGCGGAGTCCAGGGACCGGTGATCTTGTCCGCCCAGGCCACGTGCAGGGCGCTGACCTTCTCGGCCTTGGTCGTGGCCGGCGTGTAGAACAGCCACCACCGCCCGTCGTGGAACACCGGGGTCGCGTCGATGGCCACCTGGTCCAGTTCGATCGTCTGGACCGGCGTCCATTTCGTCGGAAAGTCCTCCGCCCGATACAGGGTCAGCCGCCCCGACTTGTGCGCCTCGGGCAGCATGTAGGTCTCGCCGTCCTCTTCGATGATGAAGGGGTACGACAGGTGCCAGGGCTCCTTGAGCGCAGGCTCGCGGCTCAGCAGGTTCAACGCCGCGTCGAAGGTCAGCACCTCGATGGCGCCGACCCGATCGCGATAGTCGTAGATCTCGGCGAAGACGTAGAGCCGTTCGCCCCGCCAGACGCCCATGGGATCGGCCAGGAAGCGCAGCGGACCGGGATCGGGGATCCAGGTCACCGGATGCTGGGCCAGGGCGCCGGGCTTCAGCAGGTCCGCCATCGGCGCCTGGACCAGGCCGACGCGCCACATGTCCTTCACCAGGCCCAAGGCTCAGCGCACCTTGTCGGCGAACTTGGCCAGGGCCTCGCGAGCGCAGGCGTCGGCGGTCTCGTGGGTGGTGTCGGCCACGGCCAGTCCGCCCACCAGCTTTCCGTCGATATGCAGGGGCACGGAGCCGGCGTGGGGGTTCAGGCGCTCGGGCTCGGCGGCGATCAGGGCGGCGAAGGCGGGGTCGGCCTTCTGGCGCGGCTCCATCACGCTGCCGGGCGCGTCGAACTGCACGGCGGTGGCGGCCTTGCGCGGCGCGGCGATCGGCGGCTTGGGACTGTTGGGAGCCCTCAGCACGACCAGCGGATTGCCCTTGTCGTCGACCACGCTGACGCTGACCGCCGCGCCTTTAGCCGCGCAGGCGTCGACGGCGGCGCGGGCCATGTCGATCGACAGTGGAAGATCGAGCGCGGGCGCGGCGAAGGCGTCGACCGGAACGACCGTCGCGAGGCCCGCCAGGGTCATCGCCAGGGCCGTCACGGCCGCCTTGACCGGACGCACCACCGCGATCAGCCAACCGCCGCCCCAAGGGGTGTTGATCGTCGCCTCGTCCAGCACCGAACCCATTCGCTTGAGGCGATGCCACAGCCGCAGCGGCTTGAGCGCCAGCCACATGGTCAGGCCCACCCCGCCGTCGGGCTTTAGATTGGGCGCGTAGTGGGCCACCAGATCCTCGACCTCGCCCAGGTGCTCTACGCACTCGGAGAACACGATCACGTCAAAGGCTTCATCGCTGCGGAATGTGCGGCCGTCGCCCAGCAGCAGGTCCACCTGCCCCGCCGCGCGCTCGGCCGTCAGGCGCTTCAGACCCTGCTCGATGGCCGGGGCGGAGAAGTCGACGCCGACATAGCGGGCGGGCGCGTGAGGACGGAAGGCTTCGAACAGCACGCCTTCCCCGGCCCCGATCTCGAGCACGCGGGGATTGGGCCAACGATCGGCGATCATGGCGGCCAGCAAGCGGTGATGGTGACGTTGGTCGGACCGGGCCAGGCGGTCATAGACGCCTTCGCGATACTCGCGGTCCCACTTCTCGACGGGGGCGGCGACGATCGGCTTGTCGCGCTTGCGCATGAACAGCTCACCGACCCAGGGGCGGTCGAGCGAGGTCAGTTCGATGAACCGCCGCCAGCGCAGATAGGCCATTCGCTCCCCCACGAAGTATCGTCGATACCCCGATAGGCGCCCTACCCTGGCGTGTCCAGCACCTCTAGGCTGTCACGTCTGGACGAAGCGCGCTTCGTCCAGACGTTCAAGGCCTTAGCCCTTGTTGTTCAGCGCCGCCTGGGCCGCCGCCAGGCGGGCGATCGGCACGCGGTAGGGCGAGCAGGACACGTAGTCCAGGCCAACCCGTTCGCAGAAGTCGATCGAGGCCGGGTCACCGCCGTGCTCGCCGCAGATGCCCAGCTTGACGCCCGGGCGAGCGGCCCGGCCGCGCTCGGCGGCGATGCGGATCAGATCGCCCACGCCGTCCTGGTCGAGGCTGACGAAGGGGTCCTTGTCGAAGATGCCCTTGTCGATATAGGCGCCCAGGAACTTGCCGGCGTCGTCGCGGCTGATGCCGAAGGTCGTCTGGGTCAGGTCGTTGGTGCCGAAGCTGAAGAACTCGGCGTTGGCGGCCAGGTCGCCGGCCCGCAGGGCGGCGCGCGGCAGCTCGACCATGGTGCCGACCGTGTACTGAAGGTCCACGCCCTGCTCTTCCAGCACGGCCTTGGCGGTGCGGTCGGTCAGGTCGCGCAGGTACTTCATCTCCTCGCCCTTGGCGACCAGCGGGTGCATGATCTCGGGGATCGGCGCGGCCTTGCCGGACTTGGCGATGTCGCAGGCGGCCTCGATGATCGCGCGGACCTGCATCTCGTAGATCTCGGGATACGAAACGCCCAGGCGGCAGCCGCGGTGGCCGAGCATGGGGTTGGTCTCGTGCAGCTCCTTGGCTCGCTGCATCAGCTTCTGGGCGTCCAGACCGGTGGCCTTGGCCACGGCGACGACGTCTTCTTCCGTATGCGGCAGGAACTCGTGCAGCGGCGGGTCGAGCAGACGAATGGTGACCGGCAGGCCTTCCATGATCGTGAACAGCTCGACGAAGTCGGCCTTCTGGAACGGCGCGATCTTGGCCAGGGCCGTACGGCGACCAGCTTCGTCATCGGCCAGGATCATCTCGCGCACGGCGGCGATCCGGGTGTCGTCGAAGAACATGTGCTCGGTACGGCACAGGCCGATGCCCTCAGCGCCGAAGCCGCGAGCGGTCTTGGCGTCCAGCGGAGTTTCGGCGTTGGCGCGGACCTTCATGCGGCGCGCCGCGTCGGCCCACTCCATCAGGGTGGCGAAGTCACCGGTCAGCTCGGGCTCGATCATCTTGGGCGAGCCGTTGAGGATCTCGCCGGTCGAGCCGTCGATGGTGATGGTCTCGCCGGCCTTGAAGTCGCGGCCGCGCACCCGGAACAGGGCTTCCTTAGGGAAGATCGCCACGTCGCCAGCGCCCGAAACGCAGGCCCGGCCCATGCCGCGCGCCACGACGGCGGCGTGGCTGGTCATGCCGCCCCGGGCGGTGATGATGCCCCGCGCGGCGTGCATGCCATGGATATCCTCGGGCGAAGTTTCCTCGCGCACCAGGATCACGGCTTCGCCGGCCGCGGCGGCCTTCTCGGCGGCGTCGCTGTCGAACACGATCTTGCCGGTCGCCGCGCCGGGCGAGGCCGGCAGACCCTTGGCGATCAGTTCGCGATGGGCGGTCGGGTCGATGGTCGGGTGCAGCAGTTGGTCCAGCGAGGCGGGCTCGACCCGGCCGATGGCTTCCTCGCGGCTGATGACGCCCTCGGCGGCCATGTCGACGGCGATCTTCAGGGCGGCCTTGGCCGTGCGCTTACCGCTGCGGGTCTGCAGCATGTAGAGCTTGCCCTGCTCGACCGTGAACTCGATGTCCTGCATGTCGCGATAGTGACGCTCCAGCGTCTCGACCACGGTCTTGAACTGCTGGAAGACGGTCGGCATGGCCTCTTCCATCGAGGGGGCCGTATCGCCCATCTCCTCGCGGGCGGCCTTGGTCAGGGACTGGGGCGTGCGAATGCCGGCCACCACGTCCTCGCCCTGAGCGTTGATCAGGAATTCGCCGTAGAGGCGCCCGTCACCGTTCGAGGGGTTGCGGGTGAAGGCCACGCCGGTCGCCGAGGTCTCGCCCATGTTGCCGAACACCATCGACTGGATGTTGACGGCGGTGCCCCAGGCCTCTGGGATGTCGTGCATGCGGCGATAGAACTTGGCCCGGTCGTTCATCCAGCTGGCGAACACCGCGCCGATCGCGCCCCACAGCTGCTCCTGGGCGTCCTGCGGGAAGGGCTTGCCCAGGGCGTCGCGCACGGCGGCCTTGTAGTCCTTGATCACCGCGGCCCAGTCGTCGGCGGTCAGGGCCGTGTCGACGATGACGTCCAGGCGGTCCTTATGGTCGTCGAGGATCTCCTCGAACATGTGGTGCTCCAGGTCGAGCACGACGTTCGAGTACATCTGGATAAAGCGGCGATAGCTGTCGTAGGCGAAGCGACGGTCGCCCGAGAGGATCGCCAGGCCCTCGACGGTCTCGTCGTTCAGGCCCAGGTTCAACACGGTGTCCATCATGCCCGGCATAGAGGCCCGGGCGCCCGAGCGCACCGAGACCAGCAGCGGGTTCTTGACGTCGCCGAAGCTCTTGCCGGTCAGTTGCTCGACGGTCGCCAGGCCGGCGTTGAGCTGATCGGTCAGCTCCGCCGGGTACTGCTTGCCGTTGGCGTAGTAGTGGACGCAGGCTTCGGTGGTCACGGTAAAGCCCGGCGGCACCGGCAGGCCGAGGGACGACATCTCGGCGAGATTGGCGCCCTTGCCCCCCAGCAAGTTCTTCATCTTGGCGTCGCCGTCGGCGCCGCCTCCCCCGAACGAATAGACCCACTGCGTCTTGGTCAGCGTATCAACCGGCATCTCTGGTTCACCCTGCGATAAGTGAAAAAGCCGGCGATCCTCTGACGGAACCGTCCTGGCCTGGGACAATGAGCGTAAACGCCCATCCCGCACTGCAATATCCGGGCGTTCAGTAGCACCTTGTCAAAGAAGCCGTCCACCGACGGTTTGCAGTTCGCAGTCTAAAGCGAAATTTCGGCAAATTCTTCCAATGACAACGATGTCATGATTTAGATTTGCGCGAATACCGAAAGAACGAACATCAACGTGAGTCTCAAAGCTCCACCATGGGCGCAGCGTCCCGGCGATCAATTCAGAACAGGCTGATCGTCATCCGCAGCGCCATCACCACCACGGTTTGGGCGTCCTGGGCGCCGCCGGCCCGACGGATCACCTGCAAGTCGGGCTGCAGGGCGACGCGCGGCGCGACCTTGTCGGAATAGGTCATCTCGACACTGGATTCGGCGTCGGCCGGCGACAGCCCCGCATCCAGGGTGTTGGCGCGTTGCTTGGACGACAGCAGGCCCTGCTCCACCCCGATCGAGAACGCGCTGTCCGGACGCGAGGCGAAGACCTTCTCGACCAGCACCCCGGCCTGCCAGCCCGAACGGAACGGCGTGGTGTCGCCGTCCGAGACGCCCAGGCGAGCAAAGCCGCGCACCGACCGTCCAGCGTCACCGCCGTCGATGAACGGGTATTCGGCCAGCAGATAGCCGCCCCGCGCCTTGCTCAGGGCCGGATCGCCATTGACGTCCAAGTCGCGCACGTCTGCCTGGCGCTTGGTGTAGAACCAGCCGCCGGCGGCCAACCGCCAGCTGTCGCCGATTCCGGCCTCGGCGATCATCAGGGCGCCGTTGTCGAACTTGGTCGACGGTCCGTCCGGATCGCCGACCGTGCCGGCATGGGCGTTCAGCACGGCGGCCTGGAGGTAAGTTCCCTTCCCGCCTTCGATCCGCGCTCGCACCGCCAGGGCCGTGGACGGGAAGATCGACGGACCGTTGGGACCGGTGGAGGCGAACTCCGAGCCGATGCCGAACGGCGGCGCCAGCAGCAGGCCCGAGGCTTCGGTGGAATAGAACTCGCTGTTGAGGTCGTAGAGCCCGGCCAGCACCGAGCCATGACCGTCGGCGAACGCCTGCTTCACCCACAGCTCGTAGAGCCGGCCTCGGGCGCGCCCGACCTCGATGTTGTCGACGCCCTGCAGGGTGCCGGCCAGGTCGTTCGGCGCGCCGCCGGTGTTGTTGAGCAGATAGCCGTGCACCGTCGCGCCGCGCCAGCCGACCAGCTTGTCCAGGTCGCCGTCGACGATCACGTCGAGATTGTCCAAGGCCTTTCCGGCATGGGACGCCCCGCCCTTCACCGTTCCAGCGACGTCCGCCGTATAGGTGACCTCATGCGTCCAGGCGCCTTTCCCGGCCTCGGCTTCCGCCATGGCGGCCGAGCCCGCGCTGACGCCAATTGCGAACGCCGCGCATGAACAGATTGATCTAATCGAAGTCATAGCCCTGCCCCATCAACAGCAGGACAAGTACCGATTGGCCTTGAAGCACCTCTTAAAGTTCTGGAGACGCGGCCTTTTGTCTCAGATAGAGGTTTTGGAACGCCGCCCACGAATGATGAAGTCAACATTAACCTCGCATCGTAAATGATGGGCCGAACGAAATGGGGCTTAGAGGCTGCAAATGCTTCGGACGATCAACCATAAGGTGATGGGCGCGGGCGCTGCCGTCATGGTGCTGTGCACGGCCAGCGCCGGCGCGGGCCTGTGGTCCACGACGCGGCTGGACGGCGCCCTGCGCGACGCCAACGTCTCGGCCGCCGTGCTGCGCAACCACATGGAAGCCGACATGATGCACGACGCCCTGCGCGCCGACGTCCTGTCGAGCCAGCTGGCCGGCGACGCCAGCTCGGGCATCGCCGTGGACGACGTGCGCAAGGACTTGGCCGAGCACACCCAGATCTTCCGCAAGGCGATCGCCGACAACGACACCCTGGCCACCGATCCCGCCAGCCGCGCGGCCCTGGCCGAGATCAAGGCTCCACTCGACACCTACATCAAGTCGGCCGGCCAGATGGTCGACCTGGCCGGCGCCGACCACGCCGCCGCCGTGGCCGCCATGCCGGACTTCATGAAGCAGTTCTCGACCCTGGAAGGCGCGATGAGCGACGCCTCCGACAAGATCGAAGCGGCTTCCACCGCCGCCGCCGCTCGCGCCAAGAGCGTGGCCCTGTTCTCCGAAATTCTGATGACCATCGCCGTGCTGGCGGGCGTGGTCTTCGCCGGCATCCTGATCGTCATCTCTCGCGCCGCCATCGTGCGTCCCGTGCTGACCCTGGCCGGCGACATGCGTCGCCTGGCCGCCGGCCAGAACGACATCACCGTCTCGGGCGCGGGCCGCGCCGACGAGATCGGCGAGATGGCCAAGAGCGTCGAGGTGTTCCGCCAGTCGGGCCTCGAGCGCGCCCGGCTGGAGGCGCAGGCCGCCGGCTTCCAGCAGGAGCTGGACCGCAAGCTGCGCGACATGGAGGCCGCCTTCGAGGTCGCCGGCCGCGAACAGAAGGCCGTCGTCGACGTGATGGCCAAGGGCCTGTCCAGCCTGGCCGGCGGAGATCTCTCCACCCGCATCGCCGCCCAGGTCGCCAGTGACTACGCCGCCCTGAAGAACGACTTCAACGCCGCGGCGGCCGGGCTGGAGGACGCCATCCGCACGATCTCCGGCGTCGCCTCGCAGATCGGCTCGGGCACCCAGGAAATCGCCCAGGCCTCCAACGATCTGTCGCGCCGCACCGAGCAACAGGCCGCCAGCCTGGAAGAGACCGCCGCCGCCCTGGACGAGATCGCCGCCACCGTGCGCCAGACCGCCGACGGCGCCACCCGCGCCACCACGGAAGTGGCCTCGGCCCGCACCGACGCCGAGCGCTCGGGCCAGGTCGTCGGCCAGGCCGTCGCCGCCATGGGCGCCATCGAGGACTCCTCGCGCCAGATCACCCAGATCATCGGCGTCATCGACGAGATCGCCTTCCAGACCAACCTGCTGGCCCTGAACGCTGGCGTCGAGGCCGCCCGCGCCGGCGACGCCGGCCGAGGTTTCGCGGTCGTCGCCCAGGAAGTGCGGGCGCTGGCCCAACGCTCGGCCGAGGCGGCCAAGGAGATCAAGACCCTGATCTCGACCTCGTCGCAGCAGGTGGGCGCCGGCGTCGACCTGGTCGGCCAGACCGGCGAGGCGCTGAACCGCATCGTCGGCCGAGTGGCGGCCATCGACGACCTGGTGCGCCAGATCAGCTCGTCCAGCCAGGAACAGGCTTCGGGCCTGGCCGAGGTCAACACCGCCGTCAATCACATGGATCAGGTGGTTCAGCAGAACGCCGCCATGGTCGAACAGGCCACCGCCGCCACCCATTCGCTGAAGGGCGAGACGGCGCAGCTGGTCTCGCTGGTCGGTCGGTTCAAGACCGGCGGCGGCGAGCGTCCGGCGATGCGAATGGCGAGCTGAGGGGCTTTCGCGACGCTGTTCCAAGCTCCACCTTGATGCGATTCCTTCGCAATTTAATTTGACCTGACGTCCCAGCCATGACTGAACGCGTTCGTTCAATCGGGGGAGCATGGCGTGGCGTACAGGTCCAAATGGCTGGATGACGGCATGGACACCGTCACCGTGACCTCCCTGCCGACCCTGGGCCTCCGCCTGGTCGCGTCCCTCTTCTGCGTGGTGCTGTCGGGCTTCTCCCTGGGATGGGGCGTGACCCTACCCTGGACGGCGGCCCTGATCGTCGCCGAGGTCTCCACCTGGCTCACCGCCACCCCGCAGCGCCAAGGCCTGCGCCCGACGCCGCGTCAGCGCCTGCTCTATTTCCTGGCCGTGGTGTGGACAAACCTCGTCTGGTGGGCGTTCGTGCTGATGCTGTGGTTCCCCGGCACGCCCGGCCTGCGCGTCGCGGCCATCTGCCTGCTGGCCGCCCAGATGGCCCACGGTCAGGCCTTCGCCGCCCGCTCGAAGGTGATGCTGTTCATGATCTGCGGCGGACCGTCGGTCCTGCTGATCGTGCTCTGCAGTTTCTTCGCCGGCTTCAGGGGCCAGGAGCAGATCTTCGTCGCCCTGGGCGCGGTGATGTCGGCCGCCTACACCCTGCGCGCCGGCCTGGCCAACCGCCGGCAGTCCGAGGCGCTGGAGGCTTCCCGCGCCGAGGCCGTGGCGGCCAACCAGGCCAAGACCTCGTTCCTGGCCCTGATGAGCCATGAACTGCGTACGCCGATGACCGGAGTGCTGGGCATGGCCCGCGCCCTGGAAATGGAACAGCTGTCGCCCCGCCAGACACAGCAGGTGCGGATTCTGCGCCGCTCGGGCGAAGGCCTGCTGACCCTGCTCAACGACATCCTCGACGTCTCCAAGATCGAGGCCGGCAAGCTGGACCTGGAAAGCACGCCGTTCGACCTGGCCGCCAAGGTCGAGCATATCCGCGACCACTGGAGCCAGGCGGCCGAGGCCAAGGGCCTGGTGCTGACCTGCGCCTTGGAGCCCGCCGGCCCGACCTGGCTGCTGGGCGACCCGACCCGGCTGCGCCAGATCATGATGAACCTGGTCTCCAACGCCCTGAAGTTCACCGAGGCGGGCGAAGTGGCGCTGGTCGTGACCGTGCGCGACGAGGCCGACGGCCTGGCGCGACTCGAGATCGCCGTCAGCGACACCGGTATCGGCATGACGCCGGAGGCCCAGGCGCGGCTGTTCGAAGCCTTCGCCCAGGCCGACGCCACGGTCGCCCGGCGGTTCGGCGGCACGGGCCTGGGCCTGTCGATCAGCCGCAACCTGGCGCGGATGATGGGCGGCGAGATCGGCGTGGTCAGCCGCGCCGGCCAGGGCTCGACCTTCACCGTTGACCTGAGTCTGCCCCGCTGCCCGGCCAAGCTGGTCCAGCAAGATGAGGCCGAGACCGTCGATCTGAGCGGCTATCGCGTGCTGATCGTCGACGACAACGCCACCAACCGCATCGTCGGCCAGACGCTGCTGGAGGCGTTCGGCTGCGCGGTGGCCACCGCCGAGGACGGTTTCGACGCCCTGGCCCGCCTGCGGATCGAGCGGTTCGACGCGGTGCTGATGGACATCCACATGCCGCGCATGGACGGCCCGGCCGCCCTGGCGGCGATCCGGGCGGGCGAGGCCGGTGATCGCGCGATCCCGGTGGTCGCACTGACCGCCGACGCCATGCCGGCGACCATCGAGGCCCTCGTTCGCCAGGGCTTCGACGGCGTCCAGGCCAAGCCGATCGTGCCCGAAGGCCTGGTGGCGGTGCTGGCGGGACTGCGGGTCGCGTCCAGTTCGGACGCGACCGCGCAGGCCTGAGCCCCCCTACCCGCCGATCAGCGAGAAGTCGGCGACCTGGCCCATGGCGTCGCGAACGGCGGCCAGGGTCTTCAGGCGGTTGTCGCGCTCGGCGGCGACTTCCGAATTGACGAACACGCCGTCCAGGAAGGCGTCGACCGGGCCGCGCAGGCCGGCCAGTTCCTGCATGGCGGCGGTGAAGTCTTCCGCCTCCAAGGCCGAGGCCAGCGGCTTTTCGATCATCCGCAGGGCGTCGTGCAGTTGCACTTCCGGGGCCGAGGCGTCGGGCAGGATCTCGCGACCGCCCTCGGCTTTCCAGCCCTTCTTCTCCTCGGCCTTGAGGATGTTGGAGGCGCGCTTGTAGCCGGCGAGCAGGTTCTTGCCGTCGTCGGTCTTCAGGAACCCGTCCAGCGCCTCGACCCGGGCGACGAGATCATCAAGGAAAAACTCGGTGGTGCTGACCATGGCAAAGGCAGCGGAAATCACGTCGTGCTTTTTGCCCTCGTCGCGCAGCAGTACGGAAAGGCGATCCTCCAAGAATACCATCAGCGCATTGATGTTGTCGGAGACCGCGAGGTAGCCAGCACCAAGCAGGCGCTGGGCATGCTCAACTGCTAAGAGGCGGATATTGACCTTGTCCTTTGCGCCAAGGATCGTCCGGATCACCCCCAACGCCGCCCGCCGCAGCGCATAGGGATCCTTCGACCCCGTCGGCTTCTCGTCGATCGCGAAGAACCCAACCAGCGTGTCCAGCTTGTCCGCCAGCGCCACGGCCACGCTCAGCGGCACGGTCGGGACGGCGTCGGAGGGGCCCTGCGGCTTATAGTGGTCGCGGATGGCGTCGGCGATCTCGGGGTCCAGGCCGGCGGCGCGGGCGTAGTAGCCGCCCATCAGGCCCTGCAACTCGGGGAACTCGCCGACCATCTGCGAGGCGAGGTCCGCCTTGGCCAGGCGCGCGGCTTCCTTGGCCTTGGCGACATCGGCGCCGACCAGCGGCGCGATCTCGCCGGCCAGGGCGACGATGCGCTCGACCCGCTCGGCCATGGTGCCCAGCTTGGCGTGGAAGGTCACGCCGTTCAGCTTCTCAAGCCACGGCGCGAAGCCGACCTTGACGTCCTCGTCCCAGAAGAACCGGGCGTCAGACAGGCGCGACGACAGCACCTTGGCGTTGCCCTCGGCGATCACCTTGCCGCCGTCGGCCGATTGCACGTTGGCGATGGTGATGAAGTGCGGGGCCAGGCCGCCCGTCGCCGGGTCACGGACCGCGAAATACTTCTGGTGGGTGCGCATCGAGGTGCGGATCACTTCACCGGGCAAGTCCAGGAACGCCGGGTCCATGTCGCCCAGCACCGGGGTCGGCCATTCGGCCAGGCCGGCGACTTCTTCCAGCAGGCCGATGTCCTCGACCAGTTCCAGATTGCGCGCGAAGCACAGGGTCTTGCAGCCTTCGAGGATGCGCGCCTTGCGCTCCTCGACGTCCAGCACGACGAAGTGGTCGAGCAGACCCTTGGCGTATTCGTCGAAGTCGCGAACCTTGAACGGCTGGCCGCCCCAACCGAAGCCCACGCGCATGAAGCGGTGGCCCTCGGTGGTGTCGCCGCTCTCGACGCCCTCGATGGCGAACGGCACGACCTCGCGGTCGAAGACACAGAGGATGCGCTTCAGCGGTCGCACCCAGCGCAGCTTGCCGCTGCCCCAGGTCATCGATTTCGGCCAGGCGAAGCCGCGCACGATGGCTTCCACCATCTCGGCGACGATCTCGGTGGTCGGGCGGCCGGTCTTCTCGATGAAGGCCATCCAGACGCCGTCGCGCTCGACCAGCTGGTCCTGGGTCAGGCCGGCCTTGCGCAGGAAGCCTTCCATGGCTTGCGGAGGGGCGCCGACGCGCGGCCCCTTCAGCTCTTCCTTACGGTCGGCCTGGGCGATAGGCAGGCCCTCGACCACCAGGGTCAGGCGGCGCGGACCCGCGAAGGTCTTCAGGGCCTCGGGCAGGAAGCCGGCGGCGGCCAGGTGGTCGCGCGCCATGCGCTCCAGGTCGCGCGCGGCGCCGGCCTGCATGCGGGCGGGAATTTCTTCGGAGAACAGTTCGACAAGCAGTTGGGGCATCTGACTTACGCGGCTTCCTGCTGCTTCACCCACTCCGACGCGCACATCTTACAGAGGTCGCGGATGCGGCCGATGTAGGAGGCGCGCTCGGCGACGGCGATCGCGCCGCGGGCGTTCATCAGGTTGAAAAGGTGGCTGGCCTTGAGGACCATGTCGTAGGCGGGCAGCACCAGGGCCTTGCCCTGGTAGGAGCGCGCCAGCATCAGCGGCACCTGGCGCTCCATGTCCTCGAACTGGCCCTTCAGCACGGCCACGTCATAGCCGTGGAAGTTGGCTTCCGACTGCTGGCGCTCGTTCTCCAGGAACACGTCGCCATAGGTCAGGTGGCCCAGCGGCGCGTCGGGGTCGTTGAACGGCAGGTCATAGACGTTGTCGACGCCGAACACGTACATGGCCAGGCGTTCCAGGCCGTAGGTCAGCTCGCCGGCCACCGGCGAGACGTCCAGGCCGCCCACCTGCTGGAAGTAGGTGTACTGGCTGACTTCCATGCCGTCGCACCAGACTTCCCAGCCCAGGCCCCAGGCGCCGACGGTGGGGTTTTCCCAGTCGTCCTCGACGAAGCGGATGTCGTGGGTACGCAGGTCCAGACCGATCGCCTCCAGCGAACCCAGGTACAGGTCCTGCATGTTCGGCGGGTTCGGCTTCAAGATCACCTGGTACTGATAATAGTGCTGCAGGCGGTTGGGGTTCTCGCCATAGCGGCCATCACCGGGACGGCGCGAGGGCTGGACGTAGGCCGCGTTCCAGGGCTTGGGACCCAGCGCGCGCAGGACGGTGGCCGGGTGCAGCGTGCCCGCCCCCACCTCGACGTCGTGCGGCTGCAGGATCACGCAGCCCTGGGCGCTCCAATAGTCATGGAGCGTCAGGATCAGACTCTGGAAAGACTTTGGTTTAGCTGGGGGTTTTTCAGCGGGCATGGCGGTCCGAACAGGGCCAGAAAAAAGTCGGCGGACCATAGGGCCCGCCGACTGGTGCTTCAAGCGTGTTGGGACCGCTGAAAGGCTTAGTTGCCCTTGGCGGCCGTGTGTTTGCCGGCGTTCGACAGCGGCTTGCCGTAGAGCTTGCGGTTTTCCGGGGTGTCGGCGACCGGCGGGTTGGAGGTCACGTTCGGATCGCCGGCCTTCAGCGTGGCCTGCTGCTCGGCCGGCATCGACGAGACGCGGCCGGCGGTGTCGGTCGCCGCGCCCGTCGGGGCCATGGTCGACTCGGTCGTGGTGGTGGTCGTCGTGGTCGTGGCCGTCGGGTCGGCTGGCATGGTCTGATCGGCCGGAGCGGCGGCGGTCGGATCCGGGTTCACCGCGCCTTGCGGGGCGGTCGACTGGGCCATGGCCGCGCCGGACATCAGCGCCAGGGCGGCGGCGGCGGTAGCGATACGCACAAACATGGGGCTGATCCTTGTTGAGAAATCCAGCCACAACAGCGTTCAAACCTTGGAGTCCGTTGCGCGGCTCACGGGTTCGTGAACGCGTTACTTGAAGAACATCACGATCGCCACGCCCGCCAGGATGAAGCCGAAGCCCACCAGCGTCTTCCAGCTGATCGCCTCGCCCAGGTAGAACACCGAGAACAGCGTGAAGACGATCAGGGTGATCGCCTCCTGGCCGGTCTTCAGCTGAGCGGTCGAGTAGACATTGTGGCCCAGACGGTTGGCGGGCACGGCCAGCATGTATTCGGGCAAGGCGATCAGCCAGCTGGTGAAGATGGCGACCAGCATCGTCGTCGTGCGATTCTTCAGGTGACCGTACCAGGCGAAGGTCATGAAGACGTTCGAGGCGATCAGCAGGCCCCAGGGCGCGATCTTGAACCAGATGGAAGACATGGACGGCGAGGACTCCAAATCGCGACGCGCGAGCCGGCGATTGTATGCGGTTCGCGACAAGCTGGGCCAGCCCACCTCCCCGCACCGCGAAACGCCGCCTTTCCGAGCGAGTTCGGCCACCGGCGCCTAAATTCTGGGCGCCGCATCCCTTTCGTTTCCAAATCCCAACCACGCGACAGCCATGTCGGAAGCGCGACCGATAGCGTGAACCGCGCCGGGGAAACGATGTGGGCTTAGCGGTCCGCGTCGCGGTGCGAGTGAGCAACCGCTCTAAAACCAATTCAAGGGGAGCCCGCTCAGTCGGCGGGTCGGAGCAAGGCGGATGAAACTGATCATAGCGATCGTCAAACCCTTCAAGCTCGACGAGGTCCGCGAGGCGCTCGTCGCCGCGGGCGTCGAAGGCCTGACGGTGTCCGAGGTCAAGGGTTACGGCCGTCAGAAGGGCCAGACCGAAATCTATCGCGGCGCGGAATACCAAGTGAACTTCGTGCCGAAAGTGAAGCTGGAAGCCGTGGTCGACGATGCGTCGGCCGCCAAGGCGGTCGAAGCGGTCAAGGCCGCCGCGGCCACGGGCAAGATCGGCGACGGCAAGATCTTCGTCCTCAATGTCGAGGAAGCCGTTCGCATCCGGACCGGCGAAACCGGCCCGGCCGCTTTGTAATTCGTCGGGGAAAAGGGGATACCAACGATGAAACTGCACTTTAAACCGCTGGCCGGGCTCGTGCTCGCCGCGACGCTGGCGGGGGCCCCGCTGGGCGCCGTCGCCTTCGCTCAGGACACGGCCGCGCCGGCCGCCGCCGCGCCCGCCGAGGCCGCGCCGGCTCCCGCCGCGCCCGCCGCCGCCGCTCCGGCTCCCGCCGCCGCCGCGCCCGCCGCCATCGTCGACAAGAACGACAAGGGCGACAACGCCTGGATGCTCGTTTCGACCGTCCTGGTCCTGCTGATGATCCTGCCGGGCCTGGCCCTGTTCTACGGCGGCCTGGTCCGCTCCAAGAACATGCTGTCGGTCATGATGCAGGTCTCGACCGTCGCCATCATCGGCTTCGTCGCCTGGGTGCTGTGGGGCTACAGCTTCGCCTTCACCGACGGCGGCAGCTGGGACAGCTGGGTGGGCGGCCTGAGCAGGCTGTTCCTCAAGGACGTGACCCCGGCCAGCAACGTCGCGACGTTCTCGACCGGCGTGGTGATCCCCGAGTTCACCTTCATCTCGTTCCAGGCGACCTTCGCCGCGATCACCGCCGCCCTCGTGGTCGGTTCGCTGGTCGAGCGCATGAAGTTCGCCGCCATCGTCGCCTTCGCGGTGCTGTGGCCCCTGCTCTCCTACTACCCGATGGCCCACATGGTCTGGTGGTGGCCGGGTCCGGACGCCATCGCTCAAGCCCCGACCGCCGCGATCAAGGCCGGTAAGATCTGGAGCTTCGGCGCCCTCGACTTCGCCGGCGGCACCGTGGTGCACATCAACGCCGGTATCGCCGCCCTGGTCGGCGCCCTGATCCTGGGCAAGCGCCAAGGCTACGGCAAGGAGCCGATGCCGCCGCACTCGCTGACCCTGACCCTGGTGGGCGCTGGCCTGCTGTGGGTGGGCTGGTTCGGCTTCAACGCCGGTTCCAACCTGGAATCGAACGGCTACGCCTCGCTGGCGATGATCAACACCTTCGTCGCCACCGCCGCCGCCGGTCTGTCCTGGATCGTGGTGGAATGGGTCACCAAGAAGAAGCCGTCGGCCCTGGGCCTGGCTTCGGGCGTCGTCGCCGGTCTCGTGGCCGTCACCCCGGCCGCCGGTTTCGCCGGCCCGATGGGTTCGGTCATCCTGGGTCTGGTCGTCTCGCCGATCTGCATCTTCTTCTGCTCGGTCGTGAAGAACGCGCTGAAGTACGATGACAGCCTGGACGCCTTCGGCATCCACGGCATCGGCGGCATGGTCGGCGCCATCGGCACCGGCCTGCTGGTCAACCCCGCCTGGGGCGGCGCCGGCATCGTCGACTACACCACCTGCGCCAAGGACGGCGACATCTCGACCTGCGACAGCGCGGTCTACAACCTGGGCACCCAGGTTCTGGCCCAGGTCAAGGCCGTCGGCCTGACCATCATCTGGTCGGCCATCGCCTCGGCCATCGTCTTCTTCGTGATCAAGCTGGTCATCGGCCTGAAGGCTTCGCCGGAAGCCGAAGAAGAAGGTCTGGACATCTCCGAACACGGCGAACGCGCCTACCACAGCTAAGGCTGAGGTTCGCGAGAACCAAAGGAAGGGCCCGGAAGCTTCGGCTTCCGGGCCTTTTCTTTTGCGGTCATGGCGCATCGACCTCACGCGGTCCGCCGCTGAGCTGGTGGAAAGGGTCGCGGAGCGCCGGACGACGTCCGGACTTTGAAAAAAGAATACCGTTTCGACGAAGCCCGATCGCTCCGCGCCATCGTTATCCGGAAGCCCGCGACGCTGAGCCCTGTTAGGGCCTCGCCGCCTTGAAGCCTCCGACGGGCGGGCTGGATCAACGAACCCCAGTCCCGGACCGCGAGCCTGTCACCGCTCGCCTGTTGTTCCGCCGACCCTCACGTCACGTCGTATCTGTGTTCCAGGCCCGACCGGCACCAGAGACGCAAGGTTTGGTCCTCCGAAAAGAACCGCCGACAGAGCTTCCCGCTCGATCGCCCCCCGCCGCCGCATCGGTCGCTGGCCATGCGCCCTTTCCCTGCGTCGAGGTGGGTAAAGGATACGGGCGGTTTGGAAGGTGAGGATAAGATCGGGCCGAGAAAGTTCAGGGCGTTGAAATTGCTGAACTTCAGTCTCTATACGCCGAGGATAGGACGCCCCCCTAGAACGGCCCGCCCAGGCGGCAGCGCTTCACCCACCAGCCGGGCCGCATCCGTTCCAGGCGCTCGGCCAGGCCCTCGGCCTCGATGTCGCCGGCGCAGAGGGCGAAGCAGGTGGCGCCGGAGCCGGACATCCGGCCCAGCAGGGTCTCCGGCTCGCCCGCCAGCAGGTCCAGCACCTGGCCGATGCGCGGCTCCAGGGCCACGGCCGGGGCCTGCAGGTCGTTGCGGGTGAAGCCGTCCAGCCAGGCGCAGACCTCCTCGATACTTTCCAGACCGTCCAATATCGGCGGCGGCGTCTCGCCCTCGGGGGCGACGGCCGCGTCATAGGCGCGATAGACCGCGCCGGTCGGCGACGGGACCAGCGGATTGACCAGCACGGCGTGCAGCTCCGGCAAGGCCGGCGCGGGCGACAGGCGCTCTCCCCGCCCCTGCGCCATCACCGGCGCGCCCCACAGGCAGGCCGCGCCGTCGGCGCCCAGGCTCCCGGCCACGGCTTCCAAGTCCGCGTCGGACAGGTCGGGCGCCAGGGCCTCGCGCAGCAACCGCAGGGCCGCGCCCGCGTCGCTG
Organism: Caulobacter soli; assembly: GCF_011045195.1. Classification (GTDB taxonomy): domain Bacteria; phylum Pseudomonadota; class Alphaproteobacteria; order Caulobacterales; family Caulobacteraceae; genus Caulobacter; species Caulobacter soli. Next base: position 2,210,274 of record NZ_CP049199.1, on the reverse strand, counting down.
GACCCCCCGCCCAGGCCGGCGGCGATCGGCAGGGCCTTGTCGAGGATCAGCCGGAACGACGGCAGCGGTCCGCCCAGGCGGATCCGCAGGGCGTTGGCGGCCCGCACCACCAGATTGCCGTCGTCCAGCGGGATCTCGCCCCCGAACCGCCCCGTCGCCTCGAAGCTGGGCGCATCGGCCGCCTGCAGACTGACCCGGTCGCCGACGTCGGCGAACAGCATCAGGCTGGAGATCGGGTGATAGCCCTGCGCGTCGGGTCCGCCGACGTGCAGGAACAGGTTGACCTTGGCCGGGGCGAAGGCGTCGAGGCGCATGGCTGACCCTTGGAGGGTGAAAGGAACGGGGAAGCCCTACCCCGCCTTGGCCACCGAGGTCGAGACCGCCGGGCCGTTCGGGCCCAGGCCGTCCTTCAGCTTGGCCTCGGCCTCGGCCTTCTGCTTGGCGTCCGGCTCCAGGCTCAGCACCCGCTGCCACTGATAGCGGGCCTCGACCTGCCGGCCGATCCGCCAGTAGGCGTCGCCCAGGTGGCCGTTGACGTCCGGGTCGCCCGGCTCCAGCTCGACGGCCTGCTCCAGCTTGGCCACGGCGGTCTTGTAGTCGCCCTGGCGGTAGTAGCCCCAGCCCAGCGAGTCGAGCATGGCGCCCGACTGCGGCCGGGCGGTGACCGCCTTCTGGACCATGGCGATGGCCTCGGGCAGGTGCACCCCCCGATCGATCCACGAATAGCCGAGATAGTTCAGCAGGTCGGGCTCGTCCGGGCTGAGCTTGACCGCCGTCAGCAGGTCGCGCTCGGCGTCGTCCCAGCGACCGGCCCGCTCCAGGGCGATGCCGCGCATGTAGAGCAGCCGCCAGTCGGGCGTGTCGCCCTCGCCGGCGATCAGCGGATCCAGGACCGCGGCCGACTCGGCCCAGCGCTCGTTGGACCGCAGCAGGTCGGCATAGGTGATCTGGGCGTCGCGGTCCTTGGGGGCAGCGGCGGCCGACTGCTGGGCCAGGACGACGGCCTTCTGCTTGTCGCCGCCGTTCTGATAGCTCCAGGCCAGCTTGGACTGGGCCGCCACGTAGCGCGACGAGGTCGACGGCACCTTGGCGTAGGCGTCGCGGGCCCCGGCGTTGTCGTCGTCCTGGGCCAGCAGGTCGCCGACCAGCAGCCAGGCGTCGTCGCGCTTGGGGTCCAGCCGCAGGGCCAGGCGCAGATAGGCCAGGCCGAACTGGCTCTGGCGTTCGCTGGCGAAGCTGGCGGCGCAGGCGACCAGCACGTGGGCCGCGCCCTGCTTGTCGGTGGCCATGGCCGGGGCGGGACCGCGCGCGGCGGCCCGCGCCCGCGCCTGCCGCAGGCCCTGGTCGTCGGGATCGCGGGCCAGGGCGGCGTCGTACAGCGCCACGGCGTCGGCCTGGCGCTTGCGACGCTCCAGGAACGCGCCGTAGTCCTCGACGAACAGCCCCCGGGCGTTCTCGATCGCCATCAACGCCTTGTAGTCGGTCTCGGCCTCGTCATAGCGCTTGGCGCGCTCGTAGAGCCGCGCCTGGCTCAGCTGGCCGAAGAACTGCACGAACCGGTCGCCCTGCAGCTCGGGACGCACCACCGCGTCGTCCTTGTCGCCGGCGGCGGAGGCCAGCCACGGGGCCAGCAGCACGGCGGCCGGACGATGGGGGAAGCCCAGCGTCTCGGTCTTCAGCAGGGCCTGGGCGTCGCGCGCCTTGCCCTCGGCCAGCAGCTCGGTCACGCGGGTCAGCACGCCCAGCCGGCGCACCTGCTCGTTGGAATCGGCGCCGCGCGGGGCGATGGCGGCGGCGCGGGTCACGTCGCCGGCCAGCAGGGCGGCGGTGAAGGAGCGGTCGGCCAGGACGCCCGGATCCTCGTCCAGCTGGCGCGCCTCGTCGAAATAGGTCGAGGCCTGGGCGTTGGAACCGTTCAGCAGCGCCGCCTGGCCGGCCAGGAACTGGCCATAGGCCGAGCGGCTGGAGCCCCAGGCCGATCCCATGGTGAGTTGGCCGCGCAGATCGGGGCCGGGCGCGGTGGCGGCGCAGGCGGTCAGGGTCGAGGCCGAAAGCAGGGCGAGAAGCAGCTTGATACGCGTCATGTCCGCACCCTCATCGGTTTCCGGGCGCGCCGCAAGAAAAAGGCGCGGCCCGAGAGTTCGGACCACGCCTACGCTTTCATCAGGGCCTTTCGAAGGCCTGCTACATGTTCGGATAGTTCGGCCCGCCGCCGCCCTCGGGCGTGGTCCAGACAATGTTCTGCGACGGATCCTTGATGTCGCAGGTTTTGCAGTGGACGCAGTTCTGGGCGTTGATCTGGAAGCGCGGATCAGTCCCCTGCTCGTTATAGAGCACCTCGTAGACGCCGGCCGGGCAGTAGAGCCGCGCCGGTTCGCCGTACTTGGGCAGGTTCACCGCGATCGGGATCGACGGATCCTTCAGCGTCAGGTGGGCCGGCTGGTCTTCCTCGTGGTTGGTGGCCGAGATGAACACCGACGAGAGCTTGTCGAAGCTGATCACGCCGTCGGGCTTGGGATAGACCAGCGGCTTGAAGTCCTTGGCCAGGCCCGTCGAGGCCGCGTCGGTCTTCTCGTGCTGCAGCGTGCCGAGGAACGAGAAGCCGCCGGTCAGGTGGGTGACCCACATGTCGAACATGCCGACGGCCCCGCCCAGGAAGGTGCCCAGCTTGCCCAGCAGCGGCTTGGCGTTGCGGACGACCTTCAGCTCCTTGGCCACCCACGACTTGTCGTAGAGGTCCTGGTAGGCGACCAGTTCGTCGCTGGCCCGGCCCGCGCCCAGGGCCTCGAAAGCCGCCTCGGCCGCCATCATGCCGGACTTGACGGCGTTGTGGCTGCCCTTGATGCGCGGCACGTTGACCAGGCCGGCCGAACAGCCGATCAGCACGCCGCCCGGGAAGGTCAGCTTGGGCACCGACTGATAGCCGCCCTCGGTGATCGCCCGCGCGCCGTAGGCGATGCGCTTACCGCCCTCCAGGTGCGGCTTGACCGCGGGATGGTGCTTGAAGCGCTGGAACTCGTCGAACGGCGACAGCCAGGGGTTCTTGTAGTTCAGGTGCACCACGTAGCCGATGGACACGTAGTTGTCCCCGAAGTGGTACATGAAGCTGCCGCCGCCGGTCTTGTCGTCCAGCGGCCAGCCGGTGGTGTGCTCGACCAGGCCCGGCTGGTGCTTCTCGGGCGGCACCTGCCACAGTTCCTTGATGCCGATGCCGAACTTCTGCGGCGACTTGCCGGCCGACAGGTCGAACTTGGCGATCAGTTGCTTGGCCAGCGAGCCGCGCACGCCCTCGGCGATGAACACGTACTTGCCGTGCAGCTCCATGCCGGGATTGTAGTCGGGCTTGTGGTGGCCGTCCTTGGCGATGCCGACCACGCCGACCACGACGCCCTTGACCGAACCGTCGTCGTTCCAGACCAGGTCCGAGGCCGCGAAGCCCGGATAGATCTCCACGCCCAGCTCCTCGGCCTGGGTCGCCAGCCAGCGCGAGACATTGCCCAGCGAGGCGATGTAGCAGCCGTGATTGTGCATGAACGGCGGCATGGCGAACATCGGCAGCAGCATGTCGCCCTGCGGACCCAGCAGCCGGAAGCGGTCGGTCTTGACCGGGGTTTCCAGGGGCGCGCCGCGTTCCTTCCAGTCGGGGAACAGCTCGCTCAGGCCCTTGGGATCGATCACCGCGCCCGACAGGATGTGGGCGCCGACTTCCGAGCCCTTTTCCAGCACGGCCACCGAGACTTCCGTCCCGGCCTCGGCCGCCAGTTGCTTGAGCCGGATGGCGGCCGAAAGGCCCGCCGGTCCGCCGCCAACGATGACGACGTCGTATTCCATCGACTCGCGTTCGAGCTCTTCGCTCATTGGGACTCTCCCGCCCGGGCGCACGCTGCCCGCGTTCTTGCTGTTTGAGTCGCAGCTTATCGTGAGGTGACGCACCGGTGGTCAAGAATAAACGGTCGTTTATTGCTGCGCTGCAGCGATGGGTGACCGTGGCGAGCGTCGAAAGTTCGTACTAAGAGAAGGCATGGACCTGGCCCTCGACCCGCGCGCCGTGGAAAGCCTGCTCGCCTTCTGGGGCGATGCGGGCGTCGAGGCCTCGTACGCGGACGATCCCATCGACCGCCTGGCCGAGGGCGCGGCGATGCTGCGGGCCCGCAAGGAGCCCCCCGCCCCGGTCGCCCTGGCGCCGGTCGCGACGCCGGCCTTCGGACGCGGTCCCGACCTGGGCGCCGCGGTCGCCGAGGCCAGGGTCCTGGCCGCCGCCTGCGCCGACCTGCCCGCCCTGGCCGCCGCCATCGCCGCCTTCGACGGTTGCCCGCTGAAGACGCAAGGCGCCCGTCAGGCCGTGGTCTCGCGCGGCCCGGCCGACGCGCCGCTGATGATCATCGGCGAGGCTCCCGGGGCCGACGAAGACCTGCAGGGCGCGCCGTTTGTCGGCCGCGCCGGCCAACTTCTCGATCGCATGCTCAAGGCCGCCGGCGTGCTGGACCGCGCCTTCGTCACCAACACCGTGTTCTGGCGCCCGCCGGGCAATCGCACGCCCACCCCGCAGGAACAGGCGACCTGCGCGCCGTTCCTCGAGCGGGCCATTCAGCTGGTCCAGCCCAAGATGCTGCTGCTGGTCGGCGGCGCCTCGGCCAAGAGCCTGCTGAAGCGCGAGGAAGGCATTTTGTCGCTGCGCGGACGGTGGTTCGAATGGACCGCCAGCGACGGTCAAACCGAGCTGCCCGCCTTGCCCACCTTGCATCCGGCGTTCCTGCTGCGTCAGCCCGCGGCCAAGAAGAAGGCCTGGGCCGACATGCTTATGCTCAGCGAGAGGCTTGATCGGCCGGAGCGTCCACACTAGAGATTCGCTCGACCAGTTGGACACGGGACACGTCGGGGGGCCTCTTGCGAGGTCGGGCGTGGAAACGCATTGCAGCTTCTAGCTCGCCCTCTGGCCGTTTTCTCGGCCTTCGTGTTTTGCCTCATAGCCGCTTTCAGCGTTCATGCGTCCGCGCTGGAGCCGCTGTCGGACGCCGACGCCCGCTTCTATCGCGCCGCCTTCGCCGCCGCCGACCATGGTGATTTCGACGCCGCCGAGGCCGCCGCGTCCAACGCCCGCGACCGCAGCCTGCGGGGCCGGCTTGAATTCTCCAAGATCATGCATCCCAACGCCTACGCGGCCAGCTATGACGAGCTGACCGACTGGCTGGCGGCCTACGGCGACCAGGCCGGGGCGGACCGGGTCTACACCCTGGCCGTCAAGCGCAAGCCGGCCCGCGCCGCCGCGCCGAAGATCCCGGCCCTGTTCGTGGCCGGCGCCAAGGGCCCCGCCCCCGCCGACAAGGCCCGCGCCGCCCGTGAGGCCTATTATTCGGGCGACGTGAAAAAGGCCCTGACCCTGGCCCAGGCCGCCAGCGAGCCCTGGATCGCGGGCCTCGCCGCCTTCCGCCTGCAGGCCTACGCCCAGGCCCGGACCTATTTCGAGCGCGTCTCCAACGACGACAACCAGGACGAATGGCTGCGTTCGGCCGCCGCCTTCTGGGCCGCGCGCTCGGCCGCTTCGGGCGGCCAGGCCGGCGACGTCGAGGACCTGCTCAGCCAGGCGGCCCGCGCGCCCAACACCTTCTACGGCATGATCGCCGCCCGCCAGCTGGCGCTGTCCGGCCTGGCCCTGGCCCAGGACGATCCGATCGCCGCCCTGCTCAGCAAGGTCTCCTATCAGGGGCCGAACGCCGACTCCCTGGCCCGCCTGCTGGCCGCCGACCCGCGCGCGCGCCGCGCCGCCGCCCTGGCCCAGATCGGCCGCTGGGCCGAGGCCGGCCAGGAGCTGCGCGCCGGCCTGTCCTTGGCCAGCGAGGATCCCAAGGCCCGGGGCGACTGGACCGACCTGGCCCTGGCGCTCAACGAAAAGGCGCCGCTGAACGCCGGCCGCGCGGTCAAGCGCGTCGGCGGCGAGGACTATCCCCTGCCCCCGCTGGAGCCCAAGGGCGGCTTCACGATCGACAAGGCCATGGTCTACGCCCTGGTGCGCCAGGAGAGCCGCTTCGACCCCTACGCCACCTCGGGCGCCGGCGCGGTGGGCCTGATGCAGCTGATGCCGATCGCCGCCGCCCGCGCGGCCGGCGACGACAAGCTGCTGGCCGACACCACCCCGCTGCTCGACCCCAGCTTCAACCTGCGAGTCGGCCAGGACTACTTCACCTGGCTGATGGACCGGGGCCTGCAGAGCCCCGACCTGTTCCGCGCCGTGGCGGCCTATAACGGTGGCCCGGGCACTTTGATCAAGGTCCAGGAACAGCTGGGCGGCGCCGACTGCGATCCCCTGATGCTGATCGAAAGCCTGCCGGCCCAGGAAACCCGCAACTACGTCGAAAAGGTCATGGCCTCGTACTGGACCTATCGCAAGCTGATGGGCGCGGAGACCAAGACCCTGGACGCGGCGGCCAGCGGCGCGCGGGTGATCGACTTCCGACTGGATCAGTAGGTCGGTCTCCAAGGTTTCTGCACGCTCTGCCTGCGACGTCTCCACGGCGGCGTGACCGCCCGTCCGATTCCAGAGATTAGGTTCCGCGCCGGATATTTGCCGGAGCATCGACATGAAACCCAGACTGGTGATCGTTTCCGGCGCGCCCGGAGCCGGAAAGACCACCCTCGCCGTCTCGTTGGCGAAAGCCCTGGGGTTTCCATTGTTCTCCAAGGACCTGATCAAGGAAACGCTGACCGAGGATCTGGGCGACGGCGGCGGCGACCTGACCGCCTCCCGCAGGATCGGCGGCGCGGCGATGAATTTGCTCTGGGCCCTCGCCGCTCATGCGCCCCTCGCGGTGCTCGAAGCCAATTTCCGACCGCGCAGCGCCTACGAACGCGAAAAGCTCCTGGGTCTGGAGGCGCGGATCGTCGAGATCCACTGCGACTGCGGTCCGGCCGAGGCCGCACGGCGGTTCGCCAGGCGGGCGGCGGCCACGGGCCATCACGCCGCGCACCCGCTGAAGGCCTTGTCGCCCGAGATCCTGGCCGAGTACGACATCCCGGTCGGGGTCGGCCAAGTCATCCGCGTTGATACGCGCGAGCCGGTCGATGTCGCGAAGTTGGCGGCGCGGGTCGAAGCCGCCTGGTCAGCCTAGATCAGACCTTCAGCCGAACGGCCTTGGGCTTCAACCGCCCCAACAGCGCCTTCAGCGGCTCGGCGCCGACCTTGAAACCACCGGCCGCCTCGACGGCCTCCCGAGACGCCAGAACCGCCATGGGGCGGCCGAACAGTCCAGGCGCGGCGATAAAGGCCGGCTTGCCGCCGCCTCCCGCGAGGTGCGCCTCGACGGGCGTGCGCCAGGCTTCGGGCAGGACCAGGTCCTCGCCCAGCGCCAGGATCCAGACGCTCTTGGCCGCCGCGCAGCCGGCCGCCAAGCGCTCTCCCGCATCGCCCGCCGCCTGGACCACCCGCGCGCCGCTGTCCTCGGCGATGGCGAGCGTGGCGTCGGTCGAGCCGGCGTCGGCGAACACCACCGTCTTGACCAGGCCGTCGACGGCGGCCGGCACCAGCAGCGGCAGGACATGGACCAGGCGCGCGGCGCTGTCGTGGGTGGGCAGAACGACGGTGATCATGCGCCCTGCTTCCGATCACCGGCCAGGCAGGTCAAGTCGAGACTTCAGGCGGCGAAGCATGGCATAGCCGCCGCATGATCCCGACCAGCGCCTTCGCCGCCTTCCTGTTCGACATGGACGGCACGGTGACCGACTCCATCGCCGCGACCGAACGGGTGTGGACCGCCTGGGCGCGGCGCCACGGCCTGGACGTCGAGGCCTTCCTGCCCACCATCCACGGCGTCCGCGCCGAAGAGACGATCCGCCGCCAGAACCTGGCCGGTATCGACATCGCCCACGAGGTCGCGGCGGTCTTGGCCGGCGAGGTCAGCGACATCGAGGACGTCGCGCCGATCCCTGGGGCCGATGCGTTCCTGCGCGCCTTGCCGTCCGACCGCTGGGCCATCGTCACCTCGGCCCAGCGCGAACTGGCCCTGAGCCGCCTGACCGCCGCCGGCCTGCCGATCCCCGCCGTGCTGATCACCGCCGAGGACGTCACGCACGGCAAGCCGGCGCCGGACGGCTACCGCCTGGCCGCCCAGCGCCTGGGCGTGGCCGCCGAGGCCTGTCTGGTGTTCGAGGACGCCCCCGCCGGCCTGTTGGCCGGCCAGGCGGCCGGCGCCCAGGTGATCGCCATCACCGCCACCCATCGCCATCCGCTGGCGGCGACCTACGCCATCGCCGACTACTCGGCCGTCAGGACCGTGGTCGAGACGGACGGTCTGCGCCTGGAAGTGATCTAGGATTCTGACATTCGCCTCGTCGGTCAGCGAAGTCCTCGTCCTTCGACAAGCTCAGGATGAGGACTTCGAATTCAACCGGTTGCAACAGTAACCCTCATCCTGAGCTTGTCGAAGGACGAGGGCGGCCCCTCGGCGTCGCAGGGCACTGTGTCTAGAACAGCGACAGCTGGTCGCCCGCCTTGGGCGGCACGGCGAACTGGGTCAGGTCCAGCGGCGGCAGCTTGCGATCCAGCCCAAAGCGCGTCCGCGCCAGGTGGAAGCGCTGGCTCATCACCTCGGCGACGGGTCCCTCGCCGGTCATCCGCTTGCCCCACTCGGAGCTGTAGGCCGCCCCGCCGCGCATCTGGCGGATCAGCGACATCACCCGCTTGGCGCGGTCGGGATGTTCGGCCGCCAGCCACTCCTCGAACAGGTCCTTGATCTCCAGCGGCAGGCGCAGCGCGACATAGCCGGCCGTGGTCGCTCCGGCGGCCGCGGCGGCCTCCAGCACGCCTTCCATCTCATGGTCGTTCAGCGACGGGATCGAGGGCGCGAACATCACCGTGGTCGGCACGCCCGCCGCCACCAGTTGGCGCACGGCGTCGATCCGGCGCTTGGGCGTGGCGGCGCGCGGCTCCATGCCGCGCGACAGCCGGTGGTCCAGGCTGGTGATCGACACCGCCGCCCGCGCCAGTCCCGCCTGCCCCATCGGTCCCAGGATATCGAGATCCCGAGTGATCAGGTTCGACTTGGTGATGATCGTGAAGGGATGGCGAAACCGGCTCAGCGTCTCGATCACCGCCCGCGTCACGCGCAACTGCCGCTCGTCGGGCTGATAGGGATCGGTGTCGCCGCCGATATGGATGACCTTGGGGACGTATTTCGGCTTGGACAGCTCGCGCTCCAGCAGCTTGCCGGCCTCGGGCTTGAAATAGATCTTGGTCTCGAAATCCAGCCCGGCCGAATGCCCCAGATAGGTGTGAGCCGGGCGGGCGTAGCAATAGATGCAGCCATGACTGCAGCCGCGATAGGGATTGATCGAACTCTCGAAGCCGACATCGGGGCTGTCGTTGCGGGCGATGATGGTCCGCGACTTCATCGGCTGCAGCGTGGTGGTGATCTGGGCCGGCTCCTCCTCCTCGCCCCAGCCGTCGTCGAACGCCTCGCTGACCTGCGACTCGAAGCGGCCGGTACGATTGGACTTGGCCCCGCGCCCGCGCGCGCCCTCCCGAAGACCAGACGGCGGATGACCGGGAAGATTGGCGGGAGCGACCATGGGCCGATCATGAACCGCCCATGAGAACATTTCAAGAACACAAATGATCATGCCAGTCCAGGCGCCGACCCGTTTCGAGGCGCCCTGTTCTCATCCGCACGGATCAACGTCGCCCGCGCTGACGGCGATCCGCATTCATGCCAAGCTTGCCCGGAGGCGCGCCGAGCGAAGGGCGTTCGGCCCTCGCATCGGGAGTCTCCCATGACCACCAAGCCGGACGACACGGTCGAAACCGAAGTCGAAGCCCCGCACGTCGCCAAGGTCGGCGTGATCGACACGGGCCACAATGTCACCAGCTTCAACGAGGAGCCGATCAACGGCCTCCTGGCCGATATCGCCGACGGCGACGCCTGATCACGACGGAGCCGTCGCCCTCGCGGAGTCGCGGGGCGACGGCGCTGGCCACGGCCTTGTCGAAAACGATCATCAATTGTTCAAAAACACCGCACCAAAATTTCGGGATCAAGCCGTACAGGTCAGAAATTGATCCCCATCGTCACAAAAAATGACAACAAGACGCCCATCGAACGGCGTTTTTAAGCTTGGCCATATCCAGGTTATTCCTCAGACCATTGCGAGCGCGCATGGCCGATGCTAGCAAAATCGAAACTGAACCTGCCGTGGACACGCACGGGAGGTCTCGGACGAGAGGTGCGAGCTGGACATGACTTCCAAGGGCGCGAACCAGACCTCCACCCTGCCGCGCGACCAGACCCTGATCCTGGCGCGTCTGGTCACCGACGCCTCCCGCGCCTTCGACCGCGATCCCGACACGGCGCGCGAGCTGGTCCAACAGGCCAGCCAACTGCTGGAAGCCGAAGTCCGACGCCTCACCCGCGACCAGCAGACCGGCAAGCTGGCGCCCTGGCAGGTGCGCGCGGCGGCCGATTTCATCGACAAGAACAGCGACCGCAACCTGCAGGTCCGCGACGTGGCCGCGGCGGTGCGTCTCAGCCCCAGCTACTTCTCGCATGCGTTCAAGGAAAGCTTCGGCCAGACGGCCAAGAGCTACATCATCGAGCGACGCATCGCCCGGGCCAAGGTCCTGATGCTGACCACGCGCGACAGCCTGGCCCATATCGCCCTGGCCTGCGGCTTTTCCGACCAGGCCCATTTCTGCCGAACCTTCGGCGCCTTGGCGGGTCAGCCGCCCAGCCATTGGCGCCGCGGCCATCAGGGCGCTCACCCGGAGCGCCCGATCGACCTCGCCGCCCTGGCGGCCTGAACACGTCATCCCTCTTGTTCAGGCGACGCCAGGCCCCAGATTTGAGTCTCCTAGAGGAGATCGACTTGTCTTCACCGTTCCAAGGGCATGAGGTCGAAGCGCGGCTGCGCCCCGCCGCCAGCGCCTATGCTTTCGACCTCGACCACGTCCTGTCGTCCGTGGTGGCCCTGGAGGCCGAGATCCCGGCCGACGCCTTCACCGCCCGCATCCTGGGGACCGAGCGGCTGGGGAACGGCATGGTGATCAGCGAAAGCGGCCTGGTGCTGACCATGGCCTATCTGATCACCGAGGCCAGCCAGGTCGTGCTGACGCTCAACAACGGCAAGCGGGTCCAGGCCCACGTGCTGGGCTTCGACGGCCAGACGGGGCTGGGCCTGGTCCAGGCGCTGGAGCCCCTGAACCTGCCGGCCCTGCGACTGGGAACCTCGAAGATCCTCGACTCCGGCAGTCCGGTCGTCATCGCCGGCGCCGGCGGACGTCCCCACGCGGCCGCCGGACGCGTGCTGACCCGCATGCCCTTCGCCGGCTATTGGGAATATCTGCTGGACGAAGCGATCATCACCGAGCCGGCCCATCCGCACTGGAGCGGCGCGGCCCTGATCGGCCCCGAGGGCGAACTGGTCGGCGTCGGCTCGCTCAGCCTCTCGGGACAAGCCAGGGACGGCCAGGCCAAGCCCATGAACATGTTCGTCCCGGCCGAGCTGTTGCCGCCGATCCTGGACGATCTGGCGCGCGGCAAGCCGGCCCATCCGCCGCGTCCCTGGCTGGGCGTCTTCGCCCAGGAGACCGAGTCCCAGGTGATCCTGGTGGGCGTTTCGCCCGGCAGCCCCGCCGCCCGCGCCGAGCTGCACGCCGGCGACGTGGTGCTGGCCGTCGCGGGCGACGAGGTGTCGGACCTGACCGAGTTCTACACCGCCCTCTGGGACCAGGGCCCGGCCGGCGTGACGATCCCTCTGCGCATCCAGCGGGAGGACGACGTGTTCGAGGTCGAGCTGCGCTCGGTCGACCGCAACGCGCTGTTGAAGAAACCCCGGCTGAACTAGCGACCTCGGCTCGAATCGGCGGAAGCCTCCGCGCCACGCAAACCCTCATCAGGATGACCGTCGATGCCCGCAGCCTTCAGCCCGTCGCGCCGATGGATGATCGGCGCCGCCGCCGTGGGAACGGCCGCCGTCCAGTTCGGGGTCGCGCGGGCTGAGGCCGGACCGATCGCCCGGTTCACGACGGTCAAGCAGATCCAGGCCGGCGACCTGGACGTCGGCTATGTGGATCAGGGCCCGGCCAACGGTCCGGTCGTGCTGCTGCTGCACGGCTGGCCCTACGACATCCACAGCTATGTCGACGTCGCGCCCCTTCTGACAGCCAAGGGCTACCGGGTGATCATTCCGCACCTGCGGGGCTTTGGGACCACGCGCTTCCTCTCGGCCGACGCCTTGCGCAACGGCCAGCAGGCCGCGATCGCCCAGGACGCCATCGCCCTGCTGGACGCCCTGAAGATCGAGCGGGCGATCGTCGCCGGCTACGACTGGGGCGCGCGCACCGCCGCCATCCTGGCCGCCGTCTGGCCCGAGCGCTGCAAGGCGCTGGTGTCCGTCAGCGGCTATCTGATCCTGGATCGGTCGACGACCGGCGCGCCGCTGCCGCCCAAGGCCGAACTGCAGTGGTGGTACCAGTACTATTTCTCCACCGCGCGCGGCCAGGCGGGCTACGCCAAGTACACCCACGACTTCGCCCGCCTGATCTGGGAGACCGCCTCGCCCAAGTGGCGGTTCGACGACGCCGTGTTCGCGCGTTCGGCCGTGGCGCTGGACAATCCCGACCACGTCGCCGTCAGCATCCACAACTACCGCTGGCGGCTGGGTCTGGTGGAGGGCGAGACCAAGTACGACGCGCTGGAGCGCAAGCTGGCCGCCCTGCCCAGCGTGACGATCCCGACGATCACCATCGAGGGCGACGCCAACGGCGCGCCTCATCCCGAGCCGGCCGCCTACGCCAAGCGCTTCACCGGGCGCTACGAGCATCGGCTGTTCACCGGCGGCGTGGGCCACAACCCGCCGCAGGAAGCGCCCGCGGAGTTCGCCAAGGCGATCTTCGACGTCGACCGGCTCTGAACTAAGGAGAAGGTGGAGGCCCGGCCCGGAATCGAACCGGGGTGCACGGATTTGCAATCCGCTGCGTCACCACTCCGCCACCGGGCCATCCGGGGTCAACGCAAGAAAGCGTTGGCGAAGAGGTCGGTTCGAATACAGGAGCCCGCCGCGCTAGGCAATGGCCATGAGCGGGTTGATCACAGGGCTTTCTCAAGCAGCAGGGCCTTGGTCAGGAAGGCCTGGTCCCGCCCCGCCACGGTCAGACCCGCCGCACCGAACAGGGCCGGCAGGTCGGCCTGGGCGTAGGTCGAATAATAGGGCTCGTGGAAATAGGCCGGAAAGGCCTCCAGCAGCCGCGACAGGTCGGGCTCATCGGCCGGCTGCACCGAATCGGCGAAGGCCAGCACGCCGCCGGGCTTGAGCACCCGGGCGATCTCGGCCGCCACCACGGGGCGCACCCGGGGCGGCAGTTCGTGGAACAGGTAGACACAGGTCACGGCGTCCAGGCTGGCGTCGGCGAACGGCAGGGCCTCGGCGTTGGCCTGCACTCCGCCCCGGCCCGAACGACTGCGGGCGGCGGCCAGATAGGCCCGCGACAGGTCCAGACCCGCGATGGCGGCCCGGGGAAAGGCCGCGTCCAGATCGGCCAGGAACGCGCCCGAACCGCAGGCCAGGTCGACCACCTTCAGGCCGCGCTGGTCCTTGCCCCGCCAGTGGCGGGCCAGCAGCGACAGCGCCCGGCGACGCATGGCTCCCGCCGCGCCGGAGAACAGCGCCTCGACCTGGGCCTCGTAGCGACGGGCGCTGGCGTCGGTGAACCAGCCGCCGGACTGGTAGTGGAAGTTCTGGCGATAATAGTTTGGATAGCCTTCGCTTTCAGGCTCCTCCCTCACCTCCACGCCATCACCCCGACGTCGGCGCTGATCGACGGCGCGGGCGTCGGCGATGACGTCCAGGGCCCGGCGAAACGCCTCGCTCGGATTGCCGGGACCGTCCTCGACCGGCGGATAGAGACCGGCGGCGACGTCGGCGGCGTCCTTGTCGAAGGCGGTCAGATAGGCCTTGCGCAGCCTGGCGGCCGAGACCGGCGGCCCCTGGGGTTCGAACCGGGTCTTGGCCTCGCCGCGCGTCGGCTGGGCCAGGGCGCGGGTCACGCCGCCGGCGGCGGTCCACCAGGCGGCCTTGACCGCCGCCTTGGCGCGCTGGCTGGCGCTGTCCAGGGTGAAGGCGCCGCGGACCTTGGGGATGGCTTCCCGGGGCTCGCCCGATTTGACCGATCGCTCGTCCATAGCCGTCTCCCGGACGGCCTTCGGAAAAAGACTCGTCCTAGCGCGAAAACACCCCGACCAGCTCAATATGGGGCGACCACAGGAACTGGTCCACCGGCAAGACGCGCTCCAGGCGGAAGCCGGCGTCGACCAGGATCTTGGCGTCACGGGCGAAGGTGGCCGGATTGCACGACACCCCGACCACGCGCGCCACCTTGGACTTGGCGATCTCGACGTGCTGCTCGAAGGCCCCGGCGCGAGGCGGGTCGAGCACGGCCACATCGACCTTGTTCAGCTCGGTCGACAGCACCGGCCGGCGGGTCAGGTCGCGGGCCTCGGCGGTGATCGCCTTCAGGCCCGTGGCCGTGCCGACCGCGCCCTTCAGGGCGGCGATGGCGGGGGCGGAACTGTCGGCGGCGTAGACCCCGCCGATCTCGGCCAGGCGGAAGGTGAAGGTGCCCACACCGCTGAACAGGTCGACGATCCGCGACGCGCCCTGGGCCGCCTGGACCGCGAACTCGACCATGGCCTTCTCGGCCTGGGGCACGGCCTGCAGGAAGCTGCCGGCTGGCAGGGAGACGACGGCGGGACCCAGCTTCACCATCGGCTGGCGGGCCATGTAGATCATCTCGCCGGCCATGGTGACCCGGGCGAAGTCGTGCTCGCCGGCGATCATCGCGGCGCGGACCCGGGCGTCGGCCGACAGGCCGCCGCTCTTGGCCTCGACGCCAGTGATGTCGATGTCCAGCCCCGTGGCGGTCAGGGTGACGTGCAGGGTCGGGGCCGACTTGGGGTGCTCCAGGAACGGCGCGGCGAGGCGCGCCAGGGCCGGAAAGGCCGCGACCAGCTTGGGGTGGGTGACCGGGCATTCCTCGATCTTCACCAGGTTCCAGGAGCGCCGCTCCTTGAAGCCCAGCCGCGCCCCGCCCTTGCCGCCCCGGGCGTGCAGGGCCACGCGACGACGCGAGGCCGGCGGCGAGGAGGCGAAGGTCGGCAGGACCTCGGTCTCCAGCCCCTCGCGGGCCAGCTGGAACTGGATCTGCTCGCGCTTCCACTCCAGATACGGCTTGGCGTCCCAGTGCTGGAACGCGCAGCCGCCGCAGACGCCGAAGTGCGGGCACGGCGGCAGAACGCGGTCGGGGCTGGGCTCCAGCACCTCGACCAGCTCGCCGCGATTGCCGGCCATCTCGGCGGTGATCAGCTCGCCCGGCAGGGTCAGGGGGACGAAAGAGCCCTCGGCGATGCCGTCGCCCTGGGCGCCGACCGCCTGGATTCTCAATTCACGCATGGATAGTCCAATTCTCGGGCCGCTTTAGCGGTGGAACCTTCACCGCGCGCGACCATTCAGCTGATGAGTTTTCGGGCGCGAGGGCCCGCCATGCCCGCGCCATGATCGGCGCAGACAAGATTTCGGACGCTCCCATACCCCATTCCGAGCGAATGCGGGTGAACGAAGATGAACGGGTCGCTCAACAGCCGTTCATCAACGGTTTGGCAGTCTAGGTTGATAAGGCGGGTCGTGGTGATTTCCGGACCCGGTCGGAGGAGTTTCTCGATGATGTTCAAGACCGTTCTCGGCGTCGCCGCCGCGGCCGCCCTCGCCGGCGCGCTGGCCCCGACGATGGCCTCGGCCCAGGCCTATGGCGCCTACGGCAACGCCGGCGCCTATGCCGGCGGTGGCAACTACGACAGCAATGGCTACTACTATGACCCCTGCCGCCGCAGCACGACGCAGCGCGGCACGGGCGGCGGCCTGTTGGGCGCCGGCATCGGCGCGGCGATCGGCAGCGGCGTGTCGGGCCACGGCGCCCGCACCGAAGGTACGATCCTTGGCGGCGTGGTCGGCGCGATCGCCGGTTCGGCCATCGGCCGCAATTCGGCGGCCTGCTCGCCGGGCGCCAACCCGCCCCCGCCTCCGCCGCCGACCTACAACCAGGGCGCCTACAACCAGCCCTATGACAGCGGCTACGACGATCGCGGCCGCTACGAGGACAGCCGCTATGGCGACCGTCGCGGCGGCTACACCTACGAGTCCGAGCGCTCCTACAGCGTGACCCAGGGCCAGGATCAGGGCCGCGCCGACGCTAACGGCTGCACTCTGGCCGAAAGCCCGATCTACCTGCCCGACGGCCGCACCCAGAAGCGCTTCGTCCGCGTCTGCCCCGACGCGCAGGGCCGCTACCAGGTCGTCGACTAAACGACCCGATTTCTCATTCGATCTCTTGGAGCCGCCGACCTTCGGGTCGGCGGCTTTCCTTTTGAGCGTTGGGCCCTTAGGCCTCGTTCTTCACGGCCCACAGCAGGTGCTCGACCTGACCGTCGCCGCCGGTGATCGGGCTTTGCGCCACGCCGTTGATCGTCCAGCCAGAGTCCTCGACGAAGGCCGAGACCGAGGCGATGCAGTCGGCGATGATCGCCGGATCCTTGACCATCCCGTTCTTGCCCACCCGATCGCGGCCGGCCTCGAACTGCGGCTTGATCAGGCAGACGAGGTCGGAGCCCGGCTCGGCCAGGTCCAGGGCCACAGGCAGGCACTTCTCCACCGAGATGAAGCTGACGTCGCTGACCACCACGCCCGGCGCTTCCTCCAGATAGCCTTCGTCGAGAATGCGGGCGTCGACGCCCGACAGGTCGACCACGCGCTCGTGGTGGGCCAGGCGCTGGTTCAGCTGATCGCGGCCCACGTCGCAGGCGTAGACCTTGGCCGCGCCGCGCTCGAGCAGCACCTCGGTGAAGCCGCCCGTCGAGGCGCCGACGTCCAGGGCGATCTTCCCCGCGACCGCGATCGGCCACAGGTCCAGGGCGTGGACCAGCTTCAGGGCGCCGCGCCCGACCCAGGGATGGGGCGGCCGGCCGTCCAGCTTGACGGTGCTTTCAAGTTGCTCGGACGGCTTTTTCACCACCTTGCCGTCGGCGGTGATCAAACCCGCCTCGATGGCGGCGCGGGCCTTGGCGCGGGTTTCGAACAGGCCGGTCTCCACCAGCAGGATGTCGGCGCGTTTATATGTCGGCGTAGAGGTCATGGCCGCCGCTTTAGCACGACTTGCGGAGGTCGCGCCTTCGGGTTCACAGTGAACACTGATCACCGACGCGCTCCAGACGTCGGAACCAGGGGGAATCGCATGATGTCCAGACGCCAGGGCCTGACGGCCGCCGCCGCCGCGACGATCGCCGCCGCCGCTTCCAAGGCCGAAGCCAAGCCGGTCACCGCCGCTTCCGCGCCCTGGACGCCCGACGCCGTCGAGATCGCCGGCCGCATCCGACGCAAGGAGGTCAGCGCGCTGGAGGTCACCGAAAAGGCCGTGCGCGACGCCGAGGCGTTGCAGCCCAAGCTTGGCTTCCTGGTCACGCCCGACTTCGACCGCGCCATCGACAAGGCCAAGCGCCTCGACGCGGGAAAGGCCGAAGCGGCCGGCCCATTCGCCGGCGTGCCGTTCCTGGTCAAGGACCTGGACGACTATGTCGGCCTGCCCACCTACAGCGGCTCGCGCGCCATGCTCCGCAACCCGCCGGCCAAGACCCAGGACGGCTATGTCGACTGTTTCGACAAGGCGGGGCTGATCGTCATCGGCAAGTCGTCGACGCCGGAATACGGCTTCCTGCCGACCACCGAGCCCGAGGGTTTCCCGCCGACGCGCAATCCCTGGAACCCCGCCCATTCCAGCGGCGGCTCGTCCGGCGGCGCGGCGGTGGCCACCGCCGCGGGCGTCACCCCCTTCGCCCACGCCAGCGACGGCGGCGGTTCGATCCGCATCCCGGCGTCCAATTGCGGCCTGTTCGGCCTGAAGCCCTCGCGCGGCCGGATGGTGCTGGGCCGGCCCGCCACGCGCGGGATCGACCTGTCGGTCTATCACTGCGTCAGCCACAGCGTCCGCGACAGCGCCACCCTGCTGGCGGCGACCGAGCGCCACGGCGACGACAAGGTCTTCGCCCCCGTCGGCCTGGTGACGGGTCCCGACAAGCGGCGGCTGCGGGTCGGGCTGGTGGTCGAAACCATGCTCGGCGCCCAGCCCCATCCGGAGGTCCGCGCCGCCGCCGAGAACGCCGCCAAGCTGATGCAGTCGCTGGGCCACACCGTCGAGCCGACCACATGGCCGGTGGACGGTCCGGCCTTCGGTCAGGACTTCCTGGCTCTGTGGGCCAGCGGCGCGGCCGAACTGGTCGACGCGGTCGGCAAGGCGATCGGCCGGCGGCCGGACGACAGCCTGCTGGAGCCCTTCACCCTGGCCATGGCCGACCTGGTCGGCCAGATGCCGCCCGACGGCCTGCGGAAGGCCGTGGCCAACCTGACCGCGGCGGGCCAGGCCTATGATCGCTGGTTCGAGCGCTACGACGTGATCGTCTCGCCCGTTCTGGGTCTGCCGCCGGCTCCGCTGGGCTGGGTGACGGGAACGGTCGACATCCCCACCCTGACCGAGCGGCTCAACGCCTATGTGGGCTACACCACCCTGCACAACGTGGCCGGGGCGGCGTCGATGAGCGTGCCCCTGCATTGGACGGCCGACGGCCTGCCGGTGGGCGTCCAGTTCGGCGGGCGAGCGGGGTCGGAGCGGATGCTGCTGGCGCTGGCCTATGAGCTGGAGGCCGCCCAGCCGTGGGCGGGGCGGAAGCCTCCGGTGAGCGTCTGATTTCGGATCTTCCCTCCCCTTTATGGGGAGGGGGGAACCAGCGAAGCTGGTGGGTGGGGTCTGCTGCCTCATCAAACCCCACCCGACCCCTTCGGGGCCACCCTCCCCGCAAGGGGGAGGGAAAGACACTTCAGCGTCACCCCTCCACGAACACCTTCTTCAGCTCGTTCTTCATGATCTTGCCGTTGGCGTTGCGCGGCAGGGTCTCGGGCCAGAACACCACCTTCACCGGCACCTTGAAGGCGGCCAGGCGGTCGGCGACGAAGGCGCGCAGTTCGGCCTCGGTGGCTTCCGCGCCGGGCTTCAGGGTCACGACGGCGGCGGGCTCCTCGCCCAGGGTCTTGTGCTCAATCCCGACCAGGGCGGCGTCCATCACCGCCGGGTGCTCGTAGAGCAGGTTCTCGACCTCGATGCAGTAGATGTTCTCGCCGCCCCGGATCAGCATGTCCTTGGCCCGGTCGATGATGTAGCAGAAGCCCTCTTCATCCAGACGCGCCAGGTCGCCCGTGCGCACCCAGCCGTCGATGAAGGTTTGGGCGGTGGCCTCGGGCTTGTTCCAATAGCCCTTCACTACCTGCGGCCCCTTGCACCACAGCTCGCCGACCTCGCCGGTCGGCAGCTCCTTGTAGGGCGCTTCCAGGGTCATGATCTTCAGGTCGGTGACCGGCACGGCCGGGCCGCAGCTGTCGGGACGGTTCTCGTAGTCCTCGGCCGAATTGCTGGTGGCCGTGGCCGAGGTCTCGGTCATGCCCCAGCCGTTGCCCGGCGAGGACTTGGGCCACAGCTCCTTGATCTTGCGCACCAGTTCCGGCGCCGACGGCGCGCCGCCATAGGCCACGGTGTCGAGCGAGGACAGGTCGTATTCCTCCCGGCGCGGATGCTCGATGATCTGCCAGGCGATGGTCGGCACGCCGCCCATCTGGGTCAGCTTCTCGTCCTGGATCAGCTGCATGGCCTTTTCCGGGTCCCACTTGCGGATCATGGCCAGCTTGGCTCCGGCGAACAGCGAGGGATTCATCACCGCGAAGCAGCCGGTGGCGTGGAAGAACGGCACCGAGATCAGCGAGCCCTTCTGCGGCAGGCTGGGATCGGGCTGGGGCGGCGCCTCGCCGCGTCGCAGGAAGCCGCGGGCGCTGGCGGCGGCCGAGGCGAAGATGTTGCTGTTGACCGCGCGGTGGGTGGCCAGGGCGCCCTTGGGCTTACCGGTCGTGCCCGAGGTGTAGAAGATCGTCGCGTCGTCCTCCGGGCCCAGGGCCACGGTCGACAGCGGCTTCTCGTCCAGCTTGATCCAGTCGTTGGGGCAGCCGATCACCGACTCCAGCCGCTTGACGTACGGATGGGCGATGTCCTCCTTGGAGCGGCTGACATAGACGCGCTTCAGGTCGGGGCAGTTGTCGAAATGCTCGGCCAGGCGCTCGAAGCGCTCGACGTCCATGATCGCCACCGAGGCGCCGCTGTCGACCAGGCCGTACTCCAGTTCCTGGCCGGTCCACCAAGCGTTCAGCGGGGTCATGATCGCGCCGATCGACAGGCCCGCATAGAAGGCCACCGGCCATTCGGGCAGGTTGCGCATGATCACGGCGACCCGGTCGCCCTTCTTGACGCCGGCCGCTTCCAGCTCGGCGGCGAACACCGTCACGGCGCGGTAGAAGGCCTCGAAGCTGACCCGTTCGTCCTCGTGGACCAGATAGATCTTGTCGCCATGCGTGCGGCCCATCATCAGGGTCTCGCGCAGGGTGGGCGGGCAGTTCTTCCAGACCCGGGTCTTCACGCCCCGGATCTCGATCTCGTCCATCTCGCCGGGCGAGCCGGGCGCGGTGATCATGGCGTAGGCCTGCTTCACCGACATGGCGGGCCAGGGAATGGCGGTGGGAGCTTGGGTGGGGGTCGGCGCGGGCGCGGCCTGGGTCATCGTTACTCTCCCGGAGTGTGTGCCGCGCTTCGCTGGACGAGCGCGTTCGATCGCTGAGAAAGCACAGGCCGAAGCCCGATGCAAACGTCTGTTCGAACATAAGGGAACATTGATAACCTAGGCGACGATTTTGCGCGATGACGTCGGGGCGCCGTCGACCGACACGCTTGTCGCTTCCCGAGGATCACCCTACGTCAAGGCTCGGAACAAGGAGTCGTCGCATGCGTCCGTGGATCTCGAGCCTGGCCTTCGCCGCCGGCCTGGCGCTGGCCTCTCCGGGCCTGGCCGCGCCGCCGCCCGTGCCCGTCGCCGCCGCCGCCGCGCCCGACGCGGCCCTGGCGGCCCGGCTGGACAAGGTGGTCGACGCCGCTCTCGCCGAGCATCGGCTGGTCGGGACCGTCGTGCTGGTCGCTCGCGACGGCAAGATCGTCTACCACCGCGCGGCGGGCCTGGCCGATCGCGAGGCGGGCCGGCCGATGCGCGAGGACGCGATCTTCCGTTTCTCCTCGGTGACCAAGCCGTTCGTCAGCGCCGCGATCATGAAGCTGGTCGAGAATGGCGTGCTGAACCTCGACGATCCGGTGACCAAATGGCTGCCGGACTTCAAGCCCAAGCTGGCCGACGGGACCACCCCGGTCATCACCCTGCGCCAGCTGCTGACCCACACCAGCGGCCTGACCTACGGCCTGGCCGAGACGGCCTCGCACCCCTACCATCAGCTGGGCGTCTCCGACGGCATCGACCTGTCGGGCCTCACGCTGGACGAGAACATGCGCCGGCTGGGCCAGGCGCCCCTCGCCTTCCCGCCCGGCTCGGCCTGGCGCTATTCGCTGGCCATCGACGTGCTGGGCTCGGTGGCCGAGAAGGCGACCGGAAAGCCTTTGTCCGAAGTCGTCGCCGAAACGGTCACCCAGCCGCTGGACCTGAAGGACACCGGCTTTGTCGCGCGTGATCCGGCCCGCCTGACCGCGGCCTACTACAACGCCCAACCCGCCCCCAGGCGGATGACCGACAACCTGGACGTCCCGATCGGTGGCACCGCCGTGCGCTTCGCCCCGGGCCGCGCCCTGGACAAGACCGCCTTCCCCTCCGGCGGCGCGGGCATGGTCGGCTCGGCCGGCGACGTGCTGACCCTGCTGGAAACCCTGCGCCAGGGCGGCGCGCCGATCCTCAAGGCCGCGACCGTGACCGAGATGATGAAGGACCAGGTCGGCCCTCAGGCGGCGACGCAAGGGCCCGGCTGGGGCTTCGGCTATGGCTGGGCGGTGCTGGACGATCCCGCCGTCGCCAAGACCCCCCAGGGCGTGGGCACGCTGGCCTGGGGCGGCGTCTACGGCCACAACTGGTTCGTGGATCCCAAGAACCGCCTGACGGTGGTGATCATGACCGACACCGCGTTCGAAGGCATGAACGGCCCCTTCACGACCCAGGTTCGCGACGCCGTCTACGGCCGTTGAAGGTTTCGCGGGTTTCCGGCGTGGCGCGCTTCCGTCGAAGGCCGGCCGTTCCTATCTTGAGGGGGTCGCGGCGCTGAGGCGTCGACGACCTGGCTGTCGGCCATAGTGACCCTCGGCCTCATGGAGAGGTCCAGATGAAAACCCTTCTAACCGCGCTCGCTTCCGTCAGCCTGCTGGCGGCGCCCCTGGCGGCCATGCCGTCGCTGGCTCAGGCCCAATCGCATGGCGGCCACGGCGGCGGTGGCCACGGTGGTGGCGGCTATCATGGCGGAGGTGGTTACCACGGCGGCGGCTACCATGGCGGGGGATACGGCGGTTATGGCCGTGGCGGTTATGGCTATGGTCGCGGCGGCTACGGCTATGGCGGCTGGGGATACGGCTATCTCGGCGGCGTCGGTCTCGGCCTGGCCCTGGGCGGCGCCTACGCCTATCCGTACGGGTACGGCGGCTATCCCGCCTATTACGGCTATCCCAGCTACTACAGCGGACCGTCGGTGGTCATCGAGCGCTCCGAAACGGTCTACGACGACCGCGCGGACGGTCCGCCGCCGGCCTATGACGAGGCGCCGCCCGCTCAAGCCAACGCCCCGGCGGCCTGCGGCTCGTGGTCCTGGGACGTCGCCAACGACCGCTACAACTGGATTCCCTGCTGATCCCGGTCGCCGGCCCAACCCGGCCACTGAGCGAACCGCGTTCAAACCCGGACCCATTTTGACCGCATCAGCGTCCAGCCGACGCCCCAAAGTCGCGGCAGCGTAACGAGACGTCGGGGAGACGTTTCGACAGATGGGAAATTGAATGCGTTCATTGCTGACTTTCGCCGCCGCCGCCCTGGCGCTCGCCACCGCCGCCCCCGCCCTGGCCCAGACCGCCGCCCCGGCTCAGGATCCGGCCGCGGCGACCGCTCCGGCGCCTGCCGCCGCCGCGCCCGTGACGGCCGGCCAGCCGGTCAAGGACAACACCGGCGCCACGATCGGCTCGGTCGCCGAGGTCAAGCCGGACGCCACCGGTAAGGCGATAGCCACCATCAAGATGGACGACAAGACCTTCGCCGTGGACGTCGCCAACCTGGCCGTCCGCGACGGCGCAACCCTGATCAACGCCAGCAAGGCCGAGATCGAAGGCATGCTGGGCGGCGCGAAGAAGTAAGCGCCCGGAGCGCTGACGGGGACACATGCCTGCGTGTGTCCCCAGCCCTGCCCTAGCCCACCGCTTCCAGCCGCGCGAGCGCCGCTTCCAGCTTGGCCTTCGCCGCTTCGGCTTCCGCGAGACGCTCGCGGTTTTCCTCGACCACCTCTTCCTTGGCGCGGGCCAGGAAGTCGGGGTTGTTCAGCTTCTTGGCCGTCTTCTCGATCTCGCCGACATGGCCGGCGATTTCCTTGGTCAGGCGAGCCTTCTCGGCCGTCAGGTCGATGAACTCGGCGATGGCCAGGGCGCCGGTCGCCTCGCCCAGCACGATCGGAACCGAACCCGCCGGGGCCGCGTCGGCCTCGCGGGCGCTGTCCAGGCGCGCCAGGGTCAGCAGCAGGTCGCGGTGACGCGCCAGCCGGGCCTTGGTCTCGGCGTTGGCGCCGATCACCGACAGCGGCGGCTTGGCGCCCGGCGGCACGTTCATCTCGGCGCGGATCGAGCGGATTTCGCCGACCGTGTCGACCAGCCAGCCGATCTCGGCCTCGGCCTCCGGGTCGATCCAGCTTTCCGGCAGCTCGGGCCACTTCTCGACGATCAGCATGCCTTCGCGGGGCGCGCCGAACTCGGCGGTCTTGTCCCACAGCTCCTCGGTGATGAACGGCATGACCGGGTGCAGCAGCTTGAGGATCACGTCCAGCGCCCAGGCGGCCGTGGCGCGGGTCTCGGCCTTGGCCTCGGCGTCGTCGCCATTGAGGATCGGCTTGGCCAGCTCCAGGTACCAGTCGCAGAACACGTTCCAGATGAAGCGGTAGAGCGCGGTGGCGGCGGCGTCGAACGACGGCGCCTCCAGGGCGCGGGTCACCTCGATGGCGGTCTTGACCGTCTCGCCGCGGATCCACTTGTTGATCGGCTGCCGCACGGTCGACGGGTCGAAGCCCTCGACGCGGACGCACTCGTTCATCTGGGCGAAGCGCGAGGCGTTCCACAGCTTGGTGCCGAAGTTGCGGTAGCCTTCGATGCGTTGCTTGCTCAGCTTGATGTCGCGGGCCTGGCCCGACATCGCCGTCATGGTGAAGCGCACCGCGTCGCAGCCCAGCTCGTCGATCAGGACCAGCGGGTCCATCACGTTGCCCTTGGACTTGCTCATCTTGGCGCCCTTCTCGTCACGGACGAGGGCGTTGATGAACACCTGCTTGAACGGAACTTCGCCCATGAAGTGGATGCCCATCATCATCATCCGGGCCACCCAGAAGAAGATGATGTCGAAGCCGGTGACCAGGGTGCTGGTCGGATAGAACTTGGCCAGGTCCTCGGTCTTCTCGGGCCAGCCGAGGGTCGAGAACGGCCACAGGGCCGAGCTGAACCAGGTGTCGAGGACGTCCTCGTCGCGCTTCAGGATCGGGGCTTCATCGCCATAGTGCAGGATGGCGGCGGCCAGGGCCTCCTCCTCGGTCTCCTCGACGAAGATGTGGCCGTCCGGGCCGAACCAGGCCGGGATGCGGTGACCCCACCACAGCTGGCGCGAGACGCACCAGGGCTCGATGTTGCGCAGCCACTCGAAGTAGGTCTTTTCCCAGTGGCGGGGTTCGAAGACGGTCGCGCCCTCCTCCACCGCCTTCAGGGCGGGCTGGGCCAGGGTCTTGGCGTCGACGTACCACTGGTCGGTCAGGTACGGCTCGATGACCACGCCCGAGCGGTCGCCGTGCGGGACCATGTGCTTGGTCTTCTCGATCTCGCGCAGCCAGCCGTCTTCCTCGGCCTTGGCGACGATGGCCTTGCGGGCCACGAAGCGGTCGAGACCGCGATAGGCTTCCGGAACCTCGTCGTTGAGGCGCGCGTCGGGCGTCAGGATGTTGATCGACGGCAGGCCGTGGCGCTTGCCGACCTGGAAGTCGTTGAAGTCGTGGGCGGGCGTGATCTTGACCGCCCCCGAGCCCTTGGTCGGGTCGGCGTAGTCGTCGGCGACGATCGGTATGCGGCGGCCGACGATCGGCAGGATCACGTCCTTGCCGACCAGGTCCTTGTAGCGCTCGTCCGACGGATGGACGGCCACGGCGGTGTCGCCCAGCATCGTTTCCGGACGCGTGGTGGCCACGACGATGAAGTCGCGGGTCTCGAACTCGGTCGCCTTGCCGTCCTCGTCGAAGGCGATCGGGTATTGGAAGGTCACGCCGTCGGCCAGCGGATAGGCGAAGTGCCAGTAGGCGCCGTCGACCTCCTTTTGCTCGACCTCGAGGTCGGAGATGGCGGTCTGGAACTGGGGATCCCAGTTGACCAGGCGCTTGTCGCGGTAGAGCAGGTTCTGCTTGTAGAGCTGGACGAACACCTTGCGGACGGCGGCCGACAGGCGCTCGTCCAGGGTGAAGCGCTCGCGCGACCAGTCGCAGCTGGCGCCCAGACGGCGCAGCTGGTTGGTGATCGCCCCGCCGCTCTCGGCCTTCCATTCCCAGACCTTCTCGACGAAGGCCTCGCGGCCCATCTCGCGGCGGCCGATATTGCCGGCGGCGGCCAGCTGGCGCTCGACCACCATCTGGGTGGCGATGCCCGCGTGGTCGGTGCCTGGCAGCCACAGGGCCGACTTGCCGCGCATGCGGTGGAAGCGCGTCAGAACGTCCTGCAGCGTGTTGTTCAGCGCGTGGCCGATGTGCAGGCTGCCGGTGACGTTCGGCGGCGGGATGACGATCGTGAACGACTCGGCGCCGGGCGCTTCGCTCGGCTTGAAGGCCCCGGAGGCCTCCCAGGCGGCGTACAGACGGGGCTCGACGGCTTTGGGATCGAAGGTCTTTTCAAGCATGGCGCGGTGGGTATGCCATCTGCGGGCGTCCGGCGAAACCGTGGGCCTTGGGTCAACTGGGATATTTGGACGGAAAAAGGCGGCCGCCGGAGCGACCGCCTTCAGATTTCCAGACCGTCACCGCCGCGCGAGCGGCCAATGACGGTGAATTATACGCTGCGGCCGCGGGCGATGCGGTGGACTTCTTCCTCGACCTTGGTCTCGACGATGCGCGGCAGGTTCTGGTCCAGCCACTCCTTGAGCAGCGGGCGCAGCAGTTCGCGCACGACGTCTTCCAGGGTGCGGCCGTCCTTGGGCATCAGCAGGGCCGAGCTCAGGCTGCCGAAGGCCGTGGCGGCTAGGCTGGCGGCGTGGTCGCCGACCAGGTTGTCGGCCACTTCGTCGCGCGAGAAGCCCTGGATCGTGGACGGCTCGGCCGCGGGCGGAGGCGGCGGCGGCGCGGGCTCCGGCTCGGGTTCCGGCGAATAGACGTCGATGTCGCCCATGCTCTCGACGGGCGCGGGCGGTTCGATCGGATCGGTCAGCTCCAGGACGTCGTCCTCGGCCGGCGCTTCCTCGGCCACGAACTCGGGTTCGGCTTCGGGTTCAGCTTCGGGCGCCGGAGCGGCCTCCGCCGGCGCGTCATCTTCCGAGATGATGCGTCGGATGGAGGCGAGAATCTCCTCCATCGTCGGTTCTTGGGGGCTCTGGTCGGACATGTGCGGGCCGTCTCGAAGGGGTACGAATCCTGTAAGCGCCCAGGCGAGCGCTTACAGCGATGGTGCAGACTTGCGCGCCTTAAGCAAGCTCAAGGATTGGGGGCGCGCCAATTCGCCCTATTTGGCGGCCACGGGCGTGGCCTGGGCGGGCGAGGCTTTGACCGCCGTCGACGGCGCGCCGACCTTGTCGACGGCCTGGATGACCGGTTCCCACGGCACCCAACCGAAGGCGTGATTGACCTTGTCGTACGACTTGACCGGGTCATAGCGCTCGACGGCGGGCGACAGGTTGGCGATGTTCAGCACGCCCATGGCCTGCAGGACACTGGCGCTGGCCACGTATTCGTCGCGGCGGGCCACCACCAGGGCGACCTCGGCGTTGGCCAGTTCCAGCTGGGCGTTCAGCACGTCCAGGGTGGTGCGCAGGCCGACCTGTTGTTCCTGGCGCACGCCCTCGAAGGCGATCTTGGTGGCGCGGACCTGTTCCTCGTTCGAGACCAGGTTGGCGCGCGAGGCCAGCAGGTTGTTCCAGGCGGTTGAGATCTGTTGCAGGGCCGAGCGCTGGGCGCCCTCGACCGCGATGCGGGCGGCGTTCTCGCGCTCGGTCGCGGCGCGCACTTGCGAGCTGTTCAGGCCGCCGGTGAAGATCGGCACCGAGGCGGTGATCGAGCCGGACAGCGAGCGATCGTAGTCGCGGAACTGGCTGCCGTTGCTGATCGTGCCGTCGCCGGCGTCCCAACCCAGACCCGCGCGGGCCGAGACGGTGGGACGATAGGCGGCCTTGGCCACCGCGACCCGCGCGGCCGCGGCCTGCTGGGCGTAACGGGCGGCCTGGATCTGCGGATTGTTCTTGTCGACGAGGTCGAAGGCCTGCTCGACGCTGGTCGGCAACAGGGCGGCCAGCGACGGCTCGGGCGCTAGGTCGGTCGGGTTCTGGCCGACCACGGCGGCGTAGGCCGCGCGGCTGCCGGCCAGGATGGCCTGGGCCGAGGACAGGCTGGCCTGGGCCGAGGCCAGGCGAGCTTCCGATTGGGCCACGTCGGTGCGGGTGATCTCGCCGACCTCGAAGCGCGCCTTCGATTCCTCGAGCTGACGGTTCAGGACGCTGACGTTCTCCTGGGCGATACGCAGGCGTTCCTGGTCGCGGCGGACGTCGACATAGGCCTGGATCACGTTGCCCAGCACCGATTGCTCGACGCTGCGCAGGTCCTCGCGACCGGTCAGCACGTCGGCCTGGGCGGCGGTCAGGTTGGCCGAGGCGCGGCCGCCCGTATAGAGCGGCTGGGCCAGGGCGAAGCTGGCCCCGCTGCCGCTGGTGTTGACGTGATCGGGGTTGGGCACCTGGGCGAGAGCCCCGTTGACGATGGCGGTCGTCGTGCCGGGCTTGGCGATGTCCGTGCGCGCCGCGTTGACGTCGGCCGAAGCGCTCACCGTCGGGCGGAACGCCGTCTTGGCCTGGACCACGCCCTCGTCGGTGACGCGCTGGTTGGCGCGCTGGGCCTGAAGCGTGGGGTTGGTCTGATAGGCCAGGGCCAGGGCGTCCGTCAGCGTCTCGGCGTGGGCGACCGAAACCAGGCCTCCCATCAAACCCAGGCTGCAAGCGGCGGCCAGCAAAGCGGCCCGGCGGCTATTCGACATCAAGTTCATCCCCACGAAACCTCTGGCCCCACGAAACCCCAGATCAGGGCAGTCCTGCCCAGACCGGGCGCGACGCCCGCACCCTGTATGACCGGCTGTAAGGCGAGAGACCATAGGCCGCTAGTTAAGCTTTTTTCACGCAGGCGTTGCGTTTTAGTATTTGACCGAAGTGGTCAGAACGCAAAGCCTTGTTCGACCGTGAAGCCGGCCAGCATCGGCGGGGTGGCGTCGAAAACGGCGCGGCGGCCCACGCCGTCCTCGGCCTGGACGTAGATCACGGCGCGGCCGACGGGGCCTTCGCGCTCGATCACCGCCAGACGGCCGCCTTGGGCCAGGGCCTTGGTCCAGCTGGCCGGCGCCCGCGGCACGGCGCCTTCGCAGATGATCACGTCGTAGTTCGCGCCCGGCACGGCGGTCAGGTCCTCGCCATCCAGGCGAGTGAC
The DNA here is from genome assembly GCF_011045195.1 of Caulobacter soli. Classification (GTDB taxonomy): domain Bacteria; phylum Pseudomonadota; class Alphaproteobacteria; order Caulobacterales; family Caulobacteraceae; genus Caulobacter; species Caulobacter soli. The sequence goes on along the minus strand of NZ_CP049199.1, from coordinate 2,181,429 downwards.
CTCAAGGCCCATCTTCTCGAGCACGGCGGCGGCGTAGGGCGCCGCGATGGCCAGGGCCTTGTCGCCTTCGCGCGGACGCAGGTGCTGCAGCAGCTTGCCCACTTCGCGCGGGCGCAGCAGCCAACGGCCGGGGGCGTATTCGACGTCGGCGTCGGCATAGGCCAGATAGCCCTTGCCGGCCGGCACGCAGGCCTCGCGCGGCACGACACGCAGGGCGTCCTGCAAGGGCAGATCGGTGACGTCGGCCGTGCGGATCTGGCTTTCGACCATGTTCAGGCGCGCGGCCGCGAAATCGGAGCTCATGGAATCCCTCGAAGGGCTGGAATTTTCAGCCCGCTTATAGGTCCGCCACTCCCGTCTAGGCAATCAGGGCTTTGGCGAGACTTTTCACGCTGGCCTGCGGCTCTACCAACGCCGGTAGCCCGCGATCTTCGCGGCGAAGGCGTCGGCGTCCTCGTGGCCGTCCCAGTCGGCGATGGCCGGGGCCAGGGACGCGGCCTCCAGCAGCTGGCGCTGGGCGTCCTTGTAGCGGGTGGTGCGGGCGTAGCGGGCGGTGTCGGAGATCATCGCGCGCAGCAGCAGGATGGCGGCCAACGGGTGGCGGCCTTCAATGGCCCTGGCGGCGGGCTCCAGCAGTTCGGGACGGTCGCCGTCCAGGTCGCCAGGCCGACGCAGCACCAGCCGCGCGGCGCGGTCCCAGGCCGGCCAGCGGATCAGGAAGTCGAGGGCGGCGTGCAGGTCGTGGAAGTCCTCGGCGTGGGCCAGGGCCTTGTCCTCGGCCTCGACGTCATCGAAATCGGGCAGGCGCTTGAGGAAGTCACGCAGCCGTTCGACCGACAGACCGCGCTCGAAGCTGGACCAGCGCATGTCCTGGGCCAGATCGCCCTGCCCGCGCGCCTCCAGCACCTCGATATAGGCGTCTTCCCAGTCCAGGGCGCCGGGACCAGGCAAGGTGGGGCGGCCCAGCACCGTGCCGACCAACTGAGCGAACGAGCCGGGCGTCGCGCGGTCCAACGCCGCGATGGCCTCGTCGAAGCGGCCCGCGGCGGTCAGCCGGCGGGCGATCTGCGCCCCGATCGGCGGCAGCACGGCCTGGGAGTCGGTGAACTGGGCGACATAGCCATCGACGTCGCCCTGGGCGTCGGCCAGCACCTGGACGGCCGCCTTCAACGCGCCGCTGACCCGCTTCTGCGAAGCCATGGTGGTCTCGACCCGCGCCCGCAGCGCCGCCACGCCCTCGGCGCCCAGCGCCGGCAAGGCGTTCTTCAGAACGCGCGGCCCCAGACCCGCCCGACCATGCAGAAGCAGGTCCAGCAGTTGATCCCCGAGCGCGCGTGGATCAGGCAAGGCCTGGGACGCGATGGCCGCCACGTCGTCGACGGCCGCGTCGAACACCGCCTCGATCTCGCCCTTGGCGTCGGCGGTGCGGTGGAAGACGCCCTCGGCCAGGCCCAGGAAGCGCAACAGCGTCGGCAAAGCCAGGGTCGGATCGAGCTCGGCCAGCCGCCCGACGATCAGGGCCCGCTGCATGTCGAGCTCGCGCACGAACTCCTTGTGCTTGCGCCAGTGGATGCGCGCGCGGCTGTCGGCGACGGAGTCGATGCGCTTGGCCAGTTCGGCGGCCAGGTCCTCGGGACCGATCTCGCCCGCCAGCTCCAACCGCAGCCGGCGCTTGATCTGGGCGTGGCCCTCGGCGACGTCGATCAGCAGGTCGGCCAGCCGCTCGGCGCCCAGGGCGGCCAGATTGGCCGTCGTCAGGGTCTTCTTCGAGCCCGTACGCTTCACCGTCGCCAGCGGAGTTCTCCCGTCCGTGTCCCTTCGGCGCGCCCCGAGTCGCCGCGTCCCTCCTTAGCACGGAGGCCGGGTCCGTGCGGACGTATCGCCCACGAAACAGCCAGCCTGAGACGTCTTGGCAACGCCGCGCAAACACCTGTCGTTTCGGGGGACACGGCGTGGAACACGACGTCATCGACCGTGTTGAGTCCCCGTTCAGAGGATTCGTTAACATGGCCAGGGGTTGGGCGAGAGCGAGAGCGGCGGCCATCGCCTTGGCCGTCCTGACTTTCGGCGCGCCGGCCCTGGCCCAGACGTCCCTGGGAAAGACCTGCCGCGCCCCGGCCCCCGCCGCCGGCCAGATCGTCACCGGTCCCGTCCTGCACGTGATCGACGGCCGCACCCTCTGCATCGCCCAGGGCCCCACGCCTGACCAGTGGGTCCCGCTGCGGATCTCGTCCGTCGTCGCCGCCCTGCCCGCCGATCGCGAGCGCCTGATGGCGGCCGCCTTTTCCCAATCCTTGATCTGCAAAGTCACGGGCGACGGGCCGGTGAAGAGCGCGACCTGCACCGTCGCCGGACGGCCGCTCGAAGCCCTGCTGACTGAGCCGGCCACGATCACCCAGGCCAAGACCTGGCGCTGAAATCGCTACCGCACTGCCGCATGACATCGTTGTCAGGCTGAGTTATCGCTTGCTTCGCCGGGCGGGCTTACGCCCGCGCCAACAGCGAGTGGGAGGTACTTATGAACCGACAAACCTGGCGGGGCCTGGCCCTGGCCCTCATGCTCGGCGCGTCCGCCGCCGCCCTCGCCCACACCGCTGAAGCCCAGGCGCCCGCCGCCCCGGCCGCCCGTCCCTGGCTGGACCCCAAGCTCGGCGCCGACGCCCGCGCCGACGCGGCGCTCAAGGCCATGACCCAGGACGAGAAGCTGACGATCATCTTCGGCTTCTTCGGCGCCGAAATGCCGCCCCGCTATACGCGCACGCCGGACGCCCTGCCCGGTTCGGCCGGCTACGTGCCGGGCGTCGCCCGCCTGGGCATCCCGGCCCAATTCCAGACCGACGCCGGCGTCGGCGTGGCCACCCAGGGCGGCGAGCCCAACAAGCGCGAGCGCACCGCCCTGCCCGCCGGCATCGCCACCACCGCCACCTGGAACCCCACGCTGGCCCAGGCCGGCGGCGCGATGATCGGGTCGGAAGCGCGCGACTCCGGCTTCAACGTCATGCTGGCCGGCGGGATCAACCTGACCCGCGAGCCGCGCAACGGCCGCAACTTCGAATATGGCGGCGAGGATCCCTGGCTGGCCGGCCAGATGGTCGGGGCCCAGATCAAGGGCATCCAGTCCAACGCCATCGTCTCGACCGTCAAGCACTACGCCCTGAACAGCCAGGAGACCGGCCGCTTCATCCTGGACGCCCGGATCGGCGAGGCCGAGGCCCGCACCTCCGACCTGCTGGCCTTCCAGTTCGCGATCGAGGCCTCCGACCCGCACTCGGTGATGTGCTCCTACAACCGGATCAACGGCGACTACGCCTGCGAGAACGACTTCCTGCTGACCAAGGTCCTCAAGCAGGATTGGGGCTACAAGAACTACGTGATGTCCGACTGGGGCGCGGTGCATTCCAGCGCCAAGGCGGTCAACGCCGGCCTCGACCAGGAATCGGCCGGCGACGCCTTCGACAAGCAGCCCTTCTTCAAGGGTCCGCTGAAGGACGCCCTGGCCAAGGGCGAGGTGCCGCAAGCCCGGCTCGACGACATGGCCCGCCGCATCCTGCGCGGCCTGTTCGCCAGCGGCGTGGTCGAAAAGCCGGTCAAGATCGCCGCCATCGACTACGCCGCCCACGCCAAGGTCACCCGCGCCGACGCCGAGGAAGGCGTGGTGCTGCTGAAGAACGACGGGAGCCTGCTGCCCCTTCTGTCGTCAGCCAAGAAGATCGCCGTGATCGGCGGCCATGCCGACGTGGGCGTGCTGTCGGGCGGCGGCTCTTCACAGGTCTATCCGATCGGCGGCCGCGCGGTGACCGGCGAAGGCCCAGCCTCATGGCCGGGTCCGATGATCTACTTCCCCTCCTCGCCCCTGAAGGGGTTGAAGGCCCGCCTGCCCGGCGCCGACATCCGCTTCGCCGACGGCAAGGACAAGGCCGCCGCCGCCAAGTTGGCGGCCGAGAGCGACGTGGTCCTGGTGTTCGCCACCCAGTGGAACGGCGAGTCCTTCGACAGTCCGCTGACCCTGGAGAACGACCAGGACGCCCTGATCGACGCCGTGGCGACCGCCAACGCCAAGACCGTGGTCGTGCTGGAGACCGGCGGCCCGGTGCTGATGCCGTGGCTGTCCAAGGTCGGCGGCGTGGTCGAGGCCTGGTATCCGGGCTCGGACGGCGGCGAGGCCATCGCCCGCGTGTTGACCGGCGAGGTCGACGCCTCGGGCCGCCTGCCCGTCACCTTCCCCGCCGCCCTGGACCAGCTTCCGCGTCCCACCCTGGACGGCGATCCGAAGAAGCCCGACGACCTGTTCACGGTCGACTACACGATCGAGGGCGCGGCGGTCGGCTACAAGTGGTTCGACAAGAAGGGCCATCAGCCGCTGTTCGCCTTCGGCCACGGCCTGTCCTACACGACCTTCGCCTATGACAATCTCAAGGCCGAGGCCAAGGGCGGCGCCGTGACCGTCAGCTTCGATGTGAAGAACACCGGCAAGCGCACCGGCAAGGCCGTGCCGCAGGTCTATGTCTCGCCCAAGGCTGGCGGCTGGGAAGCTCCGCAACGCCTGGCCGGTTTCAGGAAGCTGGAACTGGCGCCGGGCGCGACCGCCGAGGTCAGCCTGACGATCGATCCGCGCCTGCTGGCCACCTGGAACGAAAAGGCCCACGGCTGGTCGATCGCGGCCGGCGACTACACCGTCAGCCTGGGCGCCTCGTCGCGCGACACCGCCGCCAAGGCCCAGGTCGCTGTGGCCGCCCGATCCCTTCCCGTCGGCCTGATGAAGCCCTGAGAGGCCATTTGGTCGCAGCTGAAATTAAGGCCTGATTAACCATAAAAGCCGAATTTCGACTGGTCTTTCTTGAAGACACCCCACCATCACTGACTTTCCACAGCCCGGTCTCCGACCGGGCTGTTTTTTTGTCCGAATGCGCTTGCACCGAGTCAAATCGGCGGCTATCACCCGGCCTCTTCCTGAGGCGACCTGTTCCGCGGTAGCTCAGTGGTAGAGCAGCCGGCTGTTAACCGGCTGGTCGTAGGTTCGAATCCTACCCGCGGAGCCACCTCTGGCATTGAGACGAAATCCGGCCTAACGGCCGGATTTTTCGTATCTGGGCAGCGCTTCTTCAATCCGGGCCCAATCCCCGCCACGCTCTGATCAACGGCGCCCTGGACTGGGTTCGGGCGCATGCGCGCCGATCGCGGACGCTGAGCGTCCCGCGTTGCGGCAAGATCGCGGTCTTCGAGGCCGCCTCGCCTTGGGCGCTAGGCTTGGGCCGCTGTCCAATCGGCCACGAACCGGTCCAGGACGTCCAGCGGCATGGCGCCGGCCGCCAGGACGGTGTCGTGATAGGCGCGGATGTCGAAACGCGCGCCCAGTTGCTGGCGGGACCGCTCGCGCAGAGCCTGCCATCGGGCATGACCGATCTTGTAGGCGCAGGCCTGGCCCGGCCAGGCGCAATAGCGCTCGACCTCGCTGATCATGCCCCGCTGGCTCATGCCGACGTAGTCGACCAGATAGGCGATCGACTGCTCGCGCGACCAGCCCTTGGCGTGGATGCCGCTGTCGACGACCAGGCGCGCGGCGCGGAACAGCATCGACCGGTAGTAGCCGATCTTGCCGAACGGATCGTCGGCATAGAGGCCCAGCTCATCGCCGAGCTGTTCGGCATAGAGCGCCCAGCCCTCCTGGTAGGCGGTGAAGCCCATGTCGCGCAGCAACGGATGCACGTCGGGGCCAGCTTCCCGCGCGATCGAGATCTGGTGGTGATGGCCCGGAATGGCCTCGTGGAAGGTGATGGTCGGCAACTGCCAGTCGGGGCTGGCGCCGACCAGGCGCAGGTTGATGTTGTAGATCCCTGGGCGTTTCCCATCGGCCGAGCCGGCCGTGTAGTAGGCGCCGGGCGCGCCGGCCTCCTGGTCGGGCGGCGTCGGACGCACCTGGACCGCCTGCTTGGGAAAGCGTCCGAACATCTGGGGCATGCGCGCGGTCATCGCCGCGATCAGCCCTTCGACGCGGGCCATCAGCCGGGCGCGCCCCTCGTCGGTTTCCGGATAGAGGAAGCGCGGATCGGCGTTCAGCGCCCCGATGCGCGCGCCCACCGCGCCCTGGGTCAGGCCCTGCGCCTTGAGCAGTTCGTCGGCCCGGGCCGAGGCCTCGGCCAGTTGCGCCAGACCCAATCGATGAACCTCGTCGGCCGAGATCCTGGTGGTCGTATTGGAAAGGATCGCCCAGTCGTAATAGGCCGCGCCGTCCGGTAGCCGACCGACACCGGCGTCGTGGACGGCCTTGGGACGCGATGCGTTGAGGGCCTCCAGCTGACGGGCCAGCGCCGGCTGGACGGTTTGCGTCAGAACCCGGCTCGCGCGGTCGGACCAGTCGCCGGCCAGGCCGCTTTCGGCGGTCTTGCGGGCGAAGGTCTTGACCAGGTTCGAGGCCTGCGCCCCCTCCCCGGCCTGGGCCGTCACACCGGCGATGGCCTTGTCGTACAGGAAGTCGGGCGGCGTCACGCCCGATCCGGCGTCGGCGCGGAACCGCGCGGTGTCCTGATCCAGAGCCGCGCCATAGGCTTCCAGCCGCGCCAGATAGGCCTCGGCGTCATCCGAAGTCTTGATCTCGAGGCGGCCCAGCATCTCCGGCACGCCGCGATAGGCTCCGGCGTTCAGCGAGATGACATAGGGGCTGGGATCGCCGACCGCGCCGTAGGAGAAGCGCTTGGCGCCCGCCAGCGAGACCTGCCGATCGAACGTCACGGTGTCGAGGGTGTTGCGGGCCCGCGCCGAGAGCTTGGCGCGATCGATACGCTTCAGCGCCGCCACATCTTCGGCCAGGGCGACGCGCATGCGCTCGGCGGCGGCTGGGGATCGATCCGACAGCTTCAATCGCGCCCAGGCGTAGGCCGGCTGCTTGTCCAGACCCAGGCTAGTGATCCGTTCGGGCGACCGCGCCAGGCCTTCGGCGTAGAGCCGGTCGAGGGTCTGGGTCAGGCCATCGGTCCCGGACCCAGCCGCGCGCGCGGCTGGCGAGAGGCACAAGGCCGCCGCCGAGATCATGAGCTGGCGACGATCGGGTCTCATCGCGAAGCCTTGATAAAGGCGATGACATCCGCGCTAAGCCGCATCCGGGCGGCGGTGTCGCGATACATCATGTGGCCGCCGGCATAGCAGCGGACGGTGAAGGCCTCGGCCAGCTTCGGCTCCATGTGGCCAAGCAGGTAGTCGTTGGCCGAACAGCTGTTGAGCGAGTCATAGAGGCCGGCGGCCACGAAGACGCGCAGCTTGGGATCCAGGGCGATGGCGCGACGAACCCAGGGCTGAGCGCCGCCGGGCGGCCCCTCCCCGGCCATGGCCGCCGCCATCGAGGCGGGCGAATTGTCGCCCTGGTCGTAATTCCATCGCGAGCCGACCGACTTGCTGGTGTCCGCCGGATCGGGCTCGAGGCCCGCATAGGGCAGCTTCGTGTGATAGCCCAGTTCGTCGCGCAGATAGCCGCCGATCACCGCGACCCTCGCCGCGCCGTCGGCGTCCGGACCGATCTTGCGCATGTCGAAGGTGTTCAGCACCTGGGGCTTCAACAGCGCCGCGAGATACTGCCGGTTCGTGAGGGCCAGCGTCTTGGGGTCGATCTGCTCGGCTTGCAGGCCCGTGTAGCGCGCCAGGTCGGCGATGACGGCCGCCCGCTCGGCAGGTTCCAGCGCGTCACGACGCGCCAGGGCGGGCGCATAGACGTTGAGGGCCCAGGCTTGCACCGCCTTCGGGTCGGCGTTGGCCTTGCCGAGAACCGTCGCCGCCGCGGCGCGGCTGGGCGTGTAGAGCGCCGTCGTCACCTCGCGCGGCACGGTCTGCCCCACCGGAACCCCGCCCGAGATCAGCATCACGCCGGCGACCTTGCGGCCGGCCTTCTCCAGCGCCTCCGCGACACCGGCGGCGCGCCAGACGCCGTAGCTTTCGCCCGCCAGGAACACCGGCGCGTCCTTGGCCACGAAGCGTCGCTGATAGGTCTCCACGAACTGGCTGACCGAGGCGATGTCCCCCAGCGTGCTGTAGAACTCTCGCTGATACTCCGGTTGGGCGGCTCGGCTGAAACCCGTTCCGATCGGATCGACGAACACCAGGTCGGTGTCGGTCAGCAGGGTCTCGGCGTTGTCGCGCAACGTCTCGCCGTCCAGACGCCGGGGTCCGAAGGCTTCGAAGTGCAGCAAGGTCGAATTGGCTCCGGGCCCTCCGTTCCAGATGAAGGTCACGGGGCGCGGCGTCTTGCTGGGGCGGCTGTAGGCGACGAAGTACATCCAGCCGTGAACGGCGCCTGTCGCCGGGTCGCGGATCGGCAGTCGCCCCGTGCGCGCCGTGTATTGCAAGGTCTTGCCGCCCAGCACCAGGCGATGAGCGGTCGAGGCGATGGGCGTTTCGTCGGACGTTTCAACGGACGCAGGCGCGGCTTGCGCCTGGGCCAGGCCGGTTTGCCCCAGCACGAACGCCGCGATCAAGGTCAGGACTCGAATGGACACCGATATACATCCCTGGCGTCCACGATCCGTCCCTGGAAGGATCAATCCGACGCTGTTTTCACCCGTGTTATCCTAGCCGCGCCGGGCGATATTTCTATTCGAACCGCCAAGCTCCGGTCGCGGCTTCCGCATCGTTCATGTGCGGCGCGAGAGGCCATCGCATGGATAAGACGCGAGCGTCAGCCCAGCGGCCTCAGGCCATCGCACAGCGCCTTGGCCGCGGCGAGATCCTGCACGACGTGGCCGAGCGACTTGTAGACGGTCAGTTGGTCGGCGGACTGGCGTCCTTCCAGGTCGCCGGCCAGAACCTGACCGATCTCGCCGACCACGTGGTCGTCGTCGATCAGGCCCTCGGCCTTGGCGCGCAGGAATTCCGCCCCCTGGGCCAGCACGCCCTCGCGGCTGTCGGCGATGAAGCGGGCGCGAACGACCACGTCGTGATCGACCTCGGACGGACCCGCCACGCTGGAGCCGACCAGATTGACGTGAGCGCCCCTGGCCAGCCAGCGGCCCATCAGGATCGGCTCGCGCGCCCCTGAAACCGTGCAGACGACATCGGCGCCCGCCACGGCCGTCTCGACGTCGTCGGCGACGCTGACGCGGGCGTCCAGGGTCAAGCTCAGCGTTTGGGCCAATTGTTCGGCCGCTTCGCGCCGGCGCCCCCACAAGCGGATCTCGGCGAAAGGGCGAACCAGGCACAGGGCTTCGGCATGGGCCTTCGCCTGCTCGCCGGTTCCGAGAACGGCCAGGACGGCGCTATCCGGGCGGGCCAGGGCGTCGGTGGCCACGGCGCTGGCCGCCGCCGTGCGAATGGCGGTGATCTCCCCCGCGTCGACCAGCCATTCGGGCCGCCCGCTGGCGGCGTCGAACAGCACGACCAAGCCTTGGTGCGACTGGCCGCCTCGCGCGACATTGTCGGGAAAGACGCTGACCAGCTTGGCGCCGAACGGATCCTCGCCGCCCAGCGCGCCCGGCATCACGCCGAACATCCGGCCCTGGTCGAGGGGGATGATCGATCGCAGCAACTGGCGGGTCCGGCCGGCGGAAAAGGCGATCATCGCCTCGCGCACGACCGGAATGCAGACCTCGTACGGCAGGCCCGAACGAACCTCGGAGGCGCCGATGTACCTCATGGGGGATCGTCCTCAACGCGACGAAAAAAGAAAGGCCCCCGCGCGAGGCGGGGGCCGGCAGAGAGGCAGGCTAGAACCGGGCGTTCAATCCGACGAAGAACTGACGACCGGCGATGTCGCCGTAGGAACGGCTGGGATAGGAGGTCATCTCGTCGGTCAGGTCGGTGACGCCGGCGCGCACGGTGTACTTGCCGAAGTCATACGAGCCCGAGATGTTGTGGCGGATGTTGGCCGCCAGGGTCGGGTTCGGGGTGGTCTCGATCGTCGCGCCCCATTCGCTCAGCGCCTCGGGCATGTAGTCGACCGAGTAGTAGAGCTTCAGCGGGCCGCGCGAGTAGCGCAGGTCGAAGCGACCGCGCCAGTCGGGCATCTCGACGGTGCCGTCGATGCGGCTTTCGTCGAAGCCCGTGACCGAGGTCTCGTAGCGGGTGTTGTGCGTCGCCTCGAGGCCGAACTCCAGGGTCCCATAGTCGTGGTTCGGGAACAGGTTGGCCAGCGGCAGGCGGTAGTTGATGTTGTAGACCTCGCCCCGATAGTTGACGCTACCGGCGTTGTAGGTGGTCGACATGGCCGAAGACACGTAGCCGTTGGCGTCACGCGTGAACGTGCCGCACACCCCCGGAGACGGCGCGCTCGAGTCGTAGCAGGTGGCCAGGAAGTCGGCCGCGGTGAAGTCTGAAATCCCGTTGGTCAGGTCGATCTCGATCCGGTCGGCGATGATCGTCAGGCCCGGGATGAAGGTCGGCTGCAGGATGACGCCAAGGGTCTTGGTGTCGGAGATCTCGTTCTTCAGGTCGGGGTTGCCGCCGGTGGTGATCAGCGTGTTGTTGAAGTTTTCCGCCGGATCCTGGAACGTCGCCAACGGGCCATAGCCCGGATGGGCCGCGAACAGCGCCTGGCAGTTGGCCCGGCGAGTGGCGGGGGCCGGACCGGCGTTGATGCGGTCGGAATCGCAGGGATCCTTCTCGATCACGCCCAGGGCCGTGCGCGACGGCGCGAACAGCTGATCCAGGGTCGGCGCGCGGAAGTTGCGGCTGCGCGATCCACGGAAGGTCAGGCCGGAGACGACCTCCCACTGCAGGCCCGCGCCCCAGACCTTTTCCTTGCCGGCGACCGAATGGTCGACGAAGCGGTACGAGCCGTCGAACTCCAGTCGCTTGGCGCCCGGCAGCGTGAAGTCGCCGCCGAGGATCGGGACCAGCACTTCGCCCGACAGTTCGTTGGTGTGGAACTTGCCCGAGGTCGCCTGGGTGGCCACGCCGGCCCCGAGGAGACCCAGTTGGTCGGCGACGAACGGGGTGTAACGCGCCCACTCGTGACGATACTCGTAGGCGGCGCTGAACTTGGCCTTGCCGGCCGGCAGGCTCAGCAGGTCGCCGCCCAAGGTGGCCAGGACGTCGTCCTGGGTGTTGCTGTAGTCTTGGCCGCTGGGCGCGGTGACATAGGCTCGCGCCTCGGCGCTGACATTGCCCGAACCGAAGATGTTCAACGGGGCGCAGGCGGCGTCGTCATTGGCGGGGTTGGCGTCGGCGTTGACGCCGCAGACGATCTGGCCCGCGCCGTTCTTGACCGCCGCGACGGCCTTGGCCATCCGCGCGGTGTTGACGTCCCAGCCGGCCTGGGTGCCTTCCGTGCCGCCGTGGCTGGCCGACAGGCTCCAATAGAAGTCGCGGTCGGCGCGGTTGAAGTCGCCTTCCAGCGACAGCAGCGCCCGCCAGGTGTCGGTGGTGTACTTGATCTCGCGGGTCGGCAGCAGGTCCGTCCAGGCCTTGGACAGGAACAACGGCGCGCCGAAGCCGAAGCTGGGGCTCGACGCCTTCAAGGTCGCGAGGGTCGTGGCGCTCAGATACGGGTTGGTGGCGAAGAACGGAATGTAGCCCGAGCCGGTCGCGGGAGCGTTGAGCACGGTATTGGACGCCAGCGAACCGTAGGGATCCTTGCCGACCGTGTTCGAATAGAGCAGCTCACCCGAAAGCTTCAGGTGGTCGTTGATGTCGTAGTGACCCAGCGCGTTGAAGTTCTTGCGCTCGACGCCGGTGCGCAGCGTCGCCAGGTCCTGATAGGCGAAGCCATCGCCGCCGCTGGCGAACGGAACGGTCAGGAAAGTCCCCGGATTGTAGGCCGCGAGATCGCCGGACGCGGTGAACTGCTGGGGCGTTCCGGCGCTACGCAGGAAGAAGTTCGGCACCGGCGCCGGCGTCGTGAAGATCACCCCGGTGTTGTTGAAGGCGTAGAACTTGGCGTTGGTGGCCGGCGCCAAGGCCGAGACGCCGTCGTTGGGTCCGCCGTCGGCCGGGTTGGAATAGGTGATGCGGCCCATGTTGGTCAGCGGCCGGTCGCGGTCGTACAGCGGGTCGGTCTTGGACCATTCGGCGTTGATGGCGAAGTTGCCGCGGCCTTCGGCGAAGTTCTTGCCGGCGGTGACGCGCAGGCTGGGCTTCTCGTTGTCGTTGCGCGAGGAGATGCCGTACTGGGCGTCCATCTCCACACCCTCGAAGTCGTCCTTCAGGATGTAGTTGACGACGCCGGCGATGGCGTCCGAGCCGTAGACGGCCGCGCCGCCGCCCTGGACGATCTCGACGTTCTTGATCAGCCCGACCGGAATGATGTTGGCGTCGACCACGCGGTCGCCCAGGCCGGACGACGAGGTCACGGTGCGGCGACCATTGACCAAGGTCAGGGTGCGGCCCGAGCCGAGGCTGAAGAGGTTGGGAAACTGCTGACCCGCGCCGGCCGCCGAACCGCTGCCGTCGGCTTGGCCGTAGGTCGGCGCGATCGACGAGACCTGGTTCAGGGCTTCGCCGGCCTGGACATAGCCCCGCTCGGTGATGGCTTCCTGGCCGATCACCGTGACCGGAGCCGGCGTGGTGGTCTCGGCGCGACGGATGCGCGAGCCGGTGACCACCACTTCGGTGACGGTCTCGGATGCTTCCTGCGCCATGGCGAGCGCGGGCATGAAGACGGCGGCCAGGGCCGCGCCGCTGACGATCGTCGTGGCCAGAAGACGGCCTCGGGTCGAAGAGTTTCGCATGGTACCCCCTTATGGTTTTGGAACGCGCTCTTCCCCAAGCGACGTCTAGGGAAATCGCCCGACAGATCCGCCAAGCGGCCGGTCAGGTCGTTTCCACGCCATAAGGCTAGGTCAAGGAGGACAGTTTATCTTTTCGTTCTTCGAACCGTCGCGTGGGCGACATACATGGATTATGCGAGCCGCCGCGTCGGAAAGCATCGTCTATGTGAAGCTTGGGTAAGCGGCGCAATCGTCATGACGCCCCGCCGAACTCGTGTTCGACGGGGCGACCCGACTTCAGAACCGGCAGGTCTCCGGGTTCGCGCCAGGCCCCTTGGCCCATACGACGCCTTCGACGCCCGCGCCCCGCGGCTGGAAGGTGACCGTGCGCTCGGCCCCGTCGCGCTTGAGGGTCAAGGTCAGGGCGCGGGTCTCGTCCTTGCGGGCTTCCAGCAGGCCGCTCTCGGTCAGGATCTGATCGCCGTCGCGCACGCCGGCCTTGTCGGCTTCCGAGCCGGCCTTCAGGCCGCGCACGATGCGCGCGTCGGCCAGCGAGGCGCGATCGAAGCCCAGCTCGAAGATCCGCATCGTCTTGGGGCTGGCGACCAGGCAACCGGCGAAGCGGTTGGCCGGATGCAGGACCTCGCCGTTCGCCATGGCCTGGTAGCCGGCCTTGGCGGCGTCGGCCCCGATCTCCTTGCCGACCAGATCCAGCCAAGTCTCGATCGCATAGGGCTGATCGGCCTTCTGGCGGCGATAGATCTCCTGGACCACGTCGTCGAGGCTATGCTTGCCGCCCGACTTGGCGCGGATCGCCGCGTCGGTGTCGACCAGATAGAGGAAGCCCCGGCCATAGGGCACGGTCTGGGCGGTCGGATCGCTCCAGAAGATCTTCGCCGCCTCGGGGTTGGTCAGGCGCAGATAGGGATTGGTGTAGTAGGCCGCCGTCTTGTCGTTCAGGGAGTCGACGAAACCGTCCAGCGACAGCAGGCCCGACCGATAGGACAGCAGCATCGAATAGAATTCGGCGGTGCCCTCGCTGTACCACGCGGTGTCGCCGTGCTCACCCTGCATGGCCGGCCAGTTGTGGGCCATCTCGTGGGACACCAGGCTCTGCAGCGCCTCCAGCGTCGGCTTGTCGCTGGCGCGATAGCCGAACATGAAGGAGCTCGGCAGGGCCGTGCCGCCCGTGCCCGCATAGGGATTCTGGCGAATGAAGACACGATAGGCGGAATCGCTCGTGCCGAAGAACTTGGCCATCGCGGCGTGCAGCGTCTTGATGCGCGCGCCCAGCGTGTCGGCCGGGAACGGCGGCGGGCTCAGCCAATAGAGCCCGAAGCCGTCGCTTTGCCCCGGAAGAGTCTGGAGCGGGCCGGCGGCGTAGAACGAGAAGACCAGACGCTCGGCCGGCCCCACCGTCTCGACATGACCTTCACCCAGCGACGAGACCCCGCGCGAGCCCTTCGGCGCCTGCGACAGGTCCCAGTCCACGGCGAGACGATAGGGACGCTCGCCGGGCGGAACGGCCAGGAACGTCACCCCGGCCCCGGCGAAGCCGCCGCTTTCCTCGCGCAGGTCGAACAGCGGACCGTTGTTGGTGGCCGCGCTGATCTGGCGGGGCGCGGCGCGGTAGTCGACGACGACGTCGCCGACCGTGGCGCGCGAGACCTTCCAATGGCGGTAGCCGCCCTGCGGGGTCGGCGGCTCCAGTTCCTCCGTCAAGGAGAGGGGACCCGACGCATCGCGCGCCGTCAGCCCATCGCCCAGCAACTGCGACCCCGGAATGCCGACCAGCTTCACCGGAAGGCGCACCAGCACCCCGCCCGCCGGCAGGCTCGGCGCCTCCAGGGTCTCGCGCACGGCCATATAGCTTTGCGCACCGCCCTCGGCATGAGGCGTCAATTGGACATTCAGTTTTGGCAGGGCCGGTTCGGCGGCCTGGGTCATGCCCGCGCTCAGCGCCAGAACAGCCGCGCACGTCATCATCGAAAAGCGGTTCAACATCGTCGCCCCCAAGGCCCTGTTTCGTTCGCTCGACTATGCCGCCTTCGCGGCAAGACTTTGAATTACTTCGAGTTTAGGATCACGCCGTCACGACCGAATACGCATGACCTAACCGCCGACGACAGCCTTGGCGCAAGAGTCATTCGCGCCCCTGCCCTCGCCCGCGAACTTTGCATAATCCTTGCGCCCCTGAGGTCAGCCCCAGAGCGCCGCCACCAGGGCGTCGATGTCGTCGGCGTCATTGAACAGCGTCGGCGCCACCCGCACGCGGTCCTCGTAGACCGAGGCGAAGACGCCGGCGGCCGCCAGTCGCGCGCTCGCTTCGGCCAGGCGCGGCGGCGCGAAGGCCAGGATCGGAGTCGCCGGGTCATCGGGCGTCAGGATCCGGGCGCCCAGACCGATCAGCCGCTCGCGCAACGGCGCCAGCAGGCTCGTACGGTGGCGGGCCAGCGCCTCGACCCCCACGGTCAGGATATGGTCCAGCGAATGATGCAGCTGGGCCACCGCGCCATCGGCCGTGGTGCCCATGCCGAACGCGCCGATGGCGTCGGGTCGGGCCCGCCACAGCACGGGCGGATCGGCCTCGGGCTGGGCGATCATCTCGCTGACCTGGCGATAACCGAACGCGGTCGGATCCAGGCGGTCCAGGCGGTCGGCGCGGGCGTAGAGAAAGCCGACGCCGAAATCGCCCATCAACCACTTGTAGGTCGCGCAGGCGCAGAAATCGACGCCGGACGTCTTCACGTCGAAGGGCGTCGCCCCCGCCGCCTGGATGATGTCGGCATAGACCAGCGCCCCCTGGCGATGGGCCAGGTCGCAGACGGCGTCCAGGTCATGGCGAAAGCCGTTGTAGTTGGAGACCAGCGACACGGCGACCAGATCGGTCGGCGTCTTCAGGGCCGCTTCGAGGTCGGCCAGGTCGACGCGGCCGTCACGGGCCGGCAGCACCTCGACGTCCAGACCGTTCTCGGCCAGGCGTTCGTAGAGATAGAGCGAACCGGTGAAATGCAGGGCGTCGGTGACCACCCTGCCCTTGCCGCCGCTGAGACCCAGGGCCGACAGCACAGCGTTCTCGCCGGCCATGGTGCTGGGCACGAAGGCGATCTCGCTGGGCGAGGCGCCGATCAGGGTGGCGAACATGCGCTGGACCGACTCGCGCACCGTGGCGTCGTCGTGGGGCGAATTGGCCGCCCCGCCCATGCGGTACTCGGCATAACGGTCCAGGGCCCGGCGCGCGCCCAGGCTCATCGGGTGCATGTAGGCCGAGTCCAGATGGATCCGGGCCATGGGGCCGAAGTCGGCGCGACGGGCCGCGCCCAGGGGTCGATCCACGACCAGCGTCATGCGGCCGCCTCGTCCCGAGCCTGTCGGCCGCGCGTGGCGACGTAGTAGACCATGCCGACCGCCAACCAGGCGGCGAGCAGCACGTAGGGTCGCCAGTCCGAACCCAGCCCGAGGGCCGCGACGATGACGGCCACGATGATCCCGGCGACCGCCAGGGCCTGGACACCGACGCGGCTGAACGGCAGGCGGGCCTGGGCGTGCAGGTCGGGGTGATGGCGGGCCATGTTGAACGCGGCCAGACACGAGCCGGCGTATTTCATCATGGTCGGGATGTTCACCGCCAGCAGCAGGAACAGCAGGCTGGACGGCAGCACCACGCACGCCGCGGTCAAGACGAAGGCGACGATCGTGGCGCGGTGCGGCGTGCCGAACTTGGGATGCAGAGCGCCCAGGCCGGACGGCAACACGCCCGAACGCCCCATGGCGTACAGGAACCGGGTGAACACCAGGAAGATGGCGTTCATCGACTTGGTCAGGGCCAGCACGGCCGCGCCGACGATCAGGGGCTTGGCCCAGCCGCCCAACGTGACCTCGGCCGCGGCCAGCAGCGGCGCCTTGCTGGCGGCCAGACCGGCGGGTCCCACCAGGCTGAGCGCGGTGAAGGCGATGGTCACATAGACGACGACGGTCAGCAGCAGCGCCAGGGCCAGGCCCAGCGGCACGGTGGTCTTGGGATCACGGACCTCTTCGCCGACCTCGGTGGCGGTCTCGATGCCCAGGAACAGCTGGATCATCAGCGGCAAGGCCGCCAGGATCGGACCCCAGCCGCCGCCGACGGCTTCGACGAACAGATGCGGCTGCAGGCGCGGCGCGCCCGCCGCCACGAACACGGCGAACACCGCCAGCAGCAGCACCATCAGGACCGTCTGCGCTCGGGCCGCGACCTTCACGCCCACGTAGTTGAGGCAGAAGATCAGGAAGAACAGCCCCAGCATGGTGGGGGCGGCCGGCAGGTCGATCACCATCGACAGGTAGCTGACCAGAACCCGGCCCAGCACGATCATCACCACCGCGTTGCTGAGGATGCGCATCCACACCACCGCGAAAGCGATCCACGGCTTGGTCAGAATGCGCTGCCACTCGTAGGACGCCGCGGTCTTGGGCAGGGCCGAGGCCATGTAGGCATAGACCAGGGCGAAGACAATCATCGGGATCGCCGCCAGCCCGGCCGAGATCAGGATCCCCGCCCCGCCGACCTGACTGGCCGGCCCCAGAACCGAGAAGATCGCCGCGCCGATCGCGGTGCCGGCGCCCAGCATGACCAGGTCGACAAGGCCGACCCCGTGCTTCAAGGCCGGCGGGGAAGTGGAAACAGGGCCGGTCATCGTGTCGGGCGCACTCCAGGATCTCGCGCCCGCCCCAGGCCGCCCACGCCAGGCGTGCGACCGCCGCGACCACGATGATCGCCGATGTCCACTCCCCCAGGGTCGGCCGCGCGGACGCGGCGTCTTGCGCGGCCAGCATAGGACCAGGGCTTCGCATCAACTATTCGAACTTGCCCTCACCATCGCGACGCGCGGACGAATTAGTCTCATCGGCTCAATAGGGCGGATAGTTTCTGCGCGATTAGGTCAGAGCTTGGCTTGGGCGTTCACGAATGGCGATCAGCGCGCGGCGCGGCGCGCGGCGATCACCTCGATCTCGACCAGGGCCTCTGGAAAGACCAGCGCGCTGACGACTGTCGAACGGGCTGGCCGCCAATCGCCAAAGCGCGCGGCGTAGACCCGGTTGAACTCACCGAAGTCAGGCGCGCGGGCCAACCAGACGGTGGTCTTGGCGACGTCGCCCAGGGTCAAGCCGGCCATGGTCAGGATGGACTCGATCCCGTCGAAGACGATCTCGGTCTGTTCGGCCACGTCGCGCCCGATGATCTTGCCGTCCCGCAAGGCGATCTGGCCGGATACGAACACCAGGTCTCCCACGGTGACGGCCTGGGACAGCGGCAGGATCATCCCCGCGGGGCCGGTCAGGGGCGGTCCAACGATTTCCATACGGCGCTCCGAAACTTCGCGGAGGCCTTTCGGCGCCCGCACAGGTCGCTCTATCTGTCAGAACCACGCCGCATAAGCCTGGCGTTCTGGTCGTCGTTCACACAAGTCGCGCATGGATTATGCGTGACGGCTCGGAACATAGGCCATGCGCCTCAAAGAACGGGGCGTGACCTCCCCGCGCCGCCTCCTGAACATCGCCCGCATCATCCATGTGTCGAAATCGAACCGGCCGCATAGGTTGGGCGCCCCCGCCGGCTCGGGTCAGCGAGAATGCAAAGATAATCTCCCCTCCTCCCGATAGGCTCGACGAGTCGACGACGTGGAGATTGGACCTATGCCTTCCCTGACCAAGCGCGCTCTGCTGACGGGCGCGATGCTGGGAGCCGGCGCCCTGGCCAGCGGCCTGCCCGCTCACGCCGAAGACGCCCGCGCCGGCGGACCGTTCGTCGCCAAGCGACGCGGCGTGTTCAACGGCAAGCGCGTCGACTACATCGCCACGGTGGGCGAGACCGTGCTGGTCGACAGCCAGGGCGCCGCCACCTTGCGCCTGGTCACCACCAGCTATGTCGCCGCTCAAGGCTCACCCACGCGGCCGGTGCTGTTCGTGTTCAACGGCGGGCCCAGCAGTTCGTCGGCGACCTTGCACACCGTGGCGCTCGGCCCTCGTCGCGTCGTCATCGCCCAGGACGTCAAGGCGCCGCAGCCGCCGCCCCAGTTGGTCGACAACGACGCCACCGTGCTGGATGTCGCCGATCTCGTCTTCATCGATCCGGCCGAGACCGGCTTTTCGCGCATCGCTCCGGCCGGCTCGCGCGAGCGCTTCTACAGCGCTGACGGCGACGCCCAGTCGATCGCCGATTTCGTGGTCGCCTGGAGCAAGGCCAACGGTCGCGAGGCCTCGCCGAAATACGTGCTGGGCGAAAGCTACGGCACCGTCCGGGCCTCGCTGATGGCGGGCAAGCTGTCGGCGGTGATGCCGCTGGAGGGCGTCTTCCTGTTTGGTCAGGCGGCCAACATGATCGAGACCAGCCAGCGGGCGCGCAACATCGTGTCCTACGCCACCAACCTGCCTCAGCTGGCCTCGATCGCCGCCTATCACGGTCGCGCCGACACCGGCGGTCTGTCAGCCACGGCGTTCATCGACAAGACCTACGCCTTCGCCATGAGCGATTACCTGCTGGCGCTGGCCAAGGGCCAGGACCTGCCGGCCGCCGAGCGTCGCCAGATGGCCGAAAAGCTGCAAGCCCTGACCGGCATAAGCGTCGACTACTACCTCGCCCACGACCTGGTCATCAGCAAGGTGGCCTTCGGTCGGGAGTTGCTGAAGGACCAAGGCCTCATCCTGGGAACCTACGACGCCCGCTACACCGGCCCGGCTCCGGCGCCAGGCGCGCGTCCGGTCGATCCGGCCGGTCGGATCACCGGGGCCATCGCGCCGATGATCGCCGAACAGCTGAAGAGCCTGGGCGTGACCTGGCCGTTGTCCGATTACCGCGACATCGCTCCCGGCTCCGACGCCTGGACCTGGAGCCCGACCGGCGGCATGGGCGGCCCCTTCTGGGACTACGACTATCCCGCCCAGATCCAGAAGGCCTTCAAGGCCAATCCGAAGTTCCGCCTGATGGTCGGCACCGGCATCTACGACCTGACGACCACCGTGGGCCCGGCGCGCTATCTGGTGTCCAGCAGCGACTTCCCCCGCGAGCGGGTGTTCCTGCGCCAGTACGTGGGGGGCCACATGGCCTATTCGCACCTGCCCAGCCTGAAGGCCTTCACCGACGACATCCGCGCCTTCGTCACGGGCGGCGCGCCGGCCTAGATCAGGGCGCGGCGGCGGCCAGGTCGTCGCGATAGACCTTGCCGCCCTTCATCACGAACTTGACCCGTTCCAGCTCGGTGACGTCGGCCAGCGGATCGCCCGACACCGCCACGATGTCGGCGAAGCGCCCGGCCTGGATCGAACCGATGCGGTCCGAGGCCCCGATCAGGTCGGCGGCGTTGCGGGTGGCGGCGAAGATGGCGTCGGACGGCGTCACCCCGGCGTCGACCATCACCTTGAACTCGCGGGCGTTGGCGTCGAACGGGATCAGGCCGGTGACGTCGGTCCCGAAGGCGATCTTCACCCCGGCGGCGTTGGCGTCGTGCAGCATCTTGAAGATGATCGGTACGATCGCCGCCGCCTTCTCCGCCGAGCCGGGATTGGCTTGGTTGGGCGCGCTGCGGGCCATGTCGGCGACCAGCCGGCCCACCAGCACGGTGGGCACCAGGTACGTCCCGTGCTCCTTCATCAGCTTGAAAGACTCCGCGTCGGCATAGCTGCCGTGCTCGATGGAATCGACGCCCAGCCGCACGGTCGTGTCGATGGCCGCCTTACCGTGGGCGTGGGCGGCGACCTTCAGGCCCAGGCTGTGGGCGGTGTCGATCGTCGCCTTGATCTCGGCCTCGGTCATCAGCATGCGCTTGGGATCGTCGCCGATCGAGCCGACCCCGCCCGAGGGCATGATCTTGATCAGGTCGGCCCCGCGTCGCTTATGCTCGCGCACCGCCTTGATCGCCGCCTCGGGACTATCGATCACCTCGTTGCCCCAGTCGTCGTTGTGCCAGGACTCGTCGATCCCGTTGCGCGGATCACTGTGGCCGCCGGTCGGGCCGAGCGGCTCTAGCGACACCCACATGCGCGGGCCGATCACGTCGCCGCGCTCGATGGCCCGCTTCAGGGCCGCGTCCGTCCCCCCGTCGGCCCCGACATTGCGGATCGAGGTGAAGCCGCCCATCAGCAGCTTGCGCGCCGCCACCGTCGAATGCAGCGCGTCGTCCAGCAGCGACCCGGTCAGCTGGGTCGTCAGACCGCCCCGCCGATAGGTGACGTGGGTGTGGGTGTCGATCAGGCCCGGCAGCACCGTGGCCTTGGACAGGTCGATCACGCGCGCGCCGGCCGGCGCCGTGAAGCCGTCCTGGACGCCGACGATCCGATCGTCGTGCACCAGGATCGAGACCTGAGCGCGCGGCGTCGGCGAGACCCCGTCCAGCAGGCGGCCGGCGTGGACCACCAGGTCTTCCGCCCAGGTCGTGGCGGGCAACAAGGCCACGGCGGCGGCGACGGCGAGAGCTCGGATCTTCATGGGCGTTCCCGATGATGGATGGCGTTCAGGCGTCGCGCGCCTGGGCATAGAGCCAAGCGGTGACGGCCAAGTCCTGCGCGGCGTGGCCGAGCGACTTGTAGACGGTGATCTGGTCCGCGCCTTGGCGACCCGGCGCATGGCTGGCCAACACCTCACCGATCTCGGCGGCGATGGCCTCGTCGCCGACTAGGCCCTGGGCCTTGGCGCGCAGGAACTCGCCGCCATGGACCAGCACATGCTCGCGATGATCGACGATGAAGCGGCCGGCCTGGACCAGCTCGCCATCGATCTCGGCGGCCATCGGCCCGCTGGAGCCGACCACGTTGACGTGGGTTCCCGGCGCGACCCAGGCCCCGTTCAGGATCGGGTCGACGGCGGCCGAGACGGTGCAGATGATCGCGGCGTCGGCGACGGCGGCCTGGACGTCGGACGCCGCCTCGACCTTCAGGCCGGTTCGCGTGGCCATGTCTTCGGCGAAGGCGCGCGTGCGCCCGGCGTCGCGACCCCAGACGGCCACCGAGGTCAGGGACCGCACTTGGGCTATGGCCTCGATATGGGCGGCGGCCTGGCGGCCGATCCCCAGGACCGCCAGGCGGTCGGCGTCGGGACGGGCCAGGGCGTCGGTCGCCACGGCGCTGGCGGCGGCGGTGCGGATGGCCGTGACCTCGCCGGCGTCGGCCACGCAGACCGGCGCGCCGCCAATCCCGTCGAACAGCACCACGACGCCTTCATGCGCCTTGCGCCCCTGGCCGTCGCCGAACACCGAGACCAGCTTGGCCCCGAACACCTGAGCGTCCAGCAAGGCGGCGGGCATGATCGCGAAGGTCTTGCCCGCATCGAGCGCGATGAAGCTGCGCAGGAGCTGGCGGACGCGGTCGCTGGACAGGGCGATCATCGCCTCGCGCACCGGGGCGATGGCCGTCGAAACGGTCAGCATGCGCCGCACGGCCGTCGCGTCGAGCACGATCAGGGAACGGTCTTTCAGCGCGCTCATCCCGACCTCATTCCTTGCAATGGCCGCCTGGCGCCAGCCTAGCCTGACCCGGGCGACTGATCTTTGTGATTTCCGCGTCCGGAGGAAAGACAGGCGCATAAGCCATGCGGCCGGCCCACCAGGCCAGCATGATCCTCGCGGCCAAGCCGCCCTTCGCGCCTTGAAAACGCACGGCGGAGAGGCGCCGAAGCGGCGCCTCGGCCCAACCGATAGGCGCCGACGGCCGACATCACGGAAAACTCACCTAACAGCTAACACTTGCGCATCCAAACGCCCGGCCACATGCTCAATGCAAAAAATGACGTGAGGAAACATAGGATATGTCATTCAAGCCAGACGCCATCGACCTCAAGATCCTCGAGGTCATGCAACGCGACGCATCGCTGTCGTCGTCGGAACTGGCCGAACGCGTGGGCCTGTCGCAGTCGCCCTGCTGGCGGCGCATCCAGCGCCTGCGCGAGGAAGGCTACATCAAGGCCGTCGTCGCCATCGTCGACCAGGAGAAGCTGGGCTTCACCATGCAGATCTTCGCCCAGGTGAAGATGACGACGCTGAACGACGAGGACCGCGAGAAATTCCACCGAGCCATCCGCAACACGCCGGAAATCCTGGAGTGCTGGACCGTGTTCGGCGAGATGGACTGCATGCTGAAGATCGTCGCTCCGGACGTGAAGTGGTACCAGGACTTCATCTTCCACGTCCTGCTGAAGCTGCCTGGCGTGGTCGACGTGCGCTCCATCGTCACCCTGACCGAAACCAAGAGCACCACCGCCGTACCGCTGAAGGCGCGCGGCTTCCGCTGATCGCGCATGGTCGATGCGCTCCGCGCGCCTGCACGAGATAGGCTATCCACGCGCGGTCCGGCGCGGGGCCGACAACGAACGGACTATTCCGCGCGGGTCGGCTAGCCTTTCGACTTGCCCGGCGCAGGCCGGTTCAGGAGACGTCCGTTGAAGTTCACCCGACGCGCCCTCGTCGCCGCCGCGGCCCTGTCGCCCACCCTGGCCCGGGCCGCCGACGCGCCCGCCAAGGCCCCGGCCGCCCCGTCGTCCGCCCTGCCCTCGACGCCGATCGCCCTGCCCGCCAAGGCCGCGTTCGCCAAGATGCCTGTGACCTATCTCGACTCCGGCGCCACCCACCCCATGCCGCTGGGCGCCAAGGCCGCCCTGGAGGAATACCTCCGCTACAAGACCCGCGACGGTTCCACGCCCGACTACAGCTACGGCGCCAAGGAGAAGCTGGCCGTCCAGACCTTCGCCGAGCTGGTCGGCGCCACGCCCGACGAGCTGTGCGTGATCCAGTCCACGACCATGGGCGAGAACCTGGTGCTCAAGGCCCTGGGCTTTCCGCAGGCCGGCGGCCGGATCGTCACCGACGCCCTGCACTTCTTCGGCTCGTTCTACACCTATGGGGAACTGGGCAAGGCCGGCATGGACGTGGTCACCTTGCGGATGACCCAGGACGGCCGCATCGACATGGACGAGATGGCCGCGGCCGTGAACGACAAGACCAAGCTGGTGTCGATCAGCCTGGTCTCGACGACCAACGGCTTCGAGCACGACCTGAAGGCCGTCTGCGACCTGGCCCATGCCCATGGCGCCTATGTCTATGCCGACATCGTCCACGCGGCCGGCGTCGTGCCCGTGGACCTGCGCGCCTCGGGCGTCGATTTCGCCGCCGCGTCTTCCTACAAATGGCTGATGGGCGATTTCGGCCTGGGCTTCCTCTATGTGCGCAAGGAGATCCAGGAGAAGATCGCGCGGCCCTGGTGGGGCTATGAGCAGGTCGCCAGCTTCCAGTCGCACGTCTTCCCCTACGATCCGCCGGGCTCGACCGTGGCTGATGCGGCCGGCGCGAACACGGCGACGGGTCGTTTTGGCGCGGGCACCACCGGCTGGACCGGCATGGTGCAGCTGTCCTACTCGCTGCCTTGGATCAAGGCCGTCGGCGTCGATCGCCTGCAGGCCCACCGCCAACCGCTCGCGCGGATGGTCCAGGACGACCTGCGCCGGCGCGGTTACGAGCCGCTGACTCCGCTCGACAGCCGCACCCAGCTGGTCGCCTTCGCCCTCAAGGACGCGCGCGCCAAGCTGAGCGAGCCGCTCAAGAAGGCCGGCGTGACCATCACCGTCTCGCAGAACCGCTTCCGCGTATCACTGGCCGCCTTCAACGACGCCAACGACATCGACCGCCTGCTGAGCGTACTGCCCAAGGCGCCGCCGGCCTGAGGCCGCGTCCCCCGGGGACGCGGCCCTCGCCGTCAGGGCTGACCGGCCGCCACGAAGGCCTTCAGCGCGGCGTTGAACTTGGCCAGGTTGTCGTCCCCGTCATAGACCCCGTGCGGTCCGTCGAAATAGACCGCCGTCAGCCGGTCGACGGGGATGCCCGCGTGGTCCAGCGTATAGCGCGCCGCGTAGGCGGGCGTGGTCAGGTCGTAGAGACCGGCCGCCCAGAACAGGCGCAGCTTCGGATCGGCCTTCATCGCCTCGCCCACCGCGTCGTTGACGTCGCCGCCGCCCTCGTAGTTCCAGGCCGAGTTCACGATGAAGTTCAGCGCGTAGTAGGGCTCCGCCGACTTGAACTTCAGGTCTTCGGTCAGGTAGCGGCCCAGGGCCGGATTGGGGATCGCGCCCAGACTGGCCGGATTGAACGACTTGTTGTCGACCGCCGGCGCGCCGGCCGCACGCTTGGGCATGACGCCCAGCGCGGGATCGTCGATCGACCCCTCCTGCCCGGGCTCCAGCGGCGCGGTCACGCGCACGTCCAGCAGGCCGGTGCGCAGGGTCTTGTCCTTGAGCAGGTTGAACATGAAGTCATTCTTGGACAGCCGCAGGTCCTTGGACTCGATCAGATCGACCGGCAGGCCGGTGAGCTCCGACATCCGTTCAGCGATGCGCCTGTGCTCGGCCGGCGGCAGGCTGGAACCCTGGATGAGCGCCTTGACGTAGTCGCCGCGCGCGAACTCCAGCGCCTCGTCGTACGCTTGCTGCACCGTGCGGCCCTTGCGGTCGACACGCTGGTGATACCAGGCGCCGGCGGCCATGGTCGGCAAGGCCGCGACATAGGGCATCTCCTTGCCCTTGGCGTCGCCGACCAGGGCGACCAGCGCGACGCCGTCGAAATGCAGGTTCGGCGCTTCCTTGAGGATCATGGCGGCGCGGGTCGTGCCGTAGCTCTCGCCGGTCATGTAGCGCGGCGAGGCCTCGCGCTTGTTGGCCTTCAGCCATTGCTCGATCGCCGAGGCGACGGCCTTGGCGTCGCCGGAGCGCGAGTACCAGGCCTTGGTGTCGGCGCCCGGGAACGGCCGGCTGAAGCCGGTGCCCACCGGATCGATGAACACCAGGTCGAAGGCGTCCAGCGGGCTGAAGGGGTTGTCGCGCGGCGGCGCGTCCTTGGGCGCATCGGCCGCCGCCTTCCGCATCGGCCCAAGGGCTCCCAGGTGCAGCGGCGACGAGGAGGCGCCAGGTCCGCCGTTATAGACGAACATCACCGGCCGCTTGGCCGCGTCCTTGACGTCTCGCGTATAGGCGATGGTGACGATGGACGCGCCCGGCTTGCCGTCCGCGCCAGCGACCACATAGTCGGCGACGGTGGCGGTGTAGGCGACGGCCTGGCCGTTGAAGACGCCCTTGTGCTTGGTGATGGCGACCTGCTGGACCGGCGCCGCGGCGGCGGGGGCGGATGGCGCGTCCGGCGTGGCGGCCAGGGCCGGGGCGGTGAACAGCAGGACGGCGGCGAGCGCGCAGGTGGTCGCGGTCTTCATGATCGAACGTGGTCTCCCCTTGCCCGGTCGCGCCGGGTACAGAAAGTCTAGTCGCCGCCAGCCACAATATCTTTGCAATCGGCGCTGCGGCGAGCCGATCCGGCGCGCAGTCTAGTCGCCAAGCCGTCGCGGAAGGCATCGTCTATGCGAGCTCCGCGCGCGCCGAGAGCGCACACATAACTTATTCGGGCTGCGGTCGCGTCACGCATAAGGCCAACGAATTTGAGGGTCGCGAACGGGCAGATCGCAAAGAAACTCCGGCCCATCGCCTTAGGCTTGTATCGCTGCTCATCGCGCGGCGCGCTCAAGGCCTCGGACACAGACTTGGATTTCGCCCCACCACCCGCGCCCGAAGGCCGGCCAGGCCAGGCCGAGCGCCTGTTCTCGGCCTCGACCTATTCCGATTGGGTGCGCGAGAGCATGCGCCTGCGGGCCGAGCATCCCACGACCATCGCCCTGTTCGAGAGCACGATCGACGAGCCGCTGCCGGCCCTGATGGAGGTGATCCGGTACGCCTTCTCGCTGAACGTCTCGCCGCGCTATGTCAGCGTGTTCGCCGGCGGCAACCGGTTCGCCATCGAGGCGCTGTCTCGCCGCTATGGCGTTGGCGTCGACCAGATCCTGACCACCACCGGCGCGACCAGCGCGCTTGGACTGGCGCTGAAGGCCCTGGTCGAGGACGACGATCACGTGCTGATCGAAAGTCCGGGCTTCGACCTGCTGGCCCGCGTGGCGCGCGATAGCCGGGCCCGCGTCGAAACCTTCGCCCGGCGGGCGCCGGACTTCGCCGTCGACCTGAACGACCTGGCGCGCAAGATCGGCCCCCGAACGCGCGCGATCGTGCTGACCAACCTGCACAACCCGTCCGGAGCCCTGACTTCCGACGCCGATCTCCTGAAGATCGCGGCCCTGGCCGACCAGGTCGGAGCGCGCGTCATCATCGACGAGGTCTACGCCGATTTCGCCCGGCCGAAATTGTCGCGATCAGCCGCCGGCCTGGCCGACAACATCATCACGGTCTCCAGCCTGACCAAGGTGTTCGGCCTCTTCAGCCTGAAGTTCGGCTGGATCTGCGCCTCGACAGGCGACATCGCACGGATCCAAGCCCGTTCGCCCGAGGGTGACATCGGCGTGTCCAAGCTGGCCCACGCGGTGGCCGCCCAGGTGCTGGAAGAATCCGATGTGTTCGACCTGCATTGGAAACGGCTCCTGACCGAAACCCGACCGGTCGCCGAGCGGCGTCTACGCGCCATGATCGCCGACGGCCTGCTGGAAGGTCCGATGCCCGCCTTCGGCAGCATGGCGTTCCCCAAGGTGGTCGGGGTCGACGACACGCTTGCCCTGGCCAAGGCTCTTTGGATCCGACACGACCTGCTGGTGGCTCCGGGTGAGTATTTCGGCCTCGCCGGGCACATTCGCCTCGGCTTCGGGTCCGAGCCGGCCGCGCTCGACCGGGCCCTGGCCCACCTGCACGACGCCTTGAGCGAAATGGCCCAGCGACGGCCGGCCTGATCATCCCGCCGCACTTTGAGCGCCTATCCAATCGGGCCCCAGGAATCGGACTGGAGTATGCGCAAATCCCTTCGGATGCGCTTCATATGAATAAATCCACCACCTGATACGGGTTAGTTTCTGCAGGTCGACGCCGATTGGCAAAGAGCGTCGCGCCAGCGCGCAGGACCCGGTCATGACCAGAGCAAAAGCCGCTTCATCGAAGACTCGCGGAGGTCTCCGGGCCAAGCCGGCCGTCGGACCGGTCGACAAGAGCGATCAACCCCGGATGCGCGAGCTCTATCAGGCGGCCATGGCGTCCCAGGGGCAGATCAGCGGGATGCTCGAAGACCTCGGCCTGACGGCACGGGTTCTGGGACACCGCCTTTCCATCCTGCGCAGCCTGGGCGTGGCCAGGACCGTGACCCTCCACGACCCACTGGCGCGCGGCGCCAAGCACCGCAGCACCACGTGGGTGCGGATGGCGTCGATGAGGCCAGAACACATCGACCAATTCGAGGGCGATCTGGTCGCCGATCACGCCGTGACAAGCGCCCAGCGTGTGACCGGCGGCTTCGATTACCGCCTGTCGACCCACCACCGCGACTGGGCCGAAGCCGCCAAATGGGCGCGCGCGTTGCGATGCCGTCCAGAAGTCGCTGAAGTCGAACAGATCGCCGTAAGGCACGTGTTTGGCAACGACCTCCCCGGCCTTGTTCTCCACCCGAAGGCTTGAAGGCCGAGACGGTCTCTCACCCTGGAGCCTCGCGTGGCCCTGCGGCGGCGGCTCATGCCCGGCTGATCCAGCGGGCGAACAATTGCGGCCAGAGCTCCGTCGGTTCGCCGGGGCGACCGACCCCGAACGCGTGCTGCCCCACCTCGAAGACATGGCCTTCGCAGCGTGTTTTGGCGGCGCGCAGAGCGACCAGCATTTCGAGGCTGTTTTCGACGGAGACGGTCGTGTCGTCGACGGCGTGGGCGACGAAGCATGGCGGGGTCGTGTCGGAGACGCGCGACGCCGGCGAACGCCGGGCCATCGCCGCCACCGATGGCTGGCCGCCCAGCAATTGATCGCGGGAGCGCGCATGAACGTTAGGACCGCTCATCGCGATCACCGGGTAGATCAGCCCGGCGAACGCCGGGCGAGCGCTCCGCCGATCGGCCGCGTCGATCGGCGCATAGACCGGCTCGGCATGGTCCGTCGCCAGCGTCGCCGCCAGGTGCCCGCCGGCCGAGAAGCCGAGGACGCCGACGCCCTCGGGCCGGATCCCGTAGGCCGCCGCGCGCGTCCGGATAAGCCGCATCGCGCGCTGCGCGTCCTGCAGCGGCACGTCGGCGCGATTGTCCCATCCTTCCCCAGGCAGCCGATAGCTGAGCACGAAGACGGTCACGTCCATGGCGTTGAAGACCCGCGCGACATCGACGCCTTCGTTGGCCGCCGAAACGGCCATGTAGGCCCCGCCCGGACAGACCAGCAGGGCCTGGCCGTTCGGGCGATCAGGCCGAAACACGTTCAGGGTGGGCTTCGCCGTGCCCCGCAGGAAATTCGGCGGCCAGTCCGGCGGCAGCACGGGCGTCACGCCGCCGCGCCATCCCGGCGGATCGCCCGGCCAAAGCGGGATGACGTCCTTCGGCGGCCAGACGCCGGACCAGTCCGCCGGACCGCGCGGATCGCTCGCGGCGCCCGCCCGCGCGCCTCCCGCCGCCAGCAGCGACAGCGCCGCGCCTGCGCCGAACGCCCGCCGGTTCAAGCCGACCTCCTGGCCGCTCATCGCCGAGGCTCGGCCTGGACCAGCGCCGCCGTGAACAGCGGGTCCATCCGTTCATAGCCCGCGCGAGACGGATGCACCCCGTCCCCGCCGAGCTCCGGCTTCAATCCGCCCTCCGGATCAGCGAGCACGGGATAGTAGTCGACGAAGGTCAGGCCCCGCTCGACGGCATAGGCCCGGAGCCAGACGTTCCAGGCGCGGATCCGCTCGGCGGGACGCACTCCGGGTCGTGAGTAGAACGCCTTGGCGGGCGGGATACTGGCCAAGATGACCTTGATCCCGTGCGCCTGGGCGAGGTCGACCATCGCCTTTATGTTGTTCTGAAACTGCTCGTCGCGGGTGGGGCCGGTGTTGCCGGCGATGTCATTCGTGCCGGCCATGATGTGGACGACGCGCGGACGCAGGGCGATCACGTCCTGATAGAACCGCAACACCATTTGCGGGCTGGTCTGGCCACTGATTCCCCGGTCGACGACGCCATCGACGAACAGGCTGGGATCACGCTGTTTCCAATTTTCGGTGATCGAGTCGCCGATCAACACCACGCGCGGACGCGCGCCGGCCAGGGCGGGATTCTCGTCCCGATAGCGACACAGATAGGCCCAGTCATTGGCCTGCAGAATCTGGAGGTAGCGATTGTAGGTCTCGCGGTCCTGCGCGGTGGGCGTCGGCGGCTCTCCGCGCACGGCCCTGTACTTGACCAGCACCTCGGGCGTCGCCGGACAGGGCTCGCTCACGGTCAGCGGGCGTTCCGCGCCAGCCTGTCCCTCCTGCGCCCAGACGGCGCCGAGCGGTGTGAACCAGAACGGCGCCGACAGCGCCAACCCGACGGCCTGGCGGCGACGCCTGGACAGTGGCCGGCCGGGATTGGTCGATCGCATTTGTCACCTCCGACGTCGTTCGATGCGAGCGGCGATAGCAGGGCACCGCGACCGATACGTGACAGATGTGCGATTTAATATCGCCTTATTATGGCGCGTTCATACATACTGCACACGGATGTACGATTCATTGGACACTTCGGAAAACACGGCGGCCGTCCGGGCGCCGGGGTTGCGAAGCCCGCCGACCTGATCGTAAAGGCTTTCCGGTTCGACCATGATGGACCCGCGATGACCCCCCGCCCCGACGCAGACATCCAGCCCGTTCTGC
The DNA here is from genome assembly GCF_011045195.1 of Caulobacter soli. Lineage (GTDB taxonomy): Bacteria > Pseudomonadota > Alphaproteobacteria > Caulobacterales > Caulobacteraceae > Caulobacter > Caulobacter soli. The sequence goes on along the minus strand of NZ_CP049199.1, from coordinate 2,151,173 downwards.
AGGCGGCCATGACGCTGGTCGCGGCGAGCGGCCTCCGGGGCCTGAGCCTGCGCCCCCTGGCCGAACAAATGGGAACGACCGTCTCGGCCCTTTCGCACCGGTTCGGCCTCAAGGACGATCTGGTCGCCGCTCTGATCGACGCCGCGCGCGACCAGGACGGCCGGTTCCTGGACGCTTGGCTGGCGCGAGCCCGGGCGATGGCGCCGCTGGACGGGACGTTGCTGGCCGATCTGGCGGACGCGATCCTCGAGGACATGGCCGGCCCACACGCCGCGCGCACCCAATTCTATTGCGAGCTGTTGCTGGGCGCGCCGTCGCGCCCCGAGATCGCCGCTCCCCTCGCCGCCTGGCGGGACCGGCGGCTTTCGTTCTGGCGGGCCCTGGCCGGATCGTCGGACCCCGTGGATCTCGGCGGCGCCCTGCACGCCTTCAGCACGGATGAAGCGGCCCACGGCCTGGCGATCGGGGACCTCGCCGCCTATCGCTGGCTGCGTCGCCTGAACCTGCGCCGCCTGTGCGGCGGCGTGGTTCCCGCCGCGGGCGCGTCGGACCTGCGCGAGTTCGCCGTGTTTCACGCCACGCTGGGCGAATTGATGGACGGCCCGGACGGCTACCAGCCGCCGCAGCTCAGCGAATGGCAAGCCAACGTGGCCGGCGACATCGCCAAGCTGATCATCACCGAGGGGACCGACATGGTCACCCACCGGGCCATCGCCGCGCGCGCCGGGGTGGCCAGTTCGACGCTGGCCTATCATTTCCCACGCCAGGAGGACCTGCTGAAGGCGGGCCTGGAGGACATCATCGCCCGGTTGCACGGACGCGTGTACCGGCCGCCCCAGAGCGTCAGCGAGGCCGACGAGGATCTCAGCAGCGTCGAGATCGCCCGCGCGACCTTCGCCGTGGCCCTGGCGGCGACCAGGATCCCCACCCTCAAGGCCTGCGCCGCCGACATGCGTCGTCGCCGGGGCGAGAACTACCTCTTCATCCTGAACCGCCAGGTGACCGGCCCCTCGCCCTTCGACCTGCTGTCGGCCCAGATGCTGTCGATCACCGGCATCGGCCAGATGATCCTGGACGGACTGCTCGAAGGCGGGCCGGGCGCGATCGACTTCACCCTGGTGGACCAGCTGCGGGCCATCGCGCTCCACTCCCGTTGAAGGTCACGCATCAAATCGCACAAGCGTACGCGATCGGATTATTTCGGCCGAAATACCGGGAATATTACTCGCACAACCGTCACGTAGCCGTCATCACGTGATGCTAATCGCCCTTTGCCAACTTATGGCTAGGGGATTTTGACCAATGACTTCGACGCGCCGCCTTCGTTTCGGGCTGCTCCTGACCGCCGGCGTGAGCAGCCTGACCTTCGCACAAGCGTATGCCCAGGCCCCGGCGAGCGCCGACGCGCCGCGCCAGACCGATGAGCTCGAGGCCATCGTGGTGACGGCCCAGCGCCGCAGCGAAAACCTGCAGGACGTGCCGGTCGCGATCACCTCGGTCAGCGGCAAGGCGCTGGAGGCCTCCAACTTCCAGTCGGTGACCGACCTGCAGTACGTCGTCCCGGGCGTGCAGTTCGACGCGACCAACGGCGCGGCGTTCCAGATCCGCGGCGTGGGCAGCACCTCGTTCGACTATTCCAACGAGAAGTCGGTCAGCCTGGTGGTCGACGACGTCGTCATGGACGCCCAGCGCGACAACGGCCTGACCGGCCTAACCGACGTCCAGCAGATCGACGTGCTGATGGGCCCGCAAGGCACGCTGTTCGGCAAGAACGCCACCTCGGGCGTGATCTCGATCGCCACCGTCAAGCCGGTGCTGGGCGAGTGGTCGGCCAAGGCCAGCGCCAGCTATGGCCAGCGCGAGGACCGCAACACCAACCTGGTCGTCAACGCCCCGCTGGGCGACAAGGCGGCCCTGCGCGTCTCGGCCTTCAGCCAGGGCCAGGAGGGCTATGGCGACTACACCACGCTCCGCCAGCCGCTGAATTCGTTCAAGGAATACGGCTATCGCGCCAAGCTGCTGCTGGAGCCGATCGAAGGCCTTGAAGTGCTCTACACCAACGACTTCGAGCACCACTGGGACAACTTCATCCGCACCTCGGTGTCGGGCGGCAACGCCACCGTCACCGCCCTGCAGCTCGCCCACGGCGTGACGCCGGGCCTGGAGAACGACGACGACGCCGACTCCGGCATGGGCGTAACGCGCACCAAGACCCAGGGTCATGCGCTGCGGGTCCAGTACCATCTCGGCCGCGACACCCTGACCTCGATCACCGCCTATCGCGAGACCGACTATCACGGCGAGGCCAACGCCAATCTGGTCCCCTCCAACGAGTTCGCCTTCCTGCCCTACAACACCGGCGAGCTGCACACCGAGAAGGTCAGCCAGGAACTGCGCTGGGCCTCGCCGACCGGCGGCTTCGTCGAATATCTGGGCGGGCTGTTCTACGACCGGCTGATCGCTCGCTCGACCCAGCTGCAGTGGGCCACCCTGGGCGCGCCGCTGGTCTCGCCGACCGGCGTCAAGCTGACCAATTTCTACACCCTGACCAGCCCGATCGGCGTCAGCAACGCCAACGCCTCGCTGTTCAAGACCCAGAACACCACGGTCGCCGCCTTCGGCCAGCTGAAGTTCAACATCACCCCCCGGGCCAGCCTCGCCGTCAGCGGCCGCTACACCGAGGACAACAACGGCCAGTCGCTGGACTACATCTGGATCGACCCGCTGCCGATCACCGGCGTCAAGGCCACCTTCACCCCCACCTCGGCCAAGCCGTTCAAGCAGAGCGGCCGCGTCAAGGACCATAACTTCTCGTACCGCGTGGCCGGCCAGTACAAGCTGACCGACGACGCCATGGCCTACGTGACCTATTCCACCGGCTACAAGCCGGGCGGCGTGGCCGTGGTCGGCAATCAGTACGCGCCCTATGCCGACGAGACGGTCAAGGCCCTCGAAGCCGGGATCAAGTCGGAGCTGTTCCAGCACCGCGTGCGCCTGAACGCCGACGTCTTCAGCTCGCGTTTCACCGACTTCCAGGCCTCGGTCCTGACCAACATCCCGGGCAACCCGATCCCGCAGATCGCCATCGGCAACGCCGGCGAGCTGAAGAGCCAGGGCGTGGAAACGACCCTGGCCTGGCGGATCAATGAGGCCTTCACCCTGAACGGCGGCGTGACCTACGCCGACGCCCACTTCGTCGACTACCAGTACAACGCCACCACCAACTACGGCGGCACGGCCCTGACCCAGGCCCCGAAGTGGTCGAGCTCGTTCAGCCTGGCCTACGACCACGAGGTCGGGGCCAACATGCGCCTGAGGGGCAACCTCGACTACGCCTGGCGCAGCAAGAGCTGGGCCCAGCTGGGCCAGCCGGCCAATACCGAGCTGCCGGCCTTCGGCCTGCTGAACGGCCGCGTCAGCCTGTCGCCGGTCGACAGCACGCTGGAAGTGGGCCTCTACGGCCGCAACCTGCTCGACAAGTACTATTCGGCCGGCCTGCAGCAGTACAGCACGCTGAGCCTCGTCCACTACACGGTCCGCGACGCTCACCGCACCGTCGGCGTCTTCGCCAAATACGCCTTCTGATCCCCCGCGCGGACGCCGCTCCCTCGGCTTGATTGTCCGCGCGCCTGTCCCGCCCGCGCCTTGAAGGCCGGGCGGGACCTTTTCCCTTTTCCAGGAACCTCCGCATGTCCCGGCTCCACGTCTCGCTCGCCGCCCTGTTGGCCTTGAGCGCCGCTCCGGCCTTCGCCGAAGAAGCCGCCAACCTCAGCCCCGACCTGAAGGTCAACCAGCTGCAGGTGCTGGGCACCCACAACAGCTACGCCATGCCGGTCGACAAGCGCCTGCTGACCATCGTCGATCCGATCCTGGGCCGCGTGACGAGCCAGCTGGCCACCAAGCTGCCGCCGCAGGAGTGGGCGCTGTTTCGCGAGGAGCACCCCAATGACGTCATCGTCAGCGACGGCCTGAGCTACGACCACCCCGACCTGACGACCCAGCTGAACGAGGGCATGCGCAGCCTGGAGATCGACGTCAATCCGGACCCCAAGGGCGGCAACTTCGCCGATCCCGCCGGCTATCGCGCGCTGCGCGCCCAGGGCGTCGGCGACCTCCTGCCCTTCGACGCCAAGGTCATGAGCCAGCCGGGCTACAAGGTGCTGCACATCCCCGACATCGACTTCCGCAGCCACTGTCCGACGCTGAAGCAGTGCCTGACCCAGGTGCGCGACTGGTCGGACGCCCATCCCGACCACGTGCCGCTGTTCCTGGTGCTGGAAGCCAAGGTCTCGGACCTGCCCGTCTTCCCCAACCCGACCTACACCGTGCCGTTCACCCCGGCGCTGTTCGACGACCTGGACCAGGAGATCCTGTCGGTCCTGGACCGCCGTCGCCTGATCACCCCCGACGACGTGCGCGGCGCCTATCCCACCCTGAACGCGGCGATCCGGGCCGGCGCCTGGCCGACGCTGAAGGCGGCGCGCGGCAAGATCATGATCCTGATGATCACCGCCACCGGCGAGGCCGCCACTCAGGGCTATCTGGACGGCCACCCCTCGCTGAAGGGCCGCGTCGCCTTCCTGCGCGCCGAGCCGGGCCAGGACCACGCCGCCTTCCTGATGTTCGACAACGCCCTGGTCCGCCAGACGCAGATCCAGGACTACGTCCGCCAGGGCTATATCGTTCGGGCCCGGTCGGACATCGAGACCTTTGAGGCCAAGACCAACGACATGACCCGCGCCGACGCCGCCTTCGCCAGCGGCGCCCAGGTGGTGTCGACCGACTTCGAGCATCCGGGCAACGCCTACGGCACGCCCTATGTCGTTCGCCTGCCCGGCGGCGGTGTGGCGCGGCTCAACCCGTTGAACGCCCCGGGTTCTCGCTGACCGCGGGACCAGGGATCCAGATGGGCCGTCACATCCCCGCCTTGGATCGGCGAAGACGATCAGGACCGGCTTCAATGCAGGAAGTATCCCCCTCGCCCGCCGAGGTCGCGCTCCGTTCGGAGGATCGTGATAGCCCAGGCGACGACCAGGAGGCCGTCTTCGTGCCTGGCCCGTGTCGCCAGACTAAGCAGCTCGCGTTCGATCAGCTCCAGACCGGCCTTGTCGAGAACCGCCACCATCTCGCCAATCAGCAACGCCGAAGCCAGTTCATGGCATTCATCCTGCGTCATGGCGGCGCCGCCACGGACAAGCTCTCCAGCGAGGGCGCCCCTGAAAACGCTCTCGCGCCCTTCTCGCGCGAGGTAGAGACCAGCCCTGTGCGAACGAAGAATGCTCTGAAATCAGCGTCGGTGTGAAATCCGCCATCGACATGGCCTTCATTCGCGCCCCGGCCCCTCAAGACCTTCCCCGCATTGTGTCGGCGCGGACACCTCTAGATTGGATACTCATTTCCCACCCGCACGGCGTCCAAACGGTATCCCAGGCTATAGACGGGAGAAATCCGATAACCTCGCTCCGGCGTCAGGGCCAGCTTCTGCCGGATTCTCGAAATATGGGCATCCAATGTTCTGGTGGGCAGATTTGGGTCTCGCCCCCAGACCGATTCCAGAAGGAACGCTCGCGACAGAGGTTGCGACATCCTCTTGAACATCGTTAACGCCAAATGGAATTCCTTCGAGGTCAGATTAAACTCGACTCCATTTCGAATGATGGATTCCGTGGATTTAATGAAACGAAATCCATCATAGATCTCGTCATCATTCGATATCGAGCTGTTCATTCTACGTGTCATCGCGTTGACGCGAGACATCATGGCCTTCGTGGTGAAGGGCTTGCACATGACGTCATCCGCGCCGACGTCCAGGATCGCGGAGACCTCGGTCTCGGTCGAACTCTCGGTTAACGCTAACACCAAAACCCACGATCTCGCCTCGTGTCTGACCCAATCGATCAGGTCCAGTCCTGGGACGCCCGAGAAATCGATGTCGATAATCGTGAGGTCGAACGCGTTCCAGCTCAGATGACGGACAAAATCGCGCCCGTTGTCGAAGAGATGACAAAAATGACCACTCTCCGAAAGCGTGTCCGCAACCAAGCGCGCCCAAGAAGGATCACTTTCAACTACCCCGACCCGCACGTTCCCCTCCCCCAACTCAAAATACAGGAATAATTCGAAATAGAATTCCCATTTTTTGAGAATTCTCAGGAACAGATTAGAATATCCATTCCTATTTACGACTATCGCAAACAATGAACGCAGACCTCACCTGCAACCTCAAGAAGCAATGACTCGTTGTTACGTTTGTTTGCAATCCTTGACTCATGGATTCTCGCGCAGAATTTCGTCCCGCTCACTTTTCTCGTGAGGCGAAGAAACTCGGATTCCGTATACTGGCTACCGATCGCCTCCTGTCGGTGCGTGGTCGACGTGACGATCCAAGGTCTCCACGGCTGGAACGGCGACGCCGTGCGCGCCAAGGACGCGGGACACGCTTCTCAAGGTTGAGACCGTCGCCCAGGCCAGGAGCCCAAAGGCGAGCCACGCCAGGATCGCCAGGGTGAACATGTTGAAGATGAGCACGCGCCGCCACCAAGGCGGTTGGCGCCTGCCTGTGTCGTCGAGCGGCCTGGCCTCTTTCGCATTCGGAAATTGCAGCAGCTCGAAGTGACGTTGCGACGATCGCTCAGGCGCTCGCATGAAGCCTCCGATTCCTGTCATCCGTACCCAGACGGTCGAGACGCCGCGCCCAGGTTTCGAAACGAACCTGCTCGGCCCCAAACGCTGAAAGGCTGACCGCCCCACGCAACGACCTCAGGACCCGATGATCAGCGTGGTGCGCCGGTTCAGGGGCTCCTTGACCCCGTCGGCGGTCGGCACGGCGGGATCGCTTTCGCCCACGGCCTCAGCGCGGATCCGGCCGGCGGGCACGCCCAGCGCCACCAGCGCATCCAGCACCGCGCGGGAGCGCCGTTCGGAGAGCGCCAGATTGTAGGCCGCGTCGCCGGAAGTATCGGTATGGCTCACAAGCGCGATGCTCGACGGCCCCGTCGATGCGGCCTCGGCCGCCGCCCTGAGCACCTGCTCGCCGGGCGCCGACACGTCGCTGCCGTCGAACGCGAAATAGACGACGAAGCTCCGTTCGGGCGGCGACGTGGGTCGCGGCTCGGGAGGCGCATAGACCGGCGCGGGCGGATCGTTCCTGACCATCGCCACGGGCGCGCGATCCAGGTCCGCGCATTGCTGGCCCTTCCACCAGGCTCCGTCGATGCGCATGTGCGCGTCGTAGCGGATCTGGAACTGGCAGGTGATGTGCTCGTCGCCGGCGCCGGTGTAGAAGTTCAGGATGTAGTTCCAGCGGTGAACGCCGAACACGCCCTCGTGGAAGTGGGGAACACCCAGCAGCAGATAGACCTGATCCTTGGTCATGCCCGGCGCGATCATCCGAAGATTGGCGCGGTTGGGGAACACACCTTGCTTCAGCGTCGCGTGGCTGATGTCCGGGAACGAGACGCTCGGATCCGCCACGGCCCGGAAGGCCGGATCGGCGGCGAAGGCCGTGGCGTGGGCGGCGACCGTGGCGGCCAGCCCTAGAACGAGTCTTTTGATCATGGCGGATGTCCTGATGTTGGAAGCTGACGGACGCGCCCCGCCTTAGAGGCGCGTCCGTCCTGGTCGCGTAGGGCGCGGGATCGGCAAAGGTGGAGGGTGACCGAACCCGGATGGGGGCCCCGCGCGACTAGAAGGCCCAGCCCGCGCCGGCGCTGACGCCGCCCTTGTTCTGGGAGTTGTAGGCAGCCCCCGCCTTGAAGACGAAACGGCCGTTGTCCGAAGATTTGGAGATCCCGAAGGCGATCGCGCTCTCGCCGCCCCAGGTGCCGATCCCCGCCCCGATGATCCCCTGGCCCGGCGTGAAGGCTTGCGGGATCGCCGAGACGGCCATCGCCGCGGCCGTGCCCGCGTCGGCCCGCCGGACCGCGTTGTTGAGATCCTCGCGCACCGACCCGACCGCCTGGCCGAAGGCGAAGAGCTGCGAGCCGTTGATCGCGTCGGTCGAGGTGGCGCTCACGCGACCGGCCGCGACGTTGGTGATCGTCCGCTCGGAGCCGGAGCTGCCCACGCTGACCGTGCTGGTCGGCGCCGTGCCGGCGTAGGCGTAGGTCTTGCCGCCGACGGTCACGCCCGTGGTGGCCACCGCCTTGTCGGTGGTGCTGCCAGCGCCCAGGGCCACGTCGTTGACGTTGTTGGCGCTCGCCCCGCTGCCGATCGAGACCGAGCTGGCGCCGATCGAGGTCGAGGTCGGTCCGATCGCCACGCTGTCGATCCCCGTGGCCACGGAGTCGGCCGCGGTGCTGTTGGCGTGGAAGTACTTGGTGCCGGTGGTGTAGACGTTCTGGATGTTCTGGTTGGTGGCGAAGAGTTGGCTGCCGTTGACCGCATCGGTCGAGGTGTTGGAGATCACCCCGGGACCGACATTATGCAGGTTCACCGGACCCGCGCCTGCCCCGACCAGGGTCAGGTCCTGCGAGGCGATCCCGCCGTTGGGCGTGGTCGGCGTCGCGGCGTTGGAATACTGCACCGGCCCCGCTCCGCCCGACGTCAGATTGGTGATCGCCTGGTTGGTGGCGAACAGCTGGCTGCCGTTGACCGCGTCGGTGGAGGCCGCGTCGAGACGACCGGCCGCGACATTGGTGATCGTCCGCTCCGCCCCGGCCGAGCCCACGCTGACGGTGCTGGTCGGATTGGCGCCCGCGAAGGCGTAGGTCGTGCCGTTGATCGTCGTGCCGGAGGTGCCGACCGCCGCGGCGGTCGTCGAGCCGGCGCCCAGGGCCACGTCGCCGGCGTTGTTGGCCGAGGCCCCGGCGCCCAAGGCCATACCGCCCTGAGCCTGGGCCTGGGATCCGTGGCCCATGGCGATGCTGTCGTTTCCGGTCGCCGTCGCGGTCGGACCCACGGCGACGGAGTTGGTTCCGACGGCGCTGCTGTCGGCCTCGGTCGAGTTGGCGTGGAAGTACTTGATGCCCCCGCCATTGTTGATCGTGCTGATCGCTTGGTTGGTGGCGTAGAGCTGGCTGCCGTTGACCGCGTCCGTCGAGGTCGCCGAGACCTGGCCCGCCGCCACGTTCTGCAGCTGCCGCTCGTTGCCGACCGAGCCGAAGCTGACCGCGCTGGTGGGCGCGCCGCCGGCATAGGCGTAGGTCACGCCGTTGATCGTGCCCGAAGCGGTTTGCGTCACCGCCGAGGTCACCGAGCCGGAGCCCAGGGCCACGTCGCCGGCGTTGCCGGCCGTCGTATTGGCCCCCATGGCCACCGCGCCGGCCCCGCTGGCCGAAGCCCCGGCGCCCGCCGCGACCGAGTCGATCCCCGTCGCGCCATCATTGCTGTAGTTGGCCTGCTGCACGCCGCCGTCGTTGACGCTGTAGTAGTGCGTCAGCTGACCGTTGATGGTCTGGATCGCCGAATTGGTGGCGAACAGCTGGCTGCCGTTGATCGCATCAGTGCTGGTGTCGCTGATCCGGCCGGCGGCCAGGTTGGTGATCTGCCGTTCGAAACCGGCCGAACCGATGCTGACCACGCTGGTCGGCGCGATGCCCGCGAAGTTGTAGGAGACACCGTTGATCACCGTGCTGGCGGTCGGGCTGGCCGCGCCGTCGACCGAGCCACCACCGAGGGCGACACCGCCAATCGTCGTCGCCGTGGCGGTGGAACCCAGCGCCAGCGAGCCTGCTCCAGACGCGGTGGCCAGGAAGCCGGACGCCGTGCTGAAGTCGCCCGTCGCGGCGGCCTGCCGTCCGACAGCGGCCGAGAACTTGCCCGACGCGATCGACTGGGATCCCAGGGCCGTCGCGGCTTCGCCGGTCGACTGAGACCGAACACCCAGGGCCGCCGCTTCTCCCAGGCCGCTGGCGACCGCTTCCGCGCCGATAGCGATGCCGCCATCCGCCGAGGCGATCGGGCCGCTGCCACCGGCGGATGATCCGATGGCGATGCTGGAGAAGCCGGTCGCCTGCGCGGACGCGCCGATGGCCACCGCCTTACCCCCGCCGGCCGAACCATCCGCAACGGCGTTGCGGCCGATGGCGACGCTGTCATCGCCAACACCCTGCGCGCCGATACCAGCGGCCAGGGCGCCGTTTCCGGTCGCGCCGTCATTGGTGTAGTTGGCCTGCTGCACCCCGCCGTCGTTGACGCTGTAGTAGTGCGTCAGTTGACCGGTGACGTTCTGGATCGCCGAGTTGGTGGCGAACAGCTGCGAGCCGTTGATTGCATCGGTCGACGTCCCGCTGATCCGGCCGGCGGCGACATTGGTGATCTGCCGCTCGAAGCCGCCCGAGCCCACGCTGACCACGCTGGTCGGCGTCGCCCCGGCAAAGGCGTAGGTGACGCCGTTGATCGTACCCGAGGCGGTCGGATTGGCCGCCGCCGTTTCCGATCCCGTACCCAGCGCGACCGCGCCGACATTGGTGGCCCGCGACGAGGAGCCGATCGCCACCGCGCCGAGCGCATTGGCCGTGCTGAGCGAACCCAGCGCGAGGCTGCGCTCACCCGACGCGACGGCCGCGGAGCCGTAAGCGGAGGAGAGCAAACCAGACGCCAGCGTATCGAGCGTACTGGTCGTCAAGCCGGTGAAGCCGACGCCCGGGACATATGGATCGGTGCGTGGAACGCCATTCACCATGTAGATGCGGCTCCCCGTGGCCGTCGCGTAATTGCCGGTGGCGATGGCGTTGCTGCCCACCGCGGTCGCAGCCGTGCCGGTCGCGACCGAATTGGCGCCGAGCGCGCTGGCCCGCAGATTGCCGGCGTCGGCCAGGCGGCCGATACCGACCGCATAGTCGTTGGTCGCCGTCGCGCTTTGACCCAGGGCGACGGTCGAGAAGGCGTTGGACGTGGTCGCGTCGCCGATGGCGACGGCGCCGTTACCCGCCGAATTCGACGCAAAGCCGATCGCGATCCCCAATCGCACGGAAGCGCTGCCGCCAATGGCGATGGTGTTCTGCGCGATCGACTGTGCGCCTTGGCCGATCGCCACCAATCCGCCGTTGCTGGCGTTGGCGAACACGCCAAGAGCCACGCTATTGACCGTGGCGGCGTTAGCGTTGAGCCCGCCCGCAAAACTATTCTGTGCGGAGGCGGTCGCCCCCTGTCCGAGCGCCACCGCGCTGCCCCCCGCCGCACTGGCCCCGATACCCCCAGCCAGCGCGTTCAGTCCGGTCGCACCGTCATTGTTGTAGTTGGGTCCCTGCACCCCGCCGTCGTTGACGCTGTAGTAGTGCGTCAGCTGGCCAGTGACGTCCTGGATCGCCGAGTTGGTGGCGAACAGCTGGCTGCCGTTGATCGCGTCCGTGGACGCCGCGGAAACCCGGCCGGCGGCGACGTTGGTGATCTGCCGCTCGGCGCCCGTGCTACCGATGCTGACCACGCTGGTCGGATTGGCGCCGGCATAGGCGTAGGTCACGCCGTTGATCACGCCCGAGGCGGTCGGACTGGCCGCGCCCTCGACCGAGTTCTTGCCCAGCGCCACGCCGCCCGCGAGCGTCGCGACGGCGCCATCGCCCAGCGCCGTGCCGCCCGCGCCCGCCGAGGCCGCCGCGCCGAGCGCCACGGAATTGGTGGCGCTGGCGCCCGTACCGATGGCGATCGTATCGAGACCGGAACTGACCGTGTTCTTGCCGATCGCGACCGCGCCCGCGGCCGAGGCCGTCGCCGACGTGCCGAGCGCGATGCTATCGTCGCCAGAGGCGGTCGCCGCCTTGCCCGTGGCGACCGCGGCGACGCCCGACCCCTTCGATTGGCCGCCGATGGCGATGGCGTCATCGGCGCTGGCGATCGCGCCCGCGACGCCATTGACGCCCAGCGCCGTGGCGCCCACCCCCGTCGCCTGCGCACCGAGGACGACCGGCGTGTAGAAATCGTACCGGCCGCCACCGATCGCGGTGGCGTAGTCGGCATTGGCGTTGGTCAGCGCGCCGACCGCGGTCGAAGCATAGGTTCCGCTCGCATTCGAGAGCGTGCCGACGGCCAGGGTGTTCTGTCCGCTGGCGAGGGCCTCACGCCCCAGCGCGATCGATTGGAACCCGGTAGCCTTAGCTGCGCCGCCGATGCCTACGGCGCTGTCACCGGCCACGCTTGACGCACCGATCGTGACCGCGGCGCCGCCGCTGACCGTCGACGCATTTTGCCCGATGGCGACCGACGCGCCGAATTGCCCAGCGGAAACCGCGTTCGCACCGATCGCGATATTACCGTTCGCGTTGTTGCTGAGCGCCTGGGCGTTGAGGCCAAGCGCAATACCGCCGCCATTGTGCAACCCGTCGTTGGTGTAATTTTCCGAAACCAGCGCGCCATGACCGATCGCGGTGTCATTGGTTCCGCTCGCCTGAGCCGCGACGCCCATGGCGATCGCGTTGCCACCGAGCAGACCCAGGGTTTGTGAGCCGCTCCCCATCACCAAGTCGCCCGAGCCCCGGGCGATGACATTCACCCCGCCCGCGATCGCGTTCGCGCCCAACGCGCCGTCGTTGTTGTAGTTGGCCTGCTGCACGCCGGCGTCGTTGACGCTGTAGTAATGCGTGAGATCGTCGGCGACCGCCTGGAGCTGGCGGACATTGACGGCGTCGGTCGCCTGCGTGCCGCCCGCGACGTTGGTGATCTGGCGCTCGAGCCCGGCCGAGCCGACGGAAACCGCGCCCCTGAAGGAATTGACCGCCGCGTTGGAGAAGAGCTCCGTGCCGCCGAGCATTCCGACCCGGTCCGCCACCGACCCCTGGCCGAGCGCGACCGAGGCTTCCGCCACATTGGCTGTGGCCTGAGAGCCGATCGCGACGGAGAAATCCTTCGCCCCCGCGTACTGCCCCAAGGACACGCCGCCTTCCTCGGCCGCGCTGTCCTGGCCGATCGCGATCGTGCCGCTCCAGTCCGAAGAGTTCGCGCGCTGGCCGATGGCGATACCGCCCGCCCGGCCGCCATAGGCCCTGTCGCCAATGGCGACGCCGCCGGAGGTGTAGGTGCTGTTGCCGATCGCGACCGCGCCCTGGCCGATGGCCTGGTTGGCGTTGCCGATGGCGACCGCGCCGACCGTCTGGTTCGTCGCGTCCGCCGCGGCCCTGCCGTCGCTGTTGGCGATGTTGTCGGCGCCGCCCGTGAACACGCCCGTACCGCTGGCGTAGCTGGGATCGCCGATCGACACCGCGCCGTCGCCGAAGGCCGTGTTGCCGACGCCGATCGACACCGACTTGCCGCCCTTGGCGACCGCGGACCTGCCAACGGCGACAGCGCCGTCGGAGCTGGCGCTCGATGCGGCGCCAATGGCGACTGTATCGGTGAACGTTGTCTGCGTGGTCGACAGATTGGCGCCGTCACCGATCGCGACGTTGGAGTTGCCCTGGGCGAGCTGCAGCGCGCCGACGCCCATCGCGACATTGCGGTCGCCGACCACATTGCGCAGGGCGCCCGGGCCGACGCCGGTGTTGAGATCGCCGGTGCTGGCAAGGCCGGCGCCTTCGCCAATCGAAGTGTTGTTGCCCCCGCTCTGCTGGCGGCCCGCATCCATTCCGACGAAGGTCGATCCGCCCGTCGAAGCCGAGCCGACGCCCGCCAGCGAACCGATCGAGACGTCGCGCGCACCGGTCGCCACCGCTTGATCGCCCGCCGCGAGCGAGCCATCGGCAAGCGCCTGAGCGCCGACGCCGAGCGCGGTGCTATTCCCGCCGGTCGCGCTCGAATAAGCGCCCACCGCGGTGCTTGAGACGCCGGTCGCGGTCGTCCCATAGGTACCCAGCGCGACGGCCTGCAGGGCGGTCGCCTGGCTGTAGGCGCCCACCGCCGTCGAACCCGGACCCGACGCGGCGGCCTTGTAGGCCAAGGCCGTCGAATCCTGTCCGGTCGCCTGGCTTTCCTCGCCGAACGCCGACGTGGCCCGAGCCGTGGCCTTCGCCAGGCCGCCGACCGCCGTCGCCCACTGGTCGCCCGAGGCGACCGCGGTGGCGCCGATCGCGACGTTGTTGCCGCCCGAGGCGACCGAGGTCTTGCCGATCGCGACCGTGTTCGCCACGGCCGAGAGCGCGCCCGCGGATCCCGCGCCGGCGTTCGTGCCGAGCACCACATTGTCCGCGCCGGTCATGAACTGGCCGGCGCCGTCGCCGATGAAGACGCCCCGCTGGCCGGTGGCGACATTGGCCCCGGTTTCGTTGTTGCCGATCCGAACGCTGGCCTGCTGATTGACGGGCGTGCAGGGGGCGACGATCCCGCCGATCGTCACGCCCGATCCGGCCTCGCAGATGCCGACGCTGCCGCCCTCGCCCTTGATGACCACCATATTCTGAGCGTGAGCCGGGTTGGCGGCCCCCAATCCGATCGCCATGAGCGCGCCGATCGCCGCGCTGGAAATCACCGGGGCCAGGGTCGCTGTGCTGGTCGCGTCCGGACCAATACTTGCCGTCCGCCCACACCACTTGGTGAGGCGTCCGCCTCTGAACTCACGGCCGTAGACGGTCTCTGCGCGTTTCGGTTCGATGATCTTGCTCATGACGCCTTCTTTCCGGGCTTCCGGGAACCGGCGGCGCTGGAGTGCCCCGTCGGGTCGAACGCGGTCGTGAAGGAAGGCGCGAGTTCGCGAAGTCGCGGCCGAGCAGCGGTAAAGCCCTCAGCAATCGTGACTTTTTGCTGATCTTCTCGATCAGCCTGCCCCTGCGTCATGGATATGCATGAATGCAATATCCGCCCTCTCCAACAGATAACCCCGTTCTATATTTGGGACGTTAGCTGCCAATCGGCGGATTTAGGTGTGACCTTTTGTGACTTCACAAAAGTATACAAGTATAAACTATCATTACATCGAAATGTAACAATACTAAACAATTCACTTCTCTTCGATGGACACAGCGATCTCTGCAAGAATTTCCACGGCGCCCGAGGGGAAGATGATCGCCCCTCGGCTGTTCGCTCGATCTAGGCAGGAAGAGTGACGCCTTACGGCGCGCCTTGAAAAAGCCACGAGCAGGTCAAGACGCCCTGCCCGCAAGATTTTCCAGAAGAAAATCGAGGATTTGGGCCGCCGCCGCGCCATCCGGGAATCACCGGAACAACAAGGCGCGCTCCCCATGACCGCCGCTCGCCACGCCAGGGAATATTGGCAGCCGCGCACAGCGCCTAAGCTCGAAAATCACTCAATATTCCGACCAGAATAGCGAGTACAACGAAGGCACGTTGCAATAGTTTACAACAAATCATCTCCGGATTTGGCACTAAGTCAGAACATCAACATGCGAATTCATCCGAAACCGGATTCTCGCTTGGACATAGGGGCAACGAAGATGATCGAATGGCGCGGAATTTTTCGGCGAGCGGGGCATGTCGCCGCCGGGGTTGTCGCCCTCGGCGGACTCTACGGCTCGGCTCATGCCCAGGCGCGGCCGCAGCCGGTCCGCATCGCCTACGGCGCCGCGCCGGCCGGCGTCTGCCTCTTCTCTCTCAGCATGGCCTTGGGCGGCTCGCGCGCCGGCCAGGACGGCACCCAGCGACTTCAGCAGCTCCAGGCGTCGATTAAGACCGAGCTCGATCAGGAAGAAGGCGCCATTCTGGCCCAGACACGCACGCTTCAGGCCCAAAGCAAGACCATGCCGGCCGGCCAGTATCAGCAAGCCGCCGCGCAGCTGCAGCAGCGGGCCCAGGCCTTCCTGCGTCTGCGTCAGACCCGGGAGAACCAGATCGTCCAGACGCGCGTGAACGCCGAACGCCAGATCAGCGCCGCGATCAATCCCATCCTTTCCAACCTGGTGACGGCGCGCCAATGCGGCGTGCTTCTGGACCGCGGAGCCGCCTATGGCTTCAACGGCAACGCCGACCTGACCAGCGACGTGATCCAGCGCGTGAACGTCTCCCTGCCGCAGGTCCAGGTCGTCCTGGCTCCGCCGACCGCCGCGCCCTAGGGCGTTTTACGCTTCCGCTTCTGGACGAGGCCTGTCCGCCCTCGCGATTTCGCGAGGGCGCGCCGAACCGCGAAATCCGATGCCCAACCATCATCCTTCCGCAGCCGCCCTCCTGGATTTTGTCGCCAGCGCCCAGCCGATGGCGGCCAACCTGCCCGTGATGATCCATGTTCAGGATTGCGCCGACTGTCGCGCGGTGATCGCCGAGTTCGGGCAGGACGACGATCTGGCGCTCCCGATCTCGCCGGAGACCGCAGGCGGTCTGGAAGCGCGCGCCCCATCTCCCGGACGGCGACGCAGAACCACCTTCCACGGCGTCTACCGATCAGGCGCCTTGGCGCTTCTGGATTTCCAGATCGACCGGCGTCGCTGGATCGCGCCGGGCGCTTGGATCGCCCGCGTCCATGCGCCGACTCACCATCGCTGGCGGGCCATCGTCCTGGCCATCGGCGCTCGAGGGCGCATCCCCGATCGGGGCCATCGGAGCCCCGAATACATCCATGTCCTGCAAGGCGCCTTTCGGGACCGATACCGCACCTTCCAGGTCGGCGACTTTCTCCAGCTGGAAATCGGCGACGGCCCCGTCCTGCAGGTCACCAGCGAAGGGCCGTGCATCTGCCTGATCGCCGGCCAGAAGCGCCGCGCCTGGCAAAACGCCCTGCGGTTCTTCCGTTCCTGAGACCCCGCCTTGGCCCGACCTGAACAGATCCTGACTCGCCCTCACAGGGGGCGTTCAAGCCAGCTTCGCCATGGATGGCGAGGCAATTTGAAAGGCACGATGATGACCCACATTCGATCAAAGCTCGGCGCGGCCCTTCTGTGCGTCCTGGCCGCCAGTCAGCTCCCGGTCGCCGCGAACGCGCAGGACCGCTGGGACTGGAGCGGCGGAGGCGTGGACGATCGCCGCGCCTATCAGTTGCACGGTTCCGGCGTCCGCGAGCTGGCGCCGGCCCTACGCGACACGCGTCGCGGCCAGGCCTTCGTGACGCAACTTCGATTTCAACCACGACGGCCAGATCAATCTGCGAGAAGCCCAGGCCGCCAATCGCGCCTTCTTCGAGATCGCCGGCCGCGACCGCGATCACTTCGACTGGGAGCGCCGCGGCCATTGGGACCAACCCGGGCAGGACCCCCGCGTCACGGCGGGCGACTGGGACCGCCAGGGGATGCGCAACTACCATTTCAAGCAAGGGCGCTACGGCGCGATGCTGACGCTGCAGGATACGTTGTTCAAGACCGGCAGCGCCGCCCTGCGTCCGGGCATGGAGGCCCAATTGAAGCCTCTGGCGGGCTATCTGCGCGCCAATCCTCGCACGCGGCTGCGGATCGACGGCTTCACCGACTCGGTCGGCTCAACGGCGGCGAACCTCACCCTGTCGCGCGACCGCGCCCAAGCCGTCGCCGACGCATTGGCGGTGATGGGAGTCGATCGCGGGCGGTTGCGCCTGGAAGGTCACGGCGAAGCCCTGCCTACCGCCACCAACGCCACGCCGGATGGCCGTCGCCTCAATCGCCGCGTCGAGGTGAGCCTGATCGACCAACAGGCCAAGACCTTCAACTGATCACGATCGCGCGTCGACGCCGCCTACGCGCGCGCGATCTAGAAGGAGGATCGAGGGCGCTCGGCCGCCGGTGACCCCGCGTCGGCCGGCGCTGGCTCCAGCCCGATCATCAAGCGGATCGGCAGCAGCATGGCCTTGGGCGGAACTTGCGGCAGGCGATGGCCGACCAGCAGGGCCTGGAGGTCGGCGTTGGGCTCGGGATGGGCGAAGAGCGCGAAATCGATCCGGGTGATCACCCCCGCGCCATCGATCCAGACCCGGAGCGGCAGTTGAACGCGGCCCTCCGGTGTCGCCCCCGGGATTTCGTCCAGATAGTCGCGCAGCCGCGTGGCGGCGGGATCGAATCCGCCGAGCTGACTGGTGATCGCCTGATTGACCAGGTTGGCGTAAGCGACCCAGGCCGCGGGCGCCGCCTGGGGCGACATCGTGGTCGGCGTCGCGGCGCCGGCCGCCGAGGGCGACAGGCCGACGACCGCGGCGAGTGAGGCAAGAAGTCTGCGCACCGGATGTCCTTTCAAGTTGAGATAGGGCGAGCCGCTCGGCGCTTTGAGCGGCTCGCCCTATCTCGTCAGCGCGGCGCGGCCGGCAGGACTTCGCGGTTGAAACTGATGGTCGTCATGGTCGCGTCCAGCCCCTTGACCACGTCGGCGGTCAGGTCGTTGGTCAGGTTGCCGCCGAGCACGCCGCCCCGGTCGATCAGCAGGCCGCAGCTCTTGGCCTTGTAGGCCTGGGCGATCACCGGCTGGGCCGCGGTGGAGATCTGGGCCAGGGCCTTTTCGCGGGTGGCCTCGATCTCGCGCGAGCGCTGCTGAGCCTTGGCCTGCATGGCCTGGACGCGCGGCGCCAGGGCCTGTTCCTTGGCCTGGCGCTGGGCCGGGGTCAGCTTGGCCTGCTCGGCCTGATAGGCCTTCAGGTCCACATCCAGCGCCTTGCGGTCGGTCTCGACCTCGGCCTGGGCCTCCTGGGTCAGTTGCTGCAGCCGGGCCGAGGCGGCCACGCCGACCTTGGCGTTGGCGAAGATCGCCTCGCGCGACAGCAGGCACACGCCAGGCACGGGATTGCCGCCCAGCGACGGGGCGGCCTGGCCGGCCGGGGCTTGGGCCAGAGCCGGCGTCGCCGCGCCGGCGAGAAAAACAAGCGTGAGAACGCGAACGGGAAGCAACGCCATGACCTGGTCTTTCTTGGAGGGGCGGACGGTGGATCTCTTGGCGCTTTTGCCACCGTCTGATGACAATTCATCGTCAGTGGCCGCCACATTCTGGCTTTCACGACCCAGCAAGTCGGTGAAGCGCTCCAGCGAAGCCAGGTGGAATTGCACCAAGGCCGCGCCGAAGGCCCGGGTCTGCAGGTGTTGGGCGTGGAATTCGCCGCAGAAGGCCATGGCCCCCTGGGTCAGGGCCGAAGGCTTGCCGTTCCCGGCCTCGATGAACACGAACGGGTAACGGCGCACATAGGCCGGCACGTAAATCCCCTCGGCCCAGCGCGTCCGTACTTCAGGCCGACGCACGTCACGCGTTCGTGTGGAAGACCCGCTTTCGTGTCGCCTCAATCATGCCCGTGGCTGAGGAACTGCTCGACCACCTGCGACATGTCGAACGACTTGCCGCCCTGCACCGGCGGATATTCGGCCAAGGTGCCCAGGTGTTCCTTCATCAGTTCGCCGATCGGCGCGACCATCCACGACACCTTCTGCAGAAGGTGGCCGTAAGCGTCCGTGCTGGCGTAGGATTCGAACGGGTCCATGCGGATGTTGAACACCATCGGCTTACTCCGCCCAGTGATGGTGCCGTAATAGTCCTCGGTGGTCGCGAAGTGCCACTTCCACGGCCCCAACCGCACCGCCGTCAGCTTGCTCTCGC
This sequence comes from Caulobacter soli, assembly GCF_011045195.1. GTDB lineage: Bacteria > Pseudomonadota > Alphaproteobacteria > Caulobacterales > Caulobacteraceae > Caulobacter > Caulobacter soli. The sequence continues at coordinate 2,131,877 of NZ_CP049199.1, read as the reverse complement.
TGTAGTGAAAGATGTAGTTGCGCGCCGATTCCGTGGCCTCGCCGGTCCAGTAGGGCAGGTTGTTGACCCCGTCGATGTACTGCTTCTTCTCGGCCTTCACCTTCTCGACCACGTCGGTCACGCCGGCGGCGACCGCCAGGCTGGTGAACATGTCCTGATGAGCCTGGATGCCGTTGAGCAACTGCCCCGGCTTGATGTGGCCCGGCCAGCGGATCATCGAGATCACCCGCACCCCGCCCTCGTAGGTGGTCATCTTCTCCCCGCGCCACGGGGTCGTGCCGCCGTGCGGCCAGGACGAGTGCTCGGGGCCGTTGTCGGTGGAATACCAGACGATGGTGTCCTCCTCGAGCCCGTTGGCCTTGAGGAACTCCAGCACCACGCCGACGTCGTGGTCGTGCTGCAGCATGCCCGAGCCGTGTAGGTCGACCTCGGAAGTGTACTTCTCGGCCGCGTAACGCCACTGCTCGTTCAGGCGCGTATAGAGGTGCATGCGGCTGGAATTGAGCCAGACGAAGAACGGCTTGTCGTCGGCCTTGGCCTTTTTCATGAAGTCCAGCGCCTTGGGGATGAACTCGGCCCCGTCGACGTCGTGCATGCGCTCCTGGTGCAGCGGACCGGTGTCCTTGATGGTCTGCTTGCCGATCTTGCCGAAGCGCGGGTCGACGGTCGGATCGTCCTTGTCGGTGGCGAAGCTGTGGATCACGCCGCGCGCGCCGAACTTGTTCTCGTAGGCTTCAAGACTGCCCGCATAGCCCTTGGCGAAGTTCTGGTAGTCGCGCTGCTCTTCCTCCTCGGAGACGTTGAGGTGGTAGAGGTTGCCGAAGAACTCGTCGAAGCCGTGATTGGTGGGCAGGTGCTCGTTGCGATCGCCCAGGTGGCTCTTGCCGAAGTGGCCGGTGGCGTAGCCCTGGGCCTTCATCACCTCGGCCAGGCATGGCGACTCCGGTTGCAGGCCCAGGGGGTCGCCCGGCATGCCCACTGTCGTCATGCCCGAGCGGATCGGATACTGGCCGGTGATGAACGAGGCTCGCCCAGCGGTGCAGGACGACTGGGCGTAGTGGTCGGTGAAGCGGATGCCTTCATAGCCGATGCTGTCGATATTGGGCGTGGTGTAGCCCATGGTGCCCAGGCCATAGGCGCTGACATTCTGCCAGCCGATGTCGTCACCCCAGATGACGAGAATGTTGGGCTTCTTGGCCATGGCGTTTTCCTCGCGAGCCGCTGCTCGCGGGGGACTTTGCGCGCGCCGGTCGGCAGCGAGTATCGAGGAAAACCCCAGGGCGTGAGGGTCCAGATCCCTAGCCGGACAGGCTCGTGTTCCTTCAAGTTCGCAGCCTTTGGCGGTCCAGTTCTCTTCATGGGCCACGCTCGCGCGGGGCCGAAAGCTCAAGGTCGTCGACCACGAGTCGGGAAGCCGACGTTCGAGGAAGCGGCCAGCCTCCCAGCCAGCGTTTTCGGAGCTCAGACCTAGGTATCCGCCTGATTGCCCGACCTCGCGCGGGGGCCAAAACTGACGCCTGATCAAAGGTTTCAGCTGGCGGGAGGTCGTCGTGATGCGAGCCCAGCGTCTGCGGTCGTGGCTGCTGGGCGGGACCATGCTCATGCTCGCGGGCACGGCGCCGGCCCTGGCTCAAGCGCCGGCCGCCTTGCCGTCGGGCGGCGCTTTCGTCAGGGGCGAAGGCGCGATCGCCTCCGCTTCGCCCAACCTCCTGACCATCGACCAGGTGTCCGCGCGTGGCGTGATCAACTGGAACGACTTCTCGATCGGCGAGACCGGCAAGGTGCTGATCAACAACGCCAACGGGGCCACCCTGAACCGGGTGACGGGCGGACAGCTCTCGCGGATCGACGGCCTGCTGTCGGCCACCGGCTCGGTCTATCTGATGAACCCCAACGGGGTGATCATCGGCGCGGGCGGGCGGGTGATCGCCGGCGGCAATTTCGTCGCCTCGACCCGCGAGATGAACATCGACGCGTTCATGGCCGGCGGCCCGCTGAGCGTGAAGGGCGAGTCCGGCGGCGCGATCGTCAACGCCGGCGAGATCGTCTCGCGCGAGGGCGGCGTGGTGATGATCGCCCGCTCGGTGACCAACAGCGGAACGATCACCGCCGGCAACGGTCGGGTCACCCTGGCCGCCGCCGACGACGTGCTGCTGGGCGCCGCCGACGGCCAGGCCGATCGCCTGTTCGTCTCGGTGCGCTCCGGCGGCGGCGACGTCACCCAGACCGGCCGCATCCAGGCCGCGGCCGTGGCGCTGAAGGCCGCCGAGGGCAATGTCTTCGCCCTGGCCGGCAATCGCGACGGCTTGATCCAGGCCACCGGCAGCCAGACCATCGACGGCCAGCTGTGGCTCACGGCGCCCAAGGGCGTGGTCGAGGTCTCCGGCGTTCTGAGCGCCAGCAACCTGTCGGGCGCGGGCGGCAAGGTGACGGTCAACGGCAAGGACGTCGTCCTGGCGTCCACCGCCAGGGTGTCGGCCCCCGGCGCCGGCGGCGAGGTGCTGATCGGGACCAGCGGCTACCGCACTGGAGCGGACCTGGCCGAGCGGACGACAGTGGCCAGCGGCGCCAGCATCCTGGCGGGCGGCCCGTTGGGCGGCGGGCGGATCGAGACTTCGGGTCGAACCCTGACCTTGGGCGCCGCGCGGATCGACGCCGGCCGGGGCGGCGACTGGCTGGTCGACCCCGACGACCTGACGATCGACGCGGCCGCGGCCTCGACGATCACCACCACCCTGAACGGCGGCACGAACGTCACCCAGCAGACCACGGCCGGCGGCGCGGGCGGCGCAGGCGACATCACGGTGGCCGCGCCGGTGATCTGGACGGGCTCGGGCGACCTGACCCTGGACGCCTATCGTAACCTGTCGGTCAACGCCGCCATCTCGGGCGGCGGCGACGTGACATTGCGCGCCACCGGACAGCTGACGCTCGCCGCCGCAGGCACCGTGGCCAGCACGTCCGACATCACCCTGACCACCACGCTGTTCGTCAACCAGCGGGGCGCGAACGCCCTCTCCTCCTCCGGCGGCGCCTGGCGGGTCTATTCGGCCAACCCGGCCAACGACACCGTGGGCGGACTGACGCCCGACTTCTACCAGTACAACGCCCCGGCGGGCGCGACGCCAGCGGCGGCCGGAAACGGCCTGCTCTACAGCCTCGCCCCGACCATCGGCGTCACGCTGGGCGCGATCACCAAGTCCTATGACGGCACGACCACCGCCCTGCTCGACGACGCCAACACCACGGTCACCGGCCTGGTCAATGGCGACGACTGGAGCCTGGACGGCGCCTACGCCACCAAAAACGCGGGGACGGGCCTGACCGTCACCGCGACGAACTTCACCGCCACCCACGGCGGCGTCGATGTCTACGGCTACACGGTCGCGCCCAGCTTCAGCGCCAACACCGGCGTCATCGAACGGGCGGTGCTGACCGCCAGCATCATCGGCACGCCCACCAAGACCTACAACGCCACCACGTCGGTGGCCCTGACCGCCGCCAATCTGTCGCTGAGCGGCGTCGCGGCCGGCGAGACGGTGACCTTGAACGGCGCGGCCACCGCGACCTACGACTCCGCCAACGCCGGCGCGCGCACGGTCAACGCCACCTTCGCGATCCCCAACTTCACGGCCGGCGGCGGCGTCAGTCTGGACAACTACGTGTTGCCGACCACGGGCTTCGGAGCCGGCCTGATCAACCAGGCGACCCTGATCCTCAACGGCGTGACCGCCAGCAACAAGGTCTATGACGCCACCACGTCGGCCACGTTGAACACCAGCGGCGCCAGCATCTTCGGGATCGTGAGCGGCGACGACGTCTCGCTGAGCGGAGCCGGCGCGACCGGAACCTTCGCCACCAAGAACGTCGGTACAGGCATCGCGGTGACGACGGCGGGCTTCACCCTCACGGGGACCGCCGCCGCCAACTACACGGTCGGCCAGCCCGGCGGCCTGACGGCCGACATCACCAAGGCCACGCTGTTGGTCCAGAACGTGCGGGTCAACGACAAGGTCTATGACGGCACGACCGTCGCGACCATCGATGTCAGCAACGCCACCCTGGCCGGACGCCTGGGGACCGACGACGTGACGGTCTCGCCCGTCGGCGCGATCTTCAACTTCAGCAACAAGAACGTCGGCGTGAACATTCCGGTGATCGCCAGCAACGTCTCGGTCACGGGCGCGGACGCCGGCAACTACATCGTCACGCCCCCGACGGCGCCGTCGGGCAATATCCTGGCCGCGCCGCTGACCGCCTCGATCGTCGGCAACCCCACCCGCACCTATGACGGCACGACGGCCGCCGCCCTGGGCGCGGGCAACTACTTCCTGAGCGGCTTCGTCGCCGGCGAGGGCGGCTCGATCACCCAGTCGGCCAGCGCCGCCTATTCGTCCAAGGACGCCGGCGCGCGCACGGTCGTCGCCCAGCTCACCCCGCCCGACTATGTCGCCAACGCCGGCACCCTGCTCTCCAACTACATCCTGCCCACCGCCGCCACGGGGCCCGGCACGATCAATCCCGCGCCCCTGGTGATCACCGTCATCGGCAATCCCACCAAGACCTATGACGGCAACGACAGCGCGACCCTGACCGACGCGAACTACCAAATCCTCGGCCTGATCTCCGACGAGGACATGACGATCACCGAGACGCACGGGACCTACAGCTCGGCCGACGCCGGCACGCGCACCGTCAGCGTCAATCTGGACGCCAGCGACATGGCGCCGGCCTCCAACACGCTGGTCTCCAACTACATCATCCCCTCCCCCGTCACGGGGATCGGCACCATCATCCGCCGCGACATCGGCCCGGGCGTGATCTTCGCCGACATCACCGGCAACCCCACCAAGGTCTATGACGGCAACAACGTCGCCACCCTGACTCCGACCGACTACACCCTGGGCGGCTTCATCACCGGCGAAGGCGCGCTCGTCACCCAGACGGTCGGCACCTATGGCGACATCAACGCCGGCTCCCAGGTGGTCACCGCCCAGCTCTCGCCCAGCGACTTCACGGCCAATCCCGGCACCAATCTCGACAACTACAACCTGCCGACCGAAGCCACGGGCCTGGGCTCGATCCTGCGCAGGACCCTGACGGCCAGCATCATCGGCAACCCGACCAAGGTCTATGACGGCACGACCACGGTCCTGCTGACCCAGGCCAACTACGCCGCCAGCGGCTTCGTCGCGGGGGAAGGCGCCACGATCACCGAAACCTCGCTGGGCGCCTATGAGAGCTCCAACGCCGGGGCTCGGTTCGTCTCCGCGATCGTCAGCCCGGCCTATATCATCGCCAACCCCGGGACACGGCTGGCCAACTATTTCCTGCCGGTCGACATCAACGGGCCCGGCACGATCACCAAGGCGCCCCTGACGATCGTCGGGGCCACGGCGCGGAACAAGGTCTACGACACCACCACGGTCGCCACCCTGAATGTCGCGAGCGCCGGCGTGTTCGGCGTGGTGCCCACAGACTCGATCACCCTGGTGACCTCGGGCGCGACGGCCAGTTTCGCCACCCGCAACGTCGGCGTGGGGATCACGGTGACCGCCACGGGCTTCACCCTGAGCGGCTCGTCGACCGACAACTACCAGCTGTTCCAGCCGACCGGCCTGACGGCCGACATCACCCCCAGGCCGGTGACCGTCCAGGGCGTCGTGGCCCTGGACAAGGCCTACGACGCCACGACGACGGCGTCGCTGGATCTGTCGCTGGCGGTGTTGGACGGCGCCTTCTCGGGTGACGCCATCGGCTTCACCGGTGGTTCGGCCAGCGGCGTCTTCCGCCAGACCCACGTCGGGACCAACCTGCCGGTGGTCGCCTCCGGCTTCGCCCTCACCGGCGCCGACGCCACCAACTACAGCCTCAGCCAACCCAGCTATCTGGTCGCCGACATCACCCCCGCCCTCCTGACGGGATCGATCATCGGCAATCCCACCAAGGGCTACGACGCCAGCAGCCAGGCCTTCCTGACCGCCGCCAACTACAGCCTGACCGGCTTCGTGGGCGGGGAAGGCGCGACGATCACCCAGTCGTCCGGCGGCGCCTACGACAGCCCCGACGCCGGGGCTCGCACCGTGACCGCCTCGCTGGTGGTCTCCGACTTCGTGGCCAACAGCGGCACCGATCTGTCGAACTACGCCCTGCCCACGTCGATCCAGGGCGGCGGCACGATCAACAAGGCCGTGCTCAGCGCCACGATCGTCGGCAATCCGACCAAGATCTACGACGACACCACGCTCGCCGCGCTGACCAGCGGCAATTACCAGCTGGCCGGCTTCGTGGCCGGTCAGGGCGCGACGGTCAGCCAGGCGGTCGGGACCTATGACAGCGACAATGTCGGCGTCCGCACGGTCACGGCCACGCTGGGCGCGGGCGACTTCACCGGCTCGGGATCCACGAACCTGGCCAACTACACCCTGCCCGTCTCGGCGGCCGGCGCGGGCGCGATCACACCCGCCAGCATTCAGGTGATCAACATCTCCGCGCTGGACAAGGTCTATGACGGCAATACCAACGCCGCCCTCGACAGCAGCGCCGCCGGTCTGGCGGGCCGGCTGGGCGCCGACGTCGTCACCGTGGTCTCGACCGGGGCGACCGGGACCTTCGCCAGCAAGAACGTCGGGACGAACATCGCCGTCACCGCCCAAGGCTACGCGATCGCGGGCGTCGACGCGGGCAACTACACGGTCGTGCAGCCCACCGGCCTGTTCGCCGACATCTTTAAGGCGACGATCGCCCTGGCCTCGGTCACGCGGGTCTATGACGCCGACGTCGACCTGCCGGCCGCCAGCGGGGCTTACGCCCTTTCGGGCGTGGTGGGCGGCGACACCGTCACCGTCGACACCGCCAGTATCACCGGCGCCTACGCCGACAAGAACGTCGCCTCGAACATCAACGTGACCCTGGCCGGCCTGGCGCTGTCGGGCGCCGACGCGGGCAACTACGACATCGCCTCGACCGTCACCGCCCAGCCTATCGGCTTCATCACCCCGGCCACCCTGACGGTCAGCGGCGCCCAGGCCAACAACAAGGTCTATGACCGCACCACCGCCGCCACGCTGAACAACACCAACACCCAGCTGGCCGGCGTCTTGGGAACCGACGTCGTCACCCTGACCAACGCCACCACGGGTCAGTTCAACGACGTCAATGTCGGGACGGCCAAGCCGGTCACCACCACGGGCTACGCCATCTCCGGCGCCGACGCGGGCAACTACATCGTCCAACAGCCCAACTACCTGACCGCCGACATCACCCCCGCCCCGATCACCCTGGCCTCGGTGAGCCGCGTCTATACCGGCGACCTGACCCTGCCGACCGCGGCGTCCGCCTACACCTTCACCGGGGTCTTCGCTGGCGACACGGTCATCGCCAACACCGGGTCGCTCTCGGGCGCCTATGCCGACAAGAACGTGGCCGGGGCGCTGAGCGGCGGCGTGGTGATCGGCGGCATCGACGTCACGCTCAGCGGCCTGAGCCTGTCGGGCGCCAGCGCGGGCAACTATTCGATCTCACCGACCGTCACCGCCCAGCCGATCGGGATCATCACGCCCAAGGCGCTGAGCGTCAGCCTGATCGGCAATCCGACCAAGATCTACGACACCAACACCAACGCCGCCCTGACCTCGGCCAATTACGACCTAGTCGGCGTGGTGTCGGGCGAGGCGATCACCATCACCGAGGCCCTGGGCGCCTATGACAGCAAGAACGCCGGCGACCGAACGGTCACCGCCGCGCTGGACAACGCCGACTACAGCCCCGACGGCGGCACGCTGCTGACCAACTACATCCTGCCGACCAGCGCCACGGGCGCTGGCCATGTCGACCAGGCGCCGGCCACCGTGGTCGGTGCGATCGCCAACAGCAAGGTCTATGACGGCACGACGGCCGCGACGCTGAACAACGCCGCGACCACCCTCGGTGGCCGGCTAGGCGCGGACGACCTGACCCTAGTCAACGCCACGACGGGCCTGTTCGGCGATCCCAATGTCGGGACCGGCAAGGCCGTGACCACCACCGGCTACGCCCTCAGCGGCGCGGACGCCGGCAACTACATCCTGCAACAGCCCAACTACCTGACCGCCGACATCACCGCGGCCCTGCTGAACCTGATCAAGGTGACGCGGATCTACACCTCGGGGGTCGAGCTGCCGACCAGTTCCAGCGCCTACACCCTGGCCGGTTTCGTGGCGGGCGAGGATGTCAGTGTCGACACCGCGTCGATCGCCGGCTTCTACGCCAACAAGAACGTCAACAGCGGCATCGGCGTCACGCTCACCGGCCTCGCCTTGGGCGGCGCCGACGCGGGCAACTACAGCATCGGCTCCAGCCTGACCAACGCCCCGATCGGCGAGATCACGCCCGCCACGGTCACCCTGGCCGGCATGCTGGCCAACACCAAGACCTATGACGGCACGACGGCCCTGACCCTGAACAACGCCGGGACCACCGTGGTCGGTACGCTGGGCTCCGACGATCTCGACGTCGACAGCAGCGCCTCCAACGCGGCCTTCGGCTCGCCCAACGTGGGCAACTATCTGGTCGACCCCACCGGCTACCTGCTGACCGGCGTCGACGCCGGCAACTACATCCTAGTCCAGCCGACGGGCGTTTCGGCGACGATCGATCCCAAGACCCTGGCCGCTTCGATCATCGGAACGCCGACCAAGACCTACGACGCCACCACCAACGCCGTGCTGACCAGCGCCAACTACAGCCTCGCTGGCTTCATCGGTTCGGAAAGCGCGACCGTCACCCAGATCGCCGGAACCTACGCCTCGGCCGACGCCGGAGCCCGCGTGGTGACCGCCGCCCTGGCCGCCGGCGACTTCACCGCCGGCTCGGGGACCCTGCTCTCCAACTACGTTCTGCCGACCACGGCGATCGGCGGCGGCCAGATCGACCAGGCGATCCTGACGGCCAGCATCGTCAACAACCCGACCAAGACCTATGATGGCGCGCTGGCGGCGACGCTGGGGACCGGCAACTACAGTCTCTCGGGCTTCGTCGCCGGCCAGGGGGCCAGCGTCACCGAGACCGCCGGCCTCTACGACAGCGTCAACGCCGGCCCGCGCACGGTCACCACCAGCCTCGACACCGGCGACTTCACGGCCAATGGCGGCACGCTACTGGCCAACTACGTGTTGCCGACCACCGCCAGCGGCGCGGGTACGATCACCCCGGCGTCGCTGATCGCCAGCATCATCGGCACGCCGACCAAGACCTATGACGCGACCACCGGGGCGATCCTGACCACGACGAACTACAGCTTGTCCGGCTTCGTCGGCGCCGACGGCGCGAGCGTGACCGAGACGGTGGGGACCTACGCCTCGGCCGACGCCGGCACGCGCAACGTGAGCGCCGTGCTCGACGCCGGCGATTTCACGGCCACCGGCGCGACGGTGCTGGCCAACTACGTCCTGCCGACCACCGCCAGCGGCCTTGGCCAAATCGATCCGGCCCAGCTGACCGCCAGCATCATCGGCAATCCCACCCGCACCTATGACGGCACGATGGCGGCCCATCTGGTCTCGGCCAACTACAGCCTGTCCGGCTTCATCGGCGCCCAGGGCGCCACCGTCAGCCAGGCCGTCGGAACCTACGATTCCAAGAACGCCGGAGCGCGCACGGTCACCGCCAGCCTGGCCAGCGGCGACTTCACCGCCAACGGCGGGACGCTGCTGTCCAACTACGTCCTGCCGACCACCGCCACCGGCGCGGGCCAGATCGACCAGGCCATCCTCGCCGCCGCGATCGTCGGCCTGCCGACCAAGACCTACGACGCGACGACCAACGCGCTGCTGGCCCCGGCCAGCTACAGCCTCTCCGGCTTCGCCGCCGGCGAAGGGGCCAGTGTCACGCGGACCGTCGGCTTCTACGACACGGCGAACGCGGGCATCCGCAACGTCTCGACCACCCTGACGACCGGCGATTTCACGGCCAATTCCGGCACGCTGCTCTCCAACTACGTCCTGCCGTCCAGCGCCCACGGCGCCGGTGTCATCACCAAGGCGACGCTGACCGCCGCGATCATCGGCGATCCGACCAAGACCTATGACGCGACCACTGGCGCGGTCCTGACCTCGGCCAACTACAGCTTCACGGGCTTCGTCGGCGGCCAGGGCGCGACGATCACCGAGACGGTGGGAACCTACGGCGGCGCAGATGTCGGCGCACGGACCGTGACAGCCAGCCTGGGCAGCGCCGATTTCGTGGCCAACGGCGGCACCTTGCTGACCAACTATGCGCTGCCGACCACCGCCAGCGGCCTGGGGCATATCACTCAGGCCGTTCTCACCGCCGCGATCATCGGCAACCCGACCAAGACCTACGACGCGACGGCGGGCGCGATCCTGACCTCGGCCAACTACAGCCTCGCCGGCTTCGTCGGCGGCCAAGGCGCCACCATCGGCCAGACGGTCGGGCTCTACGACAGCCCCAACGCCGGCCCACGGACGGTGACCGCCTCGCTGGGCGTTGGCGACTTCACCGCCAACGGCGGCACGTCGCTGTCGAACTACGTCCTGCCCACTTCGGCCAGCGGCGCGGGACAGATCGACCAGGCCAGCCTGGTCGCGATCCTGAACGGCGTCTTCAAGACCTATGACGGCACGACGGTCGCCACGCTGTCGACGGGCAACTACACCCTGGTCGGCCTGCGAGGAACGGACAGCGCCAGCGTGACCGAAACGGTCGGGACCTACGGCTCGCCCAACGCCGGCCCGCGCACGGTCACGGCGGCGCTCGACGCCGGCGACTTCACGGCCGGCGGCGCCACCCTGCTGTCGAACTATGTCCTGCCCACCGTCGCCAGCGGCACGGGACGCATCGACCAGGCCGCGCTGACGGCGCTGATCGTCGGGATCCCGGTCAAAACTTACGACGGGAACACCTCGGCCGTCCTCGGCGCCGGTGACTACACCCTGACCGGCTTCATCACCGGCGAAGGCGCCACGATCACCCAGACCGCCGGGACCTATGCCGACCGCAACACCGGCGTCCGCGCCGTGACCGCCGCGCTGGGCGCGACCGACTTCACGGCCGACAGCGGCACGCTGCTCTCCAACTACCTGCTGCCCACGACGGCCGTGGGCGTGGGGCGCATCGACCGCGCCGCCCTGACCGCGATCCTGAACGGCGTCGCCAAGACCTATGACGGCACGACCGACGCGGTGCTGGACGCGTCCGACTACATCCTGGGCGGCTTCGTCTCCGGCGAAGGCGCGAGCGTGACCCAGACCGCCGGAACCTATACCGACCGCAATGTCGGCGCGCATGTCGTGACCACCAGCCTGGCGGCGTCCGACTTCGCCGCCGACGCCGGCACGCTGCTCTCCAACTACGACCTCCCCACTGGCGCCACGGGCCTTGGCCTGATCACCAAGGCCGGGCTGGTCGCCACGATCATCGGCGATCCCACCAAGACCTATGACGCGACCACCGGCGTGGTCCTGACCTCGGCCAACTACGCCATGCTCGGCTTCGTCGCCGGCGAGGGCGCGACCGTCACCCAGACCACCGGGACCTACGGCTCCGCCGACGCCGGGGCGCGCATAATCACCGCGACGCTGAGCGGAACCGGCTTCACGGCCGACGGCGCCACCCTGTTGTCGAACTACGACCTGCCCGCCCTCGCCTCCGGGCTCGGGCACATCGCCCCCGCGCCCTTGCAAGCGATCATCGTCGGCGCGCCGGTCAAGACCTACGATGGGATGGCGACAGCGACCCTGGGCGCCTCGGACTACCAACTGACCGGCTTCATAGCTGGCCAAGGCGCCACGATCACTCAGACCGTGGGGGCCTACGCCGACCGCAACGCCGGCGACTGGGCTGTGACCGCCAGCCTGAACGCCGGGGACTATCTGGCCAGCGGCGGGACCCTGCTCTCCAACTACGTCCTGCCGACCTCGGCGTCGGGCACGGGGCGGATCGACCGCGCGCTGCTGGCCGCCGCCATCACCAGCAATCCTTCGAAGGTCTATGATGGGACCACCGACGCCTATCTGCATCCGTCGAGCTATACGCTGAGCGGCTTCGCCCCCGGCGAAGGGGCCCAGGTCACCCAACCGCATGGAACCTATGACAGTCCGGAGATCGGCAACCATCTGATCACCGCCGCCCTGGGCGCCGGCGACTACGCCGCCACCGACGGAACGTTGCTGTCGAACTACATTCTGCCGACGACCGCGAGCGGCCCGGGCAAGATCAGCGGAGGCGACAATATCTGCGCCTCGATCCTCGGCGTCGGATGCGATCCCGACTTCCCCAACGTCCTGCCCACCTTCCTCCACACGGTCGGCAACTGGCGCTTCTTCATCCCCTATCCCACGGTCCACGGTCTCTACGCCGCCTACACCAACGGCCTAGGCGGCCTGCCCAGCGTGATCCGTCCCTCCGTGACGGAGGTGGCCCTGGACAGCGCGATCGTCGACGGCGGCGCCCCGGTCATCAATTCCACCCAGAGCGTCCTGACCCAGGGCGACAAGCAGAAGCAATGGAGCGTCCGATTCACGCCCAGACCCCCGCCTGTCAGCTTCGGCGGCGGCGCGCCTCCGCCGTGAGCCTCCAATCCTGCCTCCTGTCGCGACTGGCGGCGCTGGGCCTGGCGGCCTGGCTCGCGCCGTCCTGGGCCGACGCCCAGGACTTCAAGAAGGTGGTTCCGTCCCTGCCCGCCCAGGAAAAACCCACCGTCACGGCTCCAACGGCGACCGACCAGGCCTCCCAGGACCAAACCGTCCTCGTACCCCGGCTGTCCGGGGTGGTGTTCGTCGACGGCTTGTCGGCCTTGCGAACGGACGGCCTGGGTGCGGGCGATGTCGCCGGCGGCGTGCGGGCCGCCGGGCTGCCGGTGCTGGCCAATGAGGCCTTTCTCGCCAGGATCCGCCCCCTGGTCGGCCAGCCGCTGACCCGCGCGGGCCTCGACCAGATCGTCCGCCAGGCCCGGGAAGCCTATCGCGCCGCCGGCCGACCCTTCATGGAGATCGTGGCCCCGCCGCAAAACGTCAGCGGCGGCGTCATCCAGATCGTCGTCACCGAATACCGGGTCGGCGAGGTCAAGGTCGCCGGCGCGCGCCACTTCCCGCCGAACCTGATCCGGCGCTGGGGCGACCTGAGGCCCGGCGAGGTGATGACCCTGCCCCGGTTCCGCGACGCGTTGGAGGACTACAACCAGAACCCGTTCGCCACCGTCGACGCCGTGGTCAGTCCCGGCGTCCAGACCGGCATCAGCGACGTGACCCTGCAAGTCGACGACCGCTCCCCCTGGCGGGTCTATGCCGGTTACGACAATCTGGGCTCGCGCACTCTCGGCCGAGCCGAATGGAACGTCGGGGTGAACTGGGGCGACGCCTTCGGCGCGGGCCAGATCCTGTCCTACCAGTACACGCGCAGCGTCTCGGGCCGTTACGACTCCCACTCGGTGTCGGACGTCATTCCGCTGCGCGGCGGCGACAAGATCCTGCTGTTCGGGGCCTACGCCACCCAGGTTCCGGAGATCGCCCCCGACTTCGAAAGCAAGGGCCATTCGTCCCAGGTCAGCCTCCGCTACGTGCGCAAGTTGCCCGGAGAGACGCGCTTCAAGCAGAGTCTGCAGATCGGCTTCGACTACAAGCGGGTGGACAACAACCTGGAATTCTCCGGCTTCGAGCTGCTCGACACCGCCGTCGAGATCGACCAGTTCCCGCTGATCTACAACGCCAGCCTGAGCGACCGCCACGGCCAGACCGAGATCGAGAACCAGCTGGTCTTCTCGCCCGGCGGGATCACCGACAAGAACACCGACGCCGCCCTGCGGATGCTGGTCCCGGGCGGAAACGCCAGCTATCTCTACGATCGCCTGTCGATCACCCGCACCACCCAACTGCCCCACGGCGTCGTCTGGATCGCCCGCGTGCTGGGACAGGCCGCCACCGACAACCTGCCCTACAGCGAACAGGTCGGGGCCGGCGGTATCGGCAGCGTTCGCGGCTACGACACCAACATCGCCCTGGGCAGCCAGGCCCTGTTGCTGAGCACCGAATTGCGCGCGCCCGCCTTCAGCCTGGCCCGCGACCTGTTCGAGGACGAAGTGCAGCTGGGCGTGTTCTTCGACTACGCCGACCTGGGCCAGAAGACCGACTTCGCGGATCTGCCGGGCAATGTGAAACTGGCCAGCGTCGGCTTCAACGCGCACTACAACATCGCGCGCAACTTCAACATTCAGCTTGAGGTCGGCTCCCAGCTGCGCCGCACGCCCGACACCAAGAAGCGCGACACGATGGTCCAGGTCGTGACATCGCTAGCGTTTTGAGTCGAAGCTTCGCACGTTCGCGACGCCATTCGGCGAACGGCTAGCGCCCCAGCACCAGCACCGCGAACGTTCCGCTCTTGGCGACCCGGCGACCGCCTGGCTGTGCAGGTGGGGCGTAGTCGGCCGACGGCAGATAGACCCTTCCCGTCACCGGATCGAGCGCGCCCGTCCGAGCCCCCGGCTTCGTCGCCATCTTGCCGATCACCGCCACGTCGGTGGGGCCGCGCACGGCGATCACCGACAACGTCCCGTCCCCGCCGCTGGGCACATAGGCCAGGTGGCGCTGAGCGTCGTAGAAGGCCGCGTCCGGCTCCTCGCCGACCGCCAGGCTGGCCACGACCGTGCCCGAGGTCGACGACACCACCTCGGCCTTGCCGTTGGCGCAGGCGGCGATCAGCAGGTGGTCGTCGGCGACATAGGCCAGGCCGCTGGGCTCCTCACAGCCGGCCATGGCCCAGTGAGCGACGACCTTGCGCGCGGCGGTGTCGATGACGGCGATCTCGTTCTTGTCCTCGACATTGACGAACACCCGTCCCTGGCCGTCGGTCGCGCCGAACTCCAGCTTGCCGCCGACGGGGATCGCGCCCACCGCCTTGGCGGCCTTGGTGTCGATCAGGGTGATGTCGCCGCTGCGGCCGTTCATCACGAAGGCCAGGCCGCTGGCCGGGTCGAACAGGGCCGCGTCTGGGTTCTGGCCGGTCGAGACGGTAGCCCGCACCGCGCCGGTCAGGGCGTCGACCAGGGTGGCGGTGTCATTGGCGCCGTTGGTCACCAGCAGTTCGTCGCCGCCGGGCAGCGGCAAGGCGATATGGGCATGCTGTGCGGCCACGAGCGCCGGCGTGACCTTGCCGGTATCGACGTCGATCGCCGTAACCGCGGCGCCGTGCGCGACATACAGGCGACGATGGACCGGATCGAAATTGGCGTAGTCCCACCCGCCGTCCGGACCGGCGATGCGGTCGACAATCTTCATCGGCGCGGGTGCTGCGGCGGCCAGGGCCTGAGTGGTCGTCGCGGTGATCAGGGCCAGAAGAGAGGCGGCCAAAAGCTTGGTTTTCATGGGAAATCCCTTTGAGACGAACCGAACGACGAAGGATGGACTAGAGCGCTTCCGCCTTGCGCGGCGCGCGGCCATAGCGCCAGATCAGAGACGGCAAGACGACGAGGCTGGCGATGGTCGAG
Organism: Caulobacter soli; assembly: GCF_011045195.1. Classification (GTDB taxonomy): domain Bacteria; phylum Pseudomonadota; class Alphaproteobacteria; order Caulobacterales; family Caulobacteraceae; genus Caulobacter; species Caulobacter soli. The sequence goes on along the minus strand of NZ_CP049199.1, from coordinate 2,116,399 downwards.
GTGATCAGTCCGCCCAGGATGACGATGGCCATCGGCCCCTGGATCTCCCGGCCGGCCTGGCCGGTCTGGATGGCCAGCGGCAGCACGCCCAGGGCCGTGACCAGGGCGGTCATCAGGATAGGCGTCACCCGCTCTCGGGTCGCCTGGGCCAGGGTGGTCAGCGACCAGTCGTGACCTTCGACCTTGATGAGATGATCCAGGTGCGACACCAACAGGATGGCGTTGCGGGCGGCGACGCCGAACAGGGTCACGAAGCCGACCAGCGAGCCCAGCGACAGGCTCGCACCGGTCAGGGCCACGGCGATCACCCCGCCGACCAGGGCGAACGGCGCCGAGGCCAGGATCAGGCACACCGCCCGCCCGTCGCCGAAGGTGATCAGCAGCACGGCCACCACGGCGACCAGGGCGACGGCGATGTTGAACAGCAGCTGACGTTGCGCCGCCTGGGTCCCCGCCGCCGTGCCGGTATAGTCGATATAGACCCCCGCCGGCAGCTTGACCTGGGCGGCGATGGCGGCCTCGACGGCCTTGGTCACCTTCTGAGCGTCCTTGGGCGACGGATTGGTGGTGATCACCTGGCGTTGGCGACCGCCCTCGTGGGAAACGCTGGTGCGGCCGTCGGTCAGGTAGACATGAGCCACCTCCTTCAGCGGCACGACCTGGCCGCTGGTCGAGCGGATCAGCAGCTCGCCCACCGCCTCGGGATCCTGGCGGGTGTCGGGCGTGGTGGTCACCGCGATGTCGAGGGCCCGGCTCTCCTGATAGACCTGAGCGGCGACCGAGCCTTGATAGGCGGTCTGCACCGCGTCCAGCACTTCGGCCGGCGCCAAGCCGTAGCGGGCCATGGCCGGCAGGTCGAGATCGGCGCGGACCACAGGCGTGCTGGGCGGCGTCTGGATCTTCACGTCGACCGCGCCGGGGACCTTTTCCATGACGGCGGCGATCTGAGCGGCGGTCTTGTCCAGGGTGTCGAGATCGGCGCCATAGACGCCGACGGCCAGGGCGGCGGTTTCGCCCGACAGGGACTCGCCGATGCGGTCGCCCAGGAAGGTCAGGACTTCGGTCTCAAGGCCCGGATAGGCGTCGAGGGTCTTGTGGATCTCCTCCTGGATGCGGTCCTGGTCCTTGCCCGACAGCTTGGGCTTCAGCTCGACGTGGAACTCACTGCGCTCCGTGCCCCAGGTGTCCTCGCCGCCCGAGGCGCGGCCGATCGTCTGCTCGACGCTCTGGACGCCGTCGATCGCCAGCAGGTCGTGGGTGATCCCCTCGCCGTACTTGCGCATCACCGACAGCGACGTGCCGGGCGGACCGGCGACGCCGAGCACGAAGTGACCTTCACGGAAGCTGGGCAGCAGTTCGGAATTGAACAGCATCAGGCCGGCGACCGTGATGATCGTCGCCAAGACCGCGCCGATCACCGCCAGCACGGGACGTCCGGCGGCGCGGACCAGCACGGTCTCGTGCCAGGCCTTGGCCCGCAGGATCACGCCCGGTTCGTCCGGCAGGCGCGTGTTGGACAGCAGCAGCAGACACAGCGGCGGCGTGACGACGATGGCCACGGCCAGCGACGCGACGGTGGCCAGGATGAACGAGGCCGCCAGGGGCGAGAAGAACGCGCCCTGCAGACCGCCCAGCATCAGCACCGGCGTTAGCACCAGGGCCACGACCAGGGTGGCGTAGATCACCGGCGCGCGCACCTCCAGCGAGGCGGCCAGCACGGTTGCGGCGGCCGGCTCGTCGCCACGCGCCCTTAGACGGCGGACGATGTTCTCCACATCGATGACCGCGTCGTCGACCACGACCCCCAGGGCCACCGCCAGGCCGCCCAGGGTCATGGTGTTGATGGTCCAGCCCATGGCGTCCAGCACGATCACCGCGGTCAGCAGCGACAGCGGGATCGAGACGAACGACACCAGCACCGTGCGCAGGTTGCGCATGAACAGCAGCAGGACCACGGCGATCAGCACCGCGCCGATCACCAGGTCCTCGGCGATGCCGCTGAGGGCGGCGGCGATGAAGTTGGCGGGCCGGTGCAGGCCGGCGTCGACCTTCACGCCTTGAGCATCAAGCGCCGGCTTCAGTTCAGCCAGGGCGGCCTCGACGGCGTGAGTGGCGTCCAGAGTATTGGCTCCGTATTGGCTGGACAGGTTCAACAGCACGCCGGGCTTGCCCATGATCAGGGCCGTTCCCGTATCGGGCGCCGGCGCATCGACCACGTCCGCCACGTCGCCCACGCGTACGGGCGTCCCGCCTGTCGGACTGGGAATCAGGGCCGCGGCGACGTCAGCGACGGTCATCGCCTGGCCGCGCGCGTCGATCAGGATGCGTTGCTCGGGCGTGTCGATATAGCCGCCGCCGCTGACGCCGGTGGACGCCTTGACCGCCGCCACCATGTCGGCCAGCGACAGGTCGCGCGACGCCAGGTCGTCTGGCCGGACGCGCACCTCGAAGCGCCGCATCTCGCCGCCATAGACCGTGGCGCGCGCCACGCCGGCGGCGGCCAGCAGGCGCGGTCGCACGGTCCACTGGACCAGATCCCGCAGTTGCATGGGCGTCAGCTTGTCGGAGGTGAAGCCGATTTTCAGGAGATCCATGGTCGAGGAGGTCAGGGGCGCGACCTTGGGCGGCATGACGCCGGCCGGCAGATTGCCCTGAACCTCGCCCAACGCCTCGGCCACCACCTGGCGGGCGCGATAGGGTTCAGCGCCTTGGGCGAAGGTGACGCTGACGATCGAGATGCCCTGGATGGACTCCGAGCGCACCGTGGCCACGCCCGATGCCCCGTTCACCGCCTGCTCGACCGGCCGCGTAACCAGTTGCTCGACTTGCTCGGCGGTCAGGCCGGGCGCTTCGGTCTGGATTTCGGCCTGGGCCGGCACGAACTCGGGAAAGACGTCGAACTTGGCGTGGGCCAGGACGATGCAGCCGTAGATGAACAGCAGCAAGGCGGCGACGGCGACCAGGCGAGGCCTGGCCAACGACCAACGGACAATGGCGCTCAACATGACCTATTCCCCGGCCTTGGGCGCGGTCTCGGCGGCCAGCAGAGCCGAAGCGCCGGACACCACCACCAGCTCGCCGGGCACGAAACCTCCCGCCGAGAACAGGCCTTCCGGCTGCGATGTCGGGGCGACCAGCGCACGCCGCTCGAAGCGGGTGGCGTTCCTGCGGACATAGGCGAAGGTCTGACCCGCGGTGCGGATCAGAGCCGAGCGGGGCACGATCACCCCTGCCCCGCCCGCCGCGCCGGACAAGGTCACGGGCGCTGACATGCCGATGCCCAGTCGCGCGGCGGCCGGGCCACGCACGACGCCCATCAGTCCGCCCGTCTGGACGCGCGGATCGGCGGTCCGGGCCGGACCCAGGATCGCGACATCGACGGCTTCGCCGCCACTCAGTTGCATGCGCGCGCCGCGCGCGCCGCCGGTCCCGGTCGGGGCGTCGATCCGCACCAGCGTGGCCCGTCCCGCGACGAGCTCAGCGATCAGGCGCGAGCGGCTCGCGTCGCTGGCGAAGGCCGGCCCCCATTCCAGTCCGACGCGGCGGCGCAGCAGGGTCAGCTTGGCGGCGTCGGCGCTGGCCTGGGCCTGGGCGGCCTGGGCGACCTTCAGCGAAACGGTGGCGTCGGCGGCGGCCAGGGCCTTGGTCCGCTGCGCCTCGGCGCGCGAGGCGGCGGCGGCCGTGGCGGCGGTGATCAGGTCCCCGTCCAGAGTGGCCAGTGGCACCGGATCCAGCACCCGCGCGAAGCCGTTCGCCGCGACTTGACGCCGAGCGGCGGCCAGGGGCGCGGTCGCGACGCCGAGCCGCTTCTGGGTCGCCGCGTCCACCTGGACCTCGGCTGCTTGGGCCAGACCAGTCCAGGCCACGCCGACGACGAGGGCGAGCACCGCGAGCTTGTTCATTATCGGCCTCCAAGCGCGCGGGACGCGTTTTGCAACAGGGTGGTCTCGGCTGGATCGAATGGCGCGCGCAGGGCGTCCTCCAGGTCGATACCGGCGGTCGTGGCGGCGCGGTCGGCGTCGAGCACGGCCAGCTCGGCTTCGATCAGGACGGCCTGGGCGGCCAGGTCGTCGATGCGATCGGCTTCGCCGGCCCTGGCGCTGCGGGCGGCCCCGTCGGCCAGATGCTGGGCGATGGGCAGGTCACGCTCGCGCGTCGAGGCTTCGGTCGTTCGCGCCGCACCCAGGGTCGCCCATGCCTGGTCCACCGCGCCCAAGGCGGCGGCCTGAACCGCTTCCAGCGAGCGCCCCGCCTCAGCGCGCTTGGCCTCGGCCTGGGCGATGGCCGAGCGGTTCATGTCCATCGGCGGCAGGACCAGGCCGAGGTTGAAGGGCAGCTTGCTGACACCGTGATCATAGGTGTAGCCCGGCCCGATGTGGATCTCGGGATATTGCTTGGCGATCTCCAGCCGCAGAGCGCTTTCGGCCAGGTCGTAGTCGACCACCGCCCTCAGCACGTCACGACGGGTCAGGGCGGCGTCGCGGCGGGCCTGGGTCGGGTCCGGATCCCGCGGCGGCGACGCGACCGACGCCAACGACAGGTCGGCGACAGCGGCCACCGGCACGCCCAACGCCTGGGCCAGCGTGGCGTCGGCCTGGACACGGCGGGCCCGGGCGTCGGCGACGCGACGGCGGGCCACGGCCAGGTCGGTCCGGGCGATCAGCGCCGGGCCGCGATCATCCTCACCGGCCGCGACGCGACGATCCAGACGATCGGCGCGGGCCTGCCGGACCGCTTCCAGGCGCCCGGCCAGCACAAGCTCGGCGTCCGCCGACAGCCGATCGGCCCGAGCCCGCGTCAGGGCTGTGCGGACGGTCCAGACCACCTCGCCGTAGTCGTAGAGCGCCTGTACGGCGGCCAGGTCAGCGGCGTTCAACCGCTCGCCGCGCCGCGCGCCGATGTCCAGCGGGATATCCGAACCAAGGCCGTACAACCATTGCTTGGGCTCGGCCCTGGCGTATTCGGCCGTCAGCGTCAGGGTCATGCCCGGCGCGGCGCGCGAAGCCTTGGCCGCCGCGACCGCCGTGCGGTACTTGGCCGCCGCCTCGGCGACGGCGGCGTTGCGCGCCAGGGCGGCGGCCAGCAGGTCGCCGCCGCTCCAGGTCGCCCCCGCGGCCTTTTCGTCCAGCCGGCGGGCTGCCAGCGCGGAGGGATAGGTTTCCAGGTGGATAGGCGCAGCGACGTAGGTCGTGCAGCCCGCCAGCAGGATCGCGGCGCCGACGAGCGCAAAGGGGACGACGGCGAGGCGAACGACGGGCATGCGGGCTCCTGGACGGACCCGATTTAACGGCGGCGAACTGACGAGGTCATGACGGGCGCATTGCGAATTCCCAACCTCCCAGGCCTCCCCTCAGGAACCGGAAAAGCTGACCCTGGCTTCCAGCCCCGGTTGGGCGTCCAGAAGCCGCACTTCCGCGCCGTGCAGGCGCGCCACGGCGGCCACCAGGGCCAGGCCCAGTCCGCTGCCGGGCGCCGACCTGCTGCGCTCCAGGCGATAGAACCGATCAAACAGCTTCTCGCGTTCGGCCGCCGGAACGCCGGGACCGTCGTCGGCGACCCAAAGAACCGGAGCGCCTTGGACTCGTCCGACCCCGACCCGAATGACCGTTCCCTCCCCCGCATGGCGCAGGGCGTTCTCCACCAGGTTCACCAGCATCTGGGTCAGGAGTTCGGGGTCGCCGTCGATCGTAAGAGCCGTTGCCCCCTCCAGCCGCAGGGTCTGGCGCGCGTCTTCGGCCGAGGGCGCGAAGGCGTCGACGACCGTGCCGGCCAACTGGACCAGGTCGGTGGCGCGGAACGCCGCGCGGCGAGCGCCGCCCTCGATCTGGGCGATGCGCAGCAGGGCCGCGAAGGTGTCGAGGATGGTGTCCAGGTCGCCCAGCGCGCCCTCGATAGCCTCGCCCCGTTCGGCCTCGCGCGCCAAGCCGACCTCCAGCCGCTGGCGAAGCCGGGTCAGCGGCGTGCGCAGGTCGTGAGCGACGTCGTTGGACACCTGCCTCAGGCTCTCCATCAAGGCGGTGATCCGGTCGAGCATGCGGTTGATGGTCTCGGCCAAGCGGTCCAGATCATCGTTCGAGCCGCGAACGGGCACGCGGCGGCTGAGGTCGCCATCGATGATCGCCTCGGCCGTGCCCGAGATCGCCGCCAGCCGCTGGTGGACGTCGCGGCTGAGCGCGAAGCCGCCGACCACGCCCAGGATCACCACCCCCGCGAACGCCCAGCCGAAACCGCGCAGCACCGCCCCATCCAGCGCCTCGATCCGCTCCTCGTCGTCGCCGACCAGCAGGCTGTAGCCGCCCGGCAGCGCCACGGCGAGCACCCGGATCGGCTCCAGCTCGCCGTCGCGCTGCGTGCTCTGCACCGTGGACCAGCCCGGCCTGGCGCCGCTGACGGCGAGGCGGCCGGCCATCGGCTTTTTGTCAGGACCCACCAGGCCATAGTCGAGCGCGCCGGGCGTGCGATCCCGCTCGCGGACCGCCTGCACCACACCGTCCAGGCCTTCGCTATAGAACTCCTGGGTCAGGGCGACGGATTCCGACTGTATGCGGGCGTTGAACTGTTCGGACAGCGCGCTGCGCGTCGTGAATAGGGTGATCACCCCCAACGCCACCACCGACAGCGCGAAGGCGGCGGTATAGAGGGCCGCCAGGCGCAGACTGGTGGAGCGGAACATCTAGTCCGGCTCGCGCAGGCAATAGCCCGCGCCGCGCACCGTGTGGATCAACTCGTGCCGTTGACCACGATCGACCTTGGCCCGTAGCCGGCTCATGTGGGTCTCGACGATGTTGGTCTTCGGGTCGAAGTGGAAGTCCCAGACGCTTTCCAGCAGCATGGTCCGGGTCACCACGCGGCCGGCATGGCGCATCAGATATTCCAACAGCTGGAATTCGCGTGGCTGCAGCTCGATCCGCACGCCGCCTCGCATGACGGTGCGCTTGAGAAGGTTCAGCGTCAGGTCAAACACTTGCAAGGTGGTGGGCGCGTCCTGCGGCGGGGGCCGCCGCGCCAGGGCGTTGACCCGAGCCTGCAGCTCGGCGAAGGCGAACGGCTTGACCAGATAGTCGTCACCACCCGCCTCCAGGCCCTCGACCCGGTCGTCGATGCCGCCCAGGGCGGTCAACAACAGCACCGGCGTCTTGACCCCGGATGCGCGGATCGTCCGCAGGATCGCCAGGCCGTCGACCTGCGGCAGCATGCGATCCAGCACGATCACGTCGTAGGGCTCGGCGGCCGCCAGCATCAGCCCCTCGCGGCCGGTCGCGGCGTAGTCGACCGTATGACCGGCCTCGGACAGGGCCCGCTTCAGATAGGCCGCGGCTTCCTTGTCGTCTTCGACCAGCAACAGTTTCATGCGGCCAACCTGCCTCGATTTGTCGTGAGAAGAAATCGTCTAGTCGGGATGACCGCCCTCGGCGGCGTTCTCCAGCACCTTGCCGTCCGACGCGTCGATCCCGACCTCATAGGTCTTGCCGCCGGCGACGATGTCGAAACTGTAGCGCAGGCCGCTGCCGCCGGGCTCCTTTTCCAGTTCCTTGTCCGTGACCTTGCCGGGCCGCGCCTTAAGGGCGAGGACCTGAGCCTGCTCGACCGTGATGTGCGCGGACTTGGCCAGTTCGTGACCCGTATAGGGCTTGGCCGCGGCCAGGACGGCGACGGGCGCGGCGGCCATCAGGGCGACGGTGATGATCAGACGTTTCATGGCGGGTCTCCAGTTAGCGCCCCACCGAAACACCCTGCCTGTCGCCACCTTTGCGGGCGATGGCCGCTGGATTACCGATCGCCAATCGAAATGGCGTTTTCCCTCGCCCGCAGATCAGCCTCGGCGGCGGCGAGGTAGTCGCGAGTCCGTGGCGCGCTGTCCTGCCGTCGCATCAACTGCAGCTGGAAAACGACGACCTGCTCGTAGCGGAAGGCCGTCTCCGACATGGCCAGGTAGAATTCCCACATCCGACAAAACCGCTCGTCGAACATCGCGACCGCCTCGGCGCGGCGGGCCATGAAGGCCGTGCGCCAAGCTCGCAGGGTGTCGGCGTAGTGCAGCCGCAGCACCTCGATGTCGGCGACGATCAGACCCGACCGTTCGACCGCCTTGAGAATGTCGGACAGCGACGGCAGGTGGCCGCCGGGAAAGATGTAGCGGGTGATCCAGGGGTTGGTGACGCTGGGCTCGTCGGAACAGCCGATGGTGTGCAGCAGCATCACGCCGTCGTCGGCCAGGCGCTCGCGACAGGTTTGGAAGAAGGTCTCATAGTTGCCCAGGCCGACATGCTCGAACATCCCGACCGAAACGATGCGATCGAATTGGCCCTCGACCGCGCGATAGTCGGTCAGCGCGAACCGCGCGCGATCGGCCAGCCCGGCCGCCCGCGCTCGGTCCTGGGCCCGGGCGATCTGCTCTTCGGACAGGGTGACGCCCAGCACCTTGGCGACGTCGGCCACCCCGACCAGATAGAGCGCCAACCCGCCCCAGCCGCAGCCGATATCCAACACCCGGTGATGCGGCTCCAGCAGCAGCTTGGCGGCGATGTGTCGTTTCTTGGCGAGCTGTGCGTCGGCCAGGCTCTGACCGGGATATTCGAAATAGGCGCAGGAATATTGCCAGTCCGGATCCAGGAACAAAGCGTAGAGGTCATCGCCCAGGTCGTAGTGGTGGGCGACATTCCGACGCGACCGGCCGGGATCGTTGCGCTGGCGCCAGAGCTGGGTCGCCGTGCGAAAACGATCAAAGGCTCGGACGATCGGCGACGGGTTTTCCTCGCCGTCGTTGTCGAGGATCAGGCTCAGGAAATCGTAGATCGTCCCCCGCTCCATCACCAATCGGCCGTCGGTGAACAACTCGCCAGTCTTCAGGTCCGGGTCCAGCAGCAAAGCCCAGACGGCGGCGTTGTCGGTCAGGCGGGCGATGACGATCCCGCTTTCACCGGGGCCGAAACTCAGGCGCTGACCAGACGGCAGGATCAAGGTCAAGGCGCCGCGCTGGATCAGCGGCGTCAGCGCCTTGTTCAGCGCCCAGACCGCCAGGCTCACGAGGCCGGGCTCGCGATCGCCGGCTCCAGTGTCTGCCGACCAACCGGCAGACGAGCGAAGATTTCCGCGCCCGTGGCGGCGAAGCGAGCCTGGCCAAAGCGCTCCAGAACGCGCGTCCGCGAGGCGTCGCCCATTCTCTCCAGCTTGTCGGGCGCCAGCAGCAACCGCTTCAGGGTCTTGGCCAGTTCTTCGGCGTCACACGGCGGAACGACCCGTCCCGTGACGCCGTCAACCACGCTGTAGGGCATCTCGCCCACCGCGCTGACCACGGCTGGAAGCCCCGCCTGCATGGCCTCGTGCACCGCGATGCACAGGCCCTCGCGCCGTGACGGTTGGAGATAGAGGTGCAACCCGGCCAGGAATTCGCGTGGCGTATCGCAGAACCCGCTGAGCAGGACGTTGTCGAGGCCCGCCTGATGGATCATGGCCTGCAGGTGTTCGCGCTGAGCCCCTTCCCCGGCGATTTCGACCTCGAATGGGGTGGATGGGGTGAAGCCTTCGGCGCGTAGTTGCGCCAGGGCCTTGATCAGAACGTCATAGCCCTTGGCGGTATGCAGGCGCCCCAGAGCGCCCAATCGCAGGGTCTGCCCCGGTCGCCAAGGGGTGGCCTGGGGCGCGACCTCGTCAGCGGCGAACAACGGCCAGGTGGTCAGGCGGTCGGGCTTCACCTTCAGGCGCGAAGCGGTCAGGGCGGTGACGCTGTGGGAGTCGCCGATCCACAAATCCGACAGCCCCTGGGTCGCGCGTAGCAGCAGGCGATTGGCGGTCTTCAGATAAGCGCTGTGCTGCCAGCTGACGACCGGTACGCCGCGACGCAGGCCGACGATCTGACCCAACAGGGTGGCGCGGGTCAGGGATGTCCACAGCAGGTCCGGCCGGTGCTCGACGACCATCCTGTCCAGCCAGGCCAGGGCGGCGGCATGGTCCTTTTCGCCGCCCTCGCGGACGTGAACCTTGAGCCCCTGGCGAGTCATCGGCGGCAAAGCCCGGCCGTCGCGCCGGGTCAGGGCCAGGATCTCGACCTTCGCGCCCTGGTCGGCCAGGACCTTGGCCACGGCGGGAACCGGCAAGGCCGCCCCGCCGCCCTCGACCGAATTGATCACATAGAAGATGCGCATCAGAACGCCCCCGTTCCGGTCCGCGCCGCGTCGCGGACAACGGCGGCTGGCGGATCGGGCCAAGCCTGGCCCGCGAACTTGGCCACGGCCCGAGCCGCGCGTTCGGCCGAAGGCTCGTCCGTCAGGTCGAAGCTCTCGTCGAACAGAGCCTCCTGCACCGGCCGCCAGACGGCCTCATGCTCCTGACGCGAACGCGACATAGCCGCGCCCAGGTCGGCGACGTCCTCGATCACCGGACCCGTACGCCAGTGACCGAAATTGGGATCGCCGGTCCAGGCGAAGCGATGACTGTTGAGGAACACGCATGGCCGTGGCTTGAGCAGGAACTCGTAGACCTGGCTGCTGACGTCGCCGAGATAGAGATCGGCGCGCTGGGTGTAGGCCATGGTCGTCGAGGCCCGACTGCCCAGGTCGATGTGGATGTTGGGGGCGCGCAGATAGCGCTCCTCGATCCGCCCGGCGCGATCCAGCCGCAGCTTGTCGATCGTCGCCACGAACGGTCGCTCGAACAGCATGACGTGGGGCGCGAAGATCAGGTTGTGGTCGTCATGCTCGACGAACCAGTCCAGCACCTGACGCCCCGCCTCGTACCACGACGATAAGTGCGGCGAGACGTGCGGGTTGTACAACACCACCGGCCGGCCGTCGTCGAGCAGCGGATGGGTCGTCGCCTTCCCCGGCAGCAGGTCGAACTTGGGATAGCCGACGATCGAGATCTTTTCCGGGGCGACGCCGGTCTCGTGGACCAGACGGTCGCGGATCTTGCGGCCGGAGACCAGCACATGGTCGAAGCCGGCGCTGGCCTTGTCGAAGCCGATCGCACGATCGCCGGCGCCGTGGCGGGTGTGGACGATCTTCAGATCCTTCAGCCCGTAGCGGGTCTTGAGGATCAGCGAGGTCTTCTCGGCGACCACCAGGATGTCCAGCGACCGAAAGAAGTCGAGGTTATCGCTGTAGACCAGCAGCTTGGTGGCCGGCAGCACGGCTTCGGCGGTGGCGGCGAGAAGCTTGGACGAGCGCTTGGTCAGACCCAGTTCGATCAGGCTGACGCCGTGGCCGATCAGGCCGCCGCCCAGCCGGATCACCTCGGCGGTCAAGCGTCGATTGGTGGTGGCGACCACGATCTCGAGATCGCGGCCGCCGCGGGCCAGGGCCAGGGCGATCGGCAGGCTGTGCGCCACCTGATGGACCTGGTCGTGATTGAAGAGAAATCCGATGCGCATGGCCCAACGACGCCAAGCCCGGCAAGGCCCCTCATCGATTTCTCAACCGGAGGGCGGAAAGCGTTCAGGCCGCCTGGCGTGGCAAGACGGCGGGATGGGCGACACGAGCCTTCAGGCGATCCATCAACGCCCCCAGCGTGGCGCAATCGGCCCCGACCAGGTCGTCGATCTCGATGTGAAAATGATCTTCGATCTCGACCAACACCGCCATGTAGGCGTCCAGCCGCAAGTTCAGATCGCAGAGCCGAGCCGGGCGCTGCAACATGTAACGGGCCAGTCCCGCCTTGCTGGCGATTAGATTGGCGACGTCGTCGTCGGTCAGAAAAGCGTGGGCGAAAAGGGCGTCGGTCATGGCGCGATGCTCCCGTGGGGGTCTGGTCCAATGACGCCGCGTGCTCGCCATCCCCTCACCGATTTGCCCTCGAACAGACGTCTGGGGTCAGACCAGCATTCGGCCGTCTTCCATCCGCAGCACCTGGTCGGCCTGATCGGCCAGCCGGGCGTCATGGGTCACGCAGACGACGGTGGCGCCGCTGGCGTGCGCTTCGGCGCGCAGCAGGGCCGCGATCTGCCGCCCGTTCCCGGAATCCAGGGCCGAGGTGGGCTCGTCGGCGAAGATCAGGGCGGGTCGCTTGGCCAGGGCGCGAGCGATGGCGACCCGCTGTTTCTCGCCACCCGACATCTCACCGGGACGGCTCGACATCCGCCGTTCCAGCCCAACCGCCGCCAGGGCCTGGGCGGCGCGCGCCTTGGCCTCCCGCGCCGAAGCGCCCAGCCGCCGCAGCACGATCTCGACCTGTTCGCTGGCGGTCAGGGCCGGCAACAGGTGGAAGCCCTGAAAGATGAAGCCGGAATGGGCCAGCCGGAAGCGGTCGCGCTGATCGGAGGTCATTGGAGCCAAGGCGCTGCCCAGGGCCTCGACCGACCCCGCGTCCGGGCTCAACAGGCCGGACAGGATGGCCAGCAGGGTCGATTTCCCCGAACCCGACGGGCCGGTGATCATCACCAGCTCGCCAGGCCGCAGGCTCAAGCTGACCGGATGGAGGGCCTCGATCCTCTGGACACCTTCGCCGTAGTGTTTTCGCACCGCCTCGGCGCGCAACGACACCGTCACGTGGCCCGCCCGCCCAGGGCCAGCAGCAGATCGACATAGGCCTCGGCCCGGGCGGCCTGGGCGTTGGTCAGGGCCACGTCGGCGTCGGCGGCCTTGGCCTCCAAGGCGGCCAACGCGACGCCGTCGATGTCGCCGTCCTGATGCCGCGCCTGACCCGCGCCAAACGCCGCGACGGCCTGGTTCCACGCCCTGCCCGCCAACTTCTCGGTCGCGCCAGCGTCCTGCAGAGCCGCCAGTTGCAACCGCGCCTGCCCCCAGGCCTCGCCAACCGCCTTGCGGTAGGCCAACTCGGTCAGGTCCGCCTCGGCCGCCGCACCGCGTTTGCGGGCCTTGGCCGCGCCGCCGTCCAGCAGTTCGTGGGTAAGGCCGCCGGCGATCGCCCAGGCCAAGGCCCGAACATCCAGCAAATAGAGCAGATCGGTCTCGCCGGACCCGATGCCGGCGGTCAGCATGAACCGAGGTCGCGACGCCGCCATGGCTTCCGCTCGGCGAGCGTCGGCGGCTTGCAGTCGGGCGAACGCGGCCTGGATGTCGGGGCGCCCCTGGACCGCCTCGGACGAAACCGTGAGCGTCGATGGCGTGACCGGGATCTCGTCGCCGGCATAGGCCGGCTCGTCCACCGGCTCATTCTGTCCCAGCAGGAGGCCCAACCGCATCCGGTCGGCTTCCACCGCGTGCGCGGTCCGCTGAACCTCGGCGCTGGCCAGGGCTTCCGCGGAGCGCGCGGCCGCCAGGTCCTCGTCCCTCGCTGAACCCTCCAGGGCGCGGCGGCGGATCAGCGCCTCCACCTGCCGCGCCAAGCCGACCCGGACCTCCGCCGCCGCCCGATGCTCCTGGTCGGCCCGCAAGGTCACATAGGTGCGAGCGACCTCGACCAGCACCAGTTGGCGCGCGGCCACGACGTCCTGCGAAGCGGCGGCTGCGTCGGACTTGGCCGCGTCCACACCGTGCTTGAGACGATGAAACAGATCCACCTCGTAACTGCCCAGCACCGGCGCGCCGGCGCCGGACGCAGTCGACGAGAAGTCCGCGCCGCCGACGGCGGCCTCGGCCCCAACGCTCAGGTGCGGCCGACGGCCGGCGCGGGCCAGGTCGACGTCCGCCCGCGCCTTTTCCAGCCGAGCCAGGGCGCTCCGGATGTCCAGCGAACCCGTTTCCGCTCGGCTCAGCAGATCCGCCAGGACTGGATCGTCCAGGGTCGGCGACCAGGCGTCAGTGGTTTGCGGGGGGGTGATCGGCGCCGCCATCGCGCCCGTGATCGTCGGACTCATCGCCAGGACGGCGGCCAGAACACGCGCGATCATCCGCCGATCCTCGCCAGCACGCGCTGGCCAAGACGTAGATTGTTGGGCTCCTCGAAGGCCAGCACCAGACGCAGGACCCGACCGTCGGCGCGGCCGCCCGGCTGGTCATCCAGAGCCGCCGCCTCGAAGGACGGCGAAATCCGCAGCACTCGCGCCTTCATCACGCGCCCGCCTCCGCTGGCGTCGGTGACCCAGGCGACGGCGCCGGGCATGACCCGACCGACGAAGGCCTCGTCCAGTTCCGCGCGGATGATCCGGGGACCGTCCGGCGCGAGAATGAACAGCGGCGTGCCCGAAGCGGACACCGCCGCCGCGCCCACGGCCGCAGTACGGCGCAGGACCAGCCCCGACACCGGCGCGCGGACCGTGCGAGCGGTCTGTTCCAGTTCGGCCAGGCGCTGGCGGGCTCGCGCCACGTCGACGGCGCGCGCCGCCTCGTCGCTCTGGGCCGCCGCCAAAGTCACCGCTTGCCGGGCCTGCTCGGCTTCGCGCCGGGTGGCGGCGTCGGCCGAGGCCAGACGGCCCAGGCGCGAGGCTTCGGCCTGAGCGGCCGACGACCGCGCCTGGGCGCCGCGCCAGGCGGCCTCCTGCTGAGCCGTCTCGGCCGCGGCCTGAACCGTCAGCAAGGCGCTGCGATCGGCGTCGAGTTGGGCCAGGACGGCGCCGCGATCGACGTGCGCGCCCTCCTCCACGCTGACCTGAGCGATCAGGCCATCGCGCGGCGCGGCGACCGGGATCAGCCCCCCGTCGGCGGCGACCACGCCCCGGGCGACGGCGGCCGGCGGGGGACGGTTCTGGGCGTCGGCGGCGCCGGATCCCTTCTGGCAGGCGGCCAGCATCGCGCTAGTCGCCAGCAGGACGGAGATCAGGACGCGGCCGTTCGGCGCGTGGCGGGGCATCATCGAGAACCTCACAAAAGCAGCGCGGCCGGATCGGCCCGCGCGACACGGCGCAGCGCCCACAGGCCCGAGCCGAAGGCGACCAGCGCCACCAGGCCGATGGCGCCGACGACCATCGGCGCGGTCATGATCAGCGGCGTGGCCCCCAGCCGCGCCACCACCGCCAGGATCGCCGCCAGCACGCCGGCCAGAAGCACGCCCGCCGCCGCGATCCAGGCGGTCTGGGCCAAAACGATGGCGCGCAGGGCCCCGATGGTGAAGCCCAAGGCCCGCAAGGCCGCGTAGTCCTTGAGCGAGGCGGCGACGGCGGCCGCCAGGGTCTGGCTGGTGACGATCACCGCCACCAGGATCGCCACGGCGCTGCCGAACACGAAGGCCACGCCCGCGCCGGACTCGGCCAGCCAATAGCGGACACTGCGGTCGGCGAAGGTCTTGCTGGTCATCGGCTCGAAGCCGCGCTGGCGGCCGACCTCGCGCAGGTCGGCGACGGCGGCGCGAGCTTGAGCCGGGTCGTTGAGCCGGGCGGTGAAATAGGCCGCTCCCTCCGCGCTGCCGATCGTCGGATCCAGCCGCCGGGCCGTGGCGGCCGAAGCGATCACATTGACCCCGCCCAGGGCGCGCAGGCCCTCGGTCACGCCGACGATCCGCACTCGCCGGCTGTTGATCTCGGCCAGGCCGCCGACGTTTGTTTCCAGCTTGCCCAGATCCGCCCGATCGACCAGCACCGCATCCGGTTCGGCCAGGGCGACGCGCAGGTCGGTCGGCAGGACGTCGGACAGCACCATGGCGCCGGGCGTCGGATCCAGGCCGACGATGTAGACATTGACCATGCCGTGCCGGCTGGTGCGCCATTCACCCGAGCCCCAGTAGAAGGGTTCGACCTGGGCGATGCGCGGGTCGGCGCGCAGGAACAACTCGGTGGCCCCACCGATCGGCCGGCCCAGATCGATGCTCTGCACGCCCGGAAACCCGACCCAGAGATCGGCCGAGGACTTGGTCACATAGACGCTGGCCAGCGAGAACACGCCGAGGATCAGGCCGGCCTGCAGCAGGACCAGCAGGCCCGAAAAGCCGACGGCCACGGCGGCCGGCGCGAACCGGCGCCAGTCGAACAGCAGGGTCTTGAGCGCGACGCCGGTCATGCGACAGGTCCCGGAGGCGTCTCGCGTCCGCCCCGCCCGATCAGCCAGACGCCGGCCAGGATGGCCAGGCTGCCGACGACCTGCAGCAGGCCCACGGGCTCGTGGAAGACCAGGGCGCTGGCGGCGATGATCAGCACATAGCTGACCGCCGACAACGGGAAGGCCGCGCTCAGGGGCATCTCTGACAGAACCGTCATCCAGGCCACGAAGCTGGCGACTTCGCAGACCAGCAGGATCTGCACGCTGGGCAGGCGAGCGGCCGCCACCAGCCAGGCGGCGTCGAAATGCATCTCGGCCAGATGGGCGGCCGAGGCCTTGGCCGCGATCTGGTAACCCAGGGTCAGCAGCGGCAGGATGGCGAACAGCACCATGGGCGCCAGGCGACGACGAGGCTTGGGGATGACGGCGGTCATGCGGCCAGCCCCTCGGTCGGATCGCCCATCACCATCGGCGCCAAGGCCCGCAGGGCGCCGTTCAGCAGGCCGTTGCGATGGCGGAAATACATCGTCGACGGGGTCAGCCGGCTGCCCAGCCGCACCTTGTCGCCGAGATTGGCCTGGCCGCTGCGATAACGCTTCAGGCCACGCTCCAAACAGCGTTCGAGATTGTAGAACCAGCTGAGGAAATAGAGATTATGGGCCCGGCCGCGCTCGGCCTCCATGCAGAAGAACTTGTCGAGCAGGACCTCGCCGTCTTCCAGCAGCAGGTTGAAGGCTAGCAAGTCATCACCGACGTAATACAAGGCGAAGACCGCCCGGCCAGACAGGCGCGCGGCCACCTCGGTGAAGAAGGCGGGGGTCAGGGTTTCCAGTTGAGCCGACGCCCGCGCCAGGGTCTGGTGGTAAAGCGCCATGGCTCTGGGCAAATCGGCGCCGAGTTCGGACCGCAGTTCCACGCGCACGGCCGACCGCGCGCGCAGCTTGCGTCGCATGTCGCGCCGCACGCCGCTCGAAAGGCCCGCGAGGTAGGTTTCGATGCTCGAGAAATCGACGGGCAGGTCGGCGATCGCCTGGCCTGGCACGGGGCTGTAGCCGGCGGCGGCCGCCGCTCGCGACCACAGGTCGCCTTGGTCGTGGTCGGCGTCTTTCACCCCGGTCAGGACGCAGCCTGACCGCGCCGCCTCGCCTTCGAAGGCCCGCATCAGAGCGGCCAGGACGGCAGGACGCTCCGCCTCCGGCAGCTCGGGCGCGAAGCCGACCGTGGCGGTCTCGGCGCAGGGCGAGCCCAGACAGGCCAGCTTGGGCGTCATCACGCCCGGCGCCAGGCGGCGAACCTGCTCGGCGATCCGGCGGCCGGGGCCTTCGAACGTGGTCTCAAGGCGATAGTCGGTGATGAAGGCCGGCGCCGCGCCGACCAGGCGGCCGTCGCGATGCGCCAGCACATAGCGCCAGGCGAAGCCGGCCAGCCCAGCGCTCTCGATGGCGCGCAGATAGTCGAACCCTTCCAAGGCGTCGCCGAACAAGGCGTCCCACTGGCCGCGCGGCAGGTCATCGAGCGTGGTCAGGACCCGGGTCTCAAACATGGGACCTCAGTTCCCGGCTCTCGACCGCGTATGGCGTCTCCGCTCCGAAGAAGGCCGCGGTCATGGCCGCGACCCGGTCGCGCTCCTGATCGACGTGGATCATGTGATAGCTGTCGTCGAGCAGATGCAGGCGCGTGGGTCCGCCCAGCGCCTTCTCCAGGCGATAGGCGTTGCGCGGATGGCTCATGTCGTCGTCGCGAGCGTGAAGGATCAGGGTCGGCGTCTCGATCGCCCTGCCGATCCGCTCAAGTCGACGCCCCATCCGGTACATCTGGTACAGCGCCCCCAGCGGCAGGCGGTCGATGGCTCCCTCGATCAGTCCGCCCGGCGCGCGCTCGGCCAGGCCGCGCAGCCTCGCATCCTTCAGGCCGAACGGATGGGTCTCGGCCCAGGCCAGTCGGCGCACGCCCGGCAAATTGGCGAACAGCTGGATCACCGGCGCGGCGACCGCGAAACGCGGCATGTTCCAGCCGTCGTATTCGAAAGTCATCGAATAGACCGCGGCCGAGTGGATGTCGGGCCGCTCGGCGGCCAGCATCAGGCCCAGCGCCCCGCCCACGCAGATCCCGGCCACCGACACGGTGTCGACCTCCGCCGCGAACCGGTCGTAGGTTTCGATCAGGCCGTCCAGCCAGTCGCGCCAGGTGGTCCGCAACAGAGTCGCCTCGTCGGCGCCGTGGCCGGGCAACAGCGGCGCGTGGACTTCGAAGCCACGACGCGCCAGGCGCTTGGCCAGGGGCTTCATCTCGGCCGGCGCGCCCGTCAGGCCGTGGATCAACATGACGCCGTGACCCGAACGGCCCGCCAGTCGCAGGGGCCGAGCGCTCATGGGCGCACCGCCCGTTCCCGACGATTGGCGCGGGCCAGAAAGCCGAGGGCGTGCGCGGGGCCAATGACGTGGACGCCGTGGGCCTGCTGCTGCTCGACCAGCGCCCTGCGCAGGGCCGGCAGCCGGGTCCAATGCACCGCCGGGCGGTAGTGATGCTCGGCGTGGTGGCCGTTGTTGAACCAGGTGACGTTGTAGATCGGATCGTAGCTGGAAACGCCCCAGGCGATGGGAGTTTCGGGGTCACCGTTGAAGTGCTCATAGTAGCCGTTCAGCTGCGACAGGCATTCGCCCAGATAGTAGAACGGCAGCAGGAACAGCACCGCGCGCCAGTCGATCACGGCCATGCCGATCGCGAAGGCCGCCACCGCGCTCAGCTCGATGCGACCCCAGCGGGCGTCGGCGTCCCGGCCCCGTGCCTTCAGCGCCTGGTAGACCGAGCCGCCGCTGTCGCGGAAGAAGCCCAGGAACACGTAGGACCACACATTCTCGGGCTGCCCGTCCTTGCCGTGACGATAGATCGACAGCCAGTCGCGGGTCTCGCCGTCCGGCCCCGGCCGGTCGCTGTTGCCCTCGTGATGGCGCAGGTGAACCCAGGTGTAGAAGGTCTGGGAAAAGCCGATGGCCACCGACTCCAGCAGCGAGAAGGCGCGGTTCAGGGCCTTGGACCGGAAGTACGGGGTGTGCAGGAAGTTGTGCGAGACGCCGTTGACGTTCCAGCTGATCGCCAGGGCGTAGCCGAAGCCGCACAACAGCTGTCCCCACCAGGGCCGGTTGGCCGAGCCGACCACGATCCAGACCACGAAGGCCAGGTGCGCCACGGCGGCGGCGACCGGGATCAGGTCCCACCAGGTCCAGGCCATCAAGCCCTTGGCGCGCTTTGGAAGACGGAAATCTCGCGGCGTCATGACGCTCGCTCCACGGTTCGAAGAGATCACAGGCCCGACAGCCCCACGCAGGTGACGCCGGCGGCGACCAGGGCCGCGCCCGCGATCTGGATGGGGGTTAGGCGCTCCTTGAGGATCAGGGTCCCGGCCAGGGGCACGCCGGCGTAGGTCAGGGTCATGATCGGAAAGGCCAGGCTGAGCGGCGTGGTCTCCAGCACCAGCACCCAGGCCACCATCTCGACGAACCAGAAGGCGATCCCGGCCCACAGCACGGGCTGGCCGGCCAGCGCCGCCAGATAGACCGGCTTGCCGTCGGCCCCGTCGGAGGCGGCCTTGAAGCTCAGCTCGCGGCCGATTTCGGTGGCGATGCAAAAGGCCAGCAGACCTCCGCTGGTGGCGGTCAGGGTCGCGCTCACGACGCCACCTCCGCGAACAGCGACAGCAGGCGCAGGTTGGTCGCCTCGTTGGTGCGCGCAAGGTCGCCCGGCACGCCGCCACGAGGCTGATCCAGGAAGGCCTCGCCGCGCTTGAGCAGCTTCGAGAGCAGATCCGGTCCATAGCGCGGCGGCGACCAGTCGCCGACCACGTCGGCGCCGATCAGCCGCGCCCTGCCGGCCACGGTCCGGATCAAGCGTTCCAGCCCGTCCAGGCTGAGCTGGCCCTGGTCCCAGTTGGTGACCGCGTCATCGACATGGAGAACGTCCTTGTCGATGGTGACATAGACCGTCGGGGTGACGATCCGCGACGCCAGCAGGTCGGCGAAACCGCCCTCGCCCATCGCCTGCATCGACGGCCAACCCTGCTCGCCGACGCGCAGCACTGGACCACCGTCCGGCGCCCGCCAGGGATAGAGCTCGACCCGTCCCTCGGCGACGAGGTCTAGGTCCGCCCGCTTGGCTTCCGGACGATCGATGTCGCCGCTGCAGACGCCGACCGTGATCACCTTGGCCACGCCTGGCAATCGGGCAGCGCGCCCGACCCAAGAGCCGCAGTGCATGCCGTTCTCGAACCGCACCCAGTCGGGGTGATTGTCGAAATGGACGACCGTCACCGGTCCGGCGTCGGACGCTGCGATGGCCCGCTCGATGAGCAAGGGGGTGACATGGTGGAAGTCGCCGGAGCCGGCGAACACCAGGTCGGGGGCCGCGCCCGCCGGCGCGCGGTCGCGCAGGCGGGCGGTCAGCGCGGCCAGGGCCGGCGGCCGGCTCCACAGCCGCAGCGCCGGTCCCAGGTCCCGGGCTTCGATCGTCAGGGCGTCCCGGTCGCGCAACACAGGTTGCGCGTCCAATGCGTTGTCCAGACTGAGGAAAACCGGTCGCATCGAACGTATCAGTCGACGCAGCGACGCAGCACGGCGTCGAGCAGCTTCAGCGCCAGGTCGATCTCGTCCTTGCTGATCTCCAGCGAGGGGGCCAGCGTGATGACGTTCTTGTAGTAGCCGCCCACGTCGAGGATCAGGCCGTAGCGCTTGCCGTCGATCTCGATGTCGCCCTTCATTCCCTCGGCTTCCATGCGGTTCAGCAGGGCCTTGTTGGGAGTGAAGCCGTCGGCCTCGCAGATCTCGGCGCGCAGGGCCAGACCCAGGCCATCGACATCGCCGATCTGCGGCCAGCGCTTCTGGAGCGCCTTCAGGCCCTCCAGGAAATAGGCGCCCTTCTCCAGCACCTGGGCGCCGTAGTCGACCTCGTGCGTCATGCGCAGGGTCTCCAGCGCCACGGCCGTGCCCATCGGGTTGGAGTTGAAGGTCGAATGGGTCGAGCCGGGCGGGAAGACTTCCGGGTTGATCAGTTCCTCGCGCGCCCACACGCCCGACAGCGGGTTGAGGCCGTTGGTCAGGGCCTTGCCGAACACCAGAACATCAGGTTGCACGCCGAAGTGCTCGATCGACCACAGCTTTCCAGTCCGCCACATGCCCATCTGGATCTCGTCGACCACCAGCAGAATGCCGTGCTGGTCGAGGATCTTCTTCAGCTCGATGAAGAAGTTGGGCGGCGGGATCACGTAACCGCCGGTGCCCTGGATGGGCTCGATATAGAAGGCGGCGTATTCGGCCTGGCCGGTCTTGGTGTCGAGCACGCCGTTGTATTCGGTCTCGAACAGGCGCGCGAACTTCTGCACGCAGTAGTGGCCGTACTCTTCCTTGCTCATGCCCTTGGGGCCACGGAAATGGTACGGGAATTCAATGAACTGCGCCCGGTCGCTGAAGTGACCAAAGCGGCGGCGATAGCGATAGGACGAGGTGATCGCCGAAGCGCCCAGGGTGCGACCGTGATAGCCGCCCTCGAAGGCGAACATCAGTTGCTTGCCGCCCGAGGCGTTACGGACCAGCTTCAGCGAGTCCTCGACTGCCTGGGCGCCGCCGACGTTGAAGTGGACGCGACCCTTGCGGCCCCACTTCTTCTCGGCGTCCTGGGCGATCATCGCCGCCAGCTCGACCTTCTCGCGGTGCAGGTACTGGCTGGCCACCTGCGGCAGGGTATCGAGCTGGCGGTGGGCGACGGCGTTCAGGCGAGGGTTGCGATAGCCGAAATTGACGGCCGAGTACCACATCTGCAGATCCAGGAACTGGCGTCCCTGGGCGTCGTACATGAACGAGCCTTCGCAGCCGTCGAAGAACTTCGGTTCGGGCAGATAGTGGACGGTGTCGCCGTAGGAGCAATACTGGGCCTCGAGCGCGCGCAGGGTCGCTTCGTCGAGGACGGGATGTTCAGCGTCGTACATTTGAGGGGGAACTCCAGTCAGATGGCGGCGCGACGCGCCAGGCGGCCGTGGGCGGCCGCGAGCGTCGTCGTGATGGTGTGAAAGTCGGAAAACGCGTGGTGCGGCACGGCCCGCGAGCGGGCGTAGGCCGCCAGCTTGTCGCGAGCGAACAGCAGGTCGGCGCGGTTGGAGACGCAGAAGTCCGAGCGGCCGTCACCGATGAAGACCATCAGGTCGCCAGGGTCGTTGACGCGCCCTTGGGAGGCTTCCGCGGACTTGGTGGCCACCTGGCATTTGCACACGCCGGAGCCCGCCGCGCAGCCGGCGCGCGACCAGGGTTGCTCCAGCCGGCGCCCCAGTTCGGCGTTGCCGACCAGGTGGTTGGCGATCACCGGCAGGTGACCCAGCCCGTGCCGATCCAGGATGCGGGCGATGAAGTGGTCGACCCCGTCGCTGACGACCGTCAAGGGCACCGCGTTGGCGCGACACCAGGCGACGAACTCGGAAAAGCCGTCGGCCAGCTCGACGCTGTCCAGCACCGCGTCCAGCGCCGCGTCGTCGCCGCCGATCAAGGCGACCTGGCCTCGCATGCACTCGGCGGCGGTGATCTCGCCCCGGGTCCAGCGCTCCTCCAGGTCTTCCCAAGCCGGGTCGGCCAGACGGGTCAGGACCAGGTCGGTGGTGTCGACCTTGGCTATCGTCCCGTCGAAATCGCAAAATATCCGCATCGTACCCGACTTGGCTCCAGACGCCCCCGCGCCGTTCGAGCCAATGACGCCGTGTGTGTTTCGCCCCCTCACCGATTTTTCCGAGGTCGTCGGCCAGCGTCGGCGAGCCTTGCCTTCAAGGCGCCGTCGCGCGATGTCTTCCTGCCTCCGTCGAGTCTCTCAAACCCGGGCCGATCGTCCTTGTGATGACCACCGAAGCGTCCAGTCCGTCTTCCCGCGTCCCGTCTGTTCGACGATCGGCGCGGACGCGCGGCTGACCATGGAAGACCTGCAGGACCTCTCCCCGCTGGCGGCCGCCTATCTGGAGCGGCGCGAGGACATGCGCCGGTTCTTCCTGGCGCGCCTGGGCGGCCGGGGAGATGTCGAGGATCTGGTCCAGGAGCTGTATCTGAAGGTCCAGGCGGTGACGGACGAGGCGATCGACAATCCGCCCGCCTATCTCTACCGCCTGGCCTCGAACCTGATGCTCGACCGCCTACGCCGCGCCAAGCGGGCCGGCGCACGCGAAACCGAATGGCGACGAACCAACCACACCACGATCGGCGCGCTCGACGTGGCCGAGGAACCCGACGCCGAGAGCGCGGTCATCGCCCGCCAGCGGCTTGAAAAGATCACCGAGGCGCTGAAAACCCTGTCGCCCGTCACCCAACAGGTGTTCCGGTTGCACAAGTTCGAAGGCCTGACCCACGTCGAGACCGCCGCCCGCCTGGGCATATCTCGAAGTTCGGTCGAGAAGCATGTCAGCCTGGCGCTAGGCCATCTGGTCAAAAGGGTCGGGCGATGACTGTGTCCTTTCCGCAACACCCCATGAAGAACCGAGGAGGGACTTTCTCGGTCATGGCGTCATTGTGGCAAGCGCCCTTCCCCGCCCGGCGTCAAGGAAGCACGACCCGTCGATGACACAGTCCGTCACCACCGATCCCATCCAGCAAGCGGCGAGCGATTGGTTCGCGCGCCTGCAGGGTGACGCCGGTCTGGAGGACTGGACCGCGTTCCAGGCTTGGCTGGAAGCCGACCCCGCGCACGCGGCCGCCTATGACGAGGTCGAGGCGCTGTGGATCGAGTTGGAAGACCTGCCGGCCAGCGAGCTTCCCGCCCCCGCCGTGAGCGCTGTCACGGCCGACACCGTCGTGCCGTTCGCCCGGCGCTCCAAGCCGCCCGCGAGGCGCTGGGTCTGGACCGGCCTCGCGACAGCCGCCGCCGCGGCCGCCGTTGTCGTCGCCGTTCTGCCGCAACTGACTCGCCCGACCTTCACCGACTACGCGACCCAGCGCGGCGAGACCCGCGAGGTGGCCCTGGCCGACGGCTCGCGCCTGACCTTGGGCGGGGCCACGACCCTGCGCGTACGCCTGTCCCGCGCCCAGCGCGATGTCACCCTCGTAGACGGCGAGGCCAGCTTCGATGTCGCCCACCTGGAAAACCGTCCCTTCGTGGTCGCCGTGGCCGATCGAGAGGTCCGCGTGCTGGGCACCGAGTTCAATATCCTGAGCCATGACGACCGCCTGGCCGTCACCGTGCGTCGAGGTCTGGTTTCGGTATCCGGCGGGTCGGACGGCGCGGTGCGCCTGGCCAAGGGTCAGCAGTTGATCCACGTCGGGAACGCGACGACATCGCTGGTGCGCACGACCGATCCCGACGCGGCCTTCGCCTGGAAATCCGGGAAGCTGGTCTATCGCGAGACGCCCCTGACCGAGGTCGTGGCCGACCTGAACCGCTATGTCGCCACGCCAATACGGGTTGATCCCAGCGCCGCCTCGGTCAAGGTGTCCGGCGTGCTGTTGGTCGACAAGGAAGCGGCGATGATCCGGCGTCTGGAACTGTTCGCACCGATCATCAGCCAGCAGAGTGGCGGGGAGATCGTTCTCAAGGCCAAAGCGACCCGACCCTGACCATGCGGCGCAAGTC
Organism: Caulobacter soli; assembly: GCF_011045195.1. Taxonomy (GTDB): domain Bacteria; phylum Pseudomonadota; class Alphaproteobacteria; order Caulobacterales; family Caulobacteraceae; genus Caulobacter; species Caulobacter soli. The sequence continues at coordinate 2,092,004 of NZ_CP049199.1, read as the reverse complement.
GTCGAATGAGCGCCGCAGGGCCCGCATCTGGCCCGCGGCGCTGATGGCCGGCCTGGCCGCCGGCGCGGCGCACGCCGCCCACGCCCAAGGCGCGGGGGCCTCGGTGCGTCTGCAGATCCCGGCCAAGCCCGTCCACGCGGCGTTGATCGACTTCGCCCTGCAGGCCGACCTCTCGCTAGGCGGCGATCTGGAGGCCTGCGCCGGGTCGTCCCCCGCCCTCTACGGCCGGATGACGCCGCAGATGGCGCTAGACAGGATCCTGGCCCACAGCGGCTGCGGTTACAGCCTGCCCGATCCACGCACGGTGTTGATCCGCAAGGCCAGCACGGCCCGCCCCCGGCACGCCGCCGTCGCCGCTCCGCCCGCCAGCCTGGGTCTTGGCGAAGTGGTGGTGACGGCCCAGCGCTATCCCAACCTGCCCGGCCGCACGCCCTACGCCATCTCCGTGGTCTCGGGCTCGGCGCTGGCTCGCGAGACCCTGACCAGTCTGGCCGACCTGACCGGCCAGGTCGCCGGCATGACCGTGACCAACCTCGGCCCCGGTCGTGACAAGATCCTGCTTCGCGGCCTGTCGGACGGCGCTTTCACCGGCCAGACCCAGTCGATGGTGGCGCTCTATCTCGACGACGTGCCGATCACCTACAGCGCGCCCGACCCGGACCTGCGTCTGGCCGACATCGAGCGGGTCGAGGTCATGCGAGGCCCCCAAGGAACGCTCTATGGCGGCGGGTCGCTGGGCGGCGTCCTGCGCATCGCCACCCGCAAACCCGACCTGGATCGCTACCAGGCCAATGTCCTGGCCGGCCTGGCCTATACCTGGGACGCCGGGCTGGGCGACGAGTTGGAGGCGACGGCCAACCTGCCAATCGTCCCGGGTCGCTTGGCCCTGCGCGCGACAGCCTATCGCGACACCCAGAGCGGCTACATCGCCAACCCGACACTGGACCTCAAGCACGTGAACGGCTCCCGGCGCGAAGGCGCGCGGGCCAGCTTGCGGGCGGCGCTTTCGCCCCACTGGACGGCCACGCTGGGTCTGACCGCCCAATCGATCAATAACAACGACACCCAGTACGGCCTGCGCCGCCTGGGCGCGCATCTGCGCGACAACGCCGTGCGCGAACCGCACGACAACGATTTCCACCACGTTTCACTGACCCTGGCGGGCGATGGCGACTGGGGACGACTGACCGGCTCGGTGTCGCGCCTCTCGCACCAGTTCGACAGTCGGTACGACGCCACCTCGGCCGCGACGTTGTACGGCTTGCCAAGCGGGCCAGCGGCCTTCGACGAGGAAAAGGCCATCGACCTGACGGTGGCCGAGGTCACCTACGCCAGCCCCAGCGATCGGCGCCTGCATGGCCTGGTCGGCGCGTTCGGTTCGACGGGCACGACGCAACTGCATAGCCTGCTGCACGATCTCAAGCCCACCGGCTTGACCAGCTACGCCGAGCAGAGGCGCGACAAGATCAACGAAACGGCGGTCTACGGCGAGGTCACCTTCGACGCCACGTCGCGGCTGTCCGCGACCGCCGGCCTGCGCTGGTTCGATTTCCGGTTCGACACCGACTCGCGGGTCACCCAGGCCGCAGGGCAGCGGGTGTTCAGCGGCGCGGACGACGCCAACGGCCTGTCGCCGAAGATCCTGGTCAGCTACGACGCGCGGCCCGGGCTGCTGTTCTACGCCCAGGCCGCCGAGGGTTACCGGCCTGGCGGCTACAACACCGCCGGTCGGATCGGCCAGACCTTCGACATCGCCGGCTCTCCGGCCCGTCGTTACGAAGCCGACGAACTGTGGAACTACGAAGTCGGCGCCAAGCTGCGCGGCTGGGACGAGCGCCTGCAGGCGCGGGTCGCCCTTTTCTACGCCACCTGGGAGTCGGTTCAGAGCGACCAGTACCTCGCCGACGGCACGGCCTACACGGCCAATATCGGCAACGGCGACAACCGGGGCGTCGAGGCCGAGGCGGCGCTGCGCCTGAACGACCGGGTCGACCTGCGCGCCGCCGCCCTGCTGAACGATCCCGAGATCACCCGTCAAAATCTCGACTTCAGCTCGCGCCACGACGCCAGCCTGCCGGGGGTGGCGCGAGTCTCGGCCAGCTTCGGCGTCGACTATCACCGCCCCCTGCCCCGCGACCTGATCCTGCGCCTGCAGGGCCAGGCGACCTATGTCGGGTCGTCGTACCTGACCTTCGACGCCGACAACATGCACGAGATGGGTGAGTATCTGGGCCTGCGCGGCGTCGTCAGCCTGGAAGCCGGCGCCTGGACCCTGGCCGCCACGGTGGACAATCCCTTCGGCGCCCATCCCAACAGCTTCTCGTTTGGAAACCCGTTCCTGATCACCCGAGACCAGATCATCACCCCACCCAGGCCGCGAACCCTGGCGCTGCGACTGTCGGCCCGCTTCTAGACCATTGAGGAGACCGCGATGAAGGCGAACCTGGCTTGGCCGATGTGGGCCCTGATGTCGGCGGCCTTCGCGGCGTTGACGGCGATCCTGGCCAAGGTCGGGGTTTCCCAGATCAATTCCGATCTGGCGACCTTTGTACGCACCGTGGTGATCCTGATCGCGCTGGCCATTTTCGTCACCGCGACTGGCCAGTGGCAGGCTCCAAGCGAGGTCACGCGTCGAAGCTGGCTGTTCCTGGGGCTCTCGGGCTTGGCGACCGGAGCGTCGTGGGTGTGCTACTTCCGCGCCTTGAAGATCGGCGACGCGGCGCGGGTCGCGCCGGTCGACAAACTCAGCGTGGTTCTGGTCGCCGTGTTCGGCGCGGCCTTCCTCGGCGAGCGCCTCAGCCCGGCCAACTGGGCGGGCGTCGCGTTGATCGCCGCGGGAGTGTTGTTGGTCACCCTGAGGGCCTAGCCGCCCGGCGGCGACATGATCGGACCTCCTGGGCCACCAAGACGGCCAGGATCCACGACGCGCCCGACCGATCGCGCCAGGTAAGGCCCATAGAGGCGTTCCCCCTTGGAATAGGCCCTGGGCAGCAGGACCGCGGCCACGAGGATCAGGATCGTCAGAACGACCCCGCCATGCCACGACCTGGCGGCGTCGGACGTCTCGCGCGCGGCCAGCGCGATCCCGGTCAGCGCCAGCGCGCCACCCAAGGCGAAGGCGGCCAGGACGTCAGACAGCCAGTGCGCACCGACATAGATCCGCGACAGCCCGGTCAGCGTGATGATCAGCGCGGCCAAGCCGGCGATCAACCACCGGACGCCCGCCGAGGCGCCACGGCCGGTGATGAAGGCCAGCATGACAAACAGGGCCATCGCCGACGTGGCGTGGCCGCTGGGAAAGCTGAAGGCGTCGGCGCCGGAATAGAGCAATGACGGACGCGCGAAATGGAAGGCGGTCTTCAGGCTCGGCACGAGGATCGCCGAAGCGGTCATCACCAGGGCCAGGCCCAGGCCCGCGCGCCAACGGCGACACCACAGCAGAAACGCGACGATCAGCACGGTCGCGGTGGTGCGCTCCGAACCGTCGCCCATCGCTGACAGAGCGATCATCAGCCGGTCCAGCCACGGGCTTCGGTGGGTGAAAAGCACCCGGGAGGTGCTGGCGTCCGCGTTGATGATGGAGCCGTGGGTCAGGACGCCGATGGCCAGGACCAGGATGGTCGCGACCAGCACAAGCGCACCGGCCAAACTCCACACGGCCCAGGCGGCGGCGCCCTTTGCCGGATCGTGGCGCTGGCGATAAAACACCGCGGAGGCCAATCCCGCGGCCGTGAGCAAGCACAGTCCAACACCGACTTGGCACGGAAGCAGCAGGGGGATCACGCGACGCGCGCCCCGTGGGGGTCGACCATGAAGCTCTCACGACGTCTCGGCCGCAAAGGGATGGCCGACTCGTGGTGAGCCTAGGCGACGGCAAGTTCGCGCCGCATGGCCGGACCTATACAGTTTCCCAATCCTGGCAGAGGTTCTTGGGCGAAGCGTCAGCCGAGGGGTGACGTCGTGAGGAGATCGATCTCCAGCGTCAAGCCGCGCGACGTTGGCGCGGTCGTAATCGTCCCGCCATGGGCGGCGATTATCGCTGAGACGATGCTCAGGCCCAAGCCGTGGCCGGGTTCCGAGCGCGCTGGATCCAGACGCACGAAACGTTCGAAGATCCGGCCCCGAGCCTCGATCGCCACGCCGGGGCCATCGTCAGCGAAGCTCAAGGTGATCCGTTCGCCCGCTCGTTGGAGGCGAATGTCGATGGCGGTGGCGCCGCGGGCATGGGTCAAGCTGTTGTCGAGCAGGTTGGCGATGGCCCGTTGCAACAGGCGCTCGTCCCCTGTCAGCCATGATGGCTCCAGATCGAGCCTCAGGGTCAGGCCTGCGGCGTCGAGAGCCGGACCGTAGGCTTCGGCGAGTTCGGTGATCGCGCCGTCCAGGGCCACGACACCGAAACGCTCGCGCACCGTCTGCCCCTCGATCTCCGACAAGGCCAGGATGCCCGACAGCAGATCCTGCAAGGCCTCGACCTCGCCAACGGCCACGCGCAAGCCTTGTCGCCGCGCCGAGGCGGTCTTGGCTTCCTCCAGCTCATCCAGCCGCGAACGCAGACGGCCGAGCGGCGTGCGCAGGTCATGGGCGATGTCGCCGGAGACCTGCCGTAGATTGTCCATCAGCGCGCCGATGCGGTCGAGCATGCGGTTGAGGACCTGGGCCAATTGATCAAACTCGCCGTCCGATCCATCCAACGTCATGCGTCGGGAAAAATCGCCGGCCATGATCATCTCGGCCGCGCCCTTGATCGCGCCCAGGCGGCGTCGGACGATCCGGCCGAAGCCGATCGCCGCCGCCACGCCGATCGCCAGCACCAGGCTGAAATTGATCAGGAACAGCTTCAGCAGGGAAAGATCGATCTGGGCCAGGCCGGCTCGGTCGGCGGCCACGATCAGCCGTCCGCCACCAGACACCGGACCGTTCATGGCCTGGGCTATGCCCGTCGTGCCATCCGGCCTGGTGAAATGTACAAACTCGCTCCAACCCGGCGGCGGAACCGCGGCGGCCAACCGACCGGCCAGGCGCCGCCCCTGGGCGTCGAGCACCATGTAGCCCATGCCCGCGTCGACTCCGGCGCTGTCGGCGAGATAGCCGATGGCCGCCCGCGTCGGCGCGCGATCCCGCACCTGAACGGCCTGGACCATGGCGGCCATGCCGCCGTGCTCGTGGATGTACAGCAGCGAGCGGGTCTCAAGCTCGATCCGGTGATCCAGCTGGCGTTCGATCTCCTCGTGCACCAGGCTGTAGGTCAGCAGGCCCACCAGGATATTGAGCGCGCCCGATACGCCGGCGACGACCGCCACCATGCCCCGGATGGTCCGCGGCCCGCGCTTAGCAGCCATCGTCTTCCATCATGTAGCCCGAGCCGCGAACCGTGCGGATGGCGCTTCGCGTGAAGCCCTGATTCAGCTTACCGCGCAGTCGACTCATGTGCGTTTCGACGATGTTGGTCTTGGGATCGAAACCGAAGTTCCACACCCGATCGAGCAGCATGGTGCGGGTCACCACGCGCCCGGCGTTGCGCAGGAGTTGCTCGAGCAGGGCGAACTCCCGCGGCTGCAGCTCCACCAGGCGCCCGCCGCGTCGAACCTCGCGTCGCAGCAGGTTCATCTCGACATCAGCCACCCGCAGCAGCGCCGGAACCTCGCCCACCGGTGCGCGACGCCCCAGCGCCGCCACCCGGGCGGCCAGTTCCGCGAAAGCGAACGGCTTGACCAGATAGTCGTCGGCGCCGGCCTCCAGTCCGTCGACCCGGTCCACGATCTGGGCCATCGCCGTCAGCAGCAACGTCGGCGTCGTCCGTCCCATAGCCCGCAACGATCGCAGGACCGCCAGGCCGTCCAGCCCCGGCACCATGCGGTCCAGGATCAGCACGTCGAATTCACTGGCGCCGAGCTTGAGGATCGCGGCGCGCCCATCGGTCTCCGTCTCGACGTGATGGCCCCGCTCGCGAAGGCCCCGCGCGATGAAGTCCGAGGCTTCCGCGTCGTCTTCAAGCAAAAAAACGTTCACGCGCGGCCTCGTCGCCCGACGGCGCGACACTCGGAAAATACAGGAATATTGACGTTACTATACAATTTCCCAACCTTGCGTCTGAGCCATCGACAGACAGACGCCCTGCGCTATCCCGTTACGTGACGCGAATTCCTCGCATTATCACGAGCATTCAAAAGTCGCCATGTCCGGCCTCTCTTCCATGCCCAAGCCTCGCCGCGGCCGGCCTTCCGCCGCTCGACGGTCCTTGGGACGAGCCCCCGCCGCGGAGGCCGCGCCGCTTTACGATCCCCGCCTCGCGATCCGCCCCACGGTGGCCCAACAATGCGTGGCGCGAGGCGTCAGGCTGACGGACAAGCGCCGCGCGGTCTTGCCGCTGTTCGACCAGGTGGACATGCCGATCGTCGTGGAACAGGTGTGGCTCAAGAGCCGAGAGCTTGGCCTGGACGTCAATCGCTCCATGCTGTTCAGGTTGGCCGCCGACCTGGTAAAGTTCGGCGTCCTCGAGCCACTCGGCCACGACGACCGACGCGACCGTTTCGCGACTCCGCTGTCGTTGCCGATCGAGATCCACGCTCCAGGTCTGGACGTCGCCCGTTCCGTGCATTCGCCGGCCCTGGGCGAGCTTCTGGTGGAGGTTCTGGGGGATCTTGGCCAATCCCTGGCGGGTCGTCGGATCATGATCTCGGTGATCGATTGAGCGTCCGCTCAATAACGCGGCGCCCATAACATTCCCAACATTACCGTTACATTGGGCGCGTCACACAAATGCTCAATGTCGTGACTTTGTCATGGAGCTTCACGGACGTGGCCGTTATCAGCGCCCAGCAGTGATAATCGTTCGCATTATCACGGAAGAACAATCCGCTGGGGTTTTCCATGACTATGTCCACCTTCGCCGTGGCGCGTTCGCGCCGCGTACTTCTGCTCGCCACCAGCGCCGCTAGCCTGCTGGCCGGCGCGGCCTTCGCCGCCGACGCGCCTGCCTCCGGCGCCCCGGCGATCGACCAGGAAAGCACCAACGTCAGCGGCGTGACCGTGACGGCCGGCGCCAAGGCCGAAGCGGAGTCGCGTGAGCGCTATAAGGTCGACCGCAGCCTCACCGCCACCAAGACAGACACCCCCCTGATCAACGTGCCCCAGTCGGTGAGCGTGATCTCGCTCAAGCAGATCTCCGACCAGGCGGCCAGCAGCATCGGCGACGCGGTCCGCTACGTGCCCGGCGTGTCCTCGGCCCAGGGCGAAGGCAATCGCGAGACCCTGGTGTTCCGCGGCAATCAGACCACCGGCGACTTCTTCGTCGACGGCGTGCGCGACGACGTTCAGACCTATCGCGACCTCTACAACATCGACCGCCTGGAGATCTTCCGGGGTCCCAACGCCATGATCTTCGGCCGCGGCGGGATCGGCGGCGTCGCCAACCGGGTGACCAAGATGGCCGGCTGGACCCCCGTTCGCGAGATCAAGTTGGAGACCGGCAGCTACGACCACTATCGCGGCAGCTTCGACGTCGGCGGCCCGACCAACGACATCGGCGCCCTTCGCCTGACCGGCGTCTACGAGAACAGCGGCAGCTATCGCGACGACGTCGACTACGAGCGCTGGGGCCTGAACCCGACCGCCGCGTTCAAGGCGAATCCCGATACGGTCGTTCAGTTGAGCTATGAGCACTTCGAGGACGAGCGCGTCGCCGACCGGGGCGTCTCCTCGCACTTCCGCCCCGCCAACGTGGCGCGCGTGCAGCCGCTGCGCACCCCGCGCGGCCAGTTCTTCGGCGACCCGACCCAAAGCCCGACCTGGACCAACACCGACGCGGCCACGCTGTTCATCGAGCACCAGATCAGCGACACCGTCTCGATCCGCAACCGCACGCGCTACGCCGACTACGACAAGTTCTACCAGAACGTCTTCGCGGGAGCGGTCAACGCCGCCGAGACCACCGTCGAGATTTCGGCCTACAACAACGCCACCCAGCGCCGGAACTTCATCAACCAGACGGACCTGAACGCCAAGTTCTCCACGGGGTCGATCGAGCACACCCTGCTAGCCGGCGCCGAGTTCAGCCGTCAGACCACCGACAACTTGCGCCAGGAAGGCCGCTTCGCCGGCGGCGCGGCCACGCTGATCGCGCCGATCAACCAACCCAACATCCGCGCGCCGATCACCTGGGTGCAGATCGCCAGCAGCGCCAGGAACAAGGGCGTGGCCAAGGTCGCCGCCGGCTATGTGCAGGATCAGATCGAGCTGACCTCGGCCCTGCAGATCGTCGCGGGGGTGCGTTACGAGAACTTCGAGACCGTCGTGCACGACCTGCGCACGGTGGGTTTTCCCGCCGGACAGCAGCGCGACTTCGACGTCACCGACAAACTTTGGTCGCCCCGGGTCGGGGTGATCTACAAGCCGGTGGCCAGCGCCTCGATCTACGCGGGCTATTCCAAGACCTACCAGCCGCGCGGCGGCGACCAACTGACCTCGCTGAGCCTCACCAACCAGAACCTGGCGCCCGAGAAGTTCCAGAACTACGAAATCGGCGCCAAGTGGGACGTTACCCCGGATATCAACCTGTCGGTGGCGGTGTTCCAACTGGATCGTGACAACGTCCTGGCCCTGGCCAATCCCAACGACCCGACCTCCGCCTCCGTGCCGGTCGGCCGTCAGCGCACCAAGGGCGTCGAACTGGCCGCGACCGGCAAGATCACCGACCAACTCAACGTGATCGGCGCCTACACCTACCTGGACGGCACGTTCCTCGACAACGTCTCGGGCACGGTGAAGGCCGGCAACATCCTGCCCAACATGCCCAAGAACAGCGCTTCGCTGTGGACGCGCTACGACATCAACCCCAAGCTGGGCGGCGCGGTCGGCGTCATCCACCAAGGCGAGCGCTACGCGGCGACCGACAACACCGTCTACATGCCCGGCTTCACCCGGGTGGATGCGGCGCTGTACTACACGATTAACGAAAAGGTGGCCGTGCAGGTCAACGCCGAGAACCTGCTGAACGAGCGCTACTTCCTGTTCGCCAACAGCAACACCAACATCACCCCGGGATCACCGACCGCCTTCAAGGTCGGCCTGACCGCGAAGTTCTGACCGCCTGGCGGGCGGCTCGTTCAAGGTTCGCCCGCCAGACCACACGAGATCGGGCCGCCGAGCGTCAGCGCTTGGCGGCCCGACGCCGTCTTGGCGACCACAGCGGCTCGCCGAGAACGCCTAGACGTCAGAAGGAATCGACGGCCCGGCGGCGTCCCGATCCCGCTCCAGCTTTTGCAGGAGCAGCCGCCGGTGCCGTTCGGCCTCGAAGCGGGCGCGTTCGGGGTCCTGGGCGATGATCGCGTCGATGACCTGGTGACGCCAGGCGCGCCACGCCGCCCGCCCCTCGTCGCCGTCGAAGATCATCGGGATCGGCGCGCTGCGGTAGAAGCGCATGGCGACCTGGGCCAGCAACTCGATCAGGGATCGGTTGACGATCCGGAACAGGATGGCGTGGAAATCATCCTCGAACGTGATCCGCTGCTCCGGGGTCACGCAGACATCAATCCGATCCCTGAGCGCGCGCATCTCGACCAGCGCTGGTGGCGTGGCCAGCCGCGCCGCCGCAGGGATCAGCTCGCAGTCCAGAAGCGTCATCATCTCCAGCGCTTCGTAATCGTCGGCGCCGCGCACCCGCATATAGGCGGCCAGAGCGCGTTCGAGCGCGGCCGGATCGGGACGCCGGCCGAAGTAGCCGCCGCCGGGCCCGCGTCGCACCGACAGCAAACCTTCGTGCTCGAGGATGCGGGCGGCCTGCTGCACCGTCGCGATCCCCACCCCCATCGAGGCGGCCAGATCGGGCAGCGAGCCGATCATCGCGTCCGGGTCCTGACGCAGGATCAGGTCGCGCATCTTCTCGGCGGTCGCCGCCACCAGGCGCTGCGATTGCGAGGTCGTGGCTGGCTTGCCCTTGGGCATCAGGAGTCGATCCTTCCGACGGGCGCGCGATACTCGTCCATCCGGCCATCGACGAAATCCGCGGAAGACACAAGGGGCGGCAAAGCGGGCGTGTCGGTCAGGGCCGCAACACCCAGCCGCCGTCGACGTGAAGGACCTGGCCGGTGATCCAGGCGCCAGCCTGCGAGCAGAGCAGCAGCAGGCTGCCGACCAGTTCGTCGGGCATGCCGCGCACCCGCATGGCGACGTTCATTTCCAGGAACTTGATGAACGGCGACTCGTCGGGGGTCAGCAGCTTGCCCGCGTCGCTGGTCACATTGCCCGGCGCGATGGCGTTGACCGCGATCCCCTCGCGCCCCAGTTGGCGGGCCAGGGTGGTGGTCAGGCCCAGCAGGGCCAGCTTGCTGATCCCGTAGATCGAGATCGCCGGAAAGGCGCCGCCCGACACCTGGTTGATGATCCGCCCGCCGCCACGCTTGCGCATCTCCGGGATCACCCCTTGGGCGCACAACAGCGCGCCGGTGACATTGACGGTCATGATCCTGTTCCACTCGTCCAGCGCCACGTCGGCGGCGGACAGTTGACCCAGTTCGGCCATCAGGGCGGCGTTGTTGACCAGGATGTCGACGCCGCCGAACGCGTCGGTCGCGGCCTTGACCATGCCCGCCACCGAGGCCGGATCGACGATGTCGACCTGGGCCGCGATCGCCTTGCCGCCGGTCGCCACGATCTCGTCGGCGACCGCCTTGGCGCCCTCGCCATTGAGGTCGGCGACCACGACCGAGGCCCCCGCCCCGGCCAGGCCCAGGGCATAGGCGCGGCCGATGCTGTTGCCGCGCCCCCCCGCGCCGGTGACGATGGCCACCTTGCCGTCGAGGCGGAACTGATCGATCGAGAAGGTCATGACTTGTCTCCTTGGACCTGCGCCCCGGCTTGGAGGTGGGCGATCCGTTCGAGGAAGGGCTGCGCCGTATCCCGCAGGAAGGCGGTGGCGGGATTGTCTTTGAGGACCGCTGATAGCAGGCCGACATCCTTTTCGAGGAGCCTGGCGCCGTGGCCGAACAGCGCCACGTCGGGCAGCCGCGCGCGGACCTCGAAGCCGAAGCTGCGACCGCTGCTGGCCTTGACCAGCTCGACATAGGCGGCGCGATCCAGGCCCAGCGCGGCGGCCGCGCCCAACCCGGAGTCGGCGATGGCCATGTTGGCGGCCATCTGGGCGTTGTTGACCAGCTTGGCCAGCTGGCCGGCGCCGACTCCGCCCAGGTGGGCGATCAATCCGCTGAAGGTCTCGAAGATCGGGCGCACCGCCGCCACGTCCGCCGCCTCGCCGCCGACCATCACCGTCAGGGTTCCCGCCGCCGCGCCTGGACCGCCGCCGCTGACCGGGGCGTCGACCACGGCCACGCCGACGGCGGCCGCCTCGGCCGCCAGGGCCACGCAAGTGTCGGGATGGATCGTCGAATGGATCACGATCCGCGTGCCGCCGCGCATCGCCGGCAGCACCGCGTCGAAGACTTGGCGCACGCCGGCGTCGTCGACCACGCAGATCGCCACGATGTCGCATCGCGCGCCCAGGTCGTCGAGATCGAGCGCGGCTTGCGCGGCGGTGTCGGCATAGGGTTCGAGCGCCTGCGGACGTCGCGCCCAGAGCACCAGCGGGAAGCCCGCCTCGACGATCCGGCGCGCCATAGGCCCGCCCTGGCTGCCCAGGCCGACGAAACCGACCGTCGGTTTGATCGCGGGGCTCATCCGGCGGTGATCCCGCGGTCCATGGTCACGCACGCGCCATGGAAGCCCTTGCCCGCGTCGGAGGCCAGATAGGCGATCATCTCGGCTACGTCGTCGACCTCGACCAGGCCGCGCATGCCGGAGAAACGCTTGATCAGCTCGTAGTCGACGCCCTCGGGCATCTTCAGGTTGGCGGCGATGTTGGTCATCATGCCGCCTGGCGCGACCGCGTTGATGCGGATCGGCTGCTTCATATATTCCATGGCCATCGCCTTGGTCATGGCGTTGAGCCCGGCCTTGGTCGCGCAATAGGCGGCGGCGTAGGCCTCGCCGATGAAGGCCGCCGACGAGGTGACGTTGACGATCGCCCCGTCACGAGCCAGCAGGTGCGGGATCGCCGCCTTGCTGAGGTGGAACGGCGCGCTGAGATTGACGGCCAGGGTCTTGTCCCAGTCCGCCGTCGCCATGTCGGCCGAATTGCTGAAGATGATCAGGCCGGCGACGTTGCACAGGGCGTCCAGGCCGCCGAACGCCTCGACGGCGGCGGCGATCGCGGCGGCGCAATTGTCGGCCTGGGCCAGGTCGGTGACGCGGACCTGGGCTTGCCGGCCTAGCGCCCGAACCTGGTCGGCGGTCTCTTCCAGGCCCGTGGCGTTCACGTCGACGAGAAGGACGTTCGCTCCGGCCCGCGCCAGCGCCAGGGCGGTTCCGCGTCCAAGCCCCGACGCCGCGCCCGTGACGACCGCCGACTTCCCCGTCATGTCCGTTCTGATCGGCATCGCGTTCTCCTCACGCCTCGAAGGGCAGCCCTTTTTCGACCCGCGCTGCCTGCTCGAGCACCGCGCTCTGCATCACCGAGCCACGCGGCCATCCGGCGTGAACGGCGTACTGCAGGACAAATTCCAACATCTCCTCGCGGGAGGCGTTGCGACTGGCCATGGCCGACCAGACGTGGCTGCGGATCGGTGTGCTGGCGCCGGAGAAGCCGACCCCGACCAGGGTCAGCCAGCGGCGCGAACGCTCGTCCAGGCCGGGGCGGTTCCACATCTCACCGAACACGAAGTTGATGATGCCGCCCTCGAAATAGGCGGTCTGGGGCGGCGGACCGCCGAACAGCATGTGCTCCTGGAACGATGCCGCGCCCTCGGCGTGACGCACCGACGGATCCCAAGGCTCGGCCCGGATCAGCGCGAACGGCGCCGGTGGCAGGTCCAAGGCGTCAGCCGCGGCCGTGATCGCAGCGTCGAGGATCCCGCCGGTCGTCCAGCCTGAATAGACCGCGACATGCAGGGCCGCCTCACGCAGCTCGGCCAGGGTGATCGTCTCGTTCGCCAAGGCGCCGCGCACGTAGCGCTCGGTCGCGGACGCATCGCTGGCGTTCGCTGCGCTGCTCATGGCGATCAGGAACCGGGAGCGCAGGTCCAGCGCGGGGCGTGACCAGATCTCGGCATAGATGTAGTCGCGCCAGGAGGCCTCGACGGGCGTCGCCGGCTCGCGGGCGACCTCGCCCGTCAGTTCGGCCTGCAACCGCGCGCCGCACGCCGTGCGGTCGGCCGGATCGAGCAGGCTCATCGCGCCGCCGCCGGATTGGCCAGGTTCACCCAGACGTTCTTGACGCGCAGGAACTCCTTCAGGCCGTCCTCGCCGCCCAGCCGGCCATAGCCGCTCTGCTTGACGCCGCCGAACGGCGCGCAGGGGGTCATGCCCTCCCCCGCCCCGTTGACGTGGATCATGCCCGCGTCGAGCCGGCTGGCCACGCTGTGCGCGCGGCGCAGGTTCTGAGTGTGGATATAGCCGCCGAGTCCATATTCGGTGCCGTTGGCCAGGGCCACCACCTCGTCCTCGCTGTCGAACGGCGTGACCGTCAGCACCGGGCCGAACACCTCGTGCTGGGCGATCTCGGCGTCATTGCCCACATCGGCGACGATGGTGACCGGCAGGAAGAAGCCCTCGGCCCGCTCGCCGCCTAGCCGTTCGCCGCCCGCGATCAGACGACCGCCCTGCCGCACGGCGGTGTCGACAACGCCCTGAATGCGGGTCAGGGCCGCTTGCGAGATCACCGGGCCGAGCACGGTGCCCTTGTCCAGCGGATCGCCGACCGGGATGTGTCCCGCCATCGCGCCCAGCATCTGCAGATACTGGTCGTAGATCGGCCGTTCGACCAACAGGCGCGTGCCGTTGACGCAGCCCTGGCCATTGGCGCTGATCGCGCCGGACAAGCCGCGCTTGGCCGCGTCCTGCAGGTCGGCGTCGGCGAAGACGATCACGGCCGACTTGCCGCCCAGCTCCAGGCCACAAGGCTTGAGGGTCTCGGCGGCGCTGCGCAGCACCTTCTTGGCGGTCGGCCCGCTGCCGACGAACTGGATCTTGTCGATATCGGGATGGGCGACCATGGCCGCGCCGATGTCGGCCCCGCCGGTGACGATATTGAAGACGCCCTCTGGAAAGCCCGCCTCGATGAACAGCTCGCCCAGCCGCATGATCGACCAGGGCGCGATGTCGGGCGCCTTGACGACGATGCAGTTGCCCGCCGCCAGCACGGGCGCGGCGACCATGGTCGCGGCGAACATCGGACCGTTCCAAGGGATGATCGCCCCGACCACGCCGTAGGGCTCGTACGAGACATAGTCGTGGGCGGGACCGGTCCAGGTGCTGACCGTGCGCCCCTCGATCTTGTCGGCCCAGCCGCCGAAGTAGCGGAACTTCTGCGCGCCATCCCAGCCGAGATAGGCCGTCGCGGCGACCACCGAGCCATTCTCGATCGTCGACAACAGCGCCAGTTGCTGGCTGTTCTGCTCGATCAGCGCGGCCAGCTTGAACATCAGGTTGCGGCGCTGGTCGCCGGGCAGCGCGCGCCACGCTGGGAAGGCCTTGCGCGCCGCCGCGACAGCGGTGTCGACGTCGGCGACCGACGCCAATCGAACCTCGCGGGTGACCTGGCCTGTGGCCGGATAGATGTGCGGGACCGTCTCGCCGCCGCCCTCGCCAGCCTTGCCGCCGGCGATCACCGGATGCCGTGGCAGGATCGTCAGGTCGGGGGCCTGATAGGTCATGGTCTTCCTCCGCGCGGCGCGGGCCGGTTTTCCCGCCCGTCTTCGTTCGATGTCGCGATCTAATGTGCGCGTAATAAACGCGTCAATCCGACACCATGACCAATCACGCCACCTAAAGATCAAATACATGCGTGTTTTTGACAACATCGCTCCAGCGATGCGATCCTCGGGCGCTGTCCGTGATGTCAACGCGAAGCCGTTGGCATGGCCTCTACGGACCCGTCATCCGGCGTGCCACCCCGAAGGTGTCGCGAGAAAATTTCAGTCGAAGCGGAGCCTTAGTGGGTCGGGCGCGTTTAACCCTCCGAACGGGGATCATCGCATGACCAATCCGACTTCCAACCAGACGACGTTCGAGCGCGAGCTCGTCAGCCTGATCCCGCACCTGCGAGCTTTCGGCCGCTCGCTGACCGGCAACGCCAGCCACGGCGACGATCTGGCCCAAGACGCCCTGGCCAAGGCCCTGGCCTCGCGGAACTCCTACCAGCCGGGCACCAACATGAAGGCCTGGACCTTCATGATCCTGCGCAATGTCTTCTATTCGGAAAAGCGCCGCTCGTGGCGTTCGTGCGCCCTTGATCCCGAGGTCGCCGAGCGGACCCTGGTTTCGACGTCCAACCCGACGGCGGCCCTGGAGCTGGATGAGATGCGCCGGGCGCTGGACATGTTGCCGCCCGACCAGCGCGAGGCCCTGATCCTGATCGGCGCCGCGGGCATGTCCTACGAGGAAGTCAGCGAAGTCACCGGCGCGGCGCTGGGCACCATCAAGAGCCGCGTCAGCCGCGCTCGCGACCGACTGGCCCTGATCTTCGCCGAGGGTCAGATCGACGAAGACAACAAGCCGGCCCACGCGGCCATGGCGTCGATCTTCCGTCAGATCGACGACTACCGCACCTCGCGCGCCGCCTAGTCTACGACGTCACGACCGCGAAAGGCGGCGCCTAGTGCGCCGCCTTTTTGCGTGGGATCAAGTGCACGACGCCGACGATCACGCCGCCGACGACCAGTCCGACCACCGCCGAGCAGGCCACCGTGGCCAGCCAACCCGTCAGCGCCCCGACGCCCGGCGCGGCGCCCGCCCAGTGCGACGCGGCATGAACCCACTGCGGCACGGGGGTCAGGTGGAAGTGCTCCAGGCCGTGGACGATGATCCCGCCTCCGACCCACAACATCGCCGCCGCGCCGATCACGGTCAAAGCCTCCATGGTCACCGGCATGGCCTTGACCAGGCCGCGTCCCAGGCCACGAAGTCCCGCATTGCGCCCCTTGGCCAGGTGCAGGCCGATGTCGTCCATCTTCACGATCAGCCCGACCACGCCATAGACCGCGATGGTCAGCAGCACCCCCACCAGGGCCAGGGCGGCGGCCTGGATAGCCAGGGGCTTGTCGGCGACGTCGGCCAGGGCGATGGCCATGATCTCGCCCGACAGGATCAGGTCGGTGCGGATCGCGCCGCCCACCTTTTCGGCCTCGAGTTCAGCGCTGCTCTGAGCCAGGTCGTCGATCTCCTCGCCCGCCACCTCATGGTGAGCAAAGGCTTCGAGGATCTTCTCGGTGGCCTCGAACGCCAGATACGACCCGCCGACCATCAGGATCGGCGTCACCGCCCACGGCGCGAACGCGCTGAGGATCAGCGCGCCCGGCAGCAGGAACAGCAGCTTGTTGCGGAACGAGCCGACCGCGATCTTCCAGACGATCGGCAGTTCGCGGTCGGGCGTAAAGCCCATGGCGTAGCCGGGGGTCACGGCGGTGTCGTCGACCACAACGCCGATCGCCTTGGTCCCCGCCTTGCCGGCCGCCGCGCCCACGTCGTCCAGCGAGGCGGCGGCCAGCTTGGTGATGCCGGCGATGTCGTCGAGGAGCGCGGCGAGGCCGGAAGGCATGAGGATTCTCTTGGAACGCTGGAGTCTAGCCTACGCGAATAGACCGGACCTCTCGCTCAGGTCGAGCCCTAACCCTTCTTGAGGACGGCGTCGGCCTTCTTGCCGATCCGCTTTTCCTCAGCCTTGGACATCCGCCCCGCCTTCACGGCTTGGCTGGCGCGCGCCTTGGCGTTGCGGGCGTGAGCCTTGTCCTCGATCGGATAGGCGCGCTTGTCCGGTTCGGCGAAGGCCTTGTCGGGCAACTTGTCGCGCTTTTCGGTGTTGAGTTCGGCCACTGTGGCTACTCCTTCGGATGAGCCGTTCCCAGCGCCTCGACGGGGGCGTCGTCATCGCTATCGTCGCCGTCGGGGGTGACGATCTCGGCCGGTTCGTCCTGCCGCGCCAGATCCCGCGCGCCCACGCCGCCGCCCTGCTGGATGTTGCGATTGGCCTCGACCGTCGAGGGGTCGTAGCTGTCGTCGGCTTCGTCGCCGTTGGTCACGTCTAGGTCGGCCATGGGAATTCTCCGGTTTCGCTCCAAGCCAACGACCGGCGAGGCGCGGACGTTCCCTTCAATGCCCTCTCAGATTCCCTGTGGCGGTCGTCAGAATAAAATCAGCCTCAGTGACAGTTGCGGTCCGCCGGAGACACGCCAGATATTCGACACGCCGGCGCGGGGTCGGCGAACCTTCAGAGACTTCTCATGCCCACCTTGTTCGATCCGCTTCGCCTCGGCGATCTCGAGCTGCCCAACCGCGTCGTCATGGCGCCCCTGACCCGCCTGCGCGCCGGGCCGACCCAGATCCCCAACGCCCTAATGGCCGACTACTACGCCCAGCGCGCGTCGGCCGGCCTGCTGATCAGCGAAGGCGTGCCGGTCGTTCCGCAAGGCGTGGGCTACCAAGGCGTGCCCGGCATCTGGTCCCAGGAGCAGGTCGAGGGCTGGAAGCAGGTCACCAAGGCCGTGCACGACAAGGGCGGCCGCATCTTCATGCAGATCTGGCACGTGGGCCGGGTTTCCGACCCATCGTTCCACGGCGGCGAAGCGCCGGTCGGCCCCAGCGCCATTCCGGCCAAGGGCCATGTCAGCCTGCTGCGCCCCGAGCGCGACTACCCCACGCCCCGCGCCTTGACGACCGAGGAAGTCGCCGGCGTGGTCGAGGCCTTCCGCAAGGGCGCCGAGAACGCCAAGGCCGCCGGCTTCGACGGCGTCGAGATCCATGGCGCCAATGGCTATCTGCTCGACCAATTCCTGCAGGACGGCTCCAACCAGCGCACCGACCAGTACGGCGGCTCGATCGAGAACCGCGCCCGCCTGATGCTGGAGGTCGCCGACGCCACCATCTCGGTGTTCGGCCCCGGCCGGGTCGGCATGCACCTGGCCCCGCGCGCCGACAGCCACTCGATGGGCGACAGCGACCTGGCCGCCACCTTCGGCTACGTCGCCAAGGAACTGGGCAAGCGCGGCATCGCCTTCATCGCCGCCCGCGAATACGAGGGCCCCGACAGCCTGGGCGTGGACCTCAAGAAGGCCTTCGGCGGCGTCTATATCGCCAACGAGAAGTTCACCCGCGAAACCGCTCAGGCGGCGCTGGACGCCGGCAAGTACGACGCCATCGCCTTCGGCAAGGCCTATATCGCCAATCCGGACCTGGTGGAGCGCCTGAAGGCGAACGCGCCGCTCAACGCCCCGGACCCGACCACCTTCTACGGCGGCGATGGTCGCGGCTACACCGACTACCCCACCCTGAAGACGCCCGTCGCCGCGACGGCCGAATAAACTAAAGCGCTCCGAAGGCGGGATTTCCGCCCGAGTCTGTATCCGCTACGCCTTTTGCCGCGTTGGGTCTTCACCACGCGGCGCGTAGCGGATACAGGCTTAACCATGAGCGAGACCAACGATCACTGGAAGACCATTCTGCAGCGCGGCGCCAACGCCCTGGCCTTCCGGATCACCAGCCCAGCCAACGCCGTAAAGCCGATCATGGTCGCCGAGCCCGCGCCCCAGAAGCGCGCCCTGCCGGTCATGGTCTATCACGCGGTGGCCGCCTGCGCCCTGGTCGACAGCTGGATCATGACGGGCGAAGGCGACGTGCTGATCGACCGGCCGGCCGTCCTGACCCGCCAGAAGCTGGTCAACGCCAAGGCCGCCGAACCGCCGGGCAGCGCCCAATCGCCGTTCTCTACCGGCTACGCCGCCGACTACCGGCTGGAGTTGGTGCGCCTGACCTGGCTGGCGATCATCGACGACCCGGCGAGCCGGCTCGAGTCTCTGGCGGCGACGTACAAGCCGCCGGAACCGCGCGTGAAGCTGGTCTAGAGCAACCGCCCTACCAAGCGCCCGTGTTCGGCATCGAGGCCCAGGGCTCGGCCGGATCCAGATTGCCGTCCTGCAGCAGCTCGATCGAGATGTTGTCGGGCGAGCGGACGAAGGCCATGTGGCCGTCGCGCGGCGGACGGTTGATCGTCACGCCCATGTCCATCAACCGCTGGCAGGTCTCGTAGATGTCGTCGACCCGATAGGCCAGGTGGCCGAAATTGCGGCCGCCCTGATAGTCCTCGGGATCCCAGTTATAGGTCAGTTCGACCAACGGCGCCTTGCGCTCCTTGGCCAATTCGGCGTCTTCAGGCGCGGCCAGGAACACCAGGGTGAAACGCCCCTTCTCGTTCTCCATTCGATAGGCCTCGGTCAGGCCAAGGCCTTCGCAATAGAAGCGCAGCGAAGCGTCGAGGTCCTTCACACGGACCATGGTGTGCAGATAGCGCATGGAGGGCTCCCGGGAGCGGAGAGAGGTCTGTCGAGCCGGCAGGATACAGCGGCGGCGCACCGCCCCGCACCCCACAAATAACGGCCAGGGCCTACTTCACGGTGTGGGCGGCTTGGCCTTGCAGAGCCTGCTGGGCCCGCTCGACGGCTTCCATCAGATGACCCAGGGCCAGGCCCTCGGGGCTGTCGGCGCGGTAGATCTCGCGCAAGGCCGGCACGCGGTCCTTGCAGGCGGCCATGGCGTCCAGGGCCTGATCGATCTTTCGCGTCAGCATCTTCGTAATCGCCGCTTATGTTCTATATTCGTTCTACAGGGGCGGTTTTCGGATATCAATCGACGACCGTCCCCGCCTCCACAGGTTTCTCCCGAGTCTGCCGCCGCCACAACGCCGCGTATTCGCCCCCAGCCTCCAAAAGCGCCGCGTGAGGGCCGCGCTCCACAACCTTTCCACGGCGCAGCACGATGATCTCGTCGGCGTCGGCGATGGTCGACAGGCGGTGAGCCACGACCAGGGTCGTACGCCCTGCCCGCGCCTTGCGCAGGGTGGCCTGAATGGCCGCTTCGGTGCGGCTGTCGAGCGCGCTGGTGGCCTCGTCCAGGATCAGCACGCGGGGGTCGGCCAGCAAGGCCCGGGCGATTCCCACGCGCTGACGCTCGCCGCCCGACAACTTCAGCCCGCGTTCGCCGACCTTGGTGGCCATGCCCTCGGGCAGGTTGCGGATGAACTCGCCCAGCTCGGCCGCCTCGGCCGCAGCCCAGACATCGGCTTCCGAAGCCTCGGGGCGGGCGAAGGCGATGTTGGCCATCACCGTGTCGTTGAACAGGGCCACGTCCTGCGGCACCAGCGCCACCGCCCGGCGCAGCGAGGCCTGCTTCAGCGCCTTCAGGTCGTGGCCGTCCAGGGTGACGCGGCCCGCCTGGGGATCGATCATCCGCAGGGCCAGGCGCACCAGGGTGGTCTTGCCCGCGCCCGAGGGACCGACGATGGCCACGGTCGTTCCGGGCTCAGCCCTGAAGGTGACGCCCTGCAAGCCCTCGGAACGCGCGCCGTGGCGGAACGACACGTCTTCGAAGGCCACCGCCCCGCCACGCCGGTCAGCGGGCGGCGGCAGGCCGATGGCGTTGGCCGCGTCGGCCACATCGGGCTGGGCCCGGCGCAGCTCGAGCATGGCCTCCATGTCGATGAACGACTGGCGGATCTCGCGATAGGCGAAGCCGAGGATGTTCAACGGTCCATACAGATTGACCAGGATCAGCACGGCGGCGGTGACGTCGCCCGGACCGATCAGGCCCGAGGCCGCCTCGCTGCCGGCCAGGATGGCCATCACGCCCAACCCCAGGCTCATCACCGCCGACTGGATCGTGTTGAGCAGCGTCAGCGAGTTGGTCGCCTTGATGTTGGCGTCGCCATAGGCCGTCAGGGCGTTTTCATAACCGCCGACCGCGCGATCCTCGGCGCCGAAGGCCTTGACCGTCTCGTAGTTCAGCAGGGCGTCGACGGCGCGGCCGGCCGCTTCGGCGTCGGCCTCGTTCATCACCCGACGATGGCCGATCCGCCAATCCGAGATCGTGAAGGTCACCACGCCGTAGATCACCACCGTGACCACCGCCGTCAGAGCGAAGCGCCAGTCATAGGCCTTGGCCAGCACGATGGCGGCCATGATCAGTTCCACCGCCGTGGGGGCGATGTTGAACACCAGGCCGCGCAGCAGGAAATCCATCGACCGCGCACCGCGATCGATCACCCGCGACAGCGAGCCCGTGCGCTTGGTCTGGTGGAAGTCGATCGACAGCGACAGGGCGTGAGCGAAGGTCTCGACCGCCGCCTTGTTCTGAGCCGCCTGCGCCACGGGCGTGAACACCGCGTCGCGCGCCTGGGGGGCGACGGCGGCGATGAAGCGGATCAGCGCCCAGCCGCCGGCGAGGGCCGCGAAGCTCAAGCCGACCTGGACCGTCGCCCCCTGCCCCGCGCTCAAGGCGTTAACCGCCTTGCCCAGCAGCAACGGCGCGATAACGCCCAGGAACTTGCCGGCGAAGGTGAAGACCAGGGCCACGGTCACGCGCCAGCGCAGACCCGGAGCCTTGGACCGCATGACCAAGCTGAACAGATCGGCCATCGCCTTCCAGCCGTTGGCCTTGACCTCGGGCGCGGCGATCGCGCCGGCCACGGCCCCGGATCGGGGCGCCATGCCCCTCACTGCGCGCCGTCCAGCAACTGGGTGCTCTGCAAGCCGCCGCCCGGGTTCATCCAGTCGACCCGCCAGCCGGCCGCCAGGAGCGTGGACCGCACCGGCCCACCGGATGGCGGCAAGGCCGGGCTGACATCGATGATCACCAGCTGTTCGCCGCCCTCGCCAGCCACCTGCACGGCGTGGGTTCCGGTTTCCAGAGGATGGTCAAGCGAGATCGAGAAGCGGCCGTCCTCGCCGACCTTGCCCTCGCCGCGCGTGGTGCGATCCACGCGCACGCCCAAGCCCGCGCCAGGTGTGCCGACGCCGGAGACCACGGCCCCGCCGCCCCGGTCGTAGTCGATCGCCAGGATGCGCGGCGACGGAGAGGTCTGGCCCATCACCTCGGCCCCGGCTCCGGCGCGCAACAGCACGGCGGCGCCTTTCGGCGTGACCATCAGATAGCCTTGGGCCTGCACGGTCCGGTCCTCAATGGTCATCGACAGGCCGTAGAGCCGAGGCTCGGCGGCCAGGGGCACGACCAGCCGCCAGGCCCCCGCCGCATCGGCCTTGCCGACCAGCGCCTCGCCGGTCGGGGCGCCCAGCCGTACGCTGGCCAGCGCCTCGGCCTGGCCAGACAACGCCACGCCGTCGGCCTGACGGACAGCCGACAGCACGCGCGGCGGCTTCAGATAGCCCGCCTGAGGCGAAACCTGCTCGGTCTTGGCCGCCGTGGGGTCATGCCGCCAGCCCTTGTCCTCGCGACCACAGGCTCCCAGCGCCAGCATGGCCAGCACGACCACGGCGTACGCCGACTTGTAGGCGCCCGACTTGAAACCGATCTCGCGAATCCTGATCATGGCGTATCCAACGGCCGACGACGCCCCGGCGGCCCGTTTGCTTGGGTGTTCACGTGCGGCGCGCCGACCTTTTCGACAAGGACCGGCGCGCTGTTTATTTTTCTGGAGTGGACGACGATGTCCGACCTGTCCAGCGGCCAAGCCGCCGCCGCGGAGGCCGCCAAGGCCGTCTGCGTCTATTGCGGCTCGTCGAACACGGCCGACCCGGCCTTCCTGGAAGCCGCCTTCGAGATCGGCGGCGATTTCGCCAAGGCGGGTCTCAAGCTGGTCTATGGCGGCGGCGGCGTGGGCCTGATGGGCGCGACGGCGCGCGGGGCGCACGCGGCGGGCGGCAAGGTGCTTGGCATCATCCCCGACTTCCTTCGCGGTCGCGAGCAGCCGTTCGACGATGTCGAGACCGTGGTCGTCACCTCGATGCACGAGCGCAAGATGATGATGTTCGAACGCTCGGACGCCTTCGTCGTGCTGCCGGGCGGCATCGGCACCCTGGAAGAGATCATCGAGCTGTTGTCCTGGCGACGTCTGGACCTGCATCGCAAGCCCATCGTCTTTCACAATCCCGGCGGCTTCTGGGATCCGCTGTTCGCCTTGCTGAAGCACACCATCGACCAGGGTTTGACCCCGCCTTCGCTGGCGAACTGCTGGCGCGTGGCCGAAAAAGCCAGCGACATAACGCCCACCCTCCTTGCCTGGCTCGCGGAAACCGGGCAGGAGAACGCCACGTCAAACGTTCGTTTGTTGACTTAGTTGCGAAAAACAACGCATTCTGAATGAAGCCGACCTCCCAATGTCGGCCGTAGGGGATAATAGGAAACCATCATGCGTATCTTCGTGACCGCGCTCGTCGCGGCCTCCGCCCTTTCGACCGGCGCTTTCGCGGCCGAAGGCGCTGTTCTCAAGCTCAAGGCGCCCGCCAAGGCTCCGACCCTCATTCAGGACGGCGCCATGTGGCGCTGCAACGGCGACATCTGCGCCGCGCCCCAGGTGAAGTCGCTGCCGGTCGGCCGCGCCTGCCGCAAGGTCGCCGCCGAACTCGGCGCGATCGCCACCTTCAACTATCGCGGCGAAGAACTGGACGCCGCCGGCATCGCCGACTGCAACACGGCCGCCAAGCCGTAGACCGAACTCCCCGCACGCCGTGTCGAGGCGACACGGCGTGCGTCCGGACTTGAGCCCTCCGTCCTGGGCCTGCCGTCCGAGCGCGTCGATTTATCCGCGCCACCGCCCAAGACATGATAGACCTCCCGGCAAGGCGCGCAGACGCGCCATCGGCTCGTGCGCCTTCAAGGCGTAACGGCCCGCCACGCGCCAGACATACGGGCGCTCTGCTTAGACCCTAAAACCGACAACGACCGACAAGCCTTTGCCGGACGCACGACGCATCGCCGGGCCAACCCGTGCGCGCGTTCGCTTGCCTCCCGCCGCTCGTCGCCGTGCGTCCTGACCTCTGAAAAGGAAAATCATTGTCCAAAGGCAGTCGTGAGATCCGCAAGCCCAAGACCGTCAAACCCAAAGTGATCGCCGCCGCAGCGCCGGTCCTGCAGACGACCCTGGCGCCGCGCAAGAAGTAGGTCCGTGACGCCTTGCGGCGTCCAGACCGTGGCGGCGCATCAAGCGCCGCTTCATCTCAGAGCATCTTTGGCGCGCCACGGCCGCCATTCAGGAGCGTCAGCTTGATCGCCTATCTCGTCCTGGTCCACCGCTACCCCGAGCAGTTCAAGCGCCTTTTCAAGGCCATCCACGACCCTGACAACCACTATCTGGTTCACGTCGATCAGAATTCTGGTCCGGCTCTGGAGGCCGATATCCGCGCCTTCCTGTCCGCCTATCCCAACGCCGGCGTTCTGGAGAGCAAGAAGGCCCTGTGGGGCGGCTACAGCCTGGTCGACGCCGAGTTGCGCGGTATGGCCAAGCTGCTGGAGATGGGCAAGGACTGGAGCCACTTCATCAATCTCAGCGGCCAGGATTTCCCGCTGATGACCCAGAAGCGCATCAAGGCTTTCCTGACCCGAAACAGCGGCCGGGAATTCATCCGGGTGCTCGACCAGGCCAAGGTTCGCCCCGACACCATGGGCCGGGTGCTGCAATACGTCGAAGAACTGGGCGGCCGCATCATCGACACGCTGGCCACCCGCCTCTTCCTGGACGGCGCCACGCCCTATATCGGCACGCAGTGGAAGATCGTCAGCCGCGCCTTCTGCGACTTTGTCTGCCACGATCCGTCGGTCGAGCGCTACAAGGCCTTCTACCGCAACACCTTCATCGCCGACGAAGGCTTCTTCCAGACCGTGATCATGAACACCGCCGCCCATGGCGAGGTGGTCAATGACGACAAGCGGATGATCGACTGGATCCCGGACGGCGACATCAAGCTGCGCCCCCGCACCTTCACGGCCGTCGACGCCGCTTCGCTGACGACCAGCACCGACCTCTTCGCGCGCAAGTTCGACGCCGAGGTCGATGGTGAAATCCTCGACATTCTCGAGGCTCACCTGCGCACTCAGGACGTCGCCAATGTCGGTCAGGTTCCAGCCTTGGGCGAACTCCTGACCGCCTAGGACGAAGCTGGGCGGACGAGGAACACCCTCGTCCGCCCTTTGCTTACTTCTTCGACCCCTTCGACGGTTCCGTGACCGGGGGTTTGGGCGTCTGTCTTCCACCGACCAGCATCCCGCCGATCAGGGCGAAGGACAGCATGGCGTGGTTCATTCTCGATACGTTCATTGGCGGCGTCTCCCAGACAGGCCGTTGGACCAGGAGACGCGCGCGGCTTACAGGGGCTCCCACCCTCCTAGTCGTCAGCGCGTCGACGACAAGCATGCGCTCGAGTCGCCGAGACGCAAGAAAAATCGTCCGAACCCTGACGAAATCCGCACACGGACGAATGACTAGAAAGGCCTGATTTTCCCTGACGGCGCAACGCTTCGCGCACGGAACGCCGCACCTGGCGTCGTAGGCATCTAGTGGATCGTCCGGGATTCGAGCGCGCCGCCGGGCTCAGGCTTGCCGGCCGCGCTGATGACCGCGGCGGCGGCGCGCAGCATGGCTTCATCGATGCGCGCGACCTCGCAACCCACCAACTCGGCCGCCATCTCCGGCAGGTCGGCGCATAGCCGCAGCTGGCCGGCGATCCGTTGCAGCACAAGGCCTTCTTCGAGGTCGGGATCGTTGGCGACCACACCGACGACCAGCGACAACGCCACCTCCAGCCGGTCCGCCTTGGCCTTGGCCTCGCGCACCTGTTCCAACAGCAGATGGGCGCTGGCGTCCATGGCGGTCAGGGTTTCAGCCAGCGGTTGGGCGGCGATGTCGAGGCGGGCGTCGGTCACGGTGAGATCCAGCAAGTTGTCCTGCTGGGTTGAACGGCCTCACCCCCAGGAACAGGGCGAACAAAAGCGCGGAGCCCAAAAGAAAAGCCGCCCGCGACGGCGTGTCGCGGGCGGCTTCTGCTCTGAACGATGCTTGTCCGTGGACGGCTTCAGGCCGCCTTGCCGCTAGCCGGCCCGAACGACAGCGATTCGTAGCGCTTCAGGTGGTGATCGACCGAGCCGAACAGGCCCTCGATGATCGAGGCCCGCTTGAAGTAGTGGCCGATGGCCAGCTCGTCGGTCATGCCCATGCCGCCATGGATCTGGATGGCGTTCTGGCCCACGAACTTGCAGGCACGGCCGATCCGGACCTTGGCGGCCGAGACGGCCTTGGCGCGCTCGGCGTCGCTCTCGGACAGCTTGATGGTGGCCATGTAGGTCATCGACACGGCTTGCTCGAGCTCGATGAACATGTCGACCATCCGGTGCTGCAGCACCTGGAAGTTGGAGATGGCGGTGCCGAACTGCTTGCGCTGCTTGGCGTAGTCCAGCGTGCCCTCGTGCAGCTTGCGCAGCACGCCCACGGCCTCGGCGCCGACGGCGGCGGTCGCCTCGTCCAGCACCTTGTTGACCAGCGGCAAGCCACCGCCCTCCTCACCGATCAGGGCGTCGGCGGGGATCGAGACATTCTCGAAATAGACCTCCGAGGCGCGACCGCCGTCGACCGTCGGATAGTCGCGGGTGACGATGCCCGGCAGGCTCTTGTCGACCAGGAACACCGAGACGCCGCCGGTGTCGCGCTGGGCGCCGCCGGTGCGGGCGGTGACCACCAGGTGGCTGGCGAACGGCGCGCCGACCACCACGGCCTTGTGACCATTCAGGACATAGCCGGAGCCGTCCTTCTTGGCCGTGGTCTTCAGGTCCTGCCAGGTGTAGCGGCCCTGGGGCTCGGCATAGGCGAAGGCGATGGTGGTCGCACCCGCCACGATGCCCTCGATCACCGACGCCGCGCCGGCGTAGCCCGAGTGCTTCATGAAGCCGCCGCCGATCACCACGGTGCCCAGATAGGGTTCGATGACGAGCGCCTTACCGAACTCCTCCATGATGATCATGTTGTCGATCGCGCCGCCGCCCAGGCCGCCCAGCTCTTCGCTGAACGAGGCGCCCAGGATGCCCAGCTCCTCGGCGAAGGCCTTCCAGTAGTCGGCGCGCCAGCCGCTCTCGGACGCCACGATCTTGCGGCGGGTCTCGAAGTCGTACTTGTCCTGCAGGAAGCTCGCGACCGTGTCGCGAACCATCGACTGCTCTTCGGTGAAGTTGAAATCCATCCCAGGTTTCCCGTCTTTGTCTCGCCCCGCGCGGCTCGGCCGGCGTCGGGGCTGCGGTGTTCGTGTCGGAAGTCGCGGCGAGCGGCCCGGCCGCTCGCCGTCGAGGCGCTAGAGCCCCAGCACCATCTTGGCGATGATGTTGCGCTGGATCTCGTTGGAGCCGCCGTAGATCGACGTCTTGCGGACGTTGAAATAGGTCGGGGCGGCGCGATGGGCGAAGTCGGGGCCGATCGGATGGGCGTTGTCGCCATCCTTGGGGAAGCCCCGGAAGTACGGCGCGCCGTAGTGGCCGGCGGCTTCCAACACCAGTTCGGTGATCCGTTGCTGGATCTCGGTGCCCTTGATCTTCAGGACGGAGGATTCCGGTCCCGGGCCCTTGCCGGCGGCTTCGCCGGCCAGGGTGCGCAGCTCGGTATATTCCAGCGCCGTAAGGTCGATCTCGAGGTCGGCGACCTTGCGCTTGAAGTCGGGGTCGCTCAGCAGCGGCTGGCCATCGTCGCCCAGTTCGGTCTGGGCGATCTGGCGGATGCGTTCGATGCCGCGCTTGGAACGCGCCACGCCGGCGATGCCCGAGCGCTCGTGGGCCAGCAGGAACTTGGCGCAGGTCCAGCCCTTGTTCTCGTCATAGATCCGGTTCTCGACCGGCACCTTGACGTTCTCCAGCCAGACCTCGTTGACCTCGTGCTCGCCGCCCAGGGTGATGATCGGCCGCACGGTCACGCCCGGCGACTTCATGTCGATCAGAAGGAACGAGATGCCTTCCTGGATCTTGGCGGTCGGATCGGTGCGGACCAGGCAGAAGATCCAATCGCCGTGCTGGGCCAGGGTGGTCCAGGTCTTCTGGCCGTTGACCAGGTAGTATTCCTTGCCGTCGTCGCCGGTGAAGCGCTCGGCCTTGGTCTTCAGGCTGGCCAGGTCAGACCCCGCGCCGGGCTCCGAATAGCCCTGGGCCCACCAGATGTCGCCCGACAGGGTCGGCGGCAGGAAGCGTTCCTTCTGCTCGGGGGTGGCGAAGGTGTAGATCACCGGCCCGACCATGTTGATGCCGAAGGGCAGGATTGGCACGCAGTCGGCGCGGGCGGTCTCTTCGGACCAGATGTAGCGCTGGACCGAGGTCCAGCCCGGGCCGCCGTACTTCTCCGGCCAGGCCGGGGCCACCCAGCCCTTCTTGGCCAGGACGCGGTGCCAGGACAGGAAGTCCTCCTTCGCCATCTCCTCGCCCTCCTCCTGCTTTTCGCGCAGGCCGGCGGGGTAGTTCTCGGCGATGAAGGCGCGGACCTCGTCGCGGAACGCGACGTCTTCAGGCGAGAAATCGAGGTTCATGGCGGACTCCCGGAAATCGGCCCTCTTCGGGGGCCGTCTTTGACTTTCGGGAGTCACCTTAGAGTTCGAACGAGCGTTTGGAAAGATGACCTTAGCGTCAACGTAAACAATGTTCAGGTTGCGCCGGTCGCCCCTAGCGAACCTCGCAGGCCAGCCGGACCACCGCCAGGGCGGTGACCCCGCCCACGCCCTCTTCCTCGGTGATGTCGAGGTTGATCAACGGCCGCTTGCCCAACGCGTCCAGCAAACGGGCATGGCCTTTGGCGGGTCCGACATGACCGGCCTGGCAGTGGGCGATCAAGGCAGGATCGAGGGCGTGCAGCACGGCGGCGGCGGCGCAGGCGGCGTAGCCGTCCAGCAGCACCGGAATCTTCTGGACCCGGGCGGCAAGGATCGCGCCCACCAGGGCGGCGGTCTCGCGTCCGCCCAGTTGGCGCAGGGCCGCCAGCGGATCGGAAAGGTCATCCTCGGCCGAGGCGCGAGCCACGGCGGCGGCGATCGGCTCGGGCGCGTCGCTCCAGTCGCCGGCCTCGCCGCCCAGCAGGGCCAGGGCGATGGCCCCGGCCGCGCGATCGGTCTCGGCGGCGATGACGCCGGGGATCAGCAGGTCGGGCTGCTTGGCCAGCGCCTCCATGCCGAAGGCCATGGTGGCGGCGCATTCCTTCTCGCTCATCGCGGCCTTCTGGACCGCGTCGGGCGTCGGGCGGTCGATGGCCAGGTCGAAGGCCTCCAGCCCCGCGCCCTGGACGCCGGCGATGCGGCAGACATTGGCGCCGCCGGCGGCCACGGCCTCCAGGCGGTCGCGCGCATAGCCGCGCGGCCCCACGCCCTGGCGCGCGCCGGCATAGAGGGCGACGACCGGGCGCAGCACCGCTGGCGGCGTCTTGCCGGTCCAGTCCGTCAGCCAGGCCGAGAGCTCGGCGAGGCGATCGCCGCCTTCAAAGGTCGAGGCTGGAGCGGCCGGCGCGTCGGCGGCCAACTTGTGGATGTCATCGAAGGGAGAAGCGGTCATGGAGCGCGGACTTAAGCCAGCCCGCGCCCGATGCAAAGCGCCGTAGGGCGATATGAGGCGATCAGGCGCCGGTCGGGTTCTCGATCAGCGCCTTGCAGGCCCCGTCGCGCTCGGCCAACAGCGCCGCCTTGCGGTCGCCGTTGGCGCTGGCGCCCTGGCTCCTGGCGGTCTGTTCGGTGGTGTCGGAGCGGTCGCGCAGGCCCGGATCGCGGCCCTTCCGCTGCGCCTTGACGAAGGCGTCCAGCGCCTTGGCGTCGACGGCGCCCAGGTTGGCGGCCTTGGCCAGGCCCAGACAGCGCGAGGCGCGCAGCAGATCGCTGTCGCTGATGCGGTCGGCCGCGAAGGCCGGGGCGGTCGCCGAAACGGCGAGGACGGCGACGAGGGCGATGTTCAGATTACGCATGACGTTCTCTCCTGGCGGAGGGACGACGCGCCTCTTGTGCGCATCGCCTCCAGCGGCGACATTCGGGGCATGACCTCGCCCCTCGACACGGTGACTTCAGCGCCCCGTCCGCCCCGCGCCATCGCCACGCCGTGCGTGAAGGTGTGCGCGGTCGACGGCGTGACGGGCCTGTGCCTGGGCTGCCGGCGAACCCTTCCGGAGATCGCCGGATGGGCCCGCCTGAGCGACGAAGAACGGGCGGCGATCATGGCCGCCCTTCCCCATCGCCCGGACCCTATGGCCAGCCTGACGGCCGGCCTGGGCTAGACGCCTAGTTGAGCCAGGCGGCGCAGGCGGCGCTCGAACGCTCGGCCAGCAGCTTTTCCTTCTTGGCGCCGTCGGCCGCGTTGGCTTCCTTCAGGGCCGAAGACATCTTGTTGACGAGCGAGTTGCGGACAGCCAGCTCGCGGGCGGAGGACTCGGTCTTCAGCATCGCGTCGACCTTGGTGGTGTCCAGCTTGCCGAGCGTTTCCGAGCCGGCCAGACCGCGACAGCGCGCGGCTTGCAGCAGTTCGAAATTGCTCACGGCGGCCGAAGCCTGAGCGGCGAACGCCAGGGCCGAAACGGCGACGGCGGCGGCGATAGCGATCTTTTTCATGGCGCATTCCCTCAACTGGCGGGTCTTCCCGTTGAGCAGCGGTATGTGCCGTTACTGGTCGATTTTTAAGTTAAATCGAAGTCATGTTGCACATTACATCCAAGTAACGTTGATCATAGACCAGTATTACAACTTTTTAATTTGCCATTATATTACTATGAAATTAACCGTGATTGATCGCATGGGTCGCCGATTCACCGGTTGAAAACCCATTTGCGACTATTCTCCCCGTAACGGTCGTAGAAACGGCCAGAAAGCCTGTATGGCGGGGTGACTTCGATGTTCAAGTTCGCGTCCATCGCGATCGTAGGCGCGCTCTCCGCGGTCGGGGCGGCGAAAGCCGTCGTGTCGTTGGATGATCTGCGCCAACCCGACCTGCGAGGCCCAGCGCCCGCCGTGGCCGCCGCCGACGACGGGGCCGCGCAGATCGTCAAGGCCGCCGACGGCCACTTCTGGGCCGAAGCCAAGGTTGACGGCCGCGCCGTGCGCTTCCTGATCGACACCGGCGCCACGACCGTCGCCCTCAGCCAGACCGACGCCAAGCGACTGGGCATCGACACCAAGGCCCTCGACTACAGCTACAAGGTCATGACCGCCTCGGGCGAAACCCACGCCGCCTCGGTCAAGCTGGCCAGCGTTTCGGTGGCCGGCGCGCGCGTGAGCGACGTTGACGCCCTGGTCGTCGAAAAAGGCCTGGAGACGTCGCTGCTGGGCATGAGCTATCTGGGCCGGCTGTCCAGCTTCCAGGCCACGCCCCGCGCCTTGGTCCTGCGCTCCTAGAAGCGGTAATTCAGCCCGACCTGAACGATCGGGAAGTACTTGAAGCCCTTGGCGTCGTCGCGGACGTTGTCCTCCTCCCGCTGAAGCTCGGCCTGGAAGGTGGGATCGCCGGCCAGCGTGCCGTCGGTGGCGGTCAGGTCGACCTTGGGCTTCTTGCTGAACGACACGCCGCCCAGCACCCGGAAACCCCAGCGGCCGTTGCGGGAAAAGGTGTCATCCCAGCCCAGACCCGCGAACGGCTGGGTCTTGGACATCTCCACATCGCCCCGGATCGTGCCGATCTGCTCCGGCGTGAACAGCAAGTCGCCGATCCGGGTCGGACCCGTCGGCCGACCGTCCAGCCGCGCCTTGCGTTCACCGAAATAGCTGCCGCCCGACAGGAAGAAACCGCCGCCGCCCGGGTGCCAGTCGATGAAGGCCCCGCCCGTGCTGGTCTTCAGCTTCGCCGAATAGTCGACGCCGCTGTAGGTGTGGTCGTAGTCGAAGTTCATCCAGTCGCCGCCGCCACGGACGACGAACTGGTCGTTGAGCTTGTATTGCAGTTCCGCCCCGACCCCGGGCGTGCCGATATTGGCGCCGACCGCGAACCGGCCGTCCTGCGCGCTGGCCTGGGACACGGCTCCCGCCAGGAGCGTAACGCCGAGCATGGCGGCCAGGGTGGGACGTAACATTTCGTGACCTCGCATCAGGGTTTTACCCGACTTCGAAGTCCGTAACCGCGCATCCGCACGGCTTGTTCCCAGGGTTTAGCTGGCGACCGTTTCCAGGAAACGGGCTTCGCGCGCGTCGACCGCCTGCCGCACGGCCGCCAGGGCCCGATCGACCACGTCCAGCCCCGCGCCGGCCGCCACGCCCTCGACGGTCAGGATCCGGCGCCAGGCGCGCGCGCCCGGCAGGCCGTGGAACAGGCCCAGCATGTGCCGGCTCATCGCCGCCAGATGCACGCCGGCCGCCAGTTGTCCGGCCATGTAGGGCTTGTAGAGCTCGACCGCCTCGAAGGCGTCGATATCGGCGACGTCCTCGCCGAACACCCGGCGGTCGACCTGACCCAGCAGACCGGGTTCATGATAGGCCGCCCGGCCCAGCATCACCCCGTCCACATGCTCCAACTGCTCCAAGGCGACGTCCAGATCGGGAACGCCGCCGTTGATCACGATGGTCAGTTCCGGGCGCTCGCGCTTCAGGCGGTGGACCAGCGGATAGTCCAACGGCGGCACGTCGCGGTTTTCCTTCGGCGACAGACCTTTCAGCCAGGCCTTACGGGCGTGGACCACGAAGCCGGTCACCCCGGCCTTGGCCGACAGGTCGACCAGTTCGAACAGGCTGTGCTCCGGATCCTGGTCATCCACGCCGATCCGGCACTTGACCGTCACCGGCACGGACACCGCCGCGGCCATGGCCGCCATGCAGTCGGCCACCAGTTGCGGCTCGCGCATCAGGCAGGCCCCGAACCGGCCGCTCTGCACGCGGTCCGAAGGGCAACCGACGTTCAGATTGATCTCGTCGTAACCGTAGTCCTCGCCGATCTTGGCGGCGGCGGCCAGGTCGGCCGGCTCGGACCCGCCCAATTGCAGCGCCACAGGATGCTGGCCGGCGTCGAAACCGAGCAGTTTCTCGCGATCGCCGTTCAGCACCGCGCCGCTGGTCACCATCTCGGAGTACAGCAGCGCGCGGCGCGACAGCACACGGTGCAGCGACCGACAGTGGCGGTCGCTCCAATCCATCATCGGAGCGACAGAAAACCTATGCGTTTGAAATTTCTGCACTTTTAACATAGACTCAAAGAGTTATACAATCCACGCACGCGCTCGAACCACGACGAGCCACGCCCTGTTTCGCCACGGCGCCTCGCTTCACTGCACATAGGGCATGCGCGAAAGTTGGCCACGTTCGTGAGGCTCCCATCCGGGTCTTGGCGCGCCGCCGTTCAACGCAAGGCCGCCTATATAAGCGAGACCTTCCGTCAGCGCGAGAACGCGCGACGTTGGGCCACGGGCGCCGGACGCCCCGCCGATCCGAGCGACAAGCGTCAGGTCACGCGCCTCGCCGACGAGAAGGCCTTGGCCAGCCCGCCGGACCTCACCCTCCAGAACCTCAAGCCGAAGACCTCCCGCGCACTGAGCACGGGACGAACCCGCGTGTTGGCGAAACCATACGGTCAAGACCTGACATTGCCGCCTCCCCCACCCATCTGTGCCGTGCGCCCACCGGGCGCCCGCAAGGAGCAGGAACATGACAAGCAAGGTCTGGTTCATCACTGGGACGTCGAAGGGCTTTGGCCGGATCTGGACCGAGGCGGCGCTGGCGCGAGGCGACAAGGTCGCGGCGACGGCCCGGGACGCCACGACCTTGCAGCCGCTGGTCGACACCTATGGCGACCTCGTCTTGCCGCTCACGCTCGATGTCGACGACAAGGCCGCGGTGGACGCGGCGGTCGCGCAGGCCATCACGCATTTCGGCCGCATCGACGTGGCCGTCAACAATGCCGGCTACGGCTTGTTCGGGACGATCGAAGAGGTCAGCGAGGCTGAAGCCCGCGCCCAGATGGAGACCAACTTCTTCGGCGCGCTGTGGGTGACCCAGGCCGTCCTGCCGCAGATGCGCAAGCAGGGCTCGGGGCACATCATCCAGGTGTCGTCGATCGGCGGCGTCAACGCCTTCGCCACCATCGGTCTCTACCACGCTTCCAAGTGGGCCTTGGAAGGATTCAGCCAATCTCTGGCCGCCGAGGTCGCGCCGCTCGGCATCAAGGTCACGATCGTCGAGCCGGCGGGTTACGCCACCGATTGGAGCGGCCCTTCGGCCAAGCAGGCCAAGCCGATCGACGCCTATAGCGAGGCGCGCGCCGCGCGGGCGAAGTTCCGCAGCGCCGCCATCCCTGGAGATCCGGAGGCCAGCGGCCCTGCGATCCTGAAGGTGGTCGACGCGGCCGAGCCGCCCCTGCGCGTCTTCTTCGGCACGGCCGGCCTGCCGATGACCAAGGCCGAATACGCCCGCCGGATCGAGACCTGGGAAGCCTGGAACGATATTTCCATCGAAGCCCAGGGCGACCTGAAGGCCAAGCAGGCGCGTTGATCATGGCCGAGGCGAAAATTCACCTCTTCTCATATGGCACGCTGCAACAGGAAAAGGTGCAGGTCGAGACCTTCGGGCGCCGGTTGGAAGGCGGACCAGACGCCCTCCCCGGCTACAAGCGGGAGATGGTCAGGATCACCGATCCCCAGGTGATCGCCACCAGCGGCGCCGATCACCATCCGATCGTCATGCCCAGCGACAACCCGACAGACCTAGTCGACGGCACGGTGTTCGAGATCACCGCCGCCGAACTGGCGGCGGCCGACGCGTACGAGGTTTCCGACTACAAGCGCGTGGCCACGCGCCTAGCGTCGGGCAAGGACGCTTTCGTCTATGTGAAGGTCTAGATCTCCTCGACCAGCAGATCTTCGAAAAAGGCGCCGAACGAACGGATCGGGTGGCGGAGAACATCCTCTCTCACACCGCTCTGCCCAGCGCGCGCCAACGTCGAGTCCGCCCCGCCTCCGAGACAGGCGAGTTGCCCCTAGGTGGACACTCAGGACAACGTCGCTGGCGGTGATCCGTCGTCGGGCTCCACCCGGCGAACGTCCTTGAGCGCCTGCGCGAAAAACTGGATCTGCTCGTCCGAGTAGCCAGCGAGATTGCGCCGGATAATTCGGGCCGTTTCCTTGCGCAGGCTTCTGCACGCGGCCGCTCCGAGCGGCGTCAGCGCCAATTCCGTTCGACGCCCGTCGACCAGGCTTGGGCTCGTCTCGACCAGGCCGGCCTTGATGACCCGGTTCAATTCAATGGTGATCAGGCTGCGGCTGGTCTTGAACGCCGTGGCGAGGTCCATCGGCAGCCGCACGCCGCTGGCGATCATGCTGAGCATCCAGGCGCCGCGCGGCCCCAGGTCGTACTGGCGAATGACGCCCTGGGCCGCGGCCTTCAGGGCCGCATTGGCGTGAGAAAGGCCGTCGAGCAGTTGGCCCAGTTCGGCCCACTCGCGCAATTCGGCGGCGGCGTCCTCGGCGACACGATCCTTGTCCTGGGCGCCGGCGCGCGCCTTGGCTGTCATCAAAACGGGCTCCGGTCAGGCGGCCGCGGAGGGACCGCAGCAAGTCTCCATACCGTATCGCGCACCAATATCTCACACGCTCCCCGTGTGGAAAATATTTTAATTAAAATGTTTACCCATCTCCGACGGTCATGCACTCTTTCGCCAACAGCAAAGGCGCGATCGCAAGGCGGCTTGGACAAGGGATGGCGGCTTTTCGGGCCGCTCCGCCAAGCGCCCACCAAAGCGCCGGCTGCAATGAAATAAGCGGCGTGGCTGTGACGGCACGGGCCCGGGATTGAGGCGAGGGATGGTCTGATGCTTGGAAGGCTTGCGGCGATGTTCGAGACCATCGCGGGCAATCCCACGCTCCTGTGGGTGACGATCTTCATCGTCGCCGGCTTTGTCGCCGGGGTCCTCAACGGCTTCTTCCGCCGACGCAAGGTTCAGCCCGGCGTCTTCCGGTGGAAGCAGATGGGCATCGAGATTTTCGGCGTCACGGTCAGCACGATGCTGAACGTGATCTTCCTGGGCGCCTTTACGAAGTACCTGCATTCACTGGGCTGGCTGACCTACAACACCGCGCCCGCGGCCTGGTGGGTCATCACCCTCGAATACGCCGCCTTCTTCGTCCTGTTCGACACCTGGTTCTACTGGTGGCATCGCCTGATGCACATCGAGCCCATCTATCTGATCGTGCACCGCTGGCACCACTTCTCGACCACGCCGACCGTGCTCAGCACGTTCTCGGTCACCCCGCTGGAGTCCTTCATCAACGGCGGGTTCATTCCGCTGTTCACGGCCGCGCCCTTCCTGCTCGGCATGCCGATACACCAGCAGACCGCCCCCTTCATCGGCCTGACGACCGTGCTGATGGGCGTCTATGTGCACAGCGGGTTCGAGTTCCTGCCCAGGTGGTGGAACAAGTCCTGGGCGACGAAGTGGTTCATCACCGCCACCTTCCACGATCAGCATCATCAGTTCTTCCGGTACAACTACGGGGGCTTCACGACGATCTGGGACCGGATCTGCGGAACCATGCGCTCCAAGTACGAGCATGATTTCGAAAACCCCCGGGCCTTGAAGCGCGAGGAGCAGCGCATCCGCGCCAGGCAACAAGCCGCCGCGGGCGCGACCGCCGACCTCCAGGCCCCCTAAACCCAACGCGTTTATCGCGGGGGCGGCTTTGCGCCGCCGCCTTGCCCGACGCCAAGTCCAAGCCCGGGAAATCCGGTACACAAGATGATCGTCGGCGCCACGACGCGGTCGACAGAAAAACAAGAAGGGCGCCGTTCAGCGTCCGACGCCACGAGGGAACGTCGATGACCTATTGGTCTGAATTTCGCGCCGGCTGGCGCGCGCTGGCCGCCGCCGCGCTCGGGCTGGGGACCGGTCTTTCGACCACCGGCGTCATCACCAGCATCATGGCCCCGCACTTCCTGCAGGACCTGCATTGGACGCCGGCGGCCTTTTCGCAGGTCGGCGTGGTCGCCATCGTGATGGCGGTCTTCATTCCCATCGCCGGCCGGCTGGCCGATGTCTGGGGCGTGCACCGCACCGCCGCGATCGGCATCATCACCCTGCCGCTGTGCATGATCGCGCTCAGCCGGATGACCGGCGACATCCGCCAGTATTACATCATCTTCGCCCTGCAATCGGCCTTCTGCGTTACCACCACGGCCACGGTGTTCAGCCGCGTCGTCGTCGCCCATTTCGAGCGGGCGCGCGGCCTGGCCCTGGCCGTGGCCGCTTCGGCGCCCGCGGTGACGGGTGTCCTGGCCGGCCTTTTCCTCAACCCGTTCGTCGAGGCCCACGGCTGGCGCGCGGGCTACCTGGTAATGGCGGCCGTGACCCTGCTGTGCGGCGGGATCGCCCTGTGGCTTCTGCCCTCCTCGCGCAAGAACATCGTCGCCGAACCCGACACGGCGGTCATCGCCCCGCCGCGCAAGCGGGCCTGGGCGGACTATCCCCTGATCCTGAAGACCCGCGCCTTCTGGATCCTCATCGTCGCGATGATCCTGTGCAACCTCTACCAGACCCTGGTGCAGTCGCAGATCAACCTGGTGCTGCTGTCCAAGAACGTCGACAAGGTGGACGTCGGCGCGATCATCACCGCGTTCAGCATCGCCATGATGTTGGGCCGGTTCGTCTGTGGCGCGGCCATCGACCGCCTGCCCGGCCAAGTCGTCGCCGCCATCGGGATGGGCATGCCCTGCATTGGCCTCTTCCTGCTGGCGTCCGGGGTCAACACAACGCTTTCGGCGACGATCTCGATGGTCTTCATCGGCCTGGCCGTCGGAGCCGAGGGCGACCTGATCGGCGTCCTAGTGGCGCGCGCCTTCGGGGTGGCGGTCTACAGCAGCGTGATGGGACTGGTCACCGGCGCCATCAGCATGTCGGTCGCGGCCGGCGCGCTGCTGCTGGCCATGACCCAGCGCCAGACCGGCAACTTCGACACCTTCCTCTACATCACGGGCGCGGCCGTCGTGGCCGGCAGCCTGATGTTCTTCCTGCTTCCGAAATCGGCGACCGTGGTGCCGACCCGCATGGCGCCGGAACCCAAGGCCGCCTGAACGCGAAAGGCGCGGGCCGATAGGGCCCGCGCCTTTTGCTCCGTCTTTCGAAACACCGCCCTCCCCGGCCTTGGCCAGGGAGGGCGAAGTTCTTCAGGCCACCCGGTCGTGCCGGGAGAACATTTCCAGGATGTCGCCGGAGGTCACGGGGCGATTGTCGCCCTCGCTAAGCGGGCGCGCCCCACCGCTTGATTTAGGCGAGATGTCCACGCCCGCGGCCTTGGCCTTGGCGCGCAACGCTCCAACCGTCAGATCCTTGCGATCGTGGTGTTCGAACGGGTCGAAGCGAAACCACCGCATCGCGTTCTTGTGCGTCACCTTGTCGATCTGCTCGCGCGTCAGGTGCTTGACCGTCGGCCACAGATATTCCGGCACTTCGGGCCACAGGGTGTCGGAGTGCGGGTAGTCGCACTCGTAGGCGATGTTGTCCTCGCCTATGTGCTGGATGTTCTGCAGCCCGAACGCGTCGTCGATGAAGCAGTTGAGGAAGTGGCGCTTGAAGGTGTCGCTGGGCTTCATGGTCCCAGGGAAGCGGGAATTGGTCCAGGCCTTGTGCCGGGCGTTGGAGAAGTCCGCGCGCTCCATGAAATAGGGCACCCAGCCGATGCTGCCTTCGGACAAGGCGATGCGCAGGCTGGGATATTCCTGCAATGCGTCGAGCTGAAGCCAGTCGGCCGCGCCCACGGCGATGGTCATCGGCATGGTCGAGATCCAAGCCTCGATCGGCGTCTCCATCGAGGCGTGCGGCGCGGGATTGCCGCCGCCGATGTGGAGGCAGATCGTCATGTCCAGGTGGTTGACCGTCTTGAAGAACGGCTTCCAGTAGGCGTTGTGGATGCTGGGCAGGCCGATCACCGTCGGGTTCTCGTTGATCGAGATCGCATGGCAGCCCTTGGCCGAGACCCGCTTCATCTCGGCGATGGTGGCGTCCATGTCCCAGCACGGCAGGATGGCGCAAGGGATGAAACGGCCCGGATAGGCGCCGCACCATTCGTCGATGTGCCAGTCGTTGTAGGCCTGCAGGTGGCGGATCGCCAATTGCCGGTCAGGCGCCTTGCTCAAGCGGCCGCCGGCGAAGTCGAACACGCTTCCGAAGTTCAGCGAGGCGGCGATGCCGTTGACGTCCATGTCGCCGATACGGGCATGAACGTCATAGACGCCGGCCCGCAGTTGCTGGAGCGAATTGGGCTCCATGCCGTATTCCTCGGGCGGACGGCCCACGACGGCGTTCAGCCCCACCGATGGGAACTTCAGGCCCTGATATTCCCAGAAATCGGTGCCCTTCGCCGTCTGCCGCAGCTTGGGCGCGCTGGCCAGCAGGTCGCCGGACAGGTGGCGGTCGAACAGGTCCGGCGGTTCGCTGATATGATCATCCACGCTGATGATCACGAGGTCATTCATGTCCATGGTCGTCCCCTTGCCGCCCAGCGGCCTTGGTCGTTGATGGGAACTGGCGTCGCCAGCCTAGGGTTGTCCCGCGCGCAGTTCGACGAACAGGCCTTCGGCGTCCGCGCAGAGCGTGTCGCCGTCGCGCAGTTCGCCGCGCACGAACTTCTTTCGTCCGTCGACCGACGTGACCGTCGCCGTGGCCTGCAGCTCCCTGTTGATCGGCGTGATGGCGCGGTAGTTCACATGCAGGTAGGCCGTGCGAGCGATCGTCGAAACATCGACATTGACCGGCAGGCCCAGCAACTCATCGAACAGCAGGGCCACGACGCCGCCGTGGGCCGCGCCATTGGCGCCATGATGAAAGGCCCCGAAGGTGACGCGCGCGCGTAGCGACAAGGCGTCCTGGTGATCGATGATGAAGGCCGGGCTGACCACCTGGCCGCGCCCCGGAACGTCCTGAACGCGGCCGAACGTTCGCTCGCTTTCCGGGACGCGCCTCGGGCGCAGACGTTCGGTCCATTGCTGGAGATCCTGGTCCAGCGCCAGGGCCTGCGCCTCGTCCAGTCCCGCGTCGGCCAGTTGATCGAGGAAGCCGCGCAACGTGTCGATCATGTCCACATAGGCCGGGCTGACCGAGGGGCCGGGCCTGCGCCCGAGAGGCGAAGGCGCGCCGCTAGACATGGCCGCCCCGCCCGCGGTTGGCTTCACACCGCAAAGCTGTAGCCCCCGTTCACCGGATAGACTTGGCCGGTGATGAAGCTGGCCGCGTCGGAGCACAGGAACAGCGCCAGCGCCGCCACATCGTCGGGTTGGCCAAAGCGGCGGACGACGTAGCGCGACAGCTGCTTCTTGACGCGGTCGCTTTCCATGAACGCCGCGGCCTGCTCGGGCTCCATCGGCGGCATGATGGTCGACAGCGATATGGAGTTGCAGGTGACGCCGTAGCGGCCGGTTTCCTTGGCCAGGGCGCGCATGAACCCGGCGGCCGCGGCCTTGGCCGCCGAATAGGCCACCAGCCCCGCCTCGCCCACGCGCCCGGCGTCCGAGACGATGGTGACGATCCGCCCCTTCCCCGCCTCGATCATCGCGGGAACGGCGGCGTGCGAGCAGTTCATCACGCCGAAGGTGTTGGTCCGGAAGAAGCGGTCCCAGTCGCGTGGCTCGGTCGTCCAGAACTCCGGCGACATGCCCATCCGCGTATCGGGACCGGCGTTACCGGCGTTGTTGACCAGCAGGGTAACGGGGCCGAGGGTGTCGGCGGCCCGGGCGAAGGCCGCGCGGATCGCCGCCAGGTCGCCGACGTCGGCCGGGGCGGCCATCGACGGCACGCCCAGGGCGGCGATCTCGTCGGCGACGGCTTGGGCGCGCTCGGGGACGTAGTCGTTGACCACCACGCCGCCGGCGCCGTGACGCGCCAGGGTGAGCGCGATCTGACGTCCCACGCTCTGGCCCGCGCCGGTCACGAAGGCGACCTGACCGCCAAGATCCAGGGGATCGTCACCAATCATTTTCACTCCTACCCTAACCGCACGCCCGGCCAGGCTTGATCGCCCAGGTCCATCGCGTCGCGCGCGTCGCGTGCTCCGTTTGTCGCGTGAACGACGAAGAGCACGCCGGTTTTGTCCAGGCTACTGGCGGCCGACACGGCATGGCGCAGCGGCGATAGTTTGGCTCAGGTGCGATTTTCGAGGCGCGGAGCATCGCCGGGACGCTACGCCAGACGACGCGGCAGGATGATCGGCGACCGGGCCCTGAAGGCGCGCGGCGTGACGCCGGTCTCGCGGCGGAAGGCGGCCGAAAAGGCGGCGGGCGTGGCGAAGCCGATCTGGCCGGCGATCTCGGCGATCGACAGGCTGGACTCCGACAGCAGCCGCTTGGCCCGCTCGACGGTCAGCTCCTGGACAAAGGCGGTGATCGTCCGGCCGGTCTCTTCGCGGAAGGCGCGGGTAAGCTGGCGACGGCTGAGACCGCAGAGATCGGCCAGCTCGGCCGTCGTCACTGGCCCGACGCCGTCGCGGATGCGCTCTTCGATCCGCTTGATGCGCCACAGCGGTAGCCCGCCCTTGCGGCTCAGGGTTTCGGCCGTGGCCTCCAGCCGGCGTCCGGCCTCGGCCAGCAGGGTCAGGCCCAGCCCCTCGACCATGACCTCGGAGGCGAAACGCGGGGCCAGGACCTCGGCGGCGATCCGCTCGAGGATCTGGCGCACGGCCTCGCTGCGGAACCGCAGGCAGTCCTTCAGCAGCGGGGCCAAATCGTCGCCCAGCACCGCCTCGTCGGGAAACAGCGGATGGGCGCGCACGAAGACGTTCAGGCTGTTCTGGGGGCCGTCCGCGCCCAGGCCGTTCAGGCGATAGCCAGCCGGAGCCACGAACACCTTGCCGTAATTCAGGTGCTCGTCGAAGACGTCGGCGAAACATCCCATCGACGCCGCCGGCCGGGGGATCAGGCTCATGTCGAAATAGTGGACGTCGGGCGAGTACCAGTTGCCCGAGACGCTGAAGTCGCGGTCCAGGTCGATGATCATCGCCGTGACCGTCGGGGTGTCGATCCGTCGGACTTCCATGCGCCGGGCCGGCAGCTTGAAATCACCGATGGCCCCCACCGCGCCGGGGGCGCCGAGGAAGCCCGTCGATCCGGGTTCGGCTGTAACGACCGCGTAGCTCACTGTGCGACCTCGACACGCCCCACAAGGGCGATCGAGTGTCCACCGACCACGCCATGCGGACAAGTCTCGGCGGCGTGCGGAACCCGCGCCTTGTCGCTACGGCAGCGTCAAAACGGTGGGGCGATGTCTGAAGACGCGTGAGTGAGCCGAACTTTCGCCAAACGGTCGTCGCCGTCCGAGCGCGGATGGCCCGCCTGCCCAAGGCATGCAATTCCACTGACCACGGAGCCGCGCCTCAAGGCCGGCCGACAATAAAACGACGCTCATTTGAGCGCGGAAGAGACAGACATGAAAGTCGGCTTCATCGGACTGGGCAGCCTCGGCGAAGGCATCGCCCGGCGCATCGCCCGCAGCGGCTTCGACCTGGTCGCCTACGACATCAGCCCGGCGGCCATGACGGCCTTCGACGAGCCAGGCGTCGAGAAGACCCCCGACGCGATCGACGTGGCGCGGAAGGTCGAGGCCCTGTGCGTCTGCGTGCGCATGGACGCCGACGTCCAGGACCTGGTCGGCGACGGCGCGCTGTTCAAGGCGCTCGGCGACGGCGGCCTGTTCATCATCCATTCGACGGTGTCGCCGGACCTGGCGCGCGAGGTGGCCAAGGCGGCCTCGGCGTTCGGCGTGTCGGTCATCGACGCCGGCGTCTCGGGCGGTTCGCCGGCCGCCCTGCGTGGCGAGCTATCGGTCTATGTCGGCGGCGAGCCCGAGGCGATCGAGCGGGCGCGTCCGCTGATGGAGTCCTACGCCAAGTCGATCCTGTGCCTGGGGCCGTCCGGCCGGGGCATGGAAGGCAAGCTGCTCAACAACCTGGTCAGCATCGCCAACTACGGCATGGCGGCCGCAATCCTCGACCTGGGCCAGCAGCTGGGCTTCGACCGCGACGAACTGCGCGCCGCTCTGATGGCCGGGTCGGCCGAGGGCTTCGCCATGAAGGTGGCGCCGGGCCTGCTGCGCCCCGAAGGCGCGGCGGCCATGCGCCAGCTGCTGGGCAAGGACGTCGACCACGCCCGCGAGCTGGCCTCCAACACCGATCCGTCGATGGCCGCGCTGCTGCACGCCGCCGACTCGATGCTCGATCGCCTCAGCAACATCCAGGCCGCCGCCGAACAGGCGCGGCAATAGGGAGACCCCGATGTCCGAATTCCTCAGCTACAAGAACAAGCGGGTCGTCATCACCGGCTGCTTCTCCGGCATGGGCGAGGCGACCGCCAAGCTGCTGCTCGGCCTAGGCGCCGAGGTGCATGGCCTCGACTACCAGGAGTGCACGTTGCCCCTGGCCTCGTTCAACCGCCTGGACCTGCGCGATCCGGCCTCGATCGACGCGGCGGTCGACCGCATCGAGGGCAAGATCGACGCGGTGTTCAACTGCGCCGGCGTGCCCTCCACCTTCGCGCCGATCGACATCTTCAAGGTCAACTACATCGGCCCGCGCCGGCTGACCGATCGTCTCCTTCCCCGGATCGTCGAGGGCGGCGCGATCGCCTGCATCGCCTCGACCGCCGGGTTCGCCTGGCAGCGCTCGGTCGCCGACCTGACGCCGCTGCTGGCCATCGTGTCCTACGAGGAGGCGGTGGCCTGGTGCGAAGAGCGCCTGAAGGGCCCGGGCGACGCCTATTCGCTGTCCAAGGCGACGATCATCATCTGGGCCCAGTTGCACGCGGCAAAGCTGATCAAGCGCGGCGTGCGCATGAACTGCACCCTGCCCGGCCCGACCTCGACGCCGTTCATGGAGCAGCAGTCGACCATCACGCCCGATGCGGCGATCGACGCCTTCACCCAGCCGATCGACCGTCGCTCTCTGCCGGTCGAGCAGGCCTGGCCGCTGGTGTTCCTCAACAGCGACGCGGCCAGCTACGTCAACGGCGTGGCCCTGCCGGTCGACGGCGGTTTCGTCGGCGCGGTGGCCACCGGCGCGATCGACCTGGCCAAGCTGTTCAGCACCAACCCCAAGGTCAGCTGAGCCCTCTTCGCCATCATCCCACTCGAATTGGAGCCCGCCATGACGTCCCAGGACATGGCCGATCGCTACTACGCCCGCATGGGCGACC
Organism: Caulobacter soli; assembly: GCF_011045195.1. Taxonomy (GTDB): domain Bacteria; phylum Pseudomonadota; class Alphaproteobacteria; order Caulobacterales; family Caulobacteraceae; genus Caulobacter; species Caulobacter soli. The sequence goes on along the minus strand of NZ_CP049199.1, from coordinate 2,048,106 downwards.
ATGACCTGGAAGGCATGGCCTCGCTGTTCACGCAAACGGCCGTCGTCGTTCTGCCGGACGGCCGCGAACTGGCCGGCCTCGACGCGATCCGGGGCATGTACACCCAGATCTGGGGCGCGGCTCCTTCGCCTTCGCCCCAGGCCTTCATCGCCGGTCCGAACGGCGTGGCGGTCGAGATCGAGACCCACCTGCCCGACGGCTCCAGCCGCCGCACGGCCAACTTCTTCCACCTCGACGCCCAGGGGCGGATCGAGCGTCTCAGCATCTACCGGCGCGGCTGATGGGCTTCCAACCGCTTGCGGGCGTTCGCGTCCTGGACTTCACGGCCATGCCGCCCGGGGGGTTCTGCACCGTCAGCCTGGCCGACCAGGGCGCGGAGGTCATTCGCGTCGAGGCGCCGGCCGACAAGGGCAAGCCCAGCCTGGTGGTCCGCCAGGTCGCGCTCAGCCGGGGCAAGCGCTCCATCACCCTGGACCAGCGCAATCCAGCCTCCATCGAGATCCTCCGCCGCCTGGCGCGGACGGTCGACGTGGTGGTCGAGACCGCCAAGCCCGGCGCCATGGAGGCCCGTGGTTTCGGCTACACCCAGGCCCGCACCGAAAACCCGAAGCTGATCTGGTGCTCGATCACCGGCTTCGGCCAGACCGGTCCCTACGCCGAGCGTCCGGGCCACGACCTGTCCTACCTGGCCCATTCGGGCCTGCTGGGCGCGCTCAAGTCCGACTTACCCTGGCAGCCGGAGATCTCGCTGTCGCTGCAGGCCGGCGCGCTGACCGCCGTGATCGGCATCCAGGGCGCGCTGCTGCAACGGGAGCGCACGGGCGAAGGCTGCCATCTGGACATCAGTCTGTCGGAAGCGGCGACGTGGCTGCTGACCTGTGGGATCAATCCGCTGTCGGATCGCCCCTACGCTATCCCCGCCAGCCCGGACCGCAAGCTCTACGAATGCGCCGACGGCCGCTTCGTCGCCGTCGCTTCGGCCGAGCGGCGGACCTGGGACGCGCTCTGCGACGGGCTGGGCCTTCCCGATCTGAAGCCCGCCCTGCACCAGGCCACGGAGGCCGATCGCGCCACCGAGGCCCTTTCGCAGGCCTTCCGGGCGCGCCCGGCGGGCGAGTGGGTCGAACGCCTGTCGGCGGCCGGCGCGGCGGTGACCCTGGTCAACCACGCCAGCCAGTTGCTCGACGATCCGCAGGTCCGAGCGCGGGCCGCGGTCGTCCAATGCGCCGACACGCCCACGCCCGCCAATCCGGTGCGGCTGATGGGTCCGGACGGCAGCCACGGCCAGACCAACGTCACCCCGCCGGTCCTGGTGGGCGACGACACCCACGCCGTGCTGGCCTCGGCCGGCTTCACCGACAGCGAGATCGCCGATCTCGCCGCCGCCGACCTGATCTGACACCGCCATCCGCCCGGAGGAACCCATGCCCGCCTATCTGATCGCCTTCCGCGAAAGCCCCGTGCGGGATCCCGATGAAATGGCGCTCTACAACGCCAAGGCGCGCCAGGGACCGGACGGCCAGTGGACAATCAAGCCGCACGTCTTCGAAGGTCCGGTGACGACGCTCGAAGGTCCCGCGCCCGACGCCGTGATCGTGCTGGAGTTCGAGTCCGTCGAGGCCGCCAAGGCTTGGTACGACAGTCCCGGCTATCAGGCCGCCCTGCCCCACCGACAGAAAGCCGCCGACTATCGCATCGTCATCGCCGACGGCGTCGCGCGCTGATTTCGACCGACCTCAGGAGACACCCGATGCTGGAAGGCCATCACTATCAGAACGCCTACGTCACCCGCGACATCGACAAGTGGGTGGCCGCGTTCGAGCAGCGGGCCAAGATCGATCGGCTCCTGCGCTACGAGGGCACGACCTCGGTGAGCACGCCGCAAGGTCCGGCCACCCAGACCAACAAGCTGGCCTTCATCTGGGTCGGCGACCTGCAGTACGAGCTGATCCAGCCGATCAGCGGCACGGTCGACCTCTACGACCGGGACCTCCCCGAGGGCGACGGCCTGCACTTCCACCATATCTGCATGCGAGTTCCGGACTGGACGTCGTTCCGGGCCCGCGTCGACCAGCAGCCCTATCCGGTCGTCCTGGAGGGCGGCGGGGACGCGCTGCGCTTCGTCTATCTCGATGCCCGGCCGTTCCTGGGCCACTACCTGGAATACACCTGGATGACCGACGAACGCTGGGGCCAGATCGGCGGTCCGACCGCGCCTGGCGCGCGCTGATCGACGCCCCTCACCAACAGGAACAACGTGATGCAGGTTCAAGACATCATCGCCAAGGCGCAGGCGGCCACCGGGCTGAACGACCTGGGCGACCCGACCGTGCGCGAGGGCCTGGAGCGGCTGGTCGCCGCGTCCGACGCCGAGGCGCGGCTATCGACCGGCGGTGGCGAGCGCTGGGAAGCCAATCTGGTCGGCACGCTGTCGAACCGGCTGCGCGTGGTGGACTATGTGGCGCGCCATCCCGAGGTCGTCGAGCAACCGGTGGATCGGCCCCTGTTCGTGTTCGGCCTGCCGCGCACCGGCACGACCCTGACCATCAACCTGCTGAGCGCCGATCCCGCGCGAGGCTGCCTGATGCGCTGGGAGGCGATGCATTCGGCGCCGCCCGCCAAGGCGGGCGAACAGCGCACCGATCCCCGCTTCGTGGCCGAGCGCGAGAAGCTGGCCATGAGCGTCAAGCACATGCCCCACATCGCCGCCATCCACTACGAGGACGCCGACGGGCCCACCGAGTGCCAGTATCCGATGGCGCTGTCGTTCTGCTCGCAGATCTTCGAATCCACGGTGAACGTGCCCAGCTATCGCGACTGGTTCATGGGCGCCGACTACCTGCCGGCCTTCAAGTTCCACAAGCAGGTGCTGCAAGTCCTGCAGTCCCAGAACGGCGGGCGCTGGGTGCTCAAGAACCCATGGCACCCACTGTTCCTCGACGCCCTGACCAGCGTCTATCCCGACGCCCAACTGGTGATGACCCATCGCGATCCCGTAGAGGTGGTGGGATCGGCCTGCAGCCTTCTGCGTCACGTCCGCCCGATCTTTAGCGACGCGGTGGACCTGCGCGAGATCGCGGCGCAGACGATCGACACCTTCGACCACATGATCGCGCGCCAGAACGCCTTCCGCGACAAGCACGGCCAGGATGCGATCCACGACATCCAGTATTCTGACCAGATCCGCGACCCGATCGGCCAGATGCGCAAGCTCTACGCCCGCTTCGACGAGCCGTTCACGCCCGAGGCCGAAGCGGCGATGACGCGCCTGCTGGCCGACAATCCGCAGGGCAAGCACGGCAAGCACGAATACAGCCTGGAGGAATTCGGGCTGACCGCCGAGGGCGTGCGCCGCCACTTCAAGGACTATTACGACCGGTACCTGCCGTCGGCGCGGTCGTAGGCGAGCCTCAGGCGCGGGTCGCCCAGAACGCGCACATGGGTCCGTCCGGATCGCTGACCACGTGGCTGCGCGGCGCGAACAGCATGGTGTTGCGCTCGCGTGGCGCGTAGCGCGGCCAGGCCGTGGGGCGCGCACAGCCGGCCGCCGAACAGCGGGGTCTCGTCGGTCGAGGCGGTACATGAACGCTGGCCCCCTCGGCCGGATTTCGTCTCTCAACCTGCTCTGGTCAGAGCTTGTCGTGGGGAGCGCCCATGGCGTGATCCAAAGCCGCATCGAGTTGCGGCTTCCACGCCGAAGGCGGCTGAAAGAGGTGGTTCACGCCCGGGACGGTCCACAGACGCGCGCTTGGCACGGCCTTGACGAAGGCGTCCACCGAGCCACCGGGGCAACCGTGCTCCTCGCCGCCTTCGACCAGACCCCAAGGCTCGGTCAGGGCGGTGGGCCGATAGACCCAGCCGGCGACGCCCTTCATCCTGTGGCCGAGGGAGCGGCCCGCCGCGTCGCCGACCGGCGCGCCGGTATCCTGGTCGGGACAGAAGCCAGCAGTGACCAGTCCAGCCACCTCGCCGGGGCGCGCCTGGGCGGCGGCGGCATAGGCCAGGGTCGCGCCAGCCGAGTAGCCGCCGAAATAAACCGGTCCAGCGGCGTGATAGCGCTGCGCGCCGTCGGCGGCCACGGCTTGCATTTCACCAGCCAGATCGTAGGGCCGACCGCCCGAGGTCATCTTGGCCATGGTGGGATTGACGTTCAGGCCCAGGGCCAGAACGCCGCGTTGGGCCAGGGCCTCGGCCATCCGGCCGCTGGCCTCCCAGGGCTTCCAGCCGCCGTCGCCCGAGAGGATCACCGCCACGCCACGCGGCGGGCCGCTGGGCGCGAACACATGCACCTGCCCCAAGTCTTGATACGGATAGTGGGCGGTTTCGACCGGCGCGGCGGCCATGATGGCGGCGGAGACGGCCAGGGCGACGATCGGCAAGGACATGGAGACACCGGACAAGGCGATGGCCGCGACGCTCGGGGGGACGGGAGCGTCGCGGCCTGGGTTTCGGATTCGGGAGCTTGGAGCCGAAGATCAGGCCGGCTTGGCGCGACGCGGCGCGTGGGCCTTCTTGTGCGCCGAGGTCTTGTGCACAGCCGGCTTGGCGGCGGTCTTGGTCGCCTTGGCCGGCGTGATCCTGGCCTTGGCCGGCGCGGTCTTGGCGGCGGGAGCGGAAGCCGGAGCGACGGTGGCGGCGTTGGCCCCGACGGCCAAGCCGGCGGTCGACAGGACGGCGACGGCGATGAGAGCGCGGATGGACATGGTGTTGTCTCCTTCAGGTCTGTCTGACGGCGGAAGCGCCGATGGACATCACCCTGGAGCCGCGCCCTGACGCGATCCGCTCAGCAACCTTACAAGGACGCCAGAAAGCGGCCGCCAACCTTACAAATCTGCAAGGTGGGCGCCCGGTCGCCGCAAGGTCGTTATGGCCTTATGCTTTCGCGCCGACCCGCGGGCGCGGGTTCTGAAAGGAGCCATCATGTCTATCGTCCGATCTCTGATCGTCTCGGCGATCCTGGCCGTGACCGGTCTGGCCGCTTCGGCCCAGGCCGCCGCGACCGCCGGTCATCCAGCGCCTCATCATGCCGCCGCCCATGCCGAGACAACCAAGCATGCGGCCTGTGAAAAGGTGTGGGCCGCCCAGAAGGTGCGCCACGGAACGCGCCAGGCCTTCGTCGCCTCTTGCGTGGCCAAGGGATAAGCTGGGACTAGCGCTCGACCTCCACGCGAGGCAGTCTGCCCCCTTCACGCCAAGGAGCATCGATGAGCCGACGAATCCTGGTGGTCGAGGACGACGCCGACACGGCCGACTACATTCTGAAGGGCCTGCGCGAGGCCGGCTTCACCGCCGAACACGTCGCCGACGGCCGCGACGGCCTCTACATGGCCAGCAGCGCCGATTTCGACGCCATCGTCATGGACCGCATGGTGCCGGGCATGGACGGCCTGTCGGTGGTCAAGGCCGTGCGGGCGGCCGGCGTACAGACCCCGATCCTGATCCTCAGCGCCCTGGCTCACTTGGATGAACGGGTCACGGGCCTGAGGGCCGGCGCCGACGACTATCTGACCAAGCCCTTCGGCTTCGCCGAGCTTTCCGCGCGGCTGGACAACCTGATGCGACGCGGGGGCGCCAAACCGGTCGAGACCAGCCTGGCGTGCGGCGAGCTGAGCCTGGACCTGCTGTCGCGCCGCGTCGCGCGGGCCGGCCGCACGTTGGACCTGCTGCCGCGCGAGCTGAAGCTGCTGGAATATTTCCTACGCCACCGTGACCGCGTCGTGACCCGCACCATGCTGCTGGAAGAGGTCTGGGACTATCGCTTCGACCCGCACACCAGCCTGATCGACACCCACATCAGTCGCCTGCGCAAGAAGATCGACGAAGGCTTCGACAAGCCCTTGCTGCACACCGTGCGCGGCTCGGGCTACCGCCTATCGGAAGCGCCTTGAAGCGCGTCCGAAAAGTCCGCGGCGCCAAGCCTTCGACTCTAGCCCTGATCGTGGCGGGGGCGGTCGCGGTGGCGCTAACCTTCGGCCTGTTCGTCGTGGATTACGCCGGCGAACGCCTGATCGAGCGTCGCCAGCATCTGGTGGTCGAAACCGCCCGCGACTACTTCGTCGCCTTCGCGCACCAGGAAGGCCTGCCCGCTATGGCGCGAGCGCTGGATCACCGCGCCCGCAACGAGAACGGCGCCTTCGCCTACGCCGTCTTCGACAACGACGGCGCGCGGATGGGCGGCGCGAACCTGCTGAACGCGACCGACCTGCCCGAGCCCGGATACGCCACGCGGCGGATCGCCGGCGCCGACTACGAGATCCTGCTCCAGCCGATGGCCGTCGGCGGCACGCTGGTCATCTACGAGAATCTGGCCGATCGCCGCGCCTTCCACCAGGCCATCCTCGCCGCGGTCGGCGCGGCCCTGTTATTCAGTCTGGTGATCGTGGCGGGCGCGGCCCTCCTCCTGGGGCGGCTGCTCGTGCGTCGCGCCGAAGGCATCGCCCTGGCGGCCGAGACGATCGCCGGCGGCGACCTTTCGGCCCGCGCGCCGATCGCCGGCGTAGGCGACGTGTTCGACGACCTGGCCGACGCGGTCAACGCCATGCTGGTGCGCATCGAGGAACTGATGACCGGCATGCGGACGGTCACCGACAGCCTGTCGCACGACCTGCGCTCGCCCCTGACCCGCCTGCGCGGCGCGCTCAATCGCGCCCAGGACCAAGGTCTTGCCGAGAGCGAGCGCCTGGCCCTGATCGGCGAGGCCCAAGCCCAATGCGAGGAGGTCCTGGCCACCTTCGGGGCCCTGCTCGATATCGCGCGCGCCGAGTCGGGTCTGTCGCGCGATCTGATGGCGCCGCTGGACCTGGCCGAACTGGTCCGCGACCTGGGCGACCTGTTCGAACCGGTGATCGAGGACGCGGACCAGAGCTTGACGATCGAGGCGCCCGCCGGCCCGATCCCGCTCGTCGGCCACGAACTGATCCTGCGCCAGGCGCTGGGCAACCTGTTGCACAATGCGGCCCGCTACGCCGGCCCAGGCGCTAGCGTGACCCTCGCCCTGCGCTCCACCGACCAGGGCGGCGCCGAGCTGATCGTCGCTGACAGCGGCCCGGGCGTGCCCGCCGCCGATCGCGGCCGGGTGCTCGAGCGGTTCGTGCGACTGGACGAAAGCCGCGCCACCACCGGTTCGGGCCTGGGCCTGGCCATCGCCGCCGCCTGCGCCAAGTTGCACGGCGGCCAACTGCGGCTGGAAGACAACCGCCCCGGCCTGCGCGTGGTGCTGAGCCTGCCGCCGACGAGCTGAACCTCACAAATTTTTCAGGTTCGCGCCAGGCGCCCGTCAGGGGCTGCGATCAGGGTCGGCTCCACCTTCCGGGAGCCGAAGCGATGAACGAAACGATCAAAAAGCTCGACGCCGAGGCCCGGCGTCTGCTGGGCCATGGCTTTCGTGAACTGGAAGCCGAGGAACGGCGCGTGATCCTGCAGATCATCCGTCGCGCCGCCATCGCCCGCAACATCGCCGACGAGACCGACGAGGCCATGACCTTCGGCCAGCGCCTGGCCGATCGCGTGGCCGAGATCGGCGGCTCCTGGAGCTTCATCATCGGCTTCCTGATCTTCTTGACCATCTGGGCCGGCCTCAACGGCCTGATCCTGACCCGGACGGGCCTCAAGCCCTTCGATCCCTATCCCTTCATCTTCCTGAACCTGATCCTGTCGATGGTCGCGGCCATCCAGGCGCCGGTGATCATGATGAGCCAGAACCGCCAGGCCACGAAGGACCGCGCCGCCGCCGAGCACGACTACGAGGTCAACCTCAAGGCCGAGCTGGAGATCCTGGCCCTGCACGAGAAGCTCGACGCCCTGAGAAACCGCGAGCTGGCCGACATGACCGCTCACCTGATCGTCCTGTCGGGTCTGAGCAAGGACGCCGAACGCCGGGCGCAAGGCGGCCAAGCCGAGGCCGAGGCGTGACCGACACGACCTTTACCTCGGAAGCGAACACGGCTTCAGTTCGCCCCATGCGCGAGTCCCTGCTTCCTGCCGTGAAGACTTTCGCCGCGCGCCTGGCGCCGCCGCTGTTGTTGGCGGCGGCCGCCTACGTGCTGTGGCGCGAACTGCACGGCCTGTCCCTGGGCCAGATCCGCGGCGAGATCGCCGGCTGGGGCCTGCCCCGTGTCGGCCTGGCCCTGCTGATGGCGGCGGCCAGCTATAGCCTGTTGGCCACCAACGAGCAGCTGGGTCTGCGCTGGGCCGGCGCCAAGGTGCCGCTACATACCGGCTTTCTGGGCTCGTTCATCGCCTACGCCTTCGCCAACAGCATCGGCCTGACGCCGCTGGTGGCCGGAGCGGTGCGCGCCCGCCTCTACGGACGCCACGGCGTCGATATCGGCAAGGTGGCGCGCACCACGCTCTATTGCGCGGTCTCGTTCGCCCTGGGCCTGGCGAGCCTGGCGAGCGTCAGCTTGTTGACCGCCCCACCCACCACCTTCCAGGCGCTGCATCTTCATCCCGGCCTGGCCAAGGCCATCGGCGCGGCCCTGCTGCTCTTCCCATTGGGCTACTTGGCCGCCTGCGGCCTGGCGCGCGGAACGCTGCGCGTGCGTGGTCGGGTCTTCACCCTGCCGCCGCTGAGCTGGGCCCTGGCGCAACTGGTCATCGGCGTGGCCGATAACCTGGTCACCTCGGCCTTGGTCTGGATGCTGGTCGGCGACGCTGCCCCGCCCTTCCCCGCCTTCGCCAGCGCCTATGCGGTCAGCACCGCCGCCGGCCTGTTCTCGGGCCTGCCCGGCGGGGTCGGCGTCTTCGAAGGCGCGATGCTGGCCCTGCTGCCCAATCTGGATAGAGCGGCCCTGACCGCCGCCTTCGTCGGCTATCGCCTGTTCTACTACATCCTGCCGCTCACCCTGGCCGGCGGCCTGCTGCTGAGCCAGGAAACTGGCGTGCGGCGGGTCGTCCTGACCGCGCGGCGGGCCTGGCGACTGGTCGGCCCCGCCACCCTGGCCTTGTCGTCCTTCGCCCTGGGCGGCGCCCTGGTGCTGATCGCCGTCGGCCGCATTCCCACCGAGCGCCTGGGCCTGCTACGCGCCGCCGTGCCACTGATCATCGTGGAGACCAGCCACCTGATCTCCCTGGCGGCGGGCCTGGCCCTGATGGTCCTGTCGCTGGGCCTGTTACGCCACCGGGCTAGCGCTCGCTTGGTGGCCCTGCCCGTCACCCTGGTGGCCGCCTCGACCGCGCTGCTGCGGGGCCTCGATTTCGCGCCGTCGGTCGTTGCCGCCATCCTGTTCCTGGCCCTGCTGGCTTCGCGCCGCCTGTTCACCCGCAGGGGCTCGATCGAGGGCGACGCGCTGATCCCCTGGTTGGTCACCGGCGTGCTGGGTGTCTTCGCCGGCTCGATCGCGCTCGGCGCCTGGATCTACGACACCGCCCCGTTCGAGACGCGCCTGCTGACCCATTTCGGCTATCACGCCGACCACGCGCGCTTCCTGCGCAGCATCGCCCTGCTGGGCGGCTTGATGCTGGCGGGCAGCATCTGGCGACTGGCTCGCCTGCCCCACGCCCGCGCCGCGCTGGCCAGCCAAGCGACCCTGGACACGATCCGCCCCCTTGTCGAAGGCTCGCCCGACACGACCGCGCGTCTGGCCCTGACCGGCGACAAGGCCATCCTATCCACCGCCGATGGCGAGGCCTTCCTGATGTACGGGGCCATGGGCCGCAGCCTGATCATGCTGGGCGATCCGGTCGGCGACGCCGCCGAGGGCCGCAAACTGCTGTGGCGTTTTCGCGAGCTGGCCGACCGCCAGGACGCGCGGCCGGTGATCTATCACGCCAGCGGCGAGCGCATCACCGACTACCTGGACCTGGGACTGTCGGCCATCAAGCTGGGCGAGGAAGCGCGCGTGCCCTTGGCCGATTTCGACCTGGCCGGCGGAGCGCGCCGCAACCTGCGTCAAAGCCATGCGCGCGGCCAGCGCGACGGCCTGCGCTTCGAGGTCGTCGCGCCGCCGATCAGCGACGCCTTGATGGGCCGCCTGCATGAGATCTCCGACGCCTGGCTGCTTGGCCATGGCGGCCGCGAAAAGGGCTTTTCCCTGGGCCGTTTCGATCCGACCGTGCTCGCGCATGATCCCGTCGCCCTTGTCTGGCGCGGCGAGGAGATCATCGCCTTCGCCAACCTCTGGACCGGCGGCGGCGTCGAGGCCTCGATCGACCTGATGCGCCACGTCGACGACGCGCCGCGCGGGACCATGGACTTCCTGTTCGTCGAGCTGTTCCTCTGGGCCACGGCCCAAGGCTACGCCTGGTTCAACCTCGGCACGGCGCCGTTGTCGGGCCTGGTCGATCACCGCCTGGCGCCCTTCTGGCACAAGGTCGGTCGCCAGATCGCCCAGCGCGGCGGCGCCTATTACGGCTTCGAGGGCCTGCGGGCGTTCAAGAGCAAGTTCGATCCGGTCTGGACTCCGCGCTACCTGGCGGCTCCGCCCTCGGGCCTGGCCGCCGCCCTGCTGGACGCCACCCGGCTGATCGCTCGCGAGCCGCGCTCTCTCACAAATCGGTAAGGCGGCGGCCAGGGGGGCGCCAGACGGCTCTGCGAGAACAGGCTCGCAACTTAGCCGTCAGGGAGAGCCCGCCATGTCCGTCCGCCAGATCCTGCTGACCACGACCGCCGTCCTGGTGACCGCGATGGGCGGCGTCCTGGCCGTGCGCGAGGCGCTGACCGCTCCGGCGGCGGCGCAATCCTCGCCCGCCTCGACGGCCCAGGCCGCTGCGACCGTGGCTCCCCTGACCGAAAGCAGCTTCCGCTATGGCTCGGCCGGCCGGGTGATGATCTTTCGGCGCGGCGCCGAGCCCAGCCGGTTCGTGATCCTGATCTCCGACAAGAACGGCTGGACGCCGGCCTTGACCGACCTGGCTCGCCAACTGACCCGCGCCGACGCCGCCGTCGTGGGCGTGGACCTCAGCCACTACATCCCAACCGCCCAACAGGAAGCCGGCCCGCACGGCCTCTATCCGGCCGGCGATTTCTCCGAACTGTCCCAGGCGGTGCAGAAGGTCCTGGACTTCAAGGCCTATCACAGGCCGATCCTGGTGGGCCAAGGGGCCGGCGCGGCCCTGGCCTACGGGACCCTGGCCCAGTCGCCGGCCGGTATCTTCCAGGGCGGCGCGGCGCTGAACTTCCAGGCCGACCTGAAGACCACTCGTCCGCTGCTGGCCGGCGACGGCGGTCTGGCGCACACGGCGACGACGGGTGGTTTCACCTACGCCGCGGCGCCCAAGCTCAACGTTCCGTTCGTCATGCTGCAGACGACCGATGTCGCCTCCGCCCAGGCCTTCGCCGCCAAGCTGCCGCAAGGCCGAACCGAAACCTTGGCGACTGACGCGCCGATCGCGGCGGGGCTATCGCGGGCGCTTGAGGCCATCGCGCCGGTGTCACCGCCCGTGCAAATGGCCTCCGCCAATCTGGCCAACCTGCCCTTGATCGAGGTTCCGGTCGCGTCGCACGGCGACACCCTGGCGGTGTTCTATTCAGGCGACGGCGGCTGGGCCAGCATCGACCGAGGCTTGGCCCAAGGCTTCGTCAAGGCTGGCGTGCCCGTGGTTGGCTACGACTCCCTACGCTACTTCTGGACCAAGCGTTCGCCGCAGGCCGCCGCCGACGATCTGGCCGCGGTGATCCGCCACTACCAGGCCGCCTGGGGCAAGCAGCGCGTGATCCTGGCCGGCTATTCGTTCGGCGCCGACGCCTTGCCGGTCATTGTTCAGCACCTGCCGGCCGACCTGCGCGGTCAGGTCCGCGTCGTCGCCCTGCTGGGAACCGACGCCACCGGCGAGCTGGAGTTCCACCCCGGCGACTGGCTCGACGTCAGCGGCAGGGACACCTATCCGATCGCGCCCGTCCTGGCGTCGATGACGAACACCCCCGTGGTCTGCGTCTACGGCGCCCAGGAACACGACGACGCCTGCCCGAACTTTCCCGCCGCCGTGCGCAAGATCGGCCTGCCCGGCGACCACCATTTCAACGGCGACTACGACGCCGTGGGTCAGGCGCTGGATCGCGCCGTGGGCCTGTAACCCCCTTCGACGAGGTTGGCGGCCCAGCCCCGACCCCGTTCGAGAGCGACCGCGGCGACCATGGCCGCACCATTTTCATCAACCGAGGAGGCAAACCTATGAACGATCAAACCGAGGGCCGTCGCCCCAATCCCGTCGACCTGCATGTGGGCGGCCGCGTGCGCATGCGCCGCAAGATTCTCGGCGTCAGCCAGGACCAGCTGGCCGCGTCCCTGGGGCTGACCTTTCAGCAGGTGCAAAAGTACGAGCGCGGCTCCAACCGCGTGAGCGCCTCCAAGCTCTACCAGATCGCCAAGACCCTGCAGGTCCCCATCTCGTTCTTCTTCGATGGCCTGGCCGACCCGACGGATAGTGAAGCGCCCGACTCCGCCGCCTCGAAGGCCGAACAAGGAATCCAGACGTTCCTGGCCACGTCCGAGGGCCTGGAACTGGCCCAGCTTTTCCCGCGCATCGGCCGTGGACGTGTGCGCCGGCAGGTCCTGGATCTCGTGCGGACCATGACCGACGACACTGGCGAAGGCGAAGCCTGATCTCCGCGCTGGGCGGGGGATGAGGGTCATCGTGACCCCTTCCGCCCGTCCAGCCGTCGTGTCCTATCAGGCTGACCGCGAGGCCCTAGGTCGCGCCACCTTCGACCGCGGCGGCGCCTTCACGGTCCAGCAGCACGCGGAAACGGTCGAGCGAGGCCAGGTGAAAGTTGATCAAGGCCAGCCAGCCCTTGGCGTGCCAGTCGACGAGCGTGTCGGAGTCCAAGGCTTGAAACGCCTCGTAGTCCACGATCTGAAAGCCCTCAAGGCCCAGTTTGCGGCCGTCCGGCAAGGTGGCGTCGGCGCGACGTTCGATCAGCAGCCCCTTGTCCAGCAAGGCTTGGCTGAAGGCGGCGGTGGCGGCGGCCTCGCTCTTGAAGGCGTCGCAGAAGGCCAGGGCTCGGAGCGTCAGCGCGCTGGGCTTGCCGTCCTCGAACAGGGGTTCGCCCTCCTCACCCGCCTGAACGACACGATCCGATCCCGCGTCGATCGCCAGCACGAAGTCGTCAGGATCGCGGGTGGCGATGAAGCCAAAGGGATAGCGTCGCACATAGGCGGGCACGTGGACGAACGGGGCCCACTGGCCGTCGGCGACGAACAGGTTGCGCTGCTCCAGTCCCAGGATAGCGACCGGCGCGGCCTGCTCGCCCGCGAAGACCACGGGATAGCTGGCCGAGGCGGCGGCCAACTCGCCAAGAACCAACGGCGCATAGGCCGCGTCCTGAGCGAAGGCCGCATCGCCCTCCTTCAGACGCCAAGCGGCGTGGACCGAGGCGGAGAGCGGAAGCGGATCACGATAGAACAGCGGCAACGGGGGTGTCGACGCGGCGCGCGGTTTGGACGCCATGGCAGGGAAACTCCGAAACAGGAAATGAGCGGCGAGGTCGCGTCTAGCGCGTCGGGACGGCGCCGGCCGCCTGAGGCGGCAGGACTTCACGCTCGAACGCGATGGTCGAAATCTTGGCGTCCAGCCCCTGCACGACGGCCGGGGTCAGATCGTTGGTCATGTTGCCGGCCAGCACCGAATTGCGGTCCAGCAGCAGGCCGCAGGCGCGCTGCTTGAAGACCTGGGCGATCACGGGCTGGGCGGCGTCGGCGATGCGCCCCATGGCCTTGGTCCGCGTGGCCTCGATCTCACGGCCACGCAAAGCCGCCTTGGCCTGCACGGGCTGAAGTTTCGCGCCCAGGGCTTGTTCGCGCGCCCGGCGTTGCGCGTCCGGCAACTTGGGGGCCTCGGCCTGGAACGCCTTGATCTCGGCGTCCAACGGCTTGCGGTCGCTTTCGACCTCGGCCTCGGCCGCGTCGGCCAATTGCTTGAGCCGAGCGGAGGCCGCCTGCCCCACCTTGGCGTTGGCGAAGATCGCCTCCCGCGAGATCAGGCAGACACCGGCCACCACCGGTCCTTCGTTCAGGGTCGGGGAAGACGTCGCTTGGCCTTGAGCGTGGCTCGGCGCGGCGACAGCGGAAATCACGGCCGTGGCCAGGACCACGGCGAGGGGGGTGTTCATGGGATCGTCCTTGATGATGATCGGCCAGGCGCGGACGCCCGACGTGAGGTTGAGTTCAGGAGGCGCGCCCCGCCCTCCCCAAGGAAGGCGGGGCGATCGGTCATCAGCCGGTCATGCCGGGGCGGGCGCGGCGCAGCACGATAGTGCCCGCCCCGACCCGCATCGCGGTGACATGCTGGTCCATGAGCAATTGCTCCAGCGCCTGCTCCGGCGTCATTCGACCGCGCACGGGCGAGGAGCGCCGTTGAGCAAAGGTGTCGGCGTCGTAGAGAATGTTGACGCCCGACGCCCGGCCCACCGCTCGCACCGCATCGGCCAGAGGCTGAGGCGCGATGTCGAAGTCTTGCGGCTTGGGCGGAGCCGGCCGGTCGTCGAAGGCCACGCGCATCGGCGTGACAAAGCGACCGGTCACCGTCTCTTGCGAGATCTGCTCAGGCTTGGCCGGGGGCGCGCACGCCGCGTCCTGGCTCTGGCAGTCGCCGAAGCCCGTCACCTGCACTTCGATGATCGAGGGCGACACGATGGCGGCGTTCTGGCGGATGCCGTTCACCGCCATCTCGATGGCCTTCTCCACGTCGTTGGACTTGGACGACAGGTTGTCCAGCGAGATCGGCGCGGCGGCCGGCGGCGTCGGCAGACCCGTGGCGATGCCCGAGACGTCGATATTGTCGGCGCCCAGGATCTCGATGGCGAAGACGTTGAAGTTGCCGCTGACCGTGATGCCCGCGTCGCCGGCGTCGACGACCCCGTTGGGCGCGATCAGGTCGACGTCCGCCACCGGCGAGCCGGCGACGCTGGCGACCGTCTGGATGCCGGCGCCGGTGGGCAGACCGGCCTGGACCCGGTTCATGCGCTCCCAACCGTCGATATTGTAGTCGTAGAACGGCGCGGTGACCGAGGTCTTGGCGCCCTTGCCCGCCGCGATGTCTCCGTAGGACGACCAGATCAGGATATTGCCGCCCTTGGTGGTCATCACGCGCGACTGGTTCAGTGTCACGCTCTGGCGGGCGAAGATGTTGATCCCGCCGCCGTCGGTGGTGACCACGCCGGCCCGCAGCGCATTGCCACGGTCGCCTTCAAAGGCCGGCTGACCGGTGTCGCCTGGCTTGGCCGCCGAGTTGGCCAGCTTGAAGCCGCCGCCCGGAGAGACGAACTCGATCTTGCCGCCGCCCGACGAGATCACTCGGCTGGCATAGGTCTCGAAGTCGCCCGCCCAGCGCGATTCACCCGCGCCCAGCGCCGTCCCGTCCGGCTTCTCGGCACCCGGGAACAGGGCCTTGATGGCGTCGTAGCCCCGGAAGCTGGAGCCGCTGCGCGGATTGTCGGGGGCGTTGGCCTCGCGTCCGGTGGTGCGCAGTTCCAGGAACAGCACATCCCGGTAGAACGGCGTCTTGCGATCGTTCGACAGCGTCGACCAATAGGACCAGGCCGTGTCGAGATAGGCCAGTTGCTCGGCCTGGCTGTCCAGCGGATCCAGCCCTTGCAACTGGCGCACGTAGTTGACGAGGCCTTCGTGCGTTTCGGGCAGGTAGTTCTCGGCGCGCAGAGCCTTCACGCCAGGTCCGCGCGGCAGGAAGGCGTCGAATGGCGTCTTCTGGTCCAGCGGCAAGTCCGCCCAGAAACTCCACGCGGTCGCCACATAGGCCGTCTGCTCGATCTGGGTGTCCAGGGGCTTCAGCCCCTGCAGGCCGCGCACATAGTTGACGAAACCGGCCCGCAGTTCCGGCGTCATCGGCTGGCTCTTCGGATCGCCGCCCCGGTTATAAACGCGGTCGAACAGGTAGTAAGACAGCTTGCGGCCGTCACCCGCGTCATCCAGCAGGAAGTCGGCCATGCCGCCGGCCTTCTCGGGATTGAGGTAGGCGTCCTCGAACGCCTGGTAGGACGGCGTCTGGTTGAAGCCGGTGCTGATGGCGATATCGGCGGCTGTGGCGTTCGGGTCCAGCGGTGAAGGCGGCGGCGGCGCCTGGTTGCCGGCCAGGCCGTCCGCATAGACCAGAACCCGGCCGCTGGTGATCCCCTTGCCGTTGCTGGGCATGTAGAAGTCGTGACCGGTCTCGACCTCCAGGCGGCCGGGACCCGTGATCGCGATCTGGCCAGCGTTGGAGAAGTAGAGGCCGTTGCCGGCCCGCACCAGGCTGTAGTCGGTGGCGTTGTTGTGCTGCAGCTGGAAGTTGGGGAAGTAGACATTGTCGCCGGCCTGGACCAACAGCGCCTTGGGCAGGTTGATCGGCGCGGTGGTCACCACGTCGCCTACCGCGGCGTAGATCTTGGCCGGGTTGGTGTCGCCCTCGTGCAGGTCGGGCCTGTAGGTCGGCGTGAACAGCTGAGTCTGAGAGACCGAGCCGCCCGGCTTGAAGCCGGCCTGTTCCAGCAGCCCCTGCGGCGCGGCCGAGCCATAAAGCATGCGGACGTTCGTCGCGCTGGGCATCAGCTCCAGCAGCGACTGGCTCATGAAGATCCCTTCGTAGCCGGGGAAGAAGTTCTGAGCGTCGCGATTGAGCTCGGCGAAGGGGTCGTCGGCTCGTGTCCCCTGCCCCAGCCGCACGTCGTTATGGGCCAGAAGCTCCAGATTGCCGGTCGGGGACGGCGCCAAGTAGAGACCGCCCTTGACGACCACGTCACCGGCCGCCGCCACCGCGCTGAGCGTACCCGGCCAGACGGCGGGGACCTGACCGGCGTCGCCGATCGTGTAGCCATACGGCGTGACGAAGTTGTGCTGGGGCTGGATGAAGCCGCCCTTCCAGGCGACGATGCCGATGTTGCCGTAGTTGTTCCACAGGTTGACGTCGCCGCCCGCTGAGAACAGCGCGATCTTGGCGTCCGGCGTGTAGCTGAAGAAGGCCGCGCCGTAGAGCTCGCGATCCCGGTCGTCGCCCTGGTGCTGCTGATAGCCGCCGACGCCGAACACGCCGCCGCCGCCCAGTTGGTTGTTCATCACCGGCGCGAGCGCCAGCGGGTCCAGGACCGCGTCGATGTTCAGATCACCGCCGCTCTGCAGGTGGAAGTCGCCCGAAGAGGTGAACAGCATCGTGTAGAGATCGTAGCCACGGCTCTGGTTCACGCCGTACCCAGAGCTGCGGATCGCGTCGATCTGCCGGGTGGTGGTGAACGCCCCGCCCGCCGTGATCTGGGCCTGCCCCTCGGCGACGTAGAAGTTGCCGGTGCCGATGTTGCCGCCCGCGAAGATCGAGAGGTTGCCGCCGCCGTCGGTGTGCAGAACCTTGGCCAGCCCATCGTGACCCCCGCTGACCCGACCGGTATTGGGCAGGTTGACGGTCAGGTTGGTGATGTCGCCGGCCGCGCTGATGTCGACATTGCCGCCGCCCAAGGCGCCGATCCCGGCCTGATAGCGGTCGAAGCGCACGAACCAGGTGGTCTGGTCGTAGTCGCGCCCCAGGTCCTTGAAGCCCATGAGGTCGGGCGTCTTGAAGTCTCCGACGGTGTTGACGTTGCCGTAGCGCCAGAGCCAGGCGTTCGGCAGTTGGTCGCTGCCCGCGCCGACGATGTCGCCGCCGGCCTTCATCAGGATGTCGCCGCCGCCTTGCAGGTAGTAGCCGCTCATCGGACCCCAGAGGCCCGCCGAAGCGTCCAACGGCAGGCGCGTGGGCGCGGCGAAGTCGGCGACCGGCGCGGCGTAGTCACCCGCCGTGTAGATCACCGACGGCTTGTATTGCAGGACGATGTCCCGACCGCTGCCGATGTTGATCCCGGCCGTGCCGGTACGCACGATGTAGCCCGTGGAATTGTCCCACTGCACGCCGCGGCTCTGGCCGTACTGGGTGATCTGCGAAGGTTCGCCATTGCCATACTGATCCCACGGGACCCCCTGACCGCCGCCGTTGTTTACGGCGAAGTATTCGGGCAGCGCCACACGGGCGTAGCGCTGGGTGTCGACATAGTCGTTAGTCGTGGGATCGAAGGCGATCAGCGCGCCGCTGTCGGGGTCGACATACTGGCCCGTGGCCGCATCGCGGCTCAGCTCCGGGCCCACCGTGCCGTCGCCGTTGCGGACGTAGAGGCGGTTCTCGGTCGTGCCGGCGCGCGGGCCGCTGGTGATCTCCACGCGATAGTATTCGATGGTGTCGGGCGTGCCGCCGACGATCACCGAACCCTTGCCGGTGGCCAGCTGACCGACCGGCAGCACCGCCAGCGAGTCCGGGCTGATGATGTTGGCGCCGGCCGCCAGGTTCAGCGTCCACGACGCGCCGCCGACCAGGGTGGCGTCGGCGCCGGCCCTATCGAAGCCGTCGCTGAGATTGGCGTTCAGCAGCAGGTCGCCCGCCGCCCGCAGGGTCAGGACGCCGGCCGCGCCGTTGAAGCGCAGGGTGTGGAGATCCCAATCCGTGGCCAGCGTCATGTCGCCAGCGCTGCGCAGCTCGATGCCGGGCTGGACGGTGACGCCCGAGCCCAGTCGGGCCCGGATGGCCGCTGCGTTCGCCATGAAGGCGTTGGCGTCGGCCGAGACCGTGTTGATCACCGACTGGTCGATGGTCGAGACGTTGTCATAGACCTTGAAGCCCTCGGCGATCACCTGGCGCGCCCCCAGGATCGAGCCCTGGACCGGCGCGATGGCGACGTCGCCGCCGGCCAGTTGCGGAGCCCGCAGGCGCACCAGCCGGCCGCCCTCGCCCGTACCGCTGACATCAATCAGCGAACCGGCGGCGACCGAGACCTGGCCGCCGTTGCGGCCGGTGGTCTCCAAGAACACCGTGCCGCCCGAACCGTCCGCCGCATTGGCCTTGGCCAGCAGTTGCGAGCCCGCGGCCAGGTTGACGTTGTCGGTCGCCGAGATCTGGATGCGACCACCAGAGTCGCCCGTGGTGCGCACGACGCCGGTGACGTTGATCGAGCCCTGGTTGGCGATGGCCGAGAAGTTCTGAACCCGGATGGTTCCGGTGACGTCCAGATCGCCTTGGCTCACCTCGAAGCGGCGCGACTGCATGAAACCGCCGCTGTCCAGCGCGGCGTTGAAGGCGCTGAAGTCGGCGATCTGGCTGGCGACCATCGAGAACGAGCCGCTCTGCGCCCCGCCGTGGGATGCGCCCTTCATCTGGCCGCGCATGTCGGCTTGTCCCTGACCGGCCGCGATGTTGAGACGACCAGCGTCGCCGCCAGCGGTCGTGCCGGAAACGTCGACCACGGCGCCCGTCGCCATCCTCACGTCTCCATGATCGGAGGTGAGGTTGATCGTGCCCGCGCCGACACCGACCAGGGTGTCGAAGATCTGGCTGACGCTGCTGGTCACGTCGATGCTCGAACTATCCGCCAGCACCACGTCTCCGCCGCGGGCCCGCAGATTGACCGTGCCGCCCGTCAGCAGGATGCGCCCGGTGTTCGTCACCGTATTGCCGGTGAAGCCGAGGGTCGCGCCGAAGGTGGTCATGGGCGGAAGGTCGGTGCGGCCGTTGTTGGCGATGGTCACCGCCCCGACGGCGTCCAGGAAGGTCTGCCCACCGCTTTCGACGGTGAAATTGGCCGCCTCGACAACCAGGTCGCCGGGCAGGAACAACGTGCCTGTCTCGCGTCCGATCACGCGCTGGCCGGCCCGCAGGGTCACCAGATCCACGCCGGAGATCCGCTTGTCGCCGCCTTCCAGATAGATGTTGGTGGCGTCGATCAGAAGCTTGCCCGTCCCGATCGTCGGCGCGGTCGCGCTGGCGTCGGCGGTGTTGGCCAGGGTCACCGACTGGCCGGCAATGGTGGCCGTCGCGCCGTTGGCGTTCAGCAGGCGGATCTCGCGGCTGTCCAGGCGCAGGCCGTCGGCAGCCTTCAGGGTCGCCCCACCGTAGATGTCGATGGTCGAATAGCTCTTGAGCGTGAGGTCGGTAGCCGAAGCCAGGGCCTCGGCCGATCCCCCCGCGAACACCAGGCCGGCCGTGCCGATCGGCGCCGCGCCGATGCTGATCCGCGACGCCGCCGCGCTGATCTGCGCCGCGTCCAGGGTCGCTTGGCGTGACAGCTGGGTGTCCATCGTGGCGTCCAGAACGATCGACCGGCTGCTGCGCAGAACCGCGCCGTCGGCGATCACCAGATTGCCGGCGGGAACGATCGGCGACAGACCCATCGCGACGCGCTTGGCGTTGGCCGCGGCCAGGGCGACGGGATCGGCGCGCAGCGCCGACATCGCGTCGATCGCCGCGGTGTTGCGCAGAACCGAAACCTGCTCGCCGCTGGACAGCCGCAGCACCGCGCCCTGGTCGAGCGCGGCGTTGACCGTGACGTCGTCGTTCGGATCCCAGGGCTGGCCAGGATCGACCACCTTGTCGAAGGCCGGCAGGATGCGCAGGTCGCCCGAGCTGCCGCTGATCTTGCCGCTGGTCTCGATCACGCTGCCGTTTTCCACCGTGACCTTGTCACGGGCGGCGAACAGCAGTTCCGGGCCCTTCAGCACCGAACCGGTGTTGTCGATCACCACATCCTGGCCGGAAATCGCCAGCTCCAGGCTTTGTTCGCCTTGGCGACGCGTGCCGCCCAACAGCAGGCTTTCGGCGCCGAACGAGTTCAGACGATCGCTGTCGAGGACCAGATAGCCCGCATATTTGGTCAGGTCGGAATTGGCGCCGACCACGACGATACGGCTGGCGTCGATGTCGGCGAAACCGCCGCGCCCACCTTCCGCGGCCGCGGACTTCAAGGTGGCGTCCAGGTTCAAGCTGCGCGCGGCTTTCAGGACCACGCTGCCGCCGTCCAGGGGAATACGCGGCACATCGCCGATCGGTCGGTTGGTGCGCAGCGCCTTCTTGAGGAAGGCTTCCGAGGTGAAGAAGCCGTTGGCGGTGATCTCGTTGTACTGCGAGCGCATCCGCAGGGTGTCGCCGTTCATCACCATGAAGCCGTGGTTCACGGTGTCGCGATACGGGGTCCCTTCGGTGTAGCGATAGCCCGACTGGATGGACGAGCCGTCCGCCAGGTCGACGTGCTGGCCCGGCATCATGACGTTGAGATCGGTGTGGCCATGGTTGGCCGTCACGCGGAAGCCGCCGGGCAGCAGCGCGAATTCGGCCGGCAGCAAGGTGTAGTAGCCGGCTTTCAGGCCGCTACCCCCCGCCAGGTAGATCTTGTCGCCGACGCCCAGGCCGCCGCCGCCAGTCAGACCGTAGGGCGCGATGTCGCCCTCGAACGAAGGCAGCACGGCGAAGATCTGGTCGGGACTCGACACCCACTTGTAGTCGGCGTCGCGATAGCCCGTCAGCCAATCGGTCGTGCCGCCGATGCCCGCGACGAACTCGCGGGCATAGAGGTCGCCACCGCCCGAGACGTCGATCACCGCGCCTTCTTGCAGGTCGACCGACTGGCCCGAGATGTTGACCGACTTGGCCGGCAGGACCGTCAGTTCCAGCTTGGTGTAGGGATCGATCCAGGTGTCGCCGTTGCTGACGAAGCCGTAGGGGATGACGTGGCCGTCGCCCGAGGTGGACGTGATGCTGCCCGCCGCCAGGACGACGCTTCCCGGTCCGGCGGGACCGTCGACGGCCACCAGGTTGATGGTGCCCAGGGGCGATCTCACGATACCGCCCTGGATGATGTTCGGCGCCGTGAGGGTCAGCTGGGCCGCCGCTTCATAGGGCGACCCGTTCAGCGGCGTGCCGGCGTCCTGCGGCAGGATCCGGATCGTGTCCTCGGACGTCACGTCCACCTTGTGGCCGGTGGCGACGTACAGTTGGTCGGCCTTGAAGCTGATCTTGCCGGGGCTCGAGACCGACGAGGCGGGCGCCGCATAGACGCCGTTGATCGGCTGGGACGCCTGGCCGACCAGGCGGATGTCGCCCTGGCTGGCCAGCAGCGTGTCGGAGAAGCCGTAGAATTCCGCGCCCTGGATCTGCAGCAGGGTGTCGGCCGCGATCGACAGCCGGGTGTCGGCGCTCAGCCGCCGGACGTCCATATTGGCCAGGGCGATGTCGTAGATGCTCGTGTCGCCGAAATCACCGTTCGACGCGCCCCCTCCCGAAAGACGGACGACGCCGGCCTCCAGGCGCACATTGGCGCCGGCCTGCCCCATGATCCGCGGTGTGTCGATCGAGATGGAGTCGAAGACAAAGCTGCCGTCGGCCTTCTTGCCGCCGAGGGTTGCATCGCCCACGAACACCACGCCGGGCGAGGCGGCGACCTGGAACGACGAGAAGCCGCCGTCCGCGATCCGCGCGGTGGACAGGCGTACGCTCGCCGCCGGCTCGGCGACCGGCGCCGGCGGGACGTAGCCGAACGCCACGAACAAGGCCTCCAGGCTGGGATCGAGGGTCGGCATGGTCGGCGGCGCGCCGGTGATCGGCGGCGGCAGGTTGTCGCCGATCATGAAGACCGGCGGAGGACCATAGGCCGCGACCGTATAGTCGTTGAAGGTCTTCAACAATTCGGCGCGGTTGGACACCGTGGTTCCGGCCGGGAACGGGATCGGGAAGCCGGTCAGCCACTCCCACAGGACGGTCGACAGGTCGACGCCGTAGGGCGTGGTCAGGACGTTGAAATTGACGTCGTAGACGTAGCCTTGCTGGAAATAGAATTCGAGATCGTCGACGACCTGGGCCGCCGTCCGGCCGGGCGGCGGGCCGCCGGGCGGTCCATAGCGCCCGCCCCAGCTGACCGAGAAGCTACCGCCCCGCGCGCCTGGTCCGCCGGCGAAGGCGCGATAGGTGGCCGAGTTGATGTCCATCGCGTCGCCGGCGATCGAGATCGAGCCCGCGTCCGAAGCGACGGTCTGCGGCTGCAGCACGACCGTGCCCAGCGCGTTGGTGGTGAAGTCGAACGCCGCCGAAGCGCCCGACACGTCGAGCACCGCGCCCGCCTCGAACACGACCTTGCCGGCGTTGATGCTGATCTGGCCGCCCGGCAGGACTTCGCCGCTGACCGTGGCGCGGCCGTCCTTGGTCAGGCCGCGCTTGGTGATCAGGGCCACGCCCTGCGCCAGAAGACGGGCGTTCTTGCCCAGGACCACCGAACTGGTGTCGCCGCCCGACAGGGTGATCTGGCCCGCTGGCGCGTTCAACGTGCCCTGGATATTGGCCGAACCGCCGATCGTCAGTTTACCGCCGACCTCGGTGCTCACCGAGGCGCCTTCGAGCACCGCCGTGCCGCCGTTGAAGGTGATGTCCATGCCGCGACGCAGGGCCGACGAGCGCAGCTCCGGCGCCATATAGACCGGCTCGGCGATGTCGTAGACGTCCGTCCCCGACGGCGCCCAGAAGGCCGGCGGCGCGGGATCCAGCAAGGTGCCTTCCTTCAGGCGCAAGCTGGCCGTCGTCGCATCGACCCGCACGTTCTCGCCGACCGTGATCGACGGCGCCTGGAGAGTGATCGACGAAAAGCCGCTGTGGCTGAAGAACGCGGACGACAGCAGCCGGATGTTGGGTTCCGGGTCGGCGGGATCGACCGGCGTCTCGGGCGCGGGCAAGGCGTCGCCGATATAGATCGGCGTCTCCAGGGCCAGGCTGAAGCCGCCGTTGCCGCCCAGTCCGTAGGCGCGGGCATGGTCTAGGCCCGACAGGTCCAGATCCTGGGCGTCCAGCAAGCCCGCCGTAACGCTGAGATTACCGCCCTTGCCCAGGGTCAGCTTGCCCTGGCGGTTCACCCAGGCGCCGGCCGAGCTGTCGATCACCATGGTGTCCGGCAGGATCATCCGGACGTCGTCGACCGGAGCCAGCAGGCTGTTGCCACCCGCCCAAAGGGTGATCGCGCCGCCGTTGATCCTGGGCAGCGTGTCCGACGACACCGGTTCCAGCACCTCGTAGTCGCTGTACCAGGATCCCCGGGTGTCCAGGCGGGTGTCCTTGGCGAACTCCAGCGACATGCCGCTCAGGCTGACCGCGCCGCCTTCGGTCCGGATGGAGCCGAAGAACTGCATGCGCTCCTCGGCGTTCAACGCGAACGACGCCCCGTTGGCCAGGTTCAGGTTCACGCCCGACTCGACCACCACGGCCGTGCCGTCCAACGCCGGGAACGGATTGTGCAGGCCGTCGACCCGGTTGGCCTGCGACAGCGAATAGCTGCCCATGGTCGAGCGGTTGAAGAAGTCGTCGGACGTCAGGGTGGTGTTGTCGAAGGTCCGGACGCCGCGGTTCGGCTTGTCCTCGTCGCGATCGAACTCCTCGCCGAACTGGTCGCCATAGACGTCGCTGAGCTTGTCGAAGAGGCCGAAGCTGTCGGGCAGCATGGTCTCGATGGCCGAGATCAGCACGTTGTTGCTGACGTATTCGCCTTCGTCGATGCCGGCCTTGTTGAGAATGAAGCTGCCGCCCTTGGGCAGGTTGGCCCGCTGGTAGCGCCCCGCCGTGACGGCCCCCTTGACCGTGCCTTGCAGCACCGCGTCAGGCGCCAGGATCTCGATCTTGCCGCCCGCGCCGCCCTGGACGTAGCTGGTTTCGTACTTGCCTTGCAGGCTGGAAATCAGCGGGATGTAGAAGGTCTGCGACTTGCCCCACTTGGTGTCGTACTGGGTCCACTGGTTGGCCAGGCCCATGTAGAGCTCATCCGGATCGGCCTCGCGGATGTCGATGATCGAGCCGTCCAGCCGCCGCAGCAGCGTGGTGTAGACGTAGCCGGCCTCGTAGGTGGTCAGGCCGCCCGAGACGTCGATCACCGAACCCGGCTTCATGATGAAGTCGTCGTCGACATCGAGGGTGAACGAGCCGCCGTCGGTCAGGAACTGGGCCAGCGTCCCCTGGCTCAGGTTGTCGAAGCTGGACCAGGCGGCCAGGTTGGTGCCGTAGCGCCGATCGACCGAGATTTCCTGGCGATACAAGGCCCCGTCGCGTTGCAGCGGCGAATCCGACAGCTGGGCTGCGAACAGCTTTCCGGTGACCCGGTTGGAGCCCATGGCCAGGACGGTGTTTCGCCAGCCCGACAGATCGATGGTCGCGCCGCGATCCATCATGAAGCGCGTGCCGTCCTCGTTGTCCTGGTTGGCGCCTTGGCCGCGGTTGTTGTCGTAGAGGTTGCCGGCGGCGTCGAGCAGGATGTTGACCTTGCCGCTGGGCATGTAGATCAGCGAGTCTTCCTGCAGGTGGACCTGGGCGGCGTTGATCTTCAGCGATCCCACCGACTGGCTGCCCGATCCGACGGGAATGCTGTCGGTGGAGTCCAGGTCCGGCGTGATCTGGGTCAGGCTGCCCTTGCCGAAGGTGACGACGCCGTGGCCCGGGACATCGGGACCGTCCATGTCGCCGTTGGGATATTCCCGGTAATCGCGGACGATGGTGGCGAAATTGATCTTTCCACGGAACAATGCCGTGGAAGTCATCTCGATGGAGCCCATCTGGTTCAGGTTCAGGCCGCGGAAATCGACCTCGCCGCCGCGCAGCGACGTGATGACGCCTTCGTTGCTGGCCACATAGCCGACGTCACGCGCCCGCTCGTATTGGAGATTGTTGAGGAAGCTCTCGATCTTGCCGCCCGAGGTCAGGCTGCTGATCACCGCGTAGGGCACGACGTCGCCGATCGCGTACTGGACCCCCGTGAGCTTCAGATAGAAGTTCTGCCAGCCGACGTCGCTCACCACGTTGCTGGGCCCCGAATACGCGATATTGGCGCGCAGGAAGGCCAGCGGATTATAGGCGCCGACGCTGACGTTGGCCTGACCGCCGGGTGCGGTGTTCAGATAGATGTTCTCGCCCGCCGCCAGGACGACCTGGCCTTCGTCGACGACCTTGATCCGGCCCTGGTTGGTCACCCGCGGACCAAACAACATCACCTTGCCGAACTGGCCGGTCTCGATCGAGCCGCTGCGTCCGACGGTGACGTTATAACGAAGCGGATCGTTGGGATCGACGACGACGGGTAGATCCTTGGCCAGGTTCTTATAGGACTCGGTGCTGTAGCCCCAATTGTAGATCCAGGTGTTGGAGAAGGTCGGGTCGAGGCGATTGTTGTAGTCGCGGGCATAGGAATTGAGGCCCACCGCGAACTGATCGTCGCCAATGTTCAGCGACGAGGCGATGACCTGCTGGGCCTTGACCGAGCCGTTGATCGCCAAGCCCTGGGGCGCCACCAGATAGATGTTGCCAGGAGCTTCGATCGATCCGGCCAGGGTCGTCACGCCCGGCGTCATCGAGCGATTGAGCGCGATCCAGTCCTTCTTCTCCTGTTGGAACTTGAGCACCTGGCCGGCGGCCATGCTCATGTCGGTCCAGTTCAGGGTGGCCCGCTCGCGGCTCTGGACGATGGTGGTCGTCGCGCCGTCCAGCAGCACATCCGAGACGCCCTGCCCCGTGACCAGTTGACGGGTGTTGATCTTGGCGTTGGGGCCGATCAGCACGCCGTTGTCGTTGAAGATGAACACCCGGCCCTTGGCCCGGATCTCGCCGTTGACCTCGGCCGCCGCCGCCCCGTGCACGCGGTTCACCGCGATCCAGTCCGCCGACTGCTGCTGGAATTCCAGGACCTCGTTGGTCTGCAGCTTGAACTGCTCCCAGTCCAGCAACGCCTTCTGCTGGGTCTGCTCGATGGTCATCAGCGGTCGGCCGTCGGCGGCCGTGCCGATGGTCGGACGGTTGGCGCCGCTCCACTGCGAGACCGCGCCGCCGGGCAGGATCACCTTGCCCGCCTGCATTCCGACCATCGACCCGAACGGGGTCGATTGGGCGCCGGCGGGCGTGACGCCGGTGGCCACCGCCATCGCGACGAGGCTGGCTCCGGCGAGCCAATGGGAGGCGCCACGCAGACGGCGAGAGGCGACGAGCAGAGAGCGAGTCATGGCGTACTCCAGGAACGGGTCTGGAAGAAAATCAGCGTTGGGCGGGTGAGGTCGGGGCCGCGGCCTGGGCAGGGTCCGGCGCCGCGGCGGCCTTGGCGCTCAGTTCCTGCTGCATACGCAGCTGGACACTGGGCGGCAGGGTCGTGTCGTAGACGCGGGCCGCGCGCAGGCGATCCTCGTAGTCCTGCACCTTGTTTTCCATCGAGACACGATGGGCCTGAACGAAAGGCTCCAGGCTCTTGCGGCGCGCCAGCCGGTCCAGGATCTCCGACGAGATCGTGTAGAGCTCCGCGTTGCGCTGCCGGCCCAGGACCAGAAGTTCATCCTTCAGCTTGAGCTCGGCGCGCAGGGCGTCGGTCTCCTGGCGGGCGTTGTCGGCGACGACCTGCTGGCGCTGATAGCGATCGCGCAGGTCGGCCAACTCGGCCTGAAGCGCCAGGACCTGGTCGGCGGCCGGGACGACCGCGGCGGGCATGGGCTTGGCCGCGGCCGCTTGGGCGGCGGGAACGTGGAGAGCGCCGCAGAGCGCGGCGGCGATGATGACGTGACGCATGCGAGCCCCCTCAGAACCGGGTGTTGAGGTTGAGCTGCAGGACGTCGACCGCGAACGGCGGGCGGCTGATGGCGTTGGTGCTCAGCCAGCTCACCCCGACCGAGGTGTTGTCGTAGATGCCGATGTTGGCGTCGATCACGTAGCCCTTCACATCGGTGCCGCCGAGACCGAAGTCGCTGTCGGTGAAGATGTCGAGCACCGCGTCGGTCTCGATGCGCTTGTAGGCCGCCGCCACCTGCCAATCGCCGCGCTTCTTGATGCTGTCGCGGCCGGCGTCGAGGCGCAGCTGCCAACCGGAGTCGCCCGGAGCCACGCCGTCCTCGCCGCGCAGCTTGGCGATCTGGGCGGCGTCGAACGACTGGTTGACCACGTAGTCGGCGGTCAGCTTCACCTTGTTCGCGCCGAAGCCGTTGTAGGTCAGGCTGCCCGTGACGTTCAGCAGATTGAAGTCCGAAGCCAGGCCGGCCAGGGTGGTCAGACCGTCGGTGCGGATGTTGAACACCGAGTTGCCCTGGGACAGCGACGGCGGGGCCGTGAAGTCGTTGAGGCGCGAGCCGTCGGGCGCGTTCTTCTCGCTCTGCACGCGATCATAGGCGTAGTAGGCCACCGCGCCCTTGACCGTCACCGCGTCGACCGGCGCGATCTCGAACCCGACCTGGGCGCCGTACATCCAGCGGTCCTTGTGGTCCTTGCCGCGTTCCTGCAGCGGGAAGGCGCCGCCGACGCCGAACAGCTTGAGGCCGGCCAGGTGCTCGCCGAAGTCATGACGCGCCGAAATGGCCGCGCCCTCGGGATTGATGTCCGGATCCCAGACCATGTCGGTGGACCAGAAGGGGTTGGGCATCCGGCCGCCCGTGAAGCTCAGGCCCGCGACCGGCGTGACCTCGACATAGGCCCGATCGATCCAGATCGGGTCCTTGTTGAAGAAGTCGCCCAAGGTCTTGTTGGTCGAGATGGCGCCGGCGTCGTCGCCCGAGGCCAGGCGCAAACCGACCTTCACCGCCGAATTGATCTTGGCGTCGACGCCCAGCCGCGCGCGATAGCGGGCGCGGTGACGGTTGACGGTCGAGTTCAGCAGCGGGAAGCCGCTGGCGTCCGTGACGCCGCCGGCCTGGTTAATGGCGTTGACGTCCGGGAAGTAGGGAAAATTCCCCTTGTCGAAGAACTCGCCCTGGTAACGCATGCGGAAGTCGCCCGAGAGGGTGACCTGGTTGAGCCAGGCGGGAATGGTGTTGGGCGCGACCCAACCTTCGGTCTTGGCCTGGGCCACCACTTCCTGACGCACTTCGTCGCGGATCTGGTTGCGGACCACTTCAGGCACGTAAGGCACGTCGATGACGCCCGGGGCCGCAGGGGCCTCGCGCTGATGGCGCAGCTCGGCCGCGTGCTTGGCGCGGGCCATTAGCTCCTGCGCCTTTTCACGGGGCAACAGGCCCTCGTCGACGAGCAGTTGCAGGATCTCGACGCCGATGTCGTCGGTGGATTGCGCGTGGGCCGGGGCCGGCGCGGCGGCAAGGCCGGTGACCAGCGTCGCGGCGGCGCAGAGAAGAGCGGTCTGGATTCGCATGATGGTTCCTGGATCGTCGCGTCGGCTCAGCCGACGGGGCGCTTCATGTTGATGGTGGCGAAGGTCACGCCTTCGATCTTCGGCGGCCGACCACGGCTGAGCGGCGGCAGGCTCGACAGGACTTCGCGGATCGCTCCGTCCAGCTTGTCGTCCCCGGTGCTGGATCGCAGCGTCGCGCCGGTGAAGCGGCCGTTCGGATCGATTTCGACGGCGATCTTCAGATAACCCTGGGCGGTGCGGGTTCGAGGATCGCGCTGGAGGGCCCGGCGGATGTGGGTCTCGACAAAGGCCCCCCACCCACCATCGCCGCCACCGCCGCCGCCGCGCCCAAAGAGGCCGCCGCCGCCGCCCGACGCCAGGTGGAAGCTGTCGGAACCGGCGTCGGCCGGCTTGTCCAGCCCTGCGGCTTCAGAGGTTTCCGAAGGCTGGTCGTCGGGCTGGTCGGACGGCGTGTCGACGTCCTTCTGGACCTTCGGATCGTCGGTCGGCTGGATGACCTCTTCCTGCTCCATGATCTTCTCCTCCGGTTCGGGCGGAGGGGGCGGAGGCGGCGTGACCAGGGTGATCTCCTGGACCACCCGTCTCGGCGCCTCGTAGTTGGACGAATGCGGCCACAGCAGCACGGCCGCGGTGATCAGGCCGAGCACGCCCACCGCCACGAGAGTCGGGGCGAGCCAGCGGCGTCGGCGCGAGGAACGGTGCGAGGACATGGTCGGCCTCACCCCTTGGCGCGTTCGCTGACGAGGCCCAGCTGGGTGATGCCGACCCGCCCGCAGGCGTCCAGCACTTCCATGATCCGGCCATACTGCGAGACGCGGTCGCCCTTGATCACCACCGGGAAGTCGGGCGTCACCGCCTTGAACGAGCGCAGCTGTGACTCCAGCTCGTCGATCGTCACCGGATAGGTGTCCAGGTAGACCTGCCCGCTGCTGTCGACGGTGATCGCCTTGGTCGTCGGCTTGGCCAGGCTGACCGAGGAGCTGGCCTTGGGCACATTGACCTTGATGCCCTGGACCGCCGCCGTGGTCATGATGATGAAGATGATCAGCAGGACGTACGCCAGGTCCAACATCGGTGTGATGTTGATCTCGTCGTAGGGCTTGCGTCGGGACTGCGCTTGCATCGGCCCTCCCCCTATTCAGCGGCCAGGGGGAGCGGCGCGCCGCGATAGGTCTCGGCGATGCGCTTTTCGAGTTCGTCGACGAAGATCTGCTGCTCGACGCCGATCTCGTCGGAGCGCGAGAGCAGGTAGTTGTAGCCAAACAGGGCCGGGATCGCGACGGCCAGGCCCGCCACCGTGGCCAGCAGAGCCGCGGCGATGCCGGGGGCGATGGCGTTGATGTTGACGTCGCCGGCGGCGGCCACGGCCGCGAAGGTGATCATCACGCCCAGCACCGTGCCCAGCAGACCGATGAACGGACCGCCCGAGATGGCGATGGTCAGCAGGACCATGGAGCTGTTGAGCTTTTGGCTCTCGCGCGCCTGGCCCGCATCCAGGGCCGAACGGATGGCGGCGATGGATTGCGGCGCCAGGGCGAAGCGGGTGGCGGCGCGACCGGCCGCGCCGTTCTCGGCCAGGCGAACCTGCAGCTCGCGGCGGCCGATGTGGAACAGCCGGGCCAGCGACGAGCTGTCGGCGTGGCGGTCGACGTCCAGACGGGCCAAGCCGTCGTGGGCGCCTTGGCGAGCCATGGCTTCGCTGAAGTCGTCCAGGAAGTCGCGGTTGGCCGAGGCCGTGCGGTTCAGGAACAGGCCCTTGCCGATCATCACGACCCACGACAGGGCCGCCATGATGCAGAGGACGATGATCACCGCCCAGGCGTCGGGCGTCAGGGCCTTGAGCAGGATGCCGAAGTAACCGCCCTCGCCGCCCTTGGTGCTTTCGGCTTCCGGCGCGAAGGCGGTGAACACCGCCGAACGGCCTTGCGACTGGGCGGCCAGGGCGATGGCCGAGGCCGATCGCTCCGTGTTGGCGCGTCCCACCTCGTCCAGGTCGCCGACGAAGGACGGCAGGCCGCCGGCCGCGCCGACGATGTCTTCGCCGCCCAGAGCGGGCAACTTGGCGTCGATGGAGCCGGCCGCGACGCCGTTGACATAGAGGGTGATCTTGTCGCCGGCCGTCACCGCCAGGTGGGTCCAGCTGCCGGGCGACACCGCCGCGGCGGCGGTCGCCTCGCCGGTCACGGCGCCGGCCACGCGGACATAGGGCACGCCGTTGCGCAGGCCCAGCACCAGGCGATCCGCGCCGCCTTCGCCGGCCGCGCCGAACTTCGAATACACCGCCGCGTCTTCGGGCTGGCCGGCCGCCGCGGGCTTGATCCAGGCCGAGAAGGTCATGCGCCCTTCGGCCGGAACCGCCAGGGAGGCGCTGGGCGCCACGCGCAGTTGGCTGGTCGCCTGGAAGCTGGCGCCGCCGGCGCTCAGGCCCTCGAGGGTCGGGGTGGCGGTGAAGACGCTGGGCTTGTTGCCGTTGGCCGTCTGGTCGACCGGGCCGCCGGCCGTTTCGCCGAAGTGGTAGTCCAGCGACTGTTCGCCGTCATAGGTGGCGGCCGGATTGGACACCGGCTTGGCGGCCGGGTTGCCGAAATAGAGCCAGATGTCCTGGCTCTTGCCGGCCGGCACCGACGGCACGTCCACCCAGACCAGGCCGAGCTCGGCCGTCGGGTCGAAGCGCTCGATGTGGTAGGTCAGCGGCGTCTTGTCGTCGCCGGCCACGAAGCGCAGGTCCGCGCCGTCCGGACGCACCTGGCTGAAGTCCAGGACGCCGCTGTGCAGCCGCACCAGCACCGGCGCGCGCTTCACCTCCTCGGTGACGCCCCGCAGGTTCTGGGCTTCCAGGGTGATCTTGCGCCGTTGCGACCAGTCCGCGTTCCACGAGGCCAGGGCCGGCCGCGGGATCACGACCAGGAGCAAGAACAGAGTTACAAAAAACTTCTTCATCTCAGTCATTCTCCAGTCGAGATCGTGCGTTCTAGAAATCGAGCCAGACGCGGAACTGTCCGCGCCAGTCATCGCCGTAGTCGATGATGGTCGATTGCTTGTTCTTGAGGGGGGCGGCCAACAGGGCCGACAGGTTCACGCGACGCAGCAGCCGCTGGCGCATGCCGAAACCGACGCTGGCCAGGCTGGACGTGTCGTCCAGCGCGCCGGTGGCGTCGGCCAACGGATCGTAGATCTTCAGATAGGCCCCGTCGGCGAAGGCGAAGAACCGCCATTCGTCGACCACGCCGCCGAACCAGCGATGGATAGAGGGGCTTTCCAGGTCGAACTGGCCCGAGACGCCGTCGTCGCCCAATTCCTGGCTCTCGTAATAGCCGCGCACGCTGTCCAGGCCGCCGGCGCTGAACTGCTCGTTGCTGATCAACGGCTGGCCCGCATACTGGCCCGAGAGCTTGAGGCTGGCCCGGATGTCCCAAGGCAGGCGACGCACATACGAGGCGTCGGCCCGCAGATAGGCCCAGTTGGCGCTGGCGTTGTAGCGCTTGAAGCGGAACTCGGCCTCGTCGGAATCCAGCCCGCGCAGGCCGACATTCAACGCCACCGTCAGGTCGACGTCGTCCTTTTCGCCCCGACCGATCAGGCCGTACTGCAGCGTCAGCGGATAGTAGTCGATCGGCGTGTGGCCGTACTCGGGGCCGACGATCAGATCTTCCTTGAAGTTCTTGTAGTCGACGCCCGCGGTCAGGGTGTGGAACAGTCCGCCCGACGAGAAGCTGTAAATGCCGCGCAGGCCGAAGATGTCGCCGCTGCCGACCACGTTGATGCCGCCCACGGCCGCCACGTCGCTGTCGGAATGGACCGCGTAGGCCACGACGGTGAACGGCGTGCCTTGGATCGGCGCGGCGTAGGATCCCGTCACCAGCCAGGTCTGCTTAGGGTCCTGCGGCGCGAATTGACCTTGCAGGCTGAGGCTGTGCTCGCGCTGGAAGAGGTTGGTGTAGCGAACCGAGCCGGAGACGCGCAGGCGCTCGGTGCGGCTGCTGCTGCGATCGTTCAGCTCCAGCGAACCGTGCAGCGGCAGGGCGTCCTGCACCTGCAGGTCGACGTCCACCGTGCCCGGCGTGTCCCCGGCGCGCAGCGTCGGCGTGATCGTGCGGTCGGCGTTGGTCTTGTTGAGCTCCAGGACCTGCTTGGAAACCGCCGCGTAGTTGGGCACCTGGCCCTCGGCCAGGGCCGGTGCGCGCTTCTTGATATCCTCGGGCGAGAAGTGTCGCGCGTCGGTCACTCGCAGGCGGCCGACCTTCAACTCCACCACCGTCAGACGGATGACGCCGTCCTGCACATCCTGTTCGGGGATCTCGACCCCGACGGTTTCATAGCCCTTGTCGCGATAGGCCTTTTCCAGGGCGGCGCGCGCCGCCTCGACATCGTCCGCGCTGCGTTGCGGACCCAGGAAAGGATAGACCGCCTTCTCGACATCCAGGCGCGACAGGACCGTGTTGCCCTCGACCCGATAGTTGAGAAGATCGACCCGGCGCTCCACGGGCTTGCCCGCGTCCGCCGGAGCAGGCGCTTCCTGCGCGACGGCGCCATGCGCCCACGCAACCGCCATCACAGCCGCGCAAGCCCAGCGCGAACCAACCGCTTGCATTCAAAGCCCCCTTCCGACGCCCCGACACTCAAGGTCGCCACGACTATCGGCGCGAAAAACAACATCACGCCGCAAGACACCGCCCTCCCCGATCAAGATGATCATCGGACGGAGCCTCAAAATCTCTGGAAGGCGGTCTACATTTCCAATGTATAAGTTTTGTGAAACTCACGTAATTTATTGAAATAATGATTTCACATGTCGCCATGAGTCAAAAATAGACTCTATAGTTTTCAGTATACTGGAAAATACAGAACAGAATCGTTCGAGATGTACTTACAGAACAAGGCGCGCGGACACACCGCGCGCACCGATCCACGATCGGTCCTGCAAGTCTGGAACGCGATGAAAGCGGGGCGCGGGCGTCACAATCGCCCGACCGGTCTAGCGCGTCAGATCAAGGACGCCGCAGCGGTGCGAAACCACACCGGAAATTTCAAAATAGTTTGGCCGCGCGTCCGATCAGGAGCGCGCGGCCCGCACCGGCGCGCCCGACAGCACCAAGGCGTCGGGGCGCTTGTCTAGCTTGAAGCCATAGAGCGCCGCCAGCGTGGCGACGAAGGCGTCGCTGTCGCCGGTCTTGAACACCCCGCTCAGGCGCACGCCCGCGGCGTCGGCGACGCTGATCTGGATCGGACGGCGCGTGTAGCGGTTCATCTCGCCGACCGCGACCAGCAGCGGCGTATTTTCGAGCACCAGCTCGCCTTGCCGCCAGGCCGTCACGGTGTCGAGGGAAGGCCGGTCCAGCAAACCTTGGGTCTCGCCGTCTCGGCGCAACCGGTCGCCCGGCGCCAGGATCACCGACGCCCCCCTCGCCTCGGCGTCGCGGCTGCCCACCTGCACCGCGCCCGCCAGCAAGGTCACCTCCAGCTTAGGCTGGTCGTTGCGAACGATGAAGACCGTGCCCAGCGCCCGGACATAGTCATGCCCCGCGTCGACGAAGAACGGACGGGCGGCGTTGTGGGCGACGTCGAAATAGGCCTCTCCGTGGTCGAGGCGAATGTGTCGCTCGCCGCGACTGTACCGCACGACGATACGGGTACCGGTGTTGAGGGTGACGCGCGTGCCGTCGTCCAGTTGCACCGTACGCTGCTCGCCTACGCGGGTGGTGTAGTCCGGGTCGCGCAGGTGCGCGAACAGGCCCAGCGCGCAGACGCAGACGACCAGGCACGCCAGCGCCAGTTCGCGAGCCCGGATCCGCAGGCCCGGCGCGGCGCGATCGGACTTCCAGTCCGGCGCGACCTGACCCAGGTCGTCCCAGACCGACAAGGTCCGCGCATAGGCCGCCTCATGGACGGGGTCTTCCGCCATCCACCGCGCACGTCCCTGCTCGGCCTTCGTCTCGGCCCGCCCCTTGTCGCGCACGAGCCAGAGGGCCGCCTCGGCGAGGACGCGGTCCGGCGCTTCGTTCAGCGCGGTCTTGCCGTCCCTCACCATCCGTCCATCCACTTCACCAGAAAGAGCATGCCCTTGGCCAAACGCTTCTCGACCGCGCTCACGCTCAACCCCTCACGCCGTGCGATTTCGCCGACGCTAGACCCTTCGACCCGCTGGGCCCGCAACATGCGCCGCGTCACCGGATCGAGCGCCGCGAAACCGGCGTTCAATCTCTCTAGACGTTTTCGACCGGCCCAAACCGCATCCGGCAGCGGCTCATTATCGACTAAAGCCAAATCTTCCACGGGTTGATCGATGATCTTCGCTCGCTTTCGCCTTCGATGCTCGTCGATAACCAGGTTGGACGCCGTGCGCATCAGAAAGCCTTCGGGTTCATTGACTTCGCTCGACTGGCTGTAGCTGGCCAGGCGAACGAAGGCTTCCTGCACAAGGTCGTCGACCTCGGTGATCGACACGCCCTTGCGCATCAACGAGGCCTTCATCCGCTGCGCGATATCCCTGACCGGTCGCATGGTGGTGATCCTGGCGCGAGCCCGTGAAGAGGAAGAACCACCCCTTCCTACGAAAGTATGTGACGGTTTAGTGAGAGCCGGCGCGCGGCCCTCGGAAAAATCGCGAAAACCACGCACCAAGCAACCGACTTTCGGCGCCGGTCGACAACTCTCCGGCCATGGCCGAGACAACGATCAAGAGGGATATAAAGATATCCTTATATCTCTCTTGACGGCATTCCTCCGATACGATCACATGGGCTTGTCGTGGTTCTGCGGACGCACGCTTGCGTCCGCAGCTAAGAGGGAAGTCGGTGAGGGGGTGAAATCCCGAGCCCGGCGCTGCCCCCGCAACTGTGAGCGGCGAGCCGCTGTCCAATACGTGTCACTGACGCGCCGAAGCTGGATCGGTGGCGTGTCGGGAAGGCCAGGACAGGGGTGATGACCCGTGAGCCAGGAGACCTGCCTCGACAGATAACGTCCTCCGGCGGGGTGTCCGGTCTGGTCGCATGCAGGCGTGACCGGGCCGCGAGGACCCGTGCGCGCAATCTCGCGCGCGTCCCGATCAGCCTCCGCCTTCACACCGGCAGAGGCTTTTCAAAATGACCGTCACCGTCGCCACGCTCGGCTTTCCCCGCATCGGCCCCAAACGCGAGCTGAAGTTCGCCCTGGAATCCCATTGGGCCGGCAAGACCGACGCCCCAACCCTGCTGGCCACGGCCGCCGAACTGCGAGCCAAGACCTGGGCCCGCCAGGCCGCTCTGGGCGTGGCCCATGTGCCCAGCAACGACTTCTCGCTCTACGACCACGTGCTGGACACCAGCGTGATGGTCGGCGCCATCCCACCCCTCTACGGCTGGACCGGCGGCCCGATCGACACCGCCGCCTATTTCGCCATGGCCCGGGGAACTCAAGGTTCCAGCGGCGAGGAGGCCTGCGCTCACGGACACGCCCATTCCCATGGTCACGGCCTTCCGGCCATGGAGATGACCAAGTGGTTCGACACCAACTACCACTACCTGGCCCCCGAGGTGTCGCGCGACCAGGCCTTCGCCCTCTCGTCCACCAAGCCCGTCGACGAGTTCCTCGAGGCCAAGGCCCTGGGCGTCCACACCCGGCCGGTGCTGCTGGGACCGGTGACCTTCTTGAAATTGGCCAAGACCAAGGACGAAGACTTCTCGCCGTTGTCGCTGCTGTCGGCCCTGATCCCGGTCTATGCCGAGGTCCTGACCCGGCTCCAACGGGCCGGCGCCGACTGGGTGCAGATCGACGAGCCCTGCCTGGCGCTGGACCTCACCGAGTTCGAGCGCGGTGAACTGCGCCGGGCCTACGGCGCCCTGAGCCATGCGGTTCCAGGCCTGCGCCTGATGCTGACCAGCTATTTCGGCGGCTATGGCGACAATTTGAGCACAGCGGTCAACCTGCCCATCGACGGCCTGCATATCGACCTGGCGCGCGCGCCCGAGGAACTGGACCGTGTTCTGTCCGCCAGCCGTGAAGGCCTGGTGCTGTCGCTGGGCGTGATCGACGGCCGCAACGTCTGGCGCGCGAACCTCCCTGCCCTGCTCGACCGCCTGGATCCGATCGTCTCCAAGCGCGGGGGCGACCGCGTGATCCTGGCGCCGTCCTGCTCGCTGCTGCACAGCCCGGTCGATCTGGAGCTTGAGACCGGGATCGATCCGGAGGTCCGCCAGTGGCTGGCCTTCGCCGTCCAGAAGATCGAGGAGTTGGTCATCCTGGCCGCCGCGCTGAACCAGGGACGTCCCAGCGTCGCCGGACACCTGGCCGCCAGCCAGGTCGCGGCCGAGGCCCGCCGCACCTCGCCCAAGATCCACGACGCGGCGGTGGCCGCCCGTCTGGCCGCCATGACTCCGGCCATGGCCAAGCGCACGTCCGCGTTCGGCCGCCGGCAAGCGATCCAGATCCCACGCCTCGACCTGCCGGCTTTTCCCACCACCACCATCGGTTCGTTCCCGCAGACCGAGGATGTGCGCAAGGCCCGCTCGGCTCACGGCAAGGGCGAACTCAGCGACGCCGACTACGCGACGTTCCTGCGCGAAGAAACCGCCCGCACGGTGGCCTGGCAGGAGGAGATCGGCCTGGACGTGCTGGTCCACGGCGAGTTCGAGCGCAACGACATGGTGCAGTACTTCGGCGAGCAGCTGTCAGGCTTCGTCTTCACCAAGCATGGCTGGGTGCAGTCGTACGGCTCGCGCTGCGTGCGCCCGCCGATCCTGTACGGCGACGTCTCGCGCCCCGCGCCGATGACAGTGGAATGGTGGCGCTACGCCCAGAGCCTGACCGACAAGCCGATGAAGGGCATGCTGACCGGTCCGGTGACCATCCTCAACTGGTCGTTCGTGCGTGACGACGTTCCGCGTTCACTGGCGTGCCGTCAGATCGCCCTGGCCATCCGCGACGAGGTCGTCGACCTGGAGACGGCCGGCGCCAAGGTGATCCAGATCGACGAGGCGGCCCTGCGCGAAGGCCTGCCGTTGCGCCGAGGCGACTGGGGGGCCTATCTGGACTGGGCGGTCGAGTGCTTCCGCCTGACCGCCTCGGGCGTGGCCGATCACACTCAGATCCACACCCACATGTGCTATTCGGAGTTCAACGACATCATCGCCGCGATCGGGGCGATGGACGCCGACGTCATCTCCATCGAGACCGCCCGGTCGAAAATGGAGTTGCTCGACGCCTTCGAGGCCTATGCCTATCCGGCCGAGATCGGCCCCGGCGTCTACGACATCCATTCGCCGCGCGTGCCCGCCGTCGAGGAGATGACCGACCTCCTGAAGGCCGCCCAGACCCGACTCTCGTCCGGCCAGCTCTGGGTCAACCCCGACTGCGGCCTGAAGACCCGCAAATGGCCCGAGACCCGCGCCGCCCTGATCAACATGGTCGAGGCGGCCAGGATCGTGCGTCAAGCGACGGGTGTGGCATGAGCGGCCCCGTCAGCCGGCTCATCGACATCGTCTTCCCCACCGACGCCAATCATCACGGCACGCTGTTTGGCGGCGAGGCCCTGGCGATGATGGGCAAGGCCGCCTTTGTCGCCGGCGCCCGTCACAGCCGCAAGGTCGTGGTGATGGCGGCCTCGCAACGGGTGGACTTCGCCGTGCCGGTGGCGGGCGGCGACCTCGTCGAACTGATCCCGAAAGTCACCCGAACGGGCGAACGGTCGATGACTGTCGAGGTCGAGTTTTGGGCCGAGGGCCTACTGACCGGCACGCGCCGGCGCTCGGCGGTGGGCGAGTTCGTGATGGTCGCGCTGAAGGACGCGCCCTGCCAGGCCTGAGCCTCACGCCACGAACGGAAACGGCGACAGGGCCTTGCTGGATTCTTCGACCAGCAAGGTCCTGTTGATCGGCGCCGCCGCCCGTTGGGGACAGGCCGGACGCTCGCAGATGCGGCAGGACGGGCCGATCTCCACGGCCAGCGGCGTGGCGATGTCCAGGCCTCGGGCGTAGACCAACTTGCCGGCGTATTTCAGCTCGCAGCCCAGGCCGATGACCAGTTCGTCCTCCAGTCCCGCCTGCAGGCCCGACACCCGGCGCACGGTGCGCGACAGGGTGAAGTAGCGCTCGCGGTCGGGGGTCTCGATCACCTGGGTGATGATCCGCCCCGGCGTCTTGAAGCTGTCGTGGACATTCCAGCGCGGGCAGGCGCCGCCGAAGCGCGAAAACGGGAATGGGCCAGCGGCGAAGCGCTTGGAGATGTTGCCCGCCGCGTCCAGCCGCATCATGAAGAACGGCACGCCGCGCGAACCCGGCCGGCTCAGCGTGGTCAGCCGTTGGGCCGCCTGCTCGTAGCTGATACCGAACCGCGAGCGGACCCGCTCGATGTCGTAGCCGCTGGCCTCCATCGCTGACAGGAACGGCTCGTACGGCGTCATGATCGCCGCGGCCAGGTAGTTGTCGAGGAACACCTTCAGCAGCTGGCGCGTGGCGCGGTCGGGCGCCTGGAAGCGATCGGTCAGGGCGGTGAGCGTCTCGCCCGCCTCCATCAGGCCCAACTGGTAGCAGACGGCGAAGATGCGGCTGGCCGGGGCCAGGGTTTCGGACAGCATCAGCCGCTTGCGGTGATGGTCATAGCGGCGCAACGAGCCGGTCATGGTCTCGACCGGCATGACCCGGGTCTGGAC
The DNA here is from genome assembly GCF_011045195.1 of Caulobacter soli. Classification (GTDB taxonomy): domain Bacteria; phylum Pseudomonadota; class Alphaproteobacteria; order Caulobacterales; family Caulobacteraceae; genus Caulobacter; species Caulobacter soli. The sequence goes on along the minus strand of NZ_CP049199.1, from coordinate 2,008,627 downwards.
GCCGAACTGCTCCAGCAGGCGCGCACGGACGGCCGGACCGAGGTCCTGGGGATCGGCCTTCATGGCCGCGACGATCCGCTCGGCGACCACTTCCAGCTCGGCGAAGTGGTTGCGCTGGGCGCCGACGAGATCGCGCACCCAGTCCGTGGGCGAGGAGGCCGAGGCCGCCGTCGCGCCGTCCGGGCGCTCGAAGGCGCCCAGGTCGATCAGTCGGCCGCGATCCAGATAGGCGCGATAGAGCCGGGTCATCGCCTCGGCGAAGGCCGGCGACAGCTCGGCGACCTCGGCCGACTCGTGGCGGTTGACGCCCAGGTCTGCGAACATCTTGTCGGCCAGCACCTCTTCCAGGCTGGCCCCGCCGCCGGGATCGTCGGCCGACAGGCTGCGCAGGTCCAGGTCGTAGGCGTCGGCCAGGCGCAGCAGGATCTGGGCCGTGACCGGCCGCTGGTTGCGCTCCAGCAGATTGAAATAGCTGGGCGAGACGCCGAGGTCCTCGGCCATTCGGCTTTGGGTGACCCCCAGGTCGCGCCGCAGCCGCTTCAGTCGGCCGCCCAGGAAGAGCTTCTTGTCATTCGTCGCCATATGGTCAACTTGTCATGGCTTTACATATTTTACAAAGTCTCTTTGTGACAAATCACCTTCAATAGGTTCGACCGTTTCCGCGGTGCGGCGTTAGCTCCTCGTCACGAACGCTTCCTTGTCCGACCGCCCTTCCCGCACCTCCCGCGGTCGGGCCGGATCGACGCCTGATGTGGGACCCACGACCGATGACGACGCTGCGCAAGACCTAGGCCCAACACCGCCAGGAGCTGCTGGGCCGCTATCCCGACGGCACGGCGCCGGCCGGCATCGCCGTGGACGACATCATCCAGCTGAAGCTGCAAAACACCTTCTCGACCCACCTGGACATCGCCCGCGAGATGGCCGGCGTCATGCGCGCCGACATGGCCGCCTATGACCTGGACAGCACCAAGTTCACCCAGTCGCTGGGCTGCTGGTCGGGCTTCCACGCCCAGCAGATGATCAAGTCGGTCAAGCGCCTGCGCGGCACCACCAAGGGCGCCTACGTCTACCTGTCGGGCTGGATGGTCGCCGGCCTTCGCAACCGCTTCGGTCACCTGCCCGACCAGTCGATGCACGAGAAGACCTCGGTCGTCGACCTGATCGAGGAGATCTACGTCTCGCTGCGCCAGGCCGACGAAGTGGCGATCAACGACCTGTTCAAGGCCCTGAAGACCGCGCGCGACGCCGGCGACCAGGTCGCCGAGAAGACCGCGATCGCCGCGATCGACAACTTCGAGACCCACGTCGTGCCGATCATCGCCGACATCGACGCCGGCTTCGGCAACGAGAACGCGACCTACATCCTGGCCAAGGAGATGATCAAGGCCGGCGCCTGCTGCCTGCAGATCGAGAACCAGGTCTCCGACGCCAAGCAATGCGGCCACCAGGACGGCAAGGTCACCGTGCCGCGCGAGGACTTCATCGAGAAGCTGCGCGCCTGCCGCCTGGCCTTCGAGGAACTGGGCGTCGACGAGGGCGTCATCGTCGCCCGCACCGACAGCCTGGGCGCGGGCCTGACCCAGAAGATCCCGGTCAGCCAGGAACCGGGCGACCTCGCCAGCGACTACATCAAGTGGCTGAAGACCGAGGCCATCACCGTCGACAGTCCGATCCTGCCGGGCGAGCTGGCGATCTACAAGGATGGCCAGTTCGAAAAGCCGGTGCGCATGCCCAACGGCCTGTTCGCCTTCCAGGAAGGCACCGGCCGGGCTCGCGTCATCGAGGACTGCATCGCCTCGCTGACCCAGGGCGGCGCCGACCTGCTGTGGATCGAAACCGACACCCCGAACGTCGACGAGATCGCCTCGATGGTGACCGAGATCCGCAAGGTCGTGCCCAACGCCAAGCTGACCTACAACAACTCGCCGTCGTTCAACTGGACCCTGAACCTGCGTCGCCAGGTGCGTGACCAATGGATCGCCGAGGGCAAGATCCACAAGGACTCCTACCCCGAGGGCAACAGCCTGATGTCGGCCGAGTTCGACGCCAGCGACCTGGGCCAGGAAACCGACGCCCGCCTGGCGGCCTTCCAGGCCGACATCGCGGCCCGCGCCGGGGTGTTCCACAACCTGATCACCCTGCCGACCTTCCACCTGACGGCCAAGAGCATGGACGAGCTGTCGCGCGGCTATTTCGGTCCCGACCGAATGAAGGCCTACGTCAACACCGTCCAGCGCGAGGAAATCCGTCGCGGCGTCTCGGCCGTGAAGCACCAGCACGAGGTCGGCTCGGACCTGGGCGACACCTTCAAGGAAATGGTCGCCGGCGAACGCGCCCTGAAGGCCGGCGGCCACGCCAACACCATGAACCAGTTCGCCGCCGAATAGTCGGCGACCGGCTCATCCTCCTTCCCCCCACCCGATCAAAGGATTCCATCATGACCGCCACGCAATTTGCTCCCGCCGCCATGCCGAACGCCTCCGCCGAACAACGCGCGGTCGATCGGGTGGCCGAGGCCGCTCACCGCTTGAACGAGGCGGTGCAACGGGCGATCGCGGCCGGCTATTCCGTCGAGCTGGTGCGCACCTCGCGTCACCACGACGGGGCCGGCAACTGGGGCGACCAGATCGTCCCGACCGTGCGACCCAATGGCGCCGGCAAGAGCGCCTGATCTACAACACACCTAGTCGATACGCTTCCTCCCGGGCCCTCGCGCCCGGGAGACCGCCACAGAGCTACAGGATACGCCATGCCCCTCGACGTCGCCGCCAACATCCAGGTCACCGGTCCGATTGAAGGCCGCGCGGTAGAGGTGCTGACGCCCGAGGCCCTGGCCTTCGTGGCCGATCTGCATCGCCGCTTTGACGCTCGCCGGCGCGAACTGCTGGCCGCCCGCGTCGCGCGCCAGGCCCGCTTCGACGCCGGCGACCTGCCGGACTTCCTGGAAGACACCGCCGACATCCGCGAGAACGACTGGACCGTCGCGCCGATCCCCGCCGACCTGCAGGACCGCCGCGTCGAGATCACCGGCCCCGTCGACCGCAAGATGATCATCAACGCCCTCAACTGCGGGGCCAAGGTGTTCATGGCCGACTTCGAGGACGCCACCTCGCCGACCTGGTCCAACCTGATCGAGGGCCAGGTCAATCTGAAGGACCGCTGGGCCGGCGACCTGACCCATGTCGACGCCAAGTCGGGCAAGTCCTACGCCCTGGGCGCCAATCCGGCGGTGCTGAAGATCCGCCCGCGTGGCTGGCACCTGCCCGAGCGTCACATGGAGGTCGACGGCGAGGTCGTCAGCGGCGCGCTGTTCGACTTCGGGCTTTACCTGTTCCACAACGCCAAGGCCTCGCTGGACCAAGGCTCGGGCCCCTACTTTTATCTGCCCAAGCTGGAGAGCCATCTGGAGGCGCGCCTCTGGAATGAGGTGTTCGTCCACGCCCAGGCGGCTCTGGGTCTTCCCAACGGCACGATCAAGGCCACGGTGCTGATCGAGACCATCCCGGCCGCCTTCGAGATGGACGAGATCATCTTCGAACTGCGCGACCACATGGCCGGCCTGAACTGCGGCCGCTGGGACTACATCTTCTCGTTCATCAAGCGCCTGGGCCGCACGCCTGCGTTCCTGACGCCGGACCGCTCGGCCATGGTGATGGGCAAGGCCTTCCTGGGCGCCTATTCGCTGAAGCTGATCCAGACCTGCCACCGTCGCGGCGCCTTCGCCATGGGCGGCATGGCCGCCCAGATCCCCATCAAGGGCGACGAGGCCGCCAACCAGGCCGCCTTCGCCAAAGTCCGCGCCGACAAGGAACGCGAGGCCGGCGCCGGCCACGACGGCACCTGGGTCGCCCACCCCGACCTGGTGCCGGTGGCCATGGAGGTCTTCAACCGCCTGATGCCCACGCCCAACCAGTTGGACAAGCGCCTGGCGGACCTGTCGATCACGCAGGCCCAGATGCTGGAACTGCACGAAGGCGGCCGGACCGAGGCCGGCGTGCGCGAGAACATCCGCGTCGGCGTTCGCTACACCCAGGCCTGGATCGAGGGCCGGGGTGCGGTGCCGCTCTACAATCTGATGGAAGACGCCGCGACCGCCGAGATCTGCCGCACGCAACTGTGGCAGTGGATCAAGCTGGGCGCCGACCTCGACGACGGGCGCGAGATCACCTCGCAGCTCTTCGTCAGCCTGCTGACCGAGGAGATGGCCGGCCTGCGACGCGACTTCCCGTCCGACCGCCTGGAGGAAGCCGCTCACCTGTTCTCGCGCATGGTGCTCGCCGACGCCCTGGAGGAATTCCTGACCTTGCCCGCCTACGAGTTGATCGCCTGAAAGCGTCGGCGCCAACGGATCACGCTAGATCACCGGATCGATGGCTCCACCGTCCTGCACGCGCTGCAGCGCAACGGCCTCGACGATGTGGGCGCGATAAAGGACGCCCAACAGGTCCGTCTGGGTGATGATGCCCAGGAGCACCCGGTGCTCGTCGACCACCAAGGCCTCGTGCGCTGTGCCGCTGGACAGGATCGGCAGCAAGGCCTCGATCGCGGTGCCGGGGCGCACCTTGTGCACGAAGGGATCCAGCACCGCCTCTACCGGGCCTTCTCGCCCAGTCTGCAGTTCGGCTCGGCGCACCATGCCGACGACTCTGCGATCGGCGTCGATGACGGGCGCCGAACGCAGGTCGTGCCGGCGCAGATAGGCGAGCGCGCTTTCGGCGCTCTGGTGCAGATCCACGCTGAGCACGTCGCGGGACATGATGTCGCTGCATAGGATGCGGGCGTGGATGCGGCGATGGGCCTGCAGCTCTACCTCGCGGAACAGGGCGTCCAGGTCCTCGCGATCGACGTCCAGCAGTTCGCCATAGTGAGCCAGGGCCTGGTCGATGTCGGCGGCGGTGAAGCCCACGCGCTGCAACGGCGGCGCGTCCCGAGTGTCATGGACATTCGGCGGCGGCGCGACACGGTGCGGGTACGAGCGTCCCACCGCCCGCGCATAGGTCATCGCCGACAAGACCAGTAGCGTCGAGCACAGGCCGACGGGCACGAAGACAGAGGCGTAAGACGCTGCGCCGATCGGTCCCGCGACGAGAGCCGCGCCCAGGGCGACCGCACCACCGGGCGGGTGCAGGCAGCCCAACAGGCTCATGGCGATGATCGCGAACGCCACCGCGACCGCGGCGGCCAGGGCGGGATGAGCGTGAAAGATCAGCGCGCAGGTCACGCCGACCAAGGCCGAGATCATGTTACCGCCGATGATCGCGCGGGGCTGGGCCAGCGGACTGGCCGGCACGGCGAAGGCCAGCACCGCCGAGGCGCCGATCGGCGGGATAAGCAGCGGCAGGGCCGACGGATGTCCGCTGGTGATCAGATGGGCCAGAAGGCCCGTGGCCGGTATGCCCAGCAAGGCGCCCAGGCCCGAGCGCAGGATATCGGCGGGCCGGATCGGATTGCGGCCGCGCAGGACCTGGGAAAACGTGTGCTGCATGATCCTTCGGCGTTCGAGGTGTCAGGCCTGGCCGTGACCCAGGCGGGCCAAGGCGGCGGTCAGGGCCGGTTCCAGGGATTTCAGTTCCTTGAGATGGGCCGCGCTCAGTCCTGCCAGAAGGCTTTCGGCCTTGCCCGTCAAGGCCAACCGCATCTTGCGGCGATCGGTCGGCGACGGCGTCTTGGTGATCAGGCCCGCCTCGACCATGCGCGCGGCAAGTTCCGCGGCGGTGTGGGGCGCGATCATAAGCCGTTCGGACAGCGCGCCCACCGTCGGCGCATCCGCGCCGTCGAAACCGGCGATCACCAGCAAGGCCTGATGTTGCTGGGCGGGCAGCCCGGCGTCATGAGCGGCGGTCTCGCTAAACGCCAGGAACCGGCGCAGTTCGTATCGGAAGGCCGCCAGGCTCACGTACTGGGCGCGCGTCAGGCCTTCCTGCTCATCGATCCGATCGCTCAAACGTCGCCCTCTTGGATAATGTCGTAATACGATATATTGGCGCTTCCACAAGACGCCATGTCGAGAGGAAGCATGACCATCGCCGACGCCAAGTCCAGTTCCGTGACGACCGCGCCCCGCCGCGCCCTGGGCGACTTCACCGCCGACCGTCGCCTGTTGATGCTGGCGGCCATGGCCGTGGTGGTGGGCGCCGGCGGCACGAGCGCCGCCTGGCTGTTGATCCGCTTGATCACCCTGGCGACCAATCTGATCTGGTTCGGCAAACTCGATCTCTTCACCCGCTCCATGGAACATCTGACCCCGTCGCCTTGGATGGTCGCCGCGCCTGTACTGGGCGGCCTGGTCATCGGGCTGATGGCGCGGTTCGGATCGGAAAAGATCCGAGGGCATGGGATTCCCGAAGCCATCGAGGCGATCCTGATCGGCGGCAGTCGGATGTCGCCCAAGGTGGCGGTGCTGAAACCGATCTCCTCGGCCATCTCCATCGGAACCGGCGGTCCCTTCGGCGCCGAAGGACCGATCATCATGACCGGCGGCGCGATCGGCTCGTTGTTCGCCCAGTTCTTCCATCTGAGCGCGGCGGAGCGAAAGACCCTGTTGGTGGCCGGCGCCGCGGCCGGCATGACCGCGATCTTCGGAACGCCGGTGGCGGCGGTGTTGCTGGCGGTCGAACTCCTGCTGTTCGAATGGCGCCCCCGCAGCTTCATTCCCGTAGCGGTCGCCGCGGTGGTCGCCACCGGCTGGCGACCGTGGCTGTTCGGGACAGGACCGTTGTTCCCCTTTTCCGCCGATCCTGTTCTGCCTTGGTGGGGCCTGGCGCTGTGCGCGAGTCTCGGTGTCCTGGCCGGACTTCAGTCAGGCCTGTTGACCAAGCTGCTCTACAGCCTGGAGGACGCGTTCGAGCGACTGCCCCTTCACTGGATGTGGTGGCCGGCGCTCGGTGGCCTGGCCGTGGGTCTGGGCGGACTGATCGAACCCCGAGCGTTGGGCGTGGGCTACGACGTCATCCGGGACCTGTTGACGGGCCACATGGTGGTCCAGGCCGTGCTGATCCTGCTGGCGGTCAAGGCGGCGATCTGGCTTGTGGCTCTGTCGTCGGGAACCTCGGGCGGCGTCCTGGCGCCGTTGCTGATCCTTGGCGGGGCGATGGGTTGGCTGGTTGGCCAAATTCTGCCGGGCGATCCGGGCTTCTGGGCCCTGCTGGGCATGGCGGCGATGCTGGGCGGGACGATGCGTTCGCCGCTGACGAGCGTCATCTTCGCGGTCGAGCTAACGGGCGACTGGCGGATGTTGGCGCCGTTGTTGGCCGCTTCGGCTGCGGCCTACGCCACGACGGTGCTGCTGCTCAAACGGTCGATCCTGACCGAGAAGATCGCCCGCCGAGGACGCCACATCACGCGCGAATACGGTGTGGATCCCTATGAACTGGTCCGCGTCTCGGAGGTCATGGTCCATCAGGTCGATACGCTGGCCGCCGATCTGTCCATTCCGGACGCCATGGCGATCCTCCAAGAGGGCCAACAGCGGGTCTATCCCGTGGTCGAGGCGTCCGGACGGCTGGTGGGTCTGGTGTCGCGGGCCGACGCCCTGGCCTGGCGGGTCGAGGGCGGGCACAAGGGGCAGACCCTGACCGAGCGTGTATCGGACGCCGCCCTCCCCGTCGTTCACCCCGGCGATGTGGTCGCCCAGGCTGTCGAACTGATGCTGGCCACCGGCCAGGGGCGCATCCCCGTCACCGATGCAGGCGGCCGGCTGGTGGGTCTGCTGACCCGCAAGGACCTGCTGCAAATCCACGCCAACACCTCAAAGGCCGAGGGCGACCGGCAGGCCTATTTCATCCCCGGGCGACGCGAATAGGTCAGCGGGCCGGTCAGGACCATCCCGCCAACACGTTGCCACGATTAAAGCCCTTGGCTTCGGCCGGAGTCAGCCACTTGCCTCGACGCAGAGGGCCCGCTCCCGGCCCCTGCGCGCGGAACTGCGAGAACCGCGCGCTCTCCGGCTGCAGCATCGTGCGCGGGTTGCCGTCCTTGCCGGTATACCACATCTCGGTCCAGCCCTCGGGGGCGATGTGGCGGTCCATCCAGCAGTCCAGGAACGTAGCCGCGCCGACGAAGCGCGGATCGCCATAGCGACCGTCCGGGAAGACGCTCGACGGACGCCAGGGCCGGCCGAGATAGACGCTGCCGGGCTTGACGCCTTTGTCGGCGGTCAATCGGCAGCGATGGAAGACGAAGCCGTAGGGTTGTTCGATCGGCGTGCTGGGCGCGACGATATAGCCGTCGACCGGATCGACGGGCCGAGGACGCGAACGGATCTCGCACTGCTCGAACCACGCGCGGCCCGCGCCGAAGATGAAGTCGTAGCTGCCGGCGATCAGGCAGCGCTCGAACAGGCTGCGCCCGGCGTCGGGAAACAGCGTGTCCTGGTAGCTGAGCAGATCGACCTCGGTGAAGCGCGCGCGGTCGCTGCCCTTGTCCAGCATCAGGGCCACGGCCTGCGGTCCCGCCCCGTCGTGCGAATGCAGCCCGCCCGCCTTGGTCATCTCGGCCAGACCGTCGAAAGCGTTCTGGATCGTCAGGTTGCGGGCGGCGAAGTCGGACGCGCGGACAAAAAGCGTCGGGGTGCGGAAGGTGCCCCAGCGCTTGCCGTCGGGCGCGGTCAGGCCCGAGGCCGCCAGGTGGCTGATCACCGAGGCGTGGCGATCCTCGCCGATCAGATGGACGAACGGCTTGTCGACGACGACCTGCTCGTCCCAGACGCCGCGCGTGACCAGGATGCGGAACGGCCGGGTCCCGTCGGCCGGCGCGGCGGCGATGGCGGCTGACAGGCTGGGATAAGTGGGCGCCGCGAACCGCCGAGGATCGTCCGGCCGCTTGAGCACGGCGTCGTAGGACGCGGCGGCCAGGGCCACGCCCGGGGCCAGCAAGGCGGCGCCCGCCAGCAAGGCGCGTCGAGAGATCGAAAACCTTCGCATCGAAACCTCAAAAAAGCGGGCGCCGGCCGGGACAAATCGGCCAGCGCCCCATTCCTCGGGAGGAGGATTACCTAGAACGAGTAACGCAGGCCAAAATTGTACTGCCGGCCCGTGTGGGAATAGACGTAGACGCTATCGCGCTTGCTATCCGTGTACTGATCGTTGAACGCATCAGTCAGGTTCAGCCCCTCGAACGTCAGCTTCAGGCGCTTGTTGATCGCGTAGCTGACCGAGGCGTCGACGGTGAAGGTGTCACGCACGCCGTCGACGTCGTTGGTGCTGGTCCCGCTAGGCACCGCCGTCAGGTACTTGTCGCGGTAGGCGCCCGAGACCCGCGCGCTGAACCGGTCGTCTTCGTAATAGACGGTCGCGTTGAACGCGTTCTTCGACAGGCCGACCAGGTCATCCTGCACAAAGCCCGTGGGCGAGCGCGCCGAGATGTAGTCGATCTTGGAGTCGACCACGGTGACGTTGAAGATCGCCCCGGTGTGGCTCAGGAAGCCCGGCAGGAAGCTGAACGGCTGCTGGTAGCTGACCTCGATCCCCTTCAGCGGGCCGCCCTTGGTGTTGACCGGCTGGCTGAACAGGAAGGTGTCGTTGACCGAGACGCCCAGGCCGTCGAGCAGGCTGGCCGGCAGGCCAGAGGCGCTGAACGGCTGCGAGATGCGCGAGGTCTGGATGTAAGTGTCGATGTCCTTGTAGAACAGGCCGACCGAGAACAGGGCCCCTTCGGCGAAGTACCACTCGGCCGACAGGTCGTAGGTGGTGGCCCGGATCGGATCCAGGTTGGGGTTGCCCGAGCTGACGCTGAACACGCCCACCGTGCTGAGGCTGCCGCCCGGCGTCAGGCTCCCCAGGTTCGGACGGGTCATCACCTTGGCCGCGCCGAAGCGCAGCAGGAAGTCGGAGGTGACCTCGGCGGTGATGTTCAGGGCGGGCAGCCAGTCGTCGTATTCGCGCTCCACGGTGGCCTGCTGGGCCGCGCCGGCCACCAACTGGTAACCGGTCGAGCTCTGCTTGGTCTTCACATAGCGCACGCCGACGTCGCCGCGGATCGGCCAGGCGAAGTGGTCGGTGTTGAAGTCGATCTGCCCGTAGGCCGCCGAATCCTTCTCCTCGACGCTACGGATGTTGCCGCGCGCGTTGGCGTTGCTGGCGCCGCTGAGTTCGAACAGGCCCTGGCCGTTATAGATGTCGAACAGCTTGGCGAAGGCGTTCAGGTCGGGGGCCGACCACGAGGTCGGCACGCCCGACGGCGCGCCGAGGTTCTTGCCGAAGCCCGACACCGTCTTGGTCAGGCTGGCCAGGGTGACGCCGGCCGGCAGGCTCGGCACCACCGACTCGTTGACCCGGGCCATGGCCCAGGAGTCGAAGGTGTAGTCCTTGAAGTTGACGCCGACCTTCAGGTGCAGATTGTCGTTCAGCTTGTAGTCGCCGTCGAGCTGGGCGGTGCCGATCTTGTTGACCACGCCCTGCGGACGCAGACGGATTTCCGAACGCGCCGCCCCGAAGTTGTAGGCCAGCGGATCGTTGACGTTGAAGCCGTAGTTGATCAGCGGCAGGTTGGCGTCGGGTCGGTAATCGTACGAAAAACCGTCCGAATTCTCACGGTTCATGATCACCGTGGTCTGGATCGGGTTTTCCATGTCGGACTTGGAGAAGCCGACCAGGCCCGTGACCTTCAGGCGCTCGCCGAACTGGTGCTCGCCGGTGAAGGTGGCCTGGGTGTACTTGGTGTCCAGCTTGTCGAAGCGGCTTTCGCTCTCGATGTCCACGTCGTCGAACAGGCCGTAGACCATGTCGCCCTTGGCGTTGACCGCGCCGTCGCGAACGATGATCTCGGGACGGCCGCCTTGCGAGGCGTTACGGGCGAAGGACAGCGCCTCCAGCCAGTTCTCCTCGCGAGTCGCCTTGAAGTCCGAATAGAGGAAGTCGGCGCTGAACAGGGTGTTCTCGTCGGGCCGGAACTGCAGCGACGTGGTCACGCCTAGACGCTTCTGGTTGTGGGTCAGTCGGCCGTAACGCGGGAAGCGCGGCGAGAAGACGCTGGCCTGGCTGGCCTGGGTGAAGGTCGAGGCCGGGCTGTAGCCGCCCACCTCGGTGCCGTTCAGCCAGCCGCCCGATCCGTGGCCTTCTTCCAGCAGCTCACGCTCGGTATAGGCCACCGAGACCAGCGCGCCGAGCTTGCCGTCGAGCCAGGTGTCGGACGCCAGCAGCGCCAGGCGGGGGTCCCAGGCCTTGGACAGGTCGTTGTAGCCTTCCTGGGCCGAGACCACGAACGTGCGGCCCTTGTAGTCGAACGGCCGGCCGGTCTGCAGGTCGACGGTCGCGCCCAACGAACCTTCCTCGGTCTGGGCCGAGGCGGTCTTGCGCACCGTGATGCTGTTGAAGAGCTCCGAGGCGAAGACGTTGAAGTCGAACGAGCGGTTGCGGTTGGCGCCGCCCGAGCTGTCGGTGCCGCTGGCCGTGCTCTGGCCTTCGACGCCGTTGATGCGCACGCGGGTGAACTGCGGGCCCAGGCCACGAACGGTGATCTGGCGCCCCTCGCCGGCGTCGCGGGCGATCGACACGCCGGGGACGCGCTGGATCGACTCGGCCAGGTTGGCGTCCGGGAAGTCGGCGATGTCCTCGGCCTTGATGACATCGACCACGCCGTTGGAGCGGCGCTTGACGCTCAGGGCGCTGCCCAGGCTGGCGCGGAAGCCGGTGACGACCACTTCCTCGACCTCGGAGCTCTGCTCGTCGGCGCTCGCGGGCGCTGAGGCGGGCGCGGCGTCCTGGGGCAGAGCGACCGGCGCGGTCGAGGCCAGCTGAACGTGGGCCTTCTGGCCCAGCACCGCGGTGCGGCCGTCGTTGGAGACCACCACCAGCTCGCCGCCCTGCAGCAGCCGCGTCAGGCCGTCCGGCACCGAATAGGCTCCGCGAACCGCATTGACGCGCTTGTCCTTGACGACCGCCTGAGGCGCCAGGATCTGCAGGTCGGCCTGCTGGCCAAACTGGGGGATGCCCGTGGCGGCCGACTGCGCCGGCACGTCGAACTTGCGTGTCTGGGCGTGAGCCTGAGCGCCGACCAGCAGGGCCGTGGCCCCCGCGGCCAGCATCAAGGATGTCTTTGCGTAGTCATGCCGCGGATATCCCATGCGGCGCCCTCCCTATAACGGTTTTCCAGCGGCGCTTCTAAGAGCGCCTGTCTTGAGCGATGCGGCGGAAACCGGTTTCCGTCAGAAGACGGTAAAAATTATTCGCCGGCCTCGACCAGGATCACTTCGCCGCGCACGCTGACCCGCGCGCCAAAGCTGGCGGCGGCGGCGCGCGCGAAGCTTTCGGGCTCGTTGGTGCGGAACCAGCCGACCAGTTTCTCGTCGGCCAGCTTTTCGTCGGTGATCACGATCTTGCGGTCGTTGTAGCGGTTGAAATCGGCGGCGGCGGCCCCGAAGTCCTCGCCGTCCAGCACGATCTGGCCGTCGCGCCAGGCCAGGTCACGCGTGATGTCGATGGGCGCGACGGCGGGCGTCGCGGGCCCGGCCTCGTCGCTGACGAAGATGCGCTCGCCCGCCGCCACGCGGCGCGGCGCGTCGCCGGCGTCGCTGGACCAGGTTTCGACCACGCCCTCGGTGACCAGCACCTCGCAGCCGCCTTCGCGCCGCCGCACCGAAAAGGCCGTGCCCACGGCGCGCACCCGCACCGGCCCGCTTTTGACCACGAACGGCCGTTCCGGATCCTTGGCGACCTGGAACCAGGCCTCGCCCTTGTCCAGCCTCACCTGCCGCAGGTCGGACCGCATGGCGACGTCCAGGACGGTGTCGGTGTTGATCGCCGCCATCGATCCGTCCGACAGCGGCACGCGCCGAATCTCGCCCACCGCGGTGCCGTAGCGAGCCGACAACAGCCTGGGGACCACGATCACGGCCGCGCAGGCCGCGACCGCCGCGCCCACTCCCGCCAGCAGGCCGCGCCGGTCCGGCCGACGCGTGGAGACGGTCGGCGTGGCCGGATCGCCATTCAGCGCCCGGGCGCGATCCAGCATCGTCCAGGCGGCCTCAGCCCGGACATAGGCGCCCTGGCGACGAGGGTCGCCCGCCAGCCACGCGTCCAATTCGGTTCGCTCCGCTTCGGTGACCTCGCCCTGATCGGCGCGGACCACCCATCGGACGGCTTGCGCCTCGATGTCAGCGGCGCTTTCGCGTTCGATCATGGGGGCTCGATCTCCTTGGAACGGCGGACTCAGGGGTTTCACCCTCGGCGAGGGCGGCGAGGATGGCGCGTAGCCCCCTCACGGATTCATTCTCGACCACATGCTCGGTCACCCCCATGCGGCGGGCGATCTCGCGCTGCGGCAGACCTTCGATCTTGCGCATCTCGAAGATGCGCCGGCACCGCTCGGGCAAGGCGGCGATCAGCCGCTGCACCCGGGCCAGTTCCCGGCGTCCGCCAGCGATGCGTTCGGGCGAAGGCTCGTCCAGTTCGACGTTCAGCGCGTCGATTTCCGTCACCGTTTCGATCCGAACTACCCTGGCCCGCCGAAGCTGCTCTAGGGCGACGCTCCGCGCGGCCTGGAAGAAATAGGCGCGCGGACTTTCGATGTGATCGATGGAGGCCAGGCCGGCTAACCGGCAATAGGTCTCCTGGATCACGTCGTCGGCGTCGCCCGCCGCGGCCAGGGATCGCCGAAGCCACGCGCGCACGTCGGCTTCATGGGGCAGGATCTCCCGCCCCAGCCACGCCACGATACGCGCGCGTCCATCCTGCAATCGGTTTCCTCGCCTGGCGTTGAGCCTTTCCAGGAGCGATGCACGGCGCGCGCGTTTCCGTCAAACAAAGTGACCGAAGGCCATATCGCCCGCGCTGTGGATCGCGGCGGGCTTTAAGCCACGCGCTCCAGGGCCGCCCCCAGCTTCGTCACCAGTTCCTCGATATGGCTCGCATCCGCGATCAGGGGCGGCGACAGCGCGATGATGTCGCCCGTGACCCGGACCAGCAGTCCGTTGCGGAAACAGTCGGTGAAGACGTCATAGGCGCGCTTGCCGGGCTCGCCGGGTCGCGACGCCAGCTCGATCCCGGCCATCAGGCCGATCGTGCGGATGTCGATGACGTGCGGCGAAGCCCTCAGGCCGCCGATCGCCTGGGTCCAGACCTCGGCGGTCTGGGCGGCGCGCGTCAGAAGACCTTCGCGCCTGTAAATCTCGAGCGTCGCCAGGCCGGCCGCGCAGGCGACGGGATGGCCGGAATAGGTGTAGCCGTGGAAGAGCTCGATCGCCGCGTCCGGACCCGTCATCAGGGCGTCATGCACCTTGCGGCTGGCGAACACCGCGCCGAGCGGCACGGCGCCGTTGGTGATCCCCTTCGCGGTCGTGACGAGATCCGGAATGACTCCGAAATAGTCGACGGCGAAAGGTGTCCCCAGCCGGCCAAAGCCCGTGATCACCTCGTCGAAGATCAGCAGGATCCCATAACGGTCGCAGATCGTCCGCAACCGTTCCAGATAACCCTTCGGCGGCAACAGCACGCCGGCCGAGCCGGCGACGGGCTCGACGATCACCGCCGCGATCGTCTCCGCGCCGTGCAGGGCGACCAGGCGTTCCAGATCATCCGCCAGATCCGCGCCGTGCTCGGGCAGGCCCGTCGAGAAGGCGTTGCGCTCCAGGTCGTGCGTGTGGCGAAGATGATCGGCGCCGTTCAGGGTCGGGAACGCTCGGCGATTGTTGACCAGCCCGCCCACCGAGATGCCGCCGAAGCCCACGCCGTGATAGCCACGCTCGCGCCCGATCAGCCGGGTGCGGGTGCCCTGCCCGATCGCCCGCTGGTAGGCCAAGGCGATCTTCAAGGCGCTGTCGACGGCCTCGGAGCCGGAATTGGCGAAGAATACGCGATCCAGGCCCGACTCGGGGCCGCCCGGCGCGATCGCCGCCAGGGCCTCGGCGAACTGGAAGGCCACCGGATGCCCCATCTGGAACGACGGCGCGTAGTCCAGTTCCAGCAGTTGCCGCGACGCCGCCTCGGCGATTTCGGGTCGGCCGTGGCCCGCGTTAACGCACCAAAGACCCGCCGTGCCGTCCAGAACCTGTCGGCCTTCGGGGTCTGCGTAGTACATGCCTTGCGCCGAGGACAGCAGGCGCGGCTCGGCCTTGAACTGCCGATTGGCGGTGAAGGGCATCCAGTAGGCGTCGAGACTTGGAGCGTTGGCTTTGGACATGGGATCCTCGTTTCAGGCGAGGCATCGCCCGTCACGCGCGCTTCGAGCAAGCCCCCCGGCCGGCCTGAATTCCTGGCCGCCCTATGAGATTTTGTTTCTCCGATCCCTCCCGAACCGCTGGCGCGACGCCCTCAAGTTGCGGGCCACAACCGGACGCAATCCCAGAGCCTGCTTGGCTTTCCAGCCGATAGAGAAGCTTGGCGATACGGAGAGAAAAACTCGGTTTTCAATCCCTACTGAGTCGGTAGGTGTTACGTGAGATTTGAAACCGGCGTTTTGTCGTGACGAAGATCACGCAACGCCGACACAGGGGATAGTTCCATGATCAAGCGTCTTCTCATTGGGGCCGCCACCGGCGCGATCGCCACCGCCTTCGCGGCCGGCGCCTATGCCCAGGCGACCAACAACACCGAACTGGAGCAGGTGGTCGTCACCGCCCAGCGCCGCGAACAGTCCGCCCAGGACGTCGGCATCGCCCTTTCGGTGATCTCCGGGGAACAGTTGGCCGCGCGCGGCGTGACCAATGTCAACCAGTTGCAGTACCAAACGCCCAGTCTGGAAGTCACGCCAGCCTTCGGCGGCGGCCAGCCGCAGTTCCGCCTGCGCGGCGTGGGCTTCGACGACTACGCCACCAACAACACCCCGACCGTCGGCGTCTATGTCGATGAAGTGGCCTATCCCGTGCCGGCCGCCACCCAGGGCGTGCTCTACGACATCGACCGCGTGGAAGTGCTGCGCGGTCCGCAAGGCACGCTCTACGGCCGCAACACCACGGGCGGCGCGATCAACTTCATCACCAACCGCCCGACCGACCACCTGTCGGCCGGCGTCACCGCCGAGTACGGCCGCTTCGACAGCGCCAAGGTCGAGGGCTTCGTCTCCGGTCCGATCAGCGACACCCTGAAGGGCCGTCTGTCGGCGGTGACCGAACAGGGCGGAGCCTGGCAGAAGAACCGCGTCACCGGCGAGAAGCTCGGCGACGCCGACCGTTCGGCCGTCCGCGGCCAGCTGGACTGGACCCCGACCGACAAGGTCGACGTGCTGGCCAGCGCCCATTACGGCCGCGACAAGTCGGACGGCCAGGGCCTCTATCTGCTCAACGTGCCTGGCCAGGTCGGCGACACCAAGTACAACGCCACCGGCTGGGGTCCTTCCGCGACCTTCGCCGCCCTGGCGGGCGTCTCGCCCGGCGAAAAGCCCTCGCGTGACAACGAGTCGGGCGGCGGCTCGATCACCGCCAATGTCGACCTGGGCTTCGCCAAGCTGACCAGCATCAGCTCGTACGAAAAGCTCAAGCGCCGCGAACTGAACGACTGGGACGCCAAGTCGACCTCGGAGTCCGACACGTTCTGGGGCAGCGACGTCGACGTCTATTCGCAGGAAGTCCGCCTGGCCTCCAAGGACGCGGGCCCGCTCAACTGGGTGGCCGGCGCCTACTACAGCCACCAGAAGCTGGACGAGACCTTCCTCACCGATTTCACCCAAAGCCTGGGGTTCATCACCAACACGTCCTACAGCCAGAAGGTCGAGTCGATCAGCGGCTTTGGCCAGGGCGAATACGCCATCACGCCGCGCTTCAAGGCCATTCTGGGCCTGCGTTACGAGCACGAAGAGCGCGACCTGGAGAACTTCGCCACCAAGATCGGCGGCGCGCCGCTGTTCACCAACGGCGACCGTCACACCTCGCTGAACGAGCTGTCCGGCAAGGCGGGCGTGGAGTTCCAAGCCGACGACAACGTCCTGCTCTACGCCAATGTCAGCCGCGGCGTGAAGTCGGGCGGCTTCACCGTCTACAACTCGCCCCAGGCTGACCAGATCAACGCCTTCAAGCCCGAAGTGCTCTGGGCCTATGAAACCGGCTTCAAGGGTGATCTGGCGCGCAACCTGCGCCTGAACGGTTCGGTCTTCTACTACGACTACCGCGATCAACAGGTGCTGGGCGTGGTCATCAACCCGGCCAACGGCGCCATCGGCCGGATCACCAACGCGCCGAAGTCCGAGATCTACGGCGGTGAGCTGGAGCTGCAGTGGACCCCGTTCCACGGTCTGCAGATCACCCAGACGGCCAGCTACAAGAAGGGCAGCTACAAGACCTTCGACGACGTCGACGCCAGCTCGGCGGTCCAGGATCCGGTCACCCACCTGTGGTCGGCCAAGACCATCGACAAGTCGGGCGTGGCCCTGGACTTCCCGCGCATCAGCTACGGCGGCACGGTCAGCTACACCTGGGCAGTCGGAGACTTCGACGTCCAGGCCGCCACGGACTACGCTTATCGCGACAAGTCGCCGTCGTTCCTCGGCACGGAGTACACCGTGGCCTCCTACTGGCTGGCCAACGCGAACCTGACGATCCAACCCAAGGATGGCCCGTGGAGCCTGGGTCTGTGGGGCCGCAACATCTTCAACGAGAAGTATGACGTCACCCGCAACTACTTCCTGACCTCGGCGAAGGTCGGGGCGGCTGGTCGGCCGGCGACCTATGGCGTCCGCGCCAGCTACGCGTTCTAGTCTTGGCCAAACCTGCCGGGCGGTCCCTTCGCGGCCGCCCGGACAGTCTCTCCAGTAAACGCCGTTTTCGGAACCTTCGTGATGATCAAGATCCTGTTGTCGGTGCTGGGCGGCGTGATCGCGCTGGTCGTGGTCGCCGGCTTTGTCGGCTGGCTGCTGCTGCGCGGGCCCGACATTCCCTATGAGACGCTGGAGGCCAAGTACGCCACGGCCGCCTCGCACTACGCCGACCTGCCGGGCGGCGTTCACCTGCACTACAAGGACCAGGGCAAGGCCGACGGTCCGGTGCTGGTGCTGGTCCACGGCTTTGGCGACTCGCACTTCTCGTGGGACGGCTGGGTCGCGCGCCTTTCCGATCGCTACCGGATCATCACCGTCGACCTGCCCGGGCACGGCCTGACCCGCGCTCCGGCCGGCTACGTCGCCAGCGCCGACGGCTTCGCCGAGCTGATCGACGCCCTGGCCGCCAAGTTGGCCCTGCCCAAGTTCGCCATCGCCGGCAACTCGATGGGCGGCGGCGTGGCCTGGCAGACGACCGTGCGCTATCCCGACCGCGTCGACGCCCTGATCCTGGCCGACGCCGCCGGCTGGCCGTCCGAAACCCTGAAGAAGCCGCCGCTGGCCTTCAAGCTGCTGCAATATTCATGGGGCCGGGCCTTCCTGCGTTCGATCGACAACGCGCCGCTGATCCGCTCGGGTCTGCGCGGCGAGGTCGGCGATCCGGCCGTGATCACCGACGCCTTCATCGCCCGCTGGGCCGAACTGCAGCGCGCGCCGGGCCACCGCGCCATTCTGATGTCGATCCAGCCGGGCAAGCACAGCCAGGCGACCAAGGAAGCGCTGTCGACGATCAAGGTCCCGACCCTGGTGCTGTGGGGCGAGACCGATCCCCTGATCGAGGTCGCCAGCGCCCATAAGTTCGCCGAGGCGATCCCGGGCGCCCAGCTGATCATCTATCCGAAGGTCGGCCACCTGCCCCAGGTGGAGATTCCGCAGCGTACGGCTGACGACGTCGCCGCCTTCCTGGCCGCTCACCCGACCAAGTGACGCGAACGGGCGCGCCGTGTCTGGCGCGCCCGTCTTCGCCGACTAGAGTACCTCCATGCGCGTCGACTCCCTGGGCAACCCCGTCACTGCTTCGTCCGACGCCGCCCTGGCGGCGGTGAACGACTTCGTCGAAGGCTTCCTGGCCTACGAGACCCGGGCCGCCGGCGTGCTGGCGGCGGCCGACGCCGATCCCGCCAGCGCCCTGCTCAACGCCTATGCCGGCATGCTGTGGCTGCTGCTGGAGTCGCCGGAAGGGCCAGGCCTCGCCGCGCCCTATGTCGCCAAGGCTCATGCCGCGCGCCCCCACGCCCATCCCCGTGAGCAGGCCGCGGTCGACTTCCTGCTGGCCTGGTTCGACGACGACATCGCCCGGGCCGAGACGATCGCCGACGCGATCCTCGCCGCCTGGCCCAACGACCTGCTGATCCTCAAGCTACGCCAGTACCACGCCTTCAATCGCGGCGATTTCGCCGCCATGCTCCGCGCGGCCGCCGGCGTGGCCGAGGCCAACGCCGACAATCCGCACCTGCACGGCATGCTGGCCTTCGCCTACGAGCAGTGCCACCTGCTGGACGAGGCCGAAGCCTCGGCGCGGCGAGCCCTGGCGCTGAAGCGCAAGGAACCTTGGGCTCAGCACGCCCTGGCCCATGTGATGCTGACCCAGGGCCGCATCGACGAGGGCGCGCTGTTCCTTGAGGGCGTGCGCGACACCTGGACCGGCCTGAACTCGTTCATGGACACCCATCTGTGGTGGCACCTGGCGCTGTTCTATCTGAGCCAAGGCCGGTTCGACGAAGCCCTGGCCGCCTACGACCAGCATTGCTGGACCCAGGAGAAGGACTACTCCCAGGACCAGGTCGGGGCGGTTTCGCTGCTGGCCCGGCTGGAATTAGCCGGCGTCGATGTCGGCGACCGCTGGAGCGATGTGGCCGACCACTTGGTCAAGCGCGGCGAGGACGTGGTTCAGCCGTTCCTGACCCTGCAATATCTATACGGCCTGGCCCGCGCTGGCCGGGCCGAGGCCGATCCTTTGCTGGCGGCCGTGCGCCGCATGGCGAGCACAGCGCCCAACCTCACCCGCGCGGCTTGGCGCGACGCGGCCCTGCCCGCCGCCGAAGGTCTGGTCGCCCATGCGCGCGGCGACCACGAAGCCGCCGTCCAGGGCCTGCGCACCGCCCTGCCCCGGTTGATCGAGGTCGGCGGCAGCCACGCCCAGCGCGACTTCTTCGAACAGATCGCCCTGGACGCCGCGATCCGCGCCGGCCGACTTAACGAGGCGCAACAGACGCTCGAGTTGCGCCGCGCCTTCGATCCGGACGGCGTGCCGTTGAACGGCGCCTTGGCGCAGGTCTATGACCGCCTGGGCCTGCCGCGCGAGGCGGCCAAGGCCCGCGCGCGCGTCGAGCGCCGACTGGCGGCCCTGGCGTGAGACTGTCCAGGCTTTTCGGCGCGATCCTCGCCGCCCTGACGCTCGTCCTGGTGGGCGCGGGCGGGCCGGCTATGGCCAAGGACAACCTGACCCTGGCCTTGCAACTGGAACCGCCCAATCTCGACCCGACCTCGGGCGCGGCGGTGGCCACCGACGAGGTGGTCTACGGCAATATCTTCGAAGGCCTGGTCCGGCTGGACCGCGATGGCGCCATCAAGCCGTTGTTGGCGACATACTGGGAGGTCGCGCCCGACGGCCTGACCTACACCTTCCACCTGCGGGGCGGCGTGCGCTTCCAGGACGGGACGCCCTTCGACGCCCGCGTCGTCAAGTTCAGCCTGGAACGCGCCCTCGCCCCGACCTCGACCAACGTCCAGAAGGAGGCGCTGAGCGTCATCCGTCAGGTCGAGGTCGTCGATCCCGTCACCGTGCGGCTGCACCTGTCCCGGGCCGACAGCAACCTGCTCTACGTTCTGGCCTGGGGCGATACGGTCATGGTTTCGCCGAAGTCGGCCGGATCTCTAGCCACGGCGCCGGTCGGCACGGGTCCTTTCAAGTTCTCCGGCTGGCGGCGCGGCGACGCGGTGACCCTGGTCCGCAATGACGGCTACTGGGGCGCGCCGGCCAAACTGCGCCAGGTGACGTTCAAGTTCATCGCCGATCCGGCCGCCGCCTTCGCCGCGATCAAGACCCACGACGTCGACGCCTTCCCCGACTACCCCGCCCCCGAGAACCTGGCCCAGTTGCGCGCCGACCCGTCGCTGAAGGTCATCGCCGCGTCCAGCGAGGGCGAAGTGATCCTGGCGATCAACAGCCGCAGCGGACCGCTGGCCGATGTGCGCGTGCGGCGAGCCATCCAGCACGCCCTGGACCGTCGGGCGATCATCGACGCGGCCATGTATGGCTACGGCACGCCGATCGGCAGCCACTTCCCGCCGCAGAACGCCGCCTATGTCGACCTGACCGGCCTGTATCCGCACGACGTGGCCAAGGCCAAGGCGCTGCTGGCGCAGGCTGGCTACCCGAAAGGCTTCACCCTGACCATGAAGCTGCCACCGCCCAACTACGCCCGCCGCAGCGGCGAGATCGCCGCGTCGCAGCTGGCCGCCGTCGGCATCAAGGTGAAGATCGAGAACCTCGAATGGGCCCAGTGGCTGGACCAGGTCTACGGCCGCCACGCCTTCGACCTCAGCGTCGTCAGCCACGCCGAGCCCATGGACTACGGGATCTACGACAAGGCCGACTACTATTTCGGCTATCACAGCGACGCCTTTCACGGGCTGATGGAGGCCTTGAAGGCCACCACCGACGAGGCCCAGCGCACTGACATCCTCCGGCAGATCCAGCGCAAGATCGCCGACGACGTCGTCAACGGCTTCCTGTTCCAGTTCCCGCGCCTGGGTGTGTTTGACGCCGGCCTGAAGGACTTCTGGGTCAATTCGCCGACCCAGACCGTCGATCTCCACGCGGCCTATTTCGACACGCCAGGCTCAGATGGCGAAACCGCCACGACCAAGAGCAGCGGCGTGGGCGGCGTGCTCGGGATCGTAGCCGGCTTCGTCGTGGTCGCGGGCCTCGTCGCCCTGCTGGCCCGCTTCGGCGCGGCCTATCTGGGCGGCCGCGCGGCGGTGATGGCCGTGACCCTGCTGGCCGCCAGCGTTGTGGTCTTCGCCATCATCCAGGTCGTGCCCGGCGATCCGGCCGCCTACATGCTGGGCCTCAACGCCAATCCCGAAGCCGTGGCCAATCTGCGCCACCAGATGGGGCTGGAAGGTCCGGCGCCGCAGCGCTACCTGGCCTGGCTGCTGGGGATGCTGCACGGCGACCTGGGCGTCAGCTACACCTACCAGACGCCGGTGGCTGGCCTTGTCGCCGAGCGCCTGGCCGTCTCCCTGCCCCTGGCCATGGCGGCCATGGCGCTGTCGGTGCTGATCGGCGCGCCGATCGGCGCCCTCGCGGCGGCGCGGCGCGGCGGCGCGGCCGACACGACGGTGATGGGCCTGACCCAGATCGGCGTGGCCATTCCCAACTTCTGGTTCGGCGTCCTGCTGGTCATGGGCTTCTCGATGGGCCTGCGCTGGTTCTCGGCGGGCGGCTTTCCGGGCTGGGACGCGGGCCTGTGGCCGGCGCTCAAGGCCCTGACCCTGCCGTCGCTGGCCCTGGCTGTACCCCAGGCGGCGATCATCGCCCGCGTCACTCGCTCGGCCCTGATCGACACCCTGGCCGAGGACTACATGCGCACCGCCCGCGCCAAGGGCCTGTCGTCTGGCCAAGCCCTGTGGCGTCACGGCCTGCCCAACGCCCTGATCCCCCTGCTGACCATCCTGGGCCTGCAGTTCCCGTTTCTGCTGGCCGGCAGCGTGATCATCGAGAACGTCTTCTTCCTGCCGGGCCTGGGACGACTGGTGCTGCAAGCGATCACCCAGCGCGACCTGATCGTGGTGCAGGGCGTGGTCATGGTGCTGGTCTTCGCCGTGATCGCCACCACCTTCCTGATCGACGTGGCCTATGTGCTGGTCGATCCCCGGCTGCGCGGGAGGAACCGGTCATGAGCCGCCGCCCCGTCAGTCTCATCGTTGGCGCGACGATCGCGGCGCTGTTCGTGCTGGCCGCCCTGGGCTCGCTGGCCTGGACGCCCTACGACGTCGCCGCCTTCGACATCGCCCATCGTCTGCAAGGCCCTTCGGCCGCCCACTGGCTGGGCACGGACCACTTCGGGCGCGACACCCTGTCGATGGTCCTGGCCGGCGCCCGCAACGCCCTGGCCGTGTCGCTGGTGGCGGTGCTGCTGGGCGCCGGCGTCGGCGTGCCGCTGGGCCTGCTGGCGGCGGCCCGGCGCGGCTGGATCGACGAGTTGGTCATGCGCGCCAACGACGTGATCTTCGCCTTCCCCTCGCTGATCCTGGCCATCCTGTTGACCGCCGTGCTCGGCCCCGGCGCGATCAACGCCGTGATCGCCATCGGCGTGTTCAACATCCCGGTCTTCGCCCGCCTGACACGCGGCGCGGCGCTGTCCCTGTGGACCCGCGACTACGTGCTGGCCGCCCGCACGGCCGGCAAGGGCCAGGCGCGGATCTCGTGGGAGCACATCCTGCCGGGCCTGCTCAGCATCCTGATCGTCCAGGCCACCCTGCAATTTTCGCTGGGGATCATCGCCGAGGCCGGCCTGTCCTATATCGGCCTGGGCGCCCAGCCGCCGGCCGCAAGCTGGGGCCGGATGCTGGCCGACGCCCAGACCCTGATCAGCACCTCGCCGCTGCAGGCGATCTTCCCAGGCCTGGCCATCGTCATCACCGTTCTGGGCCTGAACCTTCTGGGCGACGGCCTGCGCGACCGGCTGGATCCGCGCCTGGACGGGGACCGCTGACATGACCCTGCTGACGATCCAGGACCTGTCGGTCTCCATCGGCGACAAGTCGATCCTGCGTGGCGTCTCCCTGGTCCTGGACGCCGGACAGGTGTTGGGCGTGGTCGGCGAGTCCGGCTCGGGCAAGTCGATGACGGCGCTCTCAATCCTGGGCCTGCTGCCGTCCGGCGGCCAAGCCTCGGGTGCGATCACGTTCGAAGGCCATGACCTTACAGGTCTATCCGAAGCGCAACTGCGCCGGGTGCGCGGCGCGCGGATCGGCATGGTCTTCCAGGAGCCGATGACGGCGCTCAATCCGGTCATGACCATCGGCGACCAGGTGGCCGAGGTCGTGCGCCTGCACCAGGGCGGCTCCCGCAAGCAGGCCTTGGTGGCGGCGCGGCGGGCGCTGGACCGCGTCGGCCTACCCGCCGAGCGTTTCCCGCTGAACCGCTATCCGCACGAGCTGTCGGGCGGCCAGCGCCAGCGCGTGGCCATCGCCATCGCCATCGTCCTGTCGCCCCGCCTGATCATCGCCGACGAGCCGACCACCGCCCTGGACGTCACCACCCAGGCGCAGATCCTGGACCTGCTGCGCCAGCTGGTGCGCGAGGACGGCGCGGCCCTGATCCTGGTCAGCCATGACCTGGCCGTGGTGGCCGAAATCGCCGACCGCGTGGCGGTGATGAAGGACGGCCAGATCGTCGAGCAGGACGACACCGCAGCCCTGTTCGCCAACCTGGCCCATCCCTACACTCGCGCCCTGGCCGCCGACGCCGCGCGCGTTCCGGTCCGACGCGGAACGCCAGACCTCGCCGCTCCGCCCGTGCTCGAAGCCAAGGGCGTGGTGCGCGACTATCCTGGCCCGCGCCGCTTCCTCCGCGCCGGACCAGCCTTCCGCGCGGTGTCCGAGGTC
Source organism: Caulobacter soli (assembly GCF_011045195.1). Lineage (GTDB taxonomy): Bacteria > Pseudomonadota > Alphaproteobacteria > Caulobacterales > Caulobacteraceae > Caulobacter > Caulobacter soli. The sequence goes on along the minus strand of NZ_CP049199.1, from coordinate 1,984,264 downwards.
AGCCTGGCGATCCGCCCCGGCGAGATCGTCGGCCTGGTCGGCGAGTCCGGCTGCGGCAAGTCTACCCTGCTGCGCACCCTGCTGGCCCTGGAAGCGCCGCAAGGCGGACAGGTCGAGCTGAACGGCCAAGCGTTCTCGCCCTCCGCGCCACGCGCCTTGCGCCGCCATGTCCAGGTGGTGTTCCAGGATCCGCACGGCAGCTTCGATCCGCGCTGGACGGTGGAACGGCTGATCGCCGAGCCGCTGCACCTGCTCGACGCCAAGCCGACGCCCGCCGAACGCCGCACCAAGGTCGAAAAGGTCCTGACCCAGGTCGGCCTGTCCGCCGAGGCCGCCGACCGCTATCCGCACCAGTTCTCCGGCGGCCAGCGCCAGCGCATCGCCATCGCCCGCGCCCTGATCGTGGAGCCGTCCGTGATCGCCCTGGACGAGGCCGTCTCCGCCCTGGACGTCACCGTGCGCGCCGAGGTGCTGGACCTGCTGGCCCAGCTGTCGGACGAGCTGGGCCTGGCCTATCTGTTCGTCTCGCACGACATGGGCGTGGTGCGCGGCCTGACCGACCGGGTGCTGGTCATGAAGGCCGGCGAGATCGTCGAGGAAGGTCCGACCGCTCAGGTCTTCGGCAACCCCAAGCACCCCTATACGGCCCAATTGATCGCCGCGACGCCCGACCTGCAACGGGCCCTGGCCGCGCGAGCCTAGCCGTGGGCCAGATAGACCCCACGCGCTATGGCCCGCGCCAGACAGTCGCCCAGCGCCGAGCCGATGCGGGCGATACGACGCAGGCGCTCGTCCTGCCCAAGATCGATCTCGCCCGAGGCCACGGCGAAGACGACGTCGCCGTCAAACGGCGTGTGGGCCGGGCGGATGGCGCGCGACAGGCCGTCCTGGGCCATCATCGCCACGCGCTTGCACTCGCCAGGGGAGAGCGCCGCATTGACCGCGACCACAGCCAGCGTGGTGTTGGCGCCAGGCGTCAGTCGCCCCTGCCCCGCCAGCCGCGAGTCGTCGGGCATCGGCTCGATCGCCTTAGCCGCGCCGCTGGGCGTGCGGCCGCCGAACTCGCCGTCGATCTCGAAGGGCCAGGCCCAGAAGGTCTGGCCGTCGGGCATGAACACCGAGCCGACCGGATTGACCGCCGCCAGGGCGCCGACCATCACGCCTTCGCCCAGGTCCAGCGAGGCCGAGCCCAACCCGCCCTGCACCAGTCCCGCGCGCGCTCCGCGTCCCGCGCCGAACGCGCCCAGCTGGAAATCCTGGCCAGCCGCCTCGACCGCCTCGACGCCCAGCCGGCGGTAGGGCGGGTCCAGGTCCCAGGCCTTGTCGCCACCGTTGGCCAGGTCGAACAGCACCGCGCCGGGCACGATCGGCACGAGCGGCGCGCCGGGCCGGACGACCAGTCCTTCGCCCTTTCGCGACAGCGCCGCGACCACGCCGTCGGGCGCGCCCAGGCCGAACACCGAACCGCCCGACAGAGTGACGGCATGGGCCTTTGCGTAGCCGTTCTCGGCCGACAGGGTTTCGGTCTCGCGCACGCCCGGCCCGCCGCCGCGCACGTCGACGCCCGCTGTCCAGCCGCCCGGGCACAGCACCACCGTCACGCCGCTGCGCACCATCTCGTCGGTGGCGTTGCCGACGCTCAGGCCCGGCACGTCGGTGATCAGGTTGCGGGGTCCGGGACGATACAAGGCAGGCATCCTTCAAAGATTCGGCGCGCCACCGCTTTTAGCCGAGGCCGGCCGCCAGCGGGCGGAAAACGACTTCGCGCGAGCCTGACGGCCTGTAGCCTCATTCCGTACTCGCCTTGCTTACCGGAGTTCCCATGACCGACTTTCCGGACCTCACGGCCGTCGAGCTTCTGACGCTCTATCGCGACCGGCGCGTCTCTCCCGTCGAGGTGATGACCGCGGTTCTGGCTCGGGTCGAAGCGCTGGAGCCTACCCTCAACGCCACCTGGGGGTTGGACCTGGACGCCGCCTTGGCCGATGCTCGGGCGTCGGAGGCGCGCTGGGTCCGAGGCGAACCGATGGGACCGCTCGACGGCGTGCCGGTGACCATCAAGGAGCTGATCGCCACCAAGGGCCTGGCCAAGCCCCTGGGCACGGCGGCCACGGACCTGATCCCCCAGGAGGCCGACGCGCCCCCGGCGGCGCGACTGCGCGAGGCCGGGGCGGTGATCTTCTGCAAGACCACGGTGCCGGACTTCGGCATGCTGTCGTCGGGCCTGTCCAGCTTTCACAAGCTGGCGCGCAATCCCTGGAACATCGACAAGACGCCGGGCGGCTCCAGCGCCGGCGCGGGGTCGGCCGCCGCCGCCGGTTATGGCCCTCTGCATGTGGGCACCGACATCGGCGGCTCGGTGCGCCTGCCGGCCGGCTGGTGCGGCGTCTATGGGTTCAAGCCCAGCAATGGGCGCATCCCGATCGATCCACCCTATATCGGCCGCGTCGCCGGACCGATGACCCGCACCGTCGCCGACTCCGCCCTGATGATGACCGTGCTGAGCGCCCCGGACTGGCGCGACCACATGAGCCTGCCGCCCGCCGACCTCGATTGGCTGGACCTGGAGATCGACCTGCGTGGCCTGCGCATCGGCCTGATGCTGGACGCCGGGGCCGGCGCCGCGCCCGAGCCCCAGGTCGTGGAGGCGGTGGTCGCCGCCGCGCGCCTGCTTGAGACCCAGGGCGCGATCGTCGAGTCCTTCGCTCCCTTCCTGACCCGCGAGATGCTGGACGGCCTGGACCTCTTCTGGCGCACCCGGTCGTGGAGCGATCTCAGCGCCTTGCCGCCGGAGAAGGCTCGCCTCGTCCTGCCCTATATCGACGCCTGGGCGCGGGCGGCCAAAGACGCCGACGGCCTGTCGGTCTATCGCGGCTTCAACCAGATCCAGCGCATGCGCGAGACCGGCGCCAAGGCGTTCCAACCGTACGACTTCGTGCTGTCGCCGACCGCGCCCATGCCCGCCTTCGCCGCAGAGCTGCCCTCCCCGACCAACGATCCCCGCCGGCCGTTCGAGCACATAGCCTTCACCGTGCCGTTCAACATGACCGAACAGCCGGCGGCCTCGATCAATTGCGGCTATACGAACGACGGCTTGCCCATCGGCCTGCAGATCGTCGGCAGGCGGTTTGACGACCTGGGCGTGCTCCGACTGTCACGCGCCTATGAGCGCCTGCGGCCAGAGCAGCGTCCCTGGCCGCGCGTAACTCCCTAGCGATCGTAGCCGGGCGACTCCTGGTCGACGCGGCGAAGCAGCGCGGCCCAGGCCAGGTCGGCGGTGCTGGCCCGATCACTCGTGCCACGCCCCTGCCCAGCGACCAATCGGGCCACCTCCTCCTGCGCCGCCTGGGGCGCGATCAGCACGCCGTCGCGGCCGCCGCTGAGCGCACGGATCTGCGCGGTGCAGGCCTTCTCCAGCTGATAGATGCCCAGCCATGCCGCGCCGGGCGATGAGCCCAGGGCCAGGGTGCCGTGGTTGCGCAGAAGGAGCAGCGTCTTGTCGCCCAGGTCGGCCACTAGCCGCTCGCGCTCGTCCAGATGCAGGGCCACGCCTTCGTAGTCGTGATAGGCCAGCCGTGGGATGACGCCCAGCGAGCGCTGGTTCAGCGGCAGCAGCCCCTCCTTCTGCGACGAGACCGCGATGCCGTCGTCGGTGTGGAAGTGGATGACGTAGTGGGCGTCCTCGCGCGCCGCGTGGATCGCCGAATGGATGACGAAGCCGGCATAGTTGATCCCGTACGCGCTTGGCTCGACCAGATTGCCGTCCAGATCGATCTTCACCAGGCTGGAGGCGGTGACCTCGCCGAACCGAAGGCCGTAGGGGTTGATCAGGAAGTGGTGCTCGGGTCCTGGCACGCGCGCCGAGACATGGGTGAAGATCAGGTCGTCCCACCCCTCCAGCGCCGCCAGGCGATAGAGCGCGGCCAGATCGACGCGCACGCGCCACTCGTCTTCGCTGACCTTGTGCCGAATGGGTTCGACCCCCGGGATGAAACCGTCCGCCACGCAAGCCTCCATTGTTGAAAGCCGCATCTAGAGCGATCACGCCCCGCCGCATCAAACGAGCATTCTTCAACGCGCTTATTTGCCGGCGACCGCGCCGCGACGACGCGGATCCCGAGGCCGTTCCGTCGCTGTTTCCCGGCTAGCGGAACGCCACGCTAGGTTGGAAAGAACCGGTTCGCCGGCCGCTGCAGGCCCAGGTTCTCCCGCAAGGTCGCGCCCTCATATTCGGTGCGGAAAATCCCGCGCCGCTGCAGTTCGGGAACGACCTTGTCGACGAAGTCATCCAGGCCTTCGGGAAGGTACGGGAACATGATGTTGAAGCCGTCCGAGCCCTCTTCCTCCAACCAGCGCTGCATTTCGTCGGCGATGGTCTGGGCCGTGCCGACGAAGGCGGGTCCGCCATAGCTGCCCACGCGAGCGGCCAGTTGCCGGATCGTCAGGCTCTCATTACGCGCCAGGTCGATCACCCGCTCGCGGGCCGAATGGCTGGCGTTGGTCGGCGGAATCTCCGGCAAGGGACCGTCGGGGTCATAGGCCGAGACATCGTGGCCGAGCATGCTGTTGAGCGTGCCGATGCCGCTGTCGTAGTGCACAAGGCTGTCGAGCTTGGCGCGCTTGGCCTTGGCCTCCTCGACGCTGTCGCCGACCACCACGAAGGCGGCCGGCAGGATCTTCAGGCTGTCCGGGTCGCGGCCGATCAGCGCCATGCGCCGCTTGATGTCGGCGTAGAAGGTCTTGGCGGCGTCGAGATTGGCGCCGGCCGCGAAGATCACCTCGGCGGTCTCGGCGGCCAGTTGCCGCCCGGCCTCCGACGCGCCGGCCTGGATGATCACCGGCCAACCCTGGACGGGTCTGGCGATGTTCAGCGGCCCGCGCACCGACAGGTTCGGCCCCTTGTGGTCGAGCACGTGAATTCGGGTCGGATCGACATAGATCCCGGCCTCGACGTCGCGGACGAAGGCGTCGTCGGCGAAGCTGTCCCAGAGACCGGTGACCACATCGTAGAACTCGCGCGCCCGGGCGTAGCGGGCGTCGTGCTCCATGTCCTCTTCCAGCCCGAAGTTCAGGGCCGCGTCGGGGTTGGAGGTGGTGACGATGTTCCACCCGGCCCGGCCGCCGCTGATGTGGTCGAGCGAGGCGAAGCGCCGGGCGATGTGGTAGGGCGCGTCATAGGTCGTAGAGGCCGTGGCCATCAGGCCGATGTTCTCGGTGACCGCGGCCAGGGCCGACAGCAGCGTGAAGGGCTCGAACGAGGTCACCGTGTGGCTGCGCTTGAGGGCGTTGATCGGCATGTTCAGCACGGCCAGGTGGTCGGCCATGAAGAAGGCGTCGAACTTGGCGCGCTCCAGGGTCTGGATGAACCGCTTCATGGCCGGGAAGTTGAAATTGGCGTCAGGGATCGCGCCAGGATAACGCCAGGCCCCGGTGTGAATGCTGACCGGCCGCATGAACGCGCCCAACTTCAACTGCTTGCTCATGGCTCATCCCTCTTGGCCGGCTTCGACGCCGCCGCCTCGGAACCGCAGATAGGCGTCCGGCGCCAGCTTGGCCAAGGATCGGCGCCGCAGTTTTGTCGCTGGTCCTCGCAGCATTTCTGAGGAGACCTGTCGCGGGCCGCGTTTCGCCGCGCGCCGGCTCGCAGTTTTTCTCCAGCCGTCGCAAGAAAAGCCGCCGAGGCACTGATATTATTGATTTTTTCAGACTGAGATTGAAATTGATCATCGAGCTGTTGAGCAGTGCTCGTTATCATCCGTGGCGTCGCGCGCCCTAGCTTCAAGCTCCAAATTCGAGGGCTTGACCATGACGCAGCAATCCACCCGTCAACTGAAGCTCGGCGCCATCCTGGGCGGCGTCGGCATGGACCACACCAGCTGGCGCGACCCCGCCCTGGCCGGTGACGCGAGCATCGACATCAACTGGTACATCGACAACGCCCGCCTGGCCGAGGCGGCCAAGTTCGACCTGGTGTTCATCGTCGACAGCCCGTTCATCACCCCCGACACAGCGCCCCACTTCCTCAACCGCCTGGAGCCGCTGACCCTGCTGTCCGCCGTGGCAGTGAGCACCTCCAAGATCGGCCTGGTCGGCACCCTGACCACCTCCTACTGGGAGCCCTACAACGTGGCTCGCCAGTTCGGGTCGCTGGACCACATCAGCAAGGGCCGCGCCGGCTGGAACGTGGTGACCACGGGCCTGGAAGGCGCGTCCAAGAACTACGGCCGCGACGAGCACTTCGAGCATGGCGAACGCTACGAGCGAGCCGGCGAATTCGTCGACGTGGTCCAGGGTCTCTGGGACAGCTACGAGGACGACGCCTTCCCGCGCGACAAGGCCGCGGGCGTGTTCCTCGACAAGACCAAGCAGCACGCGCTGAACCACAAGGGCAAGTTCTTCTCCGTCGCCGGCCCTCTGGCCCTGTCGCGTTCGCCGCAAGGCCAGCCGGTGATCTTCCAGGCCGGGGTCAGCGGTCCGGGCCGCGACCTGGGCGCCAGGATCGCCGAGGGCGTGTTCGCCGGCGTCGACACCTTTGATGAAGCCGTCGAATACTATGCCGACCTGAAGGCCCGCGCCGCCGCCCTGGGCCGCGATCCCGACCACATCAGCGTCCTGCCAGGCCTGGCGCCGATCATCGCCGACACCGACGAAGAGGCCCAGGCCATCGCCGAGGCTCAAGCCGGCAGCCGCGAGATCGAAAAGTCGCTGGTCGAGTTGGGCCGGGCCTTCAACTATCACGACTTCCGCAAGTACCCGATCGACGGCCCCTTCCCGGACGTCAGCAATCTCAGCCTCAACAGCTACAAGGGCCGCGCCGAGCGCATCGTCAGGATCGCCCAGGAAGAGCAGCTGACGTTGCGCCAGACGGCCGAGCGTTTCGGGCGCTGGCGCTCGGACTTCGTCGGTTCGCCCCAGACGATCGCCGACGAGATCGAGCGCTGGTTCGTCGGCCGCGCCGTCGACGGCTTCATCCTGCGCGTCGACAAGCCCGGCGTCTTCGCCCAGTTCCGGGACAAGGTCGTGCCGCTGCTGCAGGCCAAGGGCCTGTTCCGCACCGAGTACGAGCACGACACCCTGCGCGGCCACCTGGGACTGCCGGTCCCCGAGCATCGCTGGGCCGCCGGTCCCGACAAAATCGCCGCCGAATAAGGGTCGGTGACATGAGCGACTTGGAACGTCAGGCCTGGGCGGGCGGCGAGCCCGAGCCGCTCATGAGCCGCCGCCTGATGCTCGGCGCCGGCATGGCCCTCGGCGGCGGTTTGCTGCTGAGCGGCTGCGGCTCGCGCGAGCAGGCCGCCGAGCCCGTGCTGCGCGTGTCGATCACCGGCAAGGGCGAAGGCGACCAGCAGTTGCTCCAGCGCCAGGCCGGGCTGACGACGCCAGGCTTCCAGGTGCGTTTCGCCCGCTTCGAGTCCGGCCACTTGGTGATCGAAGCCCTCAACGCCGGAGCCCTGGACTACGGCGGCATGAGCGAGATCCCGCCGGTCTTCGCGGCGGCCGGCGCGACCCAGAGCTTTCGCCAGATCGCCGTGCTGCACGGGGACGTCAACAATCAGGTCGTGCTCGTGCCCAAGGGCTCGAGCATCGCGAGCCTGGCGGACCTCAAGGGCAAGCGAGTCGGCTATGTCCGCGCCACCACCTCGCAATATTTCCTGATCAAGATGCTCCGCTCGGTGGGTCTGGATTGGAGCGACATCACCCCCGTGGCCATGGGCGTGGCCGACGGCGGGACCGCGTTCTCCAGCGGAGCCCTGGACGCTTGGGCCATCTATGGCTTTCCGATCCAGCGGGCCCTGGCCACCCAAGGCGCGCGGGTTCTCAAGACGGCGCTCGGCTTCCTGTCGGGCAACTACATCGTCTCGGCCCATGTCGACGCCCTGGCCGACCCCAAAAAGTCCGAGCTGATCGGCCGTTATCTGCAGGTCGTCCGCCAGGGCTATGCCTGGGCCGCCAGTCACGAGGACCAGTGGACCGCGGCCATCGCCCAGGAGATCGGCGTGCCGCTGGCCTATGTCCGCGACCAGTTCGCGCGCAAGAGCGCCAGCTACGACCTGCGGCCCGTCAACACGGCAGCCATCGCCTCGCAACAGGAGGTCGCCGACGTCTTCGCCGGCGCGGGCCTGATCCCCAAGGCGGTCGATGTCCGCCCGCTATGGGACGACCGCTTCAATTCCATCCTCGAACGAAAGACCTAGTCGCCATGCCTGCAGCGTTCGAGCCAGTCGGCCACACAGTCCTTGGAGTTTCGGCATGAGCCTCGTCATCGCCAGTCAGATGGAGGACAGCTTCAACGCCCAACTTCAACGCCATCCTTCGGCGCCGACCCTGATCGCCGCGCCTGAAGCCGATCCTTGGAGCACGGCGGCCGAGGCCGATGTCCTGATCACCCGGCCCAGCCCCGCCTGGCGGGGCGCCAGGGACCTGCCGCGTCCGCCCGGTTGGCCCGGCCGGCTCAAATGGGTCTACAGCGCCTCGGCCGGCGTCGACTTCTATCCGCCCTGGCTGCTGGAAGCCCCGCTCGTCACCTGCGGTCGCGGCGTGGCGTCCGAGGAGATCGCCGACTACGTGATCGCGGCGATCTATCTGCGATCCAAGGACCTGGAGGCGGTTCGCGCCAGGTCGCCCGATCAATGGGTCAATGTTCCGCTCGGCCGCGTGGCCGGGACGACGGTCGGCCTGGTCGGCTTCGGCGCGATCGGCCAGGCGGTCGCCCGTCGCGCCCTGGCGCTCGGGGCGCGCGTCACCGCGGTTCGCCGCCAACGCCACCTGCCCAGCGCCGTATCGGAAGTCCACCTGCTCGACACCCTGGAAGAGGTCGTCGCCAGCGCTGATCACCTGGTCCTCGCCTTGCCCGGCACCGCGCAGACCAGGAACCTGATCGACGCGGCGGTTCTGGCCCAGGCCAAGCCCGGCGCGCATCTGATCAATGTCGGCCGGGGCTCGGTGCTCGACCACCAAGCCCTGGTCACCGCCCTCGACTCGAACGTCTTGGGGTTCGCCACCCTGGACGTCACCGAGCCAGAGCCCCTGCCCGCGGGTCATCCCCTGTGGACCCATCCCCGCGTGCGCCTCACCCCGCACGTGGCGTCCAACCACACGCTGGTGCGGCACGTCTTCCTGGAGAAGGTGGGCGACAATCTCGATCGGTTCGCGCGCGGCGAGGATCTGCTCGACCGCGTCGACCCGGCGACGGGCTACTAGAGAGCGCCCAGTCCGGCTCGACGGCGTCCGCTTCAGGCCAGATGCGGATAGCCGAGGTCGCGGGCGATGTCGCGCAGCCGAAGGACCGCGCGATACTGCTCGGCGGGCACCATGCTGAATCCGTCCAGCAAAAGCGCCTCGCGCGCGTCCCGCAGTTCAGGTTCGGCGGCGACCTCGTCGAGCACCGCCCGAAGTCCCGCCAGCTGAGCGGGGCTCGTGGTCAGGCTGGTGATCAGCGGCAGGCCCGGGCTGCGAACCGTCCAGGTCAGGACTCGCAGACGCGCGGCGAGCTCGGGGCGCCAGCGCTGCAGGTGGGCGAAGGTGACGCAGTCGAGCGCCGCCACATCGGCCTCGTCCGTGGCCACGGCCTCGGCGCTGGCCAGGTGACTGCCGGTGATGATCACCGACTTGAAGAACGTCTTGCCCCTGGCCAGCGGCGCGACCTCGGCGCGCAGCAGGTTCATGCCGCTGTTGGAGTCGAGGTCGTTGACCGCGCAACGCCCGGCCCGCAGGTCGTTCAGCGAACTGGCCGCATGATCCGCCCGCACGACCACGGCGCTGCGATAATCGGTCCCGTCACAGCCCCGGGCGCGATAACGCGGCGTGGCCACCACCCGAACCTGGCGGTCCAGTCGCGTCGCCAGGGGCAGGCCGCAGGTCTGGGCGAGGATCAGATCGGGATCGGTCCACAGAACGTCCGGCGCAACGTCGCGCGTCAGGCGGTCCGGGACGTCGAACAGCTTGCGCGCGCGCAATCGTGTCGCGATCGCGGCCCAGAGCGCGTCGTTGGCCTCGCGCAGTTCCGGCAGGTCGTACATCGCCAGGGCCGCCTTGCCCCTAGCCGGCGCCGCCGTCCGCGCGGGCGCCCGTCTTGCCCAAGCCTTGGCCGTCATGCGACGCCTCCCTCGCTGGCGGGATAGGTGGCGTCATCGTGCGGCTTCAGCAGGAACCGTCGGACGACGTCGCCGTAGCCGTCATAGACCAGACCGCCGTTGGCGTTCAGCAGGCGTTCGCGGTCACGCTTGTAGAACGCCGGCAGGCTGTGCCAGGGCGCGCCCGGGCGATCATGGTGCGCGGCGTGCAGGTTGTTGTTCAGGAACAGCAGGCCCAGGATGGGGGCGCGCTCGACCACGGCGACGCGATGTTGCGGCGTGGGATCGGCGCGGTGCTCGGCGAAGGAGCGCAGCAGCGACAGCGCCGCCCCCGGATAGACAAAGCAGAGGCCGTACAGCCAAAGCGGCATGTGGCACACGAGCGCCAGCCAGGCGATAACCACCGCCACGGCCAAGCCGTGCTGGATCCATAGCCATAGACGGCCCGGCTCGCCTCTCGTCACCCGTCCGGCCTCGTCCAGCCAGAAGGCCGCGATCTCGATCACCGGGCCCAGCGCCAGTCGCCCGAGCAGAGTGGCCTGCATCGCCGCCACGGCGCGATGGAGCCAGGACGCCGAGGCCGGAAGATATCGGGCCTCCGGATCATGCGTCGGATCGGTCAGGTGTTCGGTGGCGTGATGGGCCTGATGAGATCGGCGATAGATCTCGAACGGCAGCCACAGCGACAGCGGCGCAAAGCCCAGCGCGGTGTTCAAGCGCCTCGATCGCGTCGGGTGCCCGTGAATGATCTCGTGCTGCAGCGATCCGTGCCAGGCGATCACCCATCCCCCGACCAGCGCCAGGAACGGCCAGGGCAAGCGGTCGTGGAAATAGGTCGCCGCGGCCCACAGAGCGTAGATCGCCACCGCTAGCCAGACAGTGGGCCATTCCACGCCGGCCATTCCCTGACCTGTCCGCTCGCCGGCTGAACCCTCAACGCTGAACTCCAACAAGAGCTGTCTTCCGATCCTGATCCGCGAGGGCCCTGCCCCGATCAAGACGGTTGCGTGGGTTTTGATCAATTCAGATCAAATCAGTAGGATTTGAGATAAACTGAGGGCTTGCGGCGCTCGGTCGCGACGATGACGTCCGGCCATAGGGCGACCATGACCTTTGGATCGCGGGTCAGCGGAACCAGATAGGCGTCACCGCTTGGCCATTTTAGCCATCACGACGATGGCACAATCAATAATCAAGCCTCCCGGCATAACCATCTATCCAACACACTCACTTGTGTCGCCTAATCACCACAACCTATTCAATAATATAAAACCCGAATGATATTTATGCGCATAACAAATATTCCATGAACTTATAAGTCACTGCACGATAACTCGCTTGCTGAAACCCCGCTCTCGTTTAGCTGGAGCCTCCGCCAATCGCGGCAGTCGGGGGTTTTGATGTTGAACTACGGAGCGGCGCGTCTCGCCGAGCGCCGGGCGAAGACCCAGCGCGCAGTGTTGATGACCAGCACGGTCCTGGCCGTCTTGGCGGCCGGCGCGCCGGCCTGGGCGGCCGAGCCCGCCACCGCGTCCGCCGATGTCGACGGCGCTTCGGCGGTCGACGCCGTGATCGTCACTGGCCTGCGCGGCAAGCCGCGCACCGTGGCCGACAGCCCCTCCCCCATCGACGTGATCGGCGGCGAACAGCTTTCGGACACCGGCAAGGTGACCCTGAAGGAAGCGCTGGCGGTGCTGCTGCCGTCGATCAACTACGGCACGGTCAACGGCTTCGCGCACAACAATGTCGTGCGCCCCGTCAGCATGCGCGGCCTGGGCGGCGGCTACACCCTGGTGTTGGTCAACGGCAAGCGTCGCCATCCGACCAGCCTGCTGATGAACTCCAACCTCGACACCAGCGGCGCGACGCCCGTGGATCTCGACCAGATCCCGACCTCGGCGATCAGCCGCGTGGAGGTGCTGCGCGACGGCGCCGCCGCCCAGTATGGCTCCGACGCCATCGCCGGCGTGATCAACCTCATCCTGAAGTCCGCCCCTGGCGGCCAGATCTCAGCCGATCTGGGGCAGACCTTCGAAAGCGACGGCGAGAACGCCCACGCCAACGCCGACTGGGGGACGACCTTCAAGGACACGGGCTTCGTCCACCTGGCGGTCGAGGCCAAGTACCAGGGGCGCACCGACCGCAACGATCCGGCCACCGGCAGCTTCTACTATCCCCTGGCCGGCGGCGCGCCCGACCCGCGCGAGACCAATCCCAAGCGCGGCGACTACAACGGCAACCCCGTGGTGCGCGCGGTGACCGCGGCGATCAACCTGCAGACCCCGGTTTCGGCCACCACCGACTTCTACACCTTCGCCACTGCGGGGGCCCGCAGCGGCAACGCCCGTCAGACCAAGCGCCGGCCCAACGCCAACACCAACATCCTGCAGCTGGCGCCCGACGGTTACATCCCGCTCTACAAGCTCAAGGAAACCGACTTCGAGGTGACGTCGGGCCTGAAGGGCAAGATCGGCGAATGGGCCTGGGACCTCAGCTCGGCGCTCGGGCGCAACATCAGCCATTCCAGCGCCGACACCCTCAACCCCTCGCTCGGCCCGGCCAGTCCCACCCACTTCAAGCTCTATGACCTGACCTCCACGGTCTGGACCACCAATCTTGATCTGGATCGCAGCTACGACGTGGGCCTCTCCAGCCCGTTGACCGTCGCGATCGGCGCCGAGCATCGACTGGAAAAGTACAAGGTCGAGGCCGGCGACGCCGCCGCCTACGCCAACGGCGGCTATCTGTTCACCTCGGGCCCGCTGGCCGGCAAGCCGGCGCTGATCGGGGTCCAGGGCGTCAACACCGTTGACGCCAGCGACGCGGGACAGGCCAAGCGCACCAACCTGGCCGCCTATGTCGATCTGGGGATCAACCCGACCTCCGCCTGGTATGTCGGCGTGGCCGGCCGCGCCGAACATTATGACGACAGCACGGGCGACACCGTCAGCGGCAAGCTGACCACGCGTTACGAGCTCACTGCGGCCCTGGCCCTGCGCGGCACAGTCAGCACCGGATTGCGCGCGCCGTCGCTCAGCCAGCAGCTCTACGGACAGCGCCGCTATTCGACCCAGACCATCGCCGGGGTCCTCTACCAGTTCCCGACCAAGGTCGTGCGGGTCGACTCGCCGCTGGCCGAAGCGCTCGGCGCCCAGCCCCTGAAGCCTGAAAAGGCCCGCAACTACAGCGCCGGTCTGACCTTCACCCCGGGCCACGGCTTCTCGGCCACGCTGGACGCCTACCAGATCGACATCGACGACCGCATCGCCCTGACCAGCACGTTGAGCGGTCCGGGGGTCAATGTCCTGCTGGCGGCAGCCGGCCTGCCGACCGACATCTACGTCCAGTACTTCGCCAACGCCATCGACACCCGCACGCGCGGCGTCGACCTGGTCAGCGAGTATCGCGCCAGCCTGGGCGACCTCGGCGAACTGAAGCTGGGCCTGGGCTTCAACTGGAACAAGACCAAGATCCAGAACATCAAGGCCAACCCGCCGCAACTGGCCTCGCTGGGCTCGGGCCTGGTGCTGTTCGACCGCGTGCAGCAGGGCACGCTGACGGTCGGTTACCCCAAGACCAAGCTGATCGCCTCGGCCGGCTGGACCAAGGACGCCTGGACCGTGGACCTGCGCGGCACGCGCTACGACAAGGTCACCCAGGTCGCCACCGTGGCGAGCGACGATCGCACCTTCGGGGCCAAGTGGATCGCGGACCTGTCGGTCACCTACGCGGTCACCGAGAAGCTGGCCCTGACGGTCGGGGCCGACAATCTCTTCGACACCTATCCCGACACCGTCGGGATCGTCAGCACCAATGGCGGCGGCAAGTACGGGGCGTTTTCGCCGTTCGGCCTGACCGGCGGGTACTACTACACCCGCGTCGGCTACAAGTTCTGATCGTGGAGCATCCCATGCAAAGACGAACCTTCCTGGGCCTTGGCGCGGCGGCCGGCCTGGTCGCCTGCGGGCCCAAGGACGCCCGCGTGACCCTGGTGCTGGGCGACCAGCAGCGCGGCCAACGCCTGGCCGCCGACGCCTCCAAGGCTTTCGACGGCGCGCCCTACAAGGTCGACTGGGCGAATTTCGCCACGCCCACGCCCCTGTTCGAGGCCGCCAGCTCTGGCGCGGTCGACACCCTGGTGGCGATCGACAACCTGGTGCTGCTGGGCGCGATCCTGGGTCGCCCCTACAAGATCGTCGCGGCCGCCGCCTCGTCCTCGAAAGGGATCGGCATCCTGGTCCCGGCCAAGTCGGACATCCGCTCGGTCGCCCAGCTCAAGGGCCGCAAGATCATCGTCTCCACCGCGCCCGGCGGCACCGCCGACGCGGTGCTCTACGCGGCGATCCGGGAAGCCGGACTGAAGGACAGCGACATCAAGCCCGGCTACATGCTGCAACCCGACGCGTTGGCCGCCTTCCAGAACGGCCAGATCGAGGCCTGGGCGACCAACGACCCCAACCTCGCCCGCGCCCAGGCCGAAGGCGCGCGCCTGTTGCGCGACGGCGAAGGGATCAACAACAGCGTCACGTTCTTCGCCGCTTCGGACAAGGCGCTGGCCGATCCCAAGAAGCGGCTGGCCCTGCGCGACGCGTTCGGCCGCATCGCCAAGGCCCGCGCCTGGACAGGCGCCAATCTCGACGCCTACGCGGCCTACTATGCGGCGCAAACCTCGATGACGCCCGAACTGGCCAGGACCACCCTGGCTCGGCGCGGCGAGCGTCCGTTGTCGCCGATCACGCCACAGATCATCGCCGCAGCCCAGGCCGTGACCAACGACTACGCCGCTCGGGGAATCTTTCCCAAGCGGGCTGACGTCGCCGCCTTCTTCGACCCGAGCGTCTATGTGTGAGGCGGAGCGCCTCCAGGCCACCGTCCTAGACGGTCCTACGCCTTAGGATTTCGCCGATACGGCGCCCCAGCTGCTCGATGGCGAACGGCTTGCTGATGATCTCCATCCCGCCATCGAGGAACGCCGCCTGATCGGCGGCCTGCTTGGCGTAGCCGGTCATGAACAGGATAGGCAGATCGGGCCGGCTTTCGCGAGCGATCTCGGCCAGCTGGCGTCCGTTGAGACCCGGCAATCCCACATCACTGATCAGCAGGTCGATATGCCTTGAGGACTCCAGGATCGGCACGGCCTGACGGCCGTCGGCGGTCTCGATGCCTCGGTAGCCGAGCTCCTCCAGCACCTGCATCACCAGCAGCCGCACCGCCGCATCGTCCTCGATGACGAGCACGACTTCGCCGCCGCCCGCCGGCGCGGCCTCGTCGTCGACGAGAGCCAGCGTCTCCACGACGCCCTGATGACGCGGCAGGAAGAGCTGGATGGTGGTGCCCTGCCCCTCGACGCTGTCGATGACGACATGGCCCCGGGATTGCTGGACGAAGCCGTAGATCATCGACAGGCCGAGGCCCGTGCCCTGGCCCAACGGCTTGGTGGTGTAGAAGGGATCGAAGACCTTCTGCAGCACTTCGGGCGGCATGCCCACGCCGGTGTCGGTCACGCTGATGGCCACGTAGTCGCCGGCTTCGGCGTGGTCGCTGTTGGCCAGCTCCCGATCGGTGAGATGGACGTTGCGCGCGGCGATGATCAGCTCGCCGCCCTCGGGCATGGCGTCGCGGGCGTTGATGCCCAGGTTGAGGATCGCGCTTTCCAGCTGATTGTCGTCGGCGACGGCCGGCCAGAGATCGGGGGCGATGTCGATACGCAGGGAGACCTGTTCGCCAAGGGTTCGACGCAGCAGATCCTCCATGGACACCGCCAGGGTCCCGACATCCAGCGCCCGGTTGTCGAGGGTCTGGCGGCGCGAGAAGGCCAGCAGGCGGTGCGTCAGCGCCGCCGCGCGCTGGCCGGACTGCATCGCCGCGTCCAGGAAACGATCGACATCGGCCATCCGACCCTCGGCGATGCGCCGGCGCACCATGTCGATGCCGCCCAGGATGCCGGTGAGCATGTTGTTGAAGTCATGGGCCAGGCCGCCGGTCAGTTGGCCCACGGCTTCCATCTTCTGGCTTTGCCGCAGTTGGTCCTCCAGCGCCTTGCGCTGGGTGACGTCGCGGCCGATCCCGTAGATGGCGTCGCCTTCCGGCATGGCCGTCCAGTTGATCCACAGATAGGTCCCGTCCTTGGCGCGCATGCGACAGTCGAAGTCGCCCATGGGCTCGCCGCTCGACAGAGTCACGTAGCGCTTCAGCGCGGCGTCTCGATCGTCCGGGTGCACCAGGCTGCCGGCGGCCGCGCCAACCAGATCGGCCTCGTCATAGCCGAGCAGGACCTTCCAGGCGGGATTGGCCGCGCGATAGAGGCCGTCGGGCCCGATCACGTGCAGCAGGTCGCGCGACAGGTTCCAGACCCGGTCGCGCTCCTGGGTTCGCGCCGCGACGCGAACCTCCAGCGTCTCGGTCAGGTCGCGAAGCTGCTCTTCCGAGCGCTTGGTCGTGGTGATGTCGTAGACGACGCCGATGAAGCTGACCCCGCCCGAGCCATGCGGCCGGTACTCGCCGCGCGAAACCAGCCAGCGCTCCTCGCCGGTGTCGGCCCGATGGATGCGGAACTCGTGGAAGGCCGGACCGAAGGCATGCTGCCCGTCCCGCCCCTGGATGATCGGCGGGTCGTCAGGATGGACCAGAGCATTGATCGTGCGGACCGGAAGACTGGTCGCCGGCCGCAAGCCCAGAAGCTGGCAGAACTGTTCCGAAACGTCGGCGGTGCCATAGCCGCTGAGATATTCGAACGAGCCGACGCCGCCGGCCGTCTGCGCCACCAGCAGCTGTTCCTCGACCCGCTTCTGGTCGGTGATGTCGGCCAGCACGCCCGAAAAGCGAACCGGTCGATCCTGGGCGTCGAGATAGGTGCGCCCCCGGGCCGAGACCCAATGGACCACTCCATCTCGCTGGATACGGTAGTCGCGCGTGAAGACCTCGGCGCCATGCAGCGCGCCCGCCACCGCGATCTTCAACCGCAGTCGGTCGTCAGCATGGACCGGCGCGAAGAAGGTCGAGGTGGGCAACCCTTGGGCCGCCGCGATTGGATCCAGACCATACAGATCAGCAAAGCGCACGTCGGCGATCAGCACGCCCGCGGCGATGTCCCATTCCCAGGCCCCGGCGGCGCCCGCTATCGCCTGGGCGACCCGAAGCCGTTCCTGCGCCTCGGCCAATCTCTGGCGGCTGACGCGAAGCTGCTCGACGACCGCCTCGTCGACATATTCGCCGGTGACGTCGGTCTGGGTGGCGAACCGGTAGGCCGGCTTGCCCTCAGCGTCGAGAAGTGTGGTGATGCTCAGGCGGTTCCAGAACAGCGACCCGTCGCGTCGCCGGTTCAGAATGTCGGCGACGGCGGACCCATCGGTCCGCAACGCCTCGGCGATACGCGAAACGGTCTCGCGGTCAGCGGCGGGGTCCTGCAGGAAGCGGCAGTTGCGACCAACCGCCTCGCGGGTCGAATAGCCCGTCAGCGTTTCGAACGCCGCGTTCACATAGACGATCGGATCGTCTTCGCGCCGGGGATCCGTCACGGTCACGGCGACGCCGGACTTCACCAAGGCGTCGAACAGCGGTCCGGCGAGCGCCCGCAGCGCCTCGAGCGCCTGGCCCGCCTCCTTGTGACGTATCGCGGCGTCGGCCTCGGTCATGACCTGAGCGCCACGCCAAACTTGGCAATAGGTTCAACCATGGTCAGGCATCGCCGACCACGCGCTCGATGAAGTCGCCGATCAGACCCTTCAGCGCCTGAAGAGACGGCAGGTCCATGAGCATGGCGATATAGCCGCGGATGTCGCGGTCGTTGATGGCGAAGTTGATGTACAGAAACATCACCACGCCGCCGTCGACAGCTTCCGGCGACAGGTCGAACAGCATCGAGCCGTCGCCGCGGATGACTTCCGGCAGGGACATCGTCAGCGGCCGCTGCAGCATGTTGGCCATGGTCGCCAGACAGCTGTTGAGCACCACGTTGCCCGTCTCGGCCAACGCCTCGTCTTCCATGTCGGCGGCGTCGCCCGCCGACAGCGCGCCGCCCGTCACCGCGTGCACCAACGCCATGCTGTTGGACTGTGGAAAGATCAGCAGCGCCCGCCCCGAGAACACGCCGTCGAAAGCCTGACGAACCGCGACCAGTTCACCGCTTTCACGCTCCCGGATCAGCGTGGTGGCGCCCTCGCGGGTGACGACCTCGACCGACGGGACCGACAGCAAAACCTGCTCGCCCACCATCTTGCGAAGGTTGGCCGCCGCCCGGCTGACGCCGATATTGACCAGTTCGGTCAGGGCGTCCCGCTCCAGGTCGTCGAGCAGGATGGATTGCAAGGTCATTGCGCGGCCGACCTCAGCCTCAGCGCCGCGCCGGACAGGAACCCGCGCATGCCCTCTTCGGTGACCGGCTTGGCGATGAAGGTCGCGTTGGCCGCGCGCGCGCGACTGATGATCTCGTCCTGAACATTGGCGGTCGCCACGGCGATCGGCATGGTCGGAAAGCGCGCGCGCAGTTCCTCGGCCAGGGCCAGGCCGTCCCGCCCGGGCATGTTGTAGTCAAGCACCGCCACGTCGATGGCATGAGCGTCGAACGCGGCGACAGCCTCATCGGCGTTGGCGGCTTCGACACGCGTCCACTCGGGCTGCAAGGCCGCGATTGTCTTGCCCAGGACGATCCGAGCCAGCTTGCTGTCGTCGACGATGAGAACTGTCGTCCCCATGAAGTGTTCTCCTCGTACCGCCGCGCCCATGCGCGACGTAAAACTAAAGCTTTGGAGCCTCGGGCGGCCGCTCGCCTGTCAGGGCGGGCAACAGCCGATCTCGCAGGAAGGCGTCGTCGGGAACTCCGACAATCTTTGGGCGGAAGGCCAGGATCGCCTGGACGACCGCCGCATGCAGACCTTTGCACGTCGAGAGGTCCAAGGTGGAGTCGGAAACGCCTTGTAGCATGGCCGTTAGAGGCTCTGCGTCTTCTACCCGACAGACTCCTTGCAGCCGAATGATCGCGCCATCGCGTGAAACCGTCATAGGATCAGCTCCGCCGGATCCAGAACCATCAACACCGCGCCGTCCGCCAGCAGGGTCGCGCCCATGACGCCGGGCGCGCCGGCCAGCAGTCCGGTCATGGGCCGTACGGCCGCGTCCATGCGGTCGACGATAGCGTCCACCGCGAAGCCGACCAGTTCGCCCCGCACCCGCGCGACGACGACCCGTTCCGCCGCTCTGGCTTCCGCCTCGGCGGCCCCCACGAGAACGCCGAGCGACACCAGGGGCACGACGGCGTCGCGCAGTTGGAACGCCCTGCCCGCGCGCACCGGGACGATGCGATCGGCGGGCACCCTGACGGTCTCGACCACCGTATCCAGCGCCAGCCCATAGCGCTCCTGCCCGCAGGCCACGACCATCACCTTGGTGAGGACCATGGTGACCGGCAGGACGAACCGCACCGTGGAGCCTTGCCCCCGCACGCTCTCGACAATCACCTTGCCGCCCAGCTTCGTGGCCGCGTCGCGCACCACGTCCATGCCCACGCCCCGGCCGGACACCGCGCTGACCTCGGCCGCCGTCGAGAAACCGGGAATGAAGACCAGATCGATCGACGCCTGGTCGTCCAGGCGATCGGCCGCCGCCTGGGTCAACAATCCGCGAGCGACCGCATGACCGCGTACCTTGGCCGGATCGATCCCCCCGCCGTCGTCGCGAACCTCGATCACGACCTGATCCGCCGCCGCCCTGGCCGCGAACCGGATGGTCGCGACCGGCGGCTTTCCGGAACGCGAACGCGTGGCGCGGTTCTCGACCCCGTGGTCGATCGCGTTGCGCAGAACATGCAGCAAGGGCTCGAACAGGCCGTCGACGATGGTCTTGTCGACCTCGACGTCACCCCCCTCCAGCTCCAGCGACACGTCCTTGTCCAGCGAGCGGGCCATCTCCCGCGCCAGCCGATGGAACCGCGCGAACAGCGGTCCCAGCGCCACCAGACGCACCTTGCCGACCGTCGCGTGCAGGTCGCCGACCAGCCGGTCCAGCTGGGCTTGCCGGGCGCGCAGGGCCTGGCCCAGCGCCTGACCGCCGGGAAGGCTTTCGGCCTGCGCCGCCAGGTCCGACAAGCCGTTCTTGGCGATGACCAGGTCACCGGCCAACCCGGCCAGCCTGTCCACGCGCTCGGCGTCGATCCGCAGGGTCTTGCGCGCGCCATGATCGGGCGCCGGCGTCGCTTCGACCGACGTCAGCTCCACGAATTCAACCTGGTCGGCCACGAAACGGAACGTCGCCTCGACCTCCGCGCGGCTGGCGGTCGAAACCGCTTCGAGCACCAGGTTACAGGCGTAGGGATCGTAGTCCTCGAGCCCGCCCCAGGGCTCTCGGGACGATATCCGCAGATCCGCCAGACCGGGCGTCGCGGCGATGATGGCGATGGCGTCGTCACCGGAAAAATAGCTGTCGGCGCGCGGCGTATACCGAATGGCCAGACCGCCCCTGCCGTGGAACGCCTCGGGCGGTCGCCAGGTGGTCGGGGCGGCCCGCGAGACGACCTCGGCGGTGTCCGTCACCGAGGCGACCAGATCGCGAATGCGCGCGGTCTCTCGCTCGCCCACCGCTTGGGCGTCGGTCGGCAGGACGCCTGAACGGTCCAGCGCGTCGAGCCAGCGATCAACGGTGTCCACGACGCTGAACAGCGCTTCGAAGTCCTCGGCGACGCCCGTGCGCTCGGCCCGCAACAAGCCGAGCAGATCCTCGGCCGCGTGCAGCATCACGCTCATAGGCAGCAGGTCGAACAAGCCCGCCGAGCCCTTCAGCGTATGGATCGCCCGAAAGCAGCCGTCCAGCGCGCCCGCGTCGTCGGGTCGACGCGCCAGGCTCGCCAGATCGTGCTCGGCGCTGGCCACCAGTTCGCGGCCCTCGCTCAGGAACTGAGCCATCAGGTCGTCGGTCATGCGGCCTCTCCCGGCCGCTGGAAGACCACCGCGTCCTCGAACCGGCGCACCAGGAAGCGGTCGCTGATCCGGCTCATGGATTCGGTGTGGCCCAGGCACAGATAACCGCCGGGGTTCAGCCGGTCATATAGGTTCTTGGCGGCTGTCAGCCGCGAGGCGTCGTCGAAATAGATCAGCACGTTGCGGCAGAAGATGACATCGAACACCCCCTGCTCCGTCAGACTCGGGCCATCCACCAGATTGGCCCGAGTGAAGGTCACCGACTCGCGCAGGTCGTTGATGAGCTGACGACGATGGCGACGACTGGGCTCGAAATAGGCGTTGACCACCTCCGGCGGCAGCCGCGACAGCGCGCGCTCGCCGTACAGGCCCTCGTGCGCGGCCTCCAGGGCGCGCGTATCGATATCGGAGCCGACGATCTCGACATTATAGGCGTCCACCATGCGCCAGTTCTCGAGCAGCCAGATCGCGATCGAATAGGCTTCCTCGCCTGTCGAACACGGCGCCGACCAGATCCTGATCTTGTCGCCCGGACGGCGCGAGGTGATCAAGTCCGGCAACAACGAACGGCTCAGGCAGGCCAGTTGGTGCTCTTCTCGGTAGAAGTAGGTTTCGTTGACCGTGAAGGCGTTGATCAGCCGCTCGCGCTCAACGGCGTCGGCCCGTAGCTGACCGAAATAGGCCGCGAAATCAGGACAGTGCGTGGCGGCGATCCGGTCGGCCACGCGCCGCTCGATATAGTAGCGCTTGTTCTCGCCGAACTGCATGCCGGTCTGGCGGTACAGGAACTCGCAGACCTTCTTCAGGTCGTCGGCGCTCAAATGGGCCTGTTCTGGCGTCGGGGCCTGGCTCACCCTGCCCGGACCATGTCGCGAATCTTGCCCGCTATGGCGTCCAGAGGCGCCACGACGTCGGCGCCGCCCGCCTTCACCAGTTCGCCCGGCATGCCCCAGACGACGGCCGTGTCTTCGGACTCGGCGATCGTGCGCCCACCCGCCGCCCGCAGCGCGGCCATGGCTCGCGCGCCGTCGTCGCCCATGCCGGTCATCAACACCCCGATCAGACGGTCAGGCGGCACGGCGACCGCCGCGCTGTCGACCAGCCGGTCGACGCTGGGGTGCCAACGATGCGCGGAACTGGAGGGCGTCGACAGCGCCACGGGCCCGGTGCTGCGCCGGCTCACCGTCATGTCGGCGTCGCCCCGCGCGATATAGACGAAGCCGGGAACCAGCGGCGTCGGCCGCGCCACCTCGATCACTCGCAGAGCGCACAGGCCATCCAGCCGATGGGCCAGCGACCCCGTGAACGCGGCTGGCATGTGCTGGGCCACCAGGATTGGCCAGGGAAAGTCGGCCGGGATCTCGGTCAGCACCGCGTCGAGGGCCGGCGGACCGCCCGTTGAGGTTCCGATGATCACCAGGCCGGGCGGCATCCCAGCGGGCTGAGGCTTCCAGGCGGCGGCCGCCTTGCCACGCGGCGCGGGCGGCGGCGCGATGGCGCCATGACGCGCTCGCAGGCGCTCGGCCAGGCGATGCGACCGGCGCACGCGCGACGCCGCGGCCGTCACGACCTTCTCGATCAGGATCGGGGCGAAGTCGTCAATCGCCAAAGACACCGCGCCGTCCGGCTTGACGACAAAATCGACCGCGCCCAGCTCCAGCGCTTCCAGGGTGGCGTCCGCGCCCTCCCCCGTCAGCGACGACACCATCACCACCGGACAGGGCCGCTCGACCATGATCCGGTCCAGGCAGCTGAGCCCGTCCATGCGCGGCATCTGCACGTCGAGGGTGATCACGTCGGGCTTGAAGGCGTGAACCTGCGCCAGAGCCTCGACCCCGTCGCGCGCGAAGGCGACCTCGAACCCCGGCTCGTTCTGGAAAACATCGCCCAGCACGCGGCGCATCAAGGCGGAATCGTCGACGATCAGCAGACGGGTCACGAGACGGGCGACCTCGCCGTCAGGTCGCGCAGCAGGTCGGCTTCGGCGCGCTCCAGCAGGGCACGCGGATCGATGAGCAAGATGACGTCCCCCTCGCGCTCCACTTTCGCGGCGCGGTCGAACAAACGGTCACCATCGTCCGACAGTTCCGGGGCGGGCATCAAATCGTCGGCCTCGACCTCAAGAATCCGGGCCACGGCGTCGACCGCGAACCCAGCCTGCAGTCCGTCCAGGGTGACCACGACGACGCGGCGGGCCTCGCCGGCGGCCTCGCCGGAGACCGAGAATCGCTGACGCTGGTCGATCACGGGGATCACCTTGCCGCGCAGATTCATCACCCCCTGAACATAGGCCGGGGCCTTGGGCAGGCGGGTCAGGGTCTCGGGCAGGCGCACCACCTCGTCGACCGCGGCGATGGGCAGGCCGTAGGTCTCGTCACCCAGGCGAATGACCAGAAAACGCTCGCGCGCCGTCGCCGAGGTCGTGCTGGCCATGGCCATGTCCTTTTGGTCGGAGGTCTCGGCGAGCAATTGCGAGACCCGTTCGTCGGCCAGAACCCGCTCGGGCGCCAGGATCGAGACCAGGCCGCGACCGTCCGGCAGCCGTAGCACGGAGTCGATCCGCGCCTCGCCGCTGGCGCGGTTGAACAGGGTGGGCGCGGGGCCGACGGCGTCACGCGACGCGCGCAGGATGACGCTGATCCGGTCGACCAGCAGCGCCAAGCGATGACCGCCGATGCGCACGACGACGACGCGGTCGTCCGCTTGCGCCTCGCGTTGTTCCAGGCCCAGCAGCGCTCGGAGCGAAACGACGGGCGGGATTTCCCCACGCAGCTCGAAGACGCCGAGCAGGACGGCCTCGGTTCGCGGCAGGGTGGCGATGGCCTTGGGAACCGCCATCACCTCGGCGACCGTGTCGAGCGGCAACGCGTAGTCCTGTCCGGCCAGGGTGAAGCCCAGAAAGCCCAGGTCCGCCGCCACCGCCGCCGTCGGGCTCGCCGCGGTCTCACGCTCGGGCGCGCGGCGGGTGGCGCGAAACGCGGAGAAACGGTCCTGCAGCGCCACGTCCAGATCGAACCAGCGCGCGCCGCCGGCGTCGTCGAGCATAAGGCGGCCGTGCCGGACATCGGCGTGGGCGTCGCCTTCCGATGCGTTCAGGGCCTCGATGGAGTCGACAGCCAGGCCGATCGGCGGGTCGCGGCGCAACACCACCACGCGGGTGGTGTCGGTGTGGCCTTCATCGCCCAGCAGCGCGCCCAGCGACACCACCGGCAGAACCAGCCCGCGCAGGTGCGTGACGCCCAGCAGGCCCGGCGGCCCATGCGGCATGCGGGTGATGCGCGGCGTGCGGATCACCTCGGCGACGCTGTCGGCGGCCATGGCCACGCGCGCGCCGCCGGCGCGAACCGTCAGCCTCTGGCGGGTCTCGGCGGAGGCCACCCTAACCCGCCGCGGCTTGCTGCAACTCGTTGGCCAGAAGCGCGATCTCCTCGATCGCGGCGGCCAGTTCCTCGGCGCTCTGCGACTGCTGGCGGGCGGCGGCGGCGGCCTGAGCGGCGGCGCTGCTGGCCTCCTCGGCGGCCGAGGCGATCTGGCCGATACCCGACAGCACCTGGGCGCTGGCCCCCAGGATGTCCTCCGCGCCCTTGGCGATGTCGTCCGATCCCGCCTTGAGCGCGGCGGTGTCCGCCACCACCTGAGCGAGACGCGCCTCGATGGCCCGGTTCTTGTCGAGCTCGACGGTGGCCAGGGCGTTGATCTGGTCGACCTCGCGCCGGACCTTGGCGATCTGCGAGACGATGCCGGAGACCAAGTCCTTGACCGCGTCGGCATTGTGCGAGGCGTCGCGCGCCAGGGTGCGGATATCACCCGACACCACCGCAAAGCCCCTGCCCGCCTCGCCAGCCCGCGCGGCTTCCACCGCACCGCTGGTCGCCAGCATCGTGATCTGCACGGCCACCAGGCCCAGCCCATCGACGATCTTGCCGATCGATCCGGCTAGTTCTTCCAACTCCTCGACCGTGTCCAGAACCGCACCGTTCTCGTCGACCGAGGTCGCGACCCCGGCCGCCAGGCGGGACACCGCGTCGCGCCCCTCGGCCAGCAGGGTCTGCATGACCGCCACCCGCTCGGCGCTGACGATCGCGTTGGCGCTGGACTGGCGGGCGGCCTTCTCGATCTCTTCCATGGCCGAGCCGGCTTGCTGGGTCGCGGCCGCCTGGATCTGGGCGCCGCGGCTGATCTGGTCGATCGCCACCAGGATTTCGGCGGCCGCGCCGGACAGCTCCTGCACCGTGGCCGACAGTTCCTCGGCGGCGGCGGACGCTTCCTCGGCCGCCGCCGAACCGCCCTCGCCGCCGACCAGCAGTTCGATCATCTCGCCCAGGGAGTCGGACGCCGCCTGGCTTTGCTCCAGCGATTGCCCCTGTTGTTGCACGGCGCGCTGCGCTTCGGCGGCGGCGGAGGCCTGCTCCTCGGCGGCGCTCGACACGCTTTCGGCCCCGCGCCGCGCCTCGTTGGCCGCGCTCGCGGCTTCGACGGCGGAAATCAGGATCATCTGGCTGTCTTCGCCCAGCGTCGTCATCTCGCGACGCACGGTGGCCAGGATCTCGCCGACCTGGGCGCCCGCCACGGCCTCGGCTTCGGCGACCGTCGCGGCCTCGCGCAGGCGATCCGCCGCGTCGCGCACCGAACCGGCGATGCGCTCGGCCAGCCGCTGCACGTCCTGTGATCGCTTTTCCGAGGTCTCGGCCAGGGCCCGGACTTCATCGGCGACGACCGCGAAGCCGCGACCATCATCCCCCGCCCTCGCCGCCTCGATGGCGGCGTTCAGCGCCAGCAGATTGGTCTGGTCGGCGATGTCGGCGACGCTCTTGGTGATCTCGCCGATCCGCGCGGCGTGACGCTCCAGGGCCTCGATCACGGTGACACTGGCCAGCTGTCGCTGGGCGTTGAGGCCGACGGCCTTGACCGAGGCGTCGATGGCCGCGCCGGATTCCGCCAGCAGGGTCTGAAGCACTTCGGTGCGTTGTCGGGACGTCTCGGCCCGCTCGCGCGCCTGGCCGAAATTGATGCTCATGGCCGTGACGGCGGCCAGCGATTCGTGGGCCGCCCCGGCCGCCTCCTCGGCGCCGCTGGCGATCTGAGCCAGGGCGCGCCGCAGTTCCTCGACGGCGCTGGAGGCCTCGGCGAGACCGCCGGCCAATTCCAGGGTCGCCGCGCCGATCCGTTCGCTGGCGTTCTGACGTCGGGAAATCGTCTTGCGAACCGGCGCGCGCTTCACGGCCGCGGCTTCCGGCGCGTCGTCGGGCGCCGGCTTTCGCCTTTTCGACCGCGAGGCCAAGGTCGACGTCTTCACCAGAGCCATGCCGCCCCTCCAGCGCGACCACGGCCGCCGCTTAACACAACAAATCGAACCGAAGCCGGCGAGCGGCCAGTCGGTTCGAACACACCACAACGAAGACGCCCAATGTCACGCCAAGGCAAGCTTGAGCAACGACATCGCTACAAGCTTGACCATGATACGCAATTCGGAACCTCGCTGTTTGTTCCAGCGCCAGGAGGTTCGAGGGCGAAATAGTTTGAGCGGCGCCGTGTCAGGCGGTCTTGGTGGCGGCCGACGCCTTGAGCCACGTCAGGAACAGGTCCGGCCAGGCGGCGGCGGAGGACGTAGGCGGCGCGCGCAGGCCAAAGCCGTGCCCGCCTCGCTCGAAGACATGCAGCGCCGGCTCCGTTCCGGCCGCTCGCCAGGCCTTGAAGGAGTCCAGGCTGTTGTCGACCGACACGCGCGGATCATCGGCGGCGTGGAAGAAGAAGGTCGGCGGCGGCGCCTTGGGCGCGCCGCGATAGAGGCCCTGGCGCGGCGAAGCCGGGACGTTCAGATAGGGATAGCCTAGCCCCAGGAAGTCGATGCGCAACGGCAGCCGGTCCGCGTCGTCCACCGGCGCGTAGTCGACTTCCGCCGCGCGGCTCGCCAACGCCCCGGCGATGGTTCCGCCCGCCGAGAAGCCCAGCACGCCGATACGGCTTGCTCCGGTCCGCTGGGCGAGCACGCGAAGCGCTCGCGCCGCGTCCTGCAACATCACGTCCGCCCCTTGGGCCCAGCCGTCGCCGGGCAACCGGTAGATCAGGCCGCCGGCCGCATAGCCGGCGCCGGCCAGCCAGCGGCAGACCTCCTCGCCTTCCTTGTCGAACACCACGCGATTGAAAGCGCCACCGGGGATGACCAGCAACGCCGTGTCGGCCTTCTGGGCCGGCAGGTGCAGGCTCAGTCTAGGATCGCGCACGCCCGAGATGTCGCGGCCCTTGCGGCCCTGGTCATCGACCTCGCGCGCCACTTCCTGGACGGTGACATGCTCGCCGCCCGGCGCGCCGCCGGGCCAGAGGCTCAAGGTTTCGGTCTTCGTCTTGGCTGTTGGGGAAGCCGCTCTGGCGCCCCCGCCCAGACTTGATGCGACCAGCGCGCTCGCCAGCAGGGTTCGTCTGTCCATGCATGCCTCCGACCTTGATGGCGGACGCCTAGCAGACAGTCGAGGGCTTCTCGGCTTTCGAATTCCTATAACTCCTATAGGAAAATATGAATATCAATATCAGCCGCTCTCAAGTTACCCCCGCCCCACCTCGCCGGCAGACCGGCGAAAAACAAAATTGGGGGTGTCTGATGTCGTTGTTTATCCGGGGCCACGTGCGAACCGCTCTTCTTCTGCCGACGCTGCTGGCCAGTGTCGCCCTGCCGGCCCTCGCCTGGGCCGCCGACGACAGCGCGCCCGTCGCGACCGACAGCCAGCAATTGGAAGAAGTCGTGGTCACGGCGCAGCGCCGCGTCGAGAACGTGCAGAAGGTGCCGATCGCCGTCACGGTGGTCACCGGCGACGCGATCGAAAAGCGCCAGGCCTTCTCGACCGAGCAACTGGTCCAGCTCGTGCCGTCCCTGACCTTCCGCAAGGGCACGACCAACGTCAACTCGTCGTTCAACATCCGCGGCATCGGCACCACCTCGTTCTCGTCGGGCTCGGAGCCGGCGGTGTCGACCGTGGTCGACGGCGTGGTGTTCGCCCGCTCGGGTCAGGCGTTCTTCGACCTGTTCGATGTCGATCGCATCGAGGTGCTACGCGGCCCGCAAGGCACGCTGTTTGGCAAGAACGCCTCGGCCGGCGTCGTGTCGATCATCACCCGCCGCCCCTCGGCCACGCCCAAGGGCTTTGTCGAGGCGTCCTATTTCGAAGGTGACGAATACCGCCTGCGGGCCGGCTACAGTGGTCCGATCAACGACACGCTGCGCGGCAGCCTGACCGGCGTCTACGGCAAGTACGACGGCTCGGGGACCAACGTGTATGACGGCTCCAAGGTCAACGGCTACGAGCACCTGGGCCTGCGCGGCAAGTTGGAATGGACGCCGAATGAAGACCTGACCGTGGGCTTGATCGCCGACTTCGTGAACTCGGTGGACAATGGCTCGGCCGACGTGATCGGCTACGCCACGCCCGGCGACGCGATCATCGGCCAGGAGGCCCCGCTGGTCGTCGGCCCCAGCAACAAGAACATCAACAACGACGTCGCCCCGGTCACCAAGGACAGCACCTGGGGCTATTCCGGCCAGGTCGACTATCGCCTGGGCGACTTCACCCTGACCTCGATCACCGCCTGGCGGGGTTGGGGCAACACCGAGATCCGCGACGGCGACTACACCTCGGTCCTGGGCCGCAAGGTCGGCACCTCGTCCTCGCGTGACTTCGGCGTGCTGGACTTCCACCAGCTGACCCAGGAAGTGCGCCTGGCCTCGCCCACCGGCGGCTTCGTCGACTACGTGGTCGGCGCCTTCTACTACAAGACCAAGCAGGACAATTACTTCAACCGCCTCAATGTCGGCTGCACCAGCACCACTCTGGCCGGCGGCGCCTGCGCGCAAGGGTCCTCGACCTACGCCACGACCTCGAACGGCACCGCCAACTTCACGACCGACCTCGAGAACTACGCGGTGTTCGGCCAGGCCAACCTGAACTTCACCGACAAGCTGAAGGGCATCGTGGGCCTGCGCTGGTCGCATGACGAAATCAGCTTCGACTTCAACCGCGTCTCGGCCTTCCCGACGGCCACGGCCGGCGTGCGTCCCAGCTTCGCGGCCCAGGGCTCGACCACCTCGAGCGACTATTCGGGCCGCATCGGCCTGCAGTACGCCTTCACCGACGCCGTGCTCGGCTACGCCAACTACGCCCGCGGCTACAAGGGCCCGGCGATCAACGTCTTCTTCAACATGCAGGCGTTCGACACCATCCCGCTGCAGCCCGAGACCTCGGACGCCTACGAACTGGGCCTGAAGAGCACCCTGTTCGATCGTCGCCTGGTGCTGAACCTGGCCGCCTTCGACACCAAGTTCGACGGGTTCCAGACGACCAACTTCGACACCGTGGCCGGCACCATCGTCAGCCGCCTGGTCAACGCCGGCCAGGTCTCGACCAAGGGCCTGGAAGCCGACGCCAGCGCCCGGCCGATCAAGAACCTGACCTTGACCGGCGGGGCCAGCTATACCGACGCCAAGATCGTGCAGTTCTACTGCCCGCCCGGCTCGCCGGCCAGCTGCTCGGCCGTCAACGGCCAGCCCCTGGGCTCGGCCAAGTGGAAATGGTCGCTGGCCGCTGACTATCTGGTGGAGGCCCCGTCCCTGCCGTTCGACATCGGCCTGAACACCTCGGTCAGCCACCAGGGCGCCGGTCGCCCGAACGCCACCAACCCGACCCTGGGCCCGGCGCCGGAAGGCTACGACCTGTGGGACGCCAGCGTCTCGCTGCTCGACCGCGCCGACCGTTATCGCCTGACCTTCATCGCCAAGAACATCGGCGATGACTTCTATACGAACGCCAAAATCCCGAGCACCTATATCCGCCAGCAGGTGCCGCGCGACGCCGAGCAGTATTTCGGCGTCACCCTGCGCGCCAACTTCGGCCGCTAAGGAGTTCCGAGTGAGTTTGTCGAACCCCTCTTGCGAGGTCTCGTGGTTCTCGGCGCTGTGCGACGATGACTACGAATTCCTGGGCGTCCCCGACCCGGCTCTGCGATCCAGCTGGGAGCACTGCCGCGATATCGCCCTGGCCGCCGAGCAAGGCGGGTTCGACAATCTTCTGCTGCCCTCTGGCTATAGCCTGGGGATTGACACCCTGGCCTTCGCCGCCGGCGTCGCCCCGCTCCTCAAGCGCATGCGCTTGCTGGCGGCGGTGCGGATCGGCGAGGTCTGGCCGCCGCAACTGGCTCGACAACTGGCGACCATCGACCAGATGCTGGGCGGACGGCTGACGATCAACATCATCTCCAGCGACCTGCCTGGCGAGACCCTGGCCAGCGGCCCGCGCTATCGGCGCACGGTCGAGGCCATGAGCCTGCTGCGGTCGTTCCTGAACGGCGAGGCGGTCGATTTCGAGGGCGATTTCTACCGTCTCAAGCTCGATCCGCCGCGCATTCGCCCGGTCTCCGGCCGCGCCCCGCCCTTCTATTTCGGCGGCCTGTCGGAAGACGCTCGCGAGGCGGCGGCCGAGGGGGCCGACGTCTACCTGATGTGGCCCGATCGCCTGGAAGCCGTGCGCGAGATCATCGGCGATCTCTCGGCCCGCGCCGCCCGCCGGGGCCGCAAGCTGAAGTTCGGCTATCGCGTCCACGTCGTGGTGCGCGAGACCGAGGCCCTGGCCCGCGAGGCCGCCGATCGCCTGCTCTCGCGCCTCGACGACGCGACTGGCGAGGCGATCCGCAATCGCTCGCTCGACAGCCAGTCGGCCGGCGTGCGCCGCCAGGCCGAACTGCGCGAGGCCGCCGCCGGCGACGGCTTCATCGAGGACAATCTGTGGACCGGCATCGGCCGCGCCCGCTCCGGCTGCGGCGCCGCCATCGTCGGCGATCCCGACCAGGTGCTGGCCAAGCTGCGCGCCTATCAGGAGGCCGGCATCGAGGCCTTCATCCTGTCCGGCTATCCGCACATGGCCGAGGCCGACCTGTTCGCCCGCCACGTCCTGCCCCACCTGAACCACGGACCGCTGACGTTCACGGACGCCGGCGCATGACCTTGGCGCCCTCCCCGGCCCCGCCGCTCGAGATCGAAGCGGCGGCGGCCGTTCGTCGCCGCTGGCTGCTGCTGGGCCTGATCGTCGCCGCCAACATCCTCAACTATGTCGACCGGCAGGTGATCGCGGTCCTCAAGCCGATGATCTCGCAGGACCTGGGCTGGACCGACGCCGACTACGGCGCCCTGGCGGCCCTGTTCCAGATGTCGGCGGCGATCGCCTTCGCCTTCACCGGCTGGATCGTCGACCGCCTGGGCGCCCGCCTGGCGGCGCCGGTCGGGGTCGCGGCCTGGAGCGTGGCGGCCATGGCCCACGGCGGCGCGGCCACCATGGCGCAGTTCTCCCTGGCCCGGATCGCCCTAGGCGCGACGGAGTCGATGGGCACGCCGGCCGGGGTCAAGGCCATCGGGGCGATGTTCAACGACCAGCGACGCTCGGTCGCCTTCGGCGTCTCCAACGGCGCGGCCAATATCGGGGCCATCGTCACGCCGCTGCTACTGCCCCTGCTGGCCGTCGTCGTCGGATGGCGCGCGTCCTTCGTGATCGTCGGCGCCTTGGGCCTGGTCTGGGTCGTGGCCTGGCTGGTCGCCGCGCGCGCCGCGGGCCTGCCCCACGCCAAGCCGGTCAAGGGGCAAGGCCCTGGCGCCCTGGCCCGCGCCGCCGAGCTGCTGGGCGACCGGCGCACCTGGGGTCTGGCCGGCGCCAAGGCGTTGTCGGACCAGGTCTGGTGGCTGATGCTGTTCTGGGCGCCGGACTTCTTCCACCGCGTCTTCAACCTGACCATGGCCGAGCTGGGCCCGGCCCTGGCCGGCGTCTACGCCATGGCCGCCCTGGGCTCGGTCAGCTCCGGCTGGATCGCCGCCCGCCTGCTGGCGCGAGGCTACAGCCTGAACGCCGTGCGCAAGGGCTCGCTGCTGGTCTGCGCCCTGCTGGTCACGCCCGTGCCCCTGGCCGTCTACGCCCAGAACCACTGGATCGCCGTGGCGCTGCTGGGCCTGACCCTGGCCGCCCACCAAGGGTTCTCGGTCAACATCTTCGCCACCATCGCCGACGTGACGCCCAAGGCCCGCGTCGGTTCGGTGACCAGCTTCGGCGCCCTGTGCGGCAACTTCGCCGGCATGGGCATCGTCTACCTGGCCGGCCGCATCCTGTCGGCCGGGCTGGGCTACCTGCCGTTGCTGCTGATCGCGGCGGGCTCCTACCTCGTGGCGCTGGCCTGGTTGCAGCTTTGGCTGCCACGGCTTACCCCCGCCGACGACACGGCCGCCTAGAGCGCCGCCACTACGCTGACCTCAGACCCAAGGACCGTCATGTCTAAACCAGTGCGCTTCGGGATCGTCGGATCCGGCATGATGGGCCGCGAGCATATCCGCAACCTGAACCTGCTGCCGGACGCCCGCCTGACGGCCCTGGCCGATCCCGTCGCCAGTTCGCTGGAGCACGCGCTGACGGAAGCCACCAATCCCGCGACGGTGAAGACCTACGACACGGCTCAGGCCTTGGCGGCCAGCGGCGAGGTCGACGCGGTGATCGTGGCCTCGCCCAACTTCACCCACCGCGACGTTCTGGAACCGCTGTTTGCGGCCGGGCTGCACATCCTCTGCGAAAAGCCGCTGTGCACGACGCTGGAAGACGCTCGCTGGGCCGCCGACCAGGCCGAGCGCCACAAGGGCGTGTTCTGGACCGGCATGGAGTACCGCTTCATGCCGCCGGTCGCCGCCTTCGTCGCCGGCGTCCATCAGGGCGATGTCGGCCGGCTGGTCAGCCTGTCGATCCGCGAGCACCGCTTCCCGTTCCTGGTCAAGGTGGGCGACTGGAACCGGTTCTCGCGCAACACTGGCGGGACGATGGTCGAGAAGTGCTGCCACTTCTTCGACCTGATGCGGCTGATCATCCAGGACGAACCCGTGCGGGTGTATTGCTCCGGCGCGATGGACGTGAACCATCTGGACGAGCGCTATGGTGGCGAGACGCCGGACATCATCGACAACAGCTTCACCACCGTCGACTTCGCCGGCGGCCAGCGGGCGTTCCTGGACCTCAACATGTTCGCCGACGGCGCGCATAACCAGGAGGAAATCACGGCGGTGGGCGACAAGGCGCGGCTGGACGTGCTGATCCCCGATGGCGACTTGGTGTTCAGCCCCCGGGTCGGCTTCCTCAATCCCAAGCAGGTGACGCGCACCCACGTGCCGGTCGACCCGGCCGCGCTGGAGGCGGGCTCGCACCACGGCGCGACCTTCTATCAGCTGGAGGCCTTCCTCGCCGCCGTGACCGAGGGCGGGCCGGTGCTGGTCAACGCCGACGACGGCCTGCGGGCCGTGGCCATCGGCGTCGCCGCCGAGACCAGCGCCCGCGAGAAGCGCGTCGTGACGATGGCCGAGCTGGGCTTCTAGGAGCAGGCCTCGCACGGCTTCAAGTCCGCGGCCTGCTGGCTCGTAGCCTGGCGCGCCCGACGCACGGCCAGGACCAGGCCGACGCCCAGGGTCGCCGTCAGGGCGGCGTAGGCCGAGGCGCTGACCGCGCCCAGGTGGTCCACCAGCACCCCGCCGAACACCGCGCCCATGGCGATCGCCACCTGGAAGGTGGAGGTCAGGAGTCCGCCCGCCAGCTCGGCCTGGTCGGAGGCTTCCGACGTAGCCCAGGCCTGGAAGCCGACCGGGAGCATGGCGAAGCCGAAGCCCCACGCCGTCATGGCCACGGCGACGACCGCCGGCGCGACGCCCAGGGTCACGATGGCCAGGGCCGAGACGGCCACCAGACCGGCTCCGCCCAGCACCGCCAGGCGCGGATCGCGCTCGGCCAGGAAGGCCCCGGCGAAATTGCCGAAGAACCCGGCGACGCCGAAGGCCAGCAGCACCAGCGAGATCGCACCGACGCCCAGATGGGTCACCTGCTCCAGCACGGGCCGGACATAGGTGAAGCCCGCGAAGTGGCCCGAGATCACCAGCAGCACGCCGATCAGCGCCACCGCGACGCTGGGACGCCGCGCCACCTGCAGCAGGCCACCAAGCTTCGGCGGCGCGGTCGGCGCCAGCCTCGGCAAGGTCAGGACCTGGGCCAGAAGGGCCGCGCCGCCGACCACGCCGGAGATCACGAAGGCCGCGCGCCAGCCCAGGGTGTTGCTGACATAGGCGCCGACCGGCGCGGCCGAGACCGTCGCCACCGACACGCCCGTGAACACGATCGACATCGCCCTCGGCAGAGCCTTGGCCGGCACCAGCCGCATGGCCAGCGCCGCCGCCATCGACCAGAAGCCGCCGAGGCTGGCGCCCAGCAGGATCCGCGCGACCAGCAACATCGGCAGGTTGACCGCGAACACCGTCAGCAGGTTCGAGGCGCAGAGCAGCGCCATCAGGCCCCACATCACCAGCCGCCGGTCGAGGCGTCCGGTCAGCACCGGGGTCAAGGGCGCGGCGATCGCCCCGACCACGGCGGTGGCCGTCACCGCCTGGCCCGCCGCCCCGACGCTGACGCCCAGATCGGCCGCCAGGGGTGTCAGCACGCTGGCCGGCAGGAACTCCGACGTCACCAGCGCGAACACGCCCAGGGCCAGGGCCCCGATCGCTATCCAGGCCGCCGGGGCCTCGGGTTCGCCTGCCGGGGTCGCGGCGTCCTGAGCGGGTCGGGCGAGTGTCGAGCCATCCATGGCGGTCTCCGGCGGCCGCCCGGTCGGGCGCGTTGATCCATCTCGTGGGCGCAGAGATAGGGCCGCCTCGGGCGACTTGCCCGGACGCGTGGGCGCAAATTTACCCACCTCGGCCACAGCATTTCTGGATGGCGACTCGTGCGCGCCGCCACTCAGCAGCCCGGCTCAAGCCAGGGTTCAACTATCCCAATTTGTGGAGCTTCGCCGGGGCTTCCTAAGGTCGCCGTCCCGCGTGGCGTCCGGCCGCGTCTTTGAAGCGACAGGCCTCCATGACCCGAACCGCCCTTCTCGCCGCCGTCGCGGCCATCGCCCTGTCGACTGTCGTTTCGGCCCACGCCGCCGAGCCCGTCGCGGCCATCCACGCCCGCGCCCTGGTGCTGGACAGCCATGCCGACGTGCCCCAGGACCTCGGCGTCGGACCGCACGACTTCGGCGTCGACGGCGACGGCCAGGTCGACCTGCCCAAGCTGGAGCGCGGCCAGGTCGATGCCGCGGTGCTGGCGGTGTTCGTGTCCCAGGGGCCCCGCACGCCGGAGGGCTACGCCAAGGCCCGCCAGGACGCCGACGCCAAGCTGGCCGCCATCATCGCCATTCCCCAGCGCTATCCCGACCGCGCGGTCCCGGCGCGCTCGGCCGCTGACGTCGAAGCCGCCGCCAAGGCCGGCAAGCGGGCGATCATCGTCGGCTTCCTCAACGCCTATCCGTTCGGCGAGAGCCTCGACCCGATCGACGCCTATTACCGCGCCGGCGTGCGCAGCTTCGGCTTCGTCCACGCGGGCAACAACGCCTATGCCGACTCCTCGCGACCTAGCGCCGCCGGAGCAAAGGTCGAATGGGGTGGGCTGTCGCCGTTGGGCAAGGCGGCCGTGGCCAAGCTGAACGACCTGGGCGTGATCATCGACGTCTCTCAGCTGACGCCCGACGGCGTGCGGCAGGTCCTGGCCCTGACCCGGGCGCCGGTGGTGGCCAGCCACTCCGGCGTGCAGGGCGTGGTCGACGCGCCGCGCAACCTGTCGGACGCCGAGCTCGACGCGATCAAGGCCAATGGCGGGGTCGTCCAGGTCGTCGCCTTCGGCCCCTACCTGGTCAAGCCCGGCCCCGACTTCGCCGCCAGGGTCGCGCCGATCCGCGCCCAGTTCGGACTGCCGGCCGCCTACGCCAAGACCTCGGACGGAACCGAGACCTTGCCGCCCGAAAAACGCACCGATTACAGCCACGCCATCAACGCCCTGCTGCCCAAGGCGACGGTCAAGGACCTGGTCAACTCGGTCGACTACGCGGTCAAGCGGATCGGGATCGACCACGTCGGCCTGTCGTCGGACTTCAACCACGGTGGCGGCGTGGTCGGCTGGGCCAATGAGGGCGAGGCCGCCGGCGTCACCGCCGAACTGGTCGCGCGCGGCTACAGCGAGGTCGACATCGACAAGCTGTGGGGCGGCAACTACCTGCGGGTGTTCAAGGCGGTGGAAGCGAAGGCCCGGCATTAGCCGGGCTCAAGCCCTTCGCATCGCCACACGATTCAGAATTCCAAATATACTCTATTCTCACCTTCAATATAAATATCACTGATATCCGCTATCTCAAATATTCATCTCCAAGTTTTTGCCAATCGACAAATACATCCCACGATGGATTCCACCTTACAGTTCAAACACTAAGCGGATCGCTGTGAATTTTTGAAGCAAATGCTCAGATTCCGGGCTCCTCGTATTTAGATTTTCTACATATCCATAACCCCCGCCGCACCGCAGCAATGAGGCCTCGCAAGGCCTTGAGCGATCCGGGCCTTCGAGTTTCTGGCGACTTCCCGCGATACGACTTGGCCGCCGCCGCGCGCGGCGGCCGCTTTTCGGGAGCGCCGCGTTCGGGGGTTAGAGTCACTTGAGCACTACGCGTCGTTCCTTTGTCTCACGCGCTTTCGCGCTAGGCGGTTTCGCCGCCGGTTACGCGGCCCTTCAGGGCCTGGGCCTGTCGTCCACCGCCTTCGCCCAGGACGCCCCTCCCCTGCCCCGCGACTTTGGCAAGGGCGCTTCGGTGCTGGTGCTGGGTGCGGGGATCGCGGGCTTGGTCGCCGCCTACGAGCTGGAGCGCGCCGGCTTTTCGGTCACCGTCGTCGAGGCCCGAGAGCGGGTGGGCGGGCGCAACTGGACCCTCCGCGGCGGCGACAAGGTCGAGACCCTGGACGGGCCGACCCAGACCGCTGGCTTCTCTCCAGGCCTCTACTTCAACGCTGGCCCGGCACGTCTGCCCAGCCATCACCAGGGCGTGCTGTCCTACGCCAAGGCCCTGGGCGTGCCGCTGGAGGTCGAGGTCAATTCCAGCCGCTCCAGCCTGCTGCAGTCGGACAAGGCGTTCGGCGGCAAACCGATCCAGCAGCGCCAGGCGGTCAACGACCTGCGCGGCGGCCTCTCGGAACTGCTGGCCAAGGCGACGCGCGGCGGGGCGCTGGACCAGGCGCTGACCGCTGATGACCGCCAGGCCCTGCTGGGCTTCCTGAAAACCTACGGCGATCTGGACGCCAGCGGCGCCTACAAGGGCTCGGAGCGCTCGGGCTACGTCACCGCGCCCGGCGCCGCCGACCAGAAGGGCGTGACCCGTCCGCCCCTGCCGCTGCGCGACCTGCTGGCCGACGAGGCCCTGCCCTATGCCCTGTTCGAGGACAACATCCTCATGCAGGCCACCATGCTGGAGCCCACCGGCGGCATGGACGCCATCCCCAAGGCCCTGGCCAGGGCGCTCAAGGGACCGTTGATCCTGGGCGCCGAGGTCACCGCCCTGCGCCAGAACGACAAGGCCGCCGAGGTCGCGATCCGTGACCGCCGGACCGGCGCCGCGCGTCGCCTCGGCGCCGACTATCTGGTCGTCACCGTTCCGCTGCCGGTCCTGGCCAAGATCCAAAGCGACCTGCCCGCGCCGGTGAAGGCCGCCGTGGCCGGCGCCGTCTACGACCACGCCAGCAAGGTGGCGTTCGACGCGCCGCGCTTCTGGGAAGCGCAGCAGATCTATGGCGGTCTGTCGTTCGTCGGCGGCGAGACCACCCTGGTCTGGTACCCCAGCACCGGCTTCCACACGCCGCGCGGCCTGCTGGTCGGGGCCTATACCGTGGGCGCGGCGGCCAAGACCTTCCAGGCGCGAAGCTTCGACCAGCAGATCGCCCTGACGCGGGCCGCAGTCGACAAGCTGCACCCCGGCCACGGCCAGGACCTGGCCGCGCCGCTGGTCATCGACTGGAACCGCCAGGCCTTCAATCTTGGCCCCTGGATCCACTGGGAGGCCGACGGCAACGACCCGGCCGCCTATCGCCTGCTGGACCAGCCCCAGGGCCGCGTCTTCCTCAGCGGCGCGCATCTGAGTCAGCTGCCCAGCTGGCAGGAGGGCGGCGTCGCCGCCGCCCGCCGCACCGTCGGCCTGATCGCCGACCGCGTCCGCGCCGACCGCCTCGTCACCCCTCACTGATCGGAGATTCGAATGACCCGCCGCACCACGCTCGCCGCCGCCCTGGTTTCCAGCCTCGGCCTCCTGGGCGGCCACGCCGCCGCCAACGCCGCCGAGATCAAGCGCGCGCCCTCGGCCAGCCCCATCGCCATCTCGCCGGCCGTCACCGCGCCGCCCGGCTCGACCCTGGTGTTCCTCAGCGGCGCCCTGCCGACCATCGCCGACAAGGCCGCGCCCGGCACGACCGAAACCCAGACCCGCTCGGTGCTGGACAAGCTGGAAGCGACCCTGAAGGCCGAGAACCTGAGCCTGGCGGACGTGGTCAAGGCCACGGTCTTTCTGGTCGGCGATCCGGCCAAGGGCGGCGAGATCGACTTCACCGGCCTCAACGCCGCCTGGTCGCAGCGCTTCGGCACGAGCGATCAGCCCAACAAGCCTGCCCGCAGCACCGTCAAGGTCGCCGGCCTGGTCGCCCCCGGCGCCCTGGTCGAGATCGAGGTCATCGCCGCGCGCGCCCACTGATCCGTGCGCGACGGGGCCGCTCCCATGGCCGATCGCGCGTCTCAAACCAACAAGACAATCCTCGGGGGATAAGATGAAGACCACCCAGTACGGGAGCGCCTCGACGCTCGCCTTGACGCTTGCTCTCGGCGCGGCGCTGTACGCCGCGCCCGCCTTCGCCGCCGAACCGGGCGAGCCCGCCGCCGACGCCACCACGATCGACGCGGTGATCGTCACCGGCACGCGCCAGACCGGCGTGCGCGCCGTCGACAGCGCCGCCCCTGTCCAGGTGGTCGACAGCGGGGCCCTGACCCGCACCGGCCAGTCGGACCTGCGCCTGGCGCTCAGCAACCTGGCCCCGTCCTTCACGGCCCAGGCCTTCGGCGGCGACGCGGCCAACCTGACCCTGTCGGCCCGGCTGCGCGGCACCAGCGCCAACCAGACCCTGGTGCTGGTCAACGGCAAGCGGCGGCACACCACGGCCAACCTGGCGGTGCTGGCCGGCGCCTATCAGGGCTCGGCGGCGGCCGACCTCAACTTCATCCCGGTGGCGGGCATCTCGCGCATCGAGGTGCTGACTGACGGCGCGGCCGCCCAATACGGCACCGACGCCATCGCCGGGGTCATCAACATCATCCTCAAGAGCGACGACCACGGCGGCGAGCTGTCCGGCACGGGCGGCGCCTATTACGAGCGCGACGGCGAGACCTCCAGCCTGTCGGCCAATGTCGGCTTCGCGCCCAGCGACAACAGCTTCATCAACCTGACCTTCGAAAACCGTTTCCACGACTTCAGCTTCCGGGGCGCGCCCGACGCGCGGATCATCAGCGGCTCGGTCGTCGCCGCCAACCCGACCTGGCCGACGATTATCCAGGACTATCCCTATGTGAACCAAATCGCCGGCGACGCCCGCGTCCAGCTGAACGTCGGGTCGTTCTCGGCGGGCCTCAAGCCCAGCGAAAACGTCGAGATCTACAGCTTCGGCACCTACGGCCGGAAGAAGGCGACCGCCTACGAGAACTATCGCCTGCCCAACCGGCTTCCCAGCGTCTATCCGGGCGGCTTCAGCCCGCGCCTGGAGACCCTGGAGAAGGACTACGCCGTGACCGGCGGCGTCAAAGGCCAGGCCCTGGGCGGCTGGAACTTCGACCTGTCGTCGACCTACGGCAAGGACGACCACGAGGTGCGAGTGCGCAACTCGGCCAACCTGCAACTCTTCGCCGACACCGGCGCCACGCCGACCCAGTTCCACGCCGGCGACTTCATCTCGACCCAGTGGACCAACAACCTGGATCTGAGCCGCGAATTCGCCGTCGGCTGGGCCACGCCGCTGAACGTGGCGTTCGGCCTGGAGCAGCGTGACGAGACCTACGAGATCAAGGCCGGCGACGCCGCCTCGCGCTACAAGTCCGGCTCGCAGTCGTATCCGGGCTTCGCGCTGACCGACGCGGGCAAGCACGACCGCGACAGCTGGGCCGCCTACATCGACCTGGCCGCTTCGCCCGTTGACAACCTGAAGCTGGACCTGGCCGGCCGTCACGAGCACTTCAGCGACTTCGGATCGACCGACATCGTCAAGCTGACCGGTCGCTACGACTTCACGCCGGCCTTCGCCCTGCGCGGCACGGCCAGCACCGGCTTCCGCGCCCCGACCCTGGCCGAGCTGAACTATTCAGCCACCAACGTCTCGCCCACCACCGCCTTCGTGCAGCTTCCGCCCAACTCGGCCGGCGCCCGCCTGCTGGGCCTGGACGGGCTTGATCCGGAGAAGTCCAAGAACCTCAGCATCGGCCTCGTCGCCGAACCGATCTATCGCGTGACGCTGACGCTGGACGCCTACCAGATCAAGATCGACAACCGGATCGTCGGCAGCGGCGCGCTCTACGGCAAGATCAGCGGCACGGTGGCCAACGCGGCGATCAACAACGCCATCATCGCCAACGGCAACATCCTGGATCCCAGCGTCGGCACCACCGGCATCAACCTGTTCACCAACGGCCTGGACACCCGCACGCGCGGGATCGAGTTCCTGGCCTCGACCTGGACCGACCTGGGCGAGCACGGCAAGATCGACTGGACGCTGGGCGCCAACATCAACAAGACCGACGTCACCCGCATCGCCGCGCCGCCGGCGGGCCTGGGCGGCTCGGTGCTGTTCGACAAAACCGCCATCGCCAACCTCGAGCACGCCGCGCCGCGCTACAAGGTCAACCTGACCAGCCTCTATTCCAGCGGCAAGTGGACGGTGAACCTGGTCAACACCGTCTACGGTCCGGCCTGGAGCTACACCAACGTCAACGGAAGTTTCTTCAAGGACGAGATCAAGACCAGCCTGATCACCGACCTGGAGTTCGCCTACAAGGTCACGCCGTCCCTGCGCGCGGCCTGGGGCGCCAACAACCTGTTCGACGTCTATCCCGACAAGCTGAACGCCGCCGGCACGGCCGCCTCGATCGCCGCCGGCAATCCGGGGGTGGCGCTCTATCCCAGCTTCTCCGCCTTCGGGATCAACGGCGGCTACTACTACGCCCGGCTGACCTACAGCTTCTAGCCGAGGCTTCAGACGCGTCGGCCGGGTTGGCTCCCCTTTCCCAGGTCGGCGCCGAGGCGGTCCCTTGCATGAGGGGGGCCGCCTCTTTCCTTCGCCCCAGTTTCCCGAACGGAGATTTCGCCATGGACCTGCAACTGACCGGCAAACGCGCCCTCGTCACCGGCGCCAGCCGGGGCATCGGCAAGGCGATCGCCCTGGCGCTCGCCCGGGAAGGCGTCGACGTGGTGATCGCCGCGCGAAACCTCGCCCCCCTGACCGCCACGGCCCGGGAGCTGGCCCAGGCCACCGGCCGGCGTATCGCGCCGCTCACGGTCGACACCGGCGACGACGCTTCGGTCAAGGCTTTGGTCGAAGCCGCCGTGCGCGAGCTGGGCGGCGTCGACATCCTGGTCAACAACGCCGCCACGCCCGGCGGGGCCGCGCCCGCCGCCACGATCGCCCAGGCCACAACGGCGGCCCTGCTGGACGACGTCAACGTCAAGGTCGCCGGCTATCTGCGCACGGCCCAGGCCGTCGCGCCTCACTTGGTGAAGGCCAGCTGGGGCCGGATTATCAACATCGGCGGGCTCGCGGCGCGCGGCACGGGCCACTACGTCGCCTCGATCCGCAACGGCGCGGTCTCGTCCCTGACCAAGAACCTGGCCGATGAGCTGGGCCCGCACGGCGTCACCGCCAATGTCATCCACCCCGGCGGCACGCGTACGGAGAAGACCACGCTGGAGGCCGAGGCCCGGATCGCCGCCTCCAACACCATCGGCCGCATCGTGGACGCCTCGGAGATCGCCTGGCTGGTCGCCATTCTCGCCTCGCCCCTCAGCGGCGCGATCAACGGCGAAACCTTGGCGGCGGGCGGCGGGACGCCCAAGGTCATCGGCTACTAGTCGAACACTCTTCCTCGGACGGCGGCAGGCCCTGCCCGCGCCCGGACGCCGCTGGGACGCGCGAACGCCGCCCGAGATCGCGTCGATCCCGGGCGGCGCTTCAGGCGCGCATCCGATACCGGTCAGTTTACGGGAACGGCCGCCAGAGCCCTGACGGCGGCGATCACCGGCTCGGCTTCCGTCCGGGCCAGCCAGTCGGGGCTGACGTCGGCGAACTTCACCACCTGGTCGCGGCCGATCAGCACCACGGCGGGCTGCGGCAGTTCCCAGGTTCCGGTCCCCGTGGTCTCGCCGATGAAGCCGCCCTTGGCGCGCTGGGCGGCCTGGCTGGCCTCGTCGGCGGTGTATAGAATCCCGAACCGCCGCCCCAAGGCGTTGTCCTTGTCGGACGCCACCTTGAAGCTGAGATCGTGGCGCGTGCGGATCTCGCCCAGGCGTTCGGGAACCTGCGGACTGACGGCCACCAGCGGCACGCCCAGCGCCTTCAGCGTCGGCTGCAAGGCTCGCTCATAGTACGGCAGGGCGATGTTGCAGGCCGGACAGCCGGCGAAGCGGAAGAACACCAGCACCGCCGGTCCCTTGGCGGTCAGGCTCTTCAGGGTCAGTTCGCCGCCCTCGACGTCCAGCAGGGTGAAGGGCTCGACCTTGTCGCCGGCCTTGACCCACTTGGCGGGATCGGCCTGCTCGACCAGGGTCGCGCGCTGGTCGATATTGACCTGCAGGGCGGCCGGATCCCAGGTGCGGACGCGTTCGGCGTGCAGTTCGCCCAGCAGCGTCGCGAGGCTTTCTTGGCTCATGATGTCGTCTCCTTGGCTTGAGAAGTTGGGGCTTTGGGGGCTTGGCTACGTTCAATGGCGGCCAGCCGGGCGCGCTCGAAGATCGAGCCCATGCGCCAATGCTGGTTGGTGAAGGTCCCGGCGTGCTCGCCCCAGCCGGAGTCGCGGCGGAAGGCGCCCAACTGGCCCGAGGCCAGGGCCTGATCGGCGGTGATCCCGACGGATTTGTCGCAATCGGGCCAGACGAACAGGGCGTCGGTCGGACAATAGAGTTCGCACAGCAGGCAGGTCTGGCAGTCGGCCTGGCGGGCGATCGTCGCCTTGCCGTTCGGCCCCACCGCCAGCACGTCGCTGGGACAGGCGTCCACGCAGTCGCCGCAGCCGCTGCACAGCTCGTCGATGACGACCTCGATCATCAGGCGACCTCCGCCTGGACGGCGACAGGCTCGAAGGCGGTCCACACACGCTGCAGCCCGCCTACGCGCTGACGCGATGCAAAGCGGGGATCCAGACCGGGCGCGTCCTCGCGACGGTGCATCCCCCGGCTCTCGCGCCGCGCCAGGGCGGCGGCCTTGCTCCAGCGCCCGGCGGCGACCAGGGCGGCGGCTTCGCGGGTTCGCAGGGAAGCCCTGCCCTCGCCACGCGCGTGAGCGGACAGCTCGCTCCAGACCTCGTCCAGCCGCACGAGGGACTCGGCCAGGACCGGGCCACGTCGGAAGATGTTGCGGTCATAGGCGTTGAGTTCGTCGCGCACGGTCTGGACGGCCGCGCCCAGGTCGACGGCGCGCTCCGCCTGGTCGGGTCGCAGACCCGCGCGACCCGTCGCCACGGCCAGGTCCTCGGCGCGGGTCCCCTGCCCCAACGCCAGCCGTGCGGCGCCCGCCCCGGCCCACTGGCCCGACGACAGCGCCCAGGACGAGTTGACCGCCCCGCCGCCCGAGATCGCCCCGGTGACCCGCTCGCGACTGGCGGCATCACCGGCGGCGAACAGACCCGGGACCTGGGTCTGGCAGGCCTCGTCGACCACCCGTAGGCCGCCGATGCCACGCACCGTGCCCTCGGCGTGCAGGGTGACCTCGAAGCGATCGCGATAGGCGTCGATCCCCCGGCGGTCGAACGGCAAAACGAAGTTGGGCTGCACCTGGGGCATGACGGCCCGGATGTCCTCGGGCACTCGGTCCAGGCGGCAATAGAGCGGACCGGCCATCAGGGCCTTGGCCAGGTGCGGCGTGACGTCCGGTCCTGGCGGGATGTCCAGCTCGCGGTCGTCGGCGTCGAACCACCGCGCGAAACTGTAGGCCATCGAGCGGGCCATATTCGTGCCGGCCAGGGCGGCGGTGTAGTAGTTGGTGAACTCCATGCCCGACAGGTCGGCCCCGGCCTCGACACCCATCAGCAGGCCGTCGCCGGTGTTGGTGGCCGAGCCCAGCAGGCGCGAGGCGAAGGCGCAGCCGCCGGTGGCCAGCACCACCGCCCCGGCC
Source organism: Caulobacter soli (assembly GCF_011045195.1). Lineage (GTDB taxonomy): Bacteria > Pseudomonadota > Alphaproteobacteria > Caulobacterales > Caulobacteraceae > Caulobacter > Caulobacter soli. The sequence continues at coordinate 1,940,021 of NZ_CP049199.1, read as the reverse complement.
CGGATCGTCCACGGCCGCTCGCCGCGCAACGCGACGCCCGAAGCGCCGGCGATCGATCCGTCGCCATGGCGCAGCAGCTCCAGGGCCGGATGATGGTCGAGGATGCGCACGCCGGCGTCCACCGCCATGGCCCGCATCGCCCGCATGTATTCGGGCCCGCGCAGGCCGCGATAGAAGACCTCGCCCCGATCGTCGCGCGAGAAGTCATAATAGTCCGCCAAGGTCGGCAAGCTGGTCCAGGTCAGGTCGAGGATCCGCCGCATCCAGTCCGGATCGCCCAGGCCCAGCGAGCGCTTCAATCGGTCGGTCACCGCGCTCTCGCGCCCTTCCGGCGGAATCCACCAATGGCCAGGACCGGCCGTGGCGGTGACCCCGCTGGTCCCGCAGCGCCCCTTGTCGGCCAGGACGACGTCGGCTCCGTCGCGCGCGGCGGCGATGGCGGCCCAGGCTCCGGCCAAGCCGCCGCCGATCACCAGCACGTCGGTGGAGAGCGCTAGCGTCGGCCCCTGGCTCATGGGGCGACCGCGGCATTGAATGACCGGTCAAAGGCGCCGGCCGGGTCACGGCTCGAGGTCACGGCCCCCGCGGTCCGGAACCGGTCGAGCACGGCCGTCGCCTCGGCCACGGCCTTGTCGTCGATTTCGGCCGGCGCGATACGGTAGTGCTGGACGGTGTAGAGCGCCACGTCGGGCTGCAGGCCCGTCTCCTTCGACAGGGCCGCCGCGAACGCCTCGGGGTGCTCGCCCGCCCAGCGCCGGGCCTTGGCCAGCCGGCGCAGGAAATCCTCGACCTGCGGCCGCTTGCCGGCGATCGCCGCCTCGCTGGCCGCCTCGAAGCCGTAGCCGCTGAGCCGCCCGTCGCCGTCGGCCAGGACCGTGGCGTCGTCGTGCAGTCGGGCCAGGGCGACGTACGATCCCCAGGTCACCCACGCGTCGATCGCGCCGCTGGTGAAGGCCGCCTTGGCGTCGCCGGGGCTCAGGAACACGATCTGGACGTCGGTCGGCTTCAGGCGCGCCTCCTCCAGCAGCTTCAGCAGCAGGAAGTGGCCGATCGAACCGCGCCCGGTGGCGATCTTCTTGCCGCGCAGATCGGCCAGGCCGTGGATCGGCGAGCCCTTGCGCACCAGCAGTGCTGTGGAAGATCCACCGCTCTTGCCGGCCTGCACCGCCTTGATCTTCGCGCCGCCGGCATAGGCGAACAGGAACGGCGCGTCGCCGGCTTCGCCCAGGTCCACCGCCTGGGCGCTGACCGCCTCGAGCAGCGGCTGGGCGGCGGCGAACTCGCTCCATTCGATCTTATAGGGGGTGCCCTCGAGAGCCCCCGAGGCGATCAGGATCGCCTTGGTGCTCCCCCTCTGGCTGCCGACCTTGAGGACGGTCTGGTCATCCTTGCCCGCGGAGGCTCCGCACCCGGCCAGCAGGGCGGCGGCGGTCAGGACGGCGATAAGGCTGCGTCTGTGCATGACGTCTTCCTCAGAAGCGCTGAGTGACGCGGCCGTACCAGTAGCCGCCGGTGATGCCGAAGGGTGAGAAGATCCCGAACTGGTTCAGGCCGGTGTCAGCGTTGACGATGCCGATCTTGTCGGGGTGCTGGTCGAACAGGTTGTTGGCCCCGACGGCGACCGTCGTGTTCGCCCGCACATCCCAGGCGATGTCGAGGTCGGTCACCCACTTGGCGCTGAAGGTCCGGTCCAGGTTCGCCGAGGTCCCGGCCTCGGTGTACTTGCCGTAGCGCGTGGTTCGCAGGCTGGCGTTGACTGTATCGCGGGTCCAGGTCGCGCCCAGGATGGTCTTCTTGCGCGGCGTGCCGACGGTCAGGTCGGCGATCTTCTGGCGATCGAACAGCACCAGGTTGGGGTTCACCGCCTTGAGCACGGCCGGCGTCGCGATCTGGTCGCGGATCTTGGTCTTGTTGAAGGCGTAGGCCGCGTTGAGGTTCAGGCGCCCGAAGTCGCCGAGATCCAGAGCGTACTCGGCGACCAGGTCCAGGCCGGTCGTGCGGGTCGAGACGGCGTTGGTGTAGTAGGTCGCCGCCAGGCCTTGCGGGAACCGCGCCAGCAGCGGTGACAGCGCCGGCTGCGAGGCCAGTTGGGCGGCGCTGAGGTCCAGGTTGCTGGTGTCGACGATGCGGTCGTCGATGTCGATCTGGTAGGCGTCCAGCGTGACCCGCAGGCGGCTGGTCGGCTCGGCGGTGATCCCGACGCTGTAGTTGGTCGAGGTCTCGGGCTTCAGCGGCGTGGCGCCCAGGGCCCGGGCCTCGGCGGAGTCGGCGCGCAGCACCTTGGTCGGGAAGGTCAGGTACTCGCCGGGAACACAGGGCACGCCCCGGAACACGTTGTTGGGCGCGGCGGCGCAGAGATTGCCGTTGATCGTCGAGCTGGCGAACACCGTCTGGGCCAGGGACGGCGCGCGGAAGCCGTTGCTGACCGTGGCGCGCACCGCGTAGCCAGGTAGGAACTCCCAGCGCGTCGTCAGCTTGCCGCTCGTGGTGTCGCCGACGTCGCCGGTGTAACGCTCATGCCGGCCGGCCACGCCGACGTACCAGTTTTCGGTCAGGTTGGTCCCGACGTCGACATAGGCGGCATAGACGTTGCGGCTGGTCGAGCCGGAGTCCTCTGGCGCGGTGCCGGCGTAGGACGCCAGGCCCGGATTGGGTCGCAGGCCCGCGAAGGGCTGGCCGGCCGGGATCACGTAGTCGCCGACGATGTAGGACGCCTCGTCGCCCGGATAGATCTTGAAGTGCTCGTAGCGCTGCTCCAGCCCCCACGACACCTGGATCGGCCGAGGCAGCACGCCGGCGAACTCGCGCGTGAAGTCCAGGTTGGTGGTCCACTGCTGGAACTGGTGAGTCGACAGGTGGAAATAGTTCGGGCTGTCCGGGCCCAGGGTGGCGTTGATGGTGTTCTCGCCGTCGAGCTGGGCGTGGTCCTGAGCGAAGGTGGTCGACAGGTCCCAGTCCCAGCCCTTGAGCGCGCCGCGCGCGCCCAGCGTGGTCTGGAAGTCCAGCTCGAAGATCCGCCGCAGGGCGTTGAAACCGTAGGGATAGACCTCGGGCAGCGAGTTGCGGTTCTGGGGCCGGCCGGCCGTGACCCCGGCCACCGGCGCCAGGTTGGGCAGGAAGCTGCCGGTGTTCTTCTTCGACGAGCGATGGCTGAGCGTGCCGGTCGAATAGAGCGTCAGGTCGTTGACGGGCAGTTCGGCGTTGTAGGACGCCGCCAGGATGTCCTCCTCGCCGGGGCCATAGCCCTGGCCCCAATAGTAACGGTCGGCCGTGGCGTCGCGCGGGTCGGGCGTCACCGTCGTCACGCCGCCGACCGTGCTGACCGTGGGCTGGAAGATGTACTGCGCGCTCGACGGGACCGCCCGCGACGCCGCCTCGTTGTTCTTCCAGTCCAGCGACAGCTGAACGAAGCCGCCCTGATGGCCCAGGGGTAGGCCGTAGTCGAGCGTGGCGCTGCGGGTGTCGCCGTCGCCCAGATAGTTCTGGCCACCCTGATAGGTGAACGAGCCGCCCTTCTGGTCCTGCTTGAGGATGATGTTGACGACGCCGGCGATGGCGTCCGAGCCGTACTGGGCCGAGGCGCCGTCACGCAGCACCTCGATGCGGGCGATGGCGCTAGCCGGGATCAGGTCCAGGTCCACCGGCGCCCCGCCGCGTCCAACCCGGGCCAGGTTGTTGATCAAGGCCGTGCCGTGGCGGCGCTTGCCGTTGACCAGGAACAGGGCCTGGTCGCCGTTCAGGCCGCGCATGGTGATGGCCCGCACCGTCCACGAGGTGCCTCCGCCATTGATGCCCGGCAGGTTGAACGACGGGATCAGGGTATTGAGCACCTCCTTGAGGCCGACCTTGCCGGTGGCGGTCAGCTGGTCGGCCGAGATCACGTCCACCGGCGCGGGGCTGTCGGCCACGGTGCGGCGCACGCCGCGCACGCCGGTGACGATGACGCCGTCCAAGGCGGTCGCGCCGTCGACATCAGCGGCGGTGTCGACAGCAGGCGCGGAAGCGGCGGCGGTCGTATCAGCGGCCCTGGCTTGCGGGGCGAGAACGGCGACGGTCAGGATGGACGCGCAGGCCAACAGGCTGGTCCGGAAGGCCCAGGGCAGCGGTCGCTCGAAAACGCGAGTCGAAGAAAACAGCGTCAAAAGAAGATCCCCCGCGCGGGACCCGTGGCCGCCGCGTCGTGTTGTTGGTCGTGAAGGTGGAAAGGCGCGCCGCCCCCGCGGCGCGCCGTGTCGTCAGGCCTTGCGCCGCTCGCGGTAAGGGATGTCGTCGGAGCCGATCAGCACCCGCTCCATCACCCGCGGGAAGTCGCCATAGTCGCGCACGGCGTAATGCAGGCCCGCGCGGTTGTCCCACAGGGCCACCGAGTTGGGCCGCCAGCGGAAGCGAGCGTGGTATTCCGGCTTCTTGACCTCGTCATAGAGCCGCGCCAGCAGCGCCCTGCTCTCCTCCGGCGACCGGTCGACGAACCGGGGCTTGAGGCTGAAATTGATCCAGAAGATGTCCTCGCCGGTCTCCGGATGGGTGCGGATCGCCGGATGCGCCACCAGCGGATAGCGCTCGCCCGACTTCTCCAGGGCGCTCTGATAGTCATGAATGACGTAGAGGTCCTCGACCGCCGCCTTCAGGTCGTCGGGCAGGCCGCGATAGATCGCGCCGCCGTCGGCCCAGATGGTGTCGCCGCCCACCTCGGGGATGTGCACCGCCTTCAGCACCGCGCCGAACGACGGATTGATCCGCCAGCTGGTGTCGGTATGCCAGTGGTTCTCGCGGATGTCGTATTCCTTCAGCGCCTGGGCCGAGATCGGCTGCACCGCGCGATGGGTCTCCACCCCGCCAACCGGATGGGCGTAGACCTCGCCGAAGTTGGCGGCGAAGGCCAACTGCTGATCGCGCGTGATGTCCTGATCGCGGAAGAACAGGACCTTGCGCTCCAGCAGCAGCGCCTTGAGCGCGTCGCGTTGGGATCGGTCCAGCGGTTGTCGCAAGTCCAGTCCTTCGACCTCCGAGCCGATGGTGGGATTCAGCGGCGTCGTCTTCAGTCCCGTCGTCTCGCGAATGCCGGTGATGGTGGCGCTCATGGGCCTCTCCTCGCCTGGTGGGTCGACACGCGGCGATCTACGCCGCGACGATCGGCAACATGAGCAATCCCGACAAGCGGCGCGAAGCAGTATTCCTCCAACCCATCTCAGAGAATTATATATCTTGAATTCAAATACCGCGCTTCACGACCCGTGATATTCAACGCATCGAAACATCGTCGCGAACTCATAAGACCTATTGATCAAACTCCATTGTTACACCTCACACCCGATGACAGTCATGCCGCCGAAACATCCTATCGGAGGCCGTCATGGCGAAGCGCAGGCAGTTGAAGCTCGGCCATATGATCGAAGGCGCGGGTCGGACCTGGACCGACTGGCGTCACCCGGACGCCCAACCCGGCGCCAGCACCGACTTCAAGTACTATCGCCGCTCAGCCGAGCTGGCCGAGCAAGGCAAGTTCGACTTCCTGTTCATCGCCGACAGCCTGTCGATCAACGAGAAGTCCAGCCCGCACTATCTGAACCGCTTCGAGCCGATCACCATCCTGTCGGCCCTGGCGGCGGTGACCGAGCACATCGGCCTGGTGGCCACGCTCAGCGTGACTTATTCCGAACCCTTCAACGTCGCCCGTCAGTTCGCCTCGCTGGACCACATCAGCGGCGGCCGCGCCGGCTGGAACGTGGTGACCTCGTGGCTGGAAGGCTCGGCCGAGAACTTCGGCAAGGGCGAACACCTGGCGCACGACACCCGCTATCGCCTGGCGGCGGAATATCTCGATGTCGTCCAGGGCCTCTGGGACAGCTGGGAAGACGACGCCCTGGTCCACGACAAGGCCAGCGGCGTGTTCTTCGATCCCGACAAGCTGAACGCCCTGGGCCACAAGGGCGAATTCCTGTCGGTGAAGGGGCCGCTCAACATCGCCCGCTCGCGCCAGGGCCAGCCGGTGATCTTCCAGGCCGGGGCCTCGGAGGACGGCCGCAACCTGGCGGCCAAGCGCGCCGACGCGATCTTCGTCGGCCATGGCGGCATCGAGGAGGCCCAGGCCTACTACGCCGACGTCAAGGCCCGCGCCGCCGGCTTCGGCCGCGATCCGGACGACCTGTTCATCCTGCCCGCCGCCGCGCCGATCATCGGCTCGACCGAAGCCGAGGCCGAAGCCCGCTGGCAGGAGCGCGCCGAGCTGGTGTCGATCGAGTCGGCCCTGGCCATGCTGGGACGCGGCTTCAACGACCACGACTTCACCGGCTATGACCTCGACGCCCGGTTCCCCGACGTGTTCAGCCGCGGGATCAACAGCTCGCAGTCGGCGACCCTGAAGATCGCCAAGGCCGTCGAGGAAGAGAACCTGACCCTGCGCCAAGTGGCCCTGCGCTTCGCCACCCCGCGCGGCGACCTGGTCGGCACGCCCGAGCAGATCGCCGACAAGTTCGAACTGTGGCTGGACAGCCGCGCCTCCGACGGCTTCGTCATCGGCCAATCCCTGCCCGGCCAGTTCCAGTTGCTGGTCGAAGAGGTCGTGCCGCTGCTGCAGAAGCGAGGCATCTTCCGCCAGGACTACGAAGGCGAAACCTTCCGCCGGAGCCTGGGCCTGGACGTGCCGGCCAACCGCTTCACCACCCAGAAGGCACACCGCGCCGTCGCCTGAACCCGACTGTAGAGTCTGACCTCGGCGCGCCGACCGGAGACGGTCGACGCGCCGAAGTTCGTTTACCCCATGCCTTCACGCCGCCTGCGTAACGATCGGTCGCCGAGCGCCCAAAACCGAGGCGCCGCGCATCGACCCGCCTCGTCGACAGTATTACACATTGCATCCTTCGTAATATTTGCGATCGGATGCCCTCCATGGACACGTCCTCCTCAACCCTCGCCCGTCTCAGCATCAGCCTCCCGGCCGAACTGATGGCGCAGCTGGATGTCATGGTCGCCGAACGCGGCCTGCCCAGCCGCTCGCAGATGATCGCCGAGCTGATCCGCCACGAACTGGCCGAGCACAGCGCCGAACGGCCTGAAGCCGTCCTCGCCGGCACCATCACCCTGATCTATCGCGCCGAAAGCGGCCGGGTCCGCCACGCCCTGGCCCAGACCCAGCTCAGCTATGTGAAAGAGGTGATCTCGGCCCAGAACGTCTTCCTGGAAGACGACCAGGCCATGGAGGTGCTCCTGGTCCAGGGCCCGTTCGAGCGCCTGCAGCAGCTGTGCGACGACCTGCGCAAGGTGCGCGGCGTGCAGCAGATCAAGCTGGTGACCACCACCGCCCTGCTGCCGCCGCTGCACGCCCATGGCGAAAACGACGGAGCTGCGTGATGAGCGACACCGCCAACCCCTACGCCGCCCAGGCTCACGCCCGCGCCCAGGCCGGAACTCGCGCTCAGGCCATGCCGACCGTGCCGGCCACCGACGCCGTCGACCTGCCGCAAGGCGTCGCCCCCGCCGACGTGGTCTGGGACGAGACCCTCGCACCGGGCGGCTACGCCAGTCGCCAGATCGCCCGCGGAACCCGCCTGCGTCTGACGGATCTCGCCGGCGACGCCAGCCCTTCCCTGCTGCTGTTCAACGCCGAACGCCCGGTCGAGCGGTTGAACATCGCCGACACCCTGAAGGTCCAGTGGAACGGCTATCTGGGCCAGGGCCGCCTGCTGCTGTCCGACATGGGCCGCGTGCTGGCCAGCCTGGTCGAGGACACCGCCGGAACCCACGACGCCTTCTGCGGCGCGTCCAACCAGGCCAGCAACGCCCGCAAGTACGGCGACGGCTTCAACCACGGCGCCCACCCCAACGCCCGCGACCGCTTCTCGCTGGGCGTGGCCAAGTTCGGCCTGGGCCGCAAGGACATCCATCCCTGCCTGAACCTCTTCAAGGAGGTGCGCGTGGCCCAGGGCGGCGAGACGGTGATCGATGTCGGCCCCTACCCGCCCGGCCGGTTCGTCACGCTGCGCGCCGAGATGGACCTGATCGTGGTGCTGGCCAACTGCCCGCACGTGCTGGACCCGCGCGCGGAATATGCCGTCACGCCACTGCGGGCCACAGCCTGGCGCGGGCCGGTCACACCCGAAGCCGACCCGATCCGCAACGCGACGCCGGAAGGCCTGCGCGCCTTCCTGAACGTCGAAGACTATTACCGCCGGTGAGCGCCATGACCGTTTCCGCCCCGCCCCTCGGAACCGTCGTCCATGACGAGGTCGTGCCCGCCCGCGCCCCCTGGATGCACACGGTCAGGGCCGGCCAGACCCTGCGGATCGTCGACCTGGAAGGCAATCAGGCCGTCGACTTCCTGGCCTACAGCGCCGCCGACGACGCCGAACGCTACAGCGCTCAGGACACCATCGCCGCCCAGGGCAACGTCTTCCTGCGCGAGGGCTCGGTGCTGCTGTCCAACGAGGGCGCGCCGATGATGACGGTGACGGCGACCGCCGTGGCCTATCACGACACCATTGGCGGGGCCTGCTCCTGCGAGAGCAACACCCTGCGCTACGGCCACCACACCAAGGCCCAGCACGCCTGCGTCGAGAACTTCCTGGTCGCCAACGCCCAACAAGGGCGTGGCAAGCGCGACATGGTCAGCAACGTCAACTGGTTCATGAACGTGCCGGTCGAAGCCGACGGAGCCCTGGGCATCGTCGACGGCATCTCGGCCCCCGGCCTCTATGTCGACCTGCGGGCCGAGATGGACGTGGTGGTGGTGGTCTCCAACTGCCCGCAGATCAACAACCCCTGCAACGGCTTCAACCCGACGCCCGTGCGCATGATCGTCGCCGAGTAGGTTCCCGCATGTTTGACAAGGTCCTGATCGCCAACCGCGGCGCCATCGCCTGCCGGATCATCCGCACGCTCAAGGCCATGGGCGTGAAGTCGGTGGCGGTATTCAGCGACGCCGACGCCGGCTCGCTGCACGTCAGCCTGGCCGACGAGGCGGTTCGGATCGGACCGGCCCCGGCGGCCGACAGCTATCTGCGCGGCGATCTGATCCTGGCGGCGGCCAAGGCGACCGGCGCCCAGGCCATTCATCCGGGCTACGGTTTCCTCAGCGAAAACGCGGGCTTCGCCGAAGCTTGTGACGCGGCGGGGATCGCCTTCGTCGGCCCGACCGCCGACAACATCCGCGCCTTCGGCCTCAAGCACACCGCCCGCGATCTTGCCCAGGCTCACGGCGTGCCGCTGGCGCCCGGCACCGACCTGCTGGTCGATCCGGCGGCCGCGCTGGAGGCCGCGCAGCGCATCGGCTTCCCAGTGATCCTGAAGGCCACGGCCGGCGGCGGCGGCATCGGCATGCGGGTCTGCGAGACGGCCGAGGCGGTCAGCGAGGCCTTCGCCGCCGTCCAGCGCCTGGCGACCGGCAATTTCAGCGACGGCGGCGTTTTCCTCGAGCGCTATGTGCGCAAGGCCCGCCACGTCGAGGTCCAGGTGTTCGGCGACGGCGCCGGCAAGGTCGTGGCCCTGGGCGAACGCGACTGCTCGCTCCAGCGGCGCAACCAGAAGGTCGTCGAGGAAACCCCCGCCCCCGGCCTGCCCGCCGCCACCCGCGCGGCCCTGCTGGACGCCGCCGTCCGCCTGGCCTCGGCGGCTGAGTACCGCTCGGCCGGCACGGTGGAGTTCCTCTACGACGCCGAGCGCGACGACTTCTTCTTCCTGGAGGTCAACACCCGTCTGCAGGTCGAGCACGGCGTCACCGAGCAGGTGACGGGCGTGGACCTGGTGGAATGGATGGTGCGCGGCGCGGCCGGCGACTTCGCCTTCCTCGACGTGGCGCCGCCCGAGCCGAAAGGCGCGTCGATCCAGGTGCGGCTCTATGCCGAGGACCCGGCCCAGGACTACCGCCCCAGCTCCGGCGTGCTCACCCAGGTTTCGTTCCCTGCCGGCGTCCGCGCCGATGGCTGGGTAGTGGACGGGACCGAGGTCAGCGCCTTCTACGACCCGCTGCTGGCCAAGCTGATCGTCACGGCTGAAGACCGCCCCGCCGCCGTCGCGGCCTTGCAGTCAGCGCTGGACGATACGCGCCTGGCTGGGATCGAGACCAATCTCGACTGGCTACGCACCGTCGTCCGCTCCGAGGCCTTCGTCACCGGCGAGGTCTCGACCCGGGCGCTGGAGGGCGTCGCTTGGAACCCCGACACCATCCAGGTGCTCAGCGGCGGCCCAGCGACCACGGTGCAGGACTGGCCCGGCCGCCAGGGCTATTGGGACGTCGGCGTGCCCCCGTCCGGCCCGATGGACGCCTTCGCCTTCCGGCTGGGCAACCGCCTGCTGGGCAATGACGAGGACGCGGCGGGGCTGGAGATCACCGCCCTCGGCCCGACCCTCAAGTTCAACCGCCCCGCCGTCGTCTGCCTGACCGGCGCGGCCTTCGACGCCAAGCTCGACGGCGTCCCGGTCGAGGCCTACGCCCCGATCGCGGTCGGCGCCGGCCAGACGCTGAAGATCGGCCGCGTCATCGGCGCGGGCCTTCGCGGCTATCTGCTGTTCCAGGGCGGGCTGGACGTGCCGGTCTATCTGGGCAGCCGCTCGACCTTCACCCTGGGCGGCTTCGGCGGCCATGCCGGACGTAACCTGACGGCCGGCGACGTGCTGAGACTGGCCACGCATGGGGACACACGCATACGCGTGTCCCCGCCGCTGCCCCTCGATCTCCGCCCCGCCACCACCAAAACCTGGACCATCCGCGTCCTGCCCGGCCCGCACGGCGCCCCTGATTTCTTCACCCCGGCCGATGTGGCGATGATCAGCGGCACAGACTGGAAGGCGCACTACAACTCCAACCGCACCGGGGTGCGGCTGGTCGGGCCCAAGCCAGAATGGGCGCGGCGCGACGGCGGCGAGGCCGGGCTGCACCCCTCCAACATCCACGACAACGCCTACGCCATCGGGGCCGTCGACTTCACCGGCGACATGCCGATCATCCTGGGACCGGACGGACCTTCGCTGGGCGGGTTCGTGTGTCCGTTCGTGATCATCCAGGCCGACCTGTGGAAGGCCGGACAGCTGGCGCCGGGCGACACGGTGCGGTTCGAGGTCGTCGACGACGCGGCGGCCGCCCTGGCCCTCGGCGAGCAGGAAGCCCTGCTCGCGACGCTGCGCGCCCCATCCGCCCCGCGCGCCGCCGCGCCGACGACCGAAGCGCTCGACGGCCCGGTCCTGGCCGAACTCCCCGCCGACGGCCACCGCCCGCACGTCACCTATCGCCGTCAGGGCGACCAGCACCTGCTCGTCGAATACGGCCCCATCGTGCTGGACCTGGAGCTGCGGCTGCGCATCCACGCCCTATACTTGGACCTGCAGGGCCTGGCCCTGCCGGGCGTCATCGACCTGACCCCCGGCATTCGCTCGCTGCAGGTGCACTATGACAGCCGCCGCCTGACCCAGGCCGACCTGCTGGCCGCCCTGACCACGGCCGAGGAACGGCTGGGCGGACTGGACGACTTCGAGATTCCGTCGCGGGTGGTCCACCTGCCGCTGAGCTGGAAGGATCCCGCGATCTACCAGACCATCGACAAGTACATGCAGGCCGTGCGCGACGACGCGCCCTGGTGCCCGGACAACATCGAATTCATCCGCCGGGTCAACGGCTTGGCCAGCATCGATGAGGTGCAGAAGATCGTCTTCGACGCCCGCTATCTGGTGATGGGCCTGGGCGACGTCTATCTGGGCGCGCCGGTCGCCACCCCGGTCGATCCGCGTCACCGCCTGGTGACCACCAAGTACAATCCCGCCCGCACCTGGACCCCGCCCAACGTGGTCGGCATCGGCGGCGCCTATATGTGCATCTACGGCATGGAGGGTCCGGGCGGCTATCAGCTGTTCGGGCGCACCATCCAGGTGTGGAACACCTGGCGCCAGACCGACGCCTTCGTCGACGGCAAGCCCTGGCTGCTGCGGTTCTTCGACCAGATCCGCTTCTTCCCGGTCAGCGCCGAGGAGTTGGTCGAGTGGCGGCGCGACTTCCCGCTGGGCCGCCGTCAGATCCGCATCGAGGACGAGACCTTCCGCCTCTCCGACTACCGCAAGATGCTGGCCGACAACGCTGAAAGCATTGAGGCTTTCCAGGCCACGCGCCAGGCCGCCTTCGACACCGAGCGGGCCGACTGGGAGGCCAAGGGCGAGTTCGCCCGGGTCGAGGCCCTGTCCAGCGTGACCGACGACGACGGCGACGCGGTGGCCATCACCGTTCCCGACGGCAGCGATCTGGTCGAAGCCCCGCTGGGCGGCAATGTCTGGAAGGTGCTGGTCGAGCCCGGCCAGCGGGTCGAGGCCGGCGCGGTGATCGCCGTGATCGAGGCCATGAAGGCCGAGTGCGACGTCAACAGCCCGACGGCCGGGATTGTCACGGCCGTCTACGCCCAGCCGGCCCAGGCCATCGCCGCCGGCGCGCCGATCGTGGCCATCGCGCCTGATCTGGAGGCCGCCGCATGAGCGACTTTGAACGCCTTTCGGTCACGACCATCGCCGAGGCCGTGAACGGCGGCGCCAGCGCCGTCGAGGTCGCCCAGGCGGCGCTCGACGCGGTCGCCGCCTATGACCTGATCCAGCCCCAGGCGTGGATTCTGCGCCTGCCCGCCGAGGCCGTGCTGGCTCAGGCTCGCGCCGTTGACGCCCGGATCGCGGCCGGTGAGACCCTGCCCCTGGCCGGCGCGCCGTTCGCGGTGAAGGACAATATCGACATCGCCGGCTGGCCCACCAGCGCCGCCTGCCCCGCCTTCGCCTACACGCCGGAGCGCTCGGCCACCGTGGTCGAGCGGCTAGTCGAGGCTGGGGCGGTGCTGATCGGCAAGACCAACCTCGACCAGTTCGCCACCGGTCTGGTCGGAGTCCGCAGTCCTTATGGCGCGCCCCTGTGCGTGTTCGACCACGCCTATGTCAGCGGCGGCTCCAGTTCCGGATCGGCCGTGGCCGTCGCGGCGGGGCTGGTGGCGTTCTCGCTGGGCACCGACACCGCCGGTTCGGGCCGGGTGCCCGCCGCGTTCAACCACCTGATCGGCCTGAAGCCGTCCAAGGGACGATGGAGCACGCGCGGCCTGGTCCCCGCCTGCCGGTCGCTGGACTGCATCAGCGTGTTCGCCGCCGACCTGGCCGGCGCGGCGCGGGTCGACGAGGTGCTGACGGCGTTCGACGCTGAAGACGACTATTCGCGTCGCGCGCCGGCCTCGCCGCCCGCCGCCCCTGAAAGCGCCTTCACCTTCGGCGTCCCCAAGCCCGACCAGCGCCTGTTCATGGGCGACGAGCAATCGGCCGCCCTCTACGCCGCCGCCATCGACCGCCTGACCACCGCCGGCGGAGCGCCCGTCGAGATCGACATCGCCCCGCTGCTGGACTGCGCCAAGCTGCTCTACAGCGGCCCCTGGGTGGCCGAACGCACGGCCGCCGTCGAGCATCTGCTGCGCGACACGCCTGGCGTCATCCACCCCACGGTGCGCAACATCGTCCAGGGGGGCCTCGCCGTCACCGCCGTCGAGACCTTCAAGGGCCTCTACGCCCTTGAAGCCTACAAGCGGTCCGCCGAGGCGATCTGGGACGCGGTGGACGTGATGCTGCTGCCCACGGCCCCGACCATCTATCGCCTGAAGGAAATGCTGGCCGAGCCGATCGCGCTCAACGCCAACTTCGGCCTCTACACCAACTTCGTGAACCTGCTCGACATGAGCGCCGTGGCCGTTCCCGCCGGCTTCCGTGAAAACGGCACCGGCTTCGGCGTCACCCTGATCGGACCGGCCTTCGCCGACCGCGCGCTGCTGGCCCTGGCCGAGCGCTACCTGGAGACCTTCCCCATGGCCGACACGCCGCCCCTCGACCTGACCCCGCGCAAGCCGGGCGTGAAACTGGCCGTGGTGGGCGCTCACCTGGCCGGCATGCCGCTGCACTGGCAGCTGACCTCGCGCGAGGCCCGGCTTGTCAGCGCGACCAGGACCGCCCCGGCCTACAAGCTCTACGCCATGGCCGAGACCACCCCGCCCAAGCCCGCCCTGATCCACGTGGGAGACGGCGGAAGCTCGATCCTGGTCGAGGTCTACGAGCTGGACTTCGAGGCCTTCGGCAGCTTCACCGCCGAGGTCCCCGCTCCTCTGGCCATCGGCACGGTGACCCTGGAGGACGGAACCTCGGTCAAGGGTTTCGTCGCCGAACCACGCGCCCTGAACGGCGCGACCGATATCACCGCGCTGGGCGGCTGGCGCGCCTATATCGCCTCGCTGGCCGGGTAGACGAATGCCAGGGCCGCGCCCCTGACAAAGCGCGGCCTTCGTTCCTACATAGGGATGGCCACAGAGCCGCCGTGGAGAGCGAACCGTCGTCGGCGGTCGAACCGCTCCTGCTTGGCGACGCTTGAGATCGTTCCGTCCATGACCTGGCTCTTCGAGCTTTCGATCGCCTGCGTGATCGTCGCGTCGACCCTGCTGCCGCTGGGCGCGCTGATGGCTTCGGCGCTCAGCGCGCGACACCCCACGCGCCGCTGGACGCCCGCCGGCGCGCGTCTCGTTCCGATCCTCCTGCCCCTCGAATCTGACCCACAACGCGGAACCCCGCGCTCATGACCGCCGAGACTGACGAGCTGGAACGGCTGCGCCGCGAAAACACCTATCTGAAGCAACGCTGCGCCCAGCTCGATCGCGACGTCATCGACCTGAACAGCCAGGTCACGCGCCTGGCCGAACAACTCGACAGAACCCACGCACGCCGGGCCGCGGCGACGCCCGACCCGCTGTCCGGCGGTCAGTGACGTGCAGCTGTCCGCGCAAGAACGGCTGGCCCTGCAAAACCTGGCGGGCAAGAAAAAGGGCGAGAACGTCGACTACATCAATATCGCCGACGCCCGGTCGCTCACGGAAAAGGGCCTGGCCATCCGCAGCCAGCAGGGCTGGACGATCACGGCCGCCGGCGAAGCCGAGTTGAACACGGCCGCCAACGAGTAGCGCGACTCCTACTTGCCCAACCCCGCCAGCGCCTCCGGTCCCACCGCCCCCGGCTTGTCCAGCGGGAAATCGTAGACCGCCGTCGAGCCATAGCGATGCGGGGCCTGCGGATCGCGGCGGCGCTTGTCGAAGGCCAGGACGCGGGTGCCCAGCTTGAAGGCTTCCTTGATGTCGTGGGTGACCATCATGATGGTCAGGCCATGCTCGCGCCAAAGACCGGTGATCAGCTCGTGCATGTCCAGGCGCACGCCGGGATCCAACGCGCCGAACGGCTCGTCCAAGAGCAGGATGCGCGGCTTCTTGATCAGGGCCTGGGCGATCGCCAGACGCTGCTGCATGCCGCCCGACATCTGGGCCGGATAGACGTCGCCGCTGTCGCCTAGCCCGACGGCGGCCAGCATGGCGTCGGCCTGCGCTTCCGCCGCGCGGCGCTTCGCGCCCGACAGCCGGGCGCGGAACATCGAGCCTTCGCAGTCCAGGCCGAACACCACGTTGTCGCGGGCGCTGAGGTGCGGGAACACCGAATACTTCTGGAACACCACGCCTCGGTCGGGCCCCGGCTCGGCGCGCAGCTTCTTGCCGTCCAGGTCGATCGCGCCCTTGCTCGGCGCCTCCTGGCCCAGCACCAGGCGCAGGAAGGTGCTCTTGCCCGCGCCGGACGGCCCGACGATCGAGACGAAGCTGCCCTGCTGGATCGACAGGTCGACGTTCTCGAGCACGACCTTGTCGCCGTACTCCACCCAGACGTTGCGGAAGGTCAGCAGGTCCATCTCAGCGCCCCCGCACGGAATGGGCCCAAGGATAGGCGCGGCGGCTGATCGTGCGCAGCGCCCAGTCCATCAGCACGGCCAGGATCGAGATCCAGACGACGTAGGGCAGGATGATGTCCATGGAGAGATAGCGGCGGACCAGGAAGATCCGGTAGCCCAGGCCAACGTCCGCGGCGATGGCCTCGGCCGAGATCAGATAGACCCAGGCCGGGCACAGCGACAGGCGCAGGCTATCGATCAGCCGGGGCATGGCCTGCGGCAGCGCCACGCGCAGGGCCAACTGCCAGGTGCTGGCGCCCAAGGTCTGGGCCTTGACCAACTGCTCCTCGGGGATGGCGGCGACCTGGGCGGCCAGGTCGCGGACCATGACCGGCGTGATGCCGATGACGATCAGGGCGATCTTGGCGGTCTCGCCCAGGCCGAAGACGATGAACAGGATCGGCAGCACCGCGATCGGCGGCACCACCGCGACGGCCGCCACCAGCGGCCCGAACTTGGCCCTCAGCAGGGGCAGCAAGCCCAGGCTCAGGCCCAGGACCAGCGAGACGCCGGTCGAGATCACCAGGGCCACACCGATCCGCTTGAGGCTGGCCGCGGTGTCGACCACCAGCGGCGCGTCGCCGGTCAGGGGATCGACCTTGGCCATCATCTGCACCGCCTCGACCATGGCGGTCGGGGTCGGCAGAAGCTTGTCGCGCGGGTTCTCGGCGTGGCGGGCCTGAGAGGCCATCAGATAGACCAGCGCCACCGCCAGCAGCGGCACGAGGCCCAGCAGGACATTGAGACCGCCCCGGGGTCTGACGTTCAACAAGCGGCGCATGAAGCGGGTCTGGGTCCTCTCGACGTCTAAATTCTGGAGCCGAAAACCTCGTCCTTCGACAAGCTCAGGATGAGGTTTTCGAATGCCGGCGCCTGCAATGGTCCTCATCCTGAGCTTGTCGAAGGACGAGGACCACGCAAGGCACTTGCAGATCGATAAGTCCTACAGCTTGCCGTCGACCGCCTGCTGCACATAGGTCGGATCGAAGCGCAGCTTCACATTGGCCGGATCGCCCAGCGTCTTGCCATTGGGGAAGCTGATGCCGATGTCGTCCACCGACTTCGCGCCCTGGCCGAACAGGCCCATGCTGAAGCTGAACTTGCGCACCCGGTCGTTGGCGGTGACCAGGTCCGGACTGACCGTCGCGGCGAGCGCCGCCTTGGGGTCGGCGTAGAGGTAGGTGGTCTTCAGCTGACTCTCGAAGCTGGCCAGGTCCGAACCCGACAGCTTGGCCATCGCCTCGCGGGCGGCCTTGCCTTCGGGGGTCTGGGCCACGGTCAGGGCCGTGACCTCGTACCAGATGCCGACCAGGGCCTTGCCCAGGTTGGGATTGGCCTTCAGCTCGTCGGTGCTGACCATCAGGCCGTCCAGGATCTCGCCGGGGATCTTGGAGCTGTCGAACACCTCGGTCGCGCCGGGCATCTTCTTCACTTCTGACAGCTGCGGGTTCCAGGTCACCAGGGCCTTGGTGTCGGCGGCGCTGTAGGCGGCCACGATGTCGGCGTCTGAGGTGTTGACCGTCTTGACGTCGGCCATCTTCAGGCCGGCCGTCTCCAGGGCGCGGGCCAGCAGATAGTGCGAGACCGACAGCTCGACCAGATTGACCGGACGGTCCTTGATCTGGGCCAGGGTCGTCCCGTTCTTTAGGATCACCCCGTCATTGCCGTTGGAATAGTCGCCGATCATGACGACGGTGGTGTCCTTGCCCGCAGCGGCGGGCACGGTCAGGGCGTCCATGTTGGTGGCGGTGACGCCGTCCAGCTTGCCGGCCGAGTACTGGTTCAGGGATTCGACGTAATCGTTGATCTGCACCAGCTCGATCTGCACGCCGTACTTGTCGGCCCACTTCTTCACGATGCCCGACTGCTGGGCGTAAGCCCACGGCATCCAGCCGGCATAGATGGTCCAGCCGATCTTGTAGCTGGTCTTGGCAGCGGCGGGCGCGGCCGGGGCCGTCGCGGGCTTGTCGGCGGGCTTGGGTCCGCACGAGGCCAGGACCAGGCAGGACGCGGCCATGGCCGCCAGAAAACGCTTGCGGGTGAACAAGGCACTCATGAACGGGCTCCCTCGATAATTCGCTGAAACCCAGGTTCTGCATATTACGAGTTGGCGCAATCGTAATACCGACGACCCATCATCCGTGCGCCGCCGCGCCCGCCGATCTGCCGAAAAAGCAGGCCCCTCGCTTCACAGGCGCCGCATCGCGCGCCGTTCCCGCCGCCTCTGGCCCGCGCGCCAGGGTCCGGTTTGCCTTCGCCCCCCACTCTCTCACAGCCTGTGGCTCTCGCAGGGAGATTGCGATCATGCTGTCCAAACTGACGACCATCCTCTGGCGCTTGATCTGTGACGGCCTCACCGCGCGCGCCGGCCGATACTGGCTGGCCTGACCGCCGGGCCCTTCAGGCCGTGATCTGCAGATCATCCGCCGCGCCGACCTTCTTGCGCCACGCCACATAGGGGATCGAGGCGATGGCGTTGACGATCAGGAACAGCAGGACGGCCGCCACCAGCGCCTTTTCGTGCGGGAAGTTCAGGTGGGCTATGCCGAACGCGATCGCGGGGTGACGTGACGACGTGGCTAGGGCCAGCACCGTGCGGTCGTTGCGATCCGGGCCGCCCAGCAGGTGGCCCACCGCCTGGCCGATCAGAACGAACAGCACAAAGGCCGCCAGCGTGCCGTTGCCGATCAGATGCGCCATGGCCTTGCCCTGGCTGACCAGGATCGCCAGCGCGCCAACCACCAGAAGCAGCATGCCGAGTTTGGAGACCCAGGGCTGGATCTTGGCGGCCGGCCCCGGAATCAACGCCGCTACCGCTATGCCCGCGACCAGCGGGCCCAGGACCGTCATGGCCACCACTGGCGCCACCTTGGCCGCGGGCATGTCGAGCGCAACACCGGAAAGGCGTTGGATCAGCTCGATCGCCAGCGGGATCCAGAGGATCGACACCAGGCCCACCGTGGCCAGCAGTCCGATCGCATAGGCGGAATCGCCGCCAGCCTTGTTCTGCTTGTTGGGCAGGATCGGCGGCACCGGCGCCAGCGACAGCGCCACCAGCAGGATGGCCACCGGCCCGTGCAGGCCCATCCCCTTGATCAGCAGCACCGCCAGGATCGGCATGACGACCAGCATGGCCAGAAGCGACTTGGCCATCAGCGCGGGATGTCGAACGAGGAAGGTCAGGTCGGACGGCCTGGCGCTGAGTCCCAGCGCGAAGACGATCACGACGATGCTGGCCTTGATCACCAGCAGCACAAGCTCGGCCATCGACATGACGCGCCTCCCGGTCGGCCCGTTCGAAGAGGTTCGACAGGACGTCGCGGCGTCAGTTTGGTCAGGGCGCGAGGGCGCGCCATCGGGAATCGACCTGACGCGTCTCCACGATTTCTCCTATCGTCCGTCGGCCTCATGATCGGAATTCGGAGCGGTCGATTCGTTCCGACTTGCCCCTGAAACGCGGCCGCTTCAGCGGGGCGATATTCAGCGCCCCGGATTGACTTCCTTCTATTCGGGCGCCGCGCGGGAAAACGTGCCGCCACGCGAGCAATTCTCGCCTCGATTTTCAACGACAACGTTGTCATTGAAAACATTGGTCTTTTCCAACGAGACCCGCGCGCTATGGTGCGGGCAAGGCGAGCGCCAAGTCTCGCCAACTTGCAGCAGGATGAGACATGCAGACCCAAGGGCTGGGCGCTAACGCGCCCCCGACGAAACACGCGCGTCTGTTGGCGTGGGTGGACGAAGTCGCCGCGCTGACCAAGCCGAAGGCCGTCCACTGGTGCGACGGCTCGGACGCGGAATGGGCGGCCCTGACCGACGAGCTGGTCGCCGCCGGCACGCTCAAGCGTCTCAACCCCGACCTGCGGCCCAATTCGTTCTACGCCGCCTCCGATCCGCGCGACGTCGCCCGCGTCGAGAGCCGCACCTTCATCTGTTCCGAAGACCAGGCCGACGCTGGCCCCACCAACAACTGGCGCGATCCGGTCGAGATGCGCGGCCTGCTGAACGACCTGTTCGACGGCTGCATGCGCGGCCGCACCATGTACGTCGTGCCGTTCTCGATGGGCCCGGTCGGCTCGCCGATCGGCGCCCTGGGCGTGGAGATTACCGACAGCGCCTATGTCGCCGTCTCGATGCGGGTGATGACCCGCATGGGTCAGGCCGCGCTGGACGCCCTGGGCGAGGACGGCTTCTTCGTGCCGGCCCTGCACACCCTGGGCGCGCCGTTGGCTGACGGCCAGGACGACGTGGCCTGGCCGTGCAACGACGAGAAGTACATCGTCCATTTCCCCGAGAGCCGCGAGATCTGGTCGTACGGCTCGGGCTATGGCGGCAACGCCCTGCTGGGCAAGAAGTGCTACGCCCTGCGCATCGCCTCGGTGATGGCCCGCGACGAGGGCTGGCTGGCCGAGCACATGCTGATCCTCAAGCTGACCTCGCCGGCCGGCAAGGTGCGCTACGTGGCCGCCGCCTTCCCCAGCGCCTGCGGCAAGACCAACATGGCCATGCTCCAGCCCACCCTGCCCGGCTGGAAGGCCGAGACCATCGGCGACGACATCTGCTGGATGCGGTTCGGCGACGACGGCCGGCTGTACGCGATCAATCCGGAAGCCGGCTTCTTCGGCGTGGCGCCAGGCACGGGCGTCAAGACCAACAGCAACGCGGTCGACACCCTGCACTCCAACTGCGTCTACACCAACGTGGCCCTGACCGCCGACGGCGACGTCTGGTGGGAAGGTCTCAGCGACCATCCGCCCGAAGGCCTGACCGACTGGAAGGGCCGCGCCTGGTCGCCGGAATCGGGCGAGCCCGCCGCCCACCCGAACGCCCGCTTCGCCGTGCCGGCCGGCCAGTGCCCGGTCATCGCCGACGAGTGGGAAGACCCGGCCGGCGTGCCGATTTCGGCCATTCTGTTCGGCGGCCGCCGCGCCTCGGCCGTGCCGCTTGTCACCGAGGCCTTCGACTGGGAGCACGGGGTGTTCCTGGCCTCCAACGTCGCCTCGGAAGGCACCGCGGCGGCCGAGAACAGCATCGGCGAACTGCGCCGCGATCCCTTCGCCATGCTGCCGTTCTGCGGCTACAACATGGGCGACTACTTCAATCACTGGCTGAAGGTCGGCGCGTCGGCCGATCCGGCCAAGCTGCCCCGCATCTACTTCGTCAACTGGTTCCGCAAGGACGAGCGCGGCAAGTTCATCTGGCCGGGTTACGGCGAGAACAGCCGCGTGCTGAAGTGGATCGTCGACCGCCTGGAGGGCGAGGCCGAAGCCGTCGACAGCCCGATCGGCCGCCTGCCCGCCCGCGACGGCCTGGACCTGACGGGTCTGGACCTGACCGAGGCCCAATTGGACCTGCTGCTCACCGTCGATCCCGAGATCTGGCGCGCCGAGACCGCCCTGATTCCCGAGGCCTACGACAAGTTCGGCGCCCGATTGCCGCCCGCCCTGTGGGACCAGTTGGACGCCCTAAGCGAACGGCTGGCGCGCGCCGGCCAGCCCACCAAGGTGCTGGAACGGGCCTGACGCTCGCCCATCACACCTCAGAGATAGAACACAAGGCGCTGGGAAGGTCCGGCGCGCGGAGACCGAATGCACGTCGCTATGGATAAGCCCGCCCGCAAGTACGTGGTCGGCAATTGGAAGATGCACGGCAACCTGGCCGCCCTGCCCGTCCTGGGCGTCATCGACGCGGCGGCGCGCCAGACGCCGGCCGTGGACGTGGGCCTGGCCGTGCCCGCGACCCTGATCACCGCCGCCTGGCAGGCCACGGGCGCGCTGAGCGTCGGCGCTCAGGACATCCACGCCGCCGACAAGGGCGCCCACACCGGCTGCCTGTCGGCCCCCATGGTCAAGGACGCCGGCGCGGCCTTCACGATCGTCGGGCACAGCGAATGCCGGGCGGGCCGCCAGGAAACCGACGCCGAGGTGCGCGACAAGGCCGAAGCCGCGCGACGCCATGGCCTGTCGGTGATCCTCTGCGTGGGCGAGGCCCTGGACATCCGCGAGGCCGGTCAGGCCGAGGCCGTGGTCCGCGCCCAGCTCGAAAACTGCCTGCCGGCCGACGCTGACGGCGACTGGCTGTCGGTGGCCTATGAGCCGATCTGGGCCATCGGCACGGGCCGCTCGGCCACGGCGGACGACATCGCCGCCATGCACGCGGTGCTGCGCGAGACCTGCCGCGCGGCCCTCGGCCCGGCCGGCGACCGCGTTCGGCTGCTGTACGGCGGCTCGGTGACCCCCGCCAACGCCGCCGACATCCTGGCGACCCCGAACGTCGACGGCGTGCTGGTCGGCGGCGCCAGCCTGACGGCCGAGACCTTCCTGCCCATCATCGCCCACGCCTGATGCGAAACGGCTCACAAAGGGCCGGAACACGTGCGTCGAACCCGCCCGCCGCGGCCTCTGGCCGACGCCTTGGTGGTCGCTGGGCCACACCTCGCGATCAAATGGTCGGACATCGTTTTTTAGAGAGGTATGACCTCGTTGACTTACGAGGCCTTACCTCGTAACGATCACTCCTGTGACCGCTACCATTACAACCTCCCTCGCCGGCTAACGCCGACGATCAGGAGGCGGGAACCGGAAGCGATCAAAATGACAAGTGCGCAGAGCACTGAGATTTAGGGGAGAATCAAATGGACCAGTCACTACAATTGCGCGCCCTTCGCTTGGCGCTCATCGGCGCCAGCTGCCTGACCGGCCTGGCCGCCGCGCCCGCGTTCGCCCAGACGGCTCCGGCCGCCGCGGCGCCTAATTCCGACACCGTCGAGGAAGTGATCGTCACCGGCTTCCGCAAGAGCCTGGCCGACGCCACCAACGCCAAGCGCGACAGCATCGCCTTCACCGACTCGGTGTTCTCCGAAGACATCGGCAAGTTTCCCGACCTCAACATCGCCGAGTCGCTGAACCGGATCCCCGGTATCCAACTGACCCGCGAAATCAATGGCGATGGTCTGAACATCGCCGTGCGCGGCCTGGGCACCAACTTCACCAAGGTGCTGCTGAACGGTTCGCAGATCGCCGTGGCCTCGTCGGGCCGCACCGACAGCCAGAACCAGAACCGCGAAGTCGACCTGAACCTGTTCCCGACGGAACTGTTCACCCGCCTGGACGTCAGCAAAACCCCGATGGCCGAACAGGTCGAAGGCGGTGTGGCCGGCGTGGTCAACATGCGCAACGCCCGTCCGCTGGATCGTCCCGGCCGCCACTTCACCTATTCGGCGCAGGGCAGCTATCAAGACAGCGCGGGCAAGTGGAGCCCGCGCGGCGCCGTCCTGGCCAGCGACTCCTGGGACACCAACGCTGGCGAGTTCGGCCTGCTGCTCGGCTATGCCGGCGTGCGTAACAAGAGCCGCACCGACGGCTTCGAGACCATCGGCTGGACCAACGCCAACCTGACCTACGCCCAGTGCGGCACGACCCCGCCGGTGACGACCCCGCCGACCCTGCCGACCGCCGCCTCGCCCGGTTGTAACAGCGCCATCGGCGGCAACGGCTTCAAGTTCGCCGACACCGTTCCGGCCGGCGCCGGCAACGGCCTGGTGGCCGGCACGCCGGTCACCGCCGCCTACCTGCAAGGCCTGAACCCCGGCACGACCGCCCAGCAACTGGGCGACGGCCTGCTGCCGCGCCTGGGCCGCCAGTCCTACAGCGAGGGCAAGCGCAACCGCGACTCCGTGCTGATCTCGGGCGAATGGCGCCCGAACGACGCCCTGGCGTTCTATAGCGACCTGCTGCTGGGCAAGACCCACAACAAGTTCAACCGTCTCGACATGGACTGGATCGTCCGCAACTCGAGCGGCATGATCCCGCTGAACGTCAAGGTCGACAGCAACAACGTCGTCACCAAGGGCACCTTCGCCAACTCCCAGTTCTTCCTGGAAGCGCGGCCCTATGACGAAAAGACCGACTTCTACAACTTCAACCCGGGCGGCTCCTGGCAGATCAATCCGTGGCTGCTGCTGGACGGCCAGTTCAACCTGAGCCGCAGCGTGTTCTTCCGCGAGGCGCCGACCATCCTGGTCAACTCGCCCGCCGGCCTGACCGTCGACTTCGACAACACGTCGGGCGACATGCCGATCATCAAGACCGCCGCCAACCTGAACGACCCGAACCTGGGCTGGACCTTCGCCGGCGGTCGCCTGAACATCCAGAACGAAAAGCGCGTCACCGCCAACAAGGGCACGCACTGGAACCTGAAGATCGGCGACAGCGACGAGAACTACATCAAGGTCGGCGTCGCCTACGACGATATCAGCCGCTCGATCCAGGCCCTGGACAACAGCACCGCCTGGCAGACCTTCGCCTGCGGCGGCGGTCTGGTGAACGGCGCGGTTCCCACCCCTACCCCGGCCTGTAACGGCCAGGCCGGCTCGGCCATCACTCAAGCCCAGCTCGCCTCGTACCTGCGTCCCGGCCCGGGCTTCATCACGGTCGACTACGACTCGTTCAAGGCGGCCACCCAGTACGACCGCTTCAACGACAGCGCCCCGGCCGTGTCGTCGGCCGCCACCGCCGCCAGCTCGGGCTTCATCGAGGAAGAGACCACCGGCGCCTATATCGAGGCCAACGCGGTCACCCAGATCCTCGACCGCGACCTGGCCTTCAACTTCGGCGGTCGCTATGTGACCACCGACCAGACGATCCGCGGCCCGCAGACCGTCAACGGCGTGACGACCACCCTGGAGCGCCTGACCAAGTACGACGCGTTCCTGCCGGCCTTCAACGCCGTCTACAAGGTGCGCGACAACATCAACCTGCGCATGGCCGCCTCGCGGACCCTGACGCGCCCGAACCCCAGCGCCATGCTGCCGGGCACCAGCTTCAGCGATCCGTCTGCCCAGAGCGCCACCCAAGGCAACCCGGCGCTCACCCCCTACACCTCCAACAACTTCGACATGGGCGGTGAGTGGTACACCGGCGGCGCCGGCTATATCGGGGTGGCCCTGTTCCAGAAGGTGGTCAGCGGCTTCACCATCCAAGGCACCAACACCATCCCGTTCAGCCAACTGGGCGTGGCCTACGCCAACCTGACCCAGCAACAGCAGGCGGCCATCGACCTGCGCGGCGGCCCGAGCACGGCCACGGTCACGGTCAGCCAGCAGGTCAACGCCGGCGGCAACCTGACCATCCGCGGCTATGAACTGAACTGGGTCCAGCCGCTGGACTTCCTGATCCCGGGCACCGGCTTCACCGCCAACTACACCCGCATCAACCAGAGCGCCAACGGCGCCGGCGCTCCCGCGGTGGCCATCGGCGTCTCGCCCTACACCTATAACCTGACCGGCTACTACGAAGGTCACGGGGCGACGATCCGGCTGTCGTACAACTACAACGACGCCCAGATCAGCTCGGACCCGAACCAGAACAGCGTGCCGATCGCCCGCCTGAAGACCGACGCCTACAAGCAGGTCGACCTGTCGGCCAGCTACCAGCTGCCCTGGAAGTACGCGCCGCAGATCACGTTCAACGCGATCAACATCACCAAGGAAAAGCAGCGTCAGACCTTCCAGTACGACAACGCCGCCTTCACCCTCTACGACCCGGGCGCCACCTATCTGATCGGCATCCGCGGCCAGTTCTAGAACCTGACGCGAACACCTTCCTTCCTTCGCGTTCCCCAGCGGCGTGTCTTCGGACACGCCGTTTTTTTGCATGCGGATAAGACTGTCATCCATCCGTGGCAGTTTCGGCGTCTCGTGGCGTCGGGGGATCCCTCCCCGAAACCAACCGTTCCGAATATTCGACAAGGGTGGTTAGCGAACCTGCCTTTCGCGTGATAAGACCCCCGCCCCCTCGTGCGAGCGACTATGCTGAACGAGGCTACTAGGCGTTTAGGAGAAGCCCAAATGAGCAGGGTGCTGGTTATCGGCGCTGGCGGCGTGGGTTCGGTCGCTGTCCACAAGATGGCGATGAACAAGGACATTTTCTCGCACATCACGCTGGCGAGTCGTACGAAGTCGAAATGCGACGCCATCGCGCAGTCGGTGAAACAGCGCACCGGCGTGACGATCGACACCGCGGCGATCGACGCCGACGACGTCGCCGCGACGACGGCGCTGATCAAGGCCGTGCAGCCCGCGCTGGTGGTCAATCTGGCCCTGCCCTACCAGGACCTCAACATCATGGACGCCTGCCTCGCGGCCGGCGTGAACTATCTCGACACGGCCAATTACGAGCCGCGCGACGAGGCCAAGTTCGAATACAAGTGGCAGTGGGCCTACCAGGACCGCTTCAAGGACGCCGGCCTGATGGCGCTGCTGGGCAGCGGCTTCGACCCGGGCGTGACCTCGGTGTTCACCACCTACACCAAGAAGCACCTGCTGGACCGGATCGACACGCTCGACATCCTGGACTGCAACGGCGGCGACACGGGCCTGCCCTTCGCCACCAACTTCAATCCCGAGATCAACCTGCGCGAAGTGACCGCCCCGTCGCGGCACTGGGAAAACGGCCAGTGGGTCGAAGGCCCGGCGCTGAGCCACAAGCAGGTGTTCGACTTCGAGCAAGTCGGCCCGAAGAACATGTACCTCATGTACCATGAGGAGCTGGAATCGCTGGTGAAGTTCTATCCGGAGATCCAGCGCATCCGCTTCTGGATGACCTTCGGCGACAGCTACCTCAAGCACCTGGACGTGCTGGGCAACATCGGCATGACCAGCATCGAGCCGATGATGTTCCAGGGCCGCGAGATCATCCCGATCGAGTTCCTCAAGGCCCTGCTGCCCGAGCCCTCGTCGCTGGGTCCGATCACCAAGGGCAAGACCAATATCGGCACGATCGCCACCGGTGAGAAGGACGGCAAGGCCCGCACCGTCTACATCAACAATATCTGCGACCACGAAGAAGCCTACGCCGAGACCAACAACCAGGCGGTCAGCTACACCACGGGCGTACCGGCCATGATCGGCGCGGCCCTGATGCTGACCGGCCAGTGGAAGGGCGCCGGCGTGTTCAATATGGAGCAGCTGGATCCCGATCCGTTCATGGACATGCTGAACCAGCACGGCCTGCCCTGGAAGATCCAGGACCTGGACGCCCCGCTGGCCTTCTGACCGGACCCGACGGATGGAAACCAAGGCCGCCGGCCCCGGCGCATTCGCACGCTTTGACCTGGACCGCGTCCCGTCGCCCTGTTTCGTGGTCGACGAGGTCGCGATCCGGCGCAACCTCGCCACCCTCAAGGACGTCGGCGAGCGGGCCGGCGCCAAGGTCCTGCTGGCGCTGAAGGCGTTCTCGATGTGGTCGCTGGCCGATGTGGTCGGCGAATATCTCGACGGCGTTTGCGCCTCGGGCCTGTGGGAGGCGCGTCTGGCCCGTGAGCACTATCACGGCCACCTGACCACCTATTCGCCGGCCTACAAGTGCGAGGACCTGCCCGAGATCCTGCGGCTGTCGGACTCGGTGATCTTCAACTCGCCCGCCCAGATCGCCCGGTTCGCCGACCTGATCGCGGCGGCGCGCGCCGACGGCGCGGTGTTCGACATCGGCCTGCGGCTGAATCCAGAGCACAGCGAGGCCGAGGTCGCCAAGTACGACCCCTGCCAGCGCGGCTCGCGCCTGGGCTTCCCGGTCTCGCAGCTGCGTCCGGAGCATCTGGAGGGGATCGACGGCCTGCACGTCCACGCCCTGTGCGAGCAGGGGTTCGAGCCCCTGCAGCGGATCTGGGCGTCGCTGGAGCCCAGGCTCGAAGGCCTGCTGGGCGGCGTGAAGTGGATCAATCTCGGCGGCGGCCACCACATCACCCGCGCCGACTACCGCAAGGACGACTTGGTCGTCCTGTTGGGTGAGATCGCCGCGCGCCATGGCGTGCAGGTCTATATCGAGCCGGGCGAGGCCATCGCCCTGGACGCGGGCATTCTGGTCGGCGAGATCCTCGACACCTTCGAGAACGGCCTGCCCGTGGCCATCACCGACATCTCGGCCACCTGCCACATGCCCGATGTGATCGAGGCCCCCTACCGCCCCGCGATGCTGGACGAGCGTTCAGAAGGCGTCGCCGTCCGGATCGGCGGCCCGTCGTGCCTGGCCGGCGACATCATCGGCGACTACGTCTTCGCATCCGTCCCGGCGGCGGGTACGCGCATCGCCTTCCTCGACCAGGCCCACTATTCGATGGTCAAGACCAACACCTTCAATGGCGTGCCCCTGCCCGCCATCGCCCTGTGGAACAGCAACACCGATGCGCTGAGCCTGGTCCGCCAGTTCGACTACACCGAGTTCCGGGACCGGCTCTCCTGATCCGCCATCAGCCTCCGCCCGGCGCATACGGGAAGTTCAGGCCCTCGTAGTAGTCCAGCGAATGGGCCGGGGGCGCTTCGCCGGCCGGCAGGGGCAGGCCCGAGAAGGTCTGGAAATAGGCGATCGAGGCGTCGCGCCACCACTGGGCCTCGTTGCGCTGGATGGCCAGGAAATCGGCCACCTGGGCGTGGCGCTCGGGATCGACATAGGGCGCCAGGCCCGCCCAGGTCTTGCCCATGCCGTCCACCGTGGCGACGCCGTGCGAATAGTGGGTCACCAGGCCGTCCCACAGGGTCTGGCCAGACTTCAGCTTGTAGGTCCACGGCAGGTGGTGGAACCACAGCAGGTCCTTCTCGTCGATCGTCTTCAGGTCCGAGAAGCGCTTGGCCACGACGGGCGCGTACTGGGCCGTGGCGTTGCTCCCGGTGGCCGTGCGGTCAAAGCCGATCCCGTCCTTGCCGGCCTTGGCGTAGTAGACGCTCGTCCAGTCGGCGCGCGGCCCGCCGGTCACCCAGGGACCGGGACCGTAGTGATGGCTGCGGCCCATCTGGTGGTGCAGGCCCAGCGGGGTCATGTAGTCGACCGCCGCCTCGCGCGAGCCCATCATCATCGCCACGGTCGGGGCGACGAAACGTGGATCGGTCGAGAAGGTCATCCTGGCCCAGTCGGCGGCGATGTCCTTGGTCGAGGCTTCCGGATCCCAGGCCAGGCGGCCGAACATGTACCAGTTGGCCTGGTCGAACTGCGAGCCCGACCAGTTGCGGTCACGGCCGATATTGGCGACGCCGGCCATCAGGGTCAGGGGGCGCGCATCCAGCGTGCCGTCCACCACCTTGGCCACGGTCGAACCCGGACCGTGCGCGTAGGTGTCCGATTTCAGGGTCTCTTCGTAGAGCGGACCGAGGTAGACGAGGTGGGTGGCGAAGCCGAGGTATTCCTTGGTGATCTGGAACTCCATGCCCAGGTTGGTCTTGGGCATGGCCCCGAACAGCGGGTGGAACGGCTCGCGCGGCTGGAAGTCGATCGCCCCGTTCTTGACCTGGACGATGACGTTGTCGCGGAACTGACCGTCGAACGGCTTGAATTCGCTGTAGCCCTGCTTGGCGCGGTCGTCCGGCTGCTCGTGCGAATAGACGAAGGCCCGCCACATCACGATCCCGCCGTGTGGTCCCACCGCGTCGGCCAACATGTTGGCCCCGTCGACATGGGTGCGGCCATAGTCCTGCGGGCCTGGCTGGCCCTCGGAATTGGCCTTCACCAGGAAGCCGCCGAAGTCGGGAATCGCCTTGTAGATCTCGTCGGCCTTGGCCTTCCAGAACGCCTTCACCGCCGGGTCCAGCGGGTCGGCGGTCTTCAGGCCGCCGATCTCGATCGGAGCGGACCAGCGGGCCGACAGATAGACCTTGATGCCGTAGGGCCGGAACACGTCGGCCAGGGCCGCGGCCTTGGCGATATAGGGCGCGGTCAGGCTGTCGGCCTTGGCGTTGACGTTGTTCAGAACCGTGCCGTTGACGCCGATCGAGGCGTTGGCGCGGGCGTAGTCGACGTAGCGGGGGTCGGTGTAGTCGGGCAGCTTCCACCAGTCCCACAGCGAGGCGCCGGCATAGCCGCGCTCCACGTGGCCATCCAGGTTGTCCCAGTGGTTCAGCAGGCGGTGATTGATCTTGGGGGCCGACAGGATGTCGAGCGCGTCGACGCCCTGCCCCGTCTGGACCAGGCGAAGATAGGCGAAGACGCCGTACAGCACGCCGACGTCGCTGTTGGCGGCGATCACGGTGGTCTTGCCCCCCTTTGAATTTTGGAGCGTTCTAATCAGGTAGCCCTCGTCGCCCGCGCCCTTCAGCGGCAGGTTCAGGGCCGTCACGGCGGGCGAGCTCTTGGGCGTGCCCAGCAGGATCGAAGGCGCATCGGCGGCCGGCGCCGAGCCGATCAGGCCGTCCAGTCCGCGCTGCAGTTCGGCGCGGGCGACCTTCAGCGTCGGGGTGTCGGCGACGGGCGCGATGGCGCGGGCCGCGGGTCGTTGCGCCGTCGGCAGCGGCCGATAGCGCAGCCACAGGTCATAGCCGTCCTCGGCCCGGGCCACGGAGGCGCTCAGGGTCGCCGAGATCAGGCCGGCCGCAAGCCACAGCCCCCGCACGAAGGACGCAAGACGCATGTTTTCTCCCTGGCGACATCATGCCGTTCGACGCGAGGGGGCGCGACGGTCTTGATCTTGTGATACCGCTACCTTGAGCAAAGGTCGAGACACTAAGACATCATTGGTCAGACCAATGGGTTGACAACCGGCGCGCCTGATTTAGATCGATACCGCTACCATCCGATTTTGCCGTCGGGTCAACGAAAGCGTCCCATGCCGAAGATCACCGCCGCCCGCGTCATCGTCACCTGCCCGGGGCGAAACTTCGTCACCCTGAAGATCGAGACCAGCGACGGCGTACACGGCGTCGGCGACGCCACGCTGAACGGCCGCGAACTGGCCGTGGCCAGTTATCTGACCGACCACGTCATCCCCTGCCTGATCGGCCGCGACGCCCACAATATCGAGGACATCTGGCAGTACCTGTACAAGGGCGCCTACTGGCGTCGCGGGCCGGTGACCATGGCCGCCATCGCCGCGGTCGACATGGCCCTGTGGGACATCAAGGCCAAGATCGCCGGCCTGCCCCTCTACCAGCTTCTGGGCGGCGCCTGCCGCACCGGCGTGATGGTCTACGGCCACGCCAACGGCGCGACGGTCGAGGAGACCCTGGAGAACGCCCAGGCCTATGCCGAGAAGGGCTACAAGGCCATCCGCCTGCAGTCGGGCGTGCCGGGCCTGAAAGGCGTTTACGGCGTCTCCAAGGACAAGTTCTTCTACGAGCCCGCCGACGGCGACCTGCCGACCGAAAGCCTGTGGTCGACCGAGAAGTACCTGCGCAGCGCGCCGGGCCTGTTCGAGGCCGCGCGCGACAAGCTGGGCTGGGACCTGCACCTGCTGCACGACGTCCACCACCGCCTGACGCCCATCGAGGCCGGCCGCTTGGGCAAGGACCTGGAGCCCTACCGCCCGTTCTGGATGGAGGACGCCGTCCCCGCCGAGAACCAGGCCAGCTTCCGCATCATCCGCCAGCACACCACCACCCCGCTGGCCGTGGGCGAGATCTTCAACTCGATCTGGGACTGCAAGCAGCTGATCGAGGAACAGCTGATCGACTATATCCGCGCCACCGTGGTCCATGCCGGCGGCATCACCCACCTGCGCAAGATCGCCAGCTTCGCCGACCTGCACCACGTGCGCACCGGTTGCCACGGGGCCACCGACCTGTCGCCGGTCTGCATGGCCGCCGCCCTGCACTTCGACATGTCGATCCCCAATTTCGGCATCCAGGAATACATGCGCCACACCGAGGCGACCGACGAGGTCTTCCCGCACGCCTACAACTTCCATGACGGCATGCTGCACCCGGGCGACACGATCGGCCTGGGCGTCGACATCAACGAAACCGAAGCCGCCAAATATCCGTACAAGCGCGCCTACCTGCCGATCGCCCGTCGCGAGGACGGTTCCATGCACGATTGGTGAGGCTGTACCCACAGCGTTTTCCGGCAAGGCCTTGGGCGATCGCCCGGCCTTTGGACAGCGGTGTCGGAAATAGCCCGCGCGGGTCAGGTCGGTTATGCTATCGCGAGTCTGAGGGGCCCCGCGGCCCGCCGCCGAGAAACCGACGAAACCCATGACCGAGAACGTCAAGCTCTATCGCAGAATCGCCGACTCGATCGCCGAGGCCATTGAGGGCGGTCAGTATAAGCTTGGCGACCGTCTGCCCACGGAACGCGAGCTGGCCGAGCAGTTCGGCGTCAGCCGCCCCACCCTGCGCGAAGCGATGATCGCCCTGGAAATGCTGGGCATGATCGAGGCTCGTCACGGCCTGGGCATCTATGTCACCGGCGACGTGCGCCCCGCGGCCGTGGCCAGCGCCGAACCCGCCTCCGAAATCGGCGCGTTCGAGCTGATCGAGGCCCGCCGCCTGTTCGAGGGCGAAGCCGCCGCCCTGGCCGCCACCGCCATCACCGACGACCAGATCCGTGAGCTCGAGGCGCTGATGGAGCGCATGGCCCGCGAGGAAGAGATTCTGGGCGAGGACGCCGACCGCGAGTTCCACATGGTCATCGCCCGGGCCTCCGGAAACGGCGCGATCATCGCCACGATCGAGAACCTGTGGGACTGGCGTAACCGCTCGCCCCTGGCCCGCAACATCCTGACCCGCGCCCGCGGCATGGGCCTGCAACCGCGCATCGTCGAGCACCGCCGGGTGTTCGAGGCCCTGAAGGCCCGCGACCCCGCCGCCGCCCGCCAGGCCATGCGCGACCACCTGGAACGCGTCATCGACCACCTGCTGCACGCCACCGAGACCGAAGCCGTCGAGCGGGCCAAGCAGGAAACCGGGGCGAGGCGTAGCGCAATTGCGAAAAGAGTGGCGATCTAGCCTTCCCTCTCCCCTTGCGGGAGAGGGGTGGCCCGCGAAGCGGGTCGGGTGAGGGTCGATGAACGATCCCGCCGCGCACGACGGTCAGGTCTGAGACCCCCCTCATCCGTCGGCTTCGCCGACACCTTCTCCCGCAAGGGGAGAAGGATCAGTGTCTGACGCCCTCCACCGGCCCCAGATAGTTCTCCGGCAAGTCCCCGCGCGAGATCACCAGCCGCTCGAACACCACACCGGGATCGACCCGCCATAGCCGGATGCGGTGGGCGCCGGCCTTGGCCGCCGTCAGCCGGATCGTCTGGACGCGGGCGTTGTCGGCCACGGCCTTCTCCCAGCTCTTCTGGCCTTCGCCCGTGTGCGTCTCGCCCTCGTGCAGGTTGGCGATCACCGGTGGCGCGCCGTCCAGCGAGACGGCATAGCGCAGGCCGGTCCCGCCCCGGAAGTCGAGGCTGGGCGCGGTGAAGACCCGCAGGTCGAAATCGCCCGCCTGCTCCAGGTCGACGGCGTAGTCGAGCCAGGCTCCCTGCCCCGGCGCGCTGGACGGCGCGGTCGACGGCGAGCTTGTGACGCCCGACAGGGTGCGGCCAAGGCCCGGGATCGTGGTCCAGGAGACGCCGCCCGCGCCGGTCGCGGCGACATGATGCTCGGCCTCGATGGCGAGCGGACCGCCAGCTTCGACGAAGGCGCCCTTGGCCGCCTTGCGCGATGCGTCCTCGACCACCGCCGTGACCGTCACGGCCTTGCCGTCGGCGCCCGTCAGCGTGATCGGAACGCGCCGCGCGCCGGCCGGGGCGGCTTTCCAGTCGACCGAGATTTCCAGCCGCGTATCGCCATTGGCGGCGGCCGGACCAGGGCTGACCTTCACCCACGGCTCGCCGGCCTTGGCGTTGAAAGCCAGGGGCGCGACGCCGCGATTGAACACGTCGATCCACCGGCTGGCGGCGCCGTCGCGGGCCAGAGGCGGCAGGTCGGCGGCGTCGGCCACGGCGTCCGCCCGGCCCTCCACCGCCACGCCCCAGCCGGCCCCGGCTCTCACGGCGCTCGTCGCCGGGATCACGTTGGTCGGCGGCTGCTGCCAGTAGGTGTAGCCGATGTGGGTCTGGCTCATCATCTTGTCCCACTTGCCGCCGGCCAGGTCCTCGTCCCATTGGCGCACCAGTTCGCCGTCGCGGGCGAACAACGCCCGGACCTTGGCCGCCTCGTCATTGGCCGCGACCCGGCCCTGCTTGGCGTACAGGGCGTTGCGACCGGCGGCGATGTAGAGCCGGGTGTGATTGGCGCTGGCCTGGATCGGGAACCAGACCAGCTGGAAGAAGGCGTCGTCCTGATCCTTGGGCAGCACGCGGCGAATGGCGTCGGCCCGGCGCTCCAGGTCGGCCCACTCGCCCTCGACCCGCTCGGCCTCGCGGAAATTGACCAGGCTGAAGGTCGAGCCGTCGATCAGTTCGGGTTTGCGCCGGGCGTTCAGCCGCGTGTAGCCGTCCAGCAAGGCCGCGATCTCGTCGGCGTGCTCGGCTCCGAACTGGGCGGCGGCCCAGTTGTGGGTGAAGCCCGCCATTTTGCCCACGCTCATGGCGTCGGGATCCCAGGCCATGTCGAGGAAGAACTCGATCGGCAGCTCCATCGGCTTCAGGTCGCCGACATTGACGATCCACAGCCGGTCGGCCCCGTAGTCGCGGGCCAGCTTCATCTGCTCCCAGGTGCGCGAGACCTGGTTGGTGTTCACCCACTTGTAGTTCCGGGGTCCGCCCACATAGTCGAAATGGTAGTAGACGCCGTAGCCGCCCGGCCGCGTCTTGCCCGGCTCCGGCAGGCGGCGGATGTCGCCCCAGTTGTCGTCCGAGAACAGCAGGGTCACGTCGTCGGGCACGCGCATGCCGGCGTCGTAATAGTCCTGCACCTCCTTGTAGAGCGCCCAGACCTGGGGCGTTTCGGACGCCGGCTTGCCGGTGACCTCGCCGATGATCTGGCGCTGGTCGGCGACGATGGTCTCCAGCAGCTTGGTGGCCGTGCCCTGGGTCATCGGCTCGTCGCCGTCGCCGCGCATGCCCACCGTGACCAGGCTCTCGTTGGCGCCCAGCCGCTTGACGCCCTCCCGCCAGAAGTCCCGCAGCTTCTCAGGGTTCTTGGTGTAGTCCCACGGCCCCTGGCCGTAACGGTCCCATTCGACGTGGGCCCGGCCCAGCGGCTCGTGGTGCGAGGTGCCCAGCACCACGCCGTATTCGTCGGCCAGCGGCGCGCTCAGCGGGTCGTCGTCATAGATCGACTTGCCCCACATGGCCGGCCACAGGAAGTTGCCCTTCAAGCGAAGGGTCAGCTCGAAGACCTTGGCGTAGAAGTCGTGGTTCACCCCGCCGAACCGCGCCTTGGCCCAGCCCGACAGCGCCGGATCCTCGTCGTTGAGGAAGAGACCGCGATACTTGA
Organism: Caulobacter soli; assembly: GCF_011045195.1. Lineage (GTDB taxonomy): Bacteria > Pseudomonadota > Alphaproteobacteria > Caulobacterales > Caulobacteraceae > Caulobacter > Caulobacter soli. Next base: position 1,905,144 of record NZ_CP049199.1, on the reverse strand, counting down.
CCGTCGGCTTCTGCACGCGCCGGCCGGCGGCGACATAGATCTGCGCCTTGGTCGACACCGGCACGTCGGCCCACCAGCTCCACGGCGAAACGCCGGCCCGCTCGATCAGGTCGTAAGCCCCGAAGATCGTGCCGCGCTTGTCGGCCCCGGCGATGACCAGGGCGCGCGCCACGCCCGGACGCGGGTTCTCGACCACCTGCTGGACGAACGCTTCCCACTGGCCGTTGACCCCGGTCACGTCGAGCTTGCCCGAAGCGATCAGCGCGTCGATGGCGGCGCTCTTGCCGATCGTGCCGATGATGACGACGGGCGCGTCCTCGGCCGGCTGGGCGTCGGCCGATAGCTTGGAGAGGTCCGAACGGATGTCGTTCACGGCGCGCAGGACGCCGGGCCAATCGGTGACGTCGGTCTCGATCCGGGCCGAGCGGGCGTTGGCGATCAGCGGGAAGGCGCCGGCGGCGGGTGCGGCGCTGATCGCGACGGGTTCGCTGGCCCGAGCTGGCGCGGCGATGGCCACGCCCACGGCCAGGGCGGCCGCCAGGGCCAGGGCGGAAGCGGCGGTGCGGATCATGGGCGGACTCTCAAAAGCCGCTCATCCCGGCGAATGCCGACCCAGATTCAGCCTGAGCATCTAGGATTTGATCCGAAGAGCTCCGCTTTACGATCTGGGTCCCGGCATTCGCCGGGATGAGCGGATTAAAATCAGGCGACGACCGTCAGCGTCGCCGGCTTCAGCTGAGCCGAGTTCGGGCCCGACAGCAGGGTGAACTTGCCCGGCTCGACCACGCGCTTCATCTCCAGGTTCCACAGCGACAGGTCCAGCGGCGACACCTCGAAGGTCACCGTCTGCCTGGCGCCGGGGGCCAGGGTCACGCGCTTGAAGTGCTTGAGCTCCAGCAGCGGACGGGTCACCGAGGCGGCCTCGTCGTGGATGTAAAGCTGCACCACCTCATCGCCGGCGACCTTGCCGGTATTGGTCACGTCGACCTCGACCTTGACGCTCTCGCCGGCGCCGATCTCGCCCTTGGCCGGACGCGGGGCCGAGATGTCGAAGGTGGTGTAGGACAGCCCGAAACCGAACGGATAGAGCGGCGTCGTCTCGTCGAACAGATAGCCCCGGCGCGAGGTGGGCTTGCGGTTGTAGTAGATCGGCAGTTGGCCCACGTCGCGGGCGATGCTGACCGGCAGCTTGCCGCCCGGATTGGCCCGGCCGAACAGGATGTCGGCGGCGGCGTTGCCGGTCTCCTGGCCCAGGTACCAGCCCTCGACGATGGCGTCGGCGCGCTGCGCCAGCAGGTTGATCGACAGCGGTCGGCCGTTCAGCAGGAACACCACCGTCGGCTTGCCCAGGTCGAAGATCGCCTTGGCCAGGTCGTTCTGCTGGCCGACCAGGTCCAGGCTGTCGCGGTCGCCCAGGTGGTTGTCGCCCCAGCCTTCGCGGCTGGTCTGTTCGTTGTCGCCCAGCACCATGACGATGACGTCGGCCTGCTTGGCCACCTCGACGGCCTCGGCGATCAGCTTGGCGTTGACGGCCGGATCGACCAGCTTGACCTCGTCGGCGGCCCAGACGCGGCTTTCGGTGATCCGCACGGCCTCGGCGTAGTCCAGCGTGAAGCCGCTCTTCTTGGCCTCGGCGGCCAGGCCTTCGTAGATCGACACCACGTGGCGCGGCACGTCGCTATAGCCGCCGATCGGGGTGTCCTTGGCATGGGTGCCCAGCAGGGCCAGGCGCTTGAACTTCGAGGGATCCAGCGGCAGCACGCCCTTGTCATTCTTCAGCAGCACCGCGGCCTTGCGGGCGGTCTCGCGGGCCAGGGCGATGGCGTCGGGCGTGGCGGTCTTGGCGTCGGCCGTCTTCTCGTCGGCGTAGGGGTTCTCGAACAGGCCGCCCTCGAACTTGATGGCCAGCACGCGGGCCACGGCCTCGTCGACCTGGCTCTGCTGGATGCGGCCGGACTTCACCAGCTCGGGCAGCAGGACATAGGCCTCGCCGTCGGGCAGCTCGATGTCGACCGTGGCGTTCATCGCCATCACGGCCGTGTCGGCCAGGTTGTCGGTCAGCTTGTGGCGGGCGATCAGTTCCTTGATGGCGAAATAGTCGCTCATCGTCGCGCCCTTGAAGCCCCATTCGCCGCGCAGCACGTCGTGCAGCAGCCAGCGGTTGGCGTGCGAGGGCACCCCGTCGATCTCGTTGTACGACGGCATGACCGAGCGCACCGGCAGCTCCTTCACCGCCCGTTCGAACGGCGGGAAGAAGTTCTCGCGCAGGGTCCGCTCGGCGATCTGGGCCGGGCCGACATTGGTGCCGTTCTCGGGCTGGCCGTGGCCGGTCATGTGCTTGAGGGTGACGAACACCTTGTCCTTGGCCAGCGGCAGGGTCTTGCCCTGGAAGCCGCGGATCGCCGCCAGGCCGATCTCGGCGCACAGGTGCGGATCCTCGCCGTAGGTCTCCTCGATGCGGCCCCAGCGCGGATCGCGGGCCACGTCGACCACCGGAGCCAGGGCGATGTTCGAGCCCCGGGCGCGCATCTCGCGGGCGGCGACGGCGAAGCACTTCTCGACCGTATCGGGATCGAAGGTCGAGGCCATGGCGATGGCCTGGGGGAAGCTGGTGGCGTCGCGGGCGACATAGCCGTGCAGGGCCTCGTCGTGCATCAGCATCGGGATGCCCAGGCGCGTCTGCTCCATCGCCCACTTCTGGGCGGCGTTGATGTAGTGCGCCGTCTCCTTGGCGTTGCGGTTGACCGAGCCGTCGTCGGCGCCGGCGGCCGCGTCGACCACCGTGGCGGGCTTGAGGCCCTTGCGGTCGGTCGGGCGCGAGATCTGGCCCAGGCCGTTGGGGAAGTTCTTGCTGGCCTCGGCGGGCGAGAAGTCGCCGTTCGGCGTCTGGATTTTGGCCTTGGTCAGCCAGATGCCGATCAGTTGGGCGGCCTTCTCTTCCAGCGTCATGCGCGAGAGCAGGTCGCGCACCCGCAGTTCGATCGGCTGGGTCGGATCCTTGTAGAGCGCCTTCTCGGCCTTGGGCGGCGCGGCGGCGCGGGCGATCGTCGAGGTGGCGGCGGCCAGGGCGGCCAGGCTGACGCCGAGCGTACGGCGGGTGACGGTCTGGCTCATGATCTCTTCGTTTCCCCACGAATGGAACGGACCGTCGAACGGCCGATGGCGGCGTTGGTCGCCGACGTTGATCACAGTATGGAAGGAGAGGTCAGACCACTCAAGTTTTTTATGGTACCGGTCTCATTTCATCGCCTAGGATCAGGCGAACAAGACCCGTCGTCGGCCGGGCTGGAGGAAACATGGATTTCAACAAGCGGGCCCTGGTCGGGCTGGCGATCGCGCTTTCGATCGGCGCGGCTCCCGTCGTCGCCGCGCCCGCCAAGGCGCCGGAGGCCAAGCGCTGGGTGGGCTCGTGGGCCTCGGCCCAGATGATCCCGGCGGCCAAGGACGCCCTGCCCGCCGCCGACGTCACCGACGGCACGCTGCGTCAGAGCCTGCGGCTCAGCACCGGCGGCGGCAGGATCCGCGTGCGGCTGTCCAACGCCTTCGGGACCGAGCCGCTGAAGCTGGCGGGCGTCCACGTCGCCCTGGCCGCCGCGCCGGGCTCGGCCCGCATCGACCCGGCCAGCGACCGCGCCCTGACCTTCTCCGACCGTCCCGAGGTGACCGTTCCGCCGGGCGCCGAATACCTGTCCGACCCGATCGACTTCCCGGCCACGCCCCTGGCCAACATGGCGATCACGATCCGCTTCGACGGCGCGCCGCCGGCCCAGCAGACCAGCCATCCGGGCTCGCGCACCACCTCGTGGTTCGGGGCTGGCGACCAGCTGGCGGCCGCCGGGCTGACCGGCGGCAAGTCGCTGGACCGCTGGTTCGTGATCTCCGGCGTCGACGTCCAGCGCCCGACCGGCGCCAGCCTGGTGACCTTCGGCGACTCGATCACCGACGGCTATGGCGTCACCACCAACGGAAACAACCGCTGGCCCGACATCCTGGCCGCTCGCCTGCAGGCCGATCCGCGCACGAAAGGCGTGGGCGTGCTGAACGCCGGCATCGGCGGCAACCGCCTGCTGCTGGACGGCCTAGGCCCCAACGCCATGGCCCGCTTCGATCGCGACGTGATCAACCAGGCCGGCGTGAAGTACGTCATCGTGCTGGAGGGCGTGAACGACCTGGGCGTCCTGACCCGCGAGCAGCCTGCCAGCCCAGAGGCACATGCCGCCCTGGTGGCGCGGATGACCGCGTCCTACGACCAGATGATCCGCCGCGCCCGCGAGCGCGGGATCAGGATCTACGGCGCCACCGTCATGCCGTTCGGCGGCTCGGCCTACTATCACCCCGACGCCGCCAACGAGCAGGACCGCCAGGCGGTCAACGCCTGGATCCGGACGCCGGGCCGCTTCGACGCGGTGATCGACTTCGACAAGCTGATGGCCGACCCGGCCAATCCCAACAAGCTGTCGCCGGCCTACGACTCCGGCGACGGCCTGCACCCCTCGCTGGCCGGCTACAAGGCCATGGCCGACGCCGTGCCGCTGGACCTGTTCGCGCGCTGATCGCTTCTCGCGTCATGCCGAACCGACATGGCGCGAGATCGGTTCGGCATTGGCAAAGCCTCCCTGCCCGTTCCAGGGTCCTCGTCAAAGATTTGGGAGGCGCTCGATATGGCCGGCATTCGAACCTGGCGTGGCCTGCCGGTCGCGGCGGCGTTGGCGCTTGGGACCGCGGGCCCGGTCCAGGCCGCCTCTCCGTCCGCTGGTATCTCTGACGTCGGGACCTTTTTCGTCGGCGGCCACTATGCTGCCGACGGCAAGACCATGACCGGCCAGGCCCACATCCTCTACCTGGCGCCCGCCAAGCGCCTCCACAAGACGGCCCTGGTGTTCATTCCCGGCGCGGGCCAGACGATCACCAACTTCCTGTCGACGCCGGACGGTCGTCCCGGCTGGGCCAAGCTGTTCGTCGAGCAAGGCTGGGCGGTCTATCTGATGGACCAGCCCGGGCGCGGCGCCTCGGGCTACGACCAGGGCGCCTACGGTCCGGCCAACCGGCAACCGCCGGACTTCGTCGCCAAGCGCTTCACCGCCCCGCAGGATTTCCCGCCCCAGGACGGTCAGCCCCAGGGCTGGCCCCAGGCCAAGCTGCACAATCAGTGGCCCGGGACCACCGGCAAGCCCGGCGACCCGATCTTCGACCAGTTCTACGCCTCGCAAGTTTCGAGCATCTCCGCCAGTCTCTCGGCCAAGCTGGTCGCCGAGGCCGGCGCGGCCCTGCTCGACAAGATCGGCCCCGCCGTGGTGGTCACCCATTCGCAGTCGGGCGCGTTCGGCTGGGCGATCGGCGAGGCGCGGCCGGACCTGGTCAAGGCCATCGTCGCGGTCGAGCCCAGCGGCCCGGCCTTCTTCGGCGCTCCGCCGCCCTGGGGCGATAGTGACCCAGACAAGCTGAGCCGCCCCTGGGGCTTGACGACCACGCCCCTGACCTACGACCCGCCGCTGGCCAACCCCACCGACCTGGCCAAGGTGCAGGACGCCGCGCCGGAGGGGCCCGGTCTCGTCCGCTGCTGGCGGCAGGCCGAGCCAGCCCGGAAGCTGACGAACCTGTCGCGGTTCCCGGTGATGATCCTGATGTCCGAGACCTCGTACCACGCCGGCTACGACCACTGCACCGCGCGCTACCTGAGCCAGGCGGGCGTGAAGACCGACCTGGTGCGCATGGCCGACCACGGCCTGCACGGCGACGGCCACATGCTGATGCTGGAGAAGCACAGCGCCCAGGCCGCGGCCCTGATCGAGACCTGGCTGGAAGGCCGCAAGCTGGACTGAGGCCCAACCGGGGTCATGCCCGTTCGGCATGAGCTTGACCGTCATCGGCATGGGCGCTGCACCGCGACGCGCCCTAGACTGCGCCACCGCCAGCGATGCGTAGTCGTCGCGACGAACTAGGGAAGATCGACCGATGAAGACCGCCTGTTTACGTCAAAAGGCCGCCCTGCTGGCCTCGGCCGCCGCGCTCGCCGCCCTGGCCGGCGCGACCGCCGTCCACGCCCAATCGGTCAACCGCTTCCCCGCCAAGATCTGCGACGTGCGCGACCACGGGGCCGGCGGCACGCGCATCTGGTTCGACACCGAGGCCTTCCAGGCCGCCATCGACGCCTGCGCCTCGGCCGGCGGCGGCACCGTGCGGGTGACGCGCGGCGAATATCTGATCGGCCCGATCTGGCTGAAGTCCAACATCCGCCTGGAGATCCAGAAGGGCGCCGAAGTGCTGGCCGCCACCGACCCGGCCCTGTTCCCGCAGGGCGAACGGGCCGGCCTGATCAATGTCGACCGCGCCGACAATGTCGCCGTGGTCGGCGAGGGCCTGATCGACGGCCAGGGCGCGGTGTGGTGGGAGCGGATCCGGGCGACCTGGCGCGCCAGCCCCAACTTCGCCACCGACGGCCAGGCCCGCCAGCAGCAGAAGGACGACCGTCCGCGCCTGATCCTGGTCAGCCACAGCACCAATATCCGCTTCGAGGGCGTGCGGATCGAGAACTCGCCGTCGTTCCACCTGGTGCTGAACGACACCGATCACGTGACCATCGACCGCGTGCGGATCACCGCTCCGTCCAGCGCGCCCAACACCGACGCCATCGACCCGATCAACAGTCGCCACGTGGCGATCACCAACAACGTCATCAGCGTCGGCGACGACATCGTGGCGGTGAAGTCCAACGGGCCGGACCCGCGCTATCCAGACGCGGTGTCGTCCGACATCCTGATCTCGGGCAACACCATCCTGGCCGGTCGCGGCATCTGCATCGGCAGCGGCACCAGCGGCGGCGTGGCCCGCGTGCGGGTCGAGAACAACAGCTTCGACGGCTCGATGTACGGCCTGCGGATCAAGACCATGCGCGGCAAGGGCGGCAAGGTCCGCGACGTGGTGTTCAAGAACAACCGCATGACCGACGTGGAGACCCCGCTGGTCTTCACCAGCTACTACGAGTACCGGCCGCTGGACATCAAGGCGGCGACGGCTCAGCTGCGGCCCGGCGGCTTCATCCTGGGCAACCAGATCTGGCCCGGCCCGGACGACGCGGCCCAGCCGGTGGTCGCCGACAAGACGCCGGACATGGATGGCATCGTGGTCGACGGCCTGACCGCCACTGGCGCCGACCTGGCCGGCATCGCCGTGGGCCTGCCCGAGCGCCCGATCGCCGGCCTGACCCTGCGCAATGTCCGCATCGAGGCCAAGCGCGGCATGCTGGTGCGCAACGCCAAGGTGACGACCGCGAAGACGACGGTGGCCTCGACCGACGAGACGCCCTTCAAGATCGAAGCAGGCGGATCAGTCGCGCGATAGTTGTCAAAAATGATGATTCCAGTCGAAGTCAACGCCATCGAGAGTTGAGAACGATGCCGATCGCGCATAGCGTGCAACACAATCGGCATTGGTCATCATTGGGGTTGCGCCGCATATTTTCAACCGGGCGTCGTATTTCGACGCACCATCACCACCACTGATCTAGGTGGGCGCCGACATTCCCCCCCGTCGGCGCCCATTCTTTTTAGTGGGCGGCCAGTTCGCTCCAGAAGGCCTCGGCCGCCGGGCTCTGGCGCGCGGTCGGACGAAACACCCGGATGTCGACAGGCACTTCCAGGTCCACGCCGCCGGCCCGCACCAGACGTCCCGACGCCACCTCGCTCTCGACCAGGCTGACCGGCAGCCAGGCCACGCCCCTGCCCTCGCGCGCCATTGTCGCCAGGCTGGCCGCCAACCGCGCCGAGAACACGGTGCGCAGGCCCGGCATCCGATCGATGAAGCGCTGCGCCTCGACGATCCGCCCCAGACCCGACTCGTCGCTATAGGCGAGATACGGGATCTCTTCGGCCGTGTCCGACAGGCTCCAGCGCGGCCCGCCGTCGGCGCCGGGCGCGGTGAACGGGGCCAGGGCGTCCTGGCCGACCACCGCCGAACGGAACTGGGCGCCGAACCGGCTGGGGGCGGCGGTGTGGTGATGGCACAGCAGGAACTGCGCCTCGCCGTGCATCATCAGCTCTTCACAGGCCTGCATGCTGTCGGAGATCAGCCGGATCGGCCCCAGGCTGGCCCCGCCCTCCAACTCGCGCATCCACTGCGGAAAAAAGGTGAAGGACAGGGCGTGGGTGGCGGCGAAGCGCAGGGTGGCCGCCTCCTGCCCACCCGCCTCGCGGCTCTCGCGGCGCAGCTGGATGATGCGGCGGATCAGCTCGTCGGCCCCTGTGCGGAACTGCTGGCCGGCGGCGGTCAGGGTGACGCCAGGCGTGGCGCGATCGAACAGCGGCGCGCCCACCCAGTCCTCCAGCGCCCGTACGCGGCGGCTGAAGGCGGGCTGGGTCACGTGCCGGTTCTCGGCCGCCCGCGAGAAGTTTCCCGTCTCGGCCAGGGCGACGAAATCTTCGAGCCAGATCAATTCCATAGATCATGCCTGTTTCGCATAGCGATCGCCGAGAACGGCATTGGCTCGCGTTTTCCCGCTTGCCTAGGGTCCCAGTCGCCAACTGGAGAACACCGTGCGTATCCTCGACATCCGCGAGAAGACCGTCTCAATCGCCTCGCCGATCGCCAATGCCTATATCGACTTCTCGAAGATGACTTGCTCGGTCGTCGCCGTCATCACCGATGTGGTGCGCGATGGCAAGCCGGTGATCGGCTATGGCTTCAATTCCAATGGCCGGTATGGCCAGGGTGCCCTGATGCGCGAGCGCTTCCTGCCGCGCCTGGCCGAGGCCGCGCCCGACAGCCTGATCGACCAGGACGCTGGCAACCTCGATCCGTTCGCCATCTGGAAGACCCTGATGACGAACGAGAAGCCCGGCGGGCACGGCGAGCGCTCGGTCGCCGTCGGCACGCTGGACATGGCCGTCTGGGACGCCGTGGCCAAGATCGCCGAGAAGCCCCTCTATCGCCTGCTGGCCGACCGCTATCGCGGCGGCGTGGCCGACGACAAGGTCTGGGTCTACGCGGCCGGCGGCTACTACTATCCGGGCAAGGACGACGCCCAGCTGCAGGCCGAGATGCGCAGCTATCGCGACCGCGGCTACAAGGTCGTCAAGATGAAGATCGGCGGCGCCTCGCTGGACGTCGACCTGCGCCGCATCGAGTCGGTGCTGGAAATCGTCGGCGATGGCCAGAACCTGGCGGTCGACGCCAACGGCCGCTTCGACCTGGAGACGGGTCTGGCCTACGCCGAGGCCCTGAAGCCCTACAACCTGTTCTGGTACGAGGAAGTCGGCGACCCGCTGGACTACGCCCTGCAGGCCGAGCTTTCCAAGCACTACGACCTGCCCATGGCCACCGGCGAAAACCTGTTCTCGCACCAGGACGCCCGCAACCTGCTGCGCCACGGCGGCATGCGGCCCGACCGCGACTACCTGCAGTTCGACTGCGCGCTGTCATATGGTCTTGTCGAATATCTGCGAACGCTCGAAGTTCTCGACCAAAACGGCTGGTCGTCGCGCCGGATCGTGCCGCACGGGGGGCACCAGATGTCGCTCAACATCGCCGCGGGCCTGCACCTGGGCGGCAACGAGTCCTATCCGGACGTCTTCAAGCCGTTCGGCGGCTTCGCCGACGGCATCGCGGTCGAGAACGGCTATGTCGGCCTGCCCGACGTGCCGGGCGTGGGCTTCGAGGCCAAGTCGGAGCTGATCGGCCTGATGCGGACCCTGACCGACGACGTGACCTTGGCCAGCATCAAGACGGCCTAGGCCGACCCGAGACGACGAGCCGACCCGGCGGTCCAACGCCGGGCTATCACCCAGGGGGAACGACCATTTCGACGCTCAAGAGACTGCTCTCACAGATCTACATCCAGGTGCTGATCGCCATCGTGATCGGCACCCTGGTGGGCCTGTGGTTCCCCCATGTCGGAACGGCGCTGAAGCCCCTGGCTGACGGCTTCATCAAGCTGATCAAGATGCTGCTGGCGCCGATCATCTTCGGCACCGTGGTGGTCGGCATGGCCAAGATGGGCGACCTCAAGGAGGTGGGCCGGATCGGCGTCAAGGCGCTGATCTATTTCGAGGTGCTGTCGACGGTCGCCCTGGTCATCGGCCTCATCGTGGTCAACGTCCTCAAGCCCGGCGCGGGCATGAACATCGACGCCTCCAACCTGGACGGCCACGCCCTGGCCAGCTTCACCGAGGCGGCCAAGCAACAGGGCGTCGTGCCCTTCCTGATGGACATCATCCCCACCACCCTGGTCGACGCCTTCGCCAAGGGCGCCATGCTGCAGGTGATCCTGCTGTCGGTGCTGATCGGGGCCGGCGTCAGCCAGATGGGCGCGCAGGCCAAGCCGCTGATCGAGACGATCGACCTGTTCCTGGAAGCGATCTTCAAGGTCGTGGGCATGGTCATGCGCCTGGCCCCGATCGGCGCCGGCGCGGGCGTGGCCTTCACGATCGGCAAGTACGGCATCGGCACCCTGTGGTCGCTGGCCCACCTGCTGATCGCGCTCTACGTCACCAGCCTGTTCTTCGTGATCGTGGTGCTGGGCGGGGTCATGCGCTCGGTCGGCCTGCCGTTCTGGGCCTTCCTGCGCTTCATCCGCGAGGAGATCTTCGTGGTGCTGGGCACCTGCTCGACCGAGGCCGTGCTGCCCCGGCTGATGCAGAAGCTTGAGGACATGGGTTGCGCCAAGCCCGTGGTCGGGCTGGTCCTGCCGACCGGCTACACTTTCAACGCCGACGGCACCTGCATCTATCTCACCCTGGCCACGGTGTTCGTCGCCCAGGCCACCAACACCCACCTGGGCATCGCCGATCAACTGGTGATCCTGGCCGTGCTGCTGTTAACCTCCAAGGGTTCGGCGGGCGTGGCCGGGGCCGGCTTCATCACCCTGGCCGCCACCCTGTCGACCCTGCACGCGGTGCCGGTCAGCGGCCTGGTCCTGCTGCTGGGCGTCGACCGCTTCCTCAACGAGGCCCGCGCCGTGACCAACCTGATCGGCAACAGCGTCGCCACCGTGGCCATCGCCAAGTGGGACGGCGCGCTGGACATGGATCAGGCCCGCGCGACCTTGTCGCGGCCCCAAGCTCAAACGGCGCCTTGATTTCGGCGCCGCTTTCAATGACACCGGTTTCCAAGAACAGACTCTATAAGAGCACAAGTAGGGAGGGCGACATGGCCCGCGTCACCAAACAGACTTTCAAGGCCGCGCTTCTCGTCTCGGCCGCGCTGATCGCCGCCCCCGCCCTCGCTCACGCCGCTGACGACAGCGGCCTGCTGTTTCATCTGACGGGCGACAAGGGCCTGACCGCCGACGTCGCCGGCGGCGTGGCCACGCCCAACTTCGCCGACAAGGTCAAGATCAAGACCGATCCGACCCACGGCCCCTATATCGAGGCCGCTGGCGAAGAGACGCTGAGCTGGATGGCCCCGGGCAACATCTACGCCCAGCGCGGCACGCTCAGCTTCTACTGGCGGGCCCGCGATCCGGTCGGCCCCACGCCCTTCCCGCTGTTCCGCGTCGGCTACGCCGACCACACCAGCTGGGACATGACCTGGCTGCGCATCGACTGGAACGGCAAGGGCTTCGACGCCTTCGTCACCGACGACAACCTGTCGCGGGTGCGGGTCAGCACCACCGCCGAAGCGCCCAAGCCCGACCAGTGGATCCTGGTCACCTTCACCTGGGACGAGGCCAAGGGGATCGCCCTCTATATCGACGGCAAGCCGGTGGCCTCCAAGGCCCAGGCCGCCGCCCTCGACGCCGGCCTGAACCAGTTCGGCCCGCACAGCCGGGTGATCTCGCCCCACCAGGTGCAGAGCGCCTACCAGTTCATCCGCGGCGGCGACGTCGACGACATCCGCGTCTACGACCACGCCCTGGACGACGCCGCCATCGCGGGCCTCGCCGCCGGCAAGGAGCCCGCCCCGGCCGCTGTTCAGGTCGCCGACGCCAAGACGTGGCTCTATCGCTACGGCTGGGACCGCCCGGCCGATCCGCCGCCCTATCTGGCCGACGGCAAGACCACGATCCGCAAGGTCGAGTTCACCGACCAGTTCGACATCAAGGAGCGCATGAGCCTGGGCTCGGACGGCATTCCCGAGACCACCTGGCCCGGCGTCTACAACCGCTCGAGCCTGCCCGGCCGCCACGACTATTTCGAGCTGCCGGACTGGAACGTCTATGTCGAAGGCGGCAAGGCGATCACCTTCACCCTGCCCAACGAGCCCTATAACCGCTTGGAATTCCAGGGCGCGGCCTATGGCGCGCTGACCACGATCGACGCGGCCGGCAAGGAAACCCCGCTGGCCAAGCGCGCCAAAGGCGAGCTTCGCACCTTCAACCAGTTCGCGGCCCTGAAGGGCGGCAAGCTGCGGTTCGACAACGTCGTCCAGGAAACCCCGATCCAGGAGTTGGGCGCTTACAACGTCACCGCCGCCGCCGAGCCGGACGAGTTCACGCTGAGCTATGTCGTGCGTCCCAGCGCCGATCCGGGCGCCTATCCGACGCTGGACGAGCTGTCGACCTTCGTGAAGGGCCGGTTCGCGGCCGGCGAGCGGACCACCGTCGCCGCCCTGCCCGCCGGCGCCCCTGTGAAGGCGCGCCCCGACGCCACGGGTCCGGTCCAGCCGATCGTGCACGTGCTGATCCCCGCCGACTTCCGCCTGGGCCGCCCCGGCGGTCCGGTGGGCAAGTTCGAATATGGCTGGCAAGGCGCCGACATCGGCCTGGACGGCGTGGCGATCGACATCCCGGCCCTGAACGTCAAGGCCACCCACGGCGGCCTCTTCCCGCTGAACATCAAGATCAAGGACCCGCTGTGGCCGGGCCGCGACCTGCTGGACGTCAACGTCTCGGTCAAGCCAGGCGAGGCCCGCACGGTGTTCCTCGACACCCGCGACCGCATCCTGCCCGCCGGCAAGAGCCTGTATCTCAGCATCGCCGGCGCGGGCGCCGACTTCGACGCCAAGCAGCTGGACGGCATGGCCGTGCGCCTGAAGTTCAAGTCGGCCGACGACGCCAAGGCCGAGCACGTCGCCGACCGCCTGGCCCAGGCGCGCGACAACCTGGCCTTCCTGGTGGAAGAGCACGACGTCTCCAAGCGCCTGGCCCGCTATGAGCGCCTGGACCTTGAGCTGTCGGACCTGCTGAAGGTCGACCCGAAGAACCAGCACGGCCGCGAGATGTGGTTCGAGCTCAATCCGGAGCAGCCGGGCCCAGCCGTCGCCACGCCGACCGCCCCGGCCGGCGTGCCCAAGTGGGCCTTCCTGCAGGTCGAGGACCTCAAGCGCGTCCGCAAGTTCATCGAATGGTGGATCGACCACCGCCAGTCGGCCTATGGCGACTTCGGCGGCGGCATCTCGGACGACAACGACCTGACCCAGCAATGGCCGCCCCTGGCCCTGATGGGTGACATCCCCGACAAGACCACCGCCTCGCTGAACGCCCTGCTCGACGCGGCCTACAAGAACGACATGATGCCCCTGGGCCTGGGCAAGATCAAAACCGACGAGCTGCACTCGTACGAAGAGGCGATCAACCTCAAGGCCGAGGCCATGTATACCAGCTACGGCGATCCCAAGATCGTCGAGCGGCTGATGGAAACCGCTCGCGCCTATCCCACCGTGATGCACAAGGCCGAGGATGGCCACGTCCACCCTGTCAGCCGTTTCTTCTCGGCCACCGACGTATCGCGTGACGGCCCGTGGGGCTGGTCGCACCCCTATTCGTACCTGATCCTGCACCCGGGCATCGTGCTGGCCGACTTCAACGGCGACCCGACCATCAAGAAGCTGGTGGTCGACCTCGCCGACGGCCACCTGGCCCATGGCAAGCAGGATCCGGACGGCACCTGGCGCTATCCGGAAGACATCCATTCCGCCACGGGCCAGTCGCGTGGCGAACTGGTCGGCAAGGGCCGCGGCAACGTCTCGGCGATGCAGCTGTTCTGGGCGGCCTACCGCTGGACCGGCGACGAGAAGTACCTGCTGCCGCTGAAGGGCCAGATCGCCCGCACCGGCCTGAAGGGCGTCGACGAGCTGAACAGCGACGTGATCGACATGCTGGGCCTGCGCGACGCCCAGACGCCGAAGCTCAAATCGGCGATCGCCAAGGGCGCGGACGACGCCTTCCTGCTGTACGAAGCCTGGCGCTCGACCGGCGACACCGCCTATCTCGAAAAAGCCTATGGCGACGAGATCACCACGGCCGAGCAGCGGATGTGGCTGGTCACCGACGCCCACTGGTGGTCGGATCGGGTGGAGCTGTCCAGCTCCGTCCTGCAGCGCTCGCGACTGGGCGCCATGGCCCTGTCCCGCAACCAGATGTTCCCCGGCGCCCTGGTCAGCTGGCGGTTCGACACGCCGACGGCGGCCGAGGACGTCGGCATCCTGGTCACCGGCGGACAGAAAAGCTTCAAGGTCACCGGTTACAACCTGACCGGCCAACCGATTCACGCGGTGATGACCGGCTGGGACATTGCGTCCGGCCAATGGTCGGTCACGCGCGCCGTGGAAGGCGCGGCGGAACCGGCGGCCTCGGTGGCGTTCGAAAAGACGGCCGGTCTCGACGTGACGTTCGCGCCGGGCAAGACCACGACCTGGGAGTTCACCTTGACGACGCCCGCCGCCCCGGTGACCGAACGCGCCGACCTCGGGATCGGCCGCGACGACGTCAAGGCCGGCAAGTCGGGCCTGACCGTCACGGTTCACAGCCTGGGCGCCAAGGCCGCGCCGGCCTCGGTGGTCGTCGTGGAGGACGCCTCGGGCAAGGAACTGGCCCGCGCGACCACGCCCGTCCTGCCCGCCCCGCTCGACCTGAAGCCCAAGACCGCCCAGGTCGCGCTGAAGGCCGGCTGGAAGACCGGCTACCGCGTTCGCATCGTCACCCCGGCCGGCGCGCCGGAGATCACTCAGCTCAACAACACTGTCATCGCCCCTTGATCTAACTTGGAGACCCCGGAGCGGACGCGCTCCGGGGGCGTTACCCTGCCCATGGCCGAAACCCTCACCGTTCCCCGCGACCTCGTCCAACGCCTGCGCGCCCGGCTGCCCGCCGTGACGCGCGAGCATCTATTTGATTGCTACGCGATCAGCGAAACCACCTGGACCAAGCTGCGTGACGGCAAGCCGATCAAGCGCTCGACGCTTGAGCGTATCCTGCAGCGCTACGAGAGGTTGCTAGCCCACGCGGCGTGATGCCGGACCGGCATCACGACGTTCCAGAACGGCATTGGCGGCGCGCCACCGGGAGATCCAGTCTTCTGGTGGGATGAGGTTCGCCCCTTCCCGAGAACAAGACCGAGCACGGTCGATACAAGTCCCGTCGGGAGGGAAAATTCATGCCTACAGTTCAACGCCGCGCGTGGTTGGCGAGCGCGTCCATGGCCGCCGTCTGCTTCGGCCTCGCCGCCACCCCCGCCGCCGCGCGGCAGGACGCGCCGGCCGCCTCCGCCCCCGCTCCTGCCGCCGCCGCGGATAACCAGGAAGCCGTGTCGGAAGTGGTGGTCACCGGTTTCCGCAACAGCCTGGCCAAGGCGCTGAACGTCAAGCGCAACGAGTCGGCCGCCGTCGACTCCATCCTGGCCGAGGACATCGGCAAGTTCCCCGACCTGAACCTTTCGGAATCCATCCAGCGCATTCCGGGCGTCGCCCTGGCCCGTGACGGCGGTGAAGGTCGCCAGATCTCGGTGCGGGGCCTGGGTCCCCAGTTCACCCGCGTGCGCATCAACGGCATGGAAGCCCTGACCACCGGCGGCGGCTCGGACGCCGGCGGCGGCATCAACCGCGGCCGCTCGTTCGACTTCAACGTCTTCGCCTCGGACCTGTTCAGCGCCATCACCGTGCGCAAGACCGCCGAAGCCTCCACGGAAGAAGGCTCGCTAGGCGCCACGGTCGACCTGCGCACCGCCCGCCCCTTCGACTACAAGGGCTTCAAGATGGTCGGCTCGCTGCAGGGCAGCTACAACGACCTGGCCAAGTCGACCAATCCGCGCGGCGCCTTCATGATCTCCAACACCTGGGATGACGACAAGTTCGGCGCCCTGTTGTCGGTGGCCTACACCAAGCGTCAGCTGGACGATCAGGGCTCCTCGACCGTGCGCTGGGCGACCGGCAACGCGTTCGGCCCGGGCTTCGACGCCCTGCCCAACGGCGCGGGCCTGCCCACCACGGTCAACCCGGCCGCCGCCGCCAACAACGCCGCCTTCCACCCGCGCTTCCCGCGCTACGACAACTATATCGACGACCAGAAGCGCCTGGGCGGCACCCTGTCGCTGCAATGGAGGCCGAGTGACAAGACCACGCTGAGCTTCGACGCCCTCTACGCCGACTTCAAGGGCACCCGCGAGGAGCAGTATCTAGAAGCGCCGTCGTTCAGCGTCGGCGGGGCCTGTACGGCCGCCAACGTCGCCACCTCCTGCGGCATCGCCCAGACCCACGTGGTCTCGTCGACGATCGACGACAAGAACACGATGATCGCGGGCAAGTTCAACAACGTCGACCTGCGCGTCGAGAACCGCTTCGACGAACTGGACACCAAGTTCACCCAATACGGCTTGAACCTGGAACAGCAGATCACCGACGACATCAAGATCACCGGCCTGGTCGGCCACTCCAAGTCCGACCACGAGAACCCGATCCAGACCACGGTCCAGTTCGACCAGTTCAACGTCCAGGGTTATTCGTACGACTACACCAACGGCAACCTGCCGGTGGTCAACTACGGCAGCGCCTCGCTGACCGACCCGAGCAAGTGGGTCCTGACCCAGATCCGCGAACGCCCGCAAACCGCCATCAACACCTACGACGTCGCCCAGATCGACGGCGAATGGGCCAATCTCGGCATCTTCAAGCTGAGCGGCGGCGGCGACTACAAGCAGTACAAGTTCACCACCACCGAGCTGCGCCGCTCGAACGGCACCAGCACCAACCTCGAACCCACCGTGCCGGCCGCCCTGACCGCCATCGACCGCTCGACCTACGGTCAGATCGCCTCGTTCGGCGGCATCGCGTCGCTGATCCCCGACGTCAAGAAGGCGGCCGACGTGCTCAGCCTCTATGACCAGACGGCCTATGGCGGCACCTTCCACCTCGGCAACGAGCCGGCCCTGGGCAACAACCGCGGCGTCGAGGAAAAGGACCTGGGCGGCTACGTGCAGGCCGACTTCAACACCGAGGTCGCCGGCCATCCCCTGCGCGGCAACTTCGGCGTCCGCTATGTGAAGACCAAGCAGGCTTCCAACGGCTACACCTATGTCAGCGGCGCGCCGCTGGCGGTTTCGGCCGAGCGCGAATACAGCGACACCCTGCCGTCGATGAACGTCGTCTACGAGCCGATCGACAGCTTCCTGATCCGCTTCAGCGCGGCCAAGGTGATGTCGCGGCCTGACCTGGGCAGCCTGACCCCTGGCGCGACGATCAGCGTCTCCGGCGCCGGCCGCAGCGTCAGCGCCGGCAACCCCAACCTCGACCCGTTCCGGGCCAAGGCCTACGATCTGTCGTTCGAGTGGTACTTCCAGCAGTCGGGCCTGCTGTCGCTGGCCTTGTTCAAGAAGCAGATCAGCAGCTTCGTCCAGACGGTGCAGACCAACAGCACCTTCAGCGGCAACCCGTTCGGCCTGCCCGACAGCGTGGCCGTCGCCGCCTGCGGCACGACCAACGGCTGTAGCGTGGACGCTCAGTGGCAGTTCACCGTGCCGACCAACACCCCCGGTGGCGACCTGACCGGCTACGAAATCAACTACCAGCAGCCGCTGACCTTCCTGCCGGGCCTGCTCAAGCACACCGGCCTGCTGCTGAACTACACGCACGTCAAATCGTCGATCAACTATCTGAACGGCGCCGGCGCGGTGGTGGCCACGGCCAACCTGACGGGCCTGTCGCCCGCCTCGTACAACGCCACGTTCTACTACGAGGACACCAAGTGGAGCGCCCGTGTCTCGGCGGCCTATCGCGACGCCTACCTGACCCGGGTCCCGGGTTCGGAAGCCGGCACCGACGCCGACGGCACCAACAAGACGCTCAATGTCGACGCCTCGCTGCAGTACACCGTCAACGATCACTTCAAGCTCACCTTCGAGGGGGTGAACCTGACCGACGAAAACCAGGACCAGTTCAACGACTCCGTCGCTGACCGGACCTCGTTCTACCACCACACGGGTCGCGAGTTCATTCTGGGCGTTCGCTACACCTACTAGAGCGTGACAGCCGAAAGTGGATGCCGGTTTCGGCGCTTGTCACGCTCCAGGTATTTGAAGTTCGGCCTGCTTTTCGCAGGCCGAGCGCCTGGATTGAAGCGGTCGCGCGGTGGATTTGTCCCTGCCGCGCCACCGACAGCAGAGGTGCGCGGACGTCCCTCCCGGCGTCCGCGCGCTTTGCGTTTCACGCCCCCTGGCGCGCCGCGCGCCACACGGTCAGGATCACCGCATGCTCGTCCGCCCCCTCCTCGCCGTCGCCCTGAGCCTGGGCCTCTCCGGCGCCGCCCACGCCCAGATCGCGGTCTCGGCCAATGACGGCAAACAGGTGCTGGATGACGGCGCCCAGGTGGTGCCGGCCCATCCGACCGCCGACTCGGTGTCGCTGATCGACCTGTCGGCCTCGCCGCCGCGGATCATCGGCGAGATCGCCGCCCCGACCAGCGTGATCGGCCCGCCGTCCAGTGTCGCGGTGGCCCCGGACGAGTCCTTCGCCCTGGTCACCTCGTCCCGCAAGCTCGATCCCGGCGACCCGACCAGGATCGTCCCCGACGACGTGGTCAGCGTGATCGACCTGAAGACCCGCAAGGTCACCGCCACCCTGCGCGCGGGCGCCGGGGCCTCGGGGGTGTCGATCAACCGCGCCGGAACCCTGGCCCTGGTCGCCAACCGGTCCGAGGGCACGGTCAGCATCTTCACCCTGGCGGGCGGCGTCGCCACGCCCGCCGGCAAGGTCACGGTCGGCGCGCCGGACTCCTCGCCGGCCATGCCGATCTTCTTCGACAACGACCGCCGGGCCCTGGTGTCGCGCGATCACGACCACAAGATCGTCCAGCTCGGCATCGATGGCGCCAATGTGACCCTCACGCCCGTGAGCCTGGCGGCCGGCTTGCGGCCCTATCAGATCGACACCGACGGGCCGCGCCGCTTCGCGGTGTCGGGCAACATCGGCGGCGGCGGGCGCGACGTGGACACCGTCAGCCTGATCGACCTCTCTCCGCCCGTCCCCGTGGTCGTCGACAGCGTCGCGGTGGGCTTGACCCCCGAAGGGCTGAAGATGTCCCCTGACGGCCGTTACGTGGCCGTCAGCGTCAACGAGGGCTCCAACCTCTCGGTCAAGGCGCCGGGCTATCACCTCCAGGGCCTGGTTCAGGTCTGGCGGATCGACGGCCAGCGGCTGGTCAAGGTCGCCCAGGCACCGATCGGCGGATGGAGCCAGGGCATCGTCTGGTCGCGCGATTCCCGCCGGCTGCTGGTGCAGTGCATGGTCGGCCAGACGGTCGAATCCTTCGCCTTCGACGGTCGCCGACTGCGCCACGAAGCAAGCTTGGCCATGCCCGCCGGACCGGCCGCCATCCGCACCGCCGAGCCCTGACGCGACTGCCTTTCGCGCCGATTCTCGAGATTCGCCTGTCTCCTTCGCAACCGCACAATCGGTCCGCGTCCGGACGGACGCGGCCCCACCGTCGCCCATCAACGTCGTCAACGACCTTTAAAGGGTTGATATGGCGGGCATTTTCCGCAACCTAGCACTCGCCCGCCCCCGCCGGACAGACGCGTTAACCCTTGTTCTCATGATGAGGTGACAAAGCGCGTTTCGCCCGGCAGGGTTGGCTCTCTTTTGATTCCCAGCAGATGAGCTGATTTATGAACGTTTCGGATCTGGTCGACGCCGCCGTGGCCGCCGACGACAAGCTGACCAAGACTCAGGCCAAGGCCATCATCGACGGCGTCTTCAAGTCGCTGACCGATGCCGCCGTGAAGGGCGAAGAAGTCTCGATCCCGGGCTTCGGCAAGTTCAAGGTTCAGGCCAAGCCGGCCCGCACCGGCCGCAACCCCTCGACGGGCGCCGCCATCCAGATCGCGGCCAGCAAGAAGGTCGGCTTCACCCCGGCCAAGCAACTGAAGGACGCCGTCAACGGCTAATCCCTCGGCGAGCGGCCGGCCTCACCGCCGGCCGCTCATCCGGCCTTCCAGCGCGAAAGCCTGAAGCGCCTCGCCCGTCGGTTCGACCGATGCGGCTCTTCCGGAAAGTCCTCGGGACTTCCGACGTGGCGGCTCTGATCCGCCTCCCCTACCCCTTCTCCAAGAAACCGGTCAGGCCTCCAGGCCACGATCCCACGAGGGTCCGCCTCTAAAGGCCTGGGCCAGGAAATCGACCATCGCCCGCACCTTGGCGGGCACGTGCCGGCGGCTGGGATAGACGGCCAGGATGTCGATGGACGCCATCTCGTAACCCGGCATCAGCCGCACCAGACGGCCCGCCCGCAGATCCTCCCCGATCAGGAAGGTCGGCTGCCAGGTGATCCCCCGCCCCGCGATCGCCAGCGCCTGGGCGGTGTCGCCGTTATTGGTGTGAACCCGAGGCTCGACCTTGACCGCGTGAGGCCTCCCCTGGACGTCGATGAAACGCCACTCGTCGGCGGTGGCCGCGTAGGCGTAGCCGATGCAGTCATGGTCCCGGAGGTCGGCCGGCGTCTCTGGAGTCCCACGAGCGGCCAGATAGGTCGGCGAGGCGCAGACGATGTTGCGCGACGTGGCCAGCTTGCGCCCCACGTGACTGGCCGAGCCAGCGTTCGAAATGCGGATGGCCAGGTCGTAGCCCTCCTCGACGATGTCGACGACCCGATCGATCAGGGCGATGTCCAGCTCGACATCGGGATAGCGCTCCAAGAAGGCCGGCCACAGCGGCGCCAGATGCCGAACGCCGAAACTGAGCGGCGCGTTGATCCGCAGCCGGCCGCGCGGCTGGACCGACGCCGAAGACGCGATCGCTTCGGCCTCGGCCACCTCCTCCAGGATGGAGCGGCAGCGTTCGTACAGCGCCCTGCCGCTCTCGGTCAGCGACAGCTTGCGCGAGGTGCGGTTCAAAAGCCGCGTGCCCAGATGCGCTTCCAGCTCGTTGACATAGCGGGTGACGTTGGCCGGCGAAGTGTCCAGCGCTTGCGCCGCCCGCGTGAAGCCTCCCCGGGCCACCACGGTCGCGAACATCTCGAAAGCGCGCAGACGGTCCACTTTTGAACCCCATCATTCCTAAAAGCTGAATGATCCTGTCATAGCTTGAGCGGTTTATCCAATAGGTCTGAGACCTATCTGTGCTTCATCGGATCGCCGCTCTTCGCGACGTTCACCTTTGGAGCTCGACACCATGACCCGTCTCACCGGCAAGCGCGCCCTGATCACCGGCGGCACCAGCGGCATCGGCCTGGAAACCGCCAGGCAGTTCATCGCCGAGGGCGCGCGCGTCGCCGTCACCGGCACGAACCCCGCCACCCTGGAGGAGGCCCGCCTGGCCCTCGGCCCGGACGCCATCGTCCTGCGCTCGAACGCCGGCGACGTCGCCGACCAGAAGGCGCTCGCCGGCAAGCTGAAGGACGCCTTCGGCCAGATCGACGCCGTCTTCATCAACGCCGGCGTCGCCGAGCTGAAGCCCCTGGAAGCCTGGGACGAAGAAGGCTTCGACCGCACGTTCGACATCAACGTCAAGGGCCCGCTGTTCCTGGTCCAGGCGCTGACGCCGATCCTGGCCAACCCGGCCTCGATCATCCTGAACGGCTCGATCAACGCCCATATCGGCATGGCCAATTCCAGCGTCTACGCGGCCAGCAAGGCGGCCCTGATCAGCCTGGGCAAGACCCTGTCGGGCGAGCTGATCTCGCGCGGCGTGCGGGTCAACACCATCAGCCCTGGACCGATCCAGACGCCGCTCTATGGCAAGCTCGGCTTCACCGAGGCCCAGCTCCAGGACGTGGCCGGGTCGATCCTGGGTCAGATTCCGGCCGGCCGGTTCGGCGCGCCTAGCGAAGTGGCCAAGGCCGCGGTGTTCCTGGCCTCCGACGAGTCGACGTTCACGGTCGGCGCCGAACTGGTCATCGACGGCGGGATGAGCACGCTCTGATCCCGTGAAGGTCAAGATCCGCGCCTGAAAACGCGAGGCCGCCTCCCGATCTCGAACGGGGGCGGCCTTCCCTCTTGATCTCGCTCGCCGTTTGGATGACACCGGTTTCCATAACAAGCCCGGCACGGGCGAACGGGAAGGAAGCCATGGTCCTCAAAGTCCGCAAGACCGCCGCCGCGCCCCTGGCCCTGATGGTCGCCGCCGGCGCGCTGTCGGCCTGCGCCACGTCCGGCCCAGCTCTCGCCGCAGAGGCCAGTCGCGCGCCCTACGGCGTCACCGCCGCCGGCGCTCCCATTGAGATCTTCACGCTGAAGAACGATCGCGGCATGACCGTGAAGGTGCTGTCGTATGGCGGCGTCATCACCCAGGTCGACGTCCCCGACCGCAAGGGCGAGATCAAGAACGTCGTGCTCGAGCTGGCCGACCTGAAGGCCTACGAGGCGCGGGCCAATTTCAGCTCGCTGCTGGGCCGCTACGCCAACCGGATCTCGAACGGCGGCTTCTCGATCGATGGCGTCCGCCACGACCTGCCCAGCGGCGCCGAGGGCGTTTCCTCGCACGGCGGCCCCACCGGCTTTTCCACGCGGCTGTGGAGCGGCGCGCCGTTCGAGCGCCACGGCGAGGCTGGCGTGACCCTGGCCTACACCGCGGTCGACGGCGAAGGCGGCTATCCGGGGACGCTGAAGGTGACCGTGACCTACACCGTCACCCGCCAGAACGCCCTGCGGATCGACTATCGCGCCACCACCGACAAGCCGACGGTGATCAATCTCAGCCATCACGCCTATTTCAACCTGGCGGGGGACGGCAATGTCTATGACCAGACCGCCCAGGTGCTGGCCCAGACCTACACCCCGATCAACGCCCGCAAGCTGCCGACCGGCGAGATCGTCTCCGTGGCCGGCACGGCGCTGGACCTGCGCCAGCCCGTCCGTCTGGGCGACCGCGTGACGGCCGACGATCCGCAGATCAAGTTCGCCAACGGCTTCGACCACAACTTCGTCGTCGACGGCGGCGGGCGCGGCAAGCTGGTCCCGGCGGTGCGCGTGGCCGATCCCGCCAGCGGCCGCACCCTGGAGGTCGCCACCACCCAGCCGGGCGTCCAGCTGTTCACCGCCAACAGCTTCAACGGTTCGCTGAAGACCCCCGACGGCCGAGGCCTCGAAAAGGGCGCGGGCCTGGCCATCGAGACCCAGCACTTCGCCGACAGCCCCAACCACGCCAACTTCCCCTCGACCGTGCTGCGGCCGGGCGAGGTGTTCACCCAGACCACCGAGTTTCGCTTCGGTGTGAGCCGGTAGATTTCCGCTTCAAAAGCAACGCGGGGTCGCTAGGCTCGCGCCATGAGCGACCTGCTGACGCCCACCAAGATCGAACCCCTTGCGGCGGAGCAAGCCGCCATCCTGGACCGCGACGGCTATCTTCTGCTGCGCGGCGCCGTGCCCGAAGACTGGCGCGAAGCCTTGCGCGTCGCCTTCGACGCCGGAACCCAGCACCAGTGGGCCGTTCCCCGAGGCCCCGACTGGCGTCACGCCCTGGTCGATCTGGATCCCACCGTGCAGCGCACCTGCCGCCTACCGCCCCTGCTGGCGGCGGCGGGACGGATGCTGGGCGGTCCCTTCTTCCTCTGCCAGGTCGAAGGCCGCGAGCCGCTGCCGGGCGGCGGCCATCAGTCCCTGCATCGCGACGCCGCGGGCCAGGCCACGGTCTCCGCCCTGGTCTTTCTCGACGCCTATGGGCCCGACAACGGGGCCACCCGCGTGGTTCCGAGTCCCCAGGACCAGGGCGAACCGGACGAGGCCCTGGCCGTGACGCTGGCGGGCGAGGCTGGAGACATCCTGGTGTTCGACGCCGACCTGCTGCATGGCGCCACCCGCAACCACTCCGGCGCGCGGCGACGGTCGCTGCTGCTGAGTTTCAAGCCGGAGGGCGCTCGAGCCAGCGAAGACGCCTGTCGCGCCATCCGCAATATCCGCATGGACACCGGAGAGGTGTTCGTTCCGTAGCGCGTGGAGGCCCTAGGCCGCCGCCGTTTGCCGGAACTCGCGCGGCGACAGGCCGTACTGGTCGCGGAACGCCCGGCTGAAGTGGGCCGAGCCGTTGAAGCCCCAGCGGAAGCAGATCTCCGAGATCGACAGCCGCGCGTGCTGCGGGCTGGCCAGGTCGGTGCGGCAGCGCTCCAGGCGGCGGCTGCGCAGATAGTGGCTGAAGGTCTCGTCGGCGCTGGCGAACAGCTTCTGGACGTAGCGGGGCGAGACCCCCTCCTCGTCCGCCACCCGGCGCAGCGACAGGTCCGGGTCGGGCAGCAGGGTCTCGATGGTCTGGCACAGGCGCTGGAGGTGGGCGGTCGGCGCGCCGGCGTTCGCGCCCAGCACGTCGGTCGCCGCCCCGCCCTCCACCAGGCAGATCGCCAGGAATTCGGTCAGGGCCAGTTCGACCGGACGCAGTTGGTCGACGGTCAGGTCCTCCAGCCCGTCGGCCGTGGCGCGCAGCAGGCCCGACAGGATGTGAGCCACGCCCGTCGCGCCCTCCAGCCGCCCGACCCGCAGGCTGACCGGAGCGATCAGCCGATGGTCCAGGGCGACGCGCGGCGCGCGGACGAACATCAGCCGGCAGCGGGTCTCCAGCCTCAGGGCCGCGGCCTGGCCGGTGGGGCCGTAGGCGATGTCGCCGGGGGCCAGCTCGTCGGCCAGCTCGTCGGTGACCAGGGTCGCCTCGCCGCTCAGCAGCACCGCCAGCCAAACGGCCGCCGGCTGGCCCGACAGCCGACCGGTGATCGCCTGGGCCCCGGCCTCGACCAGGGCGAACTCGATGCCCAGGGGCGAGGTCAGGCAGACCACCGAGGCGCTGGCCGGCTCGGCGTCCGACAGGCCCTCGATCGGCAGGCCCAGACGGTTCATCGCCTCGCGCCAGGCATCGGCGCGTTCGGCGCGGGGATGGCTGTCGGTGCTGAACGACCAGGCCTTCATCGGGGTGCTCCTAGCCCTTCAGCTTGGGGAAGATGTCGCGCGGGATGCGCACGTGGCAACCTTGCTTGCCGTCGACCACCTGGGTGACGCCGAAGTCGGAGGCCACGCTCATCAGCGAATAGGCGTCGTTCTTCGACAGGCCGACGTGGTCGGACAGAAGGGTCAGCATGTTGAGCGAGGCGTCGCGCATGGCGACGTTGAGATCCTCGTCGAAGCCGTGGACGATCCAGTACTTCGGCGTCTCCAGCAGGGGTCCGGGCGAGACGAAGTCCTTGCGCAGGACGATCTGCATCAGGACGTTCAGCGAGCTCTCGATGGCCGTGCCGGAGATCTCGCCGTCGCCTTGCGACACATGGGGGTCGCCGATCGAGAACAGTCCGCCCTCGACCTGCACGGGGTAGTACATCGTGGCCCCCGCCCCGATCCGCCAGTTGTCGATATTGCCGCCGTGGGCGCCGGGCGGGATGGTGCTGACCCGGCCGTCGACGGCGGGCGCCACGCCGGCCGTGCCCAGGTGCGGGCGGGCCGCCACGCGCACGCCGCCCAGGGCTGGCTGGCGGTCGCATTCGGGGCAGTTGGTGATCGTGCCGGGGATCAGGTACTTGCCTTCGAAGTCGTAGGCGTAGAGCGCGCTGGCGGTGTTGGTGTTCTGATCCAGCTCGTAGATCGTCACCCGCTCCTTCTCGCCGAACTCCTTGTAGAGATAGCCCCAGTTGGCCGCGAGGTTGGAGCCGTAGTTGTTGCGCGGCACCATGCGCAGGTAGCGCACCTCCAGCACGTCGCCGGGCTTGGCGTCTTCCACATAGATCGGGCCGGTCATGATGTGGACGCCGGGGTTGCGGTCGTCCTCGGGAACCTCGGTGAAGATGCGGGTGACCGCCTCGTCCATCATCAGGTCCGGCGCGTCGCCGGCGTGGTGGGTGATCGCCTCGGCGCTGACCAGGTCGCCGCTCTTGATGCGCAAGCTGGGCTTGATCGACGGGTCGAAGTAACCCCAGTGGATCGTCTGGGGCGTGGCTTTCAGGGTGTGCAGGGCGCCGGGCAGGACGTCGGGGCGGGTCTGGCCGGGTTCGCAGATGAAGGGCATCGGGGTCTCTCCGGCTTAGGCTGCGACGGGCGTGGCGAGCGTGACCGAGGTCATGCTCAGCGAGCCGTGCTCGATGTGGTCGGGGGCGAAGCTGGCCACGTCGCCCGGCAGGCGCGCGCCCAGCACATAGAGCAGCGGCCAGTAGTGATCGGGCGTGGGAACCGACTTGGCGGCGTCCTGGCCCAGGGCGGCGAAGTTCACGGCCCGCTCGGGCGCGTCCTCGGCGATGGCCTGCTTGATGTGCTCGTTGAACCGCTGCGACCAGTCGTAGGGCGCGCAGTGGCGCTCGCCCCAGTTCATGGCCGGCAGGTTGTGGACGATGTTGCCGGTGCCGACGATCAGCACGCCCTCGTCACGCAGCGGGGCCAGGCGCTTGGCCAGCTCGAAATGCCATTCCGGCGGCTTGGTGGCGTCCATCGACAACTGCACCACTGGCACGTCGGCATCGGGATAAGCCTTGCTCAGCACCGACCAGGTTCCGTGGTCCAGGCCCCAGGCCTGCTGGTCCAGCATCACCGGCTGCGGCGCCAGCAGGTCCTTCACGCGCATCGCCAGTTCGGGCGAGCCGGGCGCGGGGTATTGCACGTCGAACAGGGCCTGCGGGAACGAGGCGCCAAAGTCGTGGATGGTGCGCGGGGCGGTCATGGCGGTGACGCCGACGCCCTGGGTCAACCAGTGGGCCGAGATGCAGAGGATGGCTTTCGGCTTGCCGAACGCCTCGCCCATGGCCTTCCAGGTCTTGGTGGTGTCGTTGGTCTCCAGGGCGATCATCGGGCTGCCGTGACCGAAGAAGACGACGGGCATGCGGGTCATGCGGCGACCTCCGGCTTGGCGGCTTCGGACTTAGAGGCTTCGACCTTGGGGGCGCTCATCGCGGCCCAGGTCTTCTGGTAGCGCGGCGTGAGCCAGCGGTTGAACTGCACCTGCGCGCCCTCCTGCCAGGAATAGCGGCCGCGCACGGCGAACCGCGAGCGCAGACCCACCTGGACCAGTTCGTCGACATGCATGTCCTGGGCGATGATCTTGCCCGCCGAGGTCATGATCATCTCCAGCCGCTCTTCGAAGCCGTTCACCTCGGTGGCGCCGGGCGCGACCAGCAGGCCGGTGTCCTGCTCCATGGTCTCTGGACCCGTGGGGCGCAGGATCAGGTAGATCACCATGTCGCTGGTCATCACCAGCGACAGCGTGGGCGGGATGTTGGCGAAGGTGGCGCGGTTGCGGTCCTCGTCGGTCAGCCCCGGGAAGATCGGCAGCACCGCCTTCTGGGTGGGGTTGAAGCTGACGTCCGCGTGGGTGGTGCCGTTGTAGCGCAGGAAGCCGGCGTCGCCCTCCGCGGCTTCGGGGAAGCTGCACAGCTCGCTGGGAATGAAGTCGTGCAGCGGGCCGCGATGCAGCTTGTTGGCATGGTAGCCGTCGTTGTTGTTCTCGAACATCACCTTCCAGTTCCAGGCGAACGTTCCGGTCATGGGCGGCGTCAGGCCCTCGGCGTTGCTCAGGTCGTAGTTGGCGATGGCGTCCTCGACGGCCTTCAGGCGCGGGGCCAGGGGCGGCGCGTCGGCGTCGAAATTGATGAAGATGAAGCCCAGCCAGACCTCGACCTTGAAGGTCGGCAGCTTGATGGCCTTCTTGTTGAAGTCGCAGGTGCGCTCCATGGCCGGGGCGTTCACCAGGTCGCCGTTCAGCGAATAAACCCAGTGGTGATAGGGGCAGACGAAGCCGCGGGTGTTGCCCCGGCCCTCGGCCACCAGCATGGCGCGGTGCTGGCACACCGCCGACATCGCCTTGATCTCGTCGGAGCGGTTCTTCGTCACGATGATCGGTTCGCCGATGATCGTGGTGGTGAAGTAGTCGCCCTGCTCCTTCACCCAGTCCGTGCGGCCCACGCACAGCCATTCGTGATTGAACAGCGCCTCCTTCTCGAAGTCGTAGAAGGCCGCGTCGGTGTAGCAGGCCGGCGGCAGGGTCTCGGCCGCGTCGACGTCGAGCATCGAGCGCGACAGGCCGTCGAAGAAAGCGTCGTTCAGATGGGGGGCGGGCGTTGGGCCCATGCGGAGCGCTCCTTCGCAAGATCGATACGAAGGCTAGGCGGCGCGCGCCCACCGGTCTTGCACCAGCGCGCACGATAACTTGGCCATCGCCTGGTGCATGGGCGGCGTCGCCGGGTTCTCGGGCGGAATTGAGCAAAAGACGCGCAAGCTTGCGGCGCCCGCCGACTTTGCAGGACGCGCACGCAAAGCCGTCGGGCGCGTACAGGCAAGACGCGCCATCAACACGGCTCTAGGTTCAAAGTCACAAAACTTCCAAAGGACCGCGCCCGTGGACATGACGCTCGCCGACGACCTGACGATCACGGAACTGAAGCCCGGCTTCGGGGCGCGGATCCATGACATCGACCTGCCCACCGCCTCGGACGCCGAGATCGACAAGGTGGTCGCGACTTTCCATCGCCACGGCGCCGTCGTGGTGCCGGGCCAGGACATGACGCCCGACAACCTGATGCGCTTCATCGGCCGGTTCGGCGATCCGGAAGACCACACCCAGACCCGCTTCACCCTGCCCGGCTATCCGAAGATCTTCATCCTCAGCAACCGGGTCGTGGACGGCAAGCCGATCGGCGCCCACAACGACGGCGTCGGCTGGCATACCGACTACAGCTACAAGCCCGAGCCGGTGATGCTGACCATGCTCTATGCCGTGGAAGTGCCCGACGAAGGCTCCGACACCCTGCTGGCCGACGGCTGTGCCGCTTGGAACGCCCTGTCGCCCGAGAAGCAGGCCGAGCTTCTGCCGCTGAGCCTGCACCACAGCTACAAGCATTTCATGGCCACCCGCCAGTTCGGCCAACAGCAGAACCTGTCGCCCGAGCTGGAAGCCGCCAATCCAGACGTCGAGCACCCGCTGATCCGCACCCACCCCGCCGACGGCCGCAAGGCGCTGTGGCCCTCGACCGGCACGGTGACCGAGGTGATCGGCAAGCCGGGCCCGGAAGGCCTGGCCCTGATCGACGAGCTGGTGGAATTCATGACCGGCGACGACTTCGTCTATCGCCACAAGTGGGCCAAGGGCGATCTGCTGATGTGGGACAACCGCTGCACCCTGCACACCGGCACGCTGTATGACGACACCAAGTACTTCCGGACGATGCACCGCCTGTGGGTGAAGGGCGACAAGCCGTATTGATCGTGGTGCGAAATCCTCGTCCTTCGACAAGCTCAGGATGAGGATTTCGACTGAACCGCCGTTGCATTCGCCCTCATCCTGAGCTTGTCGAAGGACGAGGGCGCCCCTCTGCCGTCTACCGGAACCTCACATGACCAAAACCTGGCTGATCACCGGCGTGTCCGGCGGGCTCGGGCGCGAGATCGCCCTGGCGGCCCTGGCGCGCGACGACACCGTCTTCGGCACGGTGCGCAAGGCCGCGGACGCCGACGCGTTCGAACTGCTGGGCGGCCAGGCCCTGGTGCTGGACGTCACCGACGAGGCGGCCGTGAAGGCCGGCGTCGCCCAGGCCGAGGCGGCCGCGGGCGCGATCGACGTCCTGGTCAACAACGCCGGCTACGGCCTGGTCGGGGCGGTCGAGGAGGCTTCGCTGGACGAGGTCCGCGTCCAGTTCGAGACCAATGTCATCGGCCCGCTGGCCCTGCTGAAGGCCGTGCTGCCGGCCATGCGCGCCCGCCGCGCCGGGCGGATCATCAACGTCACCTCGGTCTCGGGCCTGGCCGTCTGGGCCGGCACCGGCGTCTATTGCGCCAGCAAGTGGGCGCTGGAAGGCCTGACCCAGACCCTGGCCGCCGAGGTGGCCGAGCTGGGGATCAAGGTCACCAACGTCGCTCCGGGCGGCCTGCGCACCAGCTTCTCGACCGGCTCCAAGGCCATCGTCGCGACCAAGATCGCCGACTATGACGGCCTGGCCCGCGACGCCGAGCGGATCATGGCCGACCACGCCGGCTCCGAGCCGGGCGATCCGGTCAAGGCCGCCCAGGCCATCCTGCAAATCGCCGACGAGGAGGCTCCGCCCCTGCACCTGCTGCTGGGCGAGGACGCGCTGAAATACATCGGCTACGCGGCGGCCGGCCTGCAGGCCGACATCGACGCCTGGAAAGACCTCACCCTGTCGATCGGCTTCGCCGACGGCCCCTTCGCCTGACGGAAAACTCATGACCAACACCCTGATCTTCGTCGACCTGGCTTCCGAAGACCCGTCGGCCGCCGGCAAGTTCTACGCCGAGGTGTTCGGCTGGCAGAACGACGCCCGCCCCGAGGGCGAGTATCATCGCATGGTGCCGGGCGGCTTCTTCAAGAAGAGCGACGGGACCGACAGCGAGATCGGCAACCTGCACATCGGCATCTTCAAGGCCGCGAACGTCCGTCCTCATCCGGAGCCGGCCGGCGTGGATCCCCGCCACCTCTCGACCGACGGCCGCAAGCCGCGCATCTGGGTGCTGATCGGCGACGACGACACCCCAGAGCGCATCCTCGACACGGCCGTCAAGCTGGGCGCGACCGAGCTGTGGCGCGACCACTACTGGGCCGAGTTCAACGGCTACAACCACGCCTTCCGCGACCCCTGGGGCAATGAGATCCTGCTGTGGGGCAAGGCGGGAGCGAACCCGCAGATCCCGGAGAGCTATACGCGGGAGTAGGTTCACACGCACTTGCCCCCTACGGATCGCTTCGCGATCGTCTTCCCCCGCAGGGGGAAGAGGCCGCGCGTTTAGCTCCGCCGCCCCCTATGGGGGCGGACAGACGGCGGAGCCGTCAGGTGGGGGCAAGTGAGTGCGCCGCTCTCGCTCCACGAAATCCTTCGCGCAATACCAACCGCCCTGGAACGACGCCGCCACCGGATCTTCCGGCGGCCCAGCCATCACCTCAGCCGCCCAATCCTCGGCGTTGTCGACAGGCGCATAGCCCAGAAACGCCGCCGCCGAATTATCCCAGAAATTCCGCGTGTTGGCCGAGACTCCGTACACGGTCGCATAGTCGAAATCCGGCGCCTCGATCCCGCATCGCACCAGCTCGACCATGTCGCGCGGACTGATCCAGACCGCCAGCTGGCGCGGGTCGGACGGCCGCTCGCGATAGGCGCCGATCCGCAGGCTGAGAACCTGCAGGCCGAACTTGTCGGCGTACATCCGGCCCATGGCCTCGCCGAACACCTTGCTGACGCCGTAGTAGCTGTCGGGGCGCGGAACCATCGTCTCCGCCGTCGGCGTGTCGCGGCGATGGAAGCCCGCCGCGTGGTGCGACGAGGCGAACAGCACCCGCTTCACGCCCGCCAGCCGCGCCGCCTCGAACAGGTTGTGGACCCCGACGATATTGGCCGGCAGCACCTGCTCCCAGGCGTTGGTCTCCGGCTCGACCGGCACGCCCGCCATGTGGACGACGGTGTCGATCCCGCTCATGGCGGCGACCAGGGACGGAATGTCGAGAAGGTCGGCGCTGGCGAGTTCCTCGCCCTGCCCCGCCGGCGCGAGTGGCGCGATGTCGGCCAGGCGCATCAGGCCGTAGCGGCCGCGCAGGCCTTCGCGGATGGCCGAGCCGATGCCGCCGGCCGCGCCGAGGAGGAGGATGCGGCGGTTCTTCAACATATCCCCGTCTCCCCGGCGAAGGCCGGGGCCCAGGTGAACCCCACGAGCCGCCCAGGATGAATCTGGGTCCCGGCCTTCGCGGCGGAGAGGCGGAGCAAGATCAGACCGGCTTATCGCCCGCCACCGTCACCCGGTAGCCCGTGCGCGTGTCGGGGAAATAGTCCCAGATCGCCTGGTGCCAGGTGCAGCGGTTGTCCCAGAAGGCCACCGAGTTCTTCTTCCAGCGGAAGCGCACCTGGAAGTCCGGGTTCTGCGCATGCTGGTAGAGGAAGTTCAGGATCGCCGTGCTCTCGGCCTTGGACACGCCCATGATCCGAGTGGTGTAGGACGGGTTGACGAACAGGCTCTTGCGACCGCTGACCGGATGGGTGCGGACGATCGGATGGATCGAGCAATTGTACTTGCGGTCGATGTCCGGGAAGATCGCCTTGTAGACCGGGTTGGCGTCGTGCTCGGCGCTCAGGCCCTCCAGATAGGCCTTCATCCTGTCCGACAGCGTCTCGTAGGCCGCGTACATGCTGGCAAAGCAGGTGTCGCCGCCGTCGTCGGGCAGGACCTTCATGTAGAGGATGCTGCCGAGGGGCGGTTCGGGATCGCAGGTCAGGTCGGAGTGCCAGTTCTCGCCGGCCACGAACTTGGAGTTGGCGTCGGCGTGGATGGCCACGATCTCGGGATGCTCGGCTAGGCCCGGCACGCCCGAATGGATGGCCAGGTTGCCGAACTTGCGCCCGAAGTCCTTGTGGGCGTCGTGGGTCATCTCCTGGTCGCGGAAGAAGATCACCTGGTACTGGGTCAGGGCCTGGTGCACCTCCTCGAACTGACGGTTCGAGAGCGGCTTGCCCAGGTCGACGCCGAAGATTTCCGCGCCGATCCGGCGGGTCATCGGCTTCACATCGAGCACGTCATAAGCCATGCGGCGGGACTCCGACTAAACGTTGAGGAAGCCGCCGCGCACGTAGACGAGCGGGCTCTTGGCTTCGTCGACCACGACGCGCAGGACGCGGCCGACCAGGATTTCGTGATCGCCGCCGTCGTGGGCGGCGTGCAGGTCGCATTCGACCGAGGCGACGGCCCCGGCCAGCAGCGGGTGGCCGCAGACGCCGGACTCCACGGCGGTCAGGGCGAAGCGGTCGTCCGCCCCGCTCTTGGCGAAGCGGTAGGCCAGGTCGCCCTGGTCGCTGGCCAGGATGTTGACGCAGAAGCTCTTGGCCTGGCCCAGCGCCGCCAGGGTGCGGCTGTCGCGCTTGAGGCAGACCATGACCAGCGGCGGGTCCATCGACACCGAGCTGAAGGCGCTGACCGTGGTGCCGACCAGGCGGCCGTCGTGACAGACGGTGACCACGGTCACCCCCGCCGCGAAGCTGCCCATGGCCTTGCGGAAGTCGCTCGGCTCCGGCGCCAATTCTCTGACGGCGACCCCCACGGCTATTCGTTCCCGAACGGGTTGTCGGGATAGACCGCCGAGGCGGGGCGCTTGGCGCTCTGGTCGGGACTGGCCCGGCCGCAGACCGCCAGGGCGGTCAGGGCGTAGACCAGGGCGCTGTCGACCAGGTCCTGCGGCGTCGGCCGCCAGCGGCGGAAGCCGGTGGTGATGGCCGGGATGCGGTGCATGTTGAAAACGTTCTGGTCGCGCCACATGCTGGAATAGACCGGATTGGCCAGGGCCACGGGATGGCCCAGGCTGAGCTTGGTGGCGTCGTCGACGGCGGCGACCAGCGGGGCCACTTCGCGGGCGTCGGCCTCGAAGCCGTGGCGCACGACCACCGGCTCGATGTCGATGCGACCCAGGCCGGCCTCGCGCACCATGGCCTCCAGCGAGTGCTGGACCTCGGCCACGCGCTGCTTCGGCGTCAGGCCGACCTCGAGATAGAGGTTCACCAGCTCGGTGCCCGCGCCGAAGGCGAACGGGATGCCGCCGCGGATCGAGGCGATCTGCGACTTGGGCTGGGCCACGCCGCCGACGCTCTCGTAGCGGCTGGCCTTTTCGTATTCACCGCTCCAGGCGTGGATCGCCTCGGTCAGCTTGCCGATCTTGTAGATCGGGTTGGGATGCATGGCGGCCGTCTCGGGATGGTCGAGCAGCGGGGTGAACACCCCCTCGCCCCACACCTGGAAGCGGAACACCGCATAGCCGCAGCCCACCCAGGTCAAGCCGAAATCACAGCCCTCGGCGGCGATGGCGTAGTCCGGCGCGACCCCGCCGTGGTGGAACAGGTAGTGGGCCCCGATGTCCTTGCCCATGTAGGCGACGCCGCGATGCTCCTCGATCGGCTCGGGGCCGATCTCGCCGGGACAGGCGGTCAGGTACATCTTGCCCGCCAGCTCGTAGCCGGCCTTCTTGAGCGCCTTGGCGGCGATCATGAAGCAGCTCATCGGGCCGCGGTCGTTGGCGATCGGATAGCCATAGAGCTTGCCGTCCTCCAGCCAGCACTTCTCCCACTCGGGATTGGCGATGGTGTCGGGGCTGTACTTGTAGGCGTCCAGATCCGGGTTCCAGGTCGGCGCCTCGGTGTCGAGGTGGGCGGTGAAGAGGAGGTTCTTCCCGACGCCCTTGCCGCCGTGCGTGCCGATGATGTTCGGACGCTCGGGCGTGGCCCCGACCTTGCGCGGCGAGAAGCCCTCGCGCGCCATCCAGTCGTAGACGTAGTTGGCGACCTCGAGCTCCTTGCCCGAGGGGGCCGGAATGTTGCCCAGGGTCAGGGCCAGTTCGACGATCTCGTCCTGGCTGATGGCGGCGGCGATGGCCGCGCGGTCCTCGTCGGTGACGGTGTAGGGCGCGCTGGCGCCCATCGGCGGAAATCCGTCGGCCATACTCAAGCAGCCCCTTTCCAGGCGTCGGCGATCGCGGCCGTGTCGGTCAGGATCGCGCTGTTCAGCTCCATCACCTTCAGCGAGGCCTCATGGATGTCCGCCTCGTAGGCGGCGCAGGCGTCGGCGGCGACGAACACGTGGTAGTCGAGGTGGAAGGCGTCCTGGACGGTGCCGCCCACGCAGCATTCGGTGGTCAGGCCCGCCACCACCAGGGTGTCGACGCCCAGCTTGGTCAGCTGCATGTCCAGATCGGTGCCGACAAAGCCGCTGTAGCGGGTCTTCAACACCACCAGCTCGCCCGGCAGGGGCTTGGGACCGTAGAACTCCGAACCGACCTCCCCCGCCCGGCACAGGGCCGCGTCGACATCGGGGTCGCCCCCGCGCCGGCGCATGCGCTCGTTCCAGGCCGGGGAGTCGGTTTCGGCCGTGGTCGACAGGCCCACGAACACCACCGGCACGCCGGCCGCGCGGGCCTCGGCGACCAGCTTTTCGGCGGCCGCCAGGGCGGGCTCGACCACGCTCATGTCGATGAACGCGCCCAGCACGCCGCTCGGCGAGGCGAAGTCGACCTGCATGTCGATCACCACCACCGCCGTGCGGCCCGGCGCGATCCAGCCGGCCAGGCCCTCGGCGGCTGTCGAGGTCGGGCTCACCGCGTTCACGAATACACCGACCGCAGGCCCGGCAGGATGTCGGCGCCAAACATGGTCAGGCCCTCGACATAGTCGGGGAAGATCAGCATCAGGCCGTCCAGCTGGCAGTAGCTGACGAACTCCTCGATCTGCTCGCGGCAGGTGGCGGGCGAACCGACGACAGTGTGGGTCATGAACGCGCCCTGCTGGGCCGCGACGGTGTCCAGCTTCTCGGCCGGCACGCCCCAGCTGGCCAGCATGGCCAGGATCGCGCCCATGTCGGCGCCGTCCTTGTAGTGCTCGACCATGGCGGCGGCCTTGGCGTCGGTGTCGCCGTGGACGACCGTGCACATGGCGTAGGTCTTGATGGTCTTGCCCATGCCCTCGGCCGCCTTCTTGGCGCGCAGCGAGGCGTCGCGGCGCTCATCGGGCGTGCGGCCGCCGATGAAGCAGACGTCGGCCTCACGCACCGAGAACTGGAAGCCGCGGTCGGACATGCCGGCGCAGACGATCTCCGGACGCGGCTTGGACAGCGGCTTGGGCTTGGACTGGCAGTCCTTCATGTTGAAGAACTTGCCGGCGAAGTCGACGCTGTCTTCCGACCACAGGCGCTTGACGATCGTCGTCCATTCCTCGGTCAGGGCGTAGCGGTCGTCGTGGGACAGGCTGTCGTCCCAGGCGCCCATCTGGTCGAACTCGCCCTTGTAGGCGCCGGCCACGATGTTCAGGCCCGCCCGGCCGCCGCTGATGTGGTCCAGGGTGGCGATCATCTTGGCCGCCACGGCCGGGTTCTGCAGCAGCGGGTGGATGGTGGCCCAGATGCGGACGTTCTTGGTGGCCTCGGCGATGCCGGCCATCATCGTCACCGACTCCAGGGCCGTGCCCCAGTGGTCGGTCTCGCCGCCGAAGCCGCGGAACTTGCCCATGGACATCACGAAGTCCATGCCGACCTGGTCGGCGGTGACCGCTGCGGCCTTGTTCTGCTGGTAGAGGCCGTCGAGGACGGGGGTGGTCTTGGAGATGATCCAGCCGCCGTTGGCGACGGGCAGGAACACCCCGAAGTCCTTGTGCTTGGATGGGCTATGGAACATGGCGGCTCCTCCTTACGCGGCGTCTTGAAGCATATCAGGGACCGGTTCGGCGACCGGCTCGACTTGGGTGGCCTTGCGCGGGGGCCGCATGAAGCAGGCCGCCACGAAGATTACGCCGATTATGGCGGCGCACACCTGGAAGGTTGGCGCGAAGCTGCCCAGCTGGTCGCGCATCACGCCGCCGACCACCGGCCCCAGGGCCGAGACCGCGCCCACCAGGCAGATCAACGAGAAGATCTCCAGGTTGTTCTTGCGGCCATAGTAGTTGAGCAGAAGGATGCTGACGGCCAGCACGGTCAGGCCGAACCCGACGCCCACGCCCACGGCGAACAGCATCAGCAGCGGCCAGGTGGTGGCGTGGGCCAGGGCCAGGAGGCCGACGGCCATCATCCCTTGGGCCCCAGCCAGCAGCCAGCGGGGGTCGATCCGGTCGCCCAGCAGGCCGCCGCCCATCCGGGCCACCACCTGCATCAGCGATTCCAGGCTGATGGCGGCGACCGCCACGGCCGAGACCACGCCCAGCTCGCTGAAATGGGTCGGCGCCAGGCTGACGGCGGTCACCCCGCCCAGCAGGTGGGCGAAATAGGCGGCCAGGATCACGTAGAACTGCGGGGTACGGATCGCTTCCTTGACGGTCCAGTCGACCAAGGTGCGATAGACCTTGGCGTTGACCGGGGCGGACTGGATGTCCTCGGCCACGGCCTTGTCGGTCTCGACGGCGGCGGCTTCCAGCCAGGCGCGACCGCCGACCAGGGCCGCGCACAGGGCGCCGACCACGATCGAGGCGACGGCCTGAGCCCACCAGTACGGACGCCAGCCGCCATGGGCCAGGTGCATGCCCTCCACGGCCATCCAGGGACCGACCACGCCGCCCAGCGAACCGATGGTGAAATAGACCCCGAACGGCAGGGCGCGCTTCTTGAACAGCATCGACAGCACATGGGTGCCGGGGATCAGGGCCATCATCTGGTAGCCCACGCCCAGCAGGGCCGTGCCGACCAGATAGACCGCCAGGCCCGGCGAGGCGGCCAGGCACGCAAAGCCCGCCACCATCACCGCCGAACCGGCGATGATCGTGCCGCGCACCCCGATCTTGCGGATCAGGATGGCCGGCAGCTTGGACGAGGCCCCGCAGAAGGCGCCCAGGAAGGTGAAGCCGAGGAAGGCGGGACCAAAGCCCCAGCCCTGCTCCTTGATCATCGCCGGCAGCACCACGCCCAGCGACGAGAAGGTCGAGGCGGTGATCAGAAACAGCAGCAGGCTCAGCGCGCCGAGCAGCAGCCAGGATCTCCACGGGATCGTCGTCGACATGGGAGTCTCCATGTTTAAGCGGACCCCGCGCCCCTAGTCACCGAAGGGCGCGGGAGGGGAACTAGAACTTGCGCGACAGGGTCACGCGCCACTCGCGGCCCTTGCTGGGCAGCGCGCCGAGGTTGGCGTAGCTGTCGGCGTCGGGCGTGAAGTAGAGCTTGTCGAACAGGTTATCGATGTTGGCCGTCACCGTGTACGGCCCGTACTCGTAGTAGGCCGAGGCGTTGGCGACGTAGTAGGCCGGATAGGTCACCGCGTTCTGCACGGTGCCGGCGGTCTTGGTCACGTGGGTGACGCCCAGCGTGCCGCCGACCTTGCCCCAGTCAT
Source organism: Caulobacter soli (assembly GCF_011045195.1). Lineage (GTDB taxonomy): Bacteria > Pseudomonadota > Alphaproteobacteria > Caulobacterales > Caulobacteraceae > Caulobacter > Caulobacter soli. Next base: position 1,867,269 of record NZ_CP049199.1, on the reverse strand, counting down.
GATCGTCGCTGGTGTAGGCGCCGTACAGGCTGACCACCGACTTGGGGATCAGGGTGTAGTCGTAGTCGCCCGCGCGGCCCGGCAGGCTGCTGAACGCCCAGACTACATAGGTGCCGCCGAACGCTTGCGAGCCCGGGACGCCGGCGGTGTAGGCCGGGATGTACTGGAACGAGTTGTCCGGGCCCTTGACCGTGGTGTGCTGGGCGTTGCCGGTCGCCGTGAAGCTGAAGTGCTCCGACGCCAGCCAGCGGATTTCGAGCTCCACACCCTTGGCGCGGGTGCCGGTCGGGGTGCCGGTGATGCCGGTCAGCTGGGTGCGGTTCTGGCGATAGCCCGCCAGCGAGCCGACCAGCGTGCCCTTCAGCCACTGGAACTTCACCCCGGCCTCGGCCAGGTCGCTGTTGGACAGCCAGGCGTCGCTGGCGTCGGCGACCAGGCTGGGGGCCACGTCGCCGGCCTGGCTCATCTCCAGGGCCGAGGCCTTGGCGTAGGTGATATAGGGCATCAGGCCCGCCGGAGCCTTGTAGGTGGCGCTGGCGGTGTAGGTGAATTTGCCCTTGCTGGCCTTCTGCTCGCCGGCGATCTGGTAGCTGAGCACGCCGGTGTCGTTGGACTTGACGTCGTAGTCGTCCCAGCGGCCGCCCACCATCAGGTTCAGCTTCTCGGCGACCATGACGTCGGTCATGAAGAACACGCCCTTCTGTTGCCAGTCGGACTTGTTGTCGTTCTCCCAGGCCAGGCCCAGGGCGCCGGTCTCGGTGGTGAATGGGCTGTCGATGATGTCGGTGGCCGTCGCGCCGTAGGCGATGTCGCGGCGATCCAGAGCGATCACGCCGCTGTTGTAGCTCTCGCGCCGGCGGCCCGAGAAGTCGCGGTACGAGGCGCCGACGAACGACTTGGCCGTGACCAGGCCGTCGGCGAAGTCGTTCTCGAAGTTATAGGTCAGGCGCGCTTCCCAGACCGAGCTGTCGAACCAGGCCGGGTAGCCGTAGCTGACGAAGCGCTTGTTTTCCTGGTCGTCGTAGAACAGCTGGGCCTTGATGGTGCTGCTCGGCGACAGGGCCTTGGCCAGGTCGAAGTACAGCGTGTTGGTGTCGGTCTTCGAGAAGTCGGCCGGGCTGATATAGACCGTGCGCGGCGACAGCTTGGTCGTGCCCACGCCGGTGTCCAGCGTGTGAGCCGCGTCGGTGCTGTAGAAGCCGTAATAGGCCTGGTACAGCGGCTTGAACGCCGGGTCGTAGTAGTACGGATTGGCGCTGTTGCCGCTGATCTCGTTCAGGGTCAGGCGGCCGTTGTGGTCGCTGTCGACGATGCTGGTGTCGCGGCCGGTGGTGTAGGTCCCGGTGTCGATCAGGGTCTGGGTCAGGCGGTTCCAGCCGGGCGTCTGCACGTCGCCGTCCGAGTGGTACTTCATGCCGCCGAACGCCGTCGACCAGCCGTTGCCCAGGTCGAAGTCGGCCGAGATCTCGCCGGTCTGGCGACGCGGATAGATGCCCTTGTAGAAGCTGTGGCTGTCCTCGACCTCGCCATAGGCGTAGACGCCGCCCGTCACCGGACCCAGGTTCACCGGCAGGCCGACCTGGGCCGTGGCGTTCTTCTTGTTGTACGAGCCGTAGGTGGCGGTGACCTCGCCGGTCGGCTCGCTCAGATAGCCACCCTCGTTCTTGCCCGACTTCGGAATGAAGTTGAGCATGCCGCCCACCTTGCCCGAGCCGTAGATCGGGGTCGGCGGACCGCGCACGATCTGGATCTGGTCGGCCGCGCCGATCGGGGTGGAATAGGTGCCGCGGTTCTCGATGCGCTTGAAGCCGCGGAAGTAGTTCTCGGCCAGGGTGCCGCGAATGTTCAGCGCGCCGGGCACGCCGTAGAAGCTGGCGGTGTAGGTGCCCGGCGAGACGGCGGTCAGGCCGTCGATGGTCTCGATGCCGTAGCGCTGCAGGGTGGTGTCGCTGACGAAGCTGGCCGAGCGCGGCGTCTCCAGCAGCGGTTTGTCGATGCCGAACACCGTATTGTTGGGCCGGGTCTCGATCAGGCCCGCCTTGTCGCGCGCCTTGACCACGATCTCGTCGACGGCGGTCGAAGCGTCGGCAGCCGGATCCGCCGCCGTATCGGCGGCGAAGGCGTGGCTGGGCGACGCGGCGACGGACAGAGCGAGCAGAACAGCGACGGAAGAGCCCGCCATCAAAAGCCGTTGGTTCGACATAACGTCCTCGTTCGAGGCCGTCGCGCCCATCACCCGCGGTGATTATCCCCAGGACGACGCCTCTTGAGAACGAGCATCACCCAGCCGCCGCCGCTTGACGGGATCGTCATCTGACATTTTGAACGAAATGTCGCCAGCGCGTGCTTTTTGCTCAGCCAACGGCTCTTTCCGCACGGCGAAGGTCAAGAAACTTGATCCACCGCGCACAAGGAGCCGCCAAAAGCGTTGCGACTTGACCCGCCGTTCGGCGCGCGGGCGTCAGCGGTGGTCGGTATTGACCCAGATCACATCGCCGCGGTCCTGGTCGTGCGACCATCCCAGATTCCGGGCGCCGTTCCAGCCGGCCGTGATCAGGCCGCAGGTGATCACCGACATGAAGGCAAGGCTGCGCAACGTGGAATAAGCGGACATGGGAACACCTCTCGGGCGTGAGCATGCCGGCTCAGGGTTGCCGCTTGGTTGACTTGACCATGGAGCCAGGCGCGGCGGGATGACGCGCCGGCTCTTTACAGAGCCTTCGCCGACTGGTTCACCGCGATCATGACCGACTTTCCCATCACCATCTTCCACAACCCGGGCTGCGGCACCTCGCGCAACGTGCTGGCCATGATCCGTGAAGCGGGCCACGAGCCGTCGGTGGTGGAGTATCTGAAGCGCCCCTGGACCCGGCAGCAGCTGGCCGAGCTGATGGCGCAGGGCCACGTCACGCCGCGCGACTGGCTGCGCGTGCGCGGCACGCCGGCCGAGGAACTGGGGCTGACCGCCCCCGACGTCTCCGACGATGCGATCCTGGACGCCATGGTCGCCCACCCGATCCTGGTGGAGCGTCCGATCGTGGCGACGCCCAAGGGCGTGGCGCTTTGTCGGCCCAAGGAACGGGTGCTGGACCTGCTGTAGCGCGCAGGCAAGATCGTCCGTGAACGGAATCCGTCGCAAATCTGTCGCCAAATTGTGACAAATGACGGGAGCATGGAACGTAGAGTTGCGTCTACATTCTCCTTCTTGCCCCCTCAAAAAAGTAGGAAATGCCCCCAATGAAGACCCTGCTCGGAGCCACCGCCGCGCTTGGCCTGCTGGCTGGCGCATCCAGCGCCCACGCCGCCCGTGACTATGTCTGGGCCGCCGGCTCCTCGACCGTTTTCCCCTTCTCCACCCGCACCGCCGAGAACTTCGCCAAGAAGACCGGCAAGAAGGCGCCCAAGATCGAGAGCCTCGGCACCGGCGGCGGCATCAAGATGTTCTGCGGCGGCCTGGGCGAGAAGTTCCCCGACATCGCCAACGCCTCGCGTCCGATGAAGAAGTCCGAGTTCGAGGCCTGCAAGTCCAAGGGCGTCAACAACATCGTCGAGCTGAAGATCGGCTTCGACGGCATCGTCGTGGCCATGGACAAGTCCTCGCCCGACTACAACTTCAAGATCGAGCACCTGTATCTGGGCCTGGCCCAGAACGCCCTGCGCGGCGGCCAGTTCGTGGCCAACCCCTACAAGACCTGGAAGGACATCGGCGCCGGCCTGCCGGCCAACCGCATCCTGGTCTACGGCCCCCCGCCCACCTCGGGCACCCGCGACGCCTTCGTCGAGCTGGCCATCGAGAACGGCGCCAAGAAGTTCCCGACCGCCAAGTCGCTGGCCGAGAGCGACGAGAAGGCCTTCAAGGCCAAGGTCGATCCGCTGCGCACGGACGGCGGCTGGGTTGACGCCGGCGAGAACGACAACGCCATCGTCGGCACCATCGAGAAGACCCCGGGCGCCCTGGGCGTGTTCGGCTACAGCTTCCTCGAAGAGAACGGCAACAAGATCAAGGGCGCGGCCATCAACGGCGTGAAGCCGAACGCCCAGACGATCGCCAGCGGCCAGTACCCGCTGTCGCGCTCGCTCTACATCTACGTCAAGAAGGACCAGGTCGGGGTGACCCCGGGCCTGAAGGAATTCATCGCCGAATTCGTGTCCGACTCGGCGACCGGTCGTGGCGGCTATCTGCAAGGCCGCGGCCTGATCCCCCTGCCCCCGGCCCAGCACGAGGCCGTCAAGGCCGCCGCCGGCAAGCTGCCGCCGATGGCCGCGCCGAAGTCGTAAGACGTTCGACGCCGGAAACAGGAAAGGCCCCGGAGCGATCCGGGGCCTTTTTCTTTGTGGAACGGACGGGGTTCCTAGTTCGTCGGATGCTCTTGCTCGGCCCGCGAGGTCATGCCGGCGGCGGCGGCGTCGTCGGCCATCTGGGCGTCGACCGGCGTCTGGACGGCGGCGGGCGCCGGAACGACGGCGGCGGGCGGCGGCGCTTCGGGCTTGGCGGCGGTGGCCACCGGGGTCGGACGCGTGGCGGCAGCGGTGGCGGCGTCATCGGCGGCCGTGCGGATCTCGGTCGGGCCGTCTTCGTAGCCGCGGTCGAAGCTCATCGAGCTGGCCATCAACAGCACGCCGGCGGTGGCGATGGCCCCGACCAGGGCGCCCAGGAGAATCCATCCGAACGGGTTGCTCTTGCGTTCGGCCTTGGCCATCCGGGCTATCCTCTAAATCTGCGGCCCTCTCAGGAGCCGGACCAACGCCGGACGGGTCCGACGTCGACGTGGACGAAATTGCTGACGGGGTAATAACCCACACCACCGCGTCCGAGATCCAGGGCCGCGGCCCGCAGTCGATCCAGAGCGACGTCCTCCAGATAGACATCCATCGCCTTGCCGTCCATGTGCAGGCTGCGTTTGGCGACCTGACCGCTGCGTTCGTGCAACATCGCGTTGGTCTTGGGCGAGCGGTAGCCGGAGATCACCTGGAAGTGCGACTTGGTCTCGGTCTTCTCGGCCAGGGTCGAGAGCGTGTCGAACAGCTCCGGGTGCATCGAATAGACGTCGCCGGTGCGATAGTCGCGCAGCACCTTGTCCAGCGCCTGGACCGCGTCGGGCACGTACTCGCCCTTCTCGTAATAGACCGCTTCCAGCTTTTCCTGGGTGTGGATGTTGTGCAGCTTCAGCCAGCGGGGGCCGTGCGAGGCCGGGCGAACCTGCGAAACCGGAGCGGCGACGGGCGCGGCCGGGAACGAAAGATCCTCGGCCGGCATTCCTTCAGGCAGATCGGACTGCCGCTGCAGAAGATCGGCGATGGGATCGGAGATCCCCAGCTTCGACTGGGCGAAGGCCGCCATCGGCCCGACCGCGCTCGCGCCGAGCACGCCGAGGCCAAGCCCCAAAAGCTTGCGTCGTTCGATCATGGTTACGCTTCCCCGGACTGACCTCGCGCGACGCCGGAAGGCCGGATCACCGCACTTGGCGACCCTCACGCGATCACTAAAACGCCAGAGTCTTTACGAAACCGCCACCACCTTCGCGGAGGAAGGCCGGCCGAAACGAAAAGGCTGATGACGGGGAAGAGGCCTTACGCGGGACCCTGGGTCAAGCTGAGCCAGGACCCGATGCGGCAATACGCTGCACCAGCACCTTGTCCCAGCCATAGGGATCATCGCGGAAGTTCATCTGCCCATCTGGCGTCATGTAGGCCGTCCAGTAGAGCAGAAATACGGCGATGGGCTGGCCCAGTTGCGCGCGCACGGTCTTGCCCGAGGCGATGGTCGCGTCGACCACGTCCGGCTGCCAGTCGGGATTGGTGGCCAGCAGCTGCTTGGCCAGCGGGATCGGCTTTTCCAGGCGCACGCAGCCGTGGCTGGCCAGGCGGCTGAAGCTGGCGAACTTCGAGCGGCTGGGCGTGTCGTGCAGATAGACGCCGTAGGGGTTGTCGAAGTCGAACTTCACCAGGCCCAGGGCGGCCTTGGGTCCGGCCTTCTGCTGCAGGCGCGATCCGCCGTCGCCGGTGGGAATGACGATGAAGTCGTTGTTGGCGAAATAGCGCGGATTGGCCCGCTGCTTGGGCCACAGCTCCTTGGCGGCGATGCCGGCGGGCACGTTCCAGGGCGGATTGAGCACGATCGAGTGGATCGTCGACTGCAGCATCGGCGTCTCGTCGCCCGGCCGCCCGGTCACCGCCCGCATGGTCAGGTTCGGGGCGTCGTCGTGGAAGACGCTCATCACGGCGGCGGCGATGTTGACCTGGATGCGGTCGGCCGGCAGCTGCTGCGGCAGCCAGCGCCAACGCTCCATATTGGCCAGGATCTGGTCGATCCGGCGCTCGACGGGAACGTTCAGCGCGGTCAGCGTCGCCGGGCCCAGGCCGCCGTCGGGATTGAGGCCAAAGCGCTTCTGGGCGCGCATCAGGGCCTGTTGCAGCGCCTCGTCGAACACTGCGGCCTTGTCGACGGCCACCGTCGCGTCCTCGACCGCCAGCCGGGCCTCCAGCGCGGCGATGCGCGGATCGCCGGTCGCGCCCAGCTTCAGCGCCTCGCCCGCCGCGATGGGCTTCCAGCCCCCCTTGGCGGCGAGATCGCGATAGGTCGCCAGGCCCCTCCGCAGGGTCTGGTAGCCGGTATAGGGCGGCGGCAGGCTGTCCAGCCACGGGCCCAGGCGATCCTGGGCGGCCGCCTGCACGAAGTCGGGACCCGGATCGTAGGGCAAGGGGCGCAGGCCCCAGTCGGTGAGAAAACCGTCCGGCGTCAGGCGCCCGGTGCGCACGGCCTTGGCGTAGCGCAAGGTCAGGGCGATCAGCTGGGCCTGGCCAGCCTGGCGCGCGCCGCCGTCGCGGGCGTTCAGCTGCGGCAGGATGGCGTCGGGCGCGAAGGCGATCGGCTCGAAGCCGTGGGTGTGAGCCTGGTTCAGCGTCCGGACCAGCAAATCCACCTGATCGGAACGCAGCACCACGCTGGTTGGCGGCGGCGAGGCCGGCTGCTGAGGAACCCGCACGACAGGCGAATTCTGGATCTGCGCGAGAGCGGAAGAAAACGAGAAAAGCGAAAGCGCACCGCCAAGCAGTGCGTCACGTTTGGTCCAGGACTTCATCACCGTCGAAAGGTCTCGCCGCACGCTCGTACGCGGCCAGTCCGCGTACTTTCAAATGGCCGTCACGATCCAGGCTCGTCAACGCCAGTATCGTGGGAGGCGAACGGTTCAGACCGCTTATGGTTCTTTATTTTCCATGCGGAACCTTAACGCCACACTGGCGGTTTGATCCGACGACAGGGCGCGCGGTCGCGCCCTTACAGCGTCAGGATTTCCGTCCATGAGGATCGCCCAGGTTCCGCCCCTGTACGAAGCCGTGCCGCCCCGCCTCTACGGCGGCACCGAGCGGGTCGTCGCCCACCTCACCGACGCCCTGGTCGACCTGGGTCACGAGGTCACCCTGTTCGCCAGCGGCGACGCCCGCACCAAGGCCGAGCTGGTGGTCGTGCGCGACCAGGCGATCCGCCTGGACCCGGCCCCGCTGAAGTCGGACCTGGCCGCCCACATGGCCATGCTGGCCGAGGTGAAGCGCCAGGCCCACCGCTTCGACGTGATCCACTTCCACACCGACATGATCCAGTTCCCGATGTTCGAGGACATGCCGGAAAAGACCCTGACCACCCTGCACGGCCGCCTGGACCTGAAGGATCTGCCGGGCGTCTATCGCCGCTGGCCGCAATATCCGCTGGTCTCCATCTCGGACGACCAGCGTCGCCCCCTGCCCTTCGCCAACTGGGCCGGCACGGTGCTGCACGGCATGGCCGCCGAGATCTACGAGTTCAACGCGACCTCCGACGGCTATCTGGCGTTCCTGGGCCGCATCTCGCCCGAGAAGGGCCCGGACCGCGCCATCGCCATCGCCAAGCGCCTGGGCAAGAAGCTGAAGATCGCCGCCAAGATCGACGCCGCCGACCGCGCCTATTTCCACAACGAGATCGAGCATCTGCTGGACGATCCGCTGATCGAGTTCGTCGGCGAGATCGGCGACCACCAGAAATCGGAATTCCTGGGCAAGGCCGACGCCTTGCTGTTCCCGATCGCCTGGCCCGAGCCGTTCGGCCTGGTGATGATCGAGGCCATGGCCTGCGGCACGCCGGTGATCGCCTATGAGTGCGGCTCGGTGCCCGAGGTGATCGAGGACGGCCTGACCGGCTTCATCGTCAAGGACGAGGACGGCGCCGTCGAAGCCGCCCGCCGTCTGCCCCAGCTGAATCGGTTCGACGTTCGCCGTCGGTTCGAGGAGCGATTCTCGGCCATCGCCATGGCCAACCGCTATCTCGACATCTACGGCCAGCTTGAAGAAGCGTCCGCGCCGAAGCGCCTGACGCTGGCCCAAAGCGCCTGACCGTTCCGCCCGGGCCGCCGCGCTCGGAACACGATCAGGTTTTAGGAATCGGGAACCCGCCCGCCGCAGCCTCGCGGCGCGGCGGGTTTTCGAGGGACCTCAGCGCAAGAGGCCAAGTCCATGGATGATATGACCCCCGACACCCCCGTGGGTTCGGTCGAGACAGGCGAAACGGGCGAGCCCCGGGTGCCCTATCGGCTGTTCGCGCTGAAGGACAAGGACACCTTCCTGGTGGCCGACGCGTTCGGCGACGTTCTGGGCGCGGCCGACGGGCTGTTCCACGACGACACGCGCCTGCTGTCCAAGCTGCGCCTGCTGCTGGGCAACCGCTCGCCGGCCCTGCTGAGCGCGGCGGTTTCGCAGGACAACGTGTTCTTCACCTCGCACGCCACCAACGAGCCCCTGCCCGCCCTGGGCGGCGCGGCGGCGCCGCACGGCGCGATCCACGTCGAGCGCAAGCGGTTCCTGTGGGACCAGCGGCTCTACGAGCGCCTGCGCTTCGTCAACTACAGCCGCGACATGGTCATCCTGCCGGTCAGCCTGGAATACGACGCCGATTTCCACGACATGTTCGAGGTGCGCGGCTCCAAGCGTCCCGGCGGGCGCGGCCGCGTACTGCCGGCCGAGATGAACGGCCGCAGCGTCACCTACGCCTATGACGGCCTGGACGGCGTGCGCCGCACCAGCATCATCTCGTTCTCGGAACCGCCGGGCCGCCTGGGGCCCCAGCGCGCCGACTTCATGTTCATGCTGACGCCCGAGACTCATTTCGACCTCTATATCGAGGTCGGCGTCGAGCACGCTCACGCCCCCACGCGCGAGCGCTGGCGGGCGGCGGCGGCGCGGGCCCGGGTCGACATGCGCAAGCGCCGGCGGCGCGGCGCGCGGCTGCACAGCTCGGGCCGGCTGTTCAACGACTGGCTGGAAAAGTCGCGGGCGGACCTGGCCCTGCTGACCACCGAGTTCGCCACCGGTCCCTATCCCTATGCCGGCATCCCCTGGTTCTCGACCCCGTTCGGCCGCGACGCCATCATCACCGCCTGGCAGGTGCTGTGGATCGAGCCCAGCCTGGCCAAGGGCGTGCTGGGCTATCTAGCCGAGCACCAGGCCGAGGAGGTCAGCGCCTTCCGCGACAGCGCGCCCGGCAAGATCATGCACGAGACCCGCAAGGGCGAGATGACCGCGCTGGGCGAGCTGCCGTTCGGCCGCTACTACGGCGGGGTCGACACCACGCCGCTGTTCGTGGCCCTGGCCTGCGCCTATGCCGAGCGAACGGGCGATCTGGCGTTCATCGAGGGGCTGTGGGAGCCGCTGCTGGCGGCCATCGCCTGGATCGAGCACTTCGGTGACAGCGACGGCGACGGGCTGATCGACTACGCCCGTGGCCTGGACTCGGGCCTGTCGAACCAGAACTGGAAGGACAGCGAGGACAGCGTCTTCCACGAGGACGGCAAGTTCCCCGATGGGCCGATCGCCGTGGTCGAGGTCCAGGGCTACGCCTTCGCCGCCTTCAAGGGCATGGCCGACCTGGCCGAGCGGCGCGGCGAACCCGAGAACGCCGAGCGCTGGCGCGCCAAGGCCGAGCATCTGCGCCAGCAGGTCGAGACCAAGTTCTGGATGGAAGACAAGGGCTTCTACGCCATGGCCGTCGACGGTCACGGCAAGCCCTGCCGCGTGAAGGGCAGCAATCCAGGCCACCTGCTGTTCTGCGGCCTGCCCTCGCCCGACCGCGCCAAGAAGGTGGCCGAGACGCTGCTGTCGGCGGCGTTCCACAACGGCTTCGGCGTTCGAACCCTGGCCCAGGGCGAACCGCGCTTCAATCCGATGAGCTATCACAACGGCTCGGTCTGGCCGCACGACACCGCCATCTGCGCCATGGGCCTGGCCCGCTACGGCCAGCGTGACGGGGTGGTGGAAATGACCTCGGGCCTGTTCGAGACCGCCGTGCACTACGAGATGCGGCTGCCCGAACTGTTCTGTGGTTTCCCGCGCCTGCCGGGCGAGCCGCCCGTGGCCTATCCGGTGGCCTGTCTGCCCCAGGCCTGGGCGGCCGGCTCGGCCTTCATGATGCTGCAGGCGTGCCTGGGGATCACCATCGACGGCTGGCGGGGCGAGGTGCACCTGACCGACCCGCGCCTGCCGATCGGCATCGACAACCTGCAGATCGACGGCTTGCGGATCGGCGCGGCCTTGACCGACATCACCTTCGAGCACGTCGGCGCTCATGTCGCGGCCCACACCAGCAAGCACTCGCAGGTGCCGATCCTGATCCGGCGGTGATCTTAACTCCGCTCATCCCGGCGAATGCCGGGACCCAGATGGCAAGGCGGAGCGCCGGTTCCAAGACCTCAGCGCTTTTCCAATCAGCCTCCCAGCTCTGGGATCTGGGTCCCGGCATTCGCCGGGATGAGCGGATCTTGAATTGAAAGCGGAGGGCTAAGAATGCCGCAGAACCTCGACCTTTTCCCGATCGGCAACTGCGCCGTCAGCGCCCTAATCGACCGCTGCGGGCGCTTCGTCTGGGCCTGCGCGCCGCGCATCGATTCCGACCCGGTGTTCAGTTCGCTGCTGGGCGGGCTGGAGCCTGGCGATCCATCGACGCAAGGGACCTGGGAGGTCGCGGTCGACGGGGCCAAGACCGTCGACCAGGAATACCTGCGCAACACCCCGATCCTGCGCACGGTGATCACCGACGCCGACGGGGCCAGCATCGAGATCATCGACTTCGCCCCCCGCTACCAGCAGTTCGGCCGCAGCTTCCGGCCCACCGCCTTCATCCGCCTGATCCGCCCGCTGACCAGCGTGGCGCGGATCACCATCCGCCTGCGCCCCACCGCCGACTGGGGGGCGCGCCCGGCCGAAACCACCCACGGCTCCAACCACGTCCGCTACCTGTGCTCGGACATGACCCTGCGCCTGTCCACCGACGGGCCGGTGTCGCACATCCTGGAGGAGCGCACCTTCCGACTGGAAAAGCCGATCGCGATGTTCCTGGGCGCCGACGAGGGTTTCAACGCCGACATCGGGGCCACCTGCAACCGCATGCTGCAGCAGACCCAGGAATACTGGATGGACTGGGTGCGCGGTCTGGCCGTGCCGCTCGACTACCAAGGCCCGGTGATCCGCGCGGCCATCACCCTGAAGCTCTGCATGCACGAGGAGACCGGCGCGATCGTGGCGGCCATGACCACCTCGATTCCCGAGCACGCCGACAGCGGCCGCAACTGGGACTACCGCTACTGCTGGATGCGTGACGCCTATTACGTGGTCCAGGCCCTGAACCGCCTGGGCGCGGTCGACATCCTGGAGAACTACCTCGGCTATCTGCGGAACATCGTCGACCGGGCGGCGGGCGGTCACATCCAGCCGCTATTCGGCGTGGGGTTCGAGCCGCAGCTGACCGAGCGCTTCGCCCCCGCCCTGCCCGGCTATCGCGGCATGGGGCCGGTGCGGATCGGCAACCAGGCGTTCGAGCATCAACAGCACGACGTCTATGGCCAGATCATCCTGTCCACCGTCCAGGCGTTCTTCGACGAGCGCCTGCTGCGGCCGGGCACGGTCGAGGACTTCCACAATCTGGAGCCCGTCGGCGAGCGCGCCTTCCAGCTGCACGACCAGCCCGACGCCAGCCTGTGGGAGTTCCGCGGCCGGGCCAATGTCCACACCTATTCGGCGGTGATGTGCTGGGCCGCCTGCGACCGCCTGGGCAACGCCGCCGCCCGTCTGGGCCTGACCGAGCGCGCCACGTTCTGGAACGAACGCGCCGCCAAGGTGCGCCAGACGATCGACGAGCGCGCCTGGAACGCGGACCTGGGCCGCTTCGCCGCCACCTTCGAGGGCGACGAGCTGGACGCCAGCCTGCTGCAGCTGGTCGACCTGCGCTTCCTCGAAGCCAACGACCCGCGCAACGAGGCCACGGTCGCCGCCGTCGAGGCGGGGCTGCGCAAGGGCTCTTACCTGCTGCGTTACGCCATTCCCGACGATTTCGGCGCCCCGCAGACGGCGTTCAACATCTGCACCTTCTGGCTGGTCGAGGCCCTGTACCTGGCCGGCCGCATCGACGAGGCGCGGTCGCTGTTCGAGGAGATGCTGGCGCGGCGGACCACCGCCGGCCTGCTGTCGGAGGACATCGGCTTCGCGGACGGCGAGCTGTGGGGCAACTATCCGCAGACCTATTCGCTGGTCGGCCTGATCAACTGCGCGGTGCTGCTCAGTCGGCCGTGGACTTCGGTGCGGTAGACGGCGGCGAATTGGCGACCGGCGCTTCGGCGGCCGCGGCTCTGGCTCCCGCCTGCATGCGCTCCTGCTCGGCCTTCCAATCCTTTTCCGGCTTGAGCGAACCGCCGTCGCACATCTGCTCCAGATCGTCGAATTCGTAGTCGTAGGTCGAGGCTAGCTGCGTGACCGCGATCAGCTGGGGCAGGAATGTCGTGACGCCGGCGGTGCTCAGCGCTTGCTCCGCCCCCATGCGCATCGACGCGGTCGCCGAAGACATCGGGCCGTGCGGCCAGGTCTCGCAGCGCAGAAGATCGAACCGGCTGCGCGCCCGCCCAAGCACATAGAGGTCGGTGGCCTTGACGGCGTCCGTGCGCGCCAGGCCCATGCTCGCCATGTAGAGACAGAGAGCGTCGTAGGACTGTCGTTCGCTCCAAAGCCGAGCGGCCGCCTGAGGGACGGTGATCAGCTTTTCGGGATCGGGACAGGCGCGGAGCTGTGCGGGCGGTGCGGCCAGGGCGCTGGCCGGCCAGATTGCCAGACCCGCCGCCAGCGTGAACACCAAGGCCAGCAGGGCCGACACTCGGCGCGGGGTCCGACAACACGCATGAGAGAACAGGATCATTCGCACAACCTAGCGCTTCGAGATGAGACCGTGAAGCTTGTGGTCGAAGCCGGTGTCGGGCCTTGCGAAATCATGGCGATCCTGAAAAATCATCGGTTCATGTCTTTGGAGCGCGCATGACGCAAAGGTTCGCCGCCCTGGACGGCCTGCGGGCGGTGGCGGCGCTGGGGGTGCTACTGTACCACGTCGCCGACTGGTCGGGACGGCCGGGCCGTTTCGCCCACGGCTATCTGGCGGTGGATTTCTTCTTCTGTCTCAGCGGCTTCGTCCTGGCCCACGCGTTCGAGCACCGCCCGATCGGCTGGCCCGCCTATCTGCGGATCCGCATCGTGCGGATCTGGCCGCTGCTGGTGCTGTCGACCCTGGTCGGCGCGCTGCTGACCGCCCGCCACAGCCCACCCTTCTGGCCCAACCTGGCGCGCGGCCTGCTGCTGATCCCGCGCCTGGGCCATCCGGCCGAGTTCACCTTCCCCACCCTCTTCCCGTTCAACCCGCCGGCCTGGTCGCTGTGTCTGGAGGTGATCGTCAGCGCCCTGTGGTTCCCGCTGCGACGCGCGCCCGACCTGGTGGCGGCGACGATCGTTTTCTGCGGCGGCGTGATCATGGCCTGGGTCGCCCTGGGGCTGAACGGGGTCGAGACCGGCTGGGACCAGGCGACATTCTGGCTGGGCGTGGTGCGGGCGTCGTTCAGCTTCGGCCTGGGCTGGCTGGCCTGGCGCTACCGGGCCCTCGCGCCCCGCCCGCGTTTCTGGCTGCCGGCCGCGATCCTGCTGGCGGTGCTGGTCATGCCGCTGGCGCCCCGGCCGTGGAACGGGCTCTACGACTTCGCCTGCGTGGCGGTGCTGTTCCCGCTGCTGGTGCTGGTCGGCGCCCACGATCCCAAGGGCGCGCTGGGGACGGCGTGCCGGACCACGGGCGACGTCTCATATCCGCTCTACGCGATGCACTGGGCGACCTGGGCGGTGATGCTGCGGGTGTATCCGGGCGGCTGGCAGTCGGTGCTGCCGGTGTGGTTCCCCGCCTTGGCCGTGGTTGTCGCGCCGGTCGTGGCGTGGGTCGCGTTCAGGGTCTACGACGCGCCGGTGAGGCGGTGGTTGGGATCACGCCCCTAGCACCGTCTTGTCCCCACCGACGCCTGCTCGCCGTTCAGCCATCCCACCGCATCGACCACATAGTCCCTCTGGGCGTCGAGGATCGAGGTGTGGCTGGCGAAGGCGTCGATGACCACCGCCCGGCAGGCGCGGTCGGCCGGGGCGACCTGGGCGGCGCGCCAGTCGCGGTCGAGGGGCGCGTTCGGGGTCCGGCTGGCGACGATCACCGCCACCGGGATGGTCGGGCGCAGCGCCGGCAAGGCGTCGACGTCGGCCAGGCCGGGCAGAAAGGCCCGCTCCTCCTCGAGCCCGGCCAGGATGCTGCTACGCCCCGTCCAGGCCGAACGGCGACGGGCCGCGGCCTCGGCGGCCGGCGAGATGTCGTCCATCAGCGGGACTAGGTGGGTCAGGCCCACGGCGCGGGCGAACGGCGTGAAGGCCGCCAGCCGCGCCTCGTGCTCCAGGTCCGCCACCGCCAGCGGGTGGTCCTTGACCTCCGTCCCGACCGCGTCGACCAGCACCAGTCCGGCCGTGCGCTCGGGCCACATCCGGGCGAAGGCCTCGACATAGAGGCCGCCGTTCGAATGCCCCGCCAGGATCACGGGCGCGTCGCCCTCGTGCGCCGCCACCAGCACACCCAGGCGCTTGGCGATGGCCAGGGGCGAACGGTCGAGGTCATGGATGGCCGCCCAGCCGATGCCGTCGCGGTCGTAGGCGCAGACCCGCTGCTTGGTCGCCAGTTTCTCGGCGACGAGCGACCAGTCGGCCGCCCCGCCGAACGCGCCGGCCTCCAGGATCACGGTCGGACGCGACGTCCGGGCCCCGATGCACTCCAGCTCGCCGCTGACCTTGGCCGGCGGCCTGGCCGTGACACAGCTGGTCGTGGCCAGCACCACAAGCGCCAGCGCGATCGACCGTAGGCGGAGGTTCGGAAGACGTCGTGCCACGCCTCGCAGAAGCGGCGCGTCGCGGCCTATGACAAGCGCGAATTGCGCTAGGAGGCCTTCTTGCGGGGCGCCGAACGCCTGGTGGGCGCTTTTGCCGCGGCCTTCTTCGGCTTGGCTGCAGGCTTGGCCACGGCAGCGCCCGGCTTTTGGCCCAGGCTCTTGCGCAGGGCTTCCATCAGGTCGACGACGTTGGTGTTCTCCGGCTCCGGAGCCGTCACCTTGGCCTTGCCGCCCTTTTCCTTCTGCTTGATCAGGGCCCGCAAGGCGTCCTCGTAGCGGTCCTTGAACTGGCTGGGATCGAACGGGCCTTCCTGCTGCTCGATGATCTTCTCGGCGATGGCCACCATCTGCGGGTCGGCCTTCTTGTCGGGAATGTCGTCGAACAGCTCGCCCGCGTCGCGCACCTCGTCGTGGCTGCGCAGGGTGTAGCAGACCAGGCCGTTGTCGCGCGGCTCGATAGCCAGCAGACGTTCGCGGGTGTGCATCACCACCCGACCCAGGGCGATCTTGCCCGCGCCGGCCATGGCGTCGCGGATCACGGTGTAGGCGTCGACCGCCAGCTTGCCGTCCGGGACCAGGAAATAGGGATTGTCCCAGTAGAGCCGGTCGATGGCGTCGGCGTCGACGAAGCGCTCGATGTCGATCGTGCGGGTGCTTTCCAGCCGCACGCTCTCGATCTCCTCGGGCGTCAGGATCACATAGTGGTCCTTCTCGTACTCATAGCCCTTGACCAGATCGGCGCGGTCGACCGGTCCCAGGTCCGGGTCGGTGGCCACCATCTTGATGCGGTTGTGGGTCTTGGGGTGCAGCAGGTTGAACCGCACCTCGCCGCCCGGCATGACGGCCGTGTACATCGCCACCGGACAGGTGACGAGCGACAGCCGCAGGTGGCCTTGCCATGTGGGACGCGCCGCCATGGGATCACCCTTTCTCAGAAACCGTTCGTTCCGGCCCATGCCATGATCGGGAAAAAGCGGCTTGGACGTTGAGATCCAAAAACGATCACGCCCCTAGACCCTTCCACCGGCGCGGACCGTCAGGGCCGGCGGCGCAGTCAGGGCGAACTTGGCGCCGTCCGGCTTGATCAGGGCCGGCGTCGGCTCGCGCAGCTGGGCCACGAACTCGTCGCGCCAGGCGGTGACGTCGTGGCGAGAGACGTTGTCCATCAGGGCTTCCCAGCGCCGCTTGCGCTCGTCGAGATCCATGTTCAGGGCCCGGGTCAGGGCGTCCGAGATCTCCTCGGGGCTGTTGGGATTGATGATCAGCGCTTCCTTCAGCTGGCGCGCGGCCCCGGCGAAGCGTGACAGGATCAGCACCCCCGGGTCGTCCGGCGTCTGCGAGGCGACATATTCCTTGGCCACCAGGTTCATCCCGTCGCGCAGCGGCGTGACAAGGGCGGCCTTGGAGGCGCGGTAGACGCCCGCCAACTCGTCGCGGCGATAGCTGCGATTGAGATAGCGGATGGGGTTGTAGTCCATGTCGGCATAGGCGCCGTTGATGTGACCGATCAGGCCGTCCAGGCGCGAGCGCAGGTCCTGGTAGGCCTCGACCTCGTCGCGCGACAGCGGGGCGATCTGCAGCAGCATCACCTCGCGGCGCGCCTCGGGATTGTCGTGCAGGAAGCGCTCGAAGCCGATCAGCCGCTCCTCCAGCCCCTTGGAATAGTCCAGGCGATCGACGCCCACGACCATCTTGCGGAACACGCTGTGGGCCATCAGCCGGTCATAGACGCGGGTGGCGCGCGGGCTTTCCTTGATGCGGGCGAAGTCCTCGGCGTCGATGCCGATCGGGAACGCCCCGGCCTGGGTGGTGTGGCCGAAAGCCGACAACCGCCCGTCCTCGGTGCGCTCGCCGCCCACCTCGTTGAAGACATAACCCTCGAAGGCCTGAACGCTCTCTTCGGTCTGGAAGCCGATCAGGTCGTAGTGGAACATCGCCTCGACCAGCGGCCGGTGGCGCGGCAGGGTCACCACCAGTTGGTGAGCCGGCCAGGGGATGTGCAGGAAGAAGCCGATGCGGTTGGTCACGCCCAGCCGCCGCAGCTCCCGGGCCATCGGGATCAGGTGGTAGTCGTGCACCCAGATCACGTCGTCCGGCTCGATCAACGGCAGCAAGGTCTCGGCGAACCGCTTGTTGACCCGGTCGTAGCCTTCGCCGAACGAGCGGTCGTAGGCGGTCAGATCGACACGGTAGTGGAACAGCGGCCACAGGGTCTTGTTGGCGTAGCCGTTGTAATATTCCTGGTAGTCATTCTCCTCCAGGTCGACGGTCGCGACCGTGACCCCGTCGGCCTTCTGCATGTTCAGCTGGCCGGTGAACTTGTCGGTGGTCTTGCCGCTCCAGCCGAACCAGATGCCGGAATATTCGCGCAAGGCCGCGGCCAGGGCCATGGCCAGGCCGCCGACGCTCTCGTCGCCCTTGCCGGTGGGCGGATTGACGCGATTGGAAACGACGATCAGACGGCTCATGCGGCGGTCCTCCCCTGAAGGGTGTCGAGGCCGGCGCTCAGCCAGTCCAGCACGGCGTTGACGTCGGTCAGGCGATAGGCGGCCTGGGTGGGGCGTTCGGGGCCGACCAGCACGCCATAGCCGCCCAGGCGGGCGGCGGCGGCGAAGCCGTCCTCGTCGGTCAGGTCGTCGCCGACGAACACCGGGGTCGCGCCGTCGAACGGCGCCTCGCGCAGGAAGGCCGAGACCGATTTGCCTTTGTCCTGGCCCGGCGTGCGCAACTCGGCGACCATGTCGCCCAGTTGCAGCACCAGCTCCGAACCCTGGGCCAGCCGTTCGGCCGCCTCGATCACCGCGTCGGCGGCCGAGGGTACGTTGCGATAGTGCAGAGCGACGCTGAGGCCCTTGTCCTCGAACAGCAGGCCCCTGTCGCTGCGCGCAAGGTCGCGCAGCACGTCGCGGGCGTGGTCGAGGTCGGGGTGGGGCTTGGCCTGGTCGACGCCGTGGACGCCCCGACGCACCAGGCCGTGTACGGCGGCGATCGACTTCACATGCCCTTCCAGGATGCGGTCCAGATCCTCCAGCGCGCGACCGCTGACGACGGCCAGCCGACCGTCCAACGCGCGCGACAGATCGTCGAGCAGCGCCGCGCGGCGGGCGTCGGGTCCGACCTGTTCGGGTCGGGGCATGAACGGGGCCAGGGTTCCGTCAAGATCGAGAAACAACGCCGCGCGGAGCGGCAGGGCGACTGGTGGTGGCGGCAAATCGCTCGGCGCATGCCGAACGACTGACCCGAACGCGGTCATGGCGAGAAGGCCCTCTCCGATGTGTACAGGCCTTGGAAACGCGCGTTGGCGGGGTTTCGATCCCCCGCTAGGCAGCAAAGCTAGGTCACGATGCGCTCACGCGGATGTGCGCGGGCGCCGGTTACCTGCCGATCGTCTAGAGCGCGGCGGCCTTCAGCACCGCCTGCCCCAGGCCCGCATAGTCACCGTCGAAGTGGTGGCCGCCGGAAAGCTTGACCTGATGGATGACGGTCGCCGGCAAGGTCGGACAGATGTCCAGCTTTTCCTTGTCGCCATAGATGCAGGCCATCGGCAGACCCTTCATCGCCTCGACCGCCGGGGCCACCGGGAAGGAGTCGCCCGTGGGCCGGTTCAGCCAGCTGGCGGGATGAAAGGCCAAGTCGCCGTGCGGGCCCGTACCGATCAGCACCACGCTCTTGATCTGGGCCTGCAGGTCGGCCGGTAGCAGCGGCACGATGGCCGGCAGGGCGTCGGCCCCGAACGAATAGCCGATCAGCACGATCTTCTGGCGGCCCCATTGAGTCTGGTGCGAACGCAATTGGTCGGCCAGGTCGTCGGCCAGGGCCTGGGGCGAGCGCTTGGTGGTGAAATAGCGCAGCGAATTGACGCCCAGCACCGGCACGCCGTCGGCGGCCAGCACCTTGGCCACGCCGCGATCCAGCGCGCCCCAGCCGCCGTCGCCCGAATAGAGCACGGCCAGGGCGTCGCCCGGCGCCTGCGTGGGGGTCTCGATCAGGCGCGGCGCGACGGAAGCCTCCGACACGCCGACGACGGCGAGGCTGAGAACGGCGGCGAGGGACAGCAGGCGGGCGCGCAGGGTCATGGCCATTTTATCGCGTCCAATCTTGACCATGGCGGGGCGAAGATTGGGCGGCGCGGCGGCCTTCGGCGGCGCGGTCTCAGGTTACGGCGAATTCACTTCGCCCGCCTCGCTACACATGTAACGCTACAAATGTAGCGCCACCCCTCAGCCGCGAGGCCGCCGTGATCGAATCCCTGCCCCGACGCGAACGCGAGGTTTTCGAGACCCTGTGTCGCCTGGAGACCGGCACGGCCGCCGGCGTCCGAAGCGCCCTGTCCGACCCCATCAGCGACTCCGCCGTGCGCACCCTGCTCTCTCGCCTGGAGGCCAAGGGCCTGGTCGAGCGCGTGGCCGGTCCCGACGGCTTTCTCTACAGCCCCGTCCAGCGCACCGAGGCCGTGGCCGCCGGCGCCCTGCGGCGGATGATCGACACCTTCTTCGCCGGCTCGGCCGCCAGCGCCGCCACCGCCCTGCTGGGCCTGGGCCAGCGCCTGACGCCCGAGGAAGCCGCCGCGCTGGAACAGGCCATCGATCAAGCGACGGAACGCAAGCCATGACCTGGGTCCTGCTCGCCTCGCTGCTGGTCAAGTCCAGCGTCGTGTCCGGCGCCGGCCTGGTCTGCGCGCGCTATCTGGCCCAGCGCCCGGTCGACCGGGTGGACATCCTGCGCGGCGCGATCTGCCTGCTGCTGGCCCTGCCGGTGATCATGAACCTGCTGCCGGCGATGGACCTGGCTCTGTTACCGGCCTCCGCCCCGCCCGCTCCCCTCGCCGCTCCTCTGGCCGGCCCGGTCGGAGCGGCCGCGCCCGTGGCCTTGTCCTGGCCGACGTCGAGCCTGGTCGGCGGACTGTGGCTGCTGGGCTTTGTCGCCGTCGCCGGCCGGCTGCTGCTGGGCCTGCACACCCTGAACCGCTGGACCCGCCGAGGCCGCCCGGTGGACAGCGCCGACTGGCTGGCGCCGCTGGAACGCCTGTCGCCGCGGGACGCGCCGGGCCTGGTCGCCAGCGACCGGATCGCCGGCCCGCTCAGCTGGGGCGTCGCGCCGGGCTTCATCCTGATCGATCCGGCCAGCCTGGCCGAGCGTCGCGCCGCCCCCGCCATCCTGGCTCATGAGCTGGCCCACCTGCGCCGTCACGACTGGATCTTCCTGATGCTGTCGCGGCTGGCCCTGGCGATCTTCTGGTTCAACCCGCTGGTCTGGCGCCTGCACGCCGCCCTGGCCGAGCGCTCGGAGGAAGCCGCCGACGCCGCCGCCATCCGGACCGTCGACCGCGTCCTCTACGCCAAGGCCCTGATCGGCCTGGCCGCCGCCCCTTCCGCCCGTCCCGTCCTGGGCGCCGCGACGGCCATGGCCGCCGACGCCCGGACGCTGAAGACAAGGATCGTCTGCATCATGACCGACACGCCCGCCCGTCGCCGCCCCTTGACGGTCGCCCTGACCATCGTGGCCCTGGCCGCCGTCGCCACGCCGCTGGCCGCCTTGGCCGTCACGCGCCAGGACTGGATCGCGCCTCCACCGCCTCCGGCCCCGCCGCCCGTTCCCGCGATGACCGCCGTTCCGCCTGCCCCACCGGCTCCGCCCGCGCCTCCCGCGCCGGAGATGGCGGCGCTGGCTCCGCCGCCTCCGCCACCGCCGCCGCCTCTGGTCGCGCCCGAGCCGCCTGAACCGCCCGCACCGCCGCTCCCGCCCGCCCCGCCGGAGGGTCTGATCTACGGCTCCTTCCGGTTCGCCACGCCCGAGGAAGCCCAGGCGGCGATCGAGGCGCGCGCCCAGGCCGCCGAAGCCCGCCGCGAGGCCGCCGAGGCGCGACGCCAGGCCCATCAGGCCCAGGCCGAGGCCCGCCGCGCCGCCGACCAGGCCCGCATCGAAGGCGAGCGGGCCCGGGCCGAGGGTGAACGCATCCAGCGCGACGTGGCTCGCCAGATGATCCAGGCTCGCGCCGAGATGGCGAGGGGCGTCATCCAGATGCGCCAGGGCGCCCAGCAGATGCGCGCCGAAGCCGCCCGCCTGCGCGATCCCGCCTATCGCTCCCGGCAGATCGAGGACAACCGCCTGCGCGGCAACGTCGTCACCGACGCCGAGCTGCGCGCCCTGGCCGACCGCATGCCGGCCCAGGCCGACGACATGGAGCGTCAGGCCGACCGCTTGGCGGAAGAGGCGCGCAAGCCGATTTAGGACGTAGGCGCAATGCGTGGTCCTCGTCCTTCGACAAGCTCAGGATGAGGACCATTGCGCAGGCCTCGGCATTCGAAAACCTCATCCCGAGCCTGTCGAAGGACGAGGTTTTCGCTCGGCCTCAACCCAGCCGCTTGATCGCCGCCTTCAGCGGCTTGGCGGCGTCGAAATAGTCCTCCCAGGCCGTGCTCCTGGCCATCAGGTCGGGGGCGGTGCGGATCGTGTATTTCTTGGGGTCCAGGCCCGCCTTCACCTGGGTCCAGTTCAGCGGCATCGACACGGTCCCGCCGGGCCGAGCCCGGGCCGACAGGGGCGCGACGGCGGTCGAGGTGCGGTCATTGCGCAGATAGTCCAGGAAGATCCGCCCCTCCCGCGCCTTCTTGCTCATGGTGATCAGGTACTTGTCCGGCGCGTCGGCGGCCATGCGGGCGCAGACCTCGCGAGCAAAGGTCTTGGCCGCGTCCCATGGCACCTTGTCGGACAATGGCGTGACGATGTGCAGGCCCTTGCCTCCAGTCGTCTTGCAGAAGCTGACCAGGCCCAGTTCCTCCAGCCGGTCGCGAATCTCTCGAGCCCCGGCGATCACGTCCTCGAAGGTGACGCCGGGCGCGGGGTCGAGGTCGAAGACCAGCCGGCCCGCCACTTCCGGATCACCCGGCTGGCAATTCCAGGGATGGATCTCGACCGCGGCGATCTGGGCGGCGGCGATCAGGGCCTCGACCCGGTCGAACTGCAGATAAGGCTGCTTGTCGCCCTTCACGCTGACCAGCTCGATCAGCGACGACATCCCGCGCATGGCGTGGCGCTGGAAGAAGGTCTCGCCGCCGATCCCCTCCGGCACGCGGATGATCGAGGTCGGCCGGCCCTTCAAGTGCGGCAACATCCACGGCCCGACCGCCTCCATGTAGCGGGCCAGGTCGATCTTGGTGGCCGGCGCGCCGTCGACGTCGGGCCACAGCGGCTTGTCGGGCTTGGAGATCGTCACGCCCAGCACGACGCTGTCGGCCTTGGCGGTCGAGATGGTCCCAGAGACCTTCGGCGCGGCGCGCGGCATGGGCTCGGCCAGTTCGACGCTCTCGGCCGAAGCGGGAACCTCGGCCTCGACCTCGGCGGCCGGCTTGTCCTCACGCAGCCCCTTGAACGAGGCCTGGCGGATCGAACCATCGCCCGTGAAGCCGGCATATTCGATCTCGGCCACCAGCTCCGGCTTCACCCAGTGGATGTTGTCGGCCTTGCGCGGCGCGCCCTGCCCCTCGAACGGCGACTGCTTAGTCTCCAGCGCCTTCAGTCGCGGCAGCAGCTTGCCGACCTTGTCGCGGCCAAAGCCCGTGCCGATCCGGCCAACATGGGCCAGCTTGCCATCGCGATAGACGCCGGCGATCAGCGAGCGGAAGGCCGTCCCCGTCGTCGTCCAGCCGCCGATCACCACCTCGTGCCCGGCCCGGCACTTGGCCTTGGTCCAGGTCTCGCTGCGGCCCGAGCGATACGGCGCGTCCAATCGCTTGGAGATGATCCCCTCCAGCTCCAGCTTGCAGGCCGACAGCAGCACCGCGTCGCCGGCCGTCTCGAAGTGATCGACGAAGCGCAGGCGCGGCTGGTCCTCGCCCATCATCGCCTTCAGCCGCGCCTTGCGCTCGCGCAGCGGCAGGTCGCGCAGGTCCTCGCCGTTTTCGGCCAGCAGATCGAAGGCGAAGAAGATCAGGTCACCGCTGTCGCCGTCCGACAGCGCCGCCTGCAAGCCCGCGAAGTCGGGTTGGCCGGCGGCGTCCAGCGCCACGACCTCGCCGTCCAGGATGCTGTCGGGCAGGTCGGCGGCGGCCTCGGCGATGGCGGCGAACTTGTCGGTCCAGTCCAGGCCCTTGCGGGTGCGCAGGACAGCACGGCCGTCCTCGACGCGCAGCTGGACGCGATAGCCATCGAACTTGATCTCGTGCGCCCAGCCGGGGCCGGCGGGAGGGCGGTCCAGGGACTTGCAGAGCTGGGGTTCGATGAAGTCGGGCAGGACGGCGGACTTCTTGCTCGCTCCCTTTTTGGGCGTTGAAGCGAACGTCCGCGTCTCCTCCGCTTCCTTCTGCAGCGCCTCCCGTTCGGCCTTGGTGCGAGAGGTCCACACCGCGTCGCCCTTGCCCTTGGTCTTCAGGATGAACGCCGACGGCCCCTTGCCCTTGCCGGCGGCGATGTCGGCCATGGTCCGGCCCGAGGCGATCGAGGCGTCCTCCTCCAGGATCAACGCCCCCTCGCCCGGTCGCGCGGCCTCGTCCTTGTGCTTGATCAGCAGCCAGTTGGAGCGCTTTCCTTTCCCGTCCTTGGCGTTGCGATCCCAGTTCATCCGCACCAGCCCCCACGAGCCGTGCAGGCGCTCGCCTTCCAGCACGAACTTCAGCTCGCCCTTCTTCAGGGCCTTGGCCACGTCCTCGAAGCCCGACTCGGGCGACCAGTAGCCGCGATCCCACAGTTGCACCGTGCCGCCGCCGTACTGGCCCTGGGGGATCGTGCCCTCGAAGTCGCCATAGTCCAGCGGGTGGTCCTCGACCTCGACCGACAGGCGCTTGTCGGCCGGGTCCAGCGACGGCCCCTTGGTCACCGCCCACGACTTCAACACCCCGTCCACCTCCAGCCGGAAGTCGTAGTGCAGGCGGGTGGCGTCGTGCTTCTGGATCACGAACCGCGCATGCGGCGCGGAGGCCACGGCGGCGTCGCCGCTGGGCTCGGCGGTCTTCTGGAAATCGCGCTTGCGGCGGTATTCGGCGAGCTGTCCCTGGGCCATGGCGGGCTCCGTATCGTGCCTGGATGAAGGCGCGCGGCGGGCCAGCGGTTCCCTAGCTCGCCGCGTCGAAACGCTTGACCAGACTTTTAGGCGCGACCAGACGCCAGGCGTCTTGAAGCAGCGTGCTCAATTCCGCCGTCTCGACCGCGTCCAGCCGCACCAGCACCGCCGGATAGCCGCGATAATGGTCGTCCTCGAAGAAGATCTCCGGCGCCGCCTCGATCAGCAGCTCCTTCCTCTCCAGCCGGCAACGCACGGCCAGAACACCGGGCACGACCTCGCGCCGGGCCTTAGGCGCGGCGCGGGCCAGATAGGGCCAGGACAGACCCTTGGCGCCCACTGAAAACGCCAGCGACTCTTCGGAGTCGCCCGCCTCGACCTCGGGCAAGGCCAGGATCGCGCGGCGGATTTGGGCAGGATCGACCATCGCCGAGCATGAAAGCCCGATGACACGGGCATGACAATCCATTGCCACCGGTGTCTCGTGGCCGATTGTCAATGACACCGGTTTCCATTATGGACGAACAAAGCCCGTCGAACGGGACTGTAGAGAGTGCGAGGGAGGATTCGCGGCGTGACCGTTTCCGAGGCCGAGAGCGAGGTGTTCGCACCGGCGTCCATCGCCCCACAATTCGTCGAAGCGCGCCTGAAGGGCGTCTCGGTCCCCGGTTATCCGGGCGGCGTGCTGCCGCAATCCATGGCCGAGGGCTATGCGGTTCAGGACCTGGCCATCGACATGTGGCCTGACGAACTGGTGGGTTGGAAGGTGGGCCTGGTGCCGCCGCAGCACCGCGAGCGCCTGGGCGTCGAACGCCTGGCCGGCTGCATCTTCAAGAAGAACGTCTGGGCGGCCGGCGCCGAGCCGACCCCGTTCCGCGCCATCGCCGGCGGCTTCACCGCCGTCGAGGCCGAATTCATCGTCCGCCTGGGCAAGGACGCCCCGGCCGACAAGACCGAATGGACCGTCGAGGAAGCCGCCGAATACGTGGGCGAGCTGATCGTCGGCGTCGAGATCGCCGGCAGCCCGCTGGCCACCATCAACCAGCTTGGCCCGCCCATCGTCGTCTCCGACTTCGGCAACAACGACGGCCAGATTCTGGGGACGGTCATCGAGAACTGGCGCGACATCGCCTGGGAAGACATGCCCGCCGAGACCTTCATCGACGGCGTGTCCGTCGGCAAGGGCGGCGCGGCCTCGATCCCCGGCTCGCCCCTGGCGGCCCTGGCCTTCCTGCTGGGCGCCGTCGCCGCGCGCGGGCGTCCGCTGAAGAAGGGCATGCTGGTCACGACCGGCGCCAGCACCGGAATTCACGACATTGCCGCCGGCCAAAGCTCCCGCGTAGACTTCGGTCGGTTCGGAAGCGTGGCTTGCGTCGCCGTTCCGGCCTAAAAGAATTCTGCAAACCGGCGGGGGCGTCGGAATAACTACAACCCGAAGGGTGAGGATGTGACGTCCATGGACGCTCCAACGATGCCGGCTCCATCTGAGAAGATCGGGCGGTACAGGTGGGTTATTGTCGGCCTCCTGTTCCTGGCGATGGTGATCAACTACGTCGATCGCCAGACCATCAGCCTGCTCAAGCCCGACTTGAGCAAGCAGTTCGGCTGGTCCGAAACCGACTATGCCGACCTGGTCTTCTATTTCCAGATGACCTACGCCATCGCCTATCTGGCGTGGGGCAAGATCATGGACAAGATCGGAGCCCGCTGGGGCTTCGGCATCGCGTTCCTGATCTGGCAGATCGCGCACATCTCCACCGCCGCCGCCAGCCACCTGCGCGGCTTCATGTTCGCCCGCATGGGCCTGGGCGTCGGCGAAGCCGGCGGCTTCCCCGGCGGCATCAAGGCCGTGGCCGAGTGGTTCCCCAAGAACGAGCGCGCCCTGGCCACCGGCATCTTCAACGCCGGCACCAACATCGGCGCCATCGTCACCCCGCTGGTGGTGCCGTTCATCGCGCTGACCTTCGGCTGGCAGATGGCCTTCATCGTCACCGGCGTCGCCGGCCTGCTGTGGCTGCCGCTGTGGCTGATCGTCTATCGCCGCCCGCGCGAGCAGAAGCGCCTGTCGGCCGCCGAACTGGCCCACATCGAGCAGGACCCGGCCGACCCCGTCGAGAAGATCGGCTGGCTCAAGCTGCTGGGCAAGAAGGAAACCTGGGCCTTCGCCCTGGGCAAGTTCCTGATCGACCCGATCTGGTGGATGTTCCTGTTCTGGCTGCCCGACTTCCTAGGCAAGCGCTACGGCCTGGACCTGAAGACCTTCGGCCCGCCGATCGTGGCCGTCTATCTGATGAGCGACGTCGGCAGCGTGGCCGGCGGCTGGATGTCGTCCAGCCTGATGAAGCGCGGCTGGAGCATCAACAAGGCCCGCAAGACCACCCTGCTGGTCTGCGCCCTGCTGGCCCTGCCCGTGGTGTTCGCGGCCAACGTCTCCAACCTGTGGAGCGCGGTCCTGATCATCGGCGTGGCCACCGCCGCCCACCAGGGCTTCTCGGCCAACCTCTACACCCTGCCGTCCGACGTCTTCCCGCGCGCCGCCGTGGGCTCGGTCGTCGGCATCGGCGGCATGCTGGGCGCGGTCGGAGGCATGGTGTTCTCCAAGTATATCGGCCAGGTGCTGGAGACGATCGGCACCTACACCCCGATCTTCATCGTCGCCGGCAGCGTCTATCTGGTCGCCCTGCTGGTGATCCACCTGCTGTCGCCCAAGATGGAGCCGGTGAAGGTCTAGTCGGCCTTCACGAGCGCCTTAAGAACCAGCCCCCGGTCGCGAGATCGGGGGCTTTTTCGTGCAGAGAAGGTATAAGACCCGAATGTCCTCCCCCCTCCCCTTCAAGGTCGCCCTGGTCGGTTACGGCTTCGTCGGCAAGACCTTCCACGCCCCCCTGATCGCCGCCACGCCCGGCCTGCTGCTGCACACCGTGGTGTCCAGCGATCCCGTCAAGGTGCTGGCCGACCATCCCGACGTGAAGGTCGCGCCCGACCTCGACGTGGCCCTGGCCGACGCCGAGATCGACCTGGTGGTCATCGCCACGCCCGACCCGCTGCACGGTCCCCAGGCCCACGCGGCCCTGGACGCCGGCAAGGCCGTGGTCATCGACAAGCCATTCGCCGTCACCCTGGACGAGGCCCGCGCGGTGGCCGACCACGCCCAGCGGGCCGGCAAGCTGCTGAGCATCTTCCACAACCGCCGCTGGGACAGCGATTTCCTCACGCTCAAGGCCCTGATCGCCGACGGCTCGCTGGGCGAGATCGTGCAGTACGAGAGCCATTTCGACCGCTTCCGCCCGGTGGTCCGCGACCGCTGGCGCGAGAAGCCGGGCGCCGGCGCGCTGCTGGACCTGGGCCCGCACCTGATCGACCAGGCCCTGCAGCTGTTCGGCCCGCCGGAAGCCGTCTATGCCGACCTCGCGATCCAGAAGGACGGCGGCCAGGCGTCCGACTACTTCCACCTGGTGCTGCGCTATCCGCGCCTGCGGGTGCTGCTGCACGCCAGCCAGATGACCATCGACTCGCGCCTGCGCATGGCCGTGCACGGGACCAAGGGCAGTTTCCACAAGCAGGGCCTGGACGAGCAGGAAAACGCCCTGAAGGCCGGCGTCGTCCCGGGTTCGGAAGGCTGGGGCGCCGATCCGCGTCCGGGGACCCTGACTGTCCCCGACGGCGAGGGCACGGCCAGCCGCGTGGTCGAGGGCGTGGCCGGCGACTATCTGGCCTACTACGCCGCCATCCGCGACGCGCTGTCGGGCCACGGCCCCAATCCGGCTTCGCCGGACGAGGCCCTGGCGGTGATGGCGCTGATCGACCTGGCCCAGCGCAGCGCCGCCGAGGGCCGGGAGCTGTCGCTGTGACGGATGCGGAACTGCTGGCCGCCATCGCCGCCCAGGAAAAGGCGCTGGTCTTCCCGCGCTTCACCCTGGAGACGGCCTGGATCCTGGGGACCGCCCTGCGCGACGCCGCCCTGGCCCGCAACGCGCCGGTGGCCATCGACGTCAGCCTGCGAGACCGCCCGCTGTTCCACGCCGCCCTGCCCGGCGCGGGTCCGGACAACGCCGACTGGGTGCGCCGCAAACGCAACACGGTCCTCACCTTGGGAACCAGCACCCTGGCCGTCGGCCTGAAACTGAAGGCGTCGGGCGAGACCCTGGAACAGCGCTACGGCCTCTCCCCTCGCGACCACGCCGCCCACGGCGGCGGCTTTCCGCTGAAACTGGACGGCCTGGGCTGCATCGGCGCGATCACCGTCTCGGGCCTGCCGCAGGTCGAGGATCATGGGCTGGTGGTCGAGGTGCTGGAACGGGTGCTGGGCTAGGCCCGTCGTTGCGGCATTGCAGAGTTCCATTTCAAGCTTAGGCTTCTTGAAACGCCCATCTGGACGGATTCATCGAGAGAGAGCCTGATGACTTTACTCGGCTTCGTTACCGACGGAACTCAGCAGCATATCGTCGTGAACCCATCGCAAATCGCCTATGTCTGTGACACACGCAGTCCAGGCCAGTTTGGCACCGAAATCCATTTTGGCGGCGGGTCGCACGTCATCGTATTGGCCGACGTGGACACGGTAGTCGCCGAGCTTGAGGCGGCTCTAGCCTAATCTAGTCCACTCATTCTGAACTTTAGAGGAATGAACGGACAAAGGATTTTACCCCTCCGGATCCACAGCCACCTCCGGAGCCTCGCCCGCCCCCACATCCCCTTCCCCCTCGTCCGGCGCATCGGGCAGCGGCATCGGCCGCTCGATGCGCGCGCGGATCTCCGGGTCCTTCAGCAGGGCCACGCGCATCACTTCGCGCGCCCGGGGGGCGGCGGCGCTGGAGCCGAACTGGCCGCCGTGCTCGATGATCACCGACAGGGCGTAGCGGGGATTGTCGTAGGGCGCGAAGGCGATGAACAGGTTGTGGTCCTTCAGCCGCCAGGCGATGCCCTGATTGCTCCGCGAGGCCCCGGCCGCGTACTGGCGCACCTGGGCCGTGCCGGTCTTGCCGGCCATCTTCACGTCGCCCAGGCCCAGTTGGCTCTGCTTGAACGCCCCGCCGGTCGGGTCGTTGGCCACGGCCGCCATGCCGGCGCGGACGATGTCCAGGTGTTCCTGGGGGAACGGCAGGTCGGGCACGGCGTCACCATGCGGCTGCTCGATCCCGCCCACCGACTTGACCAAGCGCGGGTTCAGCGCCTTGCGGCCGTTGGCCAGCCGCGCGCACATCACCGCCAGCTGCAGGGCGTTGACGTTGATATAGCCCTGGCCGATCCCGTACGGCACGCTGTCGCCCGGGTGCCAGACCGGATCGCGCTTGAAGGCGGTCTTCTTCCACTCGCGCGAGCCGACCAGACCCTTCTTCTGGCCGGGAATGCCGATGTCGAAGGTCCCGCCATAGCCGAAGGCCTTGGCCGTCGAGGCGATCGGATCGGGCCCGATGCGCAGAGCCATCTGGTAGAAATAGACGTCGCAGCTGTTCTTGATCGCCGCGTGCATGTCCTGCACGCCGTGGCCGCCCTTCTTGTGGCAGTGCCAGACCCGGCCGCCGAACGACCAGCCGCCGGTGCAGACCACCCGCTCGGTCGGGTCCACCCCCGCCGTCAGCGCCGCCATGGCCACGGTCGGCTTGAAGGTCGAGCCGGGCGGATAGGTGCCAGTCATCACCTTGTCGAGCAGCGGCTTCCTCTCATACTCGGCCAGGGCCTTGTACTCAGGACCCGACAGGCCCTTCACGAAGCGGTTGGCGTCGAAGCTGGGGGCCGAGGCCATGGCCAGCAGGTCGCCGTTGCGGCAGTCCATGACCACGATCGCGCCGCTCTCGTCGCCCATCACCTCCAGGGCGCGGTTCTGGATGTCCGCGTCGAGTGTCAGGCGGACATCGGCGCCGGCCTTGGCCGGGATGTCGCCCTCGGGGTCCAGGCGCACCGTGCGCCCCTGGGCGTCGACCTCGGCCTTCGTGGCGCCCGCGTGACCGCGCAGGGGCACGTCGAAGGCCTTCTCGACCCCCAGCTTGCCGATCCGGAAGCCGGGGTGATGCAGCAGCGCCTGGTCCTGGGTGGGATCGGCCTCGGCGGTCTTCAGGTCGCGGTCTGAGACCTTGGCGACGTAGCCGATCACGTGGGCGAAGGCCCCGCCGAACGGATAGACGCGAACCTCGCCCATGTCGGCCGTCACGCCGGGCAGTTCAGGGGCGCGGATATTGACGCGGGAGAACTCCTCCCAGGTCATGTCCTCCATCACCGCCACCGGGGCCTTCTTGGGCGCGCGGGCGATGTCCTTGAGCAGGCGGGCGCGGCGTGTGCCGTCGATCGGCACCAGCAAGGCCAGCTCGTCCAGCGTCGCCTCGGCGTCGAAGCCGGTGTCCTTGGTGACCAGCAGGCGGAAGTTCGGGCGATTGGAGGCCAGGGACACGCCATTGCGGTCGTAGATCACCCCGCGCGGCGGCGAGACCAGGCGGTAGTTGTACTGGTTGCCGGCCGAAAGCTTCTGGTAGCGCTGAGCCTCGACCAGCTGCAGCTGGGCCAGGCGTCCGCCCAGGGCCAGCAGGCCGCCGCCGGCCAGGCCGCCCATCAGAAAGGCCCGGCGGTGGAACATGCCCTGCCGCTCGTTGACCTCGGAAAAGAAGATCGTCGGTTCGCTCATCGCGCCGCCTCGCGCGGGGGCGTTACGAACGGTTCAAGCGGCGTCGCTCGACAACGCGACGACGTCGCGGCGGCCAGGAAAATCATGGAGGTGGGGTGGCCGCAGGCTGGGGTTGATCTGCCAGCACATTGAGCCCGCGCCCGCCGCCGTCAATGGTTTGGCTTGGGCGTTGCGAACAACATTTCCGTGAACGGCGGCGAAGGTCGCGACAAGCTCCTCCCCCAGAGGGGGAGGACCTTTTCCCCGGCTTGGCGTCAGGTCTGGCTGCTGTTGCCGAGGGAGATGCCCCAGCCCTTCACCAGGCCGATGATCAGCAGGACGATCATGGCCACGCCGGCCGCCGAGACCAGGACCACGATGTAGGTGATCGGCCGGCCGACGATCCAGGGAATGACCGCCACGGCGGCCGCGATGATGAAACCGATGACGTAGAGAACGATGCGCATGAAATGCCCCATTTCTCGCTGTGCGGGAAAACTGACACAGAAATCGACATTTCACAACTTTTGTTAGAATTTATGGTCAAGCTCT
The DNA here is from genome assembly GCF_011045195.1 of Caulobacter soli. GTDB lineage: Bacteria > Pseudomonadota > Alphaproteobacteria > Caulobacterales > Caulobacteraceae > Caulobacter > Caulobacter soli. The sequence continues at coordinate 1,835,876 of NZ_CP049199.1, read as the reverse complement.
CGAAATCAGACGTGCATCTTCACCTTGGCGCGAAAGCCTTGTCCGCATCGCTACCGAAGAGTTTCACCAACAAATTCAACGCAAAACATCCGCTTATCCTCCCCCTCTCGCGCCCACGGCATAATCAGCTCACCACAAGGCGATGGGGAGGGCGCTAAGGCCTGCGACCTTCGCGGCCTTGGGGTGCGGTCGAGCGGGCGTGCTCGTCGGCGGCGGTTCTGCAAGGAGCCGCCAACCTCATCCATCTGGTGCCGGCCGGGCCTGGAACACAGATACGGCGTTGGATGAGGGCCGGCGAGGCGACAGGCTTGCGGTGACGCAGGCGTTCCGGGACCGGGCCACGCGAGCCCGGCCCGCCCGTCGGGGGCTGAGATCGGCGAGGTCCGAACAGGGCCGATCGCCGGACGCTCCCGGATAACGATCGCGTGGAGCGTCGGTCCTGGTCGAAACGGTATCTTCTTCAACAGCTTCCGGGCCTGGCCCGGCGCTCCGCAGCCCTCCCCGAACTTCAGCGGCTTTCCGCGTGAGGCGGCCGAGCCGTGCCCGCACCCTCCCGGAGCTCACGATGCCCAGAACCCGAACACGCGCCCTCAGACGCACCCGGCCTCATGATCCCGACTTTCCATCGGCGCGCATGGCGCAGCTCCGCCGCGACATTCGCAAGAAGCTGGCGAAGGCCAGAGCCGCGCGGGAACAGGCCGCCAGGCGTAACGCGAAGACGACCACCGCCCAGCAAAAAGCCCCCGGCCTTGCGACCGGGGGCTCTGCTTGGAACGATGACGACGAAGACTAGCGGATGACCCGCGCGCCCTTGCCCTTCATCACGGCCTCGACCTCGGCCTGGCGCACCATCGAGGTGTCGCCCGGGGTGGTCATGGCCAGGGCGCCGTGAGCCGCGCCGTACTCGACGGCGGCCTGGGGCCCCTTGCCTTCCATGAAGCCGAAGGCCAGGCCCGAGGCGAAGCCGTCGCCGCCGCCGACGCGGTCGTAGATCTCGAGGTTCTCGCGCATCATCGAGGCGTAGAACTCGCCGCCGGCGTACAGGATCGCCGACCAGTCGTTGACCGAGGCGGTCTTGGCGTTGCGCAGGGTGGTGGCGGCGACCTTGAAGTTCGGGAACTCCTTCACCGCCGTTTGGATCATCTTCTTGAAGTTGGCCGGGTCGATCGAGCTGATGTGCTCGTCCAGGCCTTCGACTTCAAAGCCCAGGCAGGCGGTGAAGTCTTCTTCGTTGCCGATCATCACGTCCACGTACTGGGCGATGTGACGGTTGACCTTCTGGGCGCCTTCCTTGCCGCCCTGGGACTTCCACAGCGAGGCGCGGTAGTTCAGGTCGTAGGAGATGACGGTGCCGTACTTGCGGGCCACTTCGACGGCTTCGATCACGGCTTCGGCCGTGTTCGAGGCCAGGGCCGCGAAGATGCCGCCGGTGTGGAACCAGCGCACGCCTTCTTCGCCGAACAGCTTTTCCCAGTTCACTTCACCGGGGCGGATCTGCGAGGCGGCCGAGTGACCACGGTCCGAGCAACCCAGGGCCGGACGAACGCCGAAGCCCTTTTCGGTGAAGTTCAGGCCGACCCGGGTGTTCCGGCCCAGGCCGTCGAAGTCGCGCCAGATGACGTGGGAGGTGTCGACACCGCCCTGCATCATCAGATCCTCGACCAACCAGCCCAGATCGTTCACCGGCAGGGCGGTGACCGCGGTCGAGCGCTTGCCCCAGCACTTCTTGAAGGCGCGGGCGACGTTGTACTCGCCGCCGCCTTCCCAGACCTGGAACTGACGGGCGTTGCGAACCCGGCCGAAGCCGGGGTCGAAACGCAGCATCACTTCACCGAAGGAGGCGCAGTCCCACTTCGTTTCCGAAGCCGGGCGGATGTTGAGGATATTGTCGGTCATTTAGGCTTTCCCACGAACCTTCTTGATGAGTTCCACCGTCTCGCGGACCTTGGCGGTGATGCCGGCGTAATCGCCCGCGTCGAGCAGTTCTTGCGTGATCAGCTTGGAGCCCATGCCGGCGGCGACGATGCCCGCGCCGAACCACTTCTTGACCGAGGCTTCGTCCGGATCGACGCCGCCCGTCGGCATGATGCGGGTCCAGGGCATCGGGCCCAGCACCGCCTTGACGAAGTCCGGGCCGCCGACCGACGAGCCGGGGAACACCTTGACGATCTCGCAGCCCAGCTCTTCGGCGTAGGAGATCTCCGAGGCCGAGCCGCAGCCCGGCGAATACGGGATCTTGCGGCGGTTGCAGACCTTGGCGACGTCGGCGTTGAGGATCGGGCCGACCACGAACTTGGCGCCGTTGGCGATGTAGATGCCGGCGGTCGGGGCGTCGACGATCGAGCCCACGCCCATGATCACGCGCGGATCGGCCGAGGCGAAGTGCTTGGTGACTTCGTAGAAGACGTGGCTGGCGAAATCGCCGCGGTTGGTGAACTCGATGCAGGGCGCGCCGCCATCGGCGCAGGCCTGGATCACCTTCTTACAGACCTCGACGTCCGGGTGATAGAAAACCGGGATGACGCCCTGGTCCATCAGCGCCGTCAGCACGGCCATGCGGTCTTTCACCATCAGTACTGCTCCTCAAAGGATCGATCTTGCGTGCGGCCTAGTTTCGCGGCCTCGGCGTGGAAGATTTCGCCGCGTTCGGCGCTGGGCGACCGTTTAGACCGCGTTGCGAGCGGACGCCACACCCGAGGCTCCCCCAACGTCAATTCGCGTGGCCGAATTCGCTTGCTGTCGTCCTTCGTTTCCAACCCGCCCCGGCGGCTGTCCCGATTGTCTCGGGGCTTCGCAGAGGCTCTCAAAATAAAGGGCGTCGAGCCGAGGCCCGACGCCCTGAAAGTTTGCGCAGGAGCGAACTCAGAAAGAGCCGCAGACGCCCCGGATTGGGTAGGCCAATCCAAAACGTCAATGATACCGGTGTCAGAAATGGCCAGGCCACTTTGCCACCGGTGTCATTCAGGAATCTACTCCGAAGCGACGCCTTGTGCAAGCGCCGTCAAAACGTTGTTTTCCGTTTTGACGGCGAGGATAAAAAAGAGGCCGGAGACGGAACGGGTACACACACTCACGGCACACGCTCAGCCAATACTAGCGAGGCCGTTGGGTGAGTGTGCGTCCCCAGCAGTCCCCTACCCTCACCCCGTATTGCGCAGGCCCGCCGCGATGCCGGCCACGGTCAGCTGGATGGCCAGGCGCACGTTCTCGTCCTGGTCGCCAGCCCGACGACGGGTCAGCAGTTCCAGTTGGAGGTGGTTCAGCGGATCGACCGACAGACCGGCCAGGGCCACCGACTCCGCCAGCTCCGGCTGGTTGTCGAGCAGGGCCGAGCCGCCACGGATGGCCAAGGCGATCTCGGAAGCCTTGTCATGCTCGCGATGGATCGTGTCGAAGATCCGCTGGGCGTTCGCCTTGTCCGGCGACAGGTCCTTGTACCGGCTGGCGATGCCCATGTGGCTCTGGGCCAGGGCCAGCTCCATGTTCGACAGCAAGGCGCCGAAGAAGTCGAAGCCGCCGGCCAGGTCCTGCAGCTGCTGGGTCGACAGCCCTGCCCGCTCGACGCCCGAAGCGAAGCCGTACCAGCCGGGCAGCATGAAGCGGGCCTGCGACCAGCTGAACACCCACGGAATGGCCCGCAGGTCCTCGATCTTGCGGCTGGCGGTGCGGCTGGCCGGACGGCTGCCGATGTTCAGGCCCACGATCTCGCCGATCGGCGTGGCCGACCAGAAGAAGTCCTCGAAGGCCGGGTCGTCGTACACCAGGGCCCGGAAGCCGTGGAACGAGGCCTCGGCCAACGCGGTCATGGCCGCGTCGACCTTGGGATCGGGCCGTTGAACCGGACGCTCGCTGGCCACCAGGGCCGCGGCGGCCAGGCCGTCGAGGTTGCGGCGGGCGGTCGGCTGATCGCCGAACCGGCGGGCGATCATCTCGCCCTGCTCGGTCATGCGGATGCGGCCTTGGACGGTGCCGGCCGGCTGGGCCATCACCGCCTCGGCGGCCGGCCCCCCGCCCCGCCCGACGCTGCCGCCCCGGCCGTGGAACAGCTGCAGGCCCACGCCCATGCGCTCGGCCTCGAACGCCAGGGCCGAGGCGCCGCGCGCCACGCCGCGACGGCTGGCGACATAGCCGCCGTCCTTGTTGCTGTCGGAATAGCCGAGCATGATTTCCTGCACCGGCCGGTCGCCCAGGATGGTGCGGCTCAGCGGCAGCTCCAGCCACTGGCGCAGCACGCGGGGACCGTTGTCGAGGTCTTCGATGGTCTCGAACAGCGGGCTGATCTTGACCGAGGCGCGAGGCGCCGCGCCGCCCCAGACCAGGCCGACCTGCTTGAGCAGGACCAGCGGCTCCAGGATGTCCGACAGGGTCGCCGACTTGGAGATCACATAGGCGCCGATGCAGCCGTGGCCGTAGTCGCGCACGGCCTGGGCGGCGGCCTCCATGGTGGCCAGCTCCTTGGTCGTCTCCTCGCCATAGGCGGTGAACGGCGAGACCAGGGGCCGCTGGTGCGACAGTTCGCCGATCAGCAGCTTGGAGCGGGCGTCCTCGTCCAGGTCCAGGTACTTCACGCCCGTGCCGGCCCGCTGGAACAGCTCGTGCAGCGTCCGCTCGTGGACGTCGGCGTTCTGGCGCAGGTCCAGGCTCATCAAGTGGAAGCCGCAGGCCTGGGCCACCTCGACCAGGGTGCGCAGGGCCGAGCCGACCAGCCGCTCGCCGCCGTTGCGCGCCAGGCTGTCGATGATGATCTTCAGATCACTGACGAAGGCTTCGGGATGACCGTAGGGCTCGACATCGGTCGCGCCGTTGGCGTAGGCGACGGGCTGGCCGGTCAGCTTCTGCGAGACGGCGGTCAGGCGATCGAAGACCAGTTCCAGCGCCAGGCGATACGGCTCGTCCAGGCGATGGACCGACGGGTCCTTCGTCTGCTGAGCCAGGGCCAGCACCTCCTCGGAGACCGGCGCATAGGCCGTGGACACCGCCAGGTTCGACCACAGCTTGCGCACCTCGCCGGCGTACCAGTCGAGGATCACCCGCGACTGCGACGCGAAGGCCAGCTTCAGGGTGTCGCCGTTGACGCCGGGATGGCCGTCGCGGTCGCCGCCCAGCCACGAGCCCATCTTCAGCAGCGGGGCCATCTGGCCGTGCTCGCCGATCTGCTGCGACCAGTCGTCATAGAGGTCAATGATGGCCGGCAGGATCGAGGTGCGGACGATCGACAGGGCGTTGCGGATCTCGTCCTTCACGGTGATCCGCTCGGGGCGATACAGCCGCGTGCGCCACATCAGGGCGATCTCGCGGAACAGGCGCTCGCGGATCTCGGCGTCCATCGACGGCGGCAGGTGGTGGCGGCGCAGGGCCATCAGACGCGAGATCTCGGTCTCGCGGTCGACCATGCTGCGGCGGCGCACTTCGGTGGGGTGGGCGGTCAGCACCGGCACCACGTTCATGGCGGCCAGGACCTTGGTCAGTTCCTCGGGCGACTTGCCCTGGGCGACCAGCGCCTTGACGGCGTCGACCAGGGTGCGGGGGCGCTCGTCGCCCGGCCGGGCGTCGGCCTCGGCGTGGCGGCGGCGGCCGGCGACGTCCTCGCCGATATTGGCCAGCATCGAGTGACTGGCCAGGGCGCGGGCCAGGAAGATGGCCTGGTCGCTGGAGACGTCGGCGAAAAGGCGGTCCAGCACCGGAGCGTCGCCGTTGGCCACGTCCTCGATCGACGCCGCGCGGCGAGCCTTGGCCACCAGGGCGGCGGCCTCCTCGCCGTCCAGATAGGCGATGGCCTCGTTCAGCAGGTCGCTGAGCAGATTGGCGTTCTGTCGCACGTGGCGGCTGGTGGGGCGGTCGCCGTCGATCGACAGGGGCATGCGCGAAACTCCGCGACCGCCGCGAACATCGCGGCGGCTCATCAGAAAGGAAACGTACGAAACGCCAGCCGGGCCCTAACGCTTGTCAGGGGCCCAGACTACCGCAGCGGCGCCCTTACCGCGCTTTGTCGACCGCGGAAAGGCGGTCGGCGCAATGGTTACGGTACCAAACGCGCCTATGCGCAGATTTCTGCCTCTAGCGCGCCAGCCAGCCGCCGTCGACGGGCAAGGTAATGCCCTGGACATAGTCAGCGGCCGAAGAGGCCAGGAACACGGCGGCCCCGCCCAGGTCGCCCGGCAGGCCCCAGCGGCCGGCCGGAATGCGGGCCAGGATCGAGCTGTTGCGGTCGGCGTCGTTGCGCAGCGCCTCGGTGTTGTTGGTGTCGAAATAGCCGGGAGCGATGGCGTTGACGTTGATGCCCTTGGAGGCCCACTCGTTGGCTAGGATCTTGGTCAGACCCGCCAGGCCGCTCTTGCTGGCCGTGTACGACGGCACGCGGATGCCGCCCTGGAAGGACAGCAGCGAGGCGATGTTGATCACCTTGCCGGCCACGCCGTTCACCGGCCCCTGCTTCAGCGCCTGCTTGGCGAAGGCCTGGGTCAGGAAGAAGACGACCTTCAGATTGGTGTCCATCACCGCGTCCCAGTCGGCTTCGGAGAACTCGATGCTGTCGGTGCGGCGGATGATGCCGGCGTTGTTGACCAGGATGTCGACCTTGCCGAACGCGGCGACAGTCTCGTCGATAACGCGCTGGACGGGTTCCATCGTGCCGAAGTCGGCCTTGATCGACAGGAACTTGCGACCCGTGGCCTCGACCAGGGCTTGGGTCTCGGTCGGCGCGCTGCGGCCGGCCACGGCGACGTCCGCGCCGGCTTCGGCGAAGGCCACGGCCATGGCCTGGCCCAGACCGGTGTTGGCGCCGGTGACGAGAGCGACCTTGCCTTCGAGGCTGAACGGATTGGCCATGGTGCGTGCTTCCTGATCTTGAATCTTGTCATCCCTGACGGCCTGAAAGGCCGATCCGGGACCGCCACGAACGCATGCGCTTGTGGCGGTCCCGGGACTTCGCTTCGCTACGGCCGGGATGACGGCCGCAGCGAACTGGAGCGGTCCCCGCCCCTATTTCAGCTGGCAGATGTCCAGCACGTTCATGTCGGTATAGTCGAGGTTCTCCCCGCCCATCGCCCAGATGAAGGTGTAGTTCGAGGTGCCCGAACCCATGTGGATCGACCACGGCGGGCTCATCACGGCTTCCTCGTTGGCGATCACGATGTGACGCATCTCGTCCGGCTCGCCCATGTAGTGGAAGACCCGGTCGTTCTCGCCCAGACCGAAGTAGAAATAGGCTTCCGAGCGGCGATCGTGCAGGTGGGGCGGCATGGTGTTCCAGACGCTGCCCGGCTTCAGCACGGTCATGCCCAGCAGCAGCTGGGCCGACTTGCAGGTGGTCGGCACGATGTACTGGTAGATGGTGCGCTCGTTGGAGGTCTCCAGCGCGCCGCGCTCCAGCGGAACGGCGTTGGCGAATTCCAGCTTCTTGGTCTCGAACGCGGCGTGGGCCGGCAGGCTGGTGATGTAGAAGCGGGCCGGGTTGGCGGCGTCGACGCTTTCGAACACCACGTCCTTGGCGCCCATGGTCACGTAGATGCCGTCACGCGGCTCGATGTCGTAGACGACGCCGTCCACGGTCACCTTGCCCTTGCCGCCGCCGACATTGATGGCGCCCAGCTCGCGGCGCTCCAGGAACGGGTGGCCGGCGGCCGAGGCGGGCTCGGTCTGGTCGGGCAGCTTCACGCCCTTGGACACCGGCGCGGCGCCGCCGACCACGAAGCGTTCGGCGTGGTTGTACTGCAGCACGATCTCGTCGGCCGCGAACAGGCCCTGCATCAGATAGCGGTCGCGCAGGTCGTCGTTGCTGACTGCGTACATCATGTCGGGGTGGGTGGCGTGATAGGTCTTGGCGAACATCTGGGAGCTCCGGAAAATCTATTCGGCGGCGTGTTTGATGGGCTGAACCGGACGCGCCCAGGCGGGGCGTTGGTCGAGTTTGTAGGCCTTCTTGGGCAGGTTGTACGTCAGGTCGACGATCAGCTCGGCGGCCTCGACCTCGTCCATGCGGTGCTCGGCGACCATGCGGGCCAGGAAGGCGCTGTCGACGCGGCGGGCCACATCGTGGCGGGCCGGGATCGACAGGAAGGCGCGGGTGTCGTCGTTGAAGCCGACGGTGTTGTAGAAGCCCGCCGTCTCGGTGACCTGCTCGCGGAACCGCATCATGCCCTCGGGGCTGTCGTGGAACCACCAGGAGGGGCCCAGCTTCAGCACCGGATAGTGGCCGGCCAGCGGGGCCAGTTCGCGGCTGTAGACCGTCTCGTCCAGCGTGAAGAGGATGATCGACAGGCGCGGGTCGTTGCCGAACTTGGTCAGCAGCGGCTTCAGCGCATCCACGTACTCGGTGCGCATCGGGATGTCGGCGCCCTTGTCGCGGCCGTGCGACTCCAGCAGGCCCACATTGTGGTTGCGATGCGAGCCGGGATGGATCTGCATGACCAGCCCGTCGTCCAGGCTCATGCGGGCCATTTCGGTCAGCATCTGGGCGCGGAACAGCTCGGCCTTGGCCGAGGTGACCTCGCCCTTCAGCAGGCTCTGGAACAGGGCCTCGGCCTCCATGGGCGACAAGTCGGCCGTGGCCGCGGTTGGGTGGCCATGGTCGGACGAGGTGGCGCCGGCCTCGATGAAGGCCTGGCGGCGCACGCGGTGGCCTTCCAGGTAGCCCTTCCAGGTCGTGACGTCCTGGCCCGAGACCTCGGCGAAGCGCTGGAACGAGCGACCGAAGCGCTCGTCCTCGAAGTCGATGACCGCGTCGGGACGATAGGCGGTGATCACGTGGCCGCCCCAGCCGCTTTCGCGGATGGCCTTGTGGTGTTCGAGCTTGTCCTGCGGGCCCTCGGTGGTGGCCAGGGTCTCGATGTTGAAACGGTCGAACAGGGCGCGCGGCCGGAACGCCTCGGTGGCCAGCGCTTCGTTGATGCGGTCGAAATAGTCGTCGGCGTTGTGGGGGCCGAAGAACTCGGTGAAGCCGAACACCTGGCTGAACACGTGGTTCAGCCACATCCACGAGGGCGTGCCCCGGAACAGGTAGAAGTTCTCGGCCAGCCGGCGCCAGGCCTCGCGCGGATCGGTGTCGGGCACGCCGGCCTTGGACCGCACCTTCAGCGCGTCCAGCTTGACGCCCTGGCTGTAGAGCATGCGGAACAGATAGTGGTCCGGCGCCAGCAGCAGGTCGGTGGCGTCCTCGAACGGCGCGTTGGTCGCGAACCAGGACGGGTCGGTGTGGCCGTGCGGGCTGATGATCGGCAGCGCCTTGACCTGGCCGTACAGCGCCCGGGCGATCGCCCGCGTGCGCTCGTCAGCCGGAAACAGGCGGTCTTCGTGAAAAACCAGGGGCCGTGTCATGGCGCTTCCTACTCCCTACTCCGCCGACGGCTTTCACAGGCCGTTTTCGAGGCGCTTGGTAACCGGTGTCATGGCGCCATGCAAGCCAAAGGCGCCGCCTTGATCCTACCCCGCGGGCGGGGCGCCCGACGACTCCCGGACCACGAGATAGGGAATGGTGCTGTTGGGGTCGCGCTTCTCGCGCGCCGCCGCGCCGATCAGCTTCTCGGCCGCGATCCGCCCCACTTCCCGCGTCGGAATGTGGATCGTGGTCAGGGGCGGCCAGACGGCCTGAGCGATCTGGAAGTCGTCGAACCCGACCACGGTCACGTCGGCCGGCACCTGCAGCCCGGCGCGCCGGGCGGCCTGGAGCACGCCGGCGGCCATTTCGTCGTTGCCGGCGAAGATCGCGGTCGGCCTTGGCGTCTTGGCCAGCAGCGCCTCGCCGCAGGCCAGGCCCGATTCGAAGGTGTAAGCGCCCTGCACCACATAGTCGGGCTTCAGCGCCACGCCGGCCTTGCTCAAGGCGTCCTCGAAGCCCCCTCGCCGCTCGTGCGACGAACGGAAGCTGGGCAGGCCGCTGATGAAGCCGATCTCGCGATGGCCCAGCTCGACCAGATAGGCGCCCATGACCTCGCCCCCGACGCGGTCGTGGCCGACGATCATGTGCTCGGGCTTGTCCAGCTCGACCGAGGCGATGCGGATATATTCACAGCCGATCTCGCGCAGCAGCTTGGCCACCCGCTCGTCTTCCGACACCGACGGCGGCAGCACCACGCCGAACAGCTTCTGGCGCTCCACGAAGGTGCGGATGTCCTGCAGGAAGGTCGGGCTGGAGCGGTCGCAGGGGTGGACCACCAACTCGAAACCCGAGCCGCGAATGCCGTCCAGCAGACCCAGTTGCATGTTCACGACGTACTGCGGGTTGGGGTTGTCGTAGATCATGCCGATCAGGAACGAGCGGCGGAACGCCAGGCCCCGGGCCTGGGGATCGGGCGCATAGCCCCACTCGGCGATCACCGCCTCGATGCGCTCGCGGGTCTCGTCGCGCACGAACGGCGACTGGTTGATGACGCGCGAGACGGTTTTCTTCGACACCCCGGCCAGGCGGGCGATGTCGTTGATGGTGGCGCGCTTGCGGCCGCCTTCGAGACCAGCCTCAAGGCCGGCTTCGTTTTCCATGCCGCCATTGTTGGGCAAGGGTGTCTTGGACGAGGTCAAAGCGTTTCCTGGCGGCGATCGTTGTTTTGTTTTGTCATACTCTACCGACGGCGGCGTCGCTACAAATGCACCGCCGGGCGTATATGCCCTATGGTGACACCGGTTTCCCCGCCGTACAGACGGGGATGGCAGCACGAAAAGTTCCAATGACCAAGGCTTTGATAGGCGAACCCACCTCCGGCCCGTCCGAATCGATCCACGGCGTCGACCCGCGCGATCACGTGGCGACGGCTTTGCGCGATATCGTTGCGGGCGAGACCCTGGATCTGCACGGCCAGCCGATCGTCGCCCGCGCCGATATTCCCAAGGGTCACAAGATCGCGGTCCGCGCCGCGGCCCGGGGCGAGGACGTGCTGAAATATGGCTGGCCGATCGGCCGCGCCACGGCCGACATCGCCGTCGGCGACCATGTGCACGTCCACAACGTCGAGACCCGGCTGTCGGGCGTCGAGGACTTCGCCTACGCCGACGCTCATCCGGAACCGCACGACGCGCCGCCCGCCGGGACCTTCCTGGGCTATCGCCGCAAGAACGGCCGGGTCGGCACCCGCAACGAGATCTGGGTGCTGTGCACCGTCGGCTGCGTGGCCAACACCGCCCGCCGCATCGCCGAGAAGGCCAACGCCCGCTTCGCCGGCCGCGTCGACGGAGTCTTCGCCTTCCCTCACCCGTTCGGCTGCTCGCAGCTGGGCGACGACCTGACCCACACCCGCAAGCTGATCGCCGGCCTGGCCGCCCACCCCAACGCCGGCGGCGTGCTGATCCTGGGCCTGGGCTGCGAGAATAACCAGCTGAAGGCCCTGCTGGAATCGGCCCCGGGCCTGGATCCGGAACGCCTGCGTTCGTTCACGACCCAGATGGTCGACGACGAGCTGGAGGATGGTCTCGAAGCCGTCGAGGCCCTGATCGCCATCGCCGAGCGCGACCGCCGTGAGCCCGCGCCGCTGTCGGAACTGGTGGTCGGCCTCAAGTGCGGCGGCTCGGACGGCTTCTCGGGCGTCACCGCCAACCCGTTGGTCGGCCGCATCGCCGACAAGGTCTCCGACGCCGGCGGCACCCCGGTGCTGACCGAGATCCCCGAGGTGTTCGGCGCCGAGGGCGTGCTGCTGGCCCGCGCCGCCACCCGCCAGGTGTTCGACGAGGCCGTCGGCGTGATCGACGACTTCAAGCGCTACTTCATCGACAACCATCAGCCGATCTACGAGAACCCCTCGCCCGGAAACATCGCCGGCGGCATCACCACGCTCGAGGAAAAGTCCCTGGGCGCGGTGCAGAAGGGCGGCCGCGCGCCGCTGGTCGAGGTGCTGCGCTATGGCGAACAGGTCGGCCCGCACGGCCTGACCCTGCTGGAGGCCCCCGGCAACGACGCGGTGTCGTCCACCGCCCTGACGGCGGCCGGCGCCACCGTGATCCTGTTCACCACCGGCCGCGGCACCCCGCTGGGCTTCCCCGCCCCCACCCTGAAGATCGCCTCGAACTCGGCCCTGGCCGCCCGCAAGCCGGGCTGGATCGACTTCGACGCCGGGGTGGTGCTGTCGGGCCAGACCATGGACGCGGCGGCGGATTCCCTGATGGATCTGGTCGTGGCCACGGCCTCGGGCCAGCTCACCAAGGCTGAACTCAACGGCGAGCGTGAAATCGCCATCTGGAAGCAAGGCGTTACTCTGTGACCGACACCCTTTCCCGCCCCCTGCGTCTCAACGCCGTCAGCTATCCGGCCGCCATCCCCGGCGTCGCCCTGCCCGCCTATGACCGCGACAAGGTCACGGTCGGCGTGGTGCATTTCGGCCCCGGCGCCTTCCACCGCGCCCACCAGGCCTACTATTTCGACCAACTTCTGGCCAAGGATCCGCGCTGGGGCATCTGCGCCGTGTCGCTGAAGAGCCCCGGCGTCCGCGACGCCCTGCAGCCGCAGGACGGCCTCTACACCCTGGCCCAGCTCGACGCCGAGACCACCTTCCGCGTGGTCGGCTCCATCCTGGAAGTGCTGGTAGCGCCCGAGGATCCGCCCTCGGTCTTCGCCCGCCTCGCCGCCCCGACCACCCGCATGGTCACCCTGACCGTCACCGAGAAGGGCTACTGCCTGACCGGCGACGGCAAGCTGGACGCCGCCCATCCGGACATCGTTCACGACCTGGCCAACCCGCGCGAGCCGGTCAGCGCCGTCGGCTACGTGGTCGAAGGGTTGCGCCGCCGCTTCCAGGCCGGCCTGCCGCCCTACGCCGTGGTGGCTTGCGACAACCTCGCCGACAATGGCTGGCGGCTGAAGGCGGCGGTCGTCGCCTTCGCCGAGATCATCGACCCGGTCCTGGCCGGCTGGATCGAGGGCGAAGGCCGCTTCCCGCGCACCATGGTCGACAGCATCACTCCCGCCACCGATGACGCCCTGCGCGCCCGGGTCGAGACGGCCACCGGCCTGACCGACGCCTGGCCGATCCAGCGTGAGGCCTTCACGCAGTGGGTGGTCGAGGACGTGCTGGGAGACGGCGCGCCTGATCTGGCCTCGGTCGGCGTCACCCTGACCGACGACGTGCGCGGCTTCGAGCGCGCCAAGCTGCGGCTGCTGAACGGCGTCCACTCGACCATCGCCTATGTCGGCCTGCTGAAGGGCCATGAGACGGTGTTCGAGGCGATCAGCGATCCGGCGCTGGCCAAGATCGCCGAGGACCTGATGGTCCAAGACATCATCCCGACCCTGACCGCGCCGCGCGGCCTGGACCTTCTCGCCTACGCCCAGGCCATCCTGGGCCGGTTCCGCAATCCGGAAATCCGCCACCTGCTAAGCCAGATCGCCTGGGACGGCTCGCAGAAGCTGCCGTTCCGCATCCTCGGGACCGTCGGCGACGCCCTGGCAGCGGGCCGTTCGATCGATCGGCTGGCCCTGCCCCTGGCCGCCTGGATGCGCTTCGTCCGTCAACGGACGGCCGAGGGCGTCAAGATCGTCGACCCCTTGGCCGATCGCCTGGCCGAGACGGCGGCCGCTTGCACCGGCGACGTCAAGGCCGACGTCGCCGCGTTCCTGAAGCTGGAGCCGGTGTTCAGCCGGGAGCTGGCGGAGAACGCCGTGTTCGTGGCGGCGCTGGAGAAGGCGTACGCGGAACTCGGCTAGGATTTTGACGGGGGCAGTCGCATGCGACTGTCCCCGTCAGCGCGTCACACCCTTGCCGGTGACCACCGGCAGCACGGTCCGCAGCAGGATCGTCAGGTCGAACCAGAATCCCTGGCGTCGGAGGTATTCGGCGTCCAGGGCCACCTTGTCGGGAATGGCGACCTCGTCGCGGCCGTTGATCTGCGCCCAGCCAGTCACGCCCGGCCGCAGCGCCTCGACCCCCTCCGCCGTCCGCAGCGCCACCAGGTCATCCTGGTTGAACAGCGCCGGGCGCGGCCCGACCAGGCTCATGTCACCGACCAGCACGCTCCACAGCTGCGGCAGTTCGTCAAGGCTGGTCTTGCGCAGGAACGCCCCGGGCGGCGTCAGCCAACGGTCGGGGTTCTCCAGCAGGTGGGTGGCGACCTGAGGTGTGTCGATCCGCATGGTGCGGAACTTGGGCATGGCGAACAGGACGTTGTCGCGCCCGATCCGCTTGGACCAGTGCAAGGCCGGCCCTGGCGAGGTCAGGCGCACCACCGCCGCCACGATCAGCAACGGGATGGCCAGCAGCAGCAGCGCCGCCCCCGAGGACGCCGCGTCGAACAGCCTCTTCACGTCAGGCCAGATCGCCGAACGCCGCGTCCAGCAGCAGGTAGGCGCGGCCGGCGTCGGACGACAGCAGGGCCGCCACCAGGAAGCCTTCGCGATCCTGCTCCGAAGCCTCGTCCATCATGCCGGCGTAGCGACGCAGGAAGCGCTCGGCGTCGGCCCTCAGCGGGGCGTCGGAGAACAGGCGGCGAACCAGGCGACGGATCGCGGCCGGGGCCAGTTTCTTGACCACCTCGCGCGCCCCGCCCTCGTCATGGGTCTGGATGGTGGCGGCGATCTCGTCGATGCGGGCCCGTGGCAGCAAGGCCGTGGGGTCGATGCCCATGGCCAGGATCTCGCCGGCCATCTTCTCGCCCAGGGCGGCGTCACCCGGCGCGGCGCTCTCCAGGCCCGACAGCAGGTTGCGCCAGGAAAGACCTCCGCCTTGTTGCGCGGGCTCGCTGGGCGGCGGCGCGGGCGCGGCGTTGCGACCGCCGGCGGCGTCGAACACCGAGCGGAACTCATCGTCGGTGGCGGTCGGCGTCAGGCGCAGGCGCGGACGCAGGCCCGCCTCCTCGGCGCTGGGTTCGTTGGCGGGCTTGGGAGCCGGCGTCGGCGCGGCTTGGGGCGCGGGCTGGGGCGGGACCTGGCGGTTCAGCGGCGGCGGGGCGCGGGACGGCGCGGGACCGGGCGTCGCCGCGCCCATCCGGCCGACCGCTTCGCTCAGCATGTCGTAGTTGCGGCGCACCCGCTCCTGGAAGGCCTGGTCGATCGCCGCGGTCTCCTCGGCGGTCCGGCGCGCCGAGTTCCGCAGATCCTCGATGCCCTGCTCGATCTGGGCCCGGACCTCGTTGGCGCGGGCCAGGGCCTCGGCCGGCAGATCGGCGGTGCGACGGCCGACATCGGCCAACATGGCCTCCATCTCGGCGATGGTCCCACGCGCGGTTTCGACGCTCTCCGACAGCTTCTGGGCCGTGCGGGCGCCGGCCTGCTCGACCACCTGGGCCGACTGCTCGATCAGGTCGCGCGCCTCGTCCATGCGGGACTCGAACACCGTGTCCGCCTTCTGGCCGGCGGCGAAGGCGATCTCGTTCAGTTGGTCGACGCGGACCCGGGCGGCGTCGACGCGTTGCTCGACACCTTCATTGGCCTTGCGGGCCGCCTCGGCCATCGACTCCATGGCCTGGGCCAGGGCCCCTTCCAGGTCGGCGCGCTGGCTGCCAGCCGCGCTGGCCAGGGCGGCGATGGCGCTGGAGGTCTCGGCCGCCAGGGCCTCGCGCTCGGCGCGGGCGGTCTCGGCGACTTCGCGCAGTTGCTGGGCCGCCGCGCCGATCAGGCCGCGCAGCACCTCAGCGCCCATGGCCGCCATGTCGCTCATCTCGGTGGCGCCGGCGCGGGTATGGCCGATGAACTCGGTGAGCTGGGCGGTGCGGGTCTCGCTCTCGGCGGCGAAGTCCTCCTGGTCGGTGCGCAGCGACTGGCTGGCGGCGACCAGGGCGGCGCGTTGGGTGGCCAGGGTGCGCTCGACGGCGCCCATCTGGTCGCCGACGCCTTGGCCTGCGGTCTCCAGGCGGGCGATCTGGCGCGACAGATCCTCGGCCCCGACCCGCGCGGCGTCGGACGCCTCGGCGGCGGCGGCGGCCAGGTCGGCGGCGCGGGCGGCCAGGGCGGCCTCGGCCTCGCGCAGTTGGGTCTCGGCCAGGTCGGAAGCTTCGGCGACCATGCGCGCCTGGCTGCCGATGGCGTCGACGACGGCGGTCGACTGCGCGTCCAGCGTCGTCGACAGCGCGTGCATGGCCTGGCGCTCGTGACCCAGGCCCTCGGACAGCTGCTGCACCATGCGAGCGGACTCGGTGGTGGTCTGGGCCAGGGCCAGGGTTTCCTCGGCCAGGGCCTCGCGCAGTTCCTGAACCCGGGCCCGGGCTTCCTCGGCGGCGGTCGTGGCGGCGTCGATCTGGTTGCGAATGCGCTCGACCACGCCGTCGACACCCGCCGCCGCCAGGGCGGCCGGGGTGACCAGGCGGTCGGTCATGATCCGCGTGTGCTTCAGCTCGGCCGAGACGCCCATGGCCTGGCGCAGCATGTAGGCGCCCAGCAGGGTGAAGGCGGCCGGCCCAACGGCCAGGGCGGCGAACACCATCAGAGCGAACTGGTCGACCTTCAGGGCCGGCACGCCGGCGCCGTAGCCGAACGCGAAGGCGATCGGACCCAAGGTCCACAACGCCGCCGCGGCGATCGCCAGGCTCCAGAACAGCGGGGCGGGCATCGGTTTCTTGCCCTCGCGGGCCACCGACAGCGGGGTGACGGGCGGCGCGGCCGGCGCGGGTTCGCGCGGCTTGGACACCGCCGCCTCGAAACGTTTCGACGGGGCCGGCGGCTCGGGCTCGACCACCGGAGCCGGAGGTTGGGCGGTCGAGGGGGCGGTCAGGAAGGACGGCAGCGGCGCGAGGGGCTCGGCCTCGACGGGCGCGCCACGACGACCGCGCGGCGGCGAGAGCGGCGCGGGGTCGGCTTCGAGCTCAGGCGCCTTGAAGTTCGGCTTCGGCGGCGAGGCCGGCTCGATCACCGCTTCGGGTTCGGGGGCCGCCTCAGCCTTGGACCGCTCGATCGGCTCGAAAGTCGATGCGGGCGTGGGCAGGGGTTTGACCTTGCTGACGAAAAGGCCGCGCCGCGCCGGGGGGCGCGGGGCCTCGGAAGCGGGCGCCACGGGCGGTTCAGGCGCGAGTTCGGGACCAAGGTCCAGCGGCCCACGATCCAGAATCGGCGGGTCGGACGCCTCGGGAACGGCGGCGATATCGAGATCCAGATCCGGCTCACTGACCGGCGCGTCCGCTTCGGGTTCGACCTGCGCACCGTCGAGACGGCCGACGTCCTCGACCGGCGGCTCCACGGGAATGCCGGTGAAATCAAGCGGTTGGCGCTTCTTAGGCTTCATACGCAGCCATAGTCCCAGGGCGAAACGGCTTGGGGCCGGATGAACATCGCCGCGCGGACGCCCCTCTCGCACGCAACGAATAAACCTAGCGGCGAAAAGCCGGCCCGCATAGCGGGTTCCGCCGGATTTCCCATCCTGCGAAGGGCTTGGCCCGGCAAGGCTTTAGGCGCTGACCTCGGCGGCGTGCAGACGCGGGCAGCGCTCGACCGTCTGGACGGCCTGCTGGCGGGGCGTGCGGGCGATGATCCGTTCGGCCTTGGGCGGAGCCTTGGCCTGGTGCTCGACGACCATGCCGAACTGGCAAAGCGCCATCGACGAAAGCCAGAGCATGATCGCGGCGATGAATTCAGCCAGGGAGGACATCGGTACGCCCATTTTCCGATAGCGGCGTTATGCAACGCTTCGTCGAACGGAGCGAATGAACTTTTGGTCATGAAAGACCGGGCCTTAGCCGGGTGAGTTTTACCGCGCCGATCAGGCCCAGGCCGCCCATCGCCGCCATGGCCAAGTATCCCTTGGTTCCGAAGGCGTCGAACAGCGGACCCGAAGCCAGGGTGCCGACGCCCAACATGAACCCCGCCGACAGGGCCGAGTTGATCGCCTGGCCGGCCGAGGCGCTCTGTGGCGGCGCCAGGCGCTCGATCAAGCGCAGCGAGGCCATGAAGCTGGCCGCGAAGGTCACGGCGTGCAGGGCCTGTAACGGGAACAGCAGCCACAGCGGCGGGGCGAAGGCGTAGGCGGTCCAGCGCAGCACGGCCGCGCTCCCGCCCAGCACCAGCAGCCGCTCGGGTCCGATCTTGCGCCGCCACGGCTCGGCGAACCACATGAAGCCGACCTCGACCGCCACGCCCACGCCCCACAGCACGCCGATCATCGGGGCCGGTATCCCCTGCTTGCGCCAGAGCAGGGCCGAGAAGCCGTAGTAGAAGGCGTGCGCGCCCTGGATCAGGCCGACCGTGATCACCGCCAGCACGAAGGTCTTGTCGCGCACCAGGCCGCCCAGCCCCTTCCAACGCTCGGCCGAGCCGAGCTTGGTGGTTCCGGATTCGTGGACACGGTCAGGCGGCAGGACCAGGGCGGAGACCACGGCCACGCCGATCGCCGCAGTCGCGATCCAGGCCACGATGACGCTGGGCGCCATGACCGCCAGGATCGCTCCCATGGCCAAGTTGGCGACGATGAAGGCCGCCGAGCCCGCGCCGCGCGGGACGCCGTAGTTGAAGCCCTCGATCCGCGAGCGCCGCAGGGTGATCACGTCGATCAGCGGCGTCAGCGTGGTCAGGAAGGTCATGCCCACCAGCCAGCAGACCAGAAGGCCCCAGAAGCCCGGCGCGGCCAGCATGGCCAGGTAGCCAACCGCCGCCCCCAGGGCCAGCAGGGCCAGTGGCGTGCGGCGCAGGGTGAAGCCGTCGGCCCAAACCGCCAGCGCCGGACCGGTCAGCGGACGCACCAGCAGCGGTATGGCCAGGACCGCCCCGATCTCGGCCCCGCTCAGGCCGCGCGAGCGGAAATAGGTGGCGATGAACGGCAGGCTGACGCCGGTGCCGAGGTAGGAGACGACGTAGAACAGACCCAGGCGGGCGGGAGACGAAAGGCGGTTGGCCCCCTCGCCCACGCCTACTCCGCCCCGCCGAACTGCTGCGTCCACTCGGCGATCTGTTCGTCCTCGATCTTCTTGAACAGCACCTCGGGCGCGCGAACCGACAGGCCGACCGGCAGGGTCGACAGCTCGGCGGCGGCGTCCGTCGTGGGCCAGGCGCCCGGATAGGCCTGGCTGAAGGCCTCGCTGATCTTCTCGGCGGCGAACGGGATGAACGGCGCGGAGATGCGGGCGTAGAGCGCGGCCAGATTCAGGGCGGTGCGGACGATCACGGCGGCGCGGTCGCGGTCGGTCTTGATCGCCGTCCACGGGGCGGCTTCCTGCAGGTACTCGTTGCCGACCACCCACAGCGCGCGCAGGGCCTGGGCGCTCTTGCGCACCTCGATGGCGTCCATCTGCTCGGCGAGATCCGCCAGACGGGCCGAGACGTCGGCGTAGAGCTTCTCCTCCAGCGGGCCAGGAGCGCCGCCGTCGGGGATCACGCCGTCGAACTTGCCTTCCGTGAACTTCAGGATGCGATTGACGAAGTTGCCCAGCACGTCGGCCAGGTCGCGGTTCACGGCGCTGGCGAACTGCTCCCAGGTGAAGGCGGTGTCGCTGCTCTCCGGCGAGTTCGACGTCAGGTACCAGCGCCAAAGGTCGGGCGGCAGGATCTCCAGGGCCGCGTCCATGAATACGCCGCGCTTGTTGGAGGTCGAGAACTTGCCGCCATACCAGTTCAGCCAGTTGAAGGCCTTGAGCATGTCGACGCTCTTCCACGGCTCTTCCGAACCGAGGATCGTGGCCGGGAAGCTGACCGTGTGGAAAGCGACGTTGTCCTTGCCCATGAACTGGACGTAGCGGACGTCTTCCGCGCCCTCGTCGGTGCGCCACCACGACTTCCAATCGCGGTCCGGACCGGCCTCGGCCCATTCCTGGGTGGCGGCGATATATTCGATCGGGGCGTCGAACCAGACGTAGAAGACCTTGTCCTCGAAGCCCGGGCGCGGAAACTCGCCCTTGGTCACCGGGATGCCCCAGCTGAGGTCACGGGTGATGCCGCGATCGATCAGGCCCTCGTCCAGGTGCTTGTAGGCGATCGACTTGGCCAGTAGCGGCCATTCGGCATGGGTGTCGACCCAGGCCCGGATCTTGTCGGCCATCTTGGTCTGAAGGAGGTAGAGGTGGCGGGTGTCGCGCACCTCCAGGTTCCGCGAGCCGGAGATCACCGAATAGGGATTCTTCAGCTCGGTGGGATCCAGCAGGTTGCCGCAGTTGTCGCACTGGTCGCCGCGAGCCTTTTCGAAACCGCAGTGCGGGCACGTGCCCTCGATGTAGCGGTCGGGCAGGAAGCGCTTGTCGTCGATGGAATAGACCATCTGGTCGACGCGTTCCTCGATCAGGCCGCGCTCTTCCAGCACCTCGCAGAAGTGTTGGGTCAGGCGATGGTTCTGCGGCGAGGACGAGCGGCCGAAATGGTCCCACGACAGGCCGAAGGCGCGGCCCACGTCGTGCTGCAGCACGTGCTGCTCGGCGCAGTAGGTGGCCACGTCCTGGCCGGCGGCCGCGGCGGCCAGCTCGGCCGGGGTGCCGTGCTCGTCGGTGGCGCAGATATAGAGGGTGTCGTTGCCCCGGGCCCGCTGGAAGCGCGCATAGACGTCGGCCGGCAACATCGATCCCGCCAGATTGCCCAGGTGCTTGATGCCGTTGATGTACGGCAGGGCGGAGGTGATCAGGATGCGGGCCATGGGTCTTCCGGGGGAGTCGAGGAGCGGTTGCATATAGAAGGTGGGGAGCCGAAACGAAAGCTCGGTGCGGCGAGCGCCTGCCCCCTACGGACCGCTGCGCGGTCGTCTTCCCCCGAAGGGGGAAGAGGCTATGCCGCCGACACCATGCGTCCTCCGCCCCCTATGGGGGCGGACAGACCGCGAAGCGGTCAGGTGGGGGCAAGTGGGTGTGATCCCACGCCAAACATAAAAACTCGGCGGGAGCCTCGGGGCGTCTCCCCTATGGGGCTGGGGACATGCGACGCCGTGAGCGCTCTGAGGGAAAAACGGCCAGGCAAGGGCATGCCCGGCGCTCCCGCCACCTCCCCGGAGGGAGTGATGGGAGGATGACCGGGAAGCGGGGCATATGCCCGTTACGTCTGCTTCATGACGCCGTATTCACAGAGTGAACGCCCTGTAATCTTCAGCGCGCGCTGGAGTTCAGCTTGGCTTCCTTGACCGGTGGTCTCTCCAGCGCCTGGTAGACGACCGTGCGGGTGGTGGCGTCCAGGCCCGAGCCAACCCCGCCCAGGCGCTGGATCATGCCGATGAAGAACAGGTCGTTGGCCGGGTCGATCCAGAACCAGGTGCCGGCGCTGCCGCCCCAGCTGATCGTGCCCGCCCCCACCGGCGCGCCGGACAGGTGCGGGTCCACCGCCACGGCCACGTCCAGGCCGTAGCCCATGCCGGCGCCGAACGGGAACGGCTTCTGGTCCGGCCGCAGCACCCCGACCGTGCCATTGGTGGTGACCTGGAAGCTGGGCGGCAGGTGGTTCAGCCGCATCAGCGCCACGCTCTCGGGCGTCAGGATGCGCACGCCGTCCAGTTCGCCGCCGTTCAGGATCATTTGGGCGAAGCGGCCGAAGTCGCCGGCGGTGGACAGCAGCCCCCCTCCCCCCGACGGCGCGGCCGGCGGCCTGGCGACGTCGCGCCACGGTCCCTCATTGGCTGGGATCAGCTTGCCGGTGGCCGGATCGCCGTCATACAGCGCCGCCAAGCGCGGCAGCTTCTCGGGCGGGGCCCAGAACGCCGTGTCCTTCATGCCCAGCGGTCGGAAGATCCGCTCTTCCATGAACACCGGCAGGGTCTGGCCCGACAGCCGCTCGACGATCAGCCCCTGCAGATCGGCGGCGACGCTGTAGCGCCACATCACGCCGGGCTGGGCGTACATCGGCAGCATGGCCACCTTGCGCACCAGATGGTCCAGGCTGTCGGACTGCAGCACCCCCGCGCGGTAGTAGGCCTGGTCGGCCACGCTGGCCGGATCGTCGGCCAGGCCATAGGCGAAGCCGGCCGTGTGGGTCATCAGCTCGCGCATGGTCGGCGGACGGCTGATCGGGGTCAGGATCGGTCGTCCCTGGGCGTCGACGCCCGAGGCCACGCGCAGGTCGGCCAGCTCCGGCAGGTATTCGGTGACCGGATCGTCCAGTCGCCACCGCCCCTCCTGGTAGAGGATCAGCATGGCCACGCCGGTGACGGCCTTGGTCTCCGAGCGGATGCGGAACAGGGCGTCGGCGGGCATGGCCTCGCCGGTTTCCAGGCTGCGCTTGCCGAAGGCCTTCATCGACACGATCCGGCCGTGACGACCCAGCAGGGTGACGCCACCGGCGATCTGGCCCTGGTCGACCAGGGCCTGCATCGTCTCGTCCAGCTTCCGCAGTCGCTCGACCGAGAACCCCGCCGCCTCGGGTTTGGCCGTCGGCAGCGGCGGCGCGGCCGCGACCACGCCCGCCGCGCTCAAGCCGAGCAAACCCGCAAGGGCGCCCGCGGTCTTGCGCAGCAGGGGACGGACCATGCTCACCCTATTTCGGCCGGAACCGCTTGGACGTCGGGAAGCCCTTGGGCGACAGCTTGCCGGCCCCGGCGCGCTTGCCGATCCAATCTTTCCACTCGGTCCAGTCGCGACGACGACCGGCCGTGTCGATCCAGAAGGCGCCGCCGTCCGTCGTGAACGAGATAGCGTCACGCAGGCCGCCCTCGCGATAGGCCTGCAGCTTGACGCCCTTGCCGCGCGGCATTTCCGGCAGCTCTTCCAGCGGGAAGATCAGGATCTTGCCGTTGTCGCCGATCACCGCCAGTTGGTCGCCCACCGCCTCCAGGCAGAAGGCCGCGCCGGCCGCGTCGACCGTCAGCACCTGCTTGCCCGCCTTGCGATTGGCCAGGGCCTCTTCTTCCGGCATCAGGAAGCCGTAGCCCTGTTTCGAGGCCAGGAAGCGTTTGCGCCCGGCCTTGAACGGGAACATGTCGATGATCTTCACCTTGTCGTCGAGCTCGATCATCATCCGCACGGGCTCGCCATGACCGCGCGCCGACGGCAGGTTGGCGCAGCTGATCGTGAAGAACCGTCCGTCGCTGGTGAACAGCAGCAGCTTGTCGGTCGTCTCGGCCGGGGCCAGGAAGCCCAGCTTGTCGCCTTCCTTGAACTTCAGCTCGGATGGATCGTCGATCTTGCCCTTGGCGGCGCGGATCCAGCCGCGATCCGACAGGATGACGGTGATCGGCTCGCGCACGATCATCGCCTCCAGGGCGGCCTCGGCGTCGACCACGGGAGCGTCTTCGAAGATCGTGCGGCCGATCACCCCGGTCGGGCGCGGCTTGTCGTGCGGATGCTTGATCTTCAGCAGCACGGCGCGCACCTGGCGCAGCCCCGCGCCCACCAGTTCCCATTGTTTTTTGTCGCTGGCCAACATGGCCAGGATGCCGTCGCGTTCTTCCACCAGTTCGGCGTGTTCGCGGCGAATCTCCATCTCCTCCAGCTTGGCCAGTTGGCGCAGGCGGGTGTTGAGGATGGCGTCGGCCTGGATCTCGCTGAGGGCGAAGGTCTCGATCAGCTTCTTCTTGGGCTCGTCCTCATAGCGGACGATGCGGATCACCTCGTCGAGATTGAGGTAGGCGATCAACAGGCCGTCCAGGATGTGCAGACGGGCTTCGATCTTGCTCAACCGGTTGCGGGCCCGGCGGGTCAGCACGTCGCGGCGGTGGGCCAGGAAGGCGATCAGCGCCTGCTTGATGCCCATCACGCCCGGAGTGCCCTTGGCGTCCAGCACGTTGATGTTGACCGGGAAGCGGCTTTCCAGCGCCGAGAGCTTGAACAGGCTCTCCATCAGCACTTCGGGCTCGACGTTCTTGGACTTGGGCTCGAGGACGAGACGGATGTCCTCGGCGCTCTCGTCGCGCACGTCGCCCAGCAGGGCGGCCTTCTTGCTCTCGATCAGGTCGGCCAGTTGCTCGACCAGATCGGACTTCTTCACCTGATACGGGATCTCGGTGACGATGATCTGGTAGGTGCCGCGACCGGTCTCCTCGCGCTCCCACCTGGCGCGGGTGCGAATACCGCCGCGACCGGTCTCGTAGGTCTCCAGCAGGCTTTCGCGGGGTTCGACGATCACGCCGCCGGTCGGGAAGTCCGGCCCCGGCACGCGTTCCAGGATCTCGGCGGTCGTCGCTTCGGGCTTGCTGAGCAGCAGCAGGCAGGCGTCGATCAGCTCGGCCGGATTGTGCGGCGGGATCGAGGTGGCCATGCCCACGGCGATGCCCGAGCTGCCGTTGGCCAGCAGGTTGGGGAAGCCCGACGGCAGGACCACCGGCTCCTCGTCCTGGCCGTCGTAGGACGGCTTGAAGTCGACCGCGTCCTCGTCGATGCCGTCCAGCAGCAGCATGGCCGCGGCGGTCATCTTGCACTCGGTGTAGCGCATGGCCGCGGCGCTATCGCCGTCGATGTTGCCGAAGTTGCCCTGGCCGTCGACCAGCGGCACGCGCTGCGAGAACTCCTGGGCCAGGCGGACCAGGGCGTCGTAGATCGACTGGTCGCCGTGCGGGTGGAAGTTACCCATCACCTCGCCGACCACCTTGGCGCACTTGCGCGCGGCGCCTTCGGGGTTGAGGCGCATGTTGTTCATGGCGTGCAGCACGCGACGGTGCACGGGCTTGAGGCCATCGCGCACGTCGGGCAGCGCCCGCGAGCCGATCGTCGACAGCGCGTAGGCCAGATAGCGCTTGGAAAGCGCCTCGCTCAGCGGTTCGTCGAGAATGCGATCGCCGTCGCCGGGACCGCCAGGGGGAAGGACTGGTTTGTTCATTGGGGAGATTCGTTACGCGTGAACGGCCACATTAGCCAATCCCGCGCGGCAAATCCCCCCTCTGAACGCCTTTTGTTCCCCTTGAGCCTTTTAGGCCTCGACCAAGCGCGGATCGCCCGCCTCGATCGCCAGTTTCTTGCGCGTGGTCAGCACGCCGTCGCGGCGGGAGATGGCGTCCAGCACCTTGAACTCGGTGACCCAGCGCTTGTCGGTCACGTCGCAGATCGCATAGCCGCGCTGGCTGTTGTTGAACTTCAGCTGCGGGTTGGCGGCCTGGATCTTCACGAACTCGGCGGTCTGGTCGACGCCGTCGCCGCCCGACGAGATCGAGGTGGTGACAAACTCGGTGGCGATCGGCCGGGCCTCGGGGTGGGCGCCGTCCAGGTGCAGTTCGCCGGCGAAGTTCTGGTGCTCGTCGCCGGTCAGCACCACGGTGTTGGCGATCTTGCGGTCGCGGATCTGCTTGAGCAGGCGGTTGCGCGGCGTGCGGTAGCCGGCCCAGCTGTCGGGATTGACGACGACGCCCGGACCCGGATCGCGGTCCAGGTCCATCATCATCACCTGCTGGGCCAGGACGTTCCAGGTGGCCTTGGAGGCGGTCAGGCCGTCCACCAGCCACTTTTCCTGTTTCAGCCCCATTACCTCGGCGTCGGGGCGGTCGAGCGTGGCGCAGGCCACCATCTTGTCGTCGCAGGGCTGGTCGGTGCGGAACTGGCGGGTGTCCAGCAGGTTCAGCTCCAGCAGCTTGCCCCAGGCGGCGCGGCGATAGATCTGGATCGAGGTCCCGGCCGGGAACGACGCGGCCCGCAACGGCATGTTCTCGTAATAGGCCTGGGCGGCGGCCTGGCGGCGCAGGTTGAACAGCTTGGGATCGGTGCCGTCCTGGTCGATGTCGCCGACCCAGTTGTTGTCGGTCTCGTGGTCGTCCCAGATCACGAACCACGGGGCGGCGGCGTGGGCGGCCTGCAGGTCGGCGTCCATCTTGTACTGGGCGTAACGGCGGCGATAGTCGTCCAGGCTGTAGATCTCGTCGCCGAAGTGCTGGCGGACGTTCTCGCGCGGCCCATTGGCGCTGTTCCAGATGCGGGCGCCGCGGCCCTCGTAGATGTAGTCGCCGTAGTGGAACACGAAGTCCGGCGCGTCCTCGGCCATCTTGCGATAGGCGGTGTAGTAGCCGTTCTCGTAGTTCTGGCAGCCGACGACGGCGAACCGAGCGCGGTCCAGGGCGGCGCCGGCGGCCGGCGCGGTGCGGGCCCGGCCGGTCAGGCTGCGCTCCTTGCCGGCCGTGAAGCGGTACCAGTAGTCGCGACCGGCTTCGAGCCCAGTGACCTCGACGTGGACGCTGTGGCCCAGTTCGGGCGGGGCGATGGCGGTTCCCTTGGCGACCACGGTCTTGAAGCCGCGATCGGCGGCCACTTCCCAGTCCACGGCCACCGGGGCCATGGGCATGCCGTAGCCGATCTCGAACGGCTCGGGCGCCAGGCGGGTCCAGATCACGAAGCCGTCCGGCCAAGGATCGCCCGAGGCGACGCCCAGCTGGAACGGATACTGCGCGAACACGGCCTGGGCGAAGCTCTGGCCGGTCAGCAGCGGGATCGACAGGGCGGTGACCGCCGAAGCCCCGAAGGTCTTGAGCAGGCGGCGGCGGTTGAGGGCGTAGCGATCGAGGACAAGCGACATGAGCGGAACTCCACTGGGGCGCCTGCCCGATAGCGCCGCAGTGTGACGGTTCGTCCGGCCTGTCGACCCTAGGTAGCGTCCTCGATGTCGAAGCGCGCCACCCTGCCCTCGCGAAGGCGGAACACGTGGCCGACCGTCTTGTCCTTGAGCCCGTGCGTCTGGCCTTCAAGCGGCTTTCCCTCGAGATCGCGGATGGTCTGCAGGACCTCCGCGACGATCGCGTCGTCGGCGTTTCGATAGAAGCGTACCGGTTCGACGTGGGGGCTGATCATGGCCCACTGACGCGTCCAATACTCGCGAACGGCTTCACGACCATGGACATGACCGCCGTCCATGCCGTTGGCCCAGGCGACGTCGTCGGTGAGCTGGCTCAGCACGCCGTCGATGTCGCGCGCATTGAAGCGGTCGTAGAGGCCTTCGAGAACTCTGACGTCATCGTCCATCGGTCGCTCCAGTTGGGTTGCGTTAGGGGTTGATCCATTTACATATTCACATATGTATATCAACGCCGATGAGCGCAAGGAGCAGGCTGCGATGGAATTGGAGGCGCTCTCGACGCCTGGGCATCTGATCAGCCTGGCGGCGCGCGGGTTCGCCCGCCTCAGCGAAGCGCGACTCAAGCCGCTCGGCTTCGGCGTCGGACATCTGCCGGTGCTGATCGCGCTTCAGGATGGCCAGGCCAGCACGCAACGCGATCTGGCTCGCTTCGCCAGGATCGAACAGCCGCCGATGGCGCAGATGCTGGCCCGCATGGAACGCGACGGGCTGATCCAGCGCGCGCCCGACCCGGCCGACGGGCGCAGCAGCCGCATCACGCTGACGCAGACCGCCCAAGCCCGTCTGCCGGATGCGGTGTCCACCTTGCTTCAGGGCAACAGGGAGGCGCTGCGCGACTTCACGGACGAGGAAGCCGGGCTGTTGATCAGCCTGCTGACGCGCCTGATCGCCAACCTCGATCGGATCGCGAGCGCCGAAACGACGGCCGCCAGGGTCTAGAGACGCCCCGCCTCGCCCAGCCGGTCCAGCAGCCACACCCGGGCCGGCGGCAGAGGCTTGTTCAGCGGGTGGAACACGAACTGCTCGAGGAAGTGGCCAGTGATGTCCAGGCCCGCCTTGACGTCGCCTTCGACCAGTCCGCCCTGGGCCGACAACATGAACGGCGGCAGGGGCAGCAGCTTGTCGTGGTAGGGCGCGCCGGCGTCGCGACTGACCGCCCGGCCGGTGCGAGGACTGACATAGATGAGATCATCGAGCGACCCGGTGGCGGCGCACTTCGACAAGTCCAGGCCAAAGCCCAGATCCTGCAGCAGTCCCGCCTCGAAGCGCACATAGACCGCCGGCCAGATGGCGGGAATGGCCAGGGCGGCGATCAGGGCCTCCAGGGCGTGGAAGGCGCCGGGATGAGCCTCGCGCTCCGGCAGCGCCCCGGCCGCGACCGAGGCGGCGGCCGACAGACCCGACAAAGCCAGCGGCTCGTCGAACAGCGATGAAGGCCCCTCGCCCATCGGCTCCAGCGTCGCCGCGCCCAGTTGGTCGCTCATGCGGGCGCGGTAGCGGGCGATGACCTTGGCGCCCGCCTGCAGGAACGGCTTCATCCGCCGCGAGGCCGCGCCCGAGACGTGGGCGGCGAACTTGCCCCGGTCCTGGGTCAACAGCTCGACGATCGCTCCGGTCTCGCCATGGACCCGCGCCGACAGCACGAAGGCCTCGTCTTCCCATTCCATTAGAGGGGCCATTCCATCTAGGCGGGCGTCCCCCAGGCCACGATCTTCTCGATCAGCGGCCGCCACGCAGGCTCGACCGGCAGGCCGATGACGTCGCGCAGGGTGGTTTCCAGTTCGTCGGCCGAGAGGTCGCGCTGCTCGACCAGGGCCCCGTCGGCGTCGCGCCAGGTCAGACGGTTGTTCTTCAGGGCGAAGCGCGCGCTCGGCGTCACCCGGCCCACGGTCAGGCTCCAGGTGAAGTGCGAACTGGGATGGGCGTAGGTGTAGAAATTGGCCTGCTCATAGTCCTGGTCGGCCCAGAGGCCGGTCGGCGCCACCTGATAGGTCGTCGCCCAGCGGCCCGAGAGATTGGCCTGAACCTGGCGCTCGCCGCCCAGCTCGGCCACCGGCAGGATGCGGAACTCGCCGTTGGGCGTGGCCTGAACCTCGTCGGAAAACAGGCGCAGCGGCGCGGTCAGCACGCAGCCGCCGAAACCCACATCGGCCAGCCAGACCGTGTCGTCTCCGGGCGCCCGCACGCCCAGCACCATGTGCGAACGCGGCCGGGGCGGCGCGCCGTCCGGGACCATCCACAGCACCCGCGCCATCAGGCCCTGGACCTCGAAACCCAAGGCCGTCAGCACGCGCTTGAACAGGCCGTTCTGCTCGTAGCAATAGCCCCCACGCCCCGCCGTGATCAGCTTGGCGTCGATGGCGGCCGGATCCAGGCTGATCGCCTTGCCCAGCAGCACGTCGACGTTCTCGAAGGCGATGGCGTCCGGGTGCTTCTGGTGCAGGGCGCGCAGCACCGCCAGGGTCGGTTCGCGAGGCCCGTCATAGCCGATGCGGGCGAAATAGGCGTCCAGGTCCACGGAGGGTGAAGCCGCTTGCGCGGGGGCCATGTCGAGCTTGCTCACGGGCGCGATATTCCCTGTCTGTTCTCGCTACACCTAGCGTGTCGGCGCGGGATTACCAGCCCACGCCGACACGTTCGCGCGCGCTAGACGTCGAAATCCAGGCCCATGTCGTTGAACAGGCCACGCTCTTCGGCCCAGTTTTCCTTGACCTTCACGTGCAGGAACAGGTGGATCTTGCGGTCGAGGATCTCTTCCAGCTCTTCGCGGGAAGACTTGCCGATCCACTTGATCACCTCGCCGCCCTTGCCCAGCACGATGGCGCGCTGGCCATCGCGTTCGACATAGATGGTCTGCTCGATGCGGGCGCTGCCGTCCGGACGCTCTTCGAACGCCGTGGTCTCGACCGAAGCGGCGTAGGGCAGCTCCTCGTGGACGCGCAGATAGATCTTCTCGCGGGTGATCTCGGCGGCCAGCAGGCGGGCCGGCAGGTCGGCGGTCTGGTCTTCCGGATAGAGCCAGGGACCTTCCGGCATCAGCGAGGCCAGCTTGGCCGTCAGATCGTCGACGCCCGCGCCGGTGCCGGCGCTGATCATGAAGACTTCCGAATAGACGCCGGTCTCGTACAGGTCGTGCGCGACGGCCAGCAGGGTCTCGCGCTTGACGCCGTCGATCTTGTTCAGCGCCAGGATCACCTGGCGATTGGCGGCCTTCAGGCCCTCGATGATGGTCTGGACGTCCTGCACCGAGCGGTGCTCGCCCGGGGTGGCGCGACGTTCGCGGGCGGCCAGTTCGGCCTGGACGTCGACGAGGTGGACGACGACTTCGCTGTCCTCGGCGCCGCTCCAGGCGGAACGGACCATGGCGCGGTCCAGGCGACGGCGCGGCGTGAAGATGCCGGGGGTGTCGACCAGCACGATCTGGGTCTGGCCGGTCATGGCCACGCCGCGCACGGGGAAGCGCGTGGTCTGGACCTTCTGGGTGACGATCGAGACCTTGGCCCCGACCATGCGGTTGACCAGGGTGGACTTGCCGGCGTTCGGGGCGCCGATGATGGCGGCGAACCCGGCGCGGGTGTTTTGGGGGGTGGTTTCAGTCATTGGGCGTGCGTGTAGCACCGATGGGGCTCGGGGGCTAACACTTGCCCCCGCTTGACCGCTGCGCGGTCTGTCCGCCCCCATAGGGGGCGGAGGCTGCGAGCGCGGCGCGCCTCTTCCCCCTATGGGGGAAGACGATCGCGAAGCGATCCGTAGGGGGCAAGTGTTAGCCGCCTAGACCCCCGCCCCTTCCCGCTCCAGCAGCGCCTTGGCCGCCGCCTTCTCGGCTTCCTGCCGCGAGCGGCCCTCGGCGAACACCGGGTCAAGCCCCACCACCGTCACCTGCACGGTGAACACCGGCGCGTGGTCCGGCCCCTTGCGGTCCTTGACGGCGTAGGTCGGCAGCGGCTTGCCCTTGCCCTGGGCCCATTCCTGCAGCGCGGTCTTGGGATCGCGCGGCTTGCCCTCGCCCGCCTTGTCGAACTCGTCGGCCCACAGGTCCAGGAACACCCGGCGCGCGGTTTCCAGCCCACCATCGCGATAAAGCGCGGCCATCAGCGCCTCGGCCGCCCCCGCCAGGATCGAGTCGGTCTCGCGGCCGCCGATCTTGCTGGACGATGCCGACAGGCGCAGGGCCGGGCCGACATTGGCGGCGCGGGACACCCGGGCGCAGGTCTCGCGGCTGACCAGGGCGTTCAGGCGCGGGGCCAGCTCGCCTTCCTTGGCTTTCGGGAAACGCTCGGCCAGGGCCTCGGCGGCCAGCAGGCCCAGCACGCGGTCGCCGATGAACTCCAGCACCTCGTTGTCGCCGAGCTTGGTCTTGGCCCCGTCGCCCACGCTGGCGTGGGTCAGGGCCAGCTCCAGCAGCTGGCGATCCTGGAAGGTGTGACCGATCCGGCGCTCCAGGTCGCCGACGGCGACGGCGCGTCTATCCATGGGAAATGCTCTGGGTGCGCCCTCGTCCTTCGACAAGCTCAGGATGAGGGCTACTGGGATGTTGATAGCCCACGAGGCGATGCATTCGATATCCTCATCCTGAGCCTGTCGAAGGACGAGGATATCGCGGGAGGTCTTTCCGCCAAACCTACTTCAGGACGCGGAAGAAGCGGCTGGGACGGGCGTCCAGGAACCAGGTCCACGGCTTGAACAGGTGGGCGTCGGCGTTCCACGACAGCAGGATCAGCTGGGCGCGGCCCACCAGGTTCTCGGCCGGCACGAAGCCGACGCCTTCCTGCATGCCGATATACTGGTCGTTGGCGTAGTCCCACTTGCAGGTGCCAGGGCCGGTCTTGAAGGCCGAGATTCCGGGGTCGAAGCGGCTGTCCAGCGAGTTGTCGCGGTTGTCGCCCATGAAGAAGTAGCAGCCGGCCGGCACGGTATAGACGCCGGTGTTGTCGGCTTCGCTGTCGGGACCGTAGTCCTGGGTGGCGTACTTGCGGCCTTCGGGGTTGGTCTCCTCGAAACGGCCGGCGCGGATCGTGCCGTAGCCGGTGTCGACCAAGGCCGAGGGCAGTTCCTTGCGGGCCAGCACCTTGCCGTTGATGTAGACCACGCCGCCGCGCACCTGGACCTTGTCGCCGGGCAGGCCGATCAGGCGCTTGATGTAGTCGATGTGCGGGTCGCGCGGCAGCTTGAAGACGATGATGTCGCCGCGACGCGGCGCGTGACCCAGAATGCGGCCGTTGAACAGCGGCGGGCTGAACGGGATCGAGTGCTTGGACCAGCCGTAGCTGTACTTGCTGACGATGATGTAGTCGCCCTGGTAGAGGTTGGGCTCCATCGACGCCGACGGGATCGTGAACGGTTGGAACAGCAGCACCCGCAGCACGAGGGCGATGCCCAGGGCGTAGGCGACCGTCTTGACGATCTCGATGAACTCCTTGACCGCGCCGTTCTTGTCGTCGGCGGTTTCGGTTTCGACGGTGTCGGTCATGCGCTGCAGGGCTCTCGACGGAATGGACTTCGGGCGAACCCGACGCGCCTAGCTAGACGGGGTTTACGACGGGAGCAAGCGCGGCGCCCGTTAACTCGCCTTCATGGCGTACGCGACGCGACGTCGCGCCATCCGTAGCTTGACCGTGAAATCCAGGCTCAAATTGTGGCGAGGATCGCCAGCAGCACCAGGGCGAAGAAGCTCCAGCCGACCAGCAGCCAGGCGAACGGCCGCTCCTGCCAGGGCATCAGGCGCGCGGCGCGGCGGGCTTTGGTCTCGACATCGTTCCAGATGGCCATGTGTTCCTCCGTCCCAGAACGGCGCCGTGAGCGGCGCTTGGGAGGCAGGCGTGCAAGGCGGGGGCCGTAAGTTCAAAGCCTCCCCCTGTGGGGGAGGTGTCGGCGTAGCCGACGGAGGGGGGAGTGATCGGAAGATGACCACGACCTGGACCTTCGACCCTAAAACTCCCCCCACCGATCGCTTCGCGATCGCCTCCCCCACAGGGGGAGGATCAGGTGGCCGGAACCGCCTCGATGATCACGAAGGCCTGGGCGTAAGGATGGTCGTCGGTCAGGGACAGATGGATCACCGCGGTCATGCCCTCGGGCGTCATGCGGGCCAGGCGCTCGGCCGCGCCGCCGGTCAAAGCCATGGTCGGCTTGCCCGACGGCAGGTTCACCACCCCCATGCCAGACAGATGAACTCCGCCCTTCAGCCCGGTGCCCAGGGCCTTGGAGCAGGCCTCCTTGGCGGCGAAGCGCTTGGCGTAGCTGGAGGCGCGGTCGGGCTTGCGTTCCGACCGATTGCGCTCGATCTCGGTGAAGCTTTTGTGGGTGAAGCGGTCGCCGAACCGTTCGAGGGTCTTCTCGATCCGGCGGATGTCGCACAGGTCCGAGCCGATTCCGATGATCATGCGGCCGTATCCAGGCGGGCGGCGTCCATCAGGGTGCGCATTCGCAGGATGGCTTGCGGCAGACCCACGAAGATCGCCTCGCCTATGAGAAAGTGGCCGATGTTGAGTTCGGCGATCTGCGGGATGGCGGCGATCGGCTTGACGGTGGCGTAGTCGATGCCGTGGCCTGCATGGACTTCCAGTCCCAGGCTCTGGGCCAGGGCCGCGCCGGTCTTCAGGCGTTCCAGAATGGCGGCGGCGCGGTCGACATGCCCCTCGCGGGCGACGTCGCAATAGGCGCCGGTGTGCAGCTCGACCACCTGGGCCCCGACATCGGCCGAAGCCTGGATCTGGGCCGGGTCGGCCTCGATGAACAGCGAGACGCGCGCCCCGACGGTGCGCAGGCGCGCGGTGGCGTCGGCGATGCGGTTGGCGCCCTTGACCACGTCCAGGCCGCCTTCGGTGGTGACCTCCTCGCGGCGCTCGGGCACCAGGCAGGCGGCGTGCGGACGGGCGGCCACGGCGATCCCCACCATCTCGTCGGTGACCGCCATCTCGAAGTTCAGCGGCTTGCCGCGCTTCAGGCACAGGTCGTTGAGCAAGGCGATGTCGGCGTCGCTGATGTGGCGGCGATCCTCGCGCAGGTGAGCGGTGATGCCGTCGGCGCCGGCCGCCAGGGCCAGCTCGGCGGCCCGCACCGGCTCCGGATAGCTGGACCCGCGTGCGTTGCGGATCGTGGCCACGTGGTCGATGTTGACGCCGAGCCGCAGCATGGTCGTCAGCCCCTCAGGCGCCGGCTGCCCGGATCCTCGATCGGGATCGCCGCCAGCTCAGGCGGCAGGGCGTCGGCCGGATAGGCCGGAACTTCCAGGCTGCACAGCGACACCAGCGGCACGCCGACATCGACCTTGCCGCCCGAGCGGTCGACGATGCAGGCCGCCGCGATGACCTCGCCGCCGGCCTCCTGGATCGCGGCGATGCACTCGCGCGACGACAGGCCGGTGGTGACGATGTCTTCCACCATCACGACCTTCTGGCCGGGCTCCAGGTGGAAGCCGCGACGGAACTTGAAGCTGCCGCCCTCGCGCTCGACATAGATCGAGGCGACGTTCAGGTGACGGGCGGTTTCGTAGCCGGGAATGATCCCGCCCACGGCCGGCGAAACGGCCACGTCGGGCTGGCCTACGGTGGCGATGACCTTTGCAGCCAGCGCCTTGCACAAGCGCTCGCAGCGCTCGGGCCGCATGAACACCAGGTTCTTCTGCAGGAAGACGGGGCTGTGCAGGCCGGAGGACAGCACGAAGTGGCCTTCGCGCAGGGCGCCGGCGGCGCGGAATTCGTCGAGGACGTCGTCGTTGGTCATGAGACGTGGATATAGCGAACCCGCGCGAGTCTACAAACCGCGACCGCTAAACTCACCCCACAAGGGAACAACAGCGCCGCTTGACCGCTATGGTCCGGTCCCCGTGTGAGTGAGGTGGACACGAGCCGTCCCGGACAAGGTCCGTGAGTCGCGGCGGCCACCGTCCAGAAAGGGCGCGTGCGCGAGCGCCGACGACCATCGATCCGACATCCCGGACAAAGACGACCCAGGGGATTCCCCATGACCGCCTATACCATCGCGACCTCGGCCAACCTTTTGTACAAAGCCGCCGAACTGGACCTGCTGGCCTTGCGCGCCGACCGTACCGATCACGCCCGGATCTACCAGCAGGTGGCCGACGTGAACCGCGTCGCCGCCGCCTTCGCCAAGATCGGCGAGACCCTGGACTGGCGCGACGCGCAGGCCGGTGTAGGGAAGGACGCATGTCCGATGAATCATCCGCCCCGCTCCGGCCGCGCGTAGGCTGCGGCGCGGCCATCCTCGACGCCGAGGGCCGCATCCTGCTGGTCCGGCGCAAGCGTCAGCCCGAGGCCGGCCATTGGGGCCAGCCCGGCGGCAAGCTGGACTGGGGCGAAACCAGCCGCGCCTGCGCCGAGCGCGAGATCCTGGAAGAGCTGGGGATCACCATCGTCGCCGGCCCCGTGCTGTGCGTCACCGACATGATCGCCGACGACGCCCACTGGGTGGCGGTGACCTATCGCGCCGACGGTTGCGTGGGCGAGCCGACGATCCAGGAGCCGCAAGCCTTGGCCGACTGGGGATGGTTTCCGCTCGACGCCCTGCCCTCGCCGCTGACCGCCGCGACGCTCGACGCGGTCGCTTCGCTTAGGGCATAAGCTCGCGGCTTGATTTGTAGAGAAGGTCCGCCGATGTCCGTCGTCACCCTGAAGCGCTGGAACCTGTCGATGGGCGCCGGCCAGCCCCTGGCCGTGATCGCCGGCCTGAACGTGCTGGAGAACCTGGATCTCGCCCTGGAGGTCGGGCGCGAGTTGAAGGCGATCACCGCCGAGCTGGGCCTGCCCTATGTGTTCAAGGCCAGCTTCGACAAGGCCAACCGCTCGTCGATCACCAGCTATCGCGGTCCTGGCCTGAAGGACGGCCTGGCCATGCTGGCCGAGATCAAGGCCAAGCTGGACGTGCCGATCGCCACCGACATCCACGAGATCGACCAGGCCGAGCCGGTCGCCGCCGTCGCCGACCTGGTGCAGATTCCCGCCTTCCTGTGCCGCCAAACCGACCTGATCGTCGCCGCCTCGCGCGCCACGGCCGCGGCCGGCGGCTGGCTGCACGTCAAGAAGGCCCAGTTCATCGCGCCCTGGGACTGCAAGAACATCATCCACAAGGCCCGCGAGGCCGCCCCCGACCTGCAGATCGTGCTGTGCGAGCGCGGCGCCTCGTTCGGTTACAACAACCTGGTGGTCGACATGCTGGGCATCCAGCAGATGCAGTCGCTGGGCGTGCCGGTGACCATCGACGCCACCCACGCCGTCCAGCTGCCGGGCGCGGATCCCCGCACCGCCGGCGGTTCGACGGGCGGCCGCCGCGAGGGCGTGCCGATCATCGCCAAGGCCGCCGTGGCCGCCGGCGCCGACGGCGTGTTCCTGGAATTCCACACCGACCCCGACAAGGCCCTGTGCGACGGGCCCAGCTGCCTGCCGCTGGGCGATGCGGCCGGGCTGCTGAAAACGCTGAAGACCCTGCACGCGGCTGTCCGCGCCTAGGAGCCTTTTCAAGCAGGCGGCGTTCTAGCTAAGCTGTTCGTCGTCCCGTTGGAAATCTCGTGAACCCCATGTCGCTCGACACGAGCCAGACGCTCGCCCAGGTCTTCCCGGGCGACAGCGACATGGCGCGCCGCATGCGCGAGACGGATTGGGCCGCTACCCCGCTCGGTCCGCCCGAGGCCTGGCCGACCGGCCTGAAAACGCCCCTGGCCATGATGCTGACCTCGCGCTTCGAGATGTGGCTGGGCTGGGGCGAGGACCTGCGCTTCTTCTACAACGACGCCTATGCCCCGACGCTGGGAACCAAGCATCCGGCGTCCCTGGGGCGGCCGTTCCACGAGGTGTGGCGCGAGGTCTATGCCGACGTCGAACCCCAGGTCCATTCGGTCATGCGCGACGGGGTCGCGACCTGGAACAAGGCGCTGCAGCTGCTGCTGGAACGCAACGGCTATCCCGAAGAGACCTATCACACCTTCTCCTACAGCCCGCTGCGCGACGGGAACGACATCAAGGGCCTGATGTGCGTGGTCACCGAGGAGACCGAGCGGGTGATCAGCGAGCGGCGGCTGGAGACCGTGCGCCGGCTGGGCGAATGCCTGATCGGCGCGGTCACCCAGGACGCCGTGCTGCAGGGCGTGTGCGACGCCCTGGCGGCCAACACCGACGACTTCCCGTTCTCGCTGGCCTATGTCCGTGATCCCCTGGGCGGGTTGGTCGGGTGCTCGGCCACCGAGGACGGCCGCGAGCTGCTGCAACGTCCCTGGCCGCTGGACGCCGCACGCGGGACCGCGCGGAAGCAGGCCTTGCCTCGAGGTGCCTATCCTACCGGAACCTGGGCGATCCAGCCGACCGAATGCCTGGTCATGCCGATCGCCGGCGCCCTGGGCGATCCGGCGGCCACGCTGGTGCTCGGGCTCAATCCGCACCGTCGTGGCGACGAAGGCCTGCTGGACTTGGCGACCCTGATCGCCGACCGCGCGGCCGGTGCCTTCGCCCAGGCGCGCAGCGTCGAGGAAGAACGCCGACGCTCGGACCGGATCTGGACCAACGCCCGCGACCTGATGGTCGTGGTTGACGGCGATGGCGTCTTCCAGTCCGTCAGCCCGGCCTGGACCCGCATCCTCGGTCATAGTGTCGAGGACGTGATCGGTCGTCGGATCGCGGATTTCGTCGTGCCCGAAGACGCCGTCGTAACCGACCAGGCGCTCGACGAAGTCTTCCATGATTCACAGGTCACCGGCTTTGAGAACCGCTACCGGACGCTGGATGGCGACGTGCGCTGGATCTCGTGGAACACCGCCTTCGAGGACGGCCTGGTCTACGGCTACGGTCGCGACATGACCGAGGAGAAGCAGCAAGCGCTGGCGCTGAAACAGGCCGAGGAAGCCCTGCGCCAGGCCCAGAAGATGGAAGCCATCGGCCAGCTGACCGGCGGGGTCGCCCACGACTTCAACAACCTGCTGACCGTCATCCGCTCGTCGGCCGACCTGCTGCGCAGCCGTGACCTGCCGGCCGATCGCCGTCGGCGCTATATCGACGCCATCTCCGACACCGCCGACCGGGCCGCCAAGCTGACCAGCCAACTGCTGGCCTTCTCGCGTCGCCAGGCCCTGAAGCCCGAGCACTTCAACATCGCCACCAAGGTCGAGACCCTGGGCGACATGCTGCGCTCGATCCTGGGCGCCCGCATCCGACTGGACGTCTCGGTGCTGTGCGAGGACTGCTTCGTCGAGTCCGACATCAACCAGTTCGAGACGGCCCTGATCAACCTGGCGGTCAATGCGCGCGACGCCATGGGCGGCGAAGGCGTGCTCCAGGTCCGCATCGACGCGGCCGGCGCCATACCGGCCCTTCGCGGCCACGCGGCCAGCCGGGGCGACTTCATCACCGTCGCCGTGGTCGACGGCGGCGGCGGCATCGCCCAGGACGACCAGGCGCGGATCTTCGAGCCGTTCTACACCACCAAGGAGGTCGGGCGCGGCACCGGCCTGGGGCTGAGCCAGGTCTACGGCTTCGCCAAGCAGTCCGGCGGCGACGTGGCGGTGGACAGCCGCGTCGGGCAAGGCGCGACCTTCACGCTCTACCTGCCGCGCACGCGACGCGCCGAAGCGCCGCCCGCGCCTTCGGCCACGCCCGTCCGCAGCCGGCACGATGGCCGCGTGCTGGTGGTCGAGGACAACGCGGCGATCGGCGAGTTCGCCACCCAGTTGCTGCAGGACCTCGGCTACCACACCGAACTGGCCGCCAACGCCGTGGAGGCCCTGGCGCGACTGGAAACCTCGGCCCCGTTCGACCTGGTGTTCAGCGACGTGGTCATGCCTGGCATCGGCGGCGTCGAGCTGGCGCGCACGATCAACGGTCGCTGGCCCGGCGTGCGGGTCGTGCTGACCAGCGGTTACAGCCACGTGCTGGCCACCGATGCTCACCACGGCTTTCCGTTGCTGCACAAGCCCTACTCGGTCGAGGAGCTGTCCCACATCCTGCGCCAGGCGGCGGCGACCGAACGCGCGGAAACGGGATAGACCCACGAGGGGATCGCCGGGAACCCATCGCCCCGCTATGCGTCATAGGCGACGGGCGACGCACTCGTTATAGCGTCAGGATACTGTTGAGGTCGGGGCAGGTGTCGAGAGCAATGATTGACACCGATCCGTCGGAGCGCGAAACGCGCCGCCTCCAGGCGCTCCACCGCTACGACATCCTCGATACGCCGCGCGAAGCCGCTTTCGACGAGATCGCCCAGCTGGCGGCCGAGATCTGCGGCACGCCGATCGCCGTGGTCAATCTGATCGACGAAGGCCGGCAGTTCTTCAAGGCCGAGGTGGGCCTGGGCGTGCGCGAGACGCCGCTGGAGACCTCGTTCTGCGCCAAGGCGATCCTGGAGGACGACTTCCTGCTGGTTCCGGACGCCACGACCGACGCGCGGTTCCTGGGCAATCCGCTGGTGACCGGCGAACCTGGCCTGCGCTTCTACGCCGGCGCCCTGCTCAAGACCGCCGAGGGCTTGCCGATCGGCACCCTGTGCGTGCTCGACACGGCGCCCAAAGCGCTGACCGCCATGCAGCAGCGCACGCTACAGGTGCTGGCGCGCCAGGTGATGAACCAGCTGGACCTGCGACTGGCCCTCAAGCAACGCGACCGCGACGCCCAGCAGTATCGCACCCTGTTCGACTCGATGGACGAGGGCTTCTGCGTCATCGAGTTCTTCGACGGCCCCCACGGGCCGCTTAGCGACTACATCCATGTCGACGCCAATCCGGCCTACACCCGCCACGCCGGCATCCCCGAGGTCGTGGGCCAAAAGGTGCGCGAGATGGTCGGCGAGGAAGCCGACAGCTGGGTCGAGCGTTACGGCGCCGTGCTGCGGACGGGCGAGCCGATCCGTTTCGAACAGGAACTGGTCGCCACGGGCCGCCATCTGTCGCTGTCGGCCTTCCGGATCGAACCGCCCAGCCGCCGCCAGGTGGCGGTGCTGTTCCAGGACGTCACCGAGCGCCGCCAGGCCGAACTGGCCCTGCGTCAACTGAACGAGACCCTCGAAGCCCGCGTCGCCGAAGCCCTGGCCGAACGCCGCGTGCTGGCCGACATCGTCGAGGGCACCAACGCCTTCGTCCAGGTCGTCGCCCTGGACTTCCGCTGGCTGGCCATCAACAGCGCCGCCGCGAACGAGTTCGAGCGCATCTTCGGTCCACGGCCCAAGGTGGGCGACAGCATGCTGGACCTGCTGGCCGACCAGCCCGAGAACCAGGCCCAGGTAAAGGCCGTCTGGGCCCGCGCCCTGGCCGGCGAGGACTTCGTCGAGGTCGGGACGTTCGGCGATCCGGGGCGCGACCGGCGCGCCTACGAGATGCGGTTCGGCGTGCTGCGGGACGAGAACGGCGACCAGGCGGGCGCCTTCCAGTTCGTCTACGACGTCACCGAGCGCCTGCACGAGCAGGAGCGGCTGCAGGAGGCCGAGGACGCCCTGCGCCAGGCCCAGAAGATGGAGGCGGTCGGCCAGTTGACCGGCGGCCTGGCCCACGATTTCAACAACCTGCTGTCGGGCATCGCCGGCTCGTTCGAGATGATCGGCTCGCGGCTATCCCAGGGCCGCATGCGCGACGTCGAACGCTACCTCTCGGCCGGCCAGGGGGCGACGCGGCGCGCGGCCGCCCTCACCCATCGCCTGCTGGCCTTCTCGCGCCGCCAGACCCTGTCGCCCAGGCCGATCGTGATCAATCGACTGATGGCCGACCTGGTCGACATGGTGCGGCGCACGGTCGGCCCGTCGATCGCCGTCGAGACCGTCGCCGCCGGCGGCCTGTGGCCCACGCTGGTGGATTCCAACCAGCTCGAAAACGCCCTGCTGAACCTGTGCATCAACGCCCGCGACGCGATGCCCGACGGCGGCAGCATCACCATCGAGACGGGCAACAAGTGGCTGGACCGCCGCTCGGCGCTCGAGCGCGGCATGGAGCCGGGCCAGTACGTCACCGTCTGCGTCAGCGACACGGGCGTGGGCATCGACAAGGCCATCCAGGAGCGGGTGTTCGACCCGTTCTTCACCACCAAGCCGATCGGCGAAGGCACCGGCCTGGGGCTGTCGATGGTCTACGGCTTCGCCAAGCAATCGCACGGCCATGTCCGCATCTATTCCGAGCTGGGCCAGGGCACGATGGTCTGCATCTACCTGCCGCGCCATTTCGGCGAGGAGGAGATCGAGGAAGCTCATCCGGCCGCCCCCTTCCCCCAGCCCAGCGCCGGCGAAACCGTGCTGGTCGTTGACGACGAGCCGACCATCCGCATGCTGATCGTCGATACGCTGAACGAGCTCGGCTACAGCTGCGCCGAGGCGCCCGACGGACCGGCGGGCCTGAAGATCCTGCAATCGGGCGCCCGGATCGACCTGTTGATCACCGACGTAGGTCTGCCCGGCGGGCTGAACGGGCGCCAGGTGGCTGACGCGGCCCGGGCGCTGCGTCCAGACCTGAAGGTGCTGTTCATCACCGGCTACGCCGAGAACGCCGTCCTCAACCACGGACATATCCAGCATGGCATGGAGGTGCTGACCAAGCCCTTCGCGGTGGCCGACCTGGCCGGTCGGGTCGATCGGATGCTGCGGGCGAGGCCCTAGCCCCGCGTCCGGTCCACAGTCTCCACCGTCGGACAGGTGCGCAGCGCCGCCGAGATGTTGGTCAGGTGCTTGGCGTCGCGGACCTCGACGTCGATATCGACATCGAAGAAGTCGCTCTGGCGGTGGTGCATGCGCAGGTTGACGATGTTGCCGCCGGCCTCGCCGATGATCGTGCAGACCTGGCCCAGCACGCCCGGCGCATTGCCGATGGTGGCGTGCAGGCGGGCCAGCGACACGGTCTCGCGCTCTGCCTCGGGCGTCCAGTTCAGGTCGCGCCAGAGGTCCTCACGGTCCTCGTATTCGGCCAGCTTGGGGCAGTCGATGGTGTGGACATCCAACCCCTCACCGTCCTCGCGCAAGATGCCGACGATGCGGTCGCCCGGCACCGGGCTGCAGCAGTGGGCGAAGTGCAGAGAGACGCCCGGGGTCAGGCCGCCGCCACGCACATAGAGCCGCGCGGCCGTGCCGCCCTCGATCTTGCGCCGCGCCGTGGCCACGGCCACGTCGGTGTCCTTCATGCCCGGGAAAGCGGTTTCCAGCACCTGGCTGGGCGAAACCCGGCCGCGTCCGACGGCGTCGAACAGGGCCTCTTCGGTCTCCAGGGCGAAACGCTCCAGGATCGGCCGCAGCGAGACGTCCTTCAGCTTCTTGCCGGCCCGCTCGAACACCTGCTCCACCGAGGCCCGGCCCAGGCGCAGGAACTCTTCCTTCTCGGTCTGGCGGATGTGGCGGCGGATAGCCGAGCGGGCTCGTCCAGTCACCGTCAACGAACGCCAATCCGGCGGCACCACGGGCTTGGAGCCCCGGATCACCTCGACCACGTCGCCGTTGTTGAGCAGGGTGCGCAGCGGCTTCAGCTCACCGTTGATCTTCACCCCGATACAGGTGTCGCCGACGCTGGTGTGGACCGCATAGGCGAAGTCCAACGGCATCGCGCCCCGCGGCAGGCTGACCAGCTTGCCCTTGGGAGTGAACACGAACACCTGGTCGAGGAACATCTCCAGCTTGGCGTGCTCGACCAGTTCCTCGGCGTCACCGCCGTGCTCCAGCACCTGGACCAGCTGGCGCAGGTTGGCCAGCGGATCGCGGCCGCCGGCGGCCTCCATGCCTTCCAGGTCCAGGCCGTAGGAGGCGTCCTTGTAACGGAAGTGGGCGGCCACGCCCTCTTCGTTGACCCGGTCCATGGCCTCGGTGCGGATCTGCATCTCGATGCGCATGCCGCGCGGCCCCACCACCGTGGTGTGCAGCGAACGGTAGTTGTTGCGCTTGGGCGTCGAGATGAAGTCCTTGAAGCGGTCGGGCACGCTGGACCAGGCGCGATGCACCACGCCCAGGGCCCGGTAGCAGTCCTCCTCGCTGTCGACGATCACGCGGAAGGCGTAGATGTCCGACATCTGCGAAAAACCGATCGACTTGCGTTGCAGCTTGCGCCAGATCGAATAAGGCGACTTCTCGCGGCCGAAAACCCGGGCCGGCAGGCCGCCCGATTCCAGGCGAGCCGAGATCTCCTGGCTGACCAGGGCCACCGCCCCGCCCTGCTCGGCGCGCAGGGTGTCGAGCCGGCGGATGATGGCGGTGCGGGCCACCGGATTGGTGTGCTCGAAGCTGAGCTCCTCCAGTTCCGTGCAGATCCGATGGCAGCCGATGTTGCGGGCCAGCGGCGCGTAGATGTCGCGCGTCTCGCGGGCGATGCGCTCGCGCTTGGCCTGACTCTTGATGAAGTGCAGCGTCCGCATGTTGTGCAGACGGTCGGCCAGCTTGACCAGCAGGACGCGGACGTCCTTGGAGATGGCCAGGATGAATTTGCGCAGGTTCTCGGCCTGGCGCGAATGCTCGGCCTGCAGCTCCAGCTTCGACAGCTTGGTGACGCCCTCGACCAGCTCGGCGATCTCTTCGCCAAACAGCTTGCCGATCTCCTCCTTGGTGACCGGCGTGTCCTCGATCACGTCGTGCAGCAGGGCCGTGACGATGGTGGCGGTGTCCAGCCGGTATTCGGTCAGGATGCCGGCCACCTCGATCGGGTGGGCGTAGTAGGGATCGCCGCTGGCCCGGGTCTGGCTGCCGTGCATGCGCATGGCGTAAACATAGGCCCGGTTCAGCAGGGCCTCGTCCGCCGTCGGATCGTAGGCGTGGACGCGCTCGATCAACTCATACTGGCGAAGGATCTTCTGGCGAGGCTTGGAGGCTGGCGCTGGAGCGGGAACCGGCTCGACATGCGTCAGAGACGAAGACGCGCCCGGTTGTTCACCGGGCGCGCGTTCGGACGGAGCGGCGGCGGGCGCCGCTTCAAGAATAAGAGGGTCTGCGCCGTCGGGGCTCAGTACCGCTCCTCCTGACCGCCATCGCGGTCGCTCTGCAGAGCGCGAACGAGCTCGAGCTCGCTCATCTGCATGTGGGTGGGATCGGCCAGCAGGGCGAGGGTTTCGGCCTCTTCCTCGGCTTCGGTGTGCTCATCCACGCGTTGCAGCGTGGTGATGAGCTGTTCCTTGAGGCCCTCGTGATCGACCACGTCGTCGGCGATCTCGCGCAGGGCGACAACGGGGTTCTTGTCGTTGTCGCGATCGACGAGCAGCGAGGCGCCGGCCGAGATGCCGCGCGCCCGGTGGGCGGACAGCAGGACCAGAGCGAAACGGTTGGGAACCTTCTCGACGCAATCTTCGACGGTGACGCGGGCCATGAATTCCTCGGGCTATGAGCCTTGGTTATCGCAAAATAGGGTCTCGAGCGGCGTTACACAACGCCGCATCGGTAGAGTCCCGGCTTTCGCGAGGGGGCGCTTATGCCGTGTTCGCGGGGAGAAGTCCAGACTTCCGTACAATGCGCCAGGCCTCCAGATGTTGGGTTGACCCAACATGGCGGAAAATGTTAGGTAAACACAACTCAATGATGGGAATACCCAACATGACCCCGACTTGGCCGACCAGTTGGCGCTACACCTTGGGAGCGGTTGTCGCGTGGATCCTTTTCCTGGCCTGCGTGCTGGGCGTGACGGCCGGGCGGGCTCAAGGCTGGCCGATGGCCGCGCTGGCCGCCCTGGCCCTGGTTCCCGCCCTCACGGTCGCCCTGCAGTTTCGCGCCGCCTACAGGCTGATCGCCGAGCAGGACGAGTTCGTCCGCGCCCTGACGCTGAAGCGCATGACGGTGGCCGCCGCCGCCGCGATCACCCTCGCCACCGCGTGGAGCGGGTTGGAGCTGATCGGCCTGCCCCACCTCCCGGCCTGGCTGATCTATCCGTTGTTCTGGGGTCTGTTCGGCTTGGTGACGCCGCTGATCCGGGACACCCGCGCGTGAAGAGCCGCCTCAAGGTGCTGCGGGCCGAGCGCGGCTGGACGCAGGAGCAGCTGAGCCAGACCGTTGGCGTGTCACGCTACGCGATCAACGCCCTGGAAACCGAGCGGCATGACCCCTCGTTGGATCTGGCCTTCCGGATCGCCGGCGCCTTCGGCCTGGCCGTCGAGGCGGTCTTCCCCAATCCTCACGCCAAGCCAGGCGACACGGCGCCTTAGCGCGCCTTCTGGGGATAGACCGTCTCGCCGCGTTCCAACATGGCCACGAAGGTCTGGATCTTCTTCTCGCGCCCCGCCGACGTCTTCACGTGATGCATGCGGAAGGCCAGGGCGAAGCGGTTCTGCTCGGTCAGCTTGGCCAGCATCGCCTTGGCCTTGGGGCTGGCGTCGATGGCCGCCTGCAGGTCATCGGCGATCTTCAGCCCCTTCCCGCTGCCATAGGCCTGGTCCCAGCGACCGTCGGCCTTGGCCGCCTCGACCTCGCGCAGGCCGTGCTCGGTCATCCGTTTCTCGGCGA
Source organism: Caulobacter soli (assembly GCF_011045195.1). Taxonomy (GTDB): domain Bacteria; phylum Pseudomonadota; class Alphaproteobacteria; order Caulobacterales; family Caulobacteraceae; genus Caulobacter; species Caulobacter soli. The sequence goes on along the minus strand of NZ_CP049199.1, from coordinate 1,791,202 downwards.
CCAGGCGGGCGACATTGTCGACGTTGATCTGGCTCCAGATGCTCTTCTTGCCGCGCGGCGTGTAGCGCTGGAGGAAACTCCTGTCGTCGAAGCCCTTGCGGACGGCGTCGATCCAGCCCCAGCACAGCACCACGTCGATCGCCTGCTTGGCGGTGATCGAGGGCAGGCCCGAGCCGACCTTGTGGATCTTGATCCAGACCTCGCTCTGCTTGTCGTGGTGGCGCGACAGCCAGTCGTAGAAGGCGTCGGCGTCTACGAATTCGTGGACGTGGGCGGGATCGACCTTGATGGGGGCCATCGGCGGTTCTCGGGCAAGGAGCGTCCCGGGCGCGAGGCCCGGGACGGGGAAGCCTTGCTACCAGACCTTCACGCGCTTTTCTGGCGGCAGGTACAGCGCGTCGCCCGGCTTGATGTCGAACGCGGCGTACCAGGCGTCGAGATTGCGCACGGTGTCGGCGCGGTACTGGTCGGGCGCGTGGCCGTCGGTGACCAGTTGCTGGCGTTCGGCCTCCGGACGGGTATAGCCGCGCCAGGACTGGGCGTAGGCCAGGAAGAACCGCTGGTCGCCGGTCAGGCCGTCGATCACCGGCGCCGGCTTGCCGCCCAGCGAGGCGTGGTAGGCGTCCAGGGCCGCGGCTAGACCGGCGACGTCGGCGATGTTCTCGCTGAGCGTCTGCTTGCCGTTTACGGCCAGGTCGGGGAACGGTTTGTAGCCGTCGAACTGGGCGGCCAGGGCCGTGCCGGCCTTCTGGAAGTGATCGTAGTCGGTCGGGGTCCACCAGTTGCGCAGGCGGCCCTGGCTGTCGAACTGGGCGCCCTGGTCGTCGAAACTGTGGCTGATCTCGTGGCCGATCGTGCCGCCGGTTCCGCCATAGTTGGCCGCCGCGTCGGCGTCCGCGTCGAAATACGGGGCCTGCAGGATGGCCGCCGGGAAGTTCAGGCCGTTCAGCATCGGCAGGTTCACGGCGTTGACGGTCTGGGGCGTCATCACCCACTGGCCGCGATCGACCGGCTTACCCAGTTGGCCGATCCAGTAGGCGGCCTCGAACTTCTCCGAGCGCTGGAGATTGCCGATCGGGTCGCCGCGCACGATGTCGAGCGCCGAGTAGTCGCGCCAGGTGTCGGGATAGCCGACGCCAACCTTCAGCACCTCGACCTTGCGGCGGGCCTCGGCCTTGGTCTCCGGCGCCATCCAGTCCAGGGCGTCGATGCGGCGCACGAAGGCGGCCTTCATGTTGTCGACCATGGCCGTGATCTCGGCCTTGGAGCGCGCGGGGAAGTACTGCTCGACATAGAGCTTGCCGACCACCTCGCCCAGCACGACGTTGGTCGAGTTGACGCCGCGCTTCCAGCGGGCCGACAGCTGCGGGGTGCCCGACAGGGCTTGGCCGTAGAAGGCGAACCGCTCATCCACGAAGGCCTTGGGCAGCAGGTTCGAATAGTGGTCCAGATAGTGGAAGGTCAGATAGTCCTTCCAGGTATCCAGGTTCTCGTCGGCGGCGACCTTGCCCAGGCCCACGACCATGGTCGGATGCCAGACGATGAAGCGCGACTGGCCGCCAAGGCCCGCGGCGGCGAAGAAGGTCTTCCAGTCCAGGCCGGGGGCCTTGGCCGCGAAGTCGGCCTGGGTCCAGCTGTTGTTGGCTTTCTGGACGTCGGCGCTGTCGGCGCGCGTGGCCGAGGCCTGGGCGATCCTGGTCTCCAGGGCCAAGATCTTCGCCGCCTTGGCGTCGGCGTCGGCGACGCCGCCCAAGGTCAGGATCTTGGCGACGTGGGCGAGGTACTTCTCGCGGGTCGTCTTCATCGCCGCCTTGTCCGACAGGTAGTATTCGCGGTCGGGCATGCCCAGGCCGCCCTGCAGCAGGAACGGCGCATATTTGCTGGTGTCGTCGAACGCCGGCGAGGCCCACAGGCCCAGGACGTTGTCGGTGTAGAAGTCGGTGGCGTTCAGGGCGTCGACGTCAGCGCGGACGTTGCCGCCCAGCACGGTGGCCAGGTCGGTGCGGGTCTTGATCGCCGCGATCCGCGCCAGACCGGCCTTCATCGGCGCCAGACCCGCCTTCTCGATCGCCGCCTCGTCCATGTAGCTGGCGTAGTAGTCGCCGACCTTCTTGGCGTCGGCCGAACCGGCGTCCTTGGCGGCGGCCTGGATCAGATCGACCGTCCGCTTGGCGGTCGTCTCGGTCAGGATGGCGCCGACGCCGTAGCTGCTGCGGTCGGCGGGGATCGGATTGGCCTTGATCGCCGCGCCGTTGGCGTAGGTCCAGAAGTCGTCGCCGGGCTTGATCGCCGTGTCGAAGGCGGACTTGTCGACGCCGCTCTTCAGGTCGGCGGCGAAAGCGGGAGCGGACGACAGCAGCGCGCAGGCGGCGGCGCAGGCGAGCAGCGAACGGGTCAGGGTCATGCAGGAAAGGTCCCAAGAAGCGCGAGCGCGATGGCGCTCAGCACGATTTGGCGCGGACTATCCTGCCGGCTCGGTCCGGGTGCGAATTAAAGTTTGGCAATGTGCTGGCACAGCGAATGACGAAGGGGACACACACTCGCCCCACGGCATATGCGATCTGGATCGGGACGATTGAGCGAGTGTGTGCCCCCCGCCTCAAACCACGGACTTTGCGTCTGTTCCGACCGTCGCGGTCGCCGCCAGGTCCGCCGCCGTTTTCCCGCTGACCGGGTGACGCCAGTCCGCCGCGATCTGCGCCAGGGGCCCCATCACGAACAGCCGCTCGTGGGCCCGGGGATGCGGCACGACCACCGCGCCGTCCAGCACCGTGCGGCCGTGGGCGATCAGATCCAGGTCCAGGGTGCGGGGCGCGTTGGGCTCGGCGCGGACCCGGCCAAAGCGGGCCTCGATCCGGTGCAGCGCGGCCAGGACCTCGTCAGCCGACAGCGCCGTCTCGACCAGCACGACGCCGTTCAGATAAGCGGGCGCGGTTCGGTCGGGCCAGGCGGCCGAGGTCCACCAGGACGACCGCGTCGCGACGCTCAGGCCCTCGCCCGCCAGCGCCTCCACAGCGGCGTCGAGCAAGGCCTCGCGACTCGGGTATGATCCGGGCAGGCTGCAGCCCAGGGCGACCAACACCGCCTGATCCAGTCCTTTTTGATCGTGCTGATTTTTCAAGGATTTTTGACCACGTGACCTTCTACCCGACCGAGCGCCTGGCGCTGTTCATCGACGGGGCCAATTTCTTTTCCGCCGCCAAGGCCCTGGGCTTCGACATCGACTACCGCAAGCTGCTGGATGAGTTCCGCAAGCGCGGGATCCTGGTGCGCGCCTACTACTACACCGCCATCGCCGAGAACGAGGAGTATTCCCCGATCAGGCCGCTGGTCGACTGGCTGGACTACAACGGCTTCACCCTGGTGACAAAGCCGGCCCGCGAGTTCACCGACAGCCAGGGCCGCAAGCGCTGGCGCGGTGACATGGATATCGAGATCGCCGTCGACATGCTGGAGATGGCCGCCACCGTCGACCACCTGGTGCTGTTCTCGGGCGACGGCGACTTCCGCGCCCTGGTCGCGGCCGTGCAGCGCAAGGGCCGCCGGGTCACCGTGGTTTCGACCATGAAGAGCCAGCCGCCGATGACCAGCGACGACCTGCGCCGCCAGGCCGACAACTTCGTGGACCTGGCCGACCTGGGGAACATCATCGGCCGCCCGCAGGCCAACCGCCCCCCCCTGCCCCGCTTCGTCACCGATCCGGTGCGCGGGTCCGCCCATGACGAAGGCGACGAGGACTAGCCATGGGCCAGCATTCCAACATCGCCGGCGAGGTCGTGCCCTCGCGCGCCGAGCCGCCGCGCGACTGCCCGCTGTGCCCGCGCCTGGTGGCCTATCGCCGCGAGAACCAGGACCTGTATCCCGATTGGTTCAACGGCCCGGCCCCGTCGTTCGGCGACCATGAGGCCCGCCTGCTGGTCGTGGGCCTGGCGCCCGGCCGCAAGGGCGCCAACCGCACTGGCCGGCCGTTCACCGGCGACTATGCCGGGACCCTGCTCTACGACACCCTGATCAAGTACGGCTTCGCCGCCGGCAAGTTCGAGGCGCGGCCCGACGACAGTCTGAAGCTGATCGGCAGCGCGGTGACCAACGCCGTGCGCTGCGCCCCGCCCGGCAACAAGCCCGAGACGTCGGAGGAGAACAACTGCCGGCCGTTCCTGACCGCGCGGTTGGAGATGTTCCCCAACCTCAAGGCCATCGTCACCCTGGGCGACGTCTCGCGCCGCAATCTGCTCAAGGCGCTGGGCCTGAAGGCCTCGGCGGGCCTGCCGGGCCATGGCACGGAGTTCCAGGCCGGGCCCTATCGGGTGTTCAACAGCTATCACTGCTCGCGGCTGAACACGAACACCGGCCGACTGACGACGCCGATGTTCGAGGAGCTGTTCGCGCGGGTGAAGACCTATCTGGACGCCAATCCGTAACTCGGGCGAGGACACACACTTACGGCGGAGCCTTTGCAAATCCGGCAAGGCTGTTGGGTGAGTATGTGTCCCCAGTCGTTCACCACACCAGCCCCGTCGTCTTCAGTCGCACCCGCGCCAGCGTGTGGTTCGAGGCCAGGAACAGTGTCCGCCCGTCCTCGCCGAACGCGCAGTTGGCGATGGCCGTGCCGGTCTCGATCACGCCGATCAGCTCGGCCTCCGGCGTCAGCACCAGCACGCCGCCCGGCCCCGTGGCGTAGAGCCGCCCCTCGGCGTCCAGGCACATGCCGTCCGGCAGCCCCTGCCCGCCAGCTTGGCTCAGCGGCATGGCGTCGAAGAAGACAGCCTTGGAAGTCGTCAGGCCGTCGGGCCCCAGGTCATAGACCATCAGCACCGGCCCCTTGGGATCCGACACCGAGACGTACAGCCGACCCTCATCCGGCGATAACGCGATCCCGTTCGGGAAGGTCAGCTCGGCGTCCAGCAGATCCAGCGTCCCGTCCGGCGCCAGGCGATAGACGCCGTTGAAGTCCAGCTCGCGCAGCGGTGAGGCGTTGCGGCCCTTCAGGCCATAGGTCGGATCCGTGAAGTAGATTGCGCCGCTCTTGGCCACGGCCAGATCGTTGGGACTGTTGAACCGCTTGCCGGCGTAGCGCTCCAACAGAATCGTCTTCGCGCGGGTCTTCAGGTCCAGCTTGGCCAGGGCCCGGTTGCCGTGATCGCAGACCAGCAGGTCGCCGGCCGCGTCCAGCGCCATGCCGTTCGAGCCCGGTTCGGCGAAGGCGTCGGTGGGCGGGCCAGCATAGCCCGACGGGTTCATGAACTCGCTGACCCCGTCCGCTTCGCTCCAGCGGTACATGACGTTGCCCGGCACGTCCGAGAACACCAGATAGCCACCCTCACGCACCCAGACCGGGCCTTCGGACCAGATGAAGCCTTCGGCCAATTGCTGGATCTCGGCCTCTGGGGCGATCACGGCGTCGAGTTTCGAAGACAGGCGATGGATCTGGCCGACGACGGGGTAGCTCACGCTCAAGACCGCACCCGCGGCAGCGCATCCAACCACCGCGCATAGGCCTCTTCCCGCACGTTGACGCTCACCGTCGGCGTCAGCAGTTCCGCCTCCGGCCGCGCCTTCACCGCCTCCTCGACCGAGCCATAGACGCCCGCCCCGACCCCCGCGAACAGGGCCGCGCCCAGGGCCGTGGTTTCCTGATAGCTGGCGCGGTGCACGGGAATGCCGGTCAGGTCGGCCAGGCGCTGGCTGAACCAGGCGCTCCTGGCCATGCCGCCGTCGATGCGCAGGGCGGCGTCCTCGAAGGCCGAGGGCGCGTCGGCCCGCATGGCCTCGATCAGGTCGCGCCCCTGGAAGACGCAGGAGTCGAAGGTGGCCTGGGCGATCTCGGCCAGGCCCGCGTCGCGGGTCAGGCCGAACACCGCCCCCCGGGCCTCGGCGTCCCACCAGGGGGCGCCCAGACCGGTGAAGGCCGGCACCACGACCACGCCATGATCGGCCCGCGCCGCCTTCGCCAGGGCCTCGGCCCCGCGCGGTCCGCCGGTGACCCCCAGGCCCTCGTTCAGCCACTGGATCGCCGCCCCGGCCACGAAGATCGAGCCTTCCAGGGCATAGGTCGTCCGTCCGCCCACCCGCGCCGCCACGGTGGTCAGCAGGCGCGAGGCCGAATGCGGGCGCGCCTCGCCGGTATTGACCAGCATGAAGCCGCCGGTGCCGTAGGTGACCTTCATCTCGCCGGGATGGATACAGCCCTGCCCCATCAGCGCCGCCTGCTGGTCGCCGGCCACGCCGCGGATCGGCAGCGGACGGCCCAGGATATCGGGCGTCACCTGGCCATAGTCGGCCGCGCAGTCCAGCACCGTCGGCAACAGGGCGCGGGGCACGTTCAGCAGGGCCAGCATTTCGTCCGACCAGTCCTGGGTCTGGATGTCGAACAGTAGGGTGCGCGAGGCGTTGGTGGCGTCGGTGACGTGGACTCCTTTTCCAGTCAGCCTCCAAATCACCCAACTATCGATCGTGCCGCACAGCAGCTCGCCCGCCTCGGCCCTCCGCCGCGCGCCGGGAACCTTGTCGAGAATCCAGGCGATCTTGGTGCCCGAGAAATAGGGATCCAGCAGCAGGCCGGTGGCCGCCGTGACGGCCGGCTCATGGCCTTCGCCGCGCAACCGGTCGCAGACGTCCGAGGTGCGGCGGTCCTGCCAGACGATGGCCGGATGGATCGGCCGGCCCGTGGCCTTGTCCCAGACCACCACCGTCTCGCGCTGGTTGGTGATACCCAGAGCGGCGATGTCGGCGCTATCGCGATCGCACTTCTCGACAGTGTCGCGCAGCACGCCCACGCAGGCGGCGTAGATCTCGTCGGCGTCGTGCTCGACCCAGCCGTCGCGCGGATAGCTCTGGCGCAGCGGCCGGCTGGCGTCGCACACCGGCTTGCCGTCCGCCTGGAACAGGATAGCGCGGGTGCTGGTCGTGCCCTGATCGAGCGCGAGGATCAGAGGTTGGCCCATGCGTCTTGCGTCTCCCTGGCGACTTTTGTGACGATCTTTTCCTGCGACATCGCGCCGCTTGTCTCATCGTTCCGTGGCTTGTCCTGTTTAAGCATGTTTTCATCTGACGCCGCCAAGGTCCGTCTTGGTTAAGCTTGGATTTCCGAGGAGGCTGGTGAACCAGTCCGCCCAGACCGCGCAGCTGTTGTCCCTGGCCCGCAGCCGCGAGCCGGCCGATCGCGAGCGCCTGCTCTCCGGCATCGTGGAGATGTGCGACGCCAACCAAGCTGAAGGCCGTCCCGCCGCGCCCGAAGTCCAGATCCTGCTCGACTCGATCTTCATGACCTTGGTGGTCGAGGCCGAGCGCGATATCCGCACCCGCCTGGCCCAGAGCCTGGCCGACGCCACCTGGGCGCCGCCGGCCCTGATCAACATCCTGGCGCTGGACGAGATCGAGATCGCCCGTCCGATCATCGCCCGCAGCCCGATCCTGCAGGACCACGACCTGATCCGCCTGCTGGTCCAGGCCACGCTGGAACACCAGATCGAGATCGCCCGCCGTCCGCAGCTGTCGCTGGCGGTGGTCGAGGCGATCCTGGCCAAGGACGAATCGGCCGTGCTGACCGCCCTGGCCAGCAACCCCACCGCCCGGATCTCGCCCGAGGGCCTGCGCCGGCTGGTCGACAAGGCCCGCGACGTGGTCGCCCTGCGTTCGCCCCTGGCCCGCCACCCCAACCTGTCCCATGACCTGGCCGAGCAACTGTACCTGTCGGTCGGCCGCGCCCTGCGCGACGCCCTGACCGCTCGCTTCCAGCTGGATTCCGAGAAGATGGCCGCGGCCGTCGAGGCGGCCCTGCGCGACGCCCATGCCGGCGCGCCCACCGTCTCCATCCAGAAACTCAGCCTGGTGCGCGACGAGGACCGCGAGGAGATGGAGGCGGCCCTGGTCGAGAAGCTGGACGCCGCCGGCCAGTTGCGTCCCGGCTACCTGCTGCGGGTGCTGCGCGAACGCCGTCTGCCGCTGTTCCTGTTCGCCCTGGCCCGCCTGGGCCGCTTCGACATCCGCCAGGTGCGACGGGCCGTCGACAGCAACCGCCCCGAACTGTTGGCCCTGGCCTGCTCGGCCGTGGGCATCGACCGCAGCGTCTTCCCGACCATCCTGACCCTGGTGCGCGAGCTGAACGGCGGCCGTCCCGGCGGCGGCGCGGAAGCGGCCCGCAAGGCCAGCGGCGCCTTTGGCCCGTTCGCTCCAGACATCGCGGCCATGGCCTTCCGCCAGGCGGTCAGCGCGGCCTGAAACCGCTCTGAATGAGGTTTGACAACCCGCCGCCGATCCAGCCACTTGGCGGCATGTTCCAGCCCCTGCCCTTCGTGACTCGCCTGACCTTCAAGGGCAGTGACCGCCCCGAGGCGCAGGAAGCCGTGGAGCGCCTGCGCGCCCGCTACGGCGACGTCGGCGACGAAAACGCCCAGGTGATCGTGGCGCTGGGCGGCGACGGCTTCATGCTGGAAACCCTGCACGACACCATGCAGCGCCAGACGCCGATCTACGGCATGAACCGCGGCTCGGTCGGCTTCCTGATGAACGAGTACAGCGAGGACGACCTGCTGGAGCGGATCAACGTGGCCGAGCGGGCCGTGATCCATCCCTTGGCCATGGTCGCCATCGACGCCAACCGCAAACAGCACCGCGCCCTGGCCATCAACGAGGTGTCGCTGCTGCGCCAGACGCGCCAGACCGCCAAGCTGCGCATCAGCATCGACGGCAAGGTGCGGATGGGCGAACTGGTCTGCGACGGCGTGCTGCTGGCCACGCCGGCCGGCTCGACCGCCTACAACCTCTCGGCCCACGGCCCGATCATCCCGATCGGCGCCCAGGTCCTGGCCCTGACCCCGATCAGCGCCTTCCGTCCCCGCCGCTGGCGTGGCGCGCTTTTGCCGCAGACGGCGCGGGTGACGTTTGAAGTCCTGGAGTGCGATAAAAGACCGGTAAGCGCCGTGGCCGACAATTTCGAGGTTCGCGACGTCGTCGAGGTTCACATCGCCGAGGACAGCAGCGCCAGCCTCTCCATGCTCTTCGACGCCGGTCGAAGCCTCGAGGAGCGGGTTTTGACGGAGCAATTCTCGGCCTGACAAACACGAAGGGCTATTGGTCAGGGCACTACCGCCCATTGGTCAGGGTAGAAACGGGCGTCTCATCTAATGTTAACGCCTTGATCCTACATTTCAGACCAATGCCTAGGGGGAAGCGTCCGTGACCAACAAGTCCGCCGCGGAAGTGATTCAGGTGCCGAACATGCTCAAGCTCAAGGTAGGCGGTCGAGGCGGGATCGACATGGCGGCGATCGCCAAGGCCGAAGCCGCGCTGAAAAGCCTTTCGGGCAACTTCGCCCAGTGGCTCAATGACGAGATCGTCAAGCTGGAAGCCGCCCGTCAGGACGTCCGCGCCCAGGGCCTGAACGCCGAAACGGTCGAAACCCTTTACCTGCGCGCCCACGACCTGAAGGGCCTGGGCGCCACCTACGAATTCCCGCTGATCACCCGCCTGGCCGGTTCGCTGTGCAAGCTGATCGACGATCCGGCGACGCGCCTGACCGCCCCGATGTTCCTGGTCGACGCCCATATCGACGCGATCAAGGCCTGCGTCCGCGACGATATCAGGGTCGACACCCACCCGGTGGGCAAGGTGCTGGCGGCCGAGCTGGAAGGTCGCGTGACGGAATATCTGGCCGGCTGATCGTCCGACCTCGAAGATCCAGAAAGCCCCGGCCTCGCGCCGGGGCTTTTTCTTTGTCCTGACGTCTCAGACCCCGAACAGGCCCTTGAGGTACGGATTGAGCATCCGGCTGTCCGGGTCGAGCTTGGCGCGGACCTTCAGGAAGTCGTTCCAGCGCGGATAGAGCCCCGCCAGTTGATCCCCCGAAACGCTGTGCAGCTTGCCCCAGTGCGGGCGGCCGCCGTAGCGGCGGAAGATCGGCTCGATCAGGGTGTAGAGGAAAGCGAACTCGTCCCTGTCGTCGGCCTGGACGGAGATGGAGCCCCGGGGCTCGCCCTGGAAAGGCGACAGCCAGGCGTCGTCGGGCGCGATGCGGCGGCATTCGATCGGGAAGAAGACGTCGGGCCGCTCCTTTTCGATGGTCGCCACGATCTCGGCCAGGGCCTTCAGTTGCACGCCGACCGGCAGCTGGAATTCCATGGCGTTGAAGCGCATCGGCCGCTGGGTCGATAGCAGTTTCCAGCCCTCGTCGATGGCCCGCTCGGGCTTGGTCCGGCTCAGCAGAGCCTGGGCGGCCGCCCTGCGCAGCGGGGGCGAGAAGCCCAGCAGGTTGCGCAGCCCTTTCAGAGTGTCGAGAAAGACGGCGGCTTGGTCCGGCCCACGTGGAATGACCGGGGCGTCGGTCTCGTCGTGGCTGATGCAGACGGCCAACCCGGTGAACGGCACGGCATGGAACTCGAAATTGCGGCGCCGGGCCCAGCGCGCCTCGGCGCTGGCCAGGACGTCCTCGATCGGCTCCAGCCAGATCTTGCGATCCAGCCGACGGTTGGCCGTCGTCCTCAGCCGGACCTGGGTGATCACGCCCAGCGATCCCAGCGAGACCTTTGCGGCTTGGAAGATGTCGGTATTCCGATGCTCGCCGCAGTCGATCGTCTCGCCCTTGGGCGTGATCAGGCGCAGGGCGGTGACGTCGCCGTGCAGGGCCTTCAGCGTCGCGCCGGTACCGTGCGTGCCGGTCGCCAAGGTCCCGGCCAGGGTCTGATTGTTGATGTCGGGCAGATTGGCCAGAGCCCGGCCCTTGGCGGCCAGGGCCGGTCCCAAGGCGCCCAGCCGCGTGCCCGCCGCGACGGTCACCTCGTCGCCGTCCCAGGCGATGATCCCGGACAAGGCGTCCAGCGACACCAGGGTCCCGTCGGTGGGCGCCAGGGCGGTGAAGGAATGGCCCGCGCCCACGGGTCGGATCGGCGCGACGGCGGTCTTCAAGACCTCCGCGACCTCGGCCTCGGTCTTGGGCGTGGCCCGAGCGGCGGGATAGGCGTGCTGTACGCCCGACCAATTGCGCCACAGCGGGTGACCCTTGGCGTCGGCGCTTGGCGGAGCCTCCGGCTCGGGCTTGTCGTGGGTCGCGACCGCATAGCCGCCGCCCACCGCCGCCGCGCCCAGGCCCGCGCCCACGACCAGCGCCCCTCGTCTGGAGATCGTCATTCGCCCGCCCTGTTTCGCGAAGTCTTCGCGCCCCGCCATGACGCGTATCAGGGCCTTGAAATCATTCAGGTTGCAAGGGGCGCTAGTCGGCGATCCCGTTCAGGCGCTTGGCGGCGCTGACGGTGTTGGCCAGCAACATGGCGATGGTCATCGGCCCCACGCCGCCCGGCACGGGGGTGATGGCGCCGGCCACTTCCTTGGCCTCGTCGAAGGCCACGTCGCCGACTAGCCGGGTCTTGCCCGCCGCCGCGGCGACCGGATCGCGCGACGGGAAGCGGCTGATGCCGACGTCGATCACCGTGGCGCCCGGCTTGATCCAGTCGCCCTTGACCATCTCGGCCCGGCCGACCGCCGCCACCAGGATGTCGGCCTCGCGGCAGATGCCGGGCAGATCCTTGGAGCGCGAATGGGCGATGGTCACCGTGCAGTCGGCGGCCAGCAGCAGCTGCGCCATTGGCTTGCCCATCAGGTTGGAGCGGCCGATCACCACCGCCCGCTTGCCCGACAGGTCGCCGACCACGTCCTTGAGCAGCACCATGCAGCCGGCCGGGGTGCACGAGGTCAGGGCCGGCAGGCCGCTGGCCAGGCGCCCGGCGTTGGTCACGGTCAGGCCGTCGACATCCTTGTCGGGCGAGATGGCCGCGACGATCGCCGCCTGGCTCAGATGGTCGGGCACGGGAAACTGCACCAGCACGCCGTGGATGGCCGGGTCGTCGTTCAGGCGCTCGACCAGCGACAACAGCTCGCTCTGGCTGGTGTCGGCCGGCAGGCGGTGGGTTTCGGAATGCATGCCGGCGGCCAAGGTCTGCTCGCCCTTGCTGCGGACATAGACCTGGCTGGCGGGATCCTCGCCGACCAGCACCACGGCCAGGCCTGGGGTGAGGCCATGCTCGGCCTTCAGGCTGGCGACCTCGGCGGCGACCTTCTCGCGCAGCTGGGCCGCGAAGGCCTTGCCGTCGATGATTCTGGCTTGCGACATCGGCGTCTCCTGTTGGCGCGTGCCTACCGCCTCCCCCGGTCGCGCGCAATATGTGCGGACGCGCGTCAGAAGTCGCTTTGCTGTCGGCCAATCATGCTAGAGCCGAAGCATGGTAGCCGCGTCCTCGACCCAACGCGCCGACGTCGTCCTGGTGGGCGGCGGCTTGGCCAACGGCCTGATCGCCTTGCGGCTGAAAAGCCTGCGGCCGCGCCTGCGCGTGATCCTGCTGGAACAGGGTCCGACCATCGGCGGCGAGCACACCTGGTGCCACTTCGCCACCGATGTCGACGCTGGCGAGGCCGGCTGGCTGCGCCCCCTGATCGTCCATCGCTGGTCGGGCTACGAGGTCCGCTTTCCGGGCCACGGCCGTCAGCTGGCGACCGACTACCTGGCCATCACCTCGCGACGCCTGCACGAGGTGGTCACCGCCGCCCTCGGCGCCGACGCCTGGCTGTCGGCCACGGTGTCGGACGTCAATCCGCACCAGGTGACCCTGGCCGACGGCCGCACCATCGCGGCGGGCGCGGTGATCGACGGCCGGGGCCCGCGCAAAAGCCGCAGCCTGGCCCTGGGCTACCAGAAGTTCGTCGGCCAGGGCGTGCGCCTGTCCGCCCCGCACGGCCTGACCCGACCGATCATCATGGACGCCACCGTCTCGCAGGAGGACGGCTATCGTTTCGTCTACGTCCTGCCGCTGGACGCCACGCGCCTGCTGATCGAGGACACCCGCTACAGCGACGGCCCGGCCCTCGACCGCCCGGCCCTGCGCCGCGCGATCGGCGCCTACGCCAAGGCTCAGGGCTGGACCATCGCCAAGGTCGAGCGCGAGGAAGAGGGCGTGCTGCCCATCGCTCTGGGCGGCGACATCGACGCCTATTGGCGCGAGGCCCGGCCGCAGATCGCCGAGGTCGGCCTGCGCGCCGCTCTGTTCCAGCCGACCACCGGCTATTCCCTGCCCGACGCCGCTCGCCTGGCCGAGGCCGTGGCCGCCCTGCCCCGCATCACCAGCGCCACCGTTCGCGCCTGCGTCGAGCACCAGTCCAAGACCGTCTGGCGGCGGCGGCGCTTCCTGCGGCTGCTGAACCGCATGCTGTTCCGCGCCTGCGCGCCGGAAGACCGCTACAAGGTGCTGGAGCGCTTCTACCGCCTGTCGCCAGGCCTCATTCAACGTTTCTACGCCGCGCGCCTGACCCAGTGGGACAAGGCGCGCATCCTGATCGGCAAGCCACCCGTGCCGATCTCGGCGGCCATCAAGTGCATCGGCGAGAGCTCGGTGTTCGGAGGACAAGACGCATGACGACCCCGAAGCCCAAGGCCGCCGTGATCGGCGCTGGATTTGGCGGCCTGGCCCTGGCCATTCGCCTGCAATCCTCCGGCTTCGACGTCACCGTCTTCGAGGGGCGCGAGAAGCCCGGCGGCCGCGCCTATGTCTGGCACGACGAGGGCTTCACCTTCGACGCCGGCCCGACCGTCGTCACCGACCCCGACTGCCTTAAGGAGCTGTTCGAACTCAGCGGTCGCAAGATCGAGGACTATGTCGAACTGCTGCCGGTCGACCCGTTCTACCGCCTGGTCTGGGAGGACGGCGACGTCTTCGACTACGCCAACGATCAGGCTCAGCTCGACGCTCAGATCGCCGCCCGCAACCCGGCCGACGTCGAGGGCTATCGCCGGTTCCACGCCTATTCCGAGGAGCTCTACCAAAAGGGCTATGTCGAGCTGGGCGCGGTGCCCTTCCTCGACTTCGGCAGCATGATCGCCTCCGCCCCCGCCCTGATGAAGCTGCAGGCCTGGCGCAGCGTCTATGACAAGGTCGCCGGCTTCGTGAAGGACGAGCACGTGCGTCAGGCGCTGTCGTTCCACAGCCTGCTGGTCGGCGGCAGCCCGTTCGCCACCTCGTCGATCTACGCCCTGATCCACGCGCTGGAGCGGCGCGGCGGCGTGTGGTTCCCGCGTGGGGGCACCCACGCCCTGATCCGGGCGCTGGTGAAGCTGTTCGAGGACCTGGGGGGCGCGCTGCATCTGGCTTCGCCGATCCAGAAGATCACCACCCAGGACGGCCGCGTCACCGGCGTGATCCGCGCCGACGGCCAGTTCGAGGCCTTCGACACCGTCGCCTCCAATGCCGACGTCATGCACACCTATCGCCACTTGCTGGCGGACGACCCCAGGGGCGCCAAGGTCGGCAAGGCGCTGGAGAGCAAGCGCTGGAGCCCGTCGCTGTTCGTGGTCTATTTCGGGCTCAAGACCACGCACCCCGAGATCCGCCACCACACCATCTGCTTCGGCAATCGCTATCGCGAGCTGATCGGCGAGATCTACGGCAAGGACGGCCTGGCCGACGACTTCTCGCTCTACCTGCACCATCCCACCGCCAGCGACCCGGCCATGGCGCCCGAGGGCTGCTCGGCCTTCTACGCCCTGTCGCCGGTGCCCAACCTGAAGACGGCGAATATCGACTGGTCGATCGAGGGGCCGAAGTATCGCGACAAGATCCTGGCCTATCTGGAAAAGCATTATATTCCAGGGCTTTCGGCTGATCTGGTCACCAGCCGCTTCATCACGCCGGACGACTTCGTGACCGATCTCAACGCCTGGAAGGGCGCGGCCTTCTCGCTGGAGCCGATCCTGACCCAGAGCGCCTTCTTCCGCACCCACAACCGCGACGATGTGATCCCCAACCTCTATTTCGTCGGGGCCGGCACCCATCCGGGCGCGGGCATCCCCGGTGTGGTCGGCTCGGCCAAGGCGACGGCGGGGCTGATGATCGACGACTACGCCCCCGTCCCCGCATGAGCGATCTGGAAGCCCAGAGCCGCGAGGCGATCCAGAAGGGCAGCAAGAGCTTCGCCGCCGCCGCCGCCCTGTTCGACGCGGAAACCCGGGCCGACGCCGAGATGCTGTACGCTTGGTGCCGCCACTGCGACGACGTGATCGACGGCCAGACCCTGGGCCACGGCATGAGCCCCGTGGCCGACGCTCCGGCGCGGCTGGAAGCCCTCTACGCCCAGACCCGCGCGGCCATGGCCGGCGGGACCCCGACCGACCCGGTGTTCGCCGCCTTCCAGACCGTGGCCCTGCGGCGCGGCATTCCCGAGCGCTACGCACTGGACATGATCGACGGCTTCGCCATGGACGTGGCCGGCCGGCGCTACGCCACGCTCGACGAGTTGCTGGAGTACTGCTGGGGCGTGGCCGGCGTGGTCGGCACGATGATGGCCCTGGTCATGGGCGTGAAGCCGAACGCCCTGCCCACCCTGCGCCGCGCACAGGATCTGGGCCTGGCCTTCCAGCTGACCAACATCGCCCGCGACATCGTCGAGGACGCCCGCAACGACCGGATCTACGTGCCCGGCGACTGGCTGGCGGAGCTGGGCGTGCCGCAGGACGCCGTGGCCGATCCCGCTCACCGGGCCGCCGTGGCGATCCTCGCCAAGCGCCTGGTCGACGCCGCCGAGCCCTACTACGCCTCGGCCCGCTGGGGCCTGCGCGACCTGCCCGTCCGCTGCGCCTGGGCGATCGGCGCGGCGCGCGGGGTCTATCGGCAGATCGGACTGGACGTCGTGAAGGCCGGCTCCAACGCCTGGGACGAGCGGGTGGTGGTCAGTGGCCGGATGAAGGTCTGGCGAGCGCTGGAAGGCGGCGTGCTGGCCCTGCGCTCGGCGACGCTGGATCGGTTGGGCGACGCGCCGGCGCGACCGGCGATGTGGTCGAAGATTTAAGCTCCTCCCCCTGTGGGGGAGGCGGCCGAAGGCCGGTGGGGGGAGTTCGGTCAGGCGATCCAGACGGTCGCCAATTGCCGATCACTCCCCCCTCCGTCGGCTTCGCCGACACCTCCCCCACAGGGGGAGGATCTAAGCGTCCACGCCCCGCGCCCGCAGCTTCGCCTTCAGCTCCCGCACCGGGCGCGCCAGCAGGAAGCCGAACGACACCGCGCCGTCCTTGGTATGCACCGCATGGTGGATCCGGTGCGCCTGGATCAGCTGCTTCCAGTAGCGCGACTTGCCCAGCGGCACCTTGAACCGCTGATGCACCATGCCGTCATGGAACACCGCGTAGATCGCGCCATAGGCCGTGATCCCCAGGCCGACCGGCAACAGCCAGGGCACGCCGTGCACGCCGAAATAGATCGCCACGATGGCCGGGGCGGCGAACACCACAGCGAACAGGTCGTTGAGCTCGAACATCCCGGTGCGCAGCTCGTGGTGCGAACGATGCCAAACCCAGCCGAAGCCGTGCATCACGTAGCGATGCGTGACCCAGGCAAAGCCCTCCATGAAGGCCAGAGCCGCCAGGAACAGGGCCAGGTCGAGACCGAGGGTCGCCATCGTCATCCCGATTATCGCCGCAGCCGGCGCGCCAAGGTGTGTGCGATCACCAGGCCGAAGAGCCCGACAACGATCAGCACGCACCAAGCCTTATACACGCCGCCGATCCCGGCGTCGCGCCAGAGGATCGCCTGATAGGCGTCGATGGTCCAGGCGTGCGGCGTGAACCAGCCGACCGCCTGCAGCCAGGGCGGCATCAGGAAGCGCGGCACCATGCTGCCGCCGATCGCCGCCAGGACCAGGATCACGAAGGTCGACAGCATCTGGGCCTGCTCGCGCGTGCGGCACATCGAGACCAGCCCCAGGGCCACGCCCGCGGCGCAGGCGGAGGCCGCCAGGGTGGTCGGCAGCCATAGCGCCAAGTGTTGAACCACCGCGACGCCATACACGATCTGGGCGGTGGCGAAGATCAGCACGGCCTGGGCCACGCCCTGCCCGATCAGGAACAGGAACTTGCCGCTGACCACCGGACCCATGCCCGCCGTGCCGGCCAGCAAACGGTCGGCCACGCCCGTGCTCTGCTCGTTCATCAGGCCCAGCGCGCCCTGCATGGCCGAGAACAGGGCGAACAGGATCATGACCGCCCCGGCGTAGTAGGCGATCACCCCGCCGCCGGTCTTGGCGTTCTTGATCGCCTCGCGCTCGAAGAAGCCGCCGTCGTCCTGGGTCGGCGTCTGGCGCATCAGGGCCGCGGCGCTGTCGGCGTTCTCGGCCTGCTCTTCGGTGTAGCCGCCCAGGGCCGGCTCCAGCTGGGTGATCGTGCGGCGCAGGGTGACGTCCGGCAGGGCGTCGGCCAGAACCTGCTGCACCCGGGCCTGGGCCAGGGGCGCGGCGACGGCGCGGCTGGGATCGGCGATGATCAGGAACGGCTTGCCGGCCGAGGCGGGATCGGCCCGGATCACCAGGCCGGCGTCGGCGCGCCCGGCCTTGACCCGCCGCCGCACCTCGTCGGCCGTGGGCGCCGCTTCGGCGCGGACCTCGGGCGAAGCCGCCAGCGCCTTCGCCAATCGGCCGGAATCCGCCGTGCGGGCCGTGTCCGCCACCGCCAGCTTCAGCTGGATGTCGTCTCCCGTCGTTCCGGCGAACACCGAGGAGAAGATCAGGAACACCAGCGGCGGCAGCAGGAAAGTCATGATCAAGGCGCCGCGATCACGCCAGAGATCCAGCGCCATCACCCGCACCATGGCGACGATCTTCCAGATCGCCCCTCTTCCTGGACCGAACGTCACGCCGCCAGCTTCCGATCGGCCACCAGGGTGAACAGATTGGCCAGCGACGGTTCGCGCACCCGGATCTCGCGTGGCGTCAGCCCCGCCTCGCGCAGGCGCTCGTTCAACGGCCCGGCGGCCGCGTAGCCGTCCGCCTCCAGCCGCGTCCAGACCGAAGGCCGCACCGTGCGCTCCAGGCCTTCGGCGATCAGGCGGGCCTCGCCCGCGGCGTCGACCGCCTCGGCGAGATGCACCTGGATCTCCATCCGCGCGCCGAACGCCTCGGCGATCAGGGCGTGGGGCTCGCCTTCCAGCACCAACTGGCCGTCACGCAGAAAGCCGACACGGTCGGCCAGGGCGCCGGCCTGGTCGAGGTCGTGGGTCGTCATCAGCACCGCCACACCCAGGTCGCGCAGGCCTCGGATCACCGCATCCACCGCCTCGCGGGCGTCCAGATCCACCCCGACGGTGGGCTCGTCGAGGATCAGCAGACTGGGTTCGTGCACGATGGCGGCGGCGATGTTGGCGCGGCGCTGGTAGCCGCCGGACAGATGCTTGATCGGCACATCGGCGCGATCGATCGTGTGGGTCAGGTCCAGGGCGCGGCGCACGGCCGCCGCGACGCCCGCGCGTGGCACGTCGGCCAGGGCGGCGAAGGTCTCGATGTTCTCGGCCACCGTCAGGTTCGGATAGAGCGCGATCTCCTGGGGAACCAGACCCAGGCCAGCCCGCGCCCCCGCCACGCGAGTGGGATCGCGGCCCTTCAGCAGGACCTCGCCTTGGTCAGGCCGGATGCGTCCGCAGATCGCGCGGATCAGGGTGGTCTTACCGGCCCCGTTAGGGCCTAGCAGCGCGTAGATCTCGCCCGGGCGCAGCACCAGGTCGACACCGCGCAGAGCCGGCTTGCCGCCATAGGCGTGGACCGCGCCGCTCACCGTCA
Organism: Caulobacter soli; assembly: GCF_011045195.1. Lineage (GTDB taxonomy): Bacteria > Pseudomonadota > Alphaproteobacteria > Caulobacterales > Caulobacteraceae > Caulobacter > Caulobacter soli. The sequence continues at coordinate 1,772,623 of NZ_CP049199.1, read as the reverse complement.
AGACGGGCTCGGCGATCACGCCGCCGCCTTGCGCCGCGCGAACAGGTCGCCGACGTATCGGCCCAGCAGGTCGCCGCAACCCACCTCGGCCAAGGCGCCCGAGGCCTTGGCCAGATGCTCTTCCATGACCTGACGGGCGCCTGTCGAGCCCAAGGTCGAGACCACGGTGGCCATGGCGGCGTCCTTGCCGACGTCCTTGCCGGCCGCCTCGGTCGAGCCCTGGGCGTCGATCAGATCGTCACGGATCTGGAAGGCCAGGCCGATGTGGCGGGCGAAGACGCCCATGGCCTCGACGGCCGCGTCCGAAGCCCGCCCTCCGGTTTCCTTGGCGACCAGCGCCCCGCCCTGGGCGGCGGCGATGATCAGCACCCCGGTCTTCTCGTGATTCAACCGGTCCAGGGCGGCAGGGTCGCGCAGCTTGTCGCGGTCGAACAGGTCGCGGGCCTGGCCGGCGATCAGGCCCGAAAAGCCGACAGCGTGGGCGGCCCGGCCGGCCAGCTCGGCGCGCAGCGGCGCGGGCAGGCCCCGGTCGGCGGCGATCACCGCATAGGCCTGGTTGAGCAGCCCCACCCCGGCCAGGATCGCCGTGGCTTCATCGAAGGCTCGGTGGATGGTCGGCAGGCCGCGTCGCAGGCCCGCATCGTCCATGGCCGGCAGGTCGTCCAGGATCAGCGAGGCGGCGTGGATCATCTCGAACGCGCAGGCCACGTCCAGCGCCGCGCCCTCGGGCGCGCCCAGCTCGGCGGCGGCCAGCAGGGTCACCATCGGACGGAAGCGCTTGCCGGGGGCCAGCAGCGAATAGCGCACCGCCTCGACCAGCCGGTCGGGCGCGGAGCCTACAGGCGGGGCGAGTTCGGCCAGCCGCCGATCCACCCCGGCGCGCAGGGTCTCGACTCTTTCGAAAAAGGCGGCGTGGTCGTCCATCTCGTGGGTCGCGACCGTACTGTCCACCCCGACGCGGGCGTCCTCATTTGAAGGCGCCCTCGGCGGGCGTCAACCGAAAGTCCTCGCCCCCAGAGCGAGAGCTGGTCAGCCCCTGCAAACGCCGAAGAAACGGCTGATCGCCCCGCGCTCAGACGCCGTCCGAGCGTTCTGGTCATAGACGCCCTCGTCGACCTGGCTGATCAGGCCGGTCTTCTGGAACGCCGCCAGTACGGGATCGACCAGCGGAATCTCGCCCATCGCGACCCACCCGTCCGTCAGCTCCGACTTTTCCAGCTTGGCGGCGTATCGCCCCTTGGCCTTGCCGGACTGGAAACGCACGACGCCGGGACCGAGCGCGCCCTTGCGCAGGTCGGTGATGAAGCTGACGGTTCCGACCTTGGGGCGGCACTGGAACATGATCCCGACATTGTCGGTGTCCGGCGTGCCGTAGTTCAGATGCGCCTCGCCCTTCGAGCCGGCGTGGTAGTCCCAGACCATGGAGGCGTCGAAACCGTAGGACGGCGGCGTCGGACCGGGCCCCGTCGTCGAACACGCGCCCAGCACCATCGCGCCGGCCGCCAGCAGCAGCCACAACCTCTGACGTTTCATCGCCCGTCCCTGTTCAACCCTGTTCAGCCCTTTCCCGATCTAGCCGCGTTCGACGAAAATGGCGACTGGCCAGGCCCGGAAAGCGCCCCATGGACGGGCCTCGCGACCCAAGGCAGGGTGGAGCCAGCTGGCGGGGGCGGCGTTCAGGAGTGATGTCGATGATATCCACCAAGACCCTGCCCCTCGCCGCGCTCGGCCTGATCGCCGTGCTGAGCGCCTGCGAGCGCAAGCCCGCCGCGCCACCCGCGCCCGCCGCCTCGCCGGCCGCGCCCGTCGCCGCCGCCCCGGCCCCGGCGGCCCGCCCCCTGGCTTTCGACCAGACCGATCCGGCGGCCAAGGTCGCCCTGCGCCTGCCGGCCGAGATCGCCAACTATCCCGCCCTGCATACGATGCTTTACGACCGCGAGGTTGCCGGCCTTCGCACCTTCGCCGCCAAGGCCCAGGCCGACCACAAGGCCTCGACCGGCCAGTTCCCCTGGCGGCCGTACAACCGTCAAAGCCAGTGGTTCCTGGCCGCCGACGCCGCCCCGCTGGTGGCCTTGCGCGCCCTGTGGTTCGAGGACACCGGCGGCGCCCATCCCAACCACGGCGGCTCCACCCTGATCTGGGACACGACGGCCAATCGCGAGGTTCAGCCCAAGGCCCTGTTCCGGCCCGACGCCGACATGAGCGGGCTCGACAAGGCGATCTGCGACGCGGTCGCCGCCGCCAAGACCCACCGCGACGGCGCCGTGCCGCTGAACGACACCTTCTCCTGCCCCAAGTGGAACCAGACCGTGCTGGTCCCCGCCCCTTCGACCACGCCGGGCAAGATCGGCGGCCTGACGGCGCTGATCGATCCCTATGTGGTCGGCCCCTATTCCGAAGGCGACTACGAGGTCACCGTTCCGGTCTCGGCGTTCCAGGCCCTGCTGGCCCCGACCTATGCTGGCGACTTCGGCGGCGCGCCCAAATCGATGGGCAATCCGGATGGGACGCTCAGCGTGACGATGGATGTGGTGAAGTAAGACGCCTCGCTCACGATCGGGGATATGCCCACTGGTATGTCCCCGGCCGCGTCAGAGCGGAATATTGTCGTGCTTCTTCCACGGGTTGGACAGTTCCTTGCCCCTGAGGCTCTTGAGCGCCCGGACCAGGCGCTTGCGGGTGCCGTGGGGCATGATCACGTCGTCGATGTAGCCGCGTGAGGCCGCGACGAACGGGTTGGCGAAGCGGTCCTTGTACTCGGCCTCGCGGGCGGCCAGGGCCGTGGGATCCTTGGCCTCCTGGCGGAAGATGATCTCCACCGCGCCTTTCGCGCCCATCACCGCGATCTCGGCGGTGGGCCAGGCGTAGTTGAAGTCGCCGCGCAGGTGCTTGGAGCTCATCACGTCATAGGCCCCGCCATAGGCCTTGCGGGTGATCAGGGTGATCTTCGGAACCGTCGCCTCGGCATAGGCGAACAGCAGCTTGGCGCCGTGCTTGATCAGCCCGCCGTACTCCTGCTTGGTGCCCGGCATGAAGCCCGGCACGTCGACCAGGGTGATGATCGGGATGTTGAAGGCGTCGCAGAACCGCACGAAGCGAGCGGCCTTCCGCGAGCTGTCGATGTCCAGCACCCCGGCCAGCACCTGGGGCTGGTTGGCCACGATGCCGACGCTCTCGCCGTCCAGGCGGGCAAAGCCGCAGACGATGTTCTTGGCCCACTCGCTGGAGATCTCGAAGAAGTCGGCCTCGTCGACGATCTTCAGGATCAGTTCCTTCATGTCGTAGGGCTTGCCCGGATCGCTGGGGATCAGGGTGTCCAGGCTCGGCTCCGCGCGATAGGCCTCGTCGAAGCTCTCGCGCTCCGGCGCGGTCTCACGGTTACTGGACGGCAGGAAGTCGATCAGCCGCCTGACCTGCGTGAGGGCCTCCAGGTCGTTCTCGAACGCGCCCTCGGCCACGCCCGACTTGGAGGCATGCACCCGGGCCCCGCCCAGTTCCTCGGCGGTGACCACCTCGTTGGTGACGGTCTTGACCACGTCGGGACCGGTCACGAACATGTAGCTGGTGTCCTTCACCATGAAGATGAAGTCGGTCATGGCGGGCGAATAGACGTCGCCGCCGGCGCAGGGGCCCATGATCACGCTGATCTGCGGCACCACGCCCGAGGCCATGACGTTTTCCAGGAAAATGTCGGCATAGCCGGCCAGGCTGTCGACGCCCTCCTGGATGCGCGCGCCGCCCGCGTCGAACAGGCCGATGATCGGCGCGCCCACCTTCATGGCCTGGCGCTGGACCTTGACGATCTTGGCCGCGTGGGCGCCCGACAGGCTGCCGCCGAACACCGTGAAGTCCTTGGAGAAGACGTAGACCACCTTGCCGTTGATGGTGCCCCAGCCGGTGACCACCCCGTCGCCCGGCACCTTCTGCTCGGCCATGCCGAACTCGACACCCCGGTGCTCGACGAACATGTCGAACTCCTCGAACGAGCCTTCGTCCAGCAGCAGATCGATCCGCTCGCGCGCCGTCAGCTTGCCCTTGGCGTGCTGGCTGGCCACCCGCGCCTCGCCGCCGCCCGCACGCGCCTGCTCGCGACGTCGATCCAGTTCCTCGAGTATGTGCTGCACGCGGACGCTCCCCTGCTCATCTACCAAAGCTTGGCACCGGACCTTCACGGCCACCTTATGGGGCGAGCGGTAGCGGCGCGAGCTTTACGTGGCAAGCCGGTCAGGCCACGCGCGGCGCCCACAGGATGATCCCCGCCCCGACCAGGCAGACGGCCGCCCCGGCCAGGTCCCAACGATCCGGTCGCAGACCTTCCACCACCCGCATCCAGACCAGGGAAGCGGCGATATAGAGCCCGCCATAGGCCGCGAAGGTCCGCCCCGCGGCCGGGCTGTCGACGCGGGTCAGGAGCCAGGCGAACACCGCCAGCGCAACGATCCCGACCACTGCCCACAGCATCGACTGACCCTGTTTCAGCCAGCGCCAGAAGGCGTAGCAACCGCCGATCTCGCAAGCGGCGGCCAGGGCGTAGAGGACAATGGTCTTCACCGCCGCCTAGCGCCGCAGCGCGGCGAACCAGCGCTCCAACACCTGGGCCTCGATCGCCAGGGCCTCGGCGCGGGCGACGGCCTCGGCGTCCTGGCCCCAGGTCTCGGCCTGGAAGATCTCCTCCAGCCGCGACAGGTCCAGCGCCTTGCGGCCAGTGACCTTGCCGGCTCGCAGCGCCAGGGCCAGGACGGTCGAGCCGAACAGGCCGGCGCTGTAGGCCACGCCCGCCAAGGTGAAGTCGTCCATGGTCAGGGCCAGGGCCTCGACCGAGGCCAGGGCCGCCGGCGGCTGGGCGGTGTGGATCACGCCGCTGGCGGGCTTGAGATGCACGTCGAGCTCGGCCTTGGCCCAATCGAGCATGGCGCCCCAGTCGCGCTTCTGGCGCTCGACCAGCGGCGTGGGATGGTCGGCCCAGTAGCAGAGCAGGTCCGAACCGGCATAGGCCGCGACCTCGGCGGCCACCTCGGCCCGGGTCTCGCGAATGCGGTCGATGGCGGTGAAGGCCAGGCGCGTGGCGGGCATGGCGGTCGAGTCGATGACCTCGACCTGGGCCTCCCACTCCGCGGCCACCACCTCGGCCAAGGCCAGGCTCGGCAGCACCAGGGGTGACTTGGCCGGCGACTTGGGCGTGCGGCCGTCCAGAAGCACGGCGAAGCCGCCGCCCACGCTATCCCCCTTGGCGGGACCCGCCGTGGCGGCCTTGTAGAAGCGACGGGGACGTTGCAGCAGATCGGGCTTGTCGGCCAAGGCGGAACTCTTTTCAGTCCGGACATCAAAATATCGGTTTCACCGCGTTGAATGGTCAAACAACGCGCACAAGGCAAGGGAGACGAGCAGAGTGAGCCTGCCTTCCAACGACATGATGGCGGCCATCGCCGCAACCCGTTTCGGCCTGGGCGCGCGTCCCGACGAGATCGACGCGGCGCGAAGCGACCCACGCGGCTTCCTGACGGCCCAGATCCGTCCCGAAGGCGCCGATCAGCCGCAAGGCGTCGAAAGTTCAGCCGAGCGTCTGGCGCAAGCTCGTGAATTCCAGATGCAGCGGCAGGCTGCGGCCAAGGTCGACGGCGATCCGAAGGCGGCGCCGGTCAAGGCCGAGCTGGCCAAGAACGCCCGCAACGCCATGCGCGACCAGACCGGCGATGATTTCCTGGCTCGGGCTCAGCTGGGCGCCACGACCGACGCGGCCTTTCGCGAGCGCTGGGCGCTGTTCTGGGCCAACCATTTCACGGTCTCAAGCTCCCGGCAGAACGTGGGCCCGTTGATCGGTCCGTTCGAGCAGGAGGCCATCCGTGCGCACGCCTTCGGACGCTTCGAGGACATGCTGGTCGCCTCGTCCACCCACCCGGCCATGCTGCTCTACCTGGACCAGGCCCAGTCGGTAGGGCCCAACAGCAAGGTGTCGATCTATCAGCGCACCCACGCCCAGAAGGTCGGCGGGCTCAACGAGAACCTGGCTCGCGAGATCCTTGAACTGCACACCGTAGGGGTCAACGCCGGCTACAGCCAGGCCGACGTCACCGAGTTCGCCCGGGCCATGACCGGCTTCAGCGTGGGCCAGGAGCCGAACACATCCTTCCGGTTTCGCGACAATGCTCACGAGCCGGGCGTGCACACGGTGATGGGCCGTCGCTATTCGCAGGAGGGCCAGGCCCAGGCCCTGGCGGTCATGCGCGACCTGGCCGCCAGCCCCCATACCGCGCACCACGTTTCGACCAAGTTGGCGGCCCATTTCGTCAGCGACACGCCGCCACCGACCCTCGTCGCCCGCCTGGAGAAGAGCTATCTCGACAGCGGCGGCCGCCTGGACGAGTTGGCGAGGACCCTGGTCCAATCGCCGGAAGCCTGGGATCCGACGCCGACCAAGTTCAAGACCCCTTACGAATTCGCGATCTCGACCTGGCGGGCCATGGGCGCGCAGTCGGCGCCGATCGGCAAGCTTCCGTCGATGGTGACCAACCTTGGTCAGAAGCCCTTCTCGCCACCATCGCCCAAGGGCTGGGACGATACGGCCCAGGTCTGGTGCGCGCCCGACGCCCTGATCCAACGGCTGCGGTTCAGCCAGGGCCTGGCCGCGCTCTCCGCGGACGGCGTCGACCCGAACGTCTTCGCCCAGTCCGCCCTCGGGGCCCGACTGACCCCGCCCGTCGCCAAGGCCGTGGCCCGGGCCGAGACCCGCCGCGAGGCCATGGCCCTGTTGTTGATGAGCCCGGAGTTTCAACGCCGATGAATGCTCAAGTCTCGCGCCGCTCGCTCCTCCTCCAGGCCGCCGGCCTGGGCGTTTCCGTCAGCTTCCTGGGCGGATCGGCCTTCGCCGCCGCCGACGGTCCGATGGCCAAACGCAAGATGGTGGTCGTCATCTGCCGGGGCGGCATGGACGGCCTGACCGTCAGCCCGCCGATCGGCGATCCCGACTATGCGGCCTTGCGCGGCGCCGTGGCCGTGGCGCCCGACCAGGCGCTGAAGCTGGACGGAACCTTCGGCCTGCATCCGGCCCTGGAGTCCGTCCACGCCCTGGCGCTGAAGGGCCAGGCCCGCATCGCCCCGGCCATCGCCGGTCCGGATCGGGTGCGGTCGCACTTCGAAGCTCAGGACGTCCTGGAGACAGGCTCATCCCACGTCTACGGCAACGTCTATTCGGGCTGGCTGAACCGAACCCTGGAAGTGATGGGGCCTTCGACCATCCAGGGCCTGTCGGTGGGTCCGACCGCGCCTCTGATCCTGCGCGGCAAGGTGCAGGCCGCCAGTTGGTCGTCGGGCGGCAGCGTCAACGAGACCGCCCGCCTGCCCACCCTGCTGCAGGATCTCTACAAGTCCGATCCCCTGATGGGACCAGCGTTCGCGCGGGGCCTCGAGACCGAAGCCATGGGGCGACTGGCGATGTCGACATTGGCGCCCGCCATGACGCCGGTATCGACCAACGCCGCCGTCGCTGGCCCGAATGCGATGGTCCAGAAGGCCGTCGTCCAGACCATGGCGCCGTCGAACGCGACGCCCGCCCAGGCCATGGCGCAGACCCCTCAAGTCCTCGCCGCCCAGCATCAGGCTCGCGAGGCCGCGCGCAAGCTGGGCTCGACTCTGGCGGGCTTCATGATTCAACAGGGCGGCCCGCGCATCGCCGCCATCTCGCTGGACGGTTGGGACACCCACGCCGGCCAGGTCGGCCAGCTCAACACCCGCCTGTCCTATCTGGACGCCGTGCTCGACGGGCTGAACACCGGCCTGGGCGCGGAGTGGAACAACACGGTGGTGGTGGCCGCCACCGAGTTTGGCCGCACGGCCCAGGTCAACGGCACCGGCGGCACCGACCACGGCACCGGTTCGACCGCCTTGGTGCTGGGCGGCGGCCTGAAGAAGGGCGGCATCATCGGCGACTGGCCCACCCTGAAGCAGGAGGCCTTGTTCGAGAACCGCGACGTGCGCCCCACCCTCGACATGCGCGGCCTATTCAAGGGCGTGCTGGCCGAGCACATGGGCGTCGACCGCGCGGCCCTGGAGACCAAGGTGTTCCCCGACAGCGCGAACGCCAAGCCGCTGACGGGGCTGGTCTGAGCCTACCCCGCCGCGTTCAGCTTCTTCTCGACGGCCGCGACCAGTTCCTTGACGTCCTGATGCTTGCCGTTCTTGAAGGCGATGCGCGTGCCGACCGTCAGCGGTCCCGCCAGTGGGCCGTCGGGCGGAACCGGCGTCAGGCTCAGAACCTCGGCCGTGTTGATCGAGACGGGCGTACCGTCCGGCCGTGTGAAGGTCGCGAAGGCCATGGGAAACACCCCTCAAGATTGAGGAAAAACCATCTCACAGCCCAAGAGCGCGCTCAAGCGCTGGGAACGAGGTCGAAGGCGATGGTCAGGCGACGCGGCCCGGTCATGAACGGCGCGGTGCCGTGCCACATGTACGACGGAAACAGCACCAGCCGCCCCGGCTCGGGCCGCTGGAACCGCTCGGCTTCCAGGCGCGGCTGGGTCGGCAGGCCCGGCTGGCCGAACCTCAGCCATCCCGCGTGGTCCTCGTCCCCGACCGACGCCTCGATGTGGCAGGCCGAGGACAGCCATCCCTCGGCATGGATGTGGTCGATATGGAAACCGCCCGGCCGCAGGTTCACCGACCAGGCCCCGACGATGCGATAGCCGGATCGCTTGCGCCGCCGCACGGGATCCTCGCCCTGCCCCAGCCCGTCCAGATAGGCGCGGATCGGCGCGTCGACGGCGCGGAAGAAGGCCTGGATGGCGGGATCGGGATCGCGCAGCAGGTCGTGGCGGGTCTGGGTGCCCAGGCGCACCGACTGGCCGATCGGGTCGGTCTCGCGCGCGTGCAGGCGATCCAGGGCGGCGACGAGGTCCCGCAGATAGGACGGCAGGTCGTTCCAACCGGGCGGAACCGCGATCGGGCCGCCGCCGACGAAGGCGTCGTAGTCGTAGAGGGCCCAATAGCGCGGATCGCCGGTCAGGCGCCAGGCCGTGGCGGCCAGGGCCAGGACGCCCTGGTCGTCCGGGACCTTGGCCAGCACATCCTCGATCACCGGCGCGGCCTGCTCGGCCTGACCGTTCGCCAGCAGCGCCTCGGCCAGCACGCAGGCGGCGCGCAGGTCGCCGGGCAAGGCGGCGGCCGCGCGCCGGGCGTGAGCCACGGCCGTCGCTGGATCATGAGCGACCGCCGCGCGGCTGGCCTCCATCAGAACACGCGGATCGCCCCCGGCCGGAGTGGCGCATAGGGCTTCGTAGGCCGTATGGGACAGGTCCGAGCGCCCCACCGCGCCCAGCAGCCGCGCCCGGGTCACCCGCAGGCCCAGGGCGTGGGGCAAGGCCTCGACCGCGGCGTCGAGCTCGGCCATGGCCTGGCCCGCGTCGCTGGTGCGGGTCCAGATCAGCTGCACCAAGTCGCGGTGCGCCTCCAGATGATCGGGCTGTCGGCGCACGGCGGCGCGCAGCACGGCCTCCGCCTGTTCCGCCAGGCCGCGACGCCGCAGGTCCCGAGCCTGGACAATCGGCGCGGTGTCTGGAGCCATGGCCGCGTCCTAGCGTCGCTTGGTCTGCCGCCGGGCGAACGGGTCGTACTCGGCCTCGTCCTCGGAGAAGCCGAACTTGGCGAAACCGGCCTTCATCTCGGGGCTGAGCGGCGCCTGGATGGCCAGGGTGCCCACCGACGGGTGCGGCAGGATGATCGAGCGGGCGTGCAGTTGCAGCTTCAGCCCCTCCGACAGTTGGGCGGCCTTGTCGTCGCTGTACTTGGGGTCGCCCAGGATCGGGTGACCGATGGCCTTCATGTGGGCGCGCAGCTGGTGGGTGCGGCCGGTGTGCGGACGCAGCGCCATCCAGGTGACGCGCGGACCGGCGCGGCTGATCGAAACGAACTCGGTCTCGGCCGGCTGGCCGTCCGGATCCTTGGGCTCGGCCGGCACCACCAGCTCGCGGTCCCCAACCCCGCGCTTGGCGAGATGCAGCTCGATCACGCCTTCGGTCGGGTGCGGATTGCCGGCGACGATCGCCCAATAGGTCTTCTGCGCCTTGCGCTTGGCGAACGAACCAGACAGGCGAGCGGCGGCGGCCGGTGTCTTGCCCAGCAACAGCACGCCGGAGGTGTCGCGGTCCAGGCGGTGCACCAGCTTGGGCCGGTTGACGCCCTCGCCCCAGGCGCTGAGCAGCTTGTCGATATGGTGGGTGGTCTTGGTGCCGCCCTGCACGGCCAGGCCGGCCGGCTTGTTCAGCGCCAGGACTTCCTCGTCCTCGTACAGCACCAGCGACTTGGCGAAGGCGATGTCGCGAGGGCTCAGCTTGCCCTTGTCGGTCGGATCGGGGGCGTCGGGCAGCGGCGGCACCCGGATCTGGCTGCCGGCCGCCAGCTTGGTGTCGGCCTTGGCGCGCGAGCCGTCGACCCGCACCTGGCCCGAGCGGAACAGCTTGTTGAGCTGGATGTGGTTCAGGTGGGGCCAACGGCGCTTGAACCAGCGGTCCAGACGGACCCCGTCCTCGCCCGCGTCCACATAGATCGTCCGAACTTCTTTCATGCCGCGAAAATCCTGCGGGCGATCAAGAGGCCCGCGAAAAGGGCCGCCACGGACAGGATCACGCTGGCGGACGTATAGGTAAAGGCCTGGGCGTAGGCGCGCTTCTCGATCATCAGCGCGGTCTCCAGCGAAAAGGCCGAAAAGGTGGTGAAGCCGCCCATGACGCCGACACCGAGCAGGACTCGCCATTGCTCTTGTTGCGCGCCGCCCCGCAGGGCCAGCCAGGCGGCCAGCAACCCCATGAGCAGCCCGCCTGTCAGGTTGACGACGAAGGTGCCGTAGGGCCAGTTCGATCCGAACAGGCGCGAGGCCTGAACGCCCACCAGATAGCGGGCGACGGAGCCAAGAGCGCCTCCGGCGGCCACGAGGAGGAGTTTGATCATCGCGCCCTTATGCGCCGGGCGGCCGCGAACGCCAAGTCGCGCGGGTGAGAGCGCCGGCGATTGTCACCTCACGTAACCTTAGGTAGCATCCGTAAATCTCATGAGGATCCCCATGCTGCTGCGCGCGACCGTCCTGAGCCTGCTGATCGCCTCCCCCGTGTTCGCCGCCGTTTCGACGTCGCCGCCGGCCAGTGGCGCGCCATCCCTGGACCTCATTGTCTTCGCCCCACCGCCGCGCGAAGCGACTTGCGCCGGCGGGCGCGCCACGCCCGTGCTCGAAGCGGCGGCGCTGCATCCCAGGGCCGTCCCGACCGCGTCGACCATCGCCCCTGTGATCGCAAGCCTGGCCCCGTCCGAAGAGACCGTCGTCACCGCCAAGGCCTCCAAGGATGACGTCCTGACCTTCGCGATCGACGCCGACGGTCGTCCGACCGATATCCGCAAGGTCGGGCCCGGACGCTCGAGCGACGCCTCCGATCCCTCGATCGCGGCCCTGGCCAGCTGGCGGTTCGCCTCGGGCGCGCCGGCTTCTGGCTGCCAGGTCGCCCTGACGTCGCAGCGCGTTCCGCTGGTCCAGGCCCGTCGCGCCGACCTGCTGGAGTTGATCGCGTTCGAGCGCCGCAACACGCCGCCGGCGGTGCGCGAGGCGGTGTCAAAGGTCGGCGATTGCGGCCTGGCGCCGCGTCGACTTCCCAAGACGATCGCCTATCCGGACCTGCGCCGCTTCAACGACCGCGACCTGAACCCGGCCTGGGCGGCCGTGACCTACGACATCGACGCCGACGGCGCGCCGCGCGATGTCCGCGTCGAGACCCAGAGCGGCGATCCCGCCCTGGCCGACGCCGCCGCGGCGGCCATCGCCGGCAGCCGCTTCCAGCCGGGCAAGCCGGTCAAGGCCTGTTACGGAACCTTCGCCGCCACCCCGCGCGACACCCCCGCCCCGCCGCGCCCGACGCTCACCAGCTTCGAGCGTCCCGGCGACAAGTGCGACGTGACCAAGGCGGCCCTGAACCTGCCCGCCGCCAAGAACTATCCGCGCGCCTACGCCGCCCGGAAAGTCGCCGGCTGGGCCTATCTGCGCTTCGACGTGGCGCCGTGGGGCCAGGTCGGCAATGTCGAGGTTCTGGCGTCCGAACCCAGCGCCGCGTTCGGCGAAGCGGCTCGAGGTCTGCTGTGGAGCGCGCATCCCGCCGCGCCGGCGGAGGGCTATCGCGGCTGCATCGTCCCCGTCGTTTACGCCATTCCGGACCCGGAGCCGATTTTCGACTGAGGAAAGAGCCCGTGAAACGTGCATTTTAACGTTTAAGCGCGTTACGGTAACCTCGTTTGAAAACCGTGTTCCTGCACCGCGCGTTAAGGCTGTAAAGGCATTCTATGGGCTCCTCCCGCTCCAAGGCCGCCATGCCCTTCGATTCGAGCCACAGCGACGACCGAAACGAGCACCTGGCTCTGAGCGGACCCGTGCTCCAACGCCTGGCGGGGTCGGAGCTGATCGCTCGCGGGTCGGTCAACGTCATCAGCGTCAAGCCGATCCGCCGTTGGGCCGGTGACTGGTGGGACAAGAAGCGCGTCGACGTCTGGACCTATGTCGAACGCAAGCTGGCCGAGCATCTGGACCGCAGCGACCTGCGCGCCCGGATCGGCGAAGACGACTTCCTGATCGCCATGAACAACGACCAGGGCCTCGCCGCCCAGGCCACCAGCGTGCGCATCCTGGAAGACGTGCTGACCCATCTGCTGGGCGCGGCCGAGCCCACCGACCTGGGCGTGCGCGCCGTGATCGGCGTCGAGGCCGGCGGTGTCGTCTGCCGTCCTGTCGACGCGGCCGTGATCCTGGCCGCCCGCGCCCGTCGCGATTCGACTCGCTCGCCCATCCGCTTTGACATCGATCCGCTGGAAGAGACCCGGCGCACGCCCGTGGCCTTCACCACGGCCGGCGGCGCGGCTCTGCGCGTCGACTTCACGCTCGAGCACATGATCAGCCTCAAGCGCAACGTGGCCACGGCCGTGCGCATCGAGCCGGTGGTCACCCACCTGGGCTCGGGCAAGCAGATCAGCGCTCGCGCCGTTTCGCGCCTGCCCGACCGCGACGCCGCCTTCATCGACGAAGCGGCCCTGAAATACGCCACGGTCTTCGCCCGCTCGTCGCAGGGTCACGACCGTCCCGACCTGATCGTGCCGGCCTCGTTCCGCACCTTGGGCACCCAGCGCGGCCGCGACATGCTGACCGGCACCACGGGCCTGTCCCTGGCCCTGCTGCGCGGTGGCGTGATGGTGGAGCTGGTCGACGTCACGCGCGGCACCCCCGCCGGCCGTTTGCTGGAAGTGGTCGGACTGCTCAAGGCCCTGACGCGCGGCGTCATCGCCCGCGTGCCGCCCGAGAAGGAAGCGCTGCGCGTGCTGCGCGACGCCCGCCTGCAGGGCCTGACCCTGGACGCCAGCGACCTGATGGGTCCGGCCGAGAAGATCGCCGCCGACATCATGGCCTTTGGCCGCGACGCCAAGGGCCTGGCTCCGATGGTCGCCCTGCAAGGCCTGCCGGCCGAGGGCTACTTCGCCGCCGCCGAAACCGCTGGCTTGACCCACGCGGCGCTTCGCGCCTCGCATCCGATCTCGGCGACGACCAAGAAGGCGGTCGGCTAGGCCGATCTAAACCGCCGCGCGGCCCTGCCCCACGGTGCGGACGATGGCGCGGGCGTCGTAGACGTCGGCGTCACGGGGCGGCTGGCCCTTGCCGAACACCACCTCCATCGAGCTGCTCACCGCCGGCCCCGGGCCGAGGTTGAAGCTGGTGCCAACGCCCAGCCCCACCGAACTGCCGCCGCGCCGACCGTAGTCGTAGCTGCTGGAACCGCCGCCGATCGACAGGGTCGAGCCGCTGTTCGATCCGGTCTGCTGGGTCATCCGATCGGCCACCCGGAACCAGTCGTAGCCGTCGCGCAGGGCCAGCTCGGCCGAGCGCAACAGGGCGTAGTCCGAGACCTGGTTGACCGGCGCGCCGGGATTGCCCTGGAAGGTGACGCGGTAGCGACCGGCCTCCAGGCGATATTCGGTATAGCCGGCCCCGCGCGGCGCGGTCTGCGGCGCGTACAGCGTCGGCGACGTGGCGCAGGCGCTCAAAAGGGCGGCGGAAAAGGCGAGTACGATCAGGCGTTTCATGGCGAAATCTCCTGCCAGGCTTAACGAACGTCGGGGCGTCCCCGTTCCGACGCGGCCTGTTCCGGAACGGCAAGGCCCAGCTTAGTCAGAACCGTGCGCATGTCGTCCGGAATCGGCGCGCTGATCCGCCGCTCGCCGCCCTCGGGATGCGGGAAGACCAGGCTGGCGGCGTGCAGCATCAGGCGCGGCACGGGCGCCCCGCCCAGCATCAGCGCCCCGCCATAGCGGCTATCGCCGGCGATCGGTCGCCCGATCGAGGCCATGTGGACCCGCAGCTGGTGCATGCGACCCGTGTCGGGGCTCAGCTCGACCAAGGCCGCGCCGTCGACGGCGGCCAGGGTGCGATAACGGCTGCGGGCGGTCTCGGCGTCGGGATGATCGGCCGCGCAGACCCGCATATAGGCCTCGCGCCCGATCGACTCGCGGCGCAATGGGCTGTCGATCTGCCCCCCGCGCGGCTCGGGCGCGCCCGGCGTGACGATCGCCAGATAGGTCTTGCGGAACCGCTTGCCCATCAGGGCCTTGCCCAGGAAGGTCGCCGCCGGCTTTGTGCGCGCGGTCAGGATCACGCCCGAGGTGTCGCGGTCCAAGCGGTGGATAAGGCGCGGTCGCGGCCGGTCACGACGAGCCAGCGCCCACAGCAGGTCGTCCAGCGTATGGGCCTGGATGCGCCCGCCCTGGCTGGACAGGCCCGCAGGCTTGTTGAGCACGAAGACGCTGTCGTCCTCGTGGATCACCAGCGACTTGGTGAATTCGATCTCTTCCAGGGTCAGGGTGACCGGCGTGTCCGACGCCTTGGGTTTGGCGACGCCAGGCGGACGCCTGTTTGGCTTGCCGGGGAGACGGTTCACGACGCGGCTTCCTCTTTTGGCGCGATCCACAACGCCCGGCCATTCAGGAACAGCCACAACAGCATCAGCCCGGCCGGCGCCAAGGCCCAGCCCCCGCGCGAGGCGAAGCTGGTCAGCAGGAACGCCGCGAAGGCCAGGGGCAGAGCGTAGATCGCGTTGGCGAGGATCGCCGGCCAATGCGGCGGCCGGGTGAAGACCAACAGCGGCCCGCTCGACCGGCGGCGGAAGACCAGCGGCGGCAAGACCAGCAGCAAGGTAACGGTCGCGATCGGGATCATCGCCACCAGCGCCCCGGCCAGCGGGATCTCCAGCGCGTCGGACCATTCGGGCAGTTGTTCGCGATAGAACCGGTGCAGCGGGTCGGCGGCCAGCCCCGCCAGGGTCTCCGCCAGCGCCAGCACGGTCACGCCGAGAACGACCAGCGCGCTCCTCTGCGTGCGCAGCAGCTGCGCACCGAACCGCAGGGCCAGGCCCGCGACGATCGCCGCGCAGAGCCCCAGGCTGAAGCAGGCATAGGCCACGTCGGCGTACAGCCACTTGTGGGTCGCGTACTGGGTCTGCAACGCCGCGAACCGGACCGTGGCGCGCTTGAAGGTCTCGGCGTCGGGCTGGCCGAAATAGAGCGTAGCGCGCAGGCGCTGCAGGGCGGCGAAATAGGCGTTGGAGTCGGTGTGCCAGGGCGTGACGGCGGCCAGCCACAGCAGCACCGCGCCCGCCAGCAGCAGGATCAGGGCGATCGCGGCGGTCAAACGGACCGCGGGGGTAAGCTTCACTTGCCGTCTCTCCGCAGGCGGTTCCAGGCGTCCAGCCGTTCCTTGACCTTGGCCTCGGCGCCGATCGGCTTGGGCTCGTACAAGGTCGGGCGCTCTATGCCGTCCGGGAAATAGTTCTGACCCGACACCCCGCCCTCGACGTCGTGGTCATAGGCGTAGCCGTCGCCATAGCCCAGGGTCTTCATCAGCTTGGTCGGGGCGTTGAGGATGTGGGCCGGCGGCATCAGGCTGCCGGTCTCCTTGGCCAGGCGCCGGGCGGCCTTGTAGGCGTTGTAGACGGCGTTGGACTTGGGCGCGCTGGCCATGTGGACCACGGCCTGGGCCAGGGCCAGTTCGCCCTCGGGCGATCCCAGGAAGTCGTAGGCGTCCTTGGCGGCCGTGGTCAGCAGCAGGCTCAGGGGGTCGGCGGCGCCGATGTCCTCGGACGCCATGCGCACCAGCCGGCGGGCGATGAACAGCGGGTCCTCGCCGCCCTCCAGCATCCGCGCCAGCCAGTAGAGCGCCGCGTCCGGATCGCTGCCGCGCACCGACTTATGCAGCGCCGAGATCAGGTTGTAGTGCTCCTCCCGGTTCTTGTCGTAGGCCGGGCGGCGCTTCTGCAGGAACTGGGTCAGCTGGGTCGTGTTGAGCGGCGTGTCCGTGCCGATCGACAGCAGGGTCTCGGTCAGGGTCAGCAGGTAACGGCCGTCGCCGTCGGCCATGGCCACCAGCGTCGAGCGGGCCTCGGGATCCAGCGGTAGCTTGCGGTTCTCGGCCGTCTCGGCCTTGACCAGCAGGGCCTCCAGGGCCTCCTCGTCCAGCCGCTTGAGCACGAAGACTTGGCAGCGCGACAGCAGAGCGCCGTTCAGCTCGAACGACGGGTTCTCGGTGGTCGCCCCGACCAGCGTGACGATCCCCTCCTCCACGAACGGCAGGAAACCGTCCTGCTGGGCGCGGTTGAAGCGATGGATCTCGTCGACGAACAGCAGGGTCGACTGGCCGGCCGAGCGGCGTACGCGCGCCTGCTCGAAGGCCTTCTTCAAGTCGGCGACGCCCGAGAACACCGCCGAGATCTGCTGAAACTCGTAACCGCCGGCCTTGGCCAGCAGGCGGGCGATGGTGGTCTTGCCGGTGCCGGGCGGTCCCCACAGGATCATCGAGGCCAGGCGATGGGCGGCGGCCATCCGGCCGATGGGGCCTTCGGGGCCCAGCAGGTGCTCCTGGCCCACCACCTCTTCGAGTGTCTGGGGACGCAGGCGGTCGGCCAGCGGGCTGGGCGCGTGAGGCGTCAGGCCGGCGGCTTGGAAAAGATCGGACATTTCGTCCTTCTAGCAGAACGGAACGGGGACACACACTCGCTCGACCGCTTTTACGATCCTGGCGAAGCCTTGCCGCGAGCGTATGTCCCCTGACGTTCTAGGCCCGAAGCCGCGCCGTGATCCGCTGGCCGTTGCGGTCGATGGTCACGGTCCAGGTCGCCGCGGCTGTGTTCGACGCCGCCGCCAGGTCGGCGGTGGTGTTGATCGTCTTGCCGTTGACCTCGCGGATGAAGTCGCCGGGACGCAGGCCGGCGTTCAGCGCGAAGCCCTGGCCGATCTTGGTGACCAGCACGCCGCGACCGGCGAACGGGTCGACGCCCAGCTCCTGGGCCACGGCGGGCGACAGGTTGACCACGGTGGCGCCGTCGAACGGGTTGCGGCCTTTCAGAACGCGCTCGTCCTTGGCCGGAGTCTCGGGCGCGGCCTCGGCGCGCAGGGTCAGGGTCTGTTCCTTGCCGTTGCGGTTGATCAGCACCGAGACCCGATCGCCGACCTTGTGGGTGCCGATGGCGAAGGCGCCGCCGCCCTCGTCATTCACCGCCTGGCCGTCGATGGACAGGATCACGTCGCCGTCGCGGACGCCGGCGCGCTCGGCCGAACCGCCGGGATAGACATCGGAGATCACCACGCCGCGCGGCGCGGCCAGGCCCAGGCTCTTGGCGATGTCGCCGGTCACCGGCTGGCCCTTCACGCCCAGCCACGGGCGCACCACGCTGTGGCCGCCGCCGAGGGCGGTGTTGACCACCTGGCGCACGACCGAGGCCGGGATCGCGAAGCCGACACCGGCCGACGATCCCGAACGCGAGATGATGAAGGTGTTGATGCCGATCAGGTCGCCGTCCATGTCGACCAGCGGACCGCCGGAATTGCCCGGATTGATCGCCGCGTCGGTCTGGATGTAGCTGCCGAACTCGGCCGCCCCGACATCGGTGCGGGCCAGGGCCGAGACGATGCCGTTGGTCACGGTCTGGCCGACGCCGAACGGGTTGCCCAGGGCCAGGACCAGGTCGCCGACCTCCAGCTGCTCCTGGTCGTCGATGGCGATCACCGGCAGGCGCTCGCCCTTGGTGTCGATCTTCAGCACCGCCAGGTCCGAGCGCGGGTCGTCGAGCAGCACCGTGGCCGGGAATTCCCGGCGGTCGGCCAATTGGACGGTGACGTCGCTCATGCCCTCGATGTTGTGGTGGTTGGTGATGATCACCCCGTCGGCGCGCACGATGGCGCCGGAGCCCAGCGAGCCCTGCACCTGGTCGCGGGTGGCCCCGCCGCCACCGCCCATGAAGAAGTCCCAGAACGGATCGACGCGCTGGCGCACCACCCGCTTGCTGGCGACGTTGACGATGGCCGGGGCGGTCTTCTTCACCACCGGCGAGAACGAGGCCTTCATCGACATCGGGTCGGTCGGGACGCGACGGGTCGGCTGGGCCAGGTCCGGAATCGTCTGGGCCTTCGACGGCCCTTGCGGCGAGCAGGCGGCCATCAGGACCAGGGCGGGAAGCACGACGCGATAGGACCGCATGGGGATTAGGCGACTCCGTGAATGTCAGGGCGCGAGATCAGCCGAGCTTTCGGGCGCATTGATGGCGGCCAAGGTCAAAGACGGTCAAGCGACGCTCGGTTCCGCCGCCACCGGCCGCGCCACGCGGATGGCCAGCACGGTGGCGCCCAGCAGCAAGACGGCGGCGATCAGGGCCGGCAGGCCGGGCAGATGCACGGTGGCGTCATGGCGCACCGCCCAGGAGAACGGCAGCAGGTACAGCGACGGCCCGACAATGGCGGTGATCCCCATCATCGCCGAATTGGCCCCCTGCAACTGCCCCTGCTCCCACGGCTCGACGCGGCGGGTCATCAGACCTTGGAGACCCGGCTGGATCAGGCCCGAGAAGGCGAAGATCGGCAGGCCGCACAGATAGAGCGCCCCGGTCGGCGCCAGGCCGTAGATCATGAAGCCGACGCAGCCCGAGAACAGGCCGATCAGCAGCGCCCCGCGCTCGCCCACCCGCTTGACGACCGGCCCGACCACGAAGGTCTGCAGCAGGATGCCGGCCACGCCGCTGCCCATCAGGGTCAGGCCGATCACCGCCGTCGACCAGTGGTAGCGGAAGCCCATGTACAGCACGAAGACGCTGGGCAGCACATTGTGCGCCAGCTGGAACAGGAAGCCGACGCCGGCCAGGCCCAGCAGGTCGGGCTTGCTCTTGAGCAGCTTCAGCGAGCCCAGCGGATTGGCCTTGCTCCAGTCGAAGCGCGTGACGCGCTTCTCGGGCGGCAGGGATTCCGGCAGCACGAAGAAGCCGTACAGCCAGTTGCACAGGGCCAGGCCCGCGCAGACCAGGAACGGCAGCCGGTGGTCAAACTGCCACAGCCAGCCACCCAGGGCCGGGCCGAAGGTGAAGCCCACCCCGAACGCCGCGCCCATCAGGCCAAAGCCCTTGGCCCGCTCCTCGGGCTTGGTGACGTCGGCCACATAGGCGCCCGCGGTCGAGAAGCTGGCGGCGGTCATGCCGTTGAACACCCGGCCGACGAACAGCCACCAGATGGTCGGCGCGAAGGCCATGAACAGGAAGTCGACGCCCAGGCCGAAGATCGAGGTCAGGATCACCGGCCGGCGACCCCAGCGGTCGGACATCAGGCCCAGGATCGGCGCGCAGAAGAACTGCATCACGCCCCAGGTGGTGGCGAACAGCACCACCCACAGGGCGGTCGAGGCGGTGTCGCCGCCGTTGAAGCGCTTCATCAGCTCGGGCAGCACCGGGATCATCACGCCCAGCGACAGCACGTCCATGCAGGCGGTGATGAAGATGAAGCCGAGCGCGGCCTGCCGGTGTGTTCGGCCGATGGTCCTGGTCATGCGTCGCCCTCCCTGGCGCGTTCTTTTACGTCCATAGCCGCCCGGCTGGCGAGGCTTGTCAGCAGCGCGCGCCACCACTCGGCGTGACGCTGCAGGAACACCGCGTCCGGGAAGTGGTGGCGGGCCACGTGCTCGGTCGGCACGGTGTTCCAGCCGCGATGCTCGACGGTGACCCGCGTCTCGTCCCCGACCGGCTCGAAGCGGACCTCGACCTCGGTGTCCATGTCGGGGGCGAAGCTGGCCTGTCGCCAGCCGAACACCAGCCGCTGGCCGGGGTCCCAGACGCGGACAGGACCGATCTCGAACACCTTGCCCGACGGCAGGCGCTCGACCAACCGACCGCCCTCCCCCGCGCCTTCGCCCGTCCCTTCAAACGCCAGCACGCCGGGCGAGCGCGGCGTGAACGAGAACAGGGCGTTGGGCTTCCACCACGCGCCGATGTCGGCGGTGAACACCTCGAACACCCGCAGGGGCGAAGCCTTGATGCGCAGGGCGACCAGGACCTTGGAGCTCACGCGCCCGGTTCCTCGATATGGGCCTTCAGCGCCAACAGTTGGTCGCTCCACAGACCTTCGGCCGCCTCGGCCCAGGCCTTGAGCTCGGCCATCGGCGCGGGGCGCAGGGCGTAGACCCGCACCCGGGCGTCGAACGGCGGGTGGGTTTCCTCGACCAGGCCGGCGTGGCGCAGGGCGCGCAGGTGGCGGCTCATGGCCGGAGCCGACAGACCGGCGGCCTGGGCCAGCTCGCCCGCTCGACGCGGTCCCTGGCGCAACAGGTCGACTGTCGCCCGCCGATGCGGGTCGGCCAAGGCCGCCAGGGTCGCGTCGAGCGAGGCGCTCATGATGAGGCCGCCGGGGTTCGGCCAGCTTCGAGCAAGGCGACTTGCCGCCTGTTGGCCTTCAGTCGCCAGGCCGCCTCCAGCGCCCCGCGCAGGGTGGGCTCGTCGGCCTCGGCCAACACGACCAGGGTCGCGCCCTTCAGGCCCCACGCGCCAGGCACGGGCCTGAAGACCCGAGGCTCGACCCCGACGACGATGTCCTGATGCTCACGCGTCAGCTGCACCATGCCGAAGCCGGCGTTCGGATAGCCCAGGGTGGCGAAAATCCGCCCCACCCGGAAATCGACCGTGCCCATGTGCGAACTTTCGACGGCCTCGGGCAGCGCCAGGGCCAGGCGGCGGAAATCGTCTGGAGTCACGCCCAACCCTTCACGACCTTCAGGCCGGACTCCGCCTCGGCCTCTTCCACGCTCACCGTCCGGATCGGCGCGCCCACGGTCCAGAAATGGCCCTCCAGGTCGCGGCAACGATAGGTGCGGTCACCGTAGAACTGGTCGGCCGGCTCCATCAGGATTTCGGCCCCGGCCGCCCGCGCCCGCTCGCAATGGGCGTCGATGTCGCCTTCCAGGTGGATGTGGACGCTCTGGGTGTTGAACCCGTCGATCGAGGCCGGGCTCTTGTGCCTGTCGGTCCACTCGTTGCCGATCATCACCAGGCTGTCGCCGAACTGCATCTCCGAATGGGCCAGATTGCCGTCGTTGTCCTCGATCAGCATCACCAGATCGAAGCCGAACGCCGCCTCCAGGAATTTCAGCGCCGCCTTGGGGTCGCGATAGCAGAGGGCCGAGGTCAGGGCCGTGCATTTCATGGCCAAGCTCCATTTCGAATATCCGCAATATTTAACGCATATCGAAACTATCCAGGCAAGAGCTCGGATTGACGCACCTCTCACCACACTGTACCGATCGGTACAATTGTACCAATCAGTACAAACCTTCAGGAGAAGCCTCGATGTCCGTGACCCGCCCCCCGCTTCCGCCATTCACGCCGGAGACCGCCGCCGCAAAGGTCCGGGCCGCCGAGGATGGCTGGAACAGTCGCGACGCCCGAAAGGTCGCCCTGGCCTATACGGAGGACACCCGCTGGCGAAACCGCGCCGAATTCGCCGACGGCCGCGCGGCGGCCGAGGCCCTCCTGATCCGCAAGTGGAACAAGGAGCTCGAATACCGCCTGATCAAGGAGCTGTGGGCCTTCACCTGCGACCGGATTTCGGTGCGCTTTCGCTACGAATATCGCGACGACTCGCATCAATGGTACGTGGCGTATGGCAACGAGCAGTGGGAGTTCGAGGCCGACGGCCTGATGCGACGGCGCGAGGCCAGCATCAATGAGCATCCGATCAGCGAGGACCAGCGCCGCTACTTCTGGCCGCTGGGGCCGCGCCCGGCCGATCATCCGGGCCTGACCGAAATGGGGCTTTAGGCATGGCCAGAGGCGTCGGCGAACGCGCCGAGGTGGTTCCGCTGTTGGCGGAGGCGTTCCGCGAACACGGCTTCGAGGGCGCCAGCCTGTCGGTGATCAGCCAGCGCACCGGCCTGGGCAAGGGCAGCCTCTACAATTTCTTCCCTGGCGGGAAGGCGGAGATGGGAGCCGCCGTCCTGGCCCAGATCGACGCCTGGTTCGAGACGGAGGTGTTCGCGCCGTTGCGCGCGGACGGAGAGTTTCAGGCGACGATCGGCGCCATGCGTCGGGCGGTCGACGACTATTTCCGGTCCGGCAGACGCATCTGCCTGGTCGGAGCCTTCGCCCTGGACAATGTGCGCGAACGCTTTCCAGGCCAGATTCCCGATTATTTCACCGCCTGGCGCGACGCCCTGGCCGTAACGCTGGAGCGCGGCGGCCTGCCCGCCGCGCCGGCGCGGGACGCGGCCGAAGACGCTCTGATCCAGATCCAGGGCGCGCTCGTCCTGAGTCGCGCGCTGGACGACCCTGCCGTCTTCGCCAAGGCGCTCGACCGGATGGAGACACGGCTGGCGGCGGTGATCGCGACCTAGCGCAGCGCCGGCTTCAGCGGCCCGAACGCGCCGTCGCCCTTGTCCCCCTTCACGCCGATCAGACGGGTCAGCAGCGGATAGACGTCGACATTGTCGAACACCGGCAGCACCACGCCCGACCGGAAGGCTGGGCCATGGGCCACGAACACCGCCCGCATGGTGGGATCGGATGGGTCGTAGCCGTGGGCCCCGCCGTCACGCGGATGCTCGGCCAGGCGTTTCTTCAGGGCGGCGGCGGTGACGAAGTACCACCCCCGCTCGGCCAGGCACACGATCGGCGGCACGCGCGGATTGGTCCCATAGCCATAGCGGGCCGGAATCTTGCCCTTGCGCCAGCAGGTCAGGTGCGGATGGGGCTTGAGCATCGCCGCATCGACCCCGGCCTCGAAGCCCGGCAAGGCCCGCACGCCGACGATCGAGCCGGTGCTGACGAACTTGGCCTTGGCCGGATCGACCAAGGTCGAGACGTCGACCAGGCCGCTCAACGGCTGGGGCGCCATGCCGTGGTCGGCGACGATGATGATGTTGGTGGTCTCGTAGAGCCCCCTCGCCTTCAGCCCCGCCACCAGCCGGGCGATGGCGGCGTCGGCCTCGGCGGCGGCGACGTTCACCTCCGGCGAGTCCGGCCCATAGTGATGGCCTTGAGTGTCGGTGCGGTCGAAATAGAGGGTGGCGAAGCCCAGCGGCGGATCCTTGGCGTCGATCCACGACAGCACGGTGTCGACGCGGTCGTCGTAGGACAGGTTCTGGTCGTACAGCTTCCAATGGCTGGGCCGCACACCGTCGATTTCCGCTTCCGAGCCCGGCCAGAACAGCGTGCCGGCGTGAACGCCCTGCTGCTCGGCGCTGACCCAGATCGGCTTGGCCTCGTCCCACCAGCGCCCGTCGCCGACCGCCGCGTGGTTCGACATGCTGAAATTGACGTCCGGGATCTCGGCGTCTTCCAGCGTATTGTTGACCATCCCGTGGTGATCAGGCCGCTTGCCGGTCACCAGCGTGTAGTGGTTCGGATAGGTCAGCGACGGGAACGACGGCCGCATGGCCCCGCGCGCGCCGTCGGCGGCCAGGGCGCCGAGAGTCGGGGTCACCCCCCGATCCAGATAGTCGGGCCGGAAGCCGTCCAGCGAGATCAGGATCGTCAGGGCCGACTTCGCCGGCGGCGCGGCTCGCGCCGACAGTGGGCCGGCCCAGGCGCCCAGCGTCATCACCACGATCAACGCCAGCCAGCGGCACACAGCGACCATCACGCACCTCGTACTCGAACGCTTCGCCTATAGCCCAGCCTCATGACGGATCGCCACGCATGACCGCGACTTAACTTGGCGGGACTCGGCCGCGCGGCCATAGTCCCCGGATCTTTCAGGGAGTCGCCCCGCATGACCGCCGCCGGAACCCGTTCCGCATGAGTTTCGCCCTGGAGGCCGACAGCCTCGTCAAGACCTATGGCGCGGTGCGCGCCCTGGACGGTCTATCGCTGCGCATCCCGGCCGGCGGCGTGTTCGGCGTGCTGGGTCCCAACGGCGCGGGCAAGAGCACCCTGTTCCGTATCGCCTTGGGCCTGGTGCGGCCCACCAGCGGGACCGCGCGGCTGTTCGGCGCTCCGGCCGGCCAGGCCACGTCCCTGCGGCGGGTCGGGGCGATGATCGAGACTCCGCGCTATCCGCCCTATCTGACCGCCCGTGACGTGCTGAAGATGCTGGCCATGGAAAGCGGCGCGACGGGCTCGGCCGACATCGACTACTGGCTGGAGCGCGTGGGCCTGGGCGGCGCGGCCGATCGCAAGGCCGGCACCTTCTCGGTGGGCATGAAGCAGCGCCTGGGCCTGGCCGCGGCCTTCTTCACCCGCCCCGAGCTGGTGATCCTGGACGAGCCGACCAGCGGCATGGATCCGGCCGGCATCCAGGAAATCCGCGCCCTGATCCGTGACCTGGCCAACAAGGAAGGCGTGACCATCATCCTGGCCAGCCACCAGTTGGACGAGGTTCGCCGGGTCTGCGACCGGGTGGCGATCTTCTCCAAGGGCAAGCTGGCCGCCGAGGGCGAGGTCGAGGCCCTGACCGGCGGCAAGCCACGCCTGCGCCTGACCGTCTCGCCGGTCGACAAGGCCCTGGCGGTGCTGGGCGACAAGGGCGAGCCCGACGGTCCGAACGCCGTCTTGGCCGACGTGCTGCGCGCCGAGACGCCCGCCCTGATCCGCGCCCTGGTCGAGGCCGGAGTCGAGATCACCGAGGCCCGCTGGCGCGAGGGCGATCTGGAAAGCGCCTATCTGGGCGCGCTCGAGCCGACCGACCGAAAGAATGGGGACCTCGCCGATGCTCGCTGACGCCATCGCCGCCGAGCGCTTCCGCCTGTCCCGCGACCGGGTCTCCCTGTTCTGGGGCTTCGGCTTCATGCCCCTGGTCGCCATGCTGTTCAGCATGGCCGGCGACCTGTTCGTCCATGTCGTGCTGCGCAAGGGCATGCCGGGTGGAACAACTGTCGACCTGGCCAACCGGGCCATGGGCGCGGTGGCCGGCGTTTCGGGACCGATCACCGCCCTGTTCCTGCTGATCGGAGCGGCCGCGATCTTCGCCGGCGACTATCGCTGGGAAACCTGGCGCCTGGTCACGCCACGCAACAGCCGCGTCAACCTGCTGGCCGCCAAGCTGATCGTCTTCGCCGAGGCCGCCGCCTGGAGCCTGCTGCTGACCGCCGTCACCGCCGTCCTGGCTGGACTGTTCGGTGGCGCCATCGACCATGCGACCTTGGTCAGCCCTTCGGCCGGACCAGCCTTCCTGGGCCAGTATGCCGGGGTGACGTTGGTGACGTGGCTCGAGGTGCTGCTGATCGGCGCCCTGGCGGCCCTGATCGGCGTGCTGACCCGCTCGACCCTGGGCGCGGTGATCGCCGGCCTGGTGGTGGTGTTCCTGCAATCGACGCTGGCCGCCACCCTGCAGGCCTCCACCTGGAAGAGCCTGCTGGTGCCCGCCTATGCCGGCCGCGTCCTGAAGACCTTCGTCGCCTCGTCCGCCGACGCGCGGCCCGAGGCTGGCCCAGCTGGTCTGGCGCTGGTGTTCCTGCTGGCCTGGCTGGTGCTGCTGGGCGGCGGCGCGGTGGCGCTGTTCCGCCGCCAGGACCTGACCAAGGAATAGACCCTAGGCCGCCGCCCAGGCGCTCTGGTCGCTCGAAACCTGGAAGTGCTCGACCTGGGCCTCCAGGCGCACGGCGTCGTCGGCCAGGCCTCGGCTGGCGGCGGTGGCCTGCTCGGCCATGGCGGCGTTCTGCTGGATGACCTGATCCATCTGGCCGACCGCCAGGTCGACCTCGGCCAGGCCCGCCGCCTGCTCGCGGCTGGACTGGGCGATCTGTTCCATCAGCCCGCCGATCACCCCGACCCGCTCGACGATGTCGCCCAGCGCCGCGCCGGCCTCGCCGACCAGGGTCACGCCCGAGCGGACATGGTCGGACGACTCCGTGATCAGGCCCTTGATCTCCTTGGCGGCCTCGGCCGAGCGTTGAGCCAGGGCCCGCACCTCCTGGGCGACGACAGCGAAGCCTCGGCCCGCGTCACCGGCCCGCGCGGCCTCGACACCCGCGTTCAGGGCCAACAGATTGGTCTGGAAGGCGATCTCGTCGATGACGCCCAGGATCTGCGAGACCTTGGCCGAGGAGCTTTCGATCTGGCTCATGGCCTCGGCCGCGCGGCCCACCACCTGGCTGGAACGGTCGGCGACCGTGCGGCTGTCGATCACGGCGGTATTGGCCTCGTCCGCGCCCTGGGCGGTGCGCCTGACGCTGGCGCTGACCTCGCCCAAGGCCACGGCCGTCTCGGCCAGGCTGGCGGCCTGACGCTCGGTGCGGGCCGACAGGTCCTCGATCGCGCCGCTGATCTCGCGCGCCCCGGCCCGCAGGCCGCCCGCGCCCTCGATCACCTCGCCCAGCGCCGCCTCCAGCCCGGCGATCGCCCGATTGAAGTCACCACGCAGGCCTTCGTACGCCTGAGGGAAAGCCGTCTCCAGCCGCGCCGTCAGGTCGCCGGCCTTCAGTCGGGCCACCGCCGCGCCCAGGGCCTCGACCACCTGCAGCCGACCAGCTTCCTCGGACCGCCGCTCGGCGTCGTGCCGAGCCTTGGCGGACTCGGTCTGGTCGCGCTCGGCCGCGATGCGGTCCTCGGCCGCCTGCCGCGCGACGATCGCCTCGCGGAACACGGCCACCGAATTGGCCATCTCGCCGATCTCGTCCTGACGCCCGGCGAAGGGCACGGCGCGATCGTAGTCGCCGGCCGCCAGCCGCCCCATGAAGCCGGTCATGGCCTGGATCGGCCGCACGATGCGGCGGCCCATCAGCACGATCCCGCCGACGACCACCAGCAGCATCAGGAGCCCGGCCCCGGCCAGCAGGGCGAAGGCCAGACGGGTCTGGCCCGCCGCGCGCGCCTCGACCGCGGCGGCGTCGTGATTGGCCATCACCACGACCTTGTCGATCACGGCGCGATGGGCCTCGTAGGCGGCGTCGGCCCGGGCCAGGCCCTGACGGGCGCGTTCCAGGTCGCCGGCCCGGACGGCGGGCAAGATCTCCCGGTCGATCTCGTTCCAGAATTCCAGGGCGGGCGCGGCCGACTGGTCGACGAGCATGTCGCGCATGCCCGGATCGATGGGCGCGGTCTTCCAGTAGGCGCGACGGGT
This sequence comes from Caulobacter soli, assembly GCF_011045195.1. GTDB lineage: Bacteria > Pseudomonadota > Alphaproteobacteria > Caulobacterales > Caulobacteraceae > Caulobacter > Caulobacter soli. The sequence goes on along the minus strand of NZ_CP049199.1, from coordinate 1,745,257 downwards.
GTCGTAGTCCTTGCGCAGCGCCGCCAGCTTGTCGGCGGCCGCGTCGACGGTCTCGGGATGGGCCACCAGCTTGGTCGCCACCAGGTCGGCCTCGACCACATACAGCGGCGGCGGCAGGATGTCGGCGACGATGTCCTTGTTGTCGACGATCTGGCGGAACAGCGGCCCGCCCACGCGCAGACCCTCGATCGCGAACAGGGCCACTCCGCCGGCCAGGATCACCCCTGCCGCGAGCGCGCCGCCGAAGCCGCGCATGACGCCGGAGATCTTCATCTCCATCCCTCCCCAGGGTTCTTGAGGGCGAAGGATGCTGCGGCGAGGTGAACAAAACCTCTACCGGGGCGACAGCGTGAACTGATGCAACCTGTCGCAGGCGCCCGAGCGCAAAAAAGGCCCCGGATCGCTCCGGGGCCTTTTCCGTCAGCCGAGGCTGAAAATCTTAGTCTTCCGAGTCGGCCGAGTAGACCGGGCCGGAGTCCTTGCCCTTGGCCGAGACGTCGCGGTCGACGAACTCAATGACGGCCAGCGGGGCGTTGTCGCCGTAGCGGAAGCCGGCCTTCAGGACGCGGATGTAGCCGCCCTGACGATCCTTGTAGCGGGGACCGATGGTGGCGAACAGCTTGCCGACTTGCTCGACGTCGCGGACGGTCGAGATGGCCTGACGACGCGCGTGCAGGTCGCCGCGCTTGGCCAGGGTGACCAGCTTTTCGACGAAGGGACGCAGTTCCTTGGCCTTGGGCAGGGTGGTGACGATCTGCTCGTGCTTGATCAGCGAGGCCGACATGTTGGCGAACATGGCGGTGCGGTGAGCGGACGTACGACCGAGTTTACGGTGAGCCTTACCGTGACGCATTGTAATGTCTCCTGGGCCGTGGCCCGCTGAAGCGCGAAGAAGAAGCGCTGATTGTCACCAATCCCAGCGGCGTCCCTGCCGGGTTCAGAACGAAGCGCCGGGGCCCTCCACCGCTGTTGCGGCTTCAAAAGGCCCAGGCCGCTCCTCGAAAGGAACGGCCCGGATTAAGCGCGGTACTCGATATACTCTCTTAGATCTGGTCTTCGAACTTCTTGGCCAGGTCTTCGATGTTTTCGGGCGGCCAGTTCGGCACGTCCATGCCCAGGTGCAGACCCATGCCGGCCAGCACTTCCTTGATTTCGTTCAAGGACTTGCGGCCGAAGTTCGGGGTGCGCAGCATCTCGGCTTCGGTCTTCTGGATCAGGTCGCCGATGTAGACGATGTTGTCGTTCTTCAGGCAGTTGGCCGAGCGGACCGACAGTTCCAGTTCGTCCACCTTCTTCAGCAGGGCCGGGTTGAACGGCAGTTCCGGCTTGGCCTCGTCGGCGGTCTTGGCCTTGGGCTCTTCGAAGGTGATGAAGATCTGCAGCTGGTCTTGCAGGATGCGGGCGGCGTAGGCCACCGCGTCCACCGGCGTAACCGCGCCGTTGGTTTCCACTTCCAGGATCAGCTTGTCATAGTCCAGCGACTGGCCTTGACGGGTCGGCTCGACGCGATAGGCGACGCGCTTGACCGGCGAGTACAGGGCGTCGACGGCGATCAGGCCGATCGGCGCGTCTTCCGGACGGTTCTTGTCGGCCGGGACGTAGCCCTTGCCGGTGTTGACCGTGAACTCCATGCGCACCGAAGCGCCGTCGTCCAGCGTGCAGAGCACGTGGTCGGGGTTCAGGATCTCGATGTCCGAAGGCGTTTCGATCTGACCGGCGGTCACCGGGCCGGGGCCCGTGGCGCGCAGGGTCATGCGCTTGGGGCCTTCGGCGTGCATGCGCACGGCCAGTTGCTTGATGTTCAGAACGATGTCGACGACGTCTTCGCGGACGCCTTCGAGCGAGGAGAATTCGTGTACGACGCCATCGATCTGGATGGCGGTGACGGCGGCGCCCTGAAGCGAGGAGAGCAGGACGCGGCGGAGAGCGTTGCCGAGCGTCACACCGAAGCCGCGTTCGAGCGGCTCAGCCACGATGCGAGCCTTGCGGGTCGCGTCGGCGCCAGTCTCGATTTGCGGCTTCTCAGGACGGATCAGCTCGTTCCAGTTTCTTTCGATCACGTGGTCGATCCCTTGAACGCGGCTCGCCGGCCGCGAATCTCGCAGCCGGCGATGGAGAATTGGGTAGTAAAAGTACTAGACGCGACGACGCTTGGGCGGACGGCAGCCGTTGTGCGGGATCGGCGTGACGTCGCGGATCGTCGTGATGGTCATGCCGGCGGCCTGAAGGGCGCGCAGGGCCGACTCACGGCCCGAACCCGGACCCGACACGTTGACCTCGAGGGTCTTCACACCGTGCTCGGCGGCCTTCTTGCCAGCGTCTTCCGCAGCCATCTGAGCGGCGTACGGGGTCGACTTGCGCGAGCCCTTGAAGCCCATCATGCCGGCGCTCGACCAGGAGATGGTGTTCCCCTGAGCGTCGGTGATGGTGATCATGGTGTTGTTGAACGAGGCGTTCACGTGCGCCACGCCCGAGGTGATGTTCTTACGTTCGCGCTTTTTAACGCGAGCCGGTTCCTTGGCCATCGTCAGGCTACCTTATTTCTTCTTGCCGGCGATCGGCTTGGCCGGACCCTTGCGGGTGCGAGCGTTCGTGTGCGTGCGCTGACCGCGGACCGGCAGGCCCTTACGGTGACGCAGGCCGCGATAGCAGGCCAGGTCCATCAGGCGCTTGATGTTCATCGAGTTTTCGCGGCGCAGGTCGCCTTCGACGGTGAAGTCCTTGTCGATCGTTTCACGGATCTGCAGAACTTCGGCGTCGGTCAGCTGATTGACCCGGCGAGTGTCGTCGATGCCCACCTTCGTGACGATGTCACGAGCGGACTTCTGGCCAATGCCATGAATGTACTGAAGCGCGATCAAAACGCGCTTGTTCGTCGGGATGTTGACGCCTGCGATACGGGCCACGTCTAATGTTCTCCTAGTCACGCACTAAAGACGCGAACGGCGCGCCCGGCCCGGTCTTTCGACCCAGTCCGGCGCGCACAGATCGCGCCCTTTCGCGGAAGCGCCCCGTTATAGGGATAGTTGCGCATCCGTCAATGGCGGAATCCGCTCAAACGAGAGGATTCCAACGAAGTCTTAAGCCACGACCGAGAGCGCGGCGTCGATGGAGGCGGCGACGGCGTCCACCGAAGCCATGCCGTCAAGTTCCGTGAGCTTGCCCTGGTCCCGATAGTAAGGGAGGAGCGGCGCGGTCTGGGCGTTGTAGGTCGCCAGGCGCGTGACGAAGACTTCCGGATTGTCGTCGGGGCGGCCCTGCTCGGCGAATCGCTTGGTGATCCGTTCGATCAGAGCCGGCTCGTCTACCTTGAGTCGGAGAACCGAGTCGATCTTCTGACCCCGCTTGGCCAGGATGGCGTCCAGCGCCTGGGCCTGGGGCACGGTGCGTGGGAAACCGTCGAAGATGGCCCCGCCGGCGGCTTCCGCCTCGGGCAGCCGCTCTTCGATCAGGGCGATGACGATCTCGTCGGTGACCAGCTCGCCGCGATCCAGGACGCCCTTGACCCTCGTCCCCAGCTCCGAGCCCGAGGCGATGGCGGCGCGCAGCATGTCGCCGGTCGACAGCTGGACCATGCCCCGCTGCTCGACCAGGCGCTTGGCCTGGGTGCCCTTGCCCGCCGCCGGCGGCCCGAACAGGATCAAGTTCATCAATGCGCTTCCTGCGTTTCCACGGGTCTGTCGCCCGTGTCCGCCCAGACCTAGAGTGGGTTCGATAAAAACGGAAGCCGGTTTGTGACAAACCGGCTTCCGCATTTGACCTTCGCGGTCCCGCGATGTTTCGGAGCGGAGCCTAGCGGCCCTTGCCGCCCCGCAGCTTGGACTTCTTGATCAGGCCCTCATACTGGTGCGCCAGCAGGTGGGACTGGATCTGGGCGACCGTGTCCATGGTCACGGTCACGACGATCAGGATCGAGGTGCCGCCCAGGGTGAACTTGGTCGGGCCCATGCTGCTCATCAGCAGTTCCGGCAGGATGCAGACGGCGGTGATGTAGGCCGCGCCGATCACGGTCAGGCGGGTCAGGACGTAGTCCAGATATTCCGCCGTCCGCTTGCCCGGGCGGATGCCCGGCATGAAGCCGCCATACTTACGCAGGTTCTCCGCCGTCTCGTCGGGATTGAACACGACCGAGGTGTAGAAGAACGAGAAGAAGATGATCAGGGCCGCGTACAGCACCATGAACAGCGGCTGACCATGCTGCAGGGCGCCGACCGCGGTCGGCAGCCATTGCAGCCAGTTGGGCAAGGTGGCCGTGGCCAGGAAGCCCATGGCGGTCGTCGGCAGCAGCAGCAGGCTGGAGGCGAAGATCGGCGGGATGACGCCGGCGGTGTTCAGCTTCAGCGGGATGAACGAGGTGTCGCCGCCGATCATCCGGTTGCCTTGCTGGCGCTTGGGATAGTGCACCAGCAGGCGGCGCTGCGAGCGCTCGACGAAGACGATGGCGAAGATCACGGCCACGGCCAGGACGGCCACCGCGAACAGGGCGAAGCCCGACATCGCGCCGGTCTGCACCTGAGTGAACATCCGCACCACGCCCAGCGGCAGGGCCGAGACGATGCCGGTAAAGATGATCAGCGAAACGCCGTTGCCCACGCCGCGGCTGGTGATCTGCTCGCCCAGCCACATCAGGAACAGGGTGCCGCCCGTCAGGGCCACGACGGTCGAGGCGATGAAGAAGGCCGGGGCGATGCCGCCGACCACCATGTTGGCCTGGCTCTGCAGGCCCACGGCGATCGAGAACGACTGCACCACGGCCAACACGACCGCCAGGTAGCGGGTGTACTGGTTCAGGGTCTTGCGGCCGGCCTCGCCGCCTTCCTTCTTCAGCTTTTCCCACGGCGGATACACCGAGCCCATCAGCTGCACGATGATCGAGGCGCTGATGTAGGGCATCACGTTCAGCGAGAAGACGGCCATGCGCTGCACGGCGCCGCCCGAGAACATGTTGAACATGCCCAGGATGCCCTTCGACTGCTGCGAGAACGCGGCGGCGAAGGCTTCCGGATTGATCCCCGGGATCGGCACATAGGTGCCGAGCCGGTAGACGATCAGGGCGATGAGCGTGAACCAGATGCGCTTGTGAAGTTCGGTGGCCTTCTGGAAGGACCCGAAGTTCATATTGGCTGCGAGTTGTTCGGCGGCCGAGGCCATTCAAATCCCCACGTCGAGAGCGCGCGCCGCATCCGCGGTCAGGTCGCGCTCCAAGCATTAAGCCGGGCCAGGTCCAGGCGGCGATGAATCGCCGGGGCCGGACAAGGCCCGAGTACGGAGCCGTACATAGGTGAGGCTCGCCGCGATGTCACGGCGAGCCTCGATATTCTGTCATCCCGGCGGGAAACTGCGGCCTGGGCGGGTCTCCCCTGCCCTCTTCGCGATCCCGGCGCCGGCCCCAAAACCAGGGCCGTCGCGCGGGATGACATTATGGTCTTAGGCTTCAGCTTGAACCTTGGCCTTCTTGGTCACGGTCACCGAACCGCCGGCGGCTTCGACGGCCTTGATGGCCGCTTCGGTCGCCGAATAGACGGTCAGCTTCAGGGCCGACTTGATTTCGCCCTTGCCCAGCAGCTTCACGCCGTCCAGTTCGCGACGGATCACGCCCGCGGCGACCAGGTCGGCGACGGAAACCGTCGCGCCGGCCTTCAGCTTGCCGGCTTCGACGGCTTGCTCCAGGCGCCACAGGTTCACTTCGGCGAACTCGAGACGGAAGGGGTTGTTGAAGCCGCGCTTAGGCATACGCATGTGCAGCGGCATCTGGCCGCCTTCGAAGCCGGCGATGGCGACGCCCGAGCGCGCCTTCTGGCCCTTCACACCGCGACCACCGGTCTTGCCCTTGCCCGAACCCGGGCCGCGGCCGATGCGCATGCGGCCCTTGGTGGAGCCGGGAGCCGGAGCCAGTTCATTAAGCTTGGTCATATGTGCCTCTCCTTGGAGATCTGCGCCCGGCCAGCGGCCGGACTCGGCTTGAAAACGGTATCGAACTTAAAACGAAAACCACCCCGGCTTTCACCGGGGTGGCGATTTCGCTGTCGTGTAGCAGAACTACTCGACGATTTCCAGCAGGTGCTGGACCTTGCGGATCATCCCGCGCACCGAGGGGGTGTCTTCCAGCGTGGACTCGCGGCCCAGCTTGTTGAGACCCAGGCCAGCGAGCGTGGCGCGCTGGACGGCGTTGCGACGGATCGGGCTGCCGGTTTGGCGAACCTTGACGGTTTTAGCTTCAGCCATGTCTTAGCCCTCGAGAGCGTCCGGAGCCGAGGCTCCGTCGGCGCGGCGGCCGAGAATGTCGCCAACCTTCTTGCCGCGCTTGGCGGCGATCTGGCGGGGCGACGATTGAACCTTCAGGGCTTCGAACGTGGCGCGGACCATGTTGTACGGGTTCGAGGAACCCGTCGACTTGGCCACGACGTCCTGGACGCCCAGGGTTTCGAGAACCGCGCGCATCGGACCACCGGCGATGACGCCCGTGCCGGGAGGGGCAGCGCGCATCATGACCTTGCCAGCGCCCCAACGGCCGTAGCCGTCGTGGTGCAGGGTGCGCGACTCGCGGAGCGGGACGCGGACCATGGTCTTCTTGGCTTCTTCGGTCGCCTTGCGGATGGCTTCCGGCACTTCACGCGCCTTGCCATGACCGAAGCCGACGCGGCCCTTTTGGTCGCCAACGACCATCAGAGCAGCGAAGCTGAAGCGACGGCCGCCCTTTACGGTGGCGGCGACGCGGTTGATGTGGACGAGCTTTTCGACGATGTCGCTGTCGACCCGCTCTTCGGGGGCGTTGCGGTCGCGACGGTCACGACGAGGACCGCCTTCACCGCGCTGTTGGTCACCACGAGCCATGATGTTTCCCTTAGAAGTTCAGGCCGGCTTCGCGCGCGGCGTCGGCCAGGGCTTTCACCCGTCCGTGGAAGATGTAGCCGCCGCGATCGAAGACGACGTCCTTGACGCCCTTTTCGATGGCGCGCTCGGCGACGAGCTTGCCGACCAGAGCGGCCGCGTCCTTGTCCGCGCCCTTGGCCGAACCTTCACCCTCGAGGGTGGAGGCCGAAGCCAGGGTCACGCCGCGTTCATCATCGATGATCTGGGCGTAGATGTTCTTGGACGAACGGAAGACCGACAAACGCGGGCGACCATTGGACAGGGCCTTGAGGCGGGTGCGGGTGCGTTGGGCACGACGCACGGCGGATTCGCGAGGTGAGAGCGCCATGGCTTACTTCTTCTTGCCTTCCTTGCGGCGAACCTTCTCGCCAGCATAGCGCACGCCCTTGCCCTTGTAGGGCTCCGGCGGACGAATGCGGCGGATTTTCGCGGCAATCTCGCCAACCGCCTGCTTATCAGCGCTGGCGATCTTGATTTCGGTCTGCTTGGGCACCGCGAAGGTGACGCCGGCCGGAGCCTCGACGTCTACGTCGTGGGAGAAACCGAGCTGGATGGAGAGCGCGGAGCCCTTCATCGCGGCGCGGTAACCAACGCCGACCAGTTCGAGGGTTTCCTCGAAGCCCGTCGTGACGCCGTGCACCATGTTGGACACCAGCGTGCGGGACAGACCCCACATCGACTTGGCGCGCGTGGACTCGTTCCGCGGGGTCAGGGTCAGCTCTTCGCTTTCGACCTTGATCTCGATTTCTTCCGGAACCGTCCAGGAGAGTTGGCCCTTAGGCCCCTTCACCGACACCGTCTGGCCCTCGAGCGTCAGGGTGACGCCCTTGGGGATCGAGACGGCCTTCTTACCGATACGTGACATGCTCTTTCCCTCCCGCGCCTAGTAGACGCGGCAGAGGACTTCGCCACCGACATTAGCGTCGCGTGCGGCGGAGTCCGACATGACGCCCTTCGGCGTCGAAAGGATCGAGATGCCCAGGCCGTTCTTGATCGGCTTCAGGTCCTTGATCGACGAATAGACGCGGCGACCAGGCTTGGACACGCGGCTGATCTCGGCGATCACGGGCTCACCGTCAAAATACTTGAGCTCGATCTCGAATTCGGGGAACGCACCGGGCTTCTCGACCAGCGAGTAGCCGCGGATGTAGCCTTCGTCGGCCAGCACGTCCAGGACGCGGGCGCGCAGCTTGGAAGCCGGCGTCGCGACCTTGGCGCGCTTGCGCGTGGCGGCGTTCTTGATGCGAGCGATCATATCGCTCAGGGGATCGTTCATCGACATCTGATCGTCCTCACCAGCTCGACTTGACGAGGCCGGGGATCTGCCCTTGCGAACCCAGTTCGCGCAGAGCAATCCGGCTCATCTTCAGCTTGCGATAGTAGGCGCGCGGGCGGCCGGTCACTTCGCAACGGTTGCGAATGCGAACAGCCGACGAGCTGCGCGGAAGCTTCGCGAGCTTCAGGCGGGCTTCGAAGCGTTCTTCCAGCGGCAGGCTTTCGTCGTTGGCGATCGCCTTCAGCGCGGCGCGCTTGTCGGCGAATTGCTTGACGAGGGCCTTGACCGCGAGATTACGGTTAACGGCGCTTTTCTTGGCCATGGTGTGTTTCCCTGCCCGCTCTTAATTCGTGAACGGGAACTGGAATTCCTTCAGGAGAGCCTTGGCTTCCTGATCGGTCTTCGCAGTGGTGCAGACGATGATGTCCATGCCCCAGATCTGTTCGATCTGGTCATAGTTGATTTCCGGGAACACCAGGTGCTCCTTCAGGCCCATGGCGTAGTTGCCACGGCCGTCGAAGCTCTTGCCGTTCAGGCCGCGGAAGTCCTTCACGCGCGGCAGCGCGATCGTGACCAGGCGGTCGAGGAACTCGTACATCCGGTCCTTGCGGAGGGTCACCTTGGCGCCGACCACCATGCCTTCGCGCAGCTTGAAGCCGGCGATGGACTTGCGGGCCTTCGTGGCGACCGGCTTCTGGCCGGCGATGGCCATCAGATCCTTCAGCGCGGTCTGGGCCTTCTTGGAGTCGGCCACAGCTTCGCCGATACCCATGTTCAGGACGATCTTGTCCAGCTTGGGGATCTGCATTTCGTTGGTGTACGCGAACTGTTCCTTCATCGCGGCGCGGATGCGCGCGCGATATTCGGACTTCAGCCGCGGTTCGTAAGCTTGATCAACCATTGATCACCTCGCCCGTGGTCTTGGCGACGCGCACCTTCTTGTCGCCTTCGATCTTGAAGCCGACGCGGGTGGCCTTGCCGTTGGAATCGACCAGCGCGACGTTCGAGACGTGCAGGGTCGCTTCCTTGCTCTTGATGCCGCCTTGCGGATCAGCCTGGGTGGCCTTGGTGTGGCGTTGAACCAGGTTCACGCCTTGCACCAGGACGCGGTTCTCCTTGGGGAGAACCTGGGTCACAGCGCCTTGCTTGCCCTTGTCCTTGCCGGCCAGGACGACAACGCGGTCGCCCTTCTTAATCTTGGCAGCCATTACAGCACCTCGGGGGCGAGGGAGATGATCTTCATGTGGTTCTTGGCGCGCAGTTCGCGAGGAACCGGGCCGAAGATCCGCGTGCCGACCGGCTCGCTCTGCTTGTTGACGATGACCGCGGCGTTCTTGTCGAAACGGATCAGCGACCCGTCCTTACGCTTCATGCCTTGGTTCACGCGAACGACGACGGCGCGAAGCACGTCACCCTTCTTCACGCGGCCGCGGGGAATGGCTTCCTTCACGGACACGACGATCACGTCACCGACGCTGGCGTAGCGACGACCTGCGCCACCCAGCACCTTGATGCACATGACCCGGCGGGCGCCGGAGTTGTCGGCGACTTCCAGGTTAGTTTGCATCTGGATCATGGTTCAAACCTTCCAGATTAAGCAGAAGCCTTGGGAAGGACTTCCCAGGTCTTCAGCTTGGACTTCGGAGCGCACTCGATGATACGGGCGATTTCGCCCGCCTTGTACGCATTGCTCTCATCGTGCGCGTGGTACTTCTTGGACCGACGCACGATCTTCTTCAGCAGCGGGTGAACGATGGTCCGTTCAACCTTAACCACTACGGTCTTGTCGCCTTTATCGGAAACGACAACCCCTTCGAGGATACGCTTGGGCATATCGTTCTCCTTAAGCCGCGGCCTTGGCGCGCAGCACGGTCTTGATGCGGGCGATTTCCTTGCGGATTTCACCAACGCGGTGGGTCTTTTCCACCTGACCGGTCGCCGCCTGGAAGCGCAGGTTGAACTGCTCTTTTTTCAGGTTGAGCAGTTGCTCGGCGAGTTGGTCAGGGGTCAGGCCCCGGATGTCTTGGATCTTGGTCATGCCGCTTCGGCCTCCAGAGCCGCACCGGCGTCGATGCGGGTGACGACGCGGGTACGAATCGGCAGCTTGGCAGCGCCGAGACGCAGGGCTTCGCGCGCGATATCGTCCGGCACGCCGTCGATTTCGAACATGATGCGGCCCGGGGCCACGCGAGCGGCCCAGTGGTCCACGGCGCCCTTGCCCTTACCCATCCGGACTTCAGCCGGCTTGCCGGTGACCGGCACGTCCGGGAAGATACGGATCCAGACGCGGCCTTGACGCTTCATCTGGCGGGTGATGGCGCGACGAGCAGCTTCGATCTGACGCGCCGTGATGCGCTCAGGCTCGACGGCCTTCAGGCCGTACGAACCGAAGTTCAGCAGGGTGCCGCCCTTCGAGGTGCCGTGGATACGGCCCTTGAACTGCTTGCGATACTTGGTTTTTTTCGGTGACAGCATAGCGCTCTATCCTTAGCCCCGATCGCGACGGCCGCGGTCGCCCCGGTCGGGACGATCGCCGCGCTCGCGCCCACCACCTTCGCCGGCCGGGCCGGATTCAGTGGCGAGACGCTTGTCGAGCGCCATCGGGTCATGCTCCAGCACTTCGCCTTTGAAGATCCAGGTCTTCACGCCGATGATGCCGTAGGTGGTCTTGGCTTCCGCGAAACCGTAGTCGATGTCGGCGCGCAGCGTGTGAAGCGGCACGCGACCTTCGCGATACCATTCCATACGAGCGATTTCCGCGCCGCCGAGGCGGCCCGACACGTTGATGCGGATGCCCTTGGCGCCGAGACGGACGGCCGATTGGATCGACCGCTTCATGGCGCGGCGGAAGGCGATCCGGCGCTCGAGCTGCTGGGCGATGGACTCGGCCACCAGCTGGGCGTCGGTTTCGGGCTTACGGATTTCGACGATGTTCAGGTGAACTTCGCCTTCCGTCATCACCGACAGGTCCTTGCGGAGCTTGTCGATGTCAGCGCCCTTCTTGCCGATGATGACGCCCGGACGGGCGGCATAGATCGTGACGCGGCACTTCTTGTGCGGACGCTCGATGATGATGCGCGAGACGCCGGCTTGATACAGGCGCTTCTTGAGCATCGCACGGACCGCGAGGTCTTGGTGCAGGAGCTTGCCGTACTGTTCGCCGTCGGCGAACCAACGGCTGTCCCAGGTACGGTTTACGCCGAGCCGCAGCCCGACCGGATTGACTTTCTGACCCATCAGGCGGCCTCACCCAGTTCGCGGACCACGATGGTGATCTCGGAGAACGGCTTTTCAACGCGCGTGGCCCGACCGCGAGCACGCGGCGAGAAACGCTTCATCACCAGGTTCTTGCCCACATAGGCCTCGGCGACGACCAGCGAGTCGATGTCGAGGTTGTGGTTGTTCTCGGCGTTGGAGATGGCCGAGTACAGCGCCTTGCGGACGTCCTGAGCGATACGCTTGTGGCTGAATTCGAGCTCGTTCAGAGCGCGCTGGACGTTCAGGCCACGAATGGACTGAGCGACCAGGTTCAGCTTGCGGGCGCTGGTGCGCAAGGTGCGAACCTTGCACATCGCTTCATTGGCCGGCAGGCGGCGAGGTTGTTTAGCTTGGCTCATGGCCTACTTCCTCTTCGCCTTCTTGTCGGCGGCGTGGCCGGGGAAGTTGCGGGTGGGAGCGAACTCACCGAACTTCATACCGACCATGTCTTCCGACACGGAGACGGGAACGTGCTTCTGACCGTTGTGCACGCCGAACACCAGGCCGACGAACTGCGGCATGATGGTCGAGCGGCGCGACCAGGTCTTGATGACGTCCTTGCGGCCCGACGACAGAGCGGCGTCGGCCTTCTTCAGGAGGTACCCGTCGACGAACGGGCCTTTCCAGACGGAGCGGGTCATGGCTTAGCGGCCCTTTTTCGCTTTGTGGCGCGAACGGATGATGAACTTATCCGTGGCCTTGTTGACGCGGGTCTTGGCGCCCTTGGTCGGCTTACCGGCCGGGGTCACCGGGTTACGACCGCCCGAAGTCCGGCCTTCACCACCACCGTGGGGGTGGTCGACCGGGTTCATGGCGACGCCGCGGACGTGAGGACGACGGCCCATGTGACGAACGCGCCCGGCCTTGCCGAGGTTTTCGTTCATGTGGTCGGGGTTCGACACGGCGCCGACGGTGGCCAGGCAGGTGTCGAGCACCATGCGCAGCTCGCCCGAGTTCAGACGGATCTGAGCGTAACCGGCGTCACGACCGACCAGCTGGGCGTAGGCGCCAGCCGAACGGGCGATCTGGCCACCCTTGGCGGGCTTCAGCTCGACGTTGTGGATGATCGTGCCGATCGGCATGGTCCGCAGCGGCGAGGTGTTGCCCGGCTTCACGTCGACCTTGTCGGCGGTGACGACTTCGTCGCCGGCCTTCAGGCGTTGCGGAGCCAGGATGTAGGACAGTTCGCCGTCCTGATACTTGATCAGGGCGATGAAGGCGGTGCGGTTCGGATCGTACTCGAGGCGAACGACCGTGGCCGTGCCTTGCTTACGACGCTTGAAGTCGACCAGACGGTACAGGCGCTTGGCGCCGCCGCCGCGGAAGCGGACCGCGATACGGCCATTGCCGCCACGACCGCCCGACTTGGTCAGACCTTCGACCAGCTTCTTTTCCGGGCGGCCCTTGTGGAGCTCGCTGCGGTCGATCAGCACCAGGCCGCGCTGGCCGGGGCTGGTCGGGTTAAAGTGCTTCAAGGCCATCTGATTAGAGCCCCGTCGTGATGTCGATCGACTGGCCTTCGGCCAGGGTCACGATGGCTTTTTTGACATCGGAACGGCGTCCGATGATGCCACGGAAGCGCTTGGTCTTGCCCTTGGTGACCAGGGTGTTGACCTTGGTGACCTTGACCTTGAACAGCTCTTCGACTGCGGCGGCGATTTCGTCCTTCGACGCATCGGCGGACACGCGGAAGACAACCTTGTTCTGCTCGCTGAGCAGGGTGGCCTTCTCGGTGATCACCGGCGACAGGATCGTGTCGTAGTGGCGGGCGGTTGCGGCCATCAGGCGGCTTCCTTCTCAGCGAAACGGGCCGAGATCGCCTCGATCGCGTCCTTGGTCAGGACGAGCGTTTGGCGACGCAGCACGTCATAGACGTTCAGGCCGGCGTTCGGCAGCACGTCGATGTTCGGAATGTTGCGGGCGGCGAGCTTGAAGTTGCCGTCCACTTCCGGACCCGCGATGACCAGCGCGTTCTTCAGGCCGAGCTTTTCGAAGTTGGCGCGCAGGGCGGCCGTCTTCGGATCGGTCAGAACGGCGCTGTCCAGCACGACGATCGAGCCGGCCTTGGCCTTCGACGACAGAGCGTGGCGCAGAGCCATGGCGCGGATCTTCTTGGGAAGATCGAACGCGTGGCTACGAACGACAGGCCCGTGAGCCTTGGCGCCGCCGACGAACTGAGCCGCACGGCGCGAACCGTGACGAGCCGAGCCGGTGCCCTTTTGCTTGTACATCTTCTTGCCCGTACGAGAGACCTCGTTGCGGACTTGAATCTTGTGGTTCCCGGAGCGGCGCTTGGCCAGCTGCCAGGTGACGACGCGCTGCAGGATGTCGCCGCGGATGTCGGCGATGCCAAAGATGGCGTCGTCGAGATCAACGGAGCCGGCCTTGCCGCCGTCCAGTTTGATGACGTCGAGTTTCATTAGCCTTCGCCCTCTTCGGTCGTCGCCGCGGGGGCTTCCTCAGCGGGGGTTTCAGCGGCGGCGGCCGGAGCCTCGCCAGCCTTGCGGAAGGCGCCCGGACGCGGCAGGTCGGCCGGAGCGGCCTTCTTGATCGCGTCGCGAACCTTGACGTACGAGCCTTCCGAGCCGGGGACAGCGCCCTTGACCAGGATCAGGCCGCGTTCGACGTCCACTTTCCAAACGGTGACGTTCAGGGTGGTGACGGTTTCCTGACCCAGGTGACCGGCCATCTTCTTGCCCGGGAACGTGCGACCCGGATCCTGACGGTTACCCGTCGAACCGTGCGAACGGTGCGAGACCGAGACGCCGTGGGTGGCGCGCAGACCGCCGAAGTTCCAGCGCTTCATGGCGCCGGCAAAACCCTTACCGACGGTGATGCCTTGGATGTCCACCTTCTGGCCGGCGACGTAGTGGTCAGCCGTGAATTCGGCGCCCACATCGATCAGAGCGGCTTCATCCACGCGGAATTCGGCGACGATCCGCTTGGGCTCGACCGAATTCTTGGCGAAGTGGCCGCGCAGGGCCTTGGAGGTGTTCTTGGGCTTCTTGGCGCCGGCGCCGAGTTGCAGGGCGGTGTAACCGTCCTTCTCGACCGTGCGCTGGCCCGTGACCTGGCAACCGTCCAGCGACAGGACGGTGACCGGGACGTGCTGTCCGGTTTCATCGAAGAAGCGGGTCATGCCCAGCTTCTTGGCGATCACGCCAGTACGATTAGCGGGGAGAGTCATCTGTTCGGCCCTCCTTACAGCTTGATTTCGACGTCAACGCCGGCCGACAGGTCGAGCTTCATCAGCGCGTCCACGGTCTGCGGAGTCGGGTCAACGATGTCGAGGACGCGCTTGTGCGTACGGATCTCGAACTGCTCGCGCGACTTCTTGTCGACGTGCGGCGAGCGGTTGACGGTGAATTTCTCGATAAGCGTGGGCAGGGGGATCGGGCCCCGTACCGTCGCACCCGTGCGCTTGGCCGTATTCACGATCTCGCGCGTGGAATGATCCAACACGCGGTGATCGAAGGCCTTGAGCCGGATGCGGATGTTCTGACGATCCATATCGCTCGGTTTCCTAGTGGGCTGCGCCCGCGTCTCGAACCATTTCAAAGACCAACTCGGATCCTCCCGGGGGAGACTCCGAACGCAGCGTCCGCAAAACAAATAGGCCCCGGCGGTCACCCGCTAGGGCCGGTGACTGAAAACAACACCCAGAAAGGGGCCGCCCGCAGTCGTTCGCGAACCGCGTTTAAGCTCGAAAGCTCACAGCCGGTCCAACAGAAGGGGGCTTTTACGTGTGTGAATCGGTTTCGTCAAGCGGTTCGGAACGGGTTTTGACGGCGGCGAAACACACCCCGCCCTCCCCTCTCCTTCCCCTCTCCTTCCTCTCTCCACCCGCGTTCCCGCTCGGCGGCTGGAACCACGCCCGGTCGTCTTCGACCCGGCGACAACCCTTGGGAGCGGACTTAACAGAGAAGGCCCGATTGCGGCGCGACAAACCAGCGATCGATGAGACATGCCCTTATCGGGAGATATATAGGGCATGAACGTGCGAGCGCACGCGATAGGAATCCCAGTCCGTTTCCGCAAGTGTCATAAAACTGCATCAATTCGCCGATGACCGACTTCGCCCGCCTTGTGGGGGTCGGCGAAGCTCCATAGATCCGCCGCTCCTCGACGGACCGGCGGCCCTCCCCAAACGACCGCCGGCCGATCGAGGCCACACAGTAAGGGGATTACCCACTATGAAGACCCAACTCTTTGCCGCCGCCGCCGTCCTGGCCGTGGCCGTCTCGGCTCCCGCCTTCGCTCAGAACGTCGGCTCGATCGGCGCCGCCGTGAACTACTCCGACATCAAGGCCACCGGCCTCGACGCCGACGGCACCTCGGTGAAGGTCGACGGCAACGTCGCCATCCCGACCGGCGCCTGGACCGTGACCCTGAACGGCAACGTCTCGGTCAACGACAACGACCTGAGCGACGAAACCGTCGCCTCGACCGCCGCCCACGCCACGACCCTGGTCGCCGGCGACACCGTGCGCGTCGGCGGCTTCGCCGCCCTGTCGCGTCCGTCGAGCGACACCCTGTGGGCCGTCGGCGCCGAAGCCAGCAAGTACTTCGACCGCGTCACCCTGACGGGCGTCGCCGCCTATGGCCACGAGAACGACGCCGACGCCGACCTCTACACCGTGCGCGGTGAAGCCCGTTACTTCGTCTCGGACGACTTCCGTCTGGACGCCGGCGCCGGCTACGCCAACCTCGACCCCAAGGGCTTCTCGAAGGCCGACGTCTGGGACGTCAATGTCGGCGGCGAATACAAGTTCGCCAACACCGGCTGGTCGACCTTCGGCAAGTACACCCACACCGAGTCCAAGGACCTGGCCGACCTGAACTCGGAAGCCGTGAAGGTTGGCTTCCGCTACACGTTCGGCGGCAGCCTGAAGACCCGCGACCGTTCGGGCGCCGACCTGATCGACGCCGAGACCCTGTTCGGCGTTCGCGCCCCGGTCCGCACCATCGTTCAATAAGAACGACGGTTCGCGATCCGCGAATGAAGGAACGCCCCGGAGCTTCGGCTCCGGGGCGTTTCTCTTTATATATATATGTAGCGTGAGCGCGGTGGAGCGCGTCGGCGACTAGCGGCCGATGTTCACCTCGCCCGAACCGGCCACGTGCTTGCTCACCGGGCCGTTGGCCTTGGCGATGCGCACGTCGCCCGAGCCGGCCACCGACACCTCGACGGAGTCGGCCTCGCCGTCGAAGTCGACGTCGCCCGAGCCCATGACGCTGACGTCCACCGCCCGCGAATGGCCGCCCCGGACGGTCACGTCGCCCGAACCGGCGATGTTGGCCTCGAGCTTGCCGTTGACGCTGGCGGCGGTCACCCCGCCCGAGCCGGCGATGTTGATCTCCAGGTCGCCGCCGATCTCCTGGGTCTTCACGTCGCCCGAACCGGCGATGTTGATCTCGGCCGAGCCGGCGCTGCCGGCCTTGGTGTCGCCAGAGCCGGCCTGGTTCAGATCCAGCTTGCCCTTGACGTTGGCCACGGTCCAATCGCCGCAACCGGCGTTGGACAGCTCCAGGCGGTCTGTCCGACCGACATTGCCGAACACCGCGCCGCCAGCAGCGACCTCGGCGTCCATCGGCACGCGGACCACGATCTGCGGGATGTCTTCCCACTTCACGTCACCGACGCCGCGCACGTGAACGACCGTCTTGCCCATCACCGTGTTGCAGCCATTGATGCGGTTCATCCGCAGGCCACCGTCGATGGTGACGTCCGAGCGATCCTGGCGGATCTTCAGCGGCAGGCTTTGGTTGGTCGTCAGGAACTCGACCTTCACGTCGCTACGGGCCTCCGGGATCACCTCAACCCGCGCCACGGCGTCCTTGATCTTCACGGACGGATCGGCGGCGGCGGCGGTCCCGGCGAAGCCCAGGACGGTGGCGGCGGAGGCCAGAAGCAGAAGAGCGCGCATCGGTTGTTCCCTCGAACGAAACTGGTGTTGAGGAAAAGCTAGCCGCGCGCTTATCGAGAAACGACTTAATTCGAGGTCATGACCCGCTTGTCATGATTGGGCCTCAATCGACGCGGCCGCCAGCCGCACCGGCACGGACTTGTAGGCGGGCGTGCCGCTGCGGCGGTCGTGGTCGTCCAGCGCCACCAGCACATTGGTCTCGGGATAATAGGCGGCCAGGCAGCCCCGGGGGATGTCGCGCTCCACCAGGGTGAAGCCGCGCACCGCCCGTCGCCCGGTGTCGTCGAAGGCCGCCGTCAGGTCGATGCGGTCGCCGGCCTTCAGGCCCCGCGAGGCGATGTCGTCGGGATGGGCGAAGACCACGTCGCGGCGACCGAACACCCCGCGATAGCGGTCGTTCTGGCCGTAGATGGTGGTGTTGTACTGGTCGTGGCTGCGCACCGTGGTCAGCAGCAGCACGTCGGCCTCGCCCCGCCGGGCGTCCTGGCCGTCATGGCGATGGGCCAGGAACTGGGCCTTGCCGCTGGGGGTCTTCCAGACCCGCTCGGACGGCGGAACCGGCAGGCGGAAGCCGCCCGGCTGGCGCACCCGCTCATTATAGTTGGTGAAGGCCTCGGGGAAGACCGCCTCGATCAGGTCACGGATCTTGTCGTAGTCGGCGGCCAGGCCCGGCCAGTCGACGATGTCGCCCGGCCCGAACAGCGCCGCGCCGATCCCCGCGACGATCGCCGGCTCGGACTTCAGCTGGTCCGAGGCCGGGGCGTTCAGCCCGCGCGAGGCGTGGACCATCGACATCGAGTCCTCGACCGTCACCGCCTGGCGCACGCCGGCCTGCAGATCCATCTCGGTGCGTCCCAGGCACGGCAGCAGCAGGCTCTCCTCGCCATGCAGCAGATGGGTCCGGTTCAGCTTGGTGGCGACGTGGACCGTCAGTCCCACCTTCCGGATCGCCGCGAAGGTGCGGGTCGGGTCGGGCGCAGCGACCGCGAAATTGCCGCCCAGGCCGACGAACACCTTGGTCTCGCCCGCTTCCATGGCCGCGATCGTCTCGACCACCGTGTGGCCGTGCTCGCGCGGCGACTTGAAGGCGAAGACCTTGTCCATCGAGTCCAGGAAAGCGGCCGAGGGCTTTTCCCAGATCCCGACCGTCCGGTCGCCCTGGACGTTGGAGTGGCCCCGCACGGGACAGATCCCCGCCCCCGGCCGGCCGATATTGCCCTTCAGCAGCAGCAAGTTGACCAGTTGCTGCACCGTGCTGGACGAGGAGCGGTGCTGGGTCAGGCCCATGCCGTAGCAGAGGATCGTCGCCTTGGCGCCGGCATAGGCTCGGGCCGCTTCCTCGATCTGGGCCCGCGTCAGCCCTGAGCCAGTCTCGATCTCGTCCCAACTCAGGTCTTCGACGATGGCCCTCACCGCCTCGAAGCCCTCGGTGTGCTCGGCGATGAAGGCGCGGTCCAGCACCGTGCCCTGGCTTTGCTCGTCCAGGGCCAGGACGGCCTTCATCATCCCCTGCACCGCCAAGGCGTCGCCGCCGATGGACACCTGATAGTAGGCCGAAGCGATCGGGGTCGAGGTCAGGGTCGCCATCTCGACCGGGTCCTGCGGCGCGGCGAACTTCTCCAGGGCCCGCTCCTTCAGCGGATTGAAGGCCAGGATCGTCGCCCCGCGCCGGGCGGCGTCGCGTAGCGTGGTCATCATCCGCGGATGGTTGGTGCCGGGGTTGTGGCCGAAGCTGAGGATCAGGTCGGCGTGGTCGAAATCCTCCAGCGTCACCGAGCCCTTGCCCATGCCGATCGAGTCCGGCAGGCCGACGCTGGTCGGCTCGTGGCACATGTTGGAGCAGTCGGGGAAATTGTTGGTCCCCACGCGCCGGCCCAACAGCTGGAACAGGAACGCCGCCTCGTTGGAAGCCCGCCCCGAGGCGTAGAACTCCGCCTGGTTCGGGTGGCCCAGCGCCTTCAGGCCGTTGGCCGTGCGCGCGAAGGCCTCGTCCCAGGCGATGGGCAGATAGCGATCGCTCGCCCGATCATAGGCCATCGGATGGGTCAGCCGGCCCAGATCCTCCAGGGCGTGGTCGCTCCAGGTCTTCAGCGCGGTGACGGTGTGGGCGGCGAACACCTCGGGCGTGGCGCGCTTGGACGTCGCCTCCCAGGCCACGGCCTTGGCCCCGTTCTCGCAGAACTCGAACGACGAGGTATGTTTTGGATCGGGCCAGGCGCAGCCGGGGCAGTCGAAGCCCTCCGGCTGATTGGCGCGCAGCAGGGTCTTGCCGCCCTCGATCACCGTCTCCTGATCGGTCAGGGCCCCGGCTACCGCCTTCAGCGCGCCCCAGCCGCCGGCGGCGTTGTCGTAACGGTGGATGCCGGGGATCTTGGCGTTGGCGTGATCGATCTCGTCCTTGGCCATCAGACCAGCTCCGGCGCGGCGTCGAGCAGGCGCTCGGCATAGGTGAAGACGGTGTGGCCGTCGGCGCGGGCCAGAGCGACCAGGGTCAGGCCGGACTCCTCGGCCCGGCGGATCGCCAAATCGGTCGGGGCCGAGACCGCCACCAGCATCGAGCAGCCCATCCGTACGGTCTTCTCGACCATCTCGAACGAACAGCGGCTGGTCACCAAGACGAAGCCGTCCGAAGCATCGCGGCCCTCGCGGGCCATGGCGCCGGCCAGCTTGTCCAGGGCGTTGTGCCGGCCGACATCCTCGCGGACCACGACCAGCGCGCCCTCGGCGTCCGCGAAGGCCGCGGCGTGAGTGGCCCTGGTCAAGCGGCCCAGGGCCTGGACGTCGCCCAGGGCGTCGACAGCGCGTTGGATGGCTTGGTGCGAGACCCTCACGCCGCTTTCCAAGCGCGGCAGCGGCCGCACGGCGTCGGCCAGGCGCTGCACCCCGCACAGCCCGCAGCTGGACCGTCCCTCCAGGGTGCGCGGCCGGGCCTTGCGCTGGATCGCGCCGGGTTGAAGCTTCACGTCGGCCAGGATGCCCAGATCCGTCTGGGTGACCTCGATTCCGAGCACGTCGCCCGCCTTGGCCACCGCCTCGGTGATGGTGAAGCCCAGGGCCAGGTCCTCGACGTCGTCTGGGGTGGCCATCAGCACGGTGTGCGGTCGACCGTCGAACGACAGGCCAACGGCGACTTCCTGGGGCGTAGCCCGGGCGATGGCTTCGGATCCGGCCCCGACCCGCCATTGGGTGGCGGACCGGCGTTGAGCGGCGGCTTTCGACATGGCCGCAGTTTACCGCCTCGCCGCCCGCATCTCCAACCCCGATGCCGCCTTCCCGTTCAAGACGGCAGGAACGTTCAAATTCCGTCGCGCTGAGCGGATGACCACGCGGCGATCCTGACGCACACTGGGACCATGGCCATTATCGACACCCGCCGCGAGCAGATGTTCCCCAGCCTCAAGCCGGAGGAGATCGACCGCATCCGCCGGTTCGGCGACATCGCCCACGCCAAGGCCGGCGCCGTGCTGGCCAAGGCCGGCGAGGTCTCGCCCGGCGTCATGATCGTGCTGGAAGGAACCGCCCGGGTCACCCGCCGCGACGCCATGGACGAAACCCATGTGATCGTCGAGCACGGGCCCGGCGGCTTCATCGGCGAGTTGGCCCAGCTGTCGGGCCGCCCGTCCCTGGTCGACGTCCACGCCCTGACCGACCTGGAGGTCCTGCGCATCAAGCCCGACCGCCTGCGCGCGGTGCTGATCGCCGAGGCCGAGCTGGGCGAGCGGATCATGCGGGCCCTGATCCTGCGCCGCGTCGGCCTGCTGGAAACAGGGGCTGGAGGCCCGGTGATCATCGGCCGCGCCGCCGACGGCGTGGTCATCCGCCTGTCCGGCTTCCTGAGCCGCAACGGCCATCCCTATCGGCATCTGGATCCCGACCAGGTCGACTGCGCCAAGGTGCTGATCGAGCGGTTCTCGGTCGACGAGGCCGAGCTGCCGATCGTGCTGTGCCCCGGCGGCCAGCTTCTCCGCCACCCTTCGAACGCCGAGCTGGCGCGTTGCATCGGCATGGTCGGCGATCTGGATCCCAGCCGCGTCTATGACGTGGCCGTGGTCGGGGCCGGTCCGGCCGGCCTGGCCACCGCCGTCTACGCCGCCTCCGAGGGCCTGTCGGTGCTGGTGCTCGACACCCGCGCGTTCGGCGGCCAGGCCGGCGCCTCGGCCCGGATCGAGAACTATCTGGGCTTCCCCACCGGCGTCTCGGGCATGGCCCTGATGGCGCGCGCCTACAACCAGGCCCAGAAGTTCGGGGCCAATCTGGCGATCCCGGACGAGGTGGCCAGTCTCGATTGCGAGGGCGACGACGGCCTCAGCGGCTATCACCTGAAACTGGTCAGCGGCGAGACCACCCAGGCCAAGACCGTGGTCATCGCCAGCGGCGCCCGCTATCGCCGGCTGGAGGTGTCCAACCTGGACGAGTTCGAGGGCAGCAGCGTCCACTACTGGGCCTCGCCGCTCGAGGCCAAGCTGTGCGCGGGCCAGGAGGTGGCGCTGGTCGGGGCCGGCAATTCGGCGGGCCAGGCGGCGGTCTATCTGGCCAGCCAGGTCAAGAAGGTCTGGCTGGTCATTCGCGGCAAGAGCCTGCACGCCAGCATGTCGCGCTACCTGATCGACCGCATCGAGAGCCTGCCCAATATCGAGGTCGTCGTCCGCAACGAGATCTTCGAGCTGGAGGGCGAAAACGGCCAGCTGCGCGCGATCCGCCACCGCGACCTCGACACCGGCGAGGAGGACCGCTGCGAGATCAGCCACCTCTTCCTGTTCATCGGCGCCGCGCCCAACACCGCCTGGCTGAGCCAATGCCGGGTCGAGCTGGACAACCACGGCTTCGTGCGCACCGGCCAGGACCTGGCGCCGGGCCATCCGCCCCTGCAGACCAGCCGCCACGGCGTGTTCGCGATCGGCGACGCCCGGGCCGGCTCGGTCAAGCGCGTCGCCGCCGCGGTCGGAGAAGGCGCCCAGGTGGTGGCGGCGATCCACGCCTTCCTGGCCGAGCCGGTGACGGGGGCTTAGGCCTCGCCGAGAACCTGACGGTTATGAGCTACATATTCTTGAGGAAGGACGCTCTCGTCGGATCCGGCCTCCAGGCGTCGTAGAATGTTCCGGGCCACCACATCGATCCGCTCCTCGCGCTCCCCTTCCGTAGGCGAGTTGGCGATACGCTTCAGTTCAGGTCGAAGCATCACGGTCAGCGGGTTCGATTCCGCGACCACGCCGATCACTGTCCAATATTTCCAGACGTCGTCGTGAGTCCGAAGCACCGCGCGTATATGCGGCGCTAGCGGCGCGCCAATATCGGCCAGGAAGGGCCTCAAATCTTGCGCGACTGGCCAGTTCAGATCCTGCATCCAGGTCAGCAGTTCCGACAGGAGAGGCTCGATAAAGGGATAGCCGGCTTGGCTCAGCCGTTCGATGGCCGCTGTATCCAGCTTGTCCTTTGGCAGGAGGGCGGCGAGCTGAGGATCCATAAACGCCGTTTAACACGGTCACCGCGCACAACCTAGAACAGCAAAAGGCCCCGGAGTTTCCTCCGGGGCCTTCGCTTAGGTCAGCCTAGTCGCTGAAGATCGATCGACTACTCGACGATCTTGGAGACGACGCCCGAACCGACGGTCCGGCCGCCTTCGCGGATGGCGAAGCGCAGGCCTTGGTCCATGGCGATCGGGGTGATCAGCTCGATGTCCAGCTCGGCGTTGTCGCCCGGCATGATCATTTCCACGCCTTCGCGCAGCTTGATGATCCCGGTCACGTCCGTGGTGCGGAAGTAGAACTGAGGGCGATAGTTGGTGAAGAACGGGGTGTGACGACCGCCTTCTTCCTTGGTCAGGATGTAGGCCTCGGCCGCGAACTTGGTGTGCGGGGTGATCGAACCGGGCTTGCACAGCACTTGGCCGCGCTCGACGTCTTCGCGCTTGGTGCCGCGCAGCAGCACGCCCACGTTGTCGCCGGCTTGACCTTGGTCCAGCAGCTTGCGGAACATTTCAACGCCCGTGCAGGTGGTCTTCTGCGGGGCGCGGATGCCGACGATCTCGACTTCCTCGCCGACCTTCACGATGCCCTTTTCGATACGACCGGTCACGACCGTGCCGCGGCCCGAGATCGAGAACACGTCTTCGACCGGCATCAGGAAGGGTTGGTCAACCGGGCGGGCCGGCTGCGGGATGTAGGTGTCGACCGTGGTCATCAGTTCCAGGATCGACTGCTCGCCGATGATCGGATCGCCGCCGTCGATGGCGACCTTGGCCGAACCCTTGGTGATCGGAATGTCGTCGCCCGGGAAGTCGTACGAGCTGAGCAGCTCGCGCACTTCCATCTCGACCAGTTCCAGCAGCTCGGCGTCGTCGACCAGGTCGACCTTGTTCATGTAGACGACCAGCGCCGGCACGCCGACCTGACGGGCCAGCAGGATGTGCTCGCGGGTCTGCGGCATCGGGCCGTCGGCGGCCGACACGACCAGGATCGCGCCGTCCATCTGGGCCGCGCCCGTGATCATGTTCTTCACGTAGTCGGCGTGGCCGGGGCAGTCGACGTGGGCGTAGTGACGGTTGGCCGTCTCATATTCCACGTGCGCGGTGTTGATCGTGATGCCGCGGGCCTTTTCTTCCGGCGCGGCGTCGATGTCGGCGTAGTTCTTCGCCGTCGCGCCGCCCGACTTGGCCAGGATGATGGTGATCGCGGCCGTCAACGTCGTCTTGCCGTGGTCAACGTGACCAATCGTGCCGATGTTGCAGTGCGGCTTATTACGTTCGAACTTTTCCTTGGCCATCGTCTCTACCTTCGCGCCGGCGGGGTTGTTTCAGGGTCATTCATATGGGGAGCTGGAGCGGGTAGCGGGAATCGAACCCGCATCCTCAGCTTGGAAGGCTGCTGCACTACCACTGTGCTATACCCGCCTAGCTAGCGGGGTCGCGTCGGCTCCCGGTCTCTGGCTTTGGGACCAAGCCTCGTCGGAGCTCTCGTCGCGCGTGGTGGGGGAAGTAGGACTCGAACCTACGAAGGCGTACGCCAGGGGATTTACAGTCCCCCCCCTTTGCCACTCGGGACATTCCCCCAGCGCGCGACAGAGTTCCTTCAAAGCGGCCTTTCCATCCCCGAAACCAGCGGCGAACCGCTCGTCACGAAAAAGGAACAAAAGCTTCCTCGAGACCCGTGAGACGATGCTAAAGCAGCGCCGCCCTGGCTCTCGGAAACCCTCAGGGCCCCAAATCGGAGCGCGTCTTATAGTGTCCTCTCATTCCGAACGCAACGACCGGAAAAAGCCTTCTTCGCCCGGACGTGATTTTCGTTCCAACCCTCGGGAAAACAACAGGTTTTCCAAGGGTCAGGGCGACGCCAAGGACTGGATTTGGGGGACTCACGCCGTCGAGGCCGCACTTTCCAACCCCGCCAGACCCATTCCGAAACGTCTTCTGGCCACTCCGGATCGCGCCAAACGACTCGCGCCGAATCTGGCCAAGGCCCCCTTCCTGCAGATCCTCGAAGGCGGCGAGATCGCTCGACAGCTGCCGGCCGGGGCGGTTCACCAGGGTATCGCGCTGAAGATCGACGAGCCGGACGCGCTGACCGTTCATGACCTGGGCGCTCCCGCCCAGGGCCTGCTGGTGATGCTGGACCAGATCACCGACCCGCAGAATATCGGCGCGATCTTCCGCTCGGCCGCCGCCTTCGGGGCCAAGGGCGTGATTCTGCAGGACCGCCATGCCCCGGCCCTGACCGGCGTGCTGGCCAAGACCGCCGTCGGGGCGGTGGACAAGATCCCTCACGCGCGCGTGGTCAATCTTTCCCGCGCCCTTGAGGAACTGGCCGATCTGGGCTGGCGGGCCGTGGGCCTGGCCGGCGAGGCCGAGCACACCCTCGACCAGGTGCTGGACGGCGCCCCCACGGTCCTGGTGCTCGGTTCGGAAGGCGAAGGCGTGCGCCGGCTGGTCGCCGAGCACTGCGACGCGATGGGAAAAATTGCCATGCCCGGGGGGTTCGAGAGCCTGAACGTGTCCGCGGCGGCGGCGGTCGCGCTCTATGAAGCGTCGAAAATTCGCCCCTAGGAAGAAAGTGGTTCGTGAATCTCTCTTAACCGTTTTGATTTCGTCGCGATGACGTGGTTCTCTCAAGCTTGAGACCGCGCGGCCCTGCTTAGCGGAGAGTTCAAACATGGGATCGGGGGACCCGATGTTGCATAACAAAGTCCGTTTGGCGGCTCTGGCCGGCTGCGCGATGAGTGTTTTGGTGATCGCCGGTTGCGGCGCGCGGGAGCCCGTCGAGGCCCCGCCCGCCACGACCGAGACCGGCTATAGTGCGAGGCCGACGCCGACGCCCGAACTGTTGGGCGGGGCGGCTTCCGCGGGCGACACGTCTCCTGCCGACGGGCTGCTGGGCGGTCCGCCGCCCACGGCCGCGACGGCGCCGATCCCGGTGACCACCAGCAATCCGGACTTGAAGACCTGGCGCCGCGCCGACGGCACGCTGGTCACCGCCATGGCGCCGATCGCCAATCCCAAGGGCTCGCATCGGTCCGAGCGCTACGCGCCGCGCGCCGTCGCCGCCCCGGCCCACCGCGCCCACGCCGCGCCTGTTCGGGTCGCCCAGCCCGCGCCGGTGGCCAAGCCCGCGCCGAAGCCGGTCGCCGTGGCGCCCGCCCCGGCCCCGCTGAAGCCCGTCGTCGCGCCCAAGCCGGCCGCGCCGGTCGTCGCCAAGGCCCCGGTGGTCGCGCCGATCGCCGCCGCCAAGCCCGTCCCGGCCAAGCCGCTGACCAAGCTGGAAAAGCTGCAGGCCGCCGTCGCGCCGGAAGCCACCAAGGGCGCGACCCTGGCCACGGCCGAAAGCCTGACCCAGGGCAAGGAGGGCCAGGTCACCCTGTCCCTGCCCGCCACGCTCGGCGATCTGATCAAGAAGGAAGCCGCCAAGCTGGGCCTGACCAAGTCGGCCAAGAAGACCAGCGCCTACGCCGACCTGCAGGGCCAGGGCTACGAAATCACCCCGAACGGTCGCCAGACCGCCGTGGTCAAGGCCGGCGAGCCCGCCACCTTCGCCTGGCAGGTCAAGCCGACTCCGGCCGCCAAGGGCCCGCTGAAGACCGAGTTCGGCGTCGAGCTGAACGGCGCCAAGCCGGTTCAGGGCTTCACCCTGGGCTCGATCGCCAAGCAGGTCGCGCCGATCCAGGAGGCGGTGAAGGAAAAGACCAAGGGCTTCAAGTTCGCCATGCCGAGCCTGGGTCAGTACGAGACCGTCGACCTGCCGGGTATCGGCAAGGTGCCGGGCAAGTCGCTTCTGGGCGGCGCGCTGGTGCTGCTGGCCCTGCTGATCCTGGTGGCGATCTCGCGTAACGCCTCGGCCTCCAAGGCCCGGGCCGAGCGTCGCCGCAAGTTCCGCACCTTGACCGACTACGGCCGCAACGAGATGGAACTCGACCCCGCGCCAAAGACCGCCGAGGTCAACTACGTCAACCCGATGGTCGCGGCCGCCGGCGGCGCCCTGGCCGGCGCGGCGGTGGCCACCGCGGTCAGCCATGCCCACGACGACCACGGCCACGAAGAGCACAGCCCCTTCGAGACTCCGGCTCATGAGCATGGCCACGACGATCACGGTCACGGCCATGGGCACGACGACCACCATGTCGCCCCGACGGTCGGCGCCGAGGCCTTGACGGTCAGCGGCCACGACCATGCCGGCGAGCATCACGAGGCCCCCGCTCACGGTCACGACGACCACGCCCACGGCGCTGACGACCACGCTCCCGGCCACGCCGAAGCCGGTCATCACGACGACCACGGCCACGCGGCGCACGCCGAGCACAAGGAACTTGAGCACACCCACTAGGGGACGCTTGCCAGACCCGCCCGCCTGCCGCATTGAGGCCGCATGTTTGACGCGCTCATAGCCCAGGTGGGCGGACTGAACGGTCCGTTCGCGGCCTTTCTCTCCGTCCTGATGATCGACCTCGTCCTGGCGGGCGACAACGCGGTGGCCGTTGGCCTGGCGGCCGGCGGCCTGCCGGCCAAGGACCGCAAGAAGGTCATTCTCTACGGGCTGGGCGCGGCCGTGGTGCTGCGCATCAGCTTCGCCCTGATCACCACCTGGCTGCTGGGCGTGATCGGCCTGCTGTTGGCCGGCGGCATCCTGCTGCTGTGGGTCTGCTGGAAGATGTGGCGCGAGCTGCGCGAACAGATCACCCACGACCAGGCCAACGCCCAGGCCTGCCTCGACGGCGAACAGCCTGTCGAATCCAACATCAAGCCGGCCAAGAGCTTCAAGCAAGCCTTCCTGCAGGTGCTGATCGCCGACGTCTCGATGTCGCTGGACAACGTGCTGGCCGTGGCCGGCGCGGCCCGCGAGCACCCCGCCATCCTGGTCTTCGGCCTGCTGCTGTCGATCCTGCTGATGGGCCTGGCCGCCAACGCCATCGCCAAGCTGCTGCACAAGCACCGCTGGATCGGCTTCATCGGCCTGGCCATCGTGCTCTATGTCGCCGCGCACATGATCTGGGAAGGCCACCGCAGCGTGGTCATCGATCTGAACAAGACCGACGCCTACAACGCCGCCGCGCCGTCGTTCCTGGACATCACGCCGGCCGAGCTGGCCGAGCACAATTCGCACAAGAAGCACAAGTGATGCGCGGCTCGGCCCTCGTCATCCGCCTGGCCGCCCTCAGCGGCTTCCTGGCCGTGGCCTTCGGCGCCTTCGCCGCCCATGGGGCCAAGGACGCCCGCGCCGCTGAGCTGCTGCATACCGGGTCGCTGTACCAGATGACCCACGCCCTGGCGGTGTTCGGCTGGCTGGCGGTGCGGAAGGCCGGCGGCAAGACGGGCCTGGCGACCCCTGCCCTGTTCCTGGTCGGAACCCTGCTGTTCTCCGGCTCGCTCTACGCTCTGGCGTTCGGCGCGCCGCGCCTGATGGGCATGGTCACCCCGTTCGGCGGCCTGTGCTTCCTGGCCGGCTGGCTGCTGCTGGCCTGGCGCGCCGGAACGATCGCCGAGGACCAAGCCTAGGCCGGCGCCTTGGCGCGCAGCCCTTTCGGGACCGCCAGACCGAAGATCGCCAGGCTGGAGCCGACCAGACAGGCGAACATCACCACCGCCACCGGCTTGGGCGTGCCGTCGTGCAGCAGGCCGCCGACCCACGAGGCCAGGGCCCCGGCCGCGAACGCGACCCCGCCCATCAGCGCCGAGATAGAGCCGGCCCGCCGGGGATCCACGCTCAGCGCCCCGGCCATGGTGTTGCCCGCCATCAGGCCATAGCTGGCCAGGGCCGCGAACAGCAGCGGCAATACCGTGTACTCTCCGCCCAGTCCGCTCCAGGCGGCGGCGGACAACAATAAGGCCGCGATGATCGAGGCGACGCTGGCCCGCACCAGCACCTGGTCCGGCGTCAGGCGACGCAGCAGCAGCCGGTTGACCTGGCTGGCGCCGATGATGCCCACGGCGTTGAAGGCGAAGATGATGTTGAACACCAGCGGCGTGTGACCGTAGGTCCCCATCACCAGGTCCGGCGAGGTCGAGATATAGGTGAACAGGGTGGCTCCGTTCAGCGCCCCGGCGAGGCCGTAGCCGAGCAGCCGCTTCTGGCTCAGCAGCGCGGCGTAGGCCTTGAACGGATTCTCCGAACGGGCCTGAACGGCCGTGGCCTCCGAACGCGACTCCGTCAGGGCCACGGCGATCCACGCACCGATCAGTAGGCCGAACACCACCAGCGTCCCGAACACCCCGCGCCAGCCCGTGAAGAACTGGATCACGCCGCCCAGTTGCGGCGCCAGCACGGGGGCCAGACCCATGATCAGCGTCATCATCGACAGCACCCGGGCAGTGTCGGCGTGATTGAACCGGTCGCGGGCCACCGCCCGCGCGATCACCGCCCCGGCGCAACCACCCAGGGCCTGCACGAAGCGGGCGGCGATCAGCACCTCGATCGACGGGGCCAGGGTGCAGACCACCGAGGCGACGACATAGATGCCGATGCCCAGCAGCAGCGGGCCACGGCGGCCGAACCGGTCCGAAGCGGGGCCGTACAGGAATTGGCCGATAGCCATGCCGGCGAAGAAGGCCGCCAGGGTCGCCTGGACGTTGTCGGGCCCGGCGTGCAGCTGGCGACCGATCTCGGGCATGCTGGACAGATACATGTCGATCGACATCGGGGCGAAGGCGGTCAGCGCCCCCAGCATCAGGACAAGCCGCCAGGGAATGACGGTGGGCGCGGGCTGGGGCGTATCGGTCATGGCGGCGCTTTTACGCTTGTTTTCCCCAAGGGTAAGTCCTTGACCGTCCGAATCCTGGACCAGCGGCCTCTTGCCGCGCACCCCGCGCGGCTTCAAGGTGATCAGCAATAACATAAGCAGGAAACGCCATGAGCCCGCTCGCCCCTCCGATGCCCGAGCCGACCTTCGCCCAGATCAATGGGATCCGCATGGCCTACTACGAGGCGGGGCCGCGCGTCGGCACGCCCATCGTGCTGTGCCACGGCTTTCCGGAATTCTCCTATTCCTGGCGCTGGCAGGTCGCGGCCCTGGCCGCCGCTGGTCGCTGGGTGATCGCGCCCGACCAGCGCGGCTACGGCCTGACCGAACGCCCCGACGCGGTCGAGGCCTATGACATGGAGCACCTGACCGGCGACCTGGTCGGGCTGCTGGACCATCTAGGCGTGGAGAAGGCGGTGTTCTGCGGCCACGACTGGGGCGGCCTGGTCGTCTGGCAGATGCCGCTGATGCATCCGGCGCGCGTGGCCGGCGTGGTGGGTCTCAACACGCCATTTCTGCCGCGAATGCCCGTCGATCCGATCACCGCCTTCCGCCACGCCTACGGCGAGGACATGTACATCGTCCACTTCCAGAAACCTGGCGTGGCCGACGCCCAGCTGGCCGCCGATGTCGAAAAGACCATGCGCTACTTCATGCGCAAGCCGGCCGGTCAGCAGGCCGCCTTCACCAGCGGCAAGGACCAGCGGCCTTCCCTGGCCCTGCAGGACGGCCTGGCCCGCTACGAGCCGGCCGCCGACGACAGCCAGTTGCTGACCGCCGACGAACTGAAGGTTTTCGTCGAGACGTTCCAGCGCACCGGCTTCACCGGCGGGATCAACTGGTACCGCAACTTCGTGCGCAACTGGGAGCGCGGCGAGCACCTGCCCGTCCGCGTCGACGGCGTCCCATGCCTGATGATCATGGCCGAACACGACGTGGTGCTGCCGCCGTCCCTGGCCGACCGCATGAACGACCAGATCTCGGACCTGGAAAAGGTGCTGGTCAAGGACAGCGGCCACTGGACCCAGCAGGAGAAGCCCGAACAGGTCAACGCGATCCTGATCGACTGGCTGGGGCGGCGCTTTCCGAACTAGCGGCCGCTACTCCAGCGTCTTGGGCTTGCGATCGGCCGCCAGCACCTCGGCGCGGCGGCGCATGGCGGCGGCCATCTGCAGCATGGCCAGGGCCGAGGTCGGGTCGCGCTCGGCAGCGCGCATTGTGTAGAGCTGGGCCGTCACCTGCAGCGGGATCACCTTGTCCAGGCCCTCGGGGCCCATCAGGCCCGCGATGGCGCGGTCCAGGTCGGCCAGCTGACGCGGGGTCAGCATGGCCAGCAGTTCTTCGTCGCTCAGATCGTCGGGATTATCCATCACAGCGCCAGGATAGTGGAAATGACGGCGGACGCGAGGCGCCTACCAAGGTTCGAAACAGTCGTAGCCATGGCGGCGGACGATCTGGTCGGGAGTCGCGCGAGCATCCTCGTCGGATACGCGACCCTTCGGGCGAATTGAACCCCTCCCGCCGTTCCCTCGCCGGCCTAAACCGGTTTAGGGTTACGCCATGGATCGCAACGCCTCCGCTCCGCCCATGTCCGCCAACGGCCGCCGCGGCCTGTTTCGCGACATCGAGCCCTTCTCGTTCGGGTGGTTGAGCACGGACGGTCCGCACGAGCTCTATTACGAGGAATGCGGTGCGCCGCGGGGCAAGCCGGCGGTGATCCTGCACGGCGGCCCGGGCGGCGCGGTCAATCCGACGATGCGGCGGTTCTTCGACCCCAGCAAATGGCGCATGACCCTGTTCGACCAGCGCGGCTGCGGTCGCTCGCGCCCGAACGCCAGCCTCGAGAACAACACCACCTGGAGTCTGATCGCCGACATCGAGCGGTTGCGCGTGCACCTGGGGATCGAGAAGTGGACGGTGTTCGGCGGCTCATGGGGTTCGACCCTGGCCCTGGCCTACGCCATCACCCACCCCGAGCGCGTCGAGGGCCTGGTGCTGCGCGGCATCTTTCTGCTGACCCAGAAGGAACTGCAGTGGTTCTACCAGGGCGGCGCGGCGATGCTGTTCCCCGACGCCTGGGAGCGCTTCCTGGCCCCGATCCCGGTCGAGGAGCGCGGCGACCTGATGAGCGCCTACTACAAGCGCCTGACCCACCCGGACCGCCGGATCCAGGCCGAGGCCGCCAACGCCTGGAGCCAGTGGGAAGGCGACACCATCTCGCTGCGCGGGCCCGAGGCGCGGCCGCCGAAGTTCAACGAAGAAGACTTCGCCATCGCCTTCGCGCGGATCGAATGCCACTTCTTCACCCACGGCGGCTTCTTCGAGGAAGACGGCTGGATCCTGAAGAACATCAACAAGATCCGCCATATTCCGGCCTGGGTCGTCCAGGGTCGGTTCGACGTGGTCACGCCGCTCGACAGCGCCTGGGCGCTGCAGAAGGCCTGGCCCGAATCCCGGCTCGAGATCGTCTGGGACGCGGGACACGCCTCCACCGAGCCCGGCGTCATCGACGGCCTGGTGCGAGCGACCAACGCGGCGCTGACCGCCTAGGCGGGCTCAGCGCTCCGCCTTGGCCCCATGCACTAGCGTCTCGCGAACACAGACGCCCAGCAGCACCACGGTCGTGGCGATCGACAGCGCCAGCGGGCCGATCACCGTGCTCACCGGAACCAGCGCCGCCAGGGCCAGCAGCGCCACCAGTTGGGCCGGCGCCCACAGCCGGAACACCGCCCGCTTGAACAGCAGGCCGCCCAGCACGAACAGGAAGGGCCCGCCGATCAGGGCGGCGGCCGTCTTCAGGTCGGTGTGACCCACCGGGTGGTGGATGGTCCACTCGTCGGCCACGGCGGTGACGATGATCCCGGCGATCGGCAGCAGGTGGGTGTAGGTATAGGCCACGCGCGCCACGCGGCCCGGATCCTTGGCGTGACTGATCGCCTCGCTGGCCGCCTCGGCCGTGAACGAGAAATAGATCCACCACATGGCGAGACTCCCGGCGAACGAGGCCAGGAAGGCGGCGATGACCATCGGCGTCCACGGCAGGGTCGCGGTCGTCGCGCCCATGACCAGGATCGACTCGCCCAGGGCGATGATCGTGAACAGGGCGCAGCGCTCGGCCAGGTGGCCGCCCTCGACGTCCCACTCCTCGGCGCGAGCTCGGCCGAAGCCCGGCGTCCAGAACCCCAGGGCTGGCGAGATGTATTCCAGCGTGATCGCCCCGCCCCACAGCGCCAGGCGCGCGCCGCCCTCGGCCAGGCCGCCGGCGATCCACAGCACGCCCGAGGCCGCGAACCAGGCGGAGATCCGGATGAAGTTGCGGCTCTGGAACGGGTGGTCCCGCATGGCCCAGGCGGTGAAGACGCTGCGGCCCAGCTGGATCGCCACGAAGGCCAGGGCGAAGACCAGGCCCCGGTCGCCGAACGCCTCGGGGATCGACATGGTCATGACCATGCCCACCACCATCACCACGAACAGCATGATCCGCACCGGACGCCGCTCGGGGTCCAGCCAGTTGGTGACCCAGGCCGTGAAGATCCAGGCCCACCAGACCGCCATCAGCAGCAGGCCGGTCTCGACCACGCCCAGCAGGGTGGGATGGGCCATCAGGCCGTGCGACAGCTGGGTGACCGCGAACACGAACACCAGGTCGAAGAACAGCTCGACATAGGTGACCCGCGCATGGCCGCCCTCGGCGCGGTCGCGGAGCATCTGGCGGCGTGGCATGGCGGTTTTCCTTGGTGGCGAGTCGGCAGCCTAGCAATCGCACAGCCAGGATCGAACGTTTTGTCGCCCGGCGCGCTTTGCTTTTCATGGACGCCTCGGACCTCCTTCCCCATCGCGCCGCCCTGATCGGCGCCGCCGTCGCCCTGACGATCGGGCTGAGCGGCGGACTGATCCTGAAGACCGGCTCGCAGACCGCGCCGGAGGCCGAGACCGCCTTCGCGCCCGAGACCTCCTACGTCCAGGCCGAACCGATCGCCTGGCCCAACGGCAAGCTTCCCGACTACGTGGTCGGCACCGATTTCCTGAAGGCCCAGACCTATCAGCCGCCCGTGGTCGTGGCCTCGTACGAGGTCCCTGAATACGTTCCGACCTCGTGGACCGAACCGACGCCGCAGGCCCAGCCGGTTCGCCTGGTCGAGGCGAGCGAACGCACCTGGCCCTCGACCAGCGGCGACATCACCGACACCCGCCTGCCCGAGGACGCGCCGCCCGCGCCCGAACCGCCGCAGGCGATCGAAGCCCCCGACGCGCCCAGCGCTCCGGTCCCCGTCACCATGGCCGCCGCTTACTAGGACCACCCGGCCCTCCCCTTGCAGCCAACCGCTCCAACCCACGGCGCGTGTTCCATTTCGCGCCACCGACGAGGATCGGAATGGCGGACGTACAGCGGGACGAGCAGCAACAGGACGGCGAACGGCCCGATCTGTGGCGCAAGCTGGAAGCCCTGACCTGCGGCTTCGTGCTGTTCATGCTGTCCAACGCCTTCATCGGCCCGCTGCTAGACCCGCTGCAGGCCGGCGGCGAGGACATGCCGGTGCTGCGCCTGATGTGGCTGCCGGTCTACGCCATCATCCTGGGCCTGGCCGTCTGGCGCGCCCCGCGCGTGGCGCGGTTCTGGTTCCCGGCCGTCATGCTCAGCCTGCTGATCTTCTGGGTGTTCGCCTCGGCCGCGTGGTCGCTGGACCCGGGCACCACCAATCGCCGGGCCCTCGCGGCGGCCTTCACCACCCTGTTCGGCCTCTATTTCGCCTCCAGCTTCGACGGCAAGCGGATGGCCGAGATCATCGCCACCACCTTCCTGTTCCTGGCCTTGGCCGGCCTGCTGGCCGCGATCGCCTATCCGAAGATGGGCATCGCGCACGACATCAACGCCGGCGACTGGCGCGGCCTCTGGTACGAGAAGAACCAGATGGGCGCGATGATGGTCTACGGCGCCCTGGCCGCGATGGCCGCGATCCTGGCCGGCTCGACCAAGCGCAAGCAGCTGATCTTCACCATCGTGCTGTGCGCGGCGATGATCGTGATGAGCAAGTCCAAGACCTCGCTGCTGGCCCTGATGATCGGCCTGGGCGGCTCGATGATGTTGGCGATCATGCGGCGGGGACCGGCCACGGCGGTGGTCGTGGTCTGGCTGGGCGTCACGGCCGTCGTGGTCGGCGCCATGGTCATGTGGCTGGCCCCCGAGCTGTTGTTCAAGGCCCTGGGCAAGGACCCGTCCCTGACCGGGCGCACCGACATCTGGGCCGCCCTGCTGCGCCAGTCGGCCAAGCATCCCATGACCGGCTTCGGCTACGCCGTCTTCTGGCAGCTGGACTCCGCCCCCGCCAACTGGATCCGCAAGGAGACCGGCTGGGACGTGCCCACCGCCCACAACGGCTGGCTCGACATCCTGGCCCAGTTGGGCTGGGTCGGCGTCAGCCTGTGCGCCCTGGTGCTGGGCGGGGCGCTGCTGGTTTCGCTGGTCCGCTTCCGCAAGGTTCAGGACGGCTATTGGGCGACCCTGTTCCTGGCCATCTTCGTGATGACCACCTTCTCCGAAAGCTTCATCCTGGAGCGCAACGGCATCGCCTGGGCCCTGGCCTGCGCGGCGGTGGCCCGGCTGCTGGGACCGGTGTGGGCGCTGCAAGCCCAGCCCGAGAAAGCCCCCCGCCGCCCCCTGTTCGCCCCCGCGCCCCTGACCTGGAGCCTGGCGCCGGCTGAACCGACGTTCGAGATCTGGGCGGGCGACGCCGGTCGCGTTCCGACTGTCGCGCGCACGCCGGTCATGGCCACGGCCACGCGGCCGGCCGTGACGTTCGGAAGGGCGTCCCCGCCCCTTGGCGCGACATTTGGCAAGCGCTTGGTCTCGCCTTTATCCGCTTAGACGGCTACTGGAGCGGCATGACCGACTACACGCCCCAGCAGATCGTCGCCCGCGGCGCGCGCGCCGACGCCGAAGCCGCCGCCGACGCCATCGACAACCATCCCGGCCTCGAGGGCGCGACCTACTCGATCCTGGAAGAGGACGAGGACAAGGGCATCTGGCGCATCGACGCCTTCCCGACCAACGACGAGGAAGACGCGGGCCTGCTGGCGGTCCTGGCCGGCTATCCGCTGAAGGTGGTGCGCGAGCAACTGGCCGACGCCGACTGGCTGGCCATGGCGCTGTCGGGCCTGCCGCCGGTGCGCGCGGGCCGGTTCTTCGTCTACGGCATGCACGATCGCGGCCGCCTGCCGGCCAGCACGGTCAACCTGCGCATCGAGGCCGGCGCGGCCTTCGGCACCGGCCACCACGGCACCACCGTCGGCTGCCTGCTGGCCTATGACAGGCTGATCAAGGCCCGGAAGTTCAACAAGGTGCTCGACGTCGGGGCCGGCACGGGCCTGCTCGCCATCGCCGCCGCCCGTACGGGTTCGAAGATCGCCGTCGGCACCGACATCGACAAGCCCAGCGTGCGCATCTCCAAGGAGAACGCCAAGGTCAACCGCGCCAACGCCCGGTTCGTCCACGCCTCGGGCCTCAGCAACCGTCTGGTCACCGACAACGCCCCCTACGACCTGGTGTTCGCCAACATCCTGGCCCGCCCGCTGGTCAGCCTAGCCCAGGACATCAAGAACGCCCTGGTCCCCGGCGGCACGGTGATCCTGTCGGGCCTGCTGCGCACCCAGGAGCGGATGGTCAAGGCCGCCTACGTCTCGCGCGGCTTCAAGGTGGTCAACCGCATCCATCGCGACGCCTGGGCGGCGCTGGTCCTGCAACGGCCGTAGAGCCGGAGGGGGAACGACGCCCCCTCCCCCACGTTTCTCCGGGCAGAACACTCTCGCTCCAGGAGCAACGTCATGACCTATGTCGATCCTCAAGGCCCACCGCCTGAACGTGTCGTCCATGTGCGGCGCGAGGGCGGCGCCACCGGCTGGTTCGTGGCCGGGGCCGTGGCCATCGTCGCCGTGGTGGCCATCGCCTTCATGCTGACCCTCGGGGCGCGCACGCCCAGCCAGGACCAGATCGCCCAGGCCCAGGAACAGGGTCGGGCCGCCGGCGTGGCCGAAGGCGCCCAGACCGGCGCCGCGCAGGCCACCATCGTCGCCCAGCAGGCCGCCCGCGACGCCAGCGCCGCCGCCGACAGCGCCCGCCGCTCGACCGAGGTGACGGCCGCCAACGCCGCCCAGGCCGCGCATGACGTCGCCGACCGCGCCGCCCAGTCGCGCGACGACACCATCGCCCCGTCGGCCGATCCGAACGTTCAGGCGCCGGCCGCCCAACAGCCTCAACCGGTGAACTAAGCTCCTCTTCCCCCGCCCTCTTTCCAGGGGGGCGGGGGCGGATTACATCGTTGGGCATGCGCCAGACCTTCGATGAATCCACCGATCCGGGCTTCGGCCCCCGCCACGTTCCCCTGATCCGCGCCGCCATGGCCCGGCAAGGCCTGGACGGCTTCCTCGTCCCGCACGAGGACGAGCACCAGAACGAGTACCTGCCCGCCGCCAACGATCGCTTGGCCTGGGCCAGCGGCTTCACCGGCTCGGCCGGGGCCGGCGTGATTCTCAAGGACCGCGCCGCCGTGTTCGTCGACGGCCGCTACACCCTTCAGGTGCGCGACCAGGTCGATCAGGAGGTGTTCGAAATCCGCGATCTCGTCGAGGGCGGCGTGCCCGCCTATCTGGAGACCGCCAGCAAGGGCGCGGTGATCGGCTATGACGCCCGCCTGCACAGCCCCCAGGCCCTGGACGGCCTGAAGGCCGCCGCCGCCAAGGCCGGTGCGGCGCTGAAGCCCGTCGCGATCAACCCGATCGACGAGGCCTGGAGCGCCGAACGTCCGGCCCAGCCCGCCGCGCCCGTCGTGCCCCAGCCGGTCAAGTACGCCGGCGAGGAGTCGGCCTCCAAGCGCGCGCGCGTCGGCTCGGCCGTCGCGGCCCTGGGCGCCGACGCCGCGGTGATCACCGCTCCGGCCTCGATCGCCTGGCTGTTCAACATCCGCGGCGGCGACGTGATCCGCTCTCCCCTGCCGCTGTCGCAGGCGGTGCTGCGCGCCGACGGCACGGCGCGGCTGTTCCTGGATCCGGCCAAGGTCACCGACGAGCTGCCGGCCTGGCTAGGCAATCAGGTGTCGCTGGAAGATCCCGAAGCGCTGGACGGCGCCTTGGCCGACCTGTCGGGTCTGAAAGTCGTCGTCGATCCGGGCCAATCCTCGGCCTGGTATTTCGACACCCTGGCCGCCGCCGGCGCCGAGGTGGTCCGCGCCATGGACCCCTGCACCCTGCCCCGCGCCTGCAAGAACGCCGTCGAGATCGCCGGCACCGTCGAGGCCCACAAGCGCGACGGCGCGGCCCTGACCCGCTTCCTGCACTGGCTGGCTACCGACGGCCAGACCAATCCGCCGGACGAGAAGGAAGCCGTGGCCAAGCTGGAGGCCTTCCGCGAGGCGACCGGCGTGCTCAAGGACCTCAGCTTCGACACCATCGGCGCCGCCAACGGCCACGGCGCCCTGCCCCACTACCGCCCGACCGAGCGCAGCAACGAGCGCGCCGCCCAGGGCTCGCTGCTGCTGGTCGACAGCGGCGGCCAGTACCTGGACGGCACCACCGACGTGACCCGCACGGTCGCCATCGGCGAGCCGACGGCCGAGATGGTCACCCGCAACACCCTAGTGCTGAAGGGCCACCTGGCCATCGCCCGTCTGCGCTTCCCGGCCGGCACCACCGGCTCGGCCATCGACGCCTTCGCCCGCGCCGCCCTGTGGAGCCACGGCCTGGACTACGACCACGGCACCGGCCACGGCGTCGGGGTCTATCTGGGCGTCCACGAAGGCCCGCAGCGGATCAGCAAGGCCCCCAACACCATCGCCCTGCAGCCAGGCATGATCGTTTCCAACGAGCCGGGCTACTACAAGGACGGCGAATACGGCATCCGCATCGAGAACCTCGAGGTGGTGATGCCGGCCGAATCCGTCGGCACGGGCGACCGCCCGATGCACCGCTTCCAGGCGCTGACCCTCGCGCCGATCGACCGGCGGCTGGTGGACAAGAGCCTGCTCTCGGCCGAGGAGATCGCCCAGTTCGACGCCTATCACGCGCGGGTGGTCCGGGAGATCGGACCGCTGGTCGAGCCGGAGGTTCGGAGCTGGCTGGAAGAGGTCTGCGCGCCGCTCTAAGCCTTCGCGAGAAAGCCGCGCACCAGGCCTGCATAGTCGTCGGGCCGCTCGACCATGGTCATGTGCGAGCAGTCCTTCATGACCACCATCTGGACGGGGCCGGCGACCCCGTCCCGAATGGTTTCGTGGCAGTCCAGCGTCACCTCGTCGAACTGGCCCGTGGTGATCAGGGTGCGCTGGGTGATGGCCTTGAGATCCTTGCGGCGATCCCAGTCCTTGATCACCCCGGTGATGTAGAACTCGTTGGGGCCGTTCATCACGCGGTAGGCGATCGACTTGGCCAAGGCCTCGAACGAGACCAGGGCGTCGGGCGACGGTGGCACGCGAATGACGTGCTTGTCGTAGAACTGCTGGACCAGCGCGGCGTATTCCGGCGTCTCCATCCTGCCGCCCTTTTCCAGGCCGTGCAGCTTGGCGGCGTAGCCGTCGGGCATGGCGTCGATCAGGCGCTGCTGGCCGGCGATGGCCTGGGGCGTGCTGGCCAGGGCGCCGCCCAGGATCAGGGTGTCGATCCCCCTGCCGCGCCCCTGGCACAGATACTCGATGGCCAGCATCGAGCCCCACGAGTGGCCGTAGAGCACGACCTTGTCGAGCTTGAGCGCGGCGCGCACCGCGTCCAGTTCATCGACCGAACGCTGGATCGTGTAGATCGACTCGTCGGTCGGCGCGTCGGCCTTCCCGCAGCCCAGCTGGTCGTAGAAGATCACGGGACGATCGTCGGCCAGCGCCTTCAAGGACAGCAGATAGTTGTGCGCGCCGCCCGGACCGCCGTGCAGGGTCAGCAGCGGGGTCTTGGGCCCAGCCCCAAACCGCCGCCAATAGATCTTGCCGCCGGGGACCTGGGCGTAACCCTCGTCGTCGGGCGCTCGGGCGAAGGCCGCTTGCCCCGTGACACCCAGCGCCGCCGCGCCGGCCAGGGCCGCGCGGCGCGTCCAGTGTTCCATCGTCGTCATGTCGTGGCTCCACAGGCTCGGTGACCTGGACATTAGCCGACGCCGCCGCGCTTGTCTTAGGCCGGAGCCCTATGTTCCCCGAGGTTTCGCGCGCGTCGTCGGAGCGGCCGTCGCCGGTTCGTCCGGCCAGACGTGCCTCGGATAGCGGCCCTTCATCTCGGTCTTCACCTCCCGCCACGAGCCCTTCCAGAACCCTGGCAGGTCGCGCGTGATCTGGATCGGCTTGTGGCCCGGCGACAGCAGCGCCAGCACCAGCGCTACGCCGCCCACCGTCGGATGCGCCGTCAGGCCGAACAGCTCCTGCACCCGCACGTCGATGCGGGGGCCGCCATCGGCGGCGTAGTCGATGGCGAAGCTGGAGCCCGTCGGGGCCGTGAACCGGGCCGGGGCCTCGGCGTCGAGGCGGCGGTGCAGGTCCCAGGGCACGAGGGTGCGGATGGCGTCGGTCAAGGCCCCGTCGCCCAGTTGGCTCAAGGCCGAGCGCCCGGCCAGTAGCGGCTCCAGCCACTCCGGAAGGCGCACCAGCAGAGCGGCGTCCGACAGGTCCGGCCAGGTCTCGGCGTCTCGGTCTCGCAGGAAGGCCACGCGGCGGCGCAGGGCCTGGGCGCCGTCGCCCAGCGGCACGGCCGACAGGCCCTCGCGCTCCACCTGCGCCAGCAACGCCTTGGCCACCAGACTCGGATCGACCTTGTCCAGCAGCCGCTCCTCGACCACCAGCTTGCCCAGGCGCAGCAGGCGGCGGGCGCGGACCTTGCCCTTGGCGTCGGGCTCCAGCCGGTCCTCGGCGACCAGGCGATCGGCGAAGGCTTCGCGCAGGGCGATCTCGTCCAGCGGCGCGGCCAGCAGGATGCGATCGCGGGCCTCGCCGCCGCCCAGCTCGCCCACGGCCAGCCAGGTCTCGCGGGCCAAGGCGTCGGTCGGTTCCAGATAGACGCCGCGTCCGCCGGCCAACTGGTACTCGCCCGGCTTGCCTCGGGCCCGAGCCACTCGCTCCGGATAGGCCTCGGCCAGCATCAGGGCGTCGTCCAGCGGCGCGGCGCCGGACGCCCGGCCGGCGGATCGCGCCCAGCGCTCCGAAAGGGTCCGGGCGTCGCGCGCTCTCGGCGAGCGGTCACGATCGAAACTCTCCAGCCGATGGCGCAGGTCGACATCGCGGCCGCCCAGGCCCTGCTCGCTGAGCACGGCGGCGATCTTCGCGCCGCGTTCGGCCTGGCCCGAGGCGGCGGCGCGGACCACCATGTGGGCCAGGCGCGGGGCCAGCGGCATGTCGGCCAGGGCCCGGCCGTGGGCGGTCAGACCGCCCTGCCCGTCCAGGGCCTGCAGGCGGTTGAGCAGGGTCCGCGCCTCGGTGAAGGCGGCCGTCGGCGGCTTGTCGAGGAAGGCCAGGTCGGCGGCGTCGCGCGCGCCCCAGCGGGCCAGGTTCAAGGCCAGGTTCGACAGGTCGGCTTCCAGGATCTCCGGTCGCGCGAACGCCGGCAGGGCCCGGGTCTCGGGCTCGTCCCACAGGCGATAGCAGACGCCCGGCTCGGTGCGGCCGGCCCGGCCCCGGCGCTGGTCGGCGGCGGCGCGGCTGACGCGTACGGTCTCCAGCCGGGTCAGGCCGCTGGACGGATCGAAGCGCGGCACGCGGGCCAGGCCACAGTCGATCACCACCCGCACGCCCTCGATCGTCAGGCTGGTCTCGGCGATCGAGGTCGCCAGCACCACCTTGCGCCGCCCCGGCGCGGCGGGCGCCACGGCGCGGTCCTGCTCGGCGGGATCGAGCGCACCGTAGAGCGGCGCGACATCGACCTCCGGCCGCCGCAACCGCTCACGCAGCAAGGTCTCGGTCCGGCGGATCTCGCCCTGACCCGGCAGGAAGATCAGCAGGCTGCCGCTTTCCTCGACCAGCGCCCGCTCGACGGCGCGAACCACGCGCTCTTCCAAGCGCTGACGTTCGTCGCGCCCCAGATAGCGGGTGTCGACCGGGAACATCCGCCCCTGGCTCTCCACGACCGGGGCCTCGCCCAGCAGGGCCGAGATGCGGGCGCCGTCCAGCGTGGCCGACATCACCAGGATCTTCAAGTCCTCGCGCACCAGGCCCTGGGCGTCGCGGGCCAGTGCCAGACCGAGGTCGGCGTCCAAGCTACGCTCGTGGAATTCGTCGAAGATTACCGCCGCCACGCCGTCCAGGCCCGGATCGTCGAGGATCATCCGAGTGAACACGCCCTCGGTCACCACCTCGACCCTCGTGCGGGCCGAAACCTTCGACTGCAGCCGCACGCGGAAGCCCACCGTCTCGCCGACGCTCTCGCCCAGGCTCTGGGCCATCCGCGAGGCCGCGGCTCGGGCCGCCAGGCGGCGCGGCTCCAGCATGACGATCTTGCCGCCGGCCGCCCACGACTCGCCCAGCAGCGCCAACGGCACGACCGTGGTCTTGCCCGCGCCGGGCGGCGCGACCAGCACGGCGGCCTCTCGCGCGTTCAGCGCGGCTTTCAGGGCCGGCAAGGCGTCATGGATGGGAAGGGTCACCCGGCGGGTTTAGCGGTGAGCGGCCCGATCGCCAAGCCGACCGCCTAACCGAGAGGCAGCAACGGTTACGAAGCGTGCTGCGTCGCAACATCCGCCCGGCAGACCATGGCTCGTATTGCGCACACCGGGGCGAACAATTACGCACGCGCTCCGCTTTACCTTGACCGCGTCCCGTTAACCGGGCCACGGTCCGCAAAATTTGTCTACGCGGCCCACCGGGGGTGGCCGCGGATCCCTGGAGGAAATATGTGGCGCGTTAAGTCACTGGATGCGATTCTAGCAACGGCCGAGAAGAAGTCGTTGCATCGCTCGCTCGGTCCGATTCAGCTCACCCTGCTGGGCGTGGGCGCGATCATCGGCACCGGCATCTTCGTTCTGACCGCCGCCGCCTCGCAAAAGGCCGGCCCGGGCATGATGCTGAGCTTCGTGATCGCCGGCGCCGTCTGCGCCTTCGCCGCGCTCTGCTATTCGGAACTGGCCTCGATGGTGCCGGTCTCGGGCTCGGCCTACACCTACACCTACGCCGTGATGGGCGAACTGCTGGCCTGGATGGTTGGCTGGGCGCTGATCCTGGAATACGCCGTCGCCGCGTCCGCCGTGTCGGTGGGCTGGTCGGGGTACTTCCTCGGCATGATCGAGCACGCCCTGCATTTCCATTGGCCCGACGCCTTGAGAGCCGGGCCAGCCTGGTCGCTCAACGGCTTCATGCCGGTGGCCGACTTCAGCCACGGCGTCGTCAACATCCCGGCCATCGTGGTGGCCCTGGCCGTGACCTCCCTGCTGGTCATCGGCACGACCGAAAGCGCCACCGTCAACGCCGCCCTGGTGGCGATCAAGGTGACGGCCCTGACCGTTTTCGTGATCCTGACCCTTCCGCTGATGAAGAGCGGCAACTTCACGCCCTTCGCCCCCAACGGCTGGTTCGGCCCGCATGGCACGACGGGCATGGGGGTGTTCGGGGCGGCGGCTTCGATCTTCTTCGCCTATGTCGGCTTCGACGCGGTCTCCACCGCCGCCGAAGAGACCAAGAACCCGCAGCGCAACGTCCCGATCGGCCTGATCGGCAGCCTGGGCATCTGCACCATCTTCTACCTGCTGGTCGCGGCCGGCGCGGTCGGCGCCATCGGCGCTCAACCCGTCATCGGCGCCGCGGGCGAAGCGGTGTCCCCCGGTTCGGCCGCCTTCCAGGCGGCCTGCGGCCTGGCTTCGAACGCCGACCGCCTAGTCTGCTCGAACGAGGCCCTGGCCCACGTCCTGCGTCAGGTCAATTTCCCGCTCGCCGGCTACCTGCTGGGCCTGGCCGCCAACCTGGCCCTGCCCTCGGTCATCCTCATGATGATCTACGGCCAGACCCGGATCTTCTTCGTCATGGCCCGCGACGGCTTGCTGCCCGAAGGCCTGGCGGCCATCCATCCCAAGTGGAAGACGCCGCACATCGTGACGATCGCCACCGGCCTGTTCGTGGCCCTCGCCGCCGCCTTCTTCCCGGTGGGCCAGCTGGCCGACATCTCCAACTCCGGCACCCTGTTCGCCTTCTTCATGGTGGCGATCGCGGTGATGGTGCTGCGGGTGAAGGATCCGAACCGTCCGCGTCCGTTCAAGACGCCGGCGATCTGGCTCGTGGCCCCGATCGCCCTGGCGGGCTGCGCCTTCCTCTATTTCAACCTGCCGCTGGAATCGATCCTGGTGCTGCCGATCTGGGGCGCCCTGGGCCTGCTGATCTATTTCGCCTACGGCTTCCGCAAGAGCCATGTGGGCAAGGGCCTGCGCGGCGAAGTCCACGAACTGGACGCCGACGCGCCGCCCACCGGCCTGCCGGGCGCGGAATGAGATAGGACTTGAACGGGCGTTCATAACGCTTAGTTCGGGCGGGCGGAGATCCTCGGGTCTCCGCCCGTTTTCGTTTTGGAGCCTCTAGAAAGGGTTTTGGGCATGGCCGAGATGCCGATCCGCGCCGTCATCGCGCCGGTCACGCCGCTGCAGCAGAACTGCACGATCGTCTGGTGCGCCAAGACCAAGAAGGCGGCCGTGATCGATCCGGGCGGCGAGATCCCGCGCCTGATGAAGGCGCTGGAGGATCAGGGCCTGACCCTGGAGAAGATCTGG
Organism: Caulobacter soli; assembly: GCF_011045195.1. GTDB lineage: Bacteria > Pseudomonadota > Alphaproteobacteria > Caulobacterales > Caulobacteraceae > Caulobacter > Caulobacter soli. The sequence goes on along the minus strand of NZ_CP049199.1, from coordinate 1,701,000 downwards.
ATCACCCATGGCCACATGGACCACGCCGGCGGCGCGGCCGAGCTGAAGCGCCTGACCGGCGCGCCGATCGAGGGACCGCACAAGGACGACCAGTTCTGGATCGACCGCATCCAGGAAAGCGGCGAGATGTACGGTATCCCCGAGGCCCGGATCTTCGTCACCGACCGCTGGCTGGACGACGGCGACGTGGTCACCCTGGGCGAAACCCAATTCGAGGTGCTGCACTGCCCCGGCCACACCCCGGGCCACGTGATCTTCTTCCACCGCCAGGCGCGGTTCGCCCAGGTGGGGGACGTGCTGTTCAAGGGCTCGATCGGCCGCACCGACTTCCCGCGCGGCAACCACCAGGACCTGCTGGACGCCATCACCGGCAAGCTGTGGCCGCTGGGCGACGACGTCCAGTTCGTGCCGGGCCACGGCCCGATGTCGACCTTCGGGGCCGAGCGGCGCTCCAACCCCTATGTCAGCGACCTGGCGATCGAGGCGATGAACGTTCCGGGCAAGGCCTATGAGGCCCCGGTCAACCGCTCGCCAGGCTGACGCCCCACTAGTTCGGAGGCCCGCGCCGGGCCGGCTGCTCGGCCTCGCTGAGCACGCCGTTCTTGTCGGCGTCGAGCTTGGCGAAGCGCGCCCTGCTGGCCGCCAGGGCCTCGGCTTCCGTGACCTTGCCGTCGTGGTCGGCGTCCATCTCGGCCCAGACGCCGCCGCCACCGCCGCCCGGTCGCGGGGCGGCGTCGGGCCGCTCGGCGCGACGCTCCTCCATCCGCTTCTGGATCATGGCCAGTTCATCGGCGTCGATCACGCCGTCATGGTTGGCGTCCATGCGCTGGAACCGCGCCTTGGCGGCGTTGTCGAACTCCTCGGCGCTGATCACGCCGTCGCCATTGGCGTCCTGATTGCCGCGCGGTCCCTGAGCGTGGGCGAGACCGGCGAGGGAAGCGAGGGAAAGGACGGCGAAGGCCGTCGGCAAGAGGCGGGACATGCTTGTCTCCCAACAACAATTGCGGGGATTGGTCGCAGGTGCGGGTTGCGTCCCTGTTTCAGCCGTGAAATCTGCTGGTGACGGGGGCGTGGAAAGAGCAAGTCATGGAAAGTTCGCAAGATCCCGCGTCGGTTTCCGCCGCCGCCTCCACGTCAGGTCAAAACACCGATCCGGCGCGCGGCGCCCGTATCCTGATCGTCGACGACGATCCGGGCATTCGTGACGTCGTGGCCGACTTCCTGGGCCGCCACGGCTACGCCATCGACACCGCTTCGGATTCCCGGACCATGGAGCAGGCCCTGGCTCGCGGCCCGGTCGACCTGGTGGTGCTGGACATCATGTTGCCGGGCGAAGACGGCCTGGCCATCTGTCGCCGCCTGTCGGCCGCCGACGGCCCCGCGATCATCATGCTGTCGGCCATGGGCGAAGAGACCGACCGGATCGTCGGGCTCGAGCTGGGCGCCGACGACTACCTGCCCAAGCCGTGCAATCCGCGCGAGCTGCTGGCCCGCATCCGCGCCGTGCTGCGCCGCCGCCAGGAGCCGCGAACGGTGGACGACGGCATGGGCGCGGCTTGCGAGTTCGCCGGCTGGCGCCTGGACCTGGTCCGCCGCGAACTGCGCTCGCCGCAGTCGGTGGTGGTCAACCTGTCGAGCGGCGAGTTCTCGCTGCTGCGCGCTTTCGTCGAACGGCCCCAGCGCGTGCTGACCCGCGACCAGTTGCTGGACCTGGCCCGAGGCCGCGAAAGCGACGCCTACGACCGCGCCATCGACGTCCAGATCAGTCGCCTGCGCCGCAAGCTCGACGACGGCGGCGGCGGTGAACTGATCCGCACCATCCGCAGCGAAGGCTACATGTTCACGTCCAAGGTGACCCGCACCCCATGACCGAACGCGTACGGCTGAAGGGTCCGGGCAGCACGCCGCTGTTCGTCCAGGCCCTGGGCCTGGTCATCGTGACCCTGGTGGCGGCCCAGCTGATCGCCATCGCCGTGGTCTTCAACCTGCCGCCGCCCCCGCCCGAGATCTATCGGCTGAGCGAGATCGCCCGCTCCCTGAAGAGCGACGTGACGGTTCAGCCTCGTGATGGACGCGTGCTGCAGATCCGTCGCCACACGGGGCCGATCCGAGGCCTGGTCGACAACCGTCGGCGCGCCGAGTTCAAGACCGCCCTGGCCCGCGAAGTCGGTGTCGATCCCGCCCGGATCGAGATGGATATCGACACCGGCCCGCGTTTCTTCGTCCGCACCCAAAAGCGCACCTTCGCCCAGCAACTGCCGCCGCGTGACGGCCAGCGCCGTCCGCCGGACGGCCTGGACGGTCCCGACGGGCCGCCAAGAGGCCCGAGAGGCGACAACGGGCGAGATCATGGCCCCCATGGCCCCGGCGGGCCGGCCGACGGCTACATGCGCCTCGACCCGCCGCGCGACGAGCCCTTCATCGTGGGTGACTTCAAGGTCGCCATCCATCAGGACGACGGTCGCTGGACGGTCGTCGAGCCCAAGCCGGCCATTCGCCTGGACACCTGGCAGCAACGCATCCTGTTGATCCTGGCCCTGTCGGTGCTGTGCGTCTCGCCCCTGGCCTGGCTATTCGCCCGCCAGCTGTCGGGTCCGATCAGCGCCTTCGCCGGCGCGGCCGAACGCCTGGGCCGCGACCCACGCGCCGCGCCGCTGGACCTGCGAGGCTCGTCCGAGGTGATCGCCGCCGCCAACGCCTTCAACATGATGCAGGAGCGCCTGCGCCGTTATGTCGAAGACCGTACGGCGATGATCGGCGCGGTGGCCCACGACCTGCGCACCCCGCTGACCCGCCTGCGGTTCCGGATCGAGGCCGTGCCCGACGACATCCGCGCCAAGCTGGCGTCAGACATCGACCAGATGGAGGCGATGATCGCCGCCACCATGGCCTTCGTGCGCGACACCACCCGCCCGGCCGAGCGCACCAAGCTGGAGCTCGCCTCGCTGCTGGAGAGCATCATCGACGAGGCGGCCGAGACCGGCGGCCAGGCCTCGGTGGAGCTGGGCGAGAAGATCATCATCGATGGCGATCCGATCGCCCTGCGCCGCCTGCTGACCAACCTGGTCGAGAACGGCTTGAAATATGGCGGCGCCGTCCAGGGCCGGGTCCGGGCCGAAGGCCATCTGGCGGTGATCGAGATCGACGACAACGGCCCCGGCATCGTCCCCGCCGAACTGGATCGCGTGTTCGAGCCGTTCTTCCGTTCCGAGCCCTCGCGCAATCGCGAGACCGGCGGAATCGGGCTGGGCCTGGCCGTCGTTCGCTCGGTGGCGCGAGCCCACGGCGGCGACGCCACTCTGCACAACCGTCCCGAAGGCGGGCTGCGAGCACGGGTCGAACTGCCGTTCTAGGCGCGTTTCGCGATTGTATCGGCGATCTTCGGAGTTTGTTGCGGGCCCGAAAAAGCTGCGCCATATGCCGGACATGCCGGTGGTATTGATCAAGGCATGCAAACCTTCAGCAGCCTCCGCGCCACCTGCATCCTGATGTTCGCCGCCCTGTGCCTGGGAGCCTGCGCGTCGGGCCCGCCGCAGGACGGCCCACGGGGTGACTGGGGCAAGGCGCCGTCGCCCCGTCCGCCGGGCGAGGGCGAACCTGGCGGACCGCCGCGCCGGCCGCATCGCAGCCTGTTCATCAGTCCAGCGGGCGAACCGTTCCGCGCCGAGCCGGGCGCCCCCTACCCGGTCGCCGTTTGGTTCGCCGGAGCCGACGCCGACCATGACGGCGCCCTGACGCGCGACGAGTTCGTCGCCGACTCCCTGCGTTTCTTCGACAAGATCGACGGCGACCACAACGGCGTCGTCGACGGCTTCGAGGTCTCGACCTACGAGACCCAGGTCGCGCCCGAGATCCTGCAAGGCTTCCAGGGCGGCGGCGAAGGTCCCGGCGCACGCGGCCAGGACGGCCCGCCGCGACAAGGCGGCGGTCACGGCGGCGGACGACGCGGCGGTGGAGGTGGCGGCCCGCCCGGCGGTGGCAAGCGCGGCGGAGGCGGCGGCGGCCCGATGGGCGGCATGCTGCAAGGCGCCACGCCCTACAGCCTGCTGGCCGAGCCCGAACCGGTCAGCGCCTCCGACGGCGATTTCGACCGCCGCATCACCCGCGCCGAAGCCGCCAAGGCGGCCAAGGCCCGCTTCGCCCTGCTCGACAAGGACGGCGACGGCAAGCTGCGGCTGGCCGAGTTGCCGCAGACCCCGCAGCAGGCGCGCCTGGAAGGCCCGCGCGACGAGGGCCGGCGCTAGCTGACCAGCCCGGCGATGATGTTGATCCCCAGGGCCAGGACGGCGGTGTTGTAGAAATAGGCGCAGACCGCCTGGGCGGTGACGAGGTTGCGCAGCTTGGCGGTCAGCACGTTGTTGTCCGACACCTGGAACGTCGCCCCGATGCTGAAGGCCAGATAGACGAAGTCGAGATAGGTGCGGGCCGGCTCGCCAGGGAACAGGAAGCCGGGCTTGTCCGTTCCGTCGCCGAAATGGCGATGGGCGTAGTGCAACGTGAACACCGAGTGCAGAACCACCCAGGACAGCACCAGGGTGACCCCCGCGCATACCGCCGTCACGGCCTTGATCTCCGGTCCCGCCGACTTGGCGTGCAGCATCGCCGCCACCACGGCCACCAGGCTGGACAGGATCGCCGCCAGCACCATCAGCAGGATCAGCGACGGCTTTTCGTCCTCCGCGGCGGCCCGCCGGCGCACCTCGGCCTCGTCGGCCGTGAGAAACAGATGCCAGGTGGTCGTGACATAGATCAGCGCGCAGAGGTCCCAGCCGATCAAAATATGCGTGCTGACCGGAGCATTTAGATGACGCGCCGCCAGCCAACCGAAAAGGCCGGCGAAACCGGCGGCCCACAGCCGCCAATGGCGCGATATTGCTGTGCTTTCCGGTTTCTTCGGTCGGGGCTTGGTCATGGCGTTCACCTTGCTCGTCCGAGGGTTAACACCAAACTCTGCAATTTTGTCTCGCCTGTTGGGTGAACCGAACGCGACTTCACTGGTTACTTCACTGGAACACGTGGAAGGACGCCATGACCGACCCCGACGCCCCGCCGCCGACCGAGCCCTCGCAACCCGAGTACGACCCGGGCGCCACGCCCGACGAAGTGCCGATGAGCGAGCCGCCCGTTCAGCCAGGCGACGACCGGCCCTATGACGCTTCTGCCGCGCCGTTCCCCCCCGTGACCAGTCCCGATTAGGAGCAACCTATGGACCTCGACACCGAACGGCCCCGCGGCCGCCGAGGCTTCGCCGCCATGGACCCCGAACGTCGTCGCGAGATCGCGCGCAAAGGGGGCGCCAGTGTTCCCAGCGAGAAGCGCAGCTTCGCCAAGGACCGCGACCTGGCGGCCAATGCTGGTCGCAAGGGCGGTTCGTCGTCGCGCGGCGGCGGACGCCTCTCCGGACGCGATTCCTGACACAAGGCGGCCGCGGCTCCATTCCTTCGAAGGTTTGAGAGCCGCGGCCGCTTTACTGACTTTGAACGCCGCCCGCCTCAGCCGGCCAGGGCGAAGACCCCGAAGCTCGGGCTGTCGCTGATCCAGCGCGCCGCGACCTTCCAGCCCGCGCGACGGGCCAGATCCACGAACATTTCCGGAGCGTACTTGTACGAGTTCTCGGTGTGGATCGTCTCTCCGGCCTCGAACCGGATTTCTCGCCCCGCCACATGGGCTGTCTGATCCACGCGGCTGACCAGATGCATTTCCATGCGGCTCTCGTCGGCGTTCCAGATCGCGCGATGGTCGAAGGCGTCGAGATCGAAATCGCCGCTCAGCTCCCTGTTGATCCGCGCCAGCACGTTCTTGTTGAACGCCGCCGTCACGCCCTGGGCGTCGTCATAGGCGGGCACCAGAACATCAGGGCTCTTGGCGATATCCACCCCGACCACGAACATCGCGCCTTCGCCGAGCAGCTCATGCGCGCCGCGCAGGAAGTCTTCCGCCTCGGGCGGGGCGAAATTGCCGATCGTCGAGCCCGGGAAGAAGCCGGTCACCGGCCGTCCTCGCGCCGCGGCCGGAAGCCGGACCGCGCGGGTGAAATCATCGACCAGCGGGGCGACGGTCAGGTCCGGGTAGTCGCGGCGCAGCGCTTCGCTGGCCTCGTCCAGCGCCGACTGGCTGATATCGATCGGCACATAGACCGCCAGTTGCGGCATGGCGTCGAGCAGGAGGCGCGTCTTGGTGCTGGCCCCGCTGCCGAACTCGACCAGGGCCGCGCCCTCCATGACCCGGGCGGCGATCTCCGGCGCGATCCGGCGCAGCAACGCCGTTTCGGTGCGGGTGGGATAGTATTCCGGCAGGTCGCAGATCGCCTCGAACAGGTGCGACCCCTCGGCGTCGTAGAAGTACTTGGCCGGCAGCGTCTTGCGTTCGGCTGTCAGGCCGGCCAGCGCGTCGTCCAGGAAGGTCGAAGCCGGTGTCGCGGTCTCGCGATCCAGCCCACTCATGTCGTCGGCCAAGCGGACCCCCGTGAACGCCCAGCGCTGGGCCGGATGGAAAAAGTTGCGATAGGACGGCCGCGTGTGACCGGGCGAGCTCTCGGCCGCCCCGCCCCGCAGGACCATCTGGTTGATCATGAACTTGCCGTTGTATTCGCCCAGCGCGCCCGCGCCCGGCTTGAAGCCCGGATAGGCGACATAGGGGCTGGCGGTCCACTGCCAGGCCTCGTCGGACGTCTGGCGCAGCCCCTGCCCGTCCGAATCCGTGACAGCGGCCTCCCACTCGGCCTCGGTCGGCAACCGACGGCCCGACCAGGCGGCAAAGGCGGCGGCTTCGTAGTAGCTGACATGCCCCACGGGCGCGTGAGGATCGACCGGGCGGCGGCCCGACAGGGTCATCACAGACCAGGCGCCGTCGTCCTCGCGTCGCCAATAGAGCGGCGCCTCCCAGCCCTGTTCGTTCACGGCGGCCCAGCCGTCCGAGAGCCACAGGTCGGCTCGGCGATAGCCGCCATCCTCGATGAAGGCCGCCCACTCGCCGTTGGTGACCAGGCGATCGGCCAGGCGGTAGGGCTCCAGATAGGCTTTGTGACGCGGCCGCTCGTTGTCGAAGGCGAAGCCCGGCCCCGCGTCACCGATCTCGACCAACCCGCCCTCGAAGGCGAGGTAGCGCGCGGCGCCCGTAACGGGACGTTCCGCCGGCGGCGTGTCGCGATAGGCCGGCTGAAGCGGCGACTGGGCGAACAGGTGCAGCAGGTCCATCAGGATCAGTTCCTGATGCTGCTCCTCGTGGGCCAAGCCCAGGTCCAGGCGCTCGATCACCTCGGCGGTCGGGGTGGTGGTCAGCAGGCGGACCATGGCCGCGTCGACATGGGCGCGATAGGCTCCGACCTCGTCGGCCGACGGACGGGTGATCAGGCCACGCAAAGGCCGCGGCTGGCGTGGCCCGACGGCCTCGTAATAGGAATTGAACAGATAGGCGAAGGTCGGATCGAACACGCGGTAACCCGGCTGAAACGGCGTCAGCAGGAACGTCTCGAAGAACCAGGCGGTATGGGCTCGGTGCCATTTGACCGGACTGGCGTCCGGCATCGATTGCGCGCCCTGATCCTCGGACGAAAGCGGCCTGGCCAGGGCTTCTGTGCGCCGACGAACCGCCAGATAGCGATCCACGAGGGCGATGGCGCGAACCTCTGAGGCCTCCCGGCCTGTGGTGTCGTCGGGACTCATGCGCTCTCCTGGCGGCCCTGCGTCGGGGAGCTTTCGCCCCGATGAGCTCAACGGATAAACAACTTGAGTGTTCCCCCCTCCGGGTTCAAGCGGAGCCGGGAATAAAAAGTGAACGCCGATCGAAAAACATCGATCAACGCCTTCCGCTCAAAGCAGGAAAGGTTCTGGCCCGTCGTCCATCGGAAGCATGATGGGGGGAAGGCATTCGGCCTCCACCGGCGCCTTGGCGGGCCTGGCCGGAGCCCGGCGCAGCAGGCGACCGACCCTTTGCAGCAATTGCTCGTCCTTGAACGGCTTGGCCAGGAAGTCCCGCGCACCAAGAGTGATGGCCTGCTGGACGTCGTCCGGCTGGTTACGCGCCGTCAGCACCATGGTCGGCGTGTTGAGGCCCTCCAGCCGCATCTTGCGCAGCAGGCCAAAGCCGTCGAGCCGCGGCATGTTGAGGTCCAGCACCAGGGCGGACGGTCGCAGTTCGTGCAAGCGCTTGAGGCCTTCGAAGCCGTCGCGGGCGAAATAGGTGTCGTAGCCCGCGATATCGAGGCGGGTGGTGATCAGATCGAGAACGATCGGGTCGTCCTCGACGACCAGGATGCGTGTGCGTCCCACGTCACGCCTCGACCGCGCCGGGGGCGTCGACATCGTGGACCACACCGCTCCAGCGCGTGCACTGATCCACGGCCTCGATCAGATCCCCCGCCATGATCGGCTTGGACACCAGGCCGTCGAAGCCGTGATCCTGGCCAAGAAGGCCAAGGTCGGCGTCCGCCGTGAAGGCCAGGATGGGAACGTCCTGGTTCGGTCCCGACGTATCGCGGATCGCGCAGAGCGCGTCGCTTCCGGAGACGCCGGGCATCCGCAGATCCATCAGGATGCAGTCGAAGGGCTCGATGGAGGCGGCGTCGATCGCGGCGCGACCGCCGCCGGCCTCGGCGACCTCGGCCCCCATGTGCTCCAGCACCGTGCGGGCCAGCTCGCGATTGACGAAGTTGTCGTCGACCACCAGCACCCGAACCCCGTCCAGACGTCGGACGTCGGCCGCGGGCGCGGTCATGCTGGACGTCACCGCCGCGCCAGCCACCACCTCGGCGGCGATATGGAAGCTGAACACCGTGCCCTGGCCGGGCACGCTGGTCACGGTGATGCCGCCGTCCATGGCCTCGGTCAGACCCTTGCAGATCGCCAGACCCAGGCCGGTTCCGCCGTGCTTGCGGGTCGAGGAGGCGTCGACCTGCGAGAAGCGTTGGAAGAGCTTGGTCTGCTGCTCGGCGCTCATGCCCGCGCCGGTGTCTTCGACCCGCATGCGCAGCGTCGCCGTGTCCGCGTCGTAGCCGACGAACAGCCGCACCGCCCCGTGCTCGGTGAACTTGACCGCGTTGCCCACCAGATTGAGCAGCACCTGGCGAACGCGGTCCGGGTCGATCATCACCTGCGCGGGCAGATCGCCTTCGGCCTCGCATTCCAGCCACAGGCCCTTGGCGTCGGCCTGGGGCGCGAACAGGGCCAGGGCGTCCTGGGCCACCCCCAGCGGCGAGGCCGGGCGCGGCGTGATCTCGACCTGGCCCGCTTCGAGCTTGGAGAAGTCGAGGACGTCGTTGACGATCGCCAGCAGCGCCTGGCCGGCGCTGGACACCCGCTGAACGTAACGCCGCGAGACTTCGTCCAGGTCAGGACGCTGGTTCAACAGGCCCGAGAAGCCGATGACGGCGGTCAGCGGCGTGCGGATCTCGTGGCTCATATTGGCCATGAACTCGCCCTTCACCGCCGCGGCCGCCTCGGCCTCGGCGCGAGCGGCGGCCAGCGCCTCCTCCTGCGCCACCTGGTCGGTGACGTCGCGGATCACGTCGAGGAATCCGGTGGGCGCGTCCGTCATCTGGTCGCGCAGCAAGGACGGGTTCGATTCCAGCCAGACATCGCGCTCGGCCGACTTGTGCGGCACGCGCCAGCGCACTCGCTCCGCCGGCTTGCCCCTGGTCAGGCCGCGATAGACCTGGCGCACCCTCAGGCGATCTTCCAGATAGGCCAGATCGAGCGCGCTGCGCCCCACCACCTCGTCCGGCGCGTATCCCAGTAGCGTCCGGCAGGACGCGGCGACGAAGGTGACCCGCCCGCTCAGATCGGCGGTGATGATCATGTCGGTGGTGTTTTCGGCCATCAGCCGATAGCGGGCCTCGCTGTCCTTCAGCGCGATCTCGGCCGCGCGCCGGGCGGTCAGGTCCTCGATCTGCGAGATGAAGTAGCGCGGCGAGCCGTCGGGATTGTCGACCCGAGACACCGCCAGCTGGATCCAGACGATGGAGCCGTCCTTGCGGATGTAGCGCTTGTCCATCCGGTAGGTGGAGATCACGCCGTTGAACAGGTCGGTCACCAGGCTGAGATCGGCGTCCAGGTCATCCGGGTGGGTGATGGCCTGGAAGTCCAGGGCCAGCAATTCCTCGCGACTGTAACCGACCATCTCGCACAGGGTCGGGTTGACCCGCAGGAACGACCCGTCCAGCCCGACCAGGCACTTGCCGATCGGCGCGTGCTCGAAGGCGTTCTCGAACAGCTCCAGCTGTTCCTTGCGTTCGCTGATGTCCTGCATCAGCGCCGTCAGTTCCCAGCCCGCCGCGTCACGCACCGCGCTGGCCGCCAGCTCGATCGGAATCTCGACGCCGTCCTTGCGCCAAGCCTTCGTTTCGATGCGCTGGTCGATGTCGTCGCCGAAGCCACCGCCCAGGAAGGCCGCCACGCCGGCATGACCGGCGGGCAGGATCATCGTCAGATCCGCCCCGATCGCCTCCTGCGCGCTCCAGCCGAAGGTCAGCTCGGCATAGCGATTCCAGCCGGTGATCCGCCCCGTCTCGTCGGCCGTGACTATGGCCTGATGAGCGTTGGCGATGACATTGCGCGCCCGGTCTTCGCTGGCGCGCAGCGATCGTTCGAGATTGCGGACCGTCGTGACGTCCCAGTTGGTGCCCACCAACTTGACCGGCGCGCCGTCCGCATCGCGCACGAGGGTCGCCAGCGCCCGGATCGATCGCACCTCGCCGCCAGGCCGCACGATCCGAAATTCGGTGTCGTAGGCCGCCTCGCCCGCCAGCGCGGCCCTCACCAGTCGCTGTTCGTCATCGCGATCTTCCGGATGTACGCGCGCCAGGAAGTCTTGGGCGGTCTGGGTCTCGCAGGCTTCCACCCCGTAAAGGGCGCACATGCGCTCGTCCCACACCAGGCGGTCGACCTCGATGTTCCATTCCCAGACGCCGATCTGGCCGGCCTGGGTGGCCAGGAGCACGCGTTCGGACATGGCGCGGTAGCGGGCCTCGTCCTCGGCGCGCGAGATCTCGGCGGTGACCTTGGCGGTGATGTCGATGACGGCGCCGAACACGGCGACCACCTGACCGGTCGCATCACGCTCGCAATTGCCGTGACCTTCCAGATAGCGCATGCCGCCATTGGGCAGCAGGATGCGAGTCACCGCCAGCTTCCATCCGATACCCTGCTCGCGCGCCAGCTGAAGCCGCGCCTGCTGGGCGGCGAGGTCGTCTGGATGCACGGCCGCGATAAACTGGTCCAGGCGAGGCTCGGACGCCGGGTCAAGGCCGTAGAGCGTCGCGACGTGCGGCGACCAGGTGATCTCACCCGTCGCCATCTCGACCCGCCAATAGCCCAGGCCCACGACCTCTTCGGCCAGGGCCGTCATGCGCGCCATCCGCTCGGCGCGCTCCTGCAGTTCCCGGCGCTCGGTGACGTCCCGGAAGACATTGACGATCTCGGTCGCGCGGCCCTCGGCGTCGCGAACGATCTGGGGATTGCCTTCGAACCACACCCAGCGCCCGTCGCCGGTGAGATAGCGATGCTGGCGGTTGGCCATCGGGTCGGGCGTCTCGCCCGTATAGAGCTGCTTGGAATTGGCGAGGAAGCGTTCGCGGTCTTCCGGATGGACCAGCCGGTCGGCCGCCGTGCCGACCAGATCCTCTGGCTCGTAACCCATCGCCCGGCAGGCGGGCGACACATAGAGCAGCGTGCCGTCCAAAGCGGCGCGAACGATGACGTCGGAAGTGTTCTCGGCCAGCAGCCTGTAGCGCCCCTCGCTGGCCGTCAGGTTCTCGAGATTGCGGACTTGCTCGGTCACGTCCTGGAACAGGCCGATCAACGCCACGACCTCGCCGCGCTCGTCCAGCTCGCAGCCGGCCTTCGACTGCACCACCCGAACCTCGCCGTCGGCCCGGATCAGCCGGGCCTGGAAGTTGCACGTGGTCTGGGTGGCGATCGCTCCCAGCAGATGGCCGGAAACCATCGCCTGGTCATCGGGGTGGAAGGACTGGATCCCGGTTTCGAGCGTAGGCACGTAGCTGTGCCGCCTTACGCCGCGGATCTCGTACAGCAGGTCCGACCAGTACATCTCGCCGGTGACGACGTCGTAGCGCCAGTGCGCGACGCCCGACATGGTCTCGGCCAACTTCAGCAGACGCGCCTGCTCCCAGCGCACGCGGTTGACACGCAGCCGCTCCAGTTGGTCGACGACGATGCGGGCCAAGGCGCGCAGGCGGTCCAGGTCACGATCCGTGGGCCGAGGACGCGGCTTGGTGTCGATGACGCAAAGGGTGCCGAGATTGTAGCCCTCCGGCGAGGTCAGAACCGCGCCGACATAGAAGCGAACGCCGAGATCGCCCGTCACCGAGGGATAGCTGGCGAAGCGCGGATGCAGCGTGGCGTCCTCGACGATCATCAGCGCGTCGGGGCCCTGCTCGATGGCCACGCTGCAGAACGCCTCGCCGCGGGGCGTCGAGCAGTCGGATATCCCCTGGCGAGACTTGAACCACTGGCGATCTTCGTCGATCAGCGAAACCAGGGCGATGGGCGCATCGAACAGGTCGCACGCCAGCTGAGTGATGCGATCGAACGAGACGTCGGGCGACGTGTCGAGGACCCCGTAGCTTTGGAGCGCCCGGATACGTTTCGCTTCGTTGTCGCTCATCTGGCCCTCCGCCGGGCCTACATGACCCGTAAGGTCCGCAAAACCCGTTAAACCGCCTGCGACATTCGCGCGCGGGGGAGGCCTGGGCCACCAACGCCGGGTTGGCGAACGTGTCGAAACCCGGCGTGGTGGCGAAGCGCGACCTTAGGGGCGCTTGGGGATCTCAAGTCCGCGCTGGACGGCCGGGCGAGCCAGACCCCGCTCCAGCCAGGCCGGCACGTGCTTGAGGCTGCCGTAGTCGACCAGTTCGCCGGCCTCGTAGAAGCCATTGATGTTGCGCACCCAGCCCAGGGTGGCGATGTCGGCGATCGTATATTCGTCGCCCATGATCCAGTCGCGGTCGGCCAGCCGGGTCTCCAGCACGCCCAGCAGGCGCTTGGCTTCGGCGACATAGCGATCGCGCGGACGCTTGTCCTCGTACTCGCGCCCCGCGAACTTGTGGAAGAAGCCGACCTGACCGAACATCGGGCCGATGGCGGCCATCTGGAAGAACACCCAGGCCAGGGTCTCGTAACGCTTGGCGGGGTCCTTGGGCAGGAACTTGCCGGTCTTCTCCGCCAGATAGACCAGGATCGCGCCGGACTCGAACAGACCGAACGGTTTGCCGTCCGGGCCGTCGGGATCGATGATGGCGGGGATCTTGCCGTTGGGGTTCAGCGACAGATATTCCGGACCCCAGGTCTCGTTCTTGCCGATATCGATCAGATGCGGTTCGTACGGCAGGCCGATCTCCTCCAGCATGATCGACACCTTGACCCCGTTGGGCGTGGGCAGGCTGTAGAGCTGCAGCCGGTCGGGATGCTGGGCCGGCCAGCGCTGGGTGATCGGGAAGGCTGAGAGGTCGGTCATGATCGGCTCCGAAAGCAAAGGCCGCGCCTGCGGGCGCGGCCGAGCTTGTCAGATGGTCCCGCGTGGCGCGACGACAAGTCGCCGCGCACCGAAACCCTAGCCTCGCCGCACCTTGGCCGGCTCGGTCGCCGGGGCGTCGGCGTCCAGCACCGCGCGGATCTTGGCCGCCAGGGCCGGTCCCAGATAGGGTTTGTCGATCATCGGAAATTCGTTGGCCCAGGACGCCGCCTCGTCGCCCACATAACCGGAGGTCAGCAAAACCTTCAGTCCCGGCCGTTCCTTGATCGCGGCATGGGCCAGCTCGACGCCGTTGACGCCGCCGGGCATGACCACGTCGGAGAACAGCAGGTCAAAGCCCTTGCGGCCCTTCAGGCGTTTCAGGGCGGCCGCGGCCGTATCGGCCGTGGTGACCTGATAGCCCAGGCCTTCCAGTGTCTCGACCGCCATGGCCAGCACCGCCGGGTCGTCTTCGACGACCAGCATCCGCTCGGACCCGCGCACCGCTTCCGGGGTCTCACCGCCAGCGCCACGCTGGCTGAGCGCCGCCTGGCTGAGCGGCAGGGAAATCTCGAACACCGCGCCCTGCCCCGGCGTGCTGCTGACCGAGATCTCGCCCCCCGACTGGCGCACGAAGCCGTAGACCTGCGACAATCCCAGTCCCGATCCCTTGCCGATCTCCTTGGTCGTGAAGAACGGCTCGAAAATCCGCGAGGCCACGTCGGCGTCCATGCCCTGGCCGGTGTCGCGGACGGTCACCAGGATCTTGGGATCATTCCCGCCGACGAGCCGCGTGGCGACCGACAGGACGCCGCCGTTCTCCATGGCGTCGCGAGCGTTGACCGCCAGGTTCAACAGGGCGCTCTCGAACTGGGCGGGGTCCAGGTGAGCCGGCAGGAGCTCGGTCGTCAGGCCCAACTCGATGCTCACCGCCTCGCCGACCGCCTGGCGCATCAGGGGCGCGAAGTCGGCGATCAGGACATTGAGGTCGACGGTCAAGGGGTTCAGGCGTTGGCGGCGCGAGAAGGCCAGAAGCTGGCGGGTCAGCGCCCCGCCCTTCTCGGCCGCCAGGCGCACAGCGTCGATCTGCCGAGACAGCTCGTGCCGCTCGCCGGTTCGCCGCTTGATCAGCTCGATATTGCCCAGCACGACCGTCAGCAGGTTATTGAAGTCGTGGGCGACCCCGCCAGTCAGCTGGCCCACCGCCTCCATCTTGCGGGCGTGGCTCAGTTGCTCCTCCAGGCCGCGCCGCTCGGTGTTGTCCAGCAGCGTGCCGAACACCACCTGCCGCCCCCTTTCCTCATCGGACGCCAGGACGCCCTGGTCGATCAACGAACGATAGGAGCCATCGGCGCACTGCCAACGGTACTCGCAGCTGTAGGCGCCGGACTTGCGGGCCTCGGCCTGGGCGCGCACGACGATGTCGACGTCGTCAGGGTGGACCCGGCTGATGCCGAACTCGGCCGAGGCCAGGAAATCGTCGGCCGAAAAGCCGGTCAGTTCGATAACGTTGCCGCCCACGAACAGCGGCTCATACGGCGCGTCGGCGGTACGCGAGTGAAAGACCACCGGCAGGGCCCGGAGGATCGCCTCCTGGCGCTCCTGGGTACGACGCAGGGCCCGCTCGGCCGCCAGCTTCTCGGCGTGAATGCGGGCGTTCTCCTCGATCAGCAGGCGGCGGCTTTCCGACTGCTGTTCCAGTTCCAGGGTCTTGATGTGCAGGTCGACCAGCACCTGCACCTTGGAGCGCAGGATGAACGGGTCGACCGGCTTGAACACCACGTCGACGGCCCCGGCCGAATAGGCCTTGAAGATGTGGGCCTCGTCGCGGAACACCGCCGTCAGGAAGACGATGGGCACGTCGCGATTACGCCGCCGCTGGCGGATCAGTTCGGCCGTCTCGTAGCCGTCCATGCCGGGCATGTGCAGGTCCAGCAGGATCACCGCGAAGTCGTCGGTTAGCAGCCGGCGCAAGGCCTCCTCGCCAGATCGAGCAACCACCAGTTCCTGACCCAGGGTTTCCAGCGCCTGGATCGCGGCGAAGGCGTTGCGCTCATCGTCGTCGACGATGAGGATCCGCGTTCGCAGCCGATCCTCGGGCGGCGGAACCGCCTGATGCTTTACCGCGGGTACCGTCATTGCGCTGCGCTGTGGATGGCCACGACGTTGTCTCCGGCCAGGCGCTGGGCGTCGGTGCGCTGGACCGAAACCCGCAGGACCGAGATCAGCTGGTCGATGTCGACCGGCTTGGACACATAGTCCGACGCACCGGCCTGGATGCACTTCTGGCGGTCGCCCTTCATGGCCTTGGCGGTGACGGCGATCACCGGCAGGTCTGAGAACCGCGGTCGGGCCCGGATCTCGCGCATGGTCTCGTAGCCGTCCATGTCAGGCATCATGATGTCGACCAGCACCATATCCACCGCGGGCAGGCTGTCGAGCAGCTCCAAGCCTTCGCGACCGCTTTCGGCGTAGCGCAACTCGATGCCGTACTCCTCCAGCGCGCTGGCCAGCGAGAAGATGTTGCGGATGTCGTCGTCGATCACCACCGCCGTCAGACCCGTCAGGACGGCGTCGGCGTGGCGGCTGTGGGCGATCATCGCCTTGGCCGGGCTGGACAGGCGGTCCAGCGGCGCGTGCAGCGACATGGTGACGTGGTCGATCAACTGCTCGGGCGTGCGCGCCAAGCGCGCCAGGCCCGAGAACACCGCCAGGCGCAGTCGACGGTCCTCCTCGGGATCCAGGTCGTCCGGCGCGTAGAGCACCGCCACGCCCGACGCCGTACCGCGCTGCTTCAGCGTGTCGATGAACGGGCCGACCGGTCCCGCGCCAACGTCGATCACCAGGCAACCGCCTTCGCCGGTGAAGGCCTCGTCGGGCAGGTCCGACAGGACGGCCACGACCTTCACCGCGCCGATGGTGTCGCGCAGGGTGTCAGCCGCCTGGCCCCCGCCCCCCGCCGGGCCGCCGACCAGGATCGGGGCGCGACCGGTCTCGGCGACCAGCTTCTTGACCTTCTCCAGGGTCGAGGCCACCGCCTCGCGTTCCACCGGCTTGCTGGTGAAGCCGAAGGCGCCCATCGACAGGCCAAGGCCCCCGTGGTCGTCGGCCGAGATCACCTGCACCGGGATGTGGCGCGTGTCGGGCGTGCGCTTGAGCAGGTCCAGCAGGGCCAGGCCGTCCATGTCGGGCAGGCCGATGTCCAGCATGATGGCGTCGGGCGTGAATCGCCGAGCCAGGGACGGCACGGCCGAACCTTCGCCGGTGACCACGCCCTTGAAGCCCCCGTCGCGCACCAGCGACAACAGGATCGAGGCGAAGCGGGTGTCGTCCTCGACGATCAGGATCACCGCGTCGCCCGGCTCGATCTGCTCGCGGTCGTCGACCACGGTCTCGGCCGGCTCGGCCGATCCGGCCTCCATCGTCGACAGGCGGAAGGTCTGGACCGGCGAAGTGGCCGGGCGCAGCGGCTGGCTTGATTGCGACTGGGCCGCCGGACTGAAGTTCAGCGGCAGATAGAGGGTGAAGGTGCTGCCCTGCCCCGGCGTCGAGACGACCCGCAGCTCGCCGCCGAGCAGACGGGTGATTTCACGGCTGATCGACAGGCCCAGGCCCGTGCCGCCGTATTTGCGGCTGGTGGTGCCGTCGGCCTGCTGGAAGGCCTCGAAGATGATCCGCTGCTTGTCTTCGGGGATGCCGATGCCGGTGTCCTCGACCGAGAAGGCCAGCACCTGACCGGCCTTGTTCAGGTGGTCGTTGCCCAGCGCCCAGCCGTTCTCGGCCCGGGCGATCGACAGGCGCACCGAACCGGCCTGAGTGAACTTGAAGGCGTTGGACAGCAGGTTCTTGATCACCTGCTGCAGGCGCTTGTCATCGGTGTACATCGAGCGCGGCAAGGCCGGGTCGATGTTGACGAAGAAGTCCAGCTTCTTGTCCTGGGCCAGCTGCGAGAACGTGCGGTCGGTCTGGTCGCGCAGGGAGGCGAACGACATCTCGCCGATGTCGAGGGTGACCGTGCCGCTCTCGATCTTCGACAGGTCGAGAATGTCGTTGATCAGGCCCAGCAGGTCGGCGCCGGCGCTGTGGATGTTGCGGGCGAACTCCACCTGCTTGGCGCTGAGATTGCCTTGCGCGTTCTCGCTGAGCATCTTGGACAGGATCAGCAGGCTGTTGAGCGGCGTGCGCAGTTCGTGGCTCATATTGGCCAGGAATTCGGACTTGTACTTGGAGGTCAGGGCCAGCTGCTCGGCCTTTTCCTCCAGCGCCGCCTTGGCCTGCTCGACCTCGGTGTTCTTGGCTTCCACCTGCTTGTTCTGGGCCGACAGCAGGACCGCCTTGTCCTCCAGCTCGGCGTTGGTCTGCTGCAGTTCGTCCTGCTTGGAACGCAGAAGTTCCTCGGACTGACGAAGCGACGCGGCCTGCAGTTCCAGGCGGTCGTTGGTCTTCTTCAGCTCTTCCTGCTGCGCCTGGAGCTCGGAGGTCAGCAGTTGGGATTGTTCGAGCAGCCCCTCGGTCCGCATGTTAGCGGCGATGGTCGACAACACGATGCCGATGGATTCCATCAGTTGGTCGAGGAAGGCCTGCTGGGTCTCGTTGAAGGTCCCGAAGGTGGCCAGCTCGATCACCGCCTTCAGCTCGCCTTCGAACAGGGCGGGCAGGACGATGATGTTCTGCGGCGCGGCCTCGCCCAGGCCCGAGCTGATCTTGATGTATTCGGACGGGACGTTGGTCAGCAGGATGCGCTGGCGCTCGGCGGCGCACTGGCCGATCAGTCCCTCGCGCTGACGCAGACGCGCCGGCGGCCGGTCGCCGGGATTGGAGGCGTAGCTGGCGGCCAGGTTCAGCACCGACTCGCCGTTCACATCGTGGTCGGAAACGTAGAACACGCCGTGCTGGGCGTTGATCAGCGGGGCCAGTTCCGACAGCACCAGGTTCGACACGGTCGACAGGTCGCGCTCGCCCTGCAGCATGCGGCTGAACCGGGCCAGGTTGGTCTTCAGCCAGTCCTGCTCGGTGTTCTTCAACGTCTGATCCTTCAAGTTCCGGATCATCTCGTTGATGTTGTCCTTCAGGGCCGCGACTTCGCCGGACGCTTCCACGGTGATCGACCGCGTCAGGTCGCCCTTGGTCACGGCGGTGGACACCTCGGCGATCGCGCGGACCTGGGTGGTCAGGTTGGCGGCCAGTTCGTTGACGTTGTCGGTCAGGTCCCGCCACAGGCCCGCGGCGCCGGGCACCCGCGCCTGGCCGCCCAGCTTGCCTTCCGAACCCACTTCCCGGGCCACGTTGGTCACCTGGTCGGCGAAGGTGGCCAGGGTCTCGATCATGCCGTTGATGGTGTCGGCCAGCGAGGCGATCTCGCCCTTGGCGTCCAGAGTCAGCTTGCGCTTCAGGTTGCCTTGGGCCACGGCGGTGACGACGTCGGCGATGTTCCGCACCTGGCCGGTCAGGTTGGCGGCCATCATGTTGACGTTGTCGGTGAGGTCCTTCCAGGTGCCGGCCACGCCTGGCACGGCGGCCTGACCGCCCAGCTTGCCCTCGGTGCCGACTTCCCGCGCCACCCGCGTCACTTCCGACGCGAAGCCGTTCAACTGATCGACCATGACGTTGATGGTCGACTTCAGCTCCAGGATTTCGCCGCGCACGTCGACGGTGATCTTCTTGGACAGGTCGCCCTTGGCGACGGCTGTGGTGACGTCGGCGATGTTACGGACCTGGCCGGTCAGGTTGGCGGCCATGAAGTTGACGTTGTCGGTCAGGTCCTTCCAGGTGCCGGCCACGCCCTTCACCTGGGCCTGACCGCCCAGCTTGCCTTCGGTGCCCACTTCCCGCGCCACGCGGGTCACTTCCGAGCTGAACGAATTGAGCTGGTCCACCATGACGTTGATGGTGTTCTTCAGCTCCAGGATCTCGCCGCGCACGTCGACGGTGATCTTCTTGCTGAGGTCGCCCATGGCGACGGCGGTGGTCACCTCGGCGATGTTCCGCACCTGGCCGGTCAGGTTGCCGGCCATCAGATTGACGTTGTCGGTCAGCTCCTTCCAGGTGCCGGCGACACCCTTGACCTGGGCTTGACCGCCCAGCTTGCCCTCGGTGCCGACTTCCCGCGCCACCCGCGTCACTTCCGACGCGAAGCCGTTCAACTGATCGACCATGACGTTGATGGTGTTCTTCAGCTCCAGAATCTCGCCCTTGACGTCGACGGTGATCTTCTTGGAGAGGTCGCCGTTGGCGACGGCGGTGGTCACCTCGGCGATGTTGCGGACCTGGCCCGTCAGGTTGCCGGCCATGAAGTTGACGTTGTCGGTGAGGTCCTTCCAGGTGCCGCCGACGCCCTTGACCTGCGCCTGACCGCCCAGCTTGCCTTCGGTGCCGACTTCGCGCGCCACCCGGGTCACTTCCGAACTGAACGAGTTCAACTGGTCCACCATGGTGTTGATGGTGTTCTTCAGCTCCAGGATCTCGCCGCGCACGTCGACGGTGATCTTCTTGCTGAGGTCGCCCATGGCGACGGCGGTGGTCACCTCGGCGATGTTACGAACCTGGCCGGTCAGGTTGCCGGCCATCAGGTTGACGTTGTCGGTCAGCTCCTTCCAGGTGCCGCCCACGCCGGTGACGTTGGCCTGGCCGCCCAGCTTGCCTTCCGTGCCCACTTCCCGCGCCACCCGGGTCACTTCCGAGGCGAAGGCGTTCAGCTGGTCCACCATGACGTTGATGGTGTTCTTCAGCTCCAGCACCTCGCCCTTCACGTCCACGGTGATCTTCTTGGACAGGTCGCCCATGGCGACGGCGGTGGTCACCTCTGCAATGTTCCGGACTTGGCCCGTCAGGTTGCCGGCCATGAGGTTGACGTTGTCGGTCAGGTCCTTCCAGGTGCCGGCCACGCCTTCCACGCGGGCCTGACCGCCCAGCTTGCCTTCCGTGCCCACTTCCCGCGCCACGCGGGTCACTTCCGAAGCGAAGCTGTTGAGCTGGTCCACCATGGTGTTGATGGTGTTCTTCAGCTCCAGCACCTCGCCCTTCACGTCCACGGTGATCTTGCGCGAAAGGTCGCCGCGGGCCACGGCGGTGGTCACCTCGGCGATGTTGCGGACCTGGCCGGTCAGGTTGCCGGCCATGAGGTTGACGTTGTCGGTCAGCTCTTTCCAGGTACCGGCCACGCCCTTGACGTTGGCCTGGCCGCCCAGCTTGCCCTCGGTGCCCACTTCCCGCGCCACGCGGGTCACTTCCGAAGCGAAGCTGTTGAGCTGGTCCACCATGGTGTTGATGGTGTTCTTCAGCTCCAGCACCTCGCCCTTCACGTCCACGGTGATCTTGCGGCTCAAGTCGCCGTTGGCGACAGCGGTGGTCACCTCGGCGATGTTCCGGACTTGGCCCGTCAGGTTGGCGGCCATCAGGTTGACGTTGTCGGTCAGGTCCTTCCAGGTGCCGGCCACGCCCTTCACCTGCGCCTGACCGCCCAACTTGCCTTCGGTGCCGACTTCCCGCGCCACCCGGGTCACTTCCGAAGCGAACGAGCCCAGCTGGCCCACCATGGTGTTGACGACCTTGCCGATGCGCAGGAACTCGCCACGCAACGGGCGCTCCTCGTTCTCCAGGTCCATGGTCTGGCTGAGGTCGCCCTTGGCGGTGGCCCCGATCACGCGGGCCATTTCAGCGGTCGGGTGGACCATGTCGGTGATCAGGTTGTTGACCGCCTCGACGCTGGCCGCCCACGAGCCGGTGGCGCCCGGCAAGCGGGCGCGATGGTTGATCTTGCCCTGTTTGCCGACGACGTCGCCGAGCCGCTCGAACTCTTTGCTGATTTGATCGTTGAGATTGACGGCGTCGTTGAACGCTTCGGCCAGTTCACCGTCCAGGCCGGACAGGTCGGTAGGCAGCCGCACTGAGAAGTCGCCGCGCCGGAAGGCGCGCAGGGCGGCCAGGAGCTGGTGGTTGTCGAGCCCGCGCTGCTGGGCCTTGGACTGTGCCGCCGGCATAGGAATACTCCACGTCGAAATCGTTCGATCTGCGTGGGTGGCGCTGATTGGGCAGGCGATCCAGGCTCTGAAGGCGGTTTACGCCATCTACAACCTAGACCGGTCCCCATGACCCCCCGAACGGGTCCAACGCGGGGGCAAATCTTTGGTTCCGCTTTCACGGTGAAGCTTTTCGACGGCGACGATCAGGGCGCTCAGCGCGCCATCTTCGCCCGGGCCGAGGCCTCCACCTGGTCGACCCCACGCAGGGCGTCGCCGGAGGCTTCGAGCTGGCTCTTGAAGACGTGCAGGTCGCCGGTGTCGATATGGCGAACCTTCTTGTCGCGCGCCCACTCCAGCCCGATCATCTGGCCCAGACGGCAAGCCTTGGGCAGCAAGGCGGCCTGCTCCGTGGGGCCGCCCCGCACCAGCAACTTGCCGACGATGTCGTTCCAGTTCGGCGAGCCGGGAAAGCAGAATGGCAGGTGATCGCAGTCACCGGTCCAGAACCGCCTGTACCAGCGCTGATGCAATTGCGTGTCGAACCGCAGGGCCGCCGGATTGAGCTGGTCCCGGCAGTCGGCGCGGACATAGTCCTGGGCTTGAGCTTCGCCGGCCCATGCGAACGTCAGCGCCGCCAGCAGCGCCACACCTTCCCGAAAGCCCGCCATCAGCCTAGACGGCGCTCGCCATCGGACCATCGGCGCGTCCGTCGACGAACTGGCGCACATAGGGATTGTCGGTGCGGTCCAGCTCGGCCGGCGCGCCGCGCCAGACGATCTTGCCGTTGTGCAGCATGGCGATCTCGTCGCCGATCGTCCGGGCCGAGGCCAGATCGTGAGTGATAGACACCGCCGTGCAGCCCAGTCCCCGCACCTGGTCGACGATCAGTTCGTTGATCGCCGCCGAGGTGATCGGATCGAGGCCCGTGGTCGGCTCGTCGAAGAAGATGATCTCGGGATTGGCCACCACCGCCCGCGCCAGACCCACCCGCTTCTGCATGCCGCCCGAAAGCTCGGACGGATAGGAGTCGGCGACATGCGCGCCCAGGTGGACCCGGCTCAGGGCCTCGATCGCCCGCGCCTTGGCCTCCTTGCGGGGCACGCCGTCGGCGTTGATCAGGCGGAAGGCGACGTTCTCCCAGACGCTGAGGCTGTCGAACAACGCCGCGCCCTGGAAGAGCACGCCGATGCGCTCGAACAGCTTGCGACGCGCCGCGCCGCCGACGCCGACCATGTCCTCGCCGTCGACCAGCACCTGGCCGGCGTCGGGGCGCACCAGGCCCATGGCGACCTTGATCGTCACCGACTTGCCCTGGCCGGACCCGCCGATGATCACCAGCGACCGGCCGGCCGCGACGCTGAGATCCAGCCCGTCCAGGACCGGACTGTCGAAGCGCTTGCGAACGCCCTTCCACTCGAGTTTGGGGATTTCGGTCATGCGTTGGTGAACAGCGTTGTGAGGAAGTAGTCGGAGGCGAAGATCAGGATCGCCGAGGACACCACCGCGTGGGTGGTCGCCCGGCCCACGCCCCGCGCGCCGCCCTTGGCGTTGTAGCCGTGATAGCAGCCCATCAAGGCGACGATGAAGCCGAACACGGCGGCCTTGATCAGGCCCGATCCGACGTCCCAGCCTTGGATGAAGTTGGCGGTGTTACGGATATAGACCGCCGAGTTGAAGTCGAGGATCCGCACCGCCACCAGCCAACCGCCGGCCACGCCGATGATGTCGGCGATCAGGGTCAGCAGAGGCAGAACCAGGGTCGCGGCCAACAGACGCGGCGCGACCAGATAGCGGAACGGATCGGTCGACAGCGTGCGCATGGCGTCGATCTGTTCGGTGGCGCGCATGGCCCCGATCTCGGCGGCGATGGCGGCCGACACCCGGCCGGCCAGCATCAGGGCCGCCAGCACGGGCCCCAGCTCACGCGTGATGCCCAGGGCGACGATTTGCGGCATCACCTGCTCGGCGTTGAAGCGCCCGCCGCCGGTATAGATGTTCAAACCCAGGGCCGCGCCGGTGAAGATCGCCGTCAGGCCCACCACCGGCAGCGAGAAGAAGCCGATGGAGACCAGTTGGCGCAGCAACTGGTTCGGGAACCACGGCGGACTGAACACCGAGATCACGCCGCGCAGGGCGAAGACCCCTACTCCGCCCACCATGCGCAGAGCGCCGAGCGTCGAGCGCCCGATGGTGCGGAACGGTTTGAAGACCGCGGGAATGGCCGCGTCGGCCGCGGCCATCTCAGTAGCTGTCCGGAGCCGTGGCGGCGGGGTTCGCCGCGGGCGCCGCGCCAGCCGCCGGCGCGGTGTCGCCACCCTGCGGCCGCATCACCGAACCGATGAGACCAAACAGGTCGACCGCGCCCTGGGTGTTGTCGATTTCGCCGCCCGCCTTGATGTCGTCGGCCGCGCCGCCCGGCGCGATCGCCACGTGGACGCCGCCCAACAGGCTGTCGCTGGTGATCTTCGCCGTGGAGTCCGACGGCAGCTTGACGTCCGGATCCAGGCTCAGCTTGGTCACGGCCAGAAAAGTCTTCGGGTCCAAGGTGATCTGCGAGACCGTGCCGACCTTGACGCCCGCGACGCTGACCGCGGCGCCCGGCGCCAGCGAACCCACCTGGCCGAACTTGGCCGTGACATCATAGCCGCCTGGCTTGCTGCCGACGCCGCCGACGCTCAGCGAGTAGACCAAAAACCCCGCCGCGAGGACGAGGACGAGGAAACCCATCAAGGTTTCGGCCCATTGTTCGCGCAAGCCCATATCCTTTCGAAGCCCTGCGAGGCGGGTCGCCCGAACGACCGCCTCGCCCCTAGTGTTATCGCGACGCGGGACGCTGGGCGTCACGCTGGAGTTGGCCGATCAGCACGTCGATATTGCCGCCGGCGTTGTCGATGGTCGACACGAAGTCCTGCTGCTGGGTGATCGCCAGCCACACGCCCTTGAACTGGACGTCGACGACCTTCCACGAGGTCCCGCCGCCCATCACGCGCCAAGCCACCGGCAACGGTTGGCCCACCTGGCCGCCCGAGATCGTGGTGTTGACGATCACGTCGCCCGGCTTGCGGACGATCGACCCCGTCACCTTCAAGACCTCGCCGTGATAGTCGCTGATACGATTCTGGTACACGCTTTCGGCATAGGCGCGGAACGCCGTGGCGAAGCGCTGGCGCTGATCCGGCGTGACCGTGCGGGCATACTTGCCCAGCACGAAATTGGTGATCTTCGGCACGTCGGCCAGTTCGTCGATGGCCTGGTGGAAGGTGGCCTTCTTTTGGGCGACGCTCTCGCTCTTGTCGGCCAGCACCGTGATCACCCGCTGGGCGCGGGTCTGCACGAACTGCTCGGCCTGCGGATCGCGCGCCGACTGCGCCAGGGCGGGACGCGCCTGGGTCAGAGCGCCCAGGCCAACCATGGCGACCAGGGCCAGTTGCGCGAAACGGCGGGTGGGGCGAGCGTCAGTCATGGGCATATCCGGCGAAATCATTGGGGTGTCGAAGGAGCCGGCTCCGAGGGAGCGGGCGGCGTATCAGACGGCGGGGCGGCGGCGGGCTCGCTCGACGACGTGACGTCGTCGAAGTCGGGAAGCGCCTGCACCTCGCCCGTCGCCTCGCGCACGAAGGCCTCGCGATGCTGCCCGTAGGCCGAGCGGGCGGTAATATAGGGATCGACCGAGTCGTCCAACGCCCGGAACGCGCCGTCGGCGTTGGTGCGCGTGTCGATCGTCTGCACGACCAGGCGCGTCGCGCCGAACGTGGTCCGCCAGCCGCCACCGGCGATACCGACCGGATCGGTGAAGAAATCGAACACGCGCCCGACCCCGTCGCGGAAGTTGGAAGGTCCGATGACCGGCACATAGAGATAAGGTCCGGCCTTGACCCCGTAGCGGCCGAAAGTCTGACCGAAATCGGCGTCATGGGCTCGGATGCCCATGCCGGAGGCGACATCGAACAAGCCCAGCACGCCAATGGTCGAATTGATCACGAACCGCGCCGAAGACCTGCCAGCCCGCTTGGGCTTGCCCTGCAGGACGTCGTTCAGCACCGTGCTGGGCTCGCCCAGATTATAGACGACGGCGCTGACCCGATGCCGAAGCGGCGTTGGCGTCACGGCCACGTAGCCGTGCGAAAGAGGACGCAGCACGGCGCGATCGACGCCCATGCTCAAGGCGAAACTGCCACGGTTGAAACCCTCAAGCGGGTCGTACGCCGTCTGCGCCACGTCGGCGGCCGCATCCGGCGCCGCGACTAGCGGGATTGGCGTTTCGGTGACGGTTTGGGCGTGCGCGGACGATGCCGTCGCTGAAACACCACCCGCGACAAGCAGGGCCAGAGCCGCCGTCATGGTTCGCAGATTCGCGCTCAAGTGCTGATTTTTCCTCAGAATCTTCATGCCCAACGCGCCAATCATTCCTGTCACCCGCCGGAGACCGGCAGGTGGCATGTAGGCGGTTAGCCAAGCTAAGCAAGGGTTCGTGAGTCTGTCGAACGTGATCCGCGTACGGAAACCGCGTGACCGTTCAAATCATGACGCTTTGGGGCAACACCCGATGCACGCCGATCCACGCGCCGCCGCGGGCCAGTAATCGCTAAAGCTCAACCTTAAATCAATACAAGGTTTATCTTGTCGCGATGGTGGAGATTAGGCAAGGTTCATGCCTCAACGCGGGACCTCCCCATGGACCGTTTGCGTGCGCCGTTTTTCTGGCTGGCCGGCTTTGTCCTGCTCGTGGCCCTTCTCATAGAATGCGCCTCGGCCTTCATGCTCGCCGCCGTCCATCAGGCCGGCTTCGAAGCTTCCACGCCAGGGTTGGGCATTCGCTACCTGCCGGTGCTGGATGGCCTGCTCCTCTACACCGTCCTGCTGATGGGCCTGGGTATCCTGCTGTCGCGCAGCGTGATCGGACGGATACAAGGCATCGTCACCCTGGTGATCGCCTTCTTTGGTCTGCTGGGCGCGATCGTCATGGCGTTGGCGGCCCTGGGGCTGCTGATCCTGATGATCACCCTGCTGGTGGCGGTGCCGTTCGGAACGATCGCCTATTTCGCCGCCTTCGCCGATTTTCCGACCGGCGCGGCGACGGCGACCCTGGGGCTGATCCTGGTCCTCAAGATCGTCTTCTGCATCCTGCTGATCCTCGCCCACCAGCGGTTCCTGCAGAACAAGGGCATCGTCATTCTGAGCGCCGTGTCGATCGGACTGACCCTGCTCCAGTCGTTCCTGATCGACTTTCCGCCCGGCTTCCTGGCCAGCATCACCGACGCCATAGGCGCGCTGATCATCGCCATCGTCGGCGCGGTCTGGCTGCTGGTCCTGCTGATCGGATCACTGCTGGCGATGATCTCGGCGATCCGAACGGTGCGGGTCTAAACGCGACTCAGCGGATCGACACCGTCGCTGTCTCGCCGCCCATCGGCACGACCGAGATCGCCCCGCCCGTCCGATAGATCACGGCCGAGACGTCATCGTCGTTCTTGCGGCAGCGCAGCTTGTCGTCGCCGATCGAGCGAGCCTTGCGCCAGGGATCGCCGCAAGCTTCGGCGTCGTCTGCTGCCACGACCGCGTCCTGCGGGCATAGACAGACGACCTGATCACAGGTCTCCCCCTTCCCGGCCACGCAATGATAGGTCGCGATCGCCGCCCGGCCGGCCACCAGCCGCAGACGGGCGATGCGCATGGCCTTGTCGGCCGGCGCCACCGCCAGCTGCCCGGGCTTGTCGGCCTCGAGGCCCGAGCCGGCCTGGCCCGAGATCTCGACCGGGGTCTTCAGCAGCTTGGGCGCGAACGGACGCGACAGGCGGCCCATGATCGCGGCCATGGGCGGCGGCTCCCAGCTCGCCAGGGCGTCATCGTCGATCTCGCCATTGCTCTTGGTGGGCGGCCCGTGCGCCGACGGCGGCGCGGGCGGCGTGGTGGCGCGATAGACGGCCATGCCGATCGCCACGACGAAGCCGATGACCACCAGGATCAGGACAATGATGACGACCTTCATCGACGCGGCTC
Source organism: Caulobacter soli (assembly GCF_011045195.1). Lineage (GTDB taxonomy): Bacteria > Pseudomonadota > Alphaproteobacteria > Caulobacterales > Caulobacteraceae > Caulobacter > Caulobacter soli. The sequence continues at coordinate 1,673,572 of NZ_CP049199.1, read as the reverse complement.
AGCCATAACCGGCCACCATGATCGCCACGAACGCGGTCCCCAGACCCAACACGCCGACCACCGACAGGACGATCGCCAGCGGCCAGGGCCAGCAGACCCAGCCCGTCACCGTGCCGCTGCCGTCCATGAATACCTGGCCGGTCCGGTCCGACGGATTGGCGATGCCGTAGGCCATCACCTCCCACGGATTGTCGAAATAGGTCCACCAGGTGATGGCGTCGCCGATCCGGCGGCTGGAATCGATCAGGCCCGCGATCAGCGCCGGGATGATGGTCAGCGCCATCCAGCCGACATAGGAGAACCAGAAGAACGGCCCGAGAATCCGGTTCTGCCAGATGTGGATCGACTCGTGCCGGAACAGATCCGACGACGGCCCCCAACTGCCGGTGTTGCTCATCACCGCGCCCTGGGTGAAGGCGAAACCCCGCTTCACCGCGAACCCATCCACATAGCGGTGGGCGTCCTTGCGGATTTCGGTGGCGTCGTCGCCGTGATTGCCCCAGGCGAAGTTGATCAAGTGCATCAGCACGCCGTTGGTGTTGCCGCCCAGCCCCCAGGTGACGTCCAGCAGGAAGGCCGGCGCGCCCAGGCCCAGCCATTTGTGGGTCGCCCACAGCCCGTCGAACAGGCCGACAAGCCCCCCGACCACCAGGGCGATCCATAGCAGGGCGTCCACCCCGATCACCGGATGGCCGAAGCCCAGGGAGATCAGGTTCACCACGCCCGGCCAGATGAAGAACAGCAGACTGGTGACCGTAATCGCCGCATCGGAGTCCCCGCCGATGCTGAGCATGATGCTGATGAAGGTCCTAGCCAGAAAGGCGCCGAACGTCGCCGTGAGGAAAGTCTCCAGCGCCCGCCAGAGCGAGTCCGCGCCGTCGCCTTTCACCAGCCGGACGATCAGGGCCAGGATCGCCCCGACTAGGCCGAACGCCAACGATCCGAGGATCGCTTCGAGAGAGAAAATCCGCTCCATGAACTTGATCTCCTTGCGGGCCCCGCTCGCCATCGGGGCCCGTCGGTTGGGCGCTAGCGCGGGGTCAAGACGATCTTCGGGCGCGTAATCGGTCGCGGCGTCAGCACGATCTTCGGCCTGCAGGCCTGATAGCGCGACGGACCCGCCGCGTTCTCCTGGGCCACCACCGTGCGTCGTTCACCGCTCACGCAGACGTGGTCGTTGGGAAAGCCGTCACGCCAGACATAGCCCATCAGGCAGGTATCCGGGCCGTAGGGACCGCCGTTCGGGTTACGACGAGCGGCCGCCTGACTGTTTTCCACGGCGGCCAGATACCGCGACTCCGGCGTGACGCAGACCCGGTCGTCGGGACCGCCCGCGCGCCAGACGAAGCCCTCGATGCAGGTTCCGACCGCCGGGTCGCAAACGGCGTTAGCCTGATCGGTCGGCGGTTCTTCCGGCACGACCACCGGCAGAGGCGTCGCGACGGTCAGTTGCACCGGCTCGGTCTTCTTGGCCTTGGTGTCAGCGGCCGGCGTCTGATCCAGCACCGTCTCGGGCGGCTTCTCGCCGGTCTCCTTGTCGGCTCGCTTGACGGTCTTGTAGCCGGCCTTGTCGAGCACCTTGACGGCCTCGGCATAGGGTTGGCCCACGACGCTGGGAACCTTGGATCCGCCGGTCAGCACCACGATGGCGATGATCGCGCCGATCACCAGCACCAGCACCCCACCGACCACCGCCAGGATCCACCAGGGGAAGGGCTTTGGTTTTGGCGGCGGAGCGCTGGCGGCGGGAACGGTGACCGTCGCCGCCGTGCTGTCGGTGCTGTCGTTGTCGGGATCGTTGACATTGGTCGCCCGCAGCTTGATCCGATGCTGGCCCGGCGGCGTCGCGGCTGGGATCTTGGCGACCACGGTCACCGTCTGATTCTCACCCGCCGCGACCGGCCGTTCCGGCTCCCCCTGGACCGAATACCACTCGGGCTTGCCGTCGCCCTGGACCTGGACGCTGAACCGCGCGGTCAGGCCCTCCCCGGTCTTGTTGGTGACGCCGAAGACGGCGCTGCCCTTGTGGAAACCGCCCTCCTTCTTCAGGGCGACGGTCGTGGGGCCGTCCGGAATCTCGAAACTCGGCATGTGTTGATCCCTCGTTGTCACCAAGGCGGAGCGAGCCCCTGGCCCGCTCCGCGGCGGGTCGTCACTTCGGCTGCAAGGTCCTCACGTTGGGCGTCAGCACCTTGGTTCCCCTCACCTGGTTGCTGAAGGTCAGGACCTGCAGGTCCACCACCGAACGGCAGAGCACGCTGGCGTTGATGTTGGCCGTGGCGCTGGCGATCGTGATGTTCACCCTGGTGCCCTGGGCGACCTTGGTCTTCGGCTCGATGCTCTGGGCGACGATCATGTTCGGCGTCCCGCGGCAGCTGGAGCTGATCGACCCGATGTCAGCCCCGGCGTTCTTCAGGGCCTGAATGCCCGCGATCCCGTTGATCTGGGGGGTGATCAGGTTGGGCACGATGACGCCGGGATCGATGGTCAGCCGCACGACGCTGCCCTTGGGGGCCTTGGTGTCGCCGACCGGATCCTGAACCAGCACGGCGTCCGGCTGCTTGCCCGAAGCCTGTCCGACCACCGGCGAGGCGACGGTGAACCCGCGATCCTCCAACAGGGCTTGGGCGGCGACGAACGGCTTGCCGAGGACGACCGGCACGTCCACCGTCTCGCCGACGGCCACCGTCAGTTTGACCTCGATCGTCTTGGGATCGGCCTGTTCATCCGCCGCCGGTTCCTGCTTGAACACCAGGCCAGGGCTCTTGTCGCTGGAGACCTCCTCGATCGCCGGTCCGGCCTTGAAGCCGCTCTTTTCCAGCGCGGCGACAGCGGTCGGATAATCCAGTCCGGTCACGCCGGGCACAGCGACCGTCGGCACGCCCGCGACGGTCAGCTTGACCTTCACCGTCTTGGGATCGGCCTTCGTCCCGCCTTCGGGATCCTGCTTGAACACCTTGTCCAAGGGCTTGTCCGGCGCGGCCTCCCTGATCTCCGGCTCGGCCGCGTAGCCCTTCTCCTTCAGCGCGGCGACGGCGGCGGGATAGTCCAGCCCGACGACCTTCGGCACCTTCGAACCGCCGTTCATCACGACGACGGCGATGATCACTCCGATCACCAGCACCAGCACGCCGCCGACCACCGCCAGGATCCACATCGGGAAGGGCTTCTTCTTGGCCGGCGGCTTGGCGACGGCCGGGATCGTGACGATCGCCGCCGCGCTCTCGGTGCTGTCATTGTCGGGATCGTTGACGTTCGTGGCTCTCAGCTTGATCCGATGCTGGCCAGCCGGGGTCGCGGCGGGGATCTTGGCCACCACCGTGACCGTCTGGGTCTCACCGGCCGCGACGGGCCGCTCGGGCTCGCCCTGCACCGAATACCATTCGGCCTTGCCGTTACCCTGGACCTGAACGCTGAACCGGCCGGTCAACCCTTCTCCGGTCTTGTTGGTGACGCCGAACACGGCCGTTCCCTTGTGGAATCCGGCCTCCGTCTTCAGGGCGACGGTCGTGGGGCCGTCCGGAATCTCGAAACTCGGCATGGCGTTCGTCCTCGTGCTCGCGATCAGGCTGCGGAAAATTCGATTTCGTAGGTCGTGTAAGCAGGACGCTCTTCGTCGACGATTCGACGCACTAGGTCGGCCAGAGGGCGCGCGGCCACCGGGGCGACGACGCGCAGATGGAAGCTACGGGCGACGCCCTTGAGGTCCGGCGGGTTCTCCTGCACCGCGTAGCCGGATACCCCGGTCGCCACGGTCAGGATGCGTTCGAGGGTTCGGCGGGTGCCGCGCCAGCGCGCCAGTTCGGCCGCCTCCAGGCAGAGCAACCGCAGCCGGCCTAGCCCCGCGGCGTAGCGCGGCGCGCCCTCGCCCGGGCGGCCGCCGGTCCAGTCCAGGTAGCGGTCCAGGTCCAGCCAGCGCGCCAGCATCAGGGCGAAGCTTGGCGGCGCGCGCATCGGATCGATGCGGGCGTCCAGGGTCGCCAGGGCCTCCTCGGCCGGCGCCTGCAGCACCTCCATCACCTCCAGCACCGCGGCCAGGGGCTTCTTCCGAACCACGGCGGCCGGGTCGCTGGACGGTATCTCTGGCGGGATGGCCGCCTGGTAAGTCTCGGGCAGCAGGCGGGCGATACGGGCGCGATCCATCGTCAGCCCCCCGTATCGTCGTCGATCACCACCGACAGGTGGTGCTCGTCGGCGCAGTAGAGCCAGTTGGGCGGCAGCGGGATGCGGTCGGTGAACACCGTGGCCGAGGCGGTGGCGAAATGCAGCGCGCCGTCCAGGCTGCGATAGACGCCCATCGGACCACCGGCGAACACCATGGGCGTCCCGCTCGCCACGGGCGCCGCCGCCACGCTGGACACCACGTGCAGCAACCGCTCGGTGTCCCGGATCGGCAGACCGGCGTCGAGCGGCGCGGCGCGCCAGGCCGGCGCGGCCACCGTGGTGTCCAGCGCCAGCACGCCTCCACGGTTCGAGCCGGCGAACACCCACTGGTCGGCGAAGGCCAGGCCTTCGCAAGAGCCGCCCTGCCAGCCGACATTGAACGGCTTGAAGCCCTCGGGATCGTCGGCTCCGCCCGAGCGCAGTTCCACCCGGAACGCGCCGGAGCCCTGCTGCCCCGCCTCGGCCGCCGCCCCCGCCCACAAGAAGTCGCGGGCGTTGAAGCGCTGCACCGACAGGCTGCGGATGTCCTGTCCCGAAAGGCCGATCGAATGGAAGCTGTCGGACACCCCGCCCAGGGCCGACAGATAGACCCCGCCCTTGACCCGCGCGGCCACCGCCACCTGGACGACCCCGGCCGACGACACCGAGGTGGCCACCGCGTAGAAGCCCTTGGTGTCGCGAGTCTTGTCGACCACCACAGGCGCCGGTCCGGCGTCGCCGAACGGCTTGAGCTGGCGCAGCCCCTCCCCCGTGGCGATCAACAGCAGGGGCGAGCCCTCGCGATCGACCCAGTCGGCGTCCGACACGTCGCTGTTGAACACCGCGGCCTCGGTCTTCCAGGTCTCGCCGCAGTCACGAGACACATGGATGGCGCCGCCAGCCTTGCGCACAACGCCCAGGGCGACTAGGCCCGGCCGGTCGCGATGACGGCGCACGAACAGCGGCCGGTCGCCGTCGGCCTTGAACACCACCGACCAGGTGCCGCCGTCGTCGAGGCTGCGGTGCAGGCCCTGGTTGGTGGCCGCGAACCAGGTGCGCGCCTGATGGGGATCGCGCAGCAGGTCCGACACGTCCCGATCCGGCGCCTCGCCGATCGTCAGCTTAAGTTGGTCGGCGTAACGCACGCTGGGGTCGGCCAGCATGGCCTCGTAGACATCCGACGCGCGCAACATCTGGCCGAACGGCTCGTCGCGCAGCGGTGAGAACAGCTTGTTGAGGCGAACGCGAAGCCGAGCCTCGACCGCTGGCGCGTCCTCCTCTCGGCTGACCACCACGCGGGCCGCCACCGACACCGGCCGCACGCGCGCCCAGCCCACCGAGGTCTGCACGCCCAGCGGTCGACGCTGGTCGACGGCGCCCTGCACGCGCGTCCGGACCTCCTCGGTACGCTGGTCGATCACCGCCTGAGCCGTGATCGCGCCGTCGGGCAGCTTGGTGAGATCCACATCCGGCACCAGCAGGATCTCCACCACGCCCGGCGCCGCATGGGCCCAGACTTGCGATTGGGCGTAGGCCTTGGCCCGCGCCACTGAGCGGTCGGCGATCGCCAGGCGCTCGAAATCCCGTGCCGTAACCGCGCAGCGCATCGAGGTCAGCTCCAAAGGGCCACGGCGCATCGCGGCCTGAATGCTCTCGGCGTCGGCGCCGCCGGCGGCGCGCTTGGCGTTGGTCACCGCCAGGTCGGGGATCGGCGTCTTGAAGACCGTGAGCGCGCCGGGCGCCACATTGCCGGCCCGTCCTCCGCCGCCGCGATACCAGACCCGGATGTCACGCCCCAGGGCGGGCACGGCCGACAGCGGCGTCGAGCCCTCGCCGGTCCCGGCGGGCGCGAACTGGATGCGGCCCATGGCGCGATCGACGCGATAGACACAGTCGGTCGGGGCGGCGTCGGCGAAGCTGACCACCTCCCGCCAGATCCGATAGCTCCTGTCGCCCAGGGTGCGCGACACCGCCCCATCGGCCAATTCGGCGCTCTGCGCCTCGACGCCGACGATCAGGTCCAGGCCGTCGCCCGACGCGGCGATGATTGGAGGACGCTTGATCTGCACGCTCTGGCCGGGCGCGCCCGTTCCTGTTCCGACCGACTCCGCCTCGGTCAGGTCGCAGTGGAGAGCTGGCGCGTCGACGCTCTTCTGGTCGGCGGCCAGCACCGCCGCCTGGGTCACCACGAAGGTCACCGAGCCATCGCTGGTTGCGATACGCGCGCCAGCCGGGATCGTGACCCGCGCATTGCCGTTGGTGCGCGTGAAGGTCAGCGTCGCCGCCGCCGCGGCCGGAGGGTGGACCTGGGCGCCGACCAGGTTCAGCAGGCTGACGTAGAGCTTCTCCGGCACGCGATTGAGCCGGTACAGCATCGTGTCGGTCAGATAGGCGAAAGTCTCCAGCAGGGTGATGCCCGGATCGCTGGGATTGCGATCGGTCCATTCCGGGCACGAGCGATCAATGACCTTGACGGCGTCGGCCATCAGATCGGCGAAGCTGCGGTCGTCCAGCTTGGGCGTGGGCAGCGGCATCAGGCGGCCTCCCCGCGCAGGTCGAGGGCGAATTCCAGCTGGCCAGGCTGGTTGCTGCTGCGCATCCGGTAGTCCAGCGACACCACCAGCTGGCTGGGCGCGGCGGGATCGACGCCGGCGTCCAGCCGCACGATCTCGATCCTCGGCTCCCACCGCTTGAGCGACTGGCGCACATAGTGGATGGCCAGCCCCGCCGTCGTGGCGTCGTTGGGCGCGAACATCAGCCGATGCAGCGGACAGCCATAGCTGGGCCTCATGACCCGCTCGCCGGGGATGGTGGTCAGCAGCAGGATGATCGCCTGACGCACCGCGTCGTGACCGCTGACATCGGCCAGCCGCCCGGCCGGCGACAGGATCAGTCCCGCCGGCCGCCGCAGCTCGGACGTCGCCCCGCCCAGCTCCGCGCCCTCGAACCGGATGCCCCGCACGGTCTTCATGCTCACCCTCCCGCCGCCACGAGGCGTTGGCCGGGGTCGACCACGCGATAATTGACCGTGCCCGGCGGCGACCCGTCGGTAAGTCCCGTCACCGAGTCCAGGCACACCGCCCGACCGCCGATGGTGACGAAGCGCGAATAGCCTTCCTTGACGACCAGGGTCGTCAGGCAGGGTCGCAGGCCGATGACCGGATTGGCGTTCGGACAGGCCGAGATCGGCCGCGACTGCGGATTGGGGTTCACCAGCGCCAACCGGTCCTTGATCCGCACCAGGGTCTGAGTCGGGGCGATGCCCACCCGGCCGCCATGATCGCAGACCAGCGTCGCGTCCTGGGTCAACCACAGCATGCTCAGCCCTCCTCGAACGCGACGGCGGCGGCGCGGATGGTCAGCCGGCGGCCCGGGGCCTCGATGACCAGGTCGCCACTGGCCCGCAGGCGCGAGCCGCCGGGGCCGAACTCGATCAAGCCGCCCGCGCGCGTCTCCAGCCGGGCCAAGGCGTCGACACTGTCCAGGGTCAAGACCTGACCGCCCGGCGTCCGCACGGTGAAGGCTCGGGCGCCGGCCGCCCTGGCCCCGCGCACGCCGGGCGCGACACGCTCGCCGTAGAGACCGCCCAGCACCACGCCGCGCGCCGGATCGCCGTCCGGAAACACCACCAGCACGTCGTCGTCCGGCTCCGGCAGGATCGCCACGCCCTTCTCGGCGCCTGCGCCCAGCAGCAACACCGACATCCAGCCGGTCTCGACATCGCCCAACACCGGCAGCCGAGCCCGCACCCGCGCCAGACCGGCCGGGTCGTCGGCGTCGGTCACCCGACCCAGGGTAAAGGCCGGCGCGCGGGGACGGTCGGGACGTGTCGGCGGCTCGGTCGAGATCTCGACCACATAGCCGCGCGCTTCCTCGAACCGATGCAGGGCGCGGGTCACCACGCAGCGGCCGTCGACCAGATCGCCGACGCCCTCAAGGTTCACCGGCCGACCGGGCCGCAGGTGAGTGTCGCCCTCGACCGTCGCGTCCAGCAGCACGGCGCGAGCCACGGCCCGGTCGAGATCCGCCTGGGCCAGGCTCTCGGCCTCGGCGGCGTCGGCGGCCAGGCGGTTGAACAAGGTCCGCCCCCCCAGATCCGGAAAGGCCGTCAGCCCGCCGTCGCGCAGTTCCTCGGCGTCCTGGCGAGCCAGTCCGGCCCGGGCGTTGGCGGCGACAGCGCGAGAGGGGTCCCATGACTGGGCGCCGGTCCAGGGACGGAGCGAATCCGCGCCCGCCGAGGCGCGGGCCTGGATGATCTCCCGCCGCATCCGCAGCGGGATCGGATCCCCCTCGCCGGCCAGACTGATCAGCCGCAGCTCATCCCCCTCCAGCGCCAGATAGAGGCCGGCGTCGCGCGCCAGGTCGACCACCAGGTCGAAGTCGTTCTGGTCGTGCTGGATGATCAGGGCGCGGGTCGGCGGATGCTCGGCGCAGTGGAAATCCAGACCCAGGTCGCTGGCCATCTGGCCCGCCAGATCCGCGACCGTCGTGTCGATCACGGCCCGAGCCCGCTGGCGCAGACGCGCCCTGTGCAGCTTGTCGAGCGCGCGCAGCCGCACGACCCGCCCCTGAGCGGCGTCGTGCTGATACTCCACCGCGGTGATCTCGCCCTCGAATAAATCGCCCGAGCCGTCGACCGCGAAGGCCAACGCCGCGCCCAGGCGCAGGCTGGTCAGCGTATCGGCCGGCGGATCGGCGAACACCAGTTCGGCCATGGCCGGGGCGTTCAAGGCCTGGCGCACGAAGGCCGACACCGCATAACGCCCCAAGGCGGGGTCCAGTGGCGCGCCGTCCAAGCGGGCCCGCAGCGGACGATTGGCGAAGATCGAAGTCATGCCCGCGCCTCCAACAGGGTCGTCAGGGACGGCAGCACGATGGTCGTGCCCTCCGGGATGTTCAGGGGATCGTCGACACCGTTGTAGGCGGCGACGTCGGGCCATAGGGCGGGATCGCCATAGCCGTCGTCGGCCACTTGATCGAAGCGCTTCAGCGGCAGGCCTTCATTGTCGACCGGCATGTCGACGGCCGGAAATTGGTCGACCGAACCACCGTCGAGATCGGACGGCGCCTCGAACTGTGGGGTGACCGGGCGGGCGGGCGCCGGGCGCGGCTCGGAATCCTCGACGCGTCGCAGGCGCAGGCTCAGCCACGAACGGCGAGGCGCACCGTCGGCGTTGAACCGCTCCAGGCGCTCGGACACGTGCAGCACCACGCCGGGAATGTTCCAGGACTTGCCCCAGATGAACCGCACCGTGGGCGGGGCGGCGAAACCATCTGCCGCGACGGCGTTCTCGGTGAGGTCCCAAAGTGGCCGGGTCAAAGCTCGGACGTCATCGTCCTCGGCCGGGCCCTGGCCGTCTTCCGGCGCGGTCGACGGGCGGCCTTCGCGGGCGACCTCGACGTCGAACAGCAGGTTCAAGTCGTATTCGGTGACCCCGCCGCCGGTGGCGATCAGGGGGTCCTCGGATCGCGCCACCCCGGTCAGGAAGCCGCCGCCGGCCGCCCGCGTCCGCACGCCGGCGGTGCGCCGCGCTTCGAGGTTCTCGGGATTGAGCAGGCACGAGATCCGCTCGCCCGACCGCTCCAGCAGGAAGGCTACACGCTCCATCGGCCCTCCTCCTGCTCACGCGCCAACTGATCCCAGCGCGGAGTCGGGGCTTCCACCGCGAGCGGCGGCGCAAATGTGGATGGCGGCAGCGCCGGCCAGCGGTCGTCCGGCGACACCTCGGCGAAGTGCGAGCGGCGCGAAGGCGTCTGGCGCGACGTCGCGTAGGTCGGTCGCTTGTCGGCGGAGTCTGGTTCGCGATTAGGCGACCACGCGCTCGAAGGCCAGCGCGCCAATGGATCGACAAGAGTTTGGAACTTCGGATCCTCGGTCGCGCGCGCCGGCGCGGCCAAGCCGAAGCGTGGAAAGCCGACCGCGGCACGGGGCGACGACCTTAGTGGCGACGGCGCGAAGGAGGACGCGGGGCGGTTCGTGCCCAACTCAGACAAGGCCGCGTCGATCGATGGCCCTGCCTTCGAGACGACTGGACCCGAAACCCGAAAGCGCTCGACGCGTCGCGGTCGCCCGGCCCCTAACCCGGCAAGAGACCGGAAGATCGAGCGCCGCGCGGTCGACGGCGTCCGGTTCGACCGAGCCGGTTCGGGCGAAACGGCATGAGGGTCCGAGGTCGAGACGGTGAAGGCGGCGCGAGGCGTCGATACAGGATCGACCTCGACTGCTTCCGCTTCGTCCCCTGCCCTACGCCGCTTCGGAGCCGTTGAAGGTCGAGGCCTGGCGAAGAACCATGGCTTTCGCCGACGAGCGACGGATGACGGATCGACTCGTTCTGGGTTCGTCTCCAACCGCGCCTTTCCCGGATCGATCACAGGCGCTGGCGAAAAGACGTGGCCCGCCGGTGGCGTTTCCGCCGGTCCAGGAGCTGTGGGTTGCGCCTTTGACGAAGGCGGCGCCGGCGCTTGCGACCACGCCGTTCCAAGCGGGGACCTCTCGGTCGAGGAGACGCTGGGCGCCGGCGCCGTGCCTTCCGACGCAATCGGAGCCGCTTGAGACGGCGCACTGACCACGGTCAATGTCACACGCGGTCGACGTGCTGCGCCGGACGTCGACACCGCCCGCGCGGGCCGCATGGGCGCGGGCTCCGAGGCGGCGAACACCGGCCGGGGTCGCCGTCTCGGCGCGTCGTCGGGCCTGCGCCAGACTTCGGAGGATCGATCGCGTAGCGCGGCCAGGGTCGGGACCACGGCGTCACGCCGGGCCGGAGCCGGCTCACGCACGACGGGCGGGCGCTCCGGCAGCGGCGGCGTCGCGAGCGGCGTCAAGCTGTCCGGCCTGACGGGCCAGGCCGTCGGATCGCTGTTCAGCGACAACGGCGCCTCACCCGCATTCGCCAGTTCGACCGTCCGCTGGGCCACGTGCGCCAGCCAATGGGCCGGCGCGCCGGGATAGCGCTCGGCCAAGGCGTCCATGACGGGATCAGGCGCCAGCTGAGACCGATCCTCCGAGGCGCGCTCCAGGGCCTGGGCCACGGAGCGGGCCAGGGCGGCCATGGCGATCAGCCAACCCGACAGCAGGCGGCGAAGGGCCATGGCCTAGGCTCGGGTCAGGGTGTCGAAGGACAGCTTGAGTTCCTCGATCGCCACTTCGCGGCCGAGGGCGTCGAACGACACGCCGCTCCATTCGCAGGGCCAGGCGTTGTCGAGGTTCCAGCGCAGGACCTCGGCCGTGCCCTTCACATCCATCATCGCGATCGAGATGTTGCGACGCGGCGTCCCGCCGGCCAGGACTTCCTTGAGCCAATCCCACAGCGCCGGGGTCTTGGTCAGGCCATAGCGCAGCGTGACCTCGGCGTATTCGACGGGGCCTGGCAGGGTCCGCACGATCTGGCCGCTGCCGGACTCGCGATAACGGATCGGATGGATCCGCACGCCCAGGCCGAAGCACTCGGTGAACCGCACATCGCCCATCTCGCGGGACGAAAGCATGAAGTTGTAGTTGCGATAGACGTCGGGCAGAGCGCCAACCTTGGGCGCCGCCGCTGCTTCTTCTGGCTTGGTGGCCATGACGGATCCTCTCTAAGGTTTGGGGTCAGGCGGTTTCGACGGTGGATCCGACCGCCGTCTGGCCGATGCGGAAGATGACGAATTCGGCGGGCTTCACCGGCGCGATGCCGATGACCACCACCACCTGGCCGGCGTCGACCACCTCGGGCGGGTTGGTTTCGGCGTCGCACTTGACGAAGAAGGCGTCCTCGGGCCGCGCGCCAGCCAAAGCGCCTTGGCGCCACAGCAGGGTCAGGAAGGCCCCGACGTCGCGCTGGATATCCTTCCACAGCGGGCCGGCGTTGGGCTCGAACACCACCCAGCGCGTGCTGATGGCGATCGACTCCTCGATCATGTTGAACAGCCGACGGACGTTCAGGTAGCGCCAGTTGCTGGCGCTGGGCGCCAAGGTCCGAGCGCCCCAGACCCGCACGCCCTCGCGGGTGAAGAACCGGATGCAATTGACGCCGACCGGATTGAGCACGTCCTGCTCGGCCCGCGACAGCATCTGGGTCAGGCCTTCGGCGCCGCGGATCGTGACATTGGCGGGCGCCTTGTGCACACCGCGCTCGCTGTCGGTGCGGGCGTAGATACCGGCCATGTGGCCCGAGGGCGGGATTTGGGCGAGGGCGTCGGGATCGACCGCGTCGCGGCCCTTCAGCCAGGGGAAGTAGCAGGCGCCGTAGCCACCGTCGGAGTCGCGGGGGCGAAGACCCGGCTTGGGGCCTTTGCCGCGCGCCGGTGTCGAAGCGGTCGTGTCACCGTCGGCGGCTGGGGTCGTGGGCGGCGCGGCGCTGCCGTCGGCGGCGCGGGTCAGGACCTCGACGTCATCGACGCGGGGCGGCGCGTCCAGGATCGCCACGCGGTCCTTCAGCGACTCCGCCGCGTCCAGCAAGGCGCCGTGCGAGGCCGGGTCCGTACGCCCCGGGGCGGCGATGATGGCGATCTCGTCGATGGCCGCCAGGGCGTCCAGCCCCCTGCCCTTGCCCGCGATGGCCCCGTCGGCCTTGGTGTTGACCACGTAGCAGCGCGAACCGCCATTCAGGAAGAAGCCGTAGACGGCGTTGGCGAGGTCGGTGCCCTTGTCGCCGTCGCGCACGTAGCGTCGCCGGAACTCGCTCCAGTTGTTGATCGCGACGGCCTCGTCGACGAAGGCGTCGGGATTGGGCGCGGTTCCCACGAACCCGGCGGTCGATGTTCCCACCGCCTCGATCGGACGGGTTCCAGAGTCGATCTCCTCGACGTAGACGCCGGGGCTCAAATAGGACGGCATGTCAAATCTCCAGCGGTAGACGAAGGATCACGGGGCTGTCGGTCTCGACCTCGCTGTCGATCTCGACCCCGCGAGCGCGGACGTTGAGACGGACGGGTTTGTTCTTGCCACCGACCGGACCGTGGAGGCGAAAGCGGCCGAACGCGTCGGTCTGGGCGGTGCGATCCACGCCCTCGACGCGCACCACGGCGCCGGCGACCGGCGTGTCGCCCGGCCCCAGGACCGAGCCCTGCAGGACGCCGAGCTCACCGGCGGCGATCGTCAGCGGGAAGCGGACCAGCGGCGCCCGATCGGCCGGACGGCGCCGCGCGATCGTGACCGTGGCGCGCAACACAAAGCCGGGTCCGGGGGGCAGGCCCAGGTCCGCGCAGAGCTTCAACGCGTCGCGCCCCGCAACCACCTCGGTCTCCTCGTGCTCCATCGCCGCGAACATCAGCGCCATGGCGCCCGTCTGCTCCGCGATGGGATCGGTGGCGCGGACGGTGAGCAGATAGTCGGCGGTCAGGGTCAGCGGCGGCGAAATCGTACGCGGCGTCGCCTGCGGGGTCAGGCCGATCAGGCGCAGATCGACCCCTTCCCCGCAGTCGCGATCACTCAGGGACCGGGCGACGACGACGCGGTCGGGCAGGACCTCCTGGGTCCAGTCGATCAAGTCGCGCGCCGCTCCTTCCAGCCCCTCAGGCATTTTCGTGACCGCCCACCCAAGCACAACCCAAAGACGTCCCGCTGCACTTAAGGCCGAATTCCCATAAATGAAAAGCTAGGATTTTACCTAGATCCCAACATAGGGATTACACCTAGAAGCAATTATCACGTGGAATTTCACATAAATTTTCACGTACACAATCTTTGTATAGACATATACAGCAAAGTTAGATCCATTTACTTGGCACTTTTTGCCATAGACAACTAATAATCCATCCGAAACGACACCCATGGAAAGGGAATTGGAGATTATTATATTGCAATTTAACTTCACAACGACGTATTCACGCCGCTCACCACGAAACTTTGCTTAACCCGCTGACGGCCAGAATAAACGTATTAGTTGTGTTTTGAATTTATCGACACCTCAGCGCCGAAGCCAGATCGAGCCGCTCTCAGCACACCCCACGCCTTGCGATCGCGAGCCTGGCGAAACCGCCAGCGCACGAACAGGCAAGTTGCCCGAAAGCCAGGTGGACGCAGAACTCTTCCCGGACGGCGGCGGACCCGCAGGTCGACATGCGATCGCCTCGGATGGGAGACCGGCTTACAGTCAGGACTATTCGAAACGGCGGATCGCCTCGCTTGATGGGGCCATCGGTCGAATTCGTCGTTCGACAGGGCGATCAAGATCGCCCGCTCGTTGCTTGTCACGAGCACGAACGTCCGGCTGGATTAAGCAGGAAACCCTACCTAATAAGTCGGCTATGACCGAACACAACATCCCGCCCGTTGTCGCCGTGATCGGCGCTGGCTTCAGCGGCGTGATGACCGCCCTGCATCTGCTGCGCCATGCCGAGGCGGTGAAGGTAGTGCTGGTGGAGCGGCGCAGCCCCATTGGCCTCGGAGCCGCCTACGCCACCGACGATCCGGCCCACCGGCTGAACGTGCGAGCCGGCAACATGAGCGCCTGGCCCGACCAACCCGACGACTTTGTCGCCTGGCTGAAGGATCAGGACCTGGACATCGGCTCCGGTGGTTTCGCGACGCGAGGCGACTACGGACGCTACCTGCAAGGCATGCTGTCCAGCTTCGCCGGAAGTCCCGAGGCCGCCGGCCGGTTGATGATCACGCCTGACGAGATCACCGCGATCGCACCGGACGGGGACGGCTGGACGCTGACCTGCGCGATGGGAAGGACGATCTCGGCCGACGCCGTCGTGCTGGCCCTGGGCAATCCGCCGCCCCGCGCGCCTGAGGCGGTCGGTCCCGACCTGGAAGCTTCCAATCTCTATGTAGCCGATCCCTGGCGCTGGAGCGTGGACACCGCGCCGGAGGGTGAAGGCCCGATCCTGCTGCTGGGCAGCGGCCTGACGATGATCGATGCGGCGCTGTCGCTGGATCGCCTCGCGCCCGGACGGCCGCTGATCGCTCTGTCGCGCCGAGGCCTGGTCCCGCGTGAACATCAGGGCGCACCGCCCTCGCCAACGCCGGCGGCGCCGCCGTCCTCATTGTCGCCACTGGCCGCCCTGGCCTGGCTGCGCGCCACCGCCGAACACCACGGCTGGCGCACCGCCATCGACGCCGTTCGGCCCGCGACCCAAAACTTGTGGCGCGGCTGGAGCCTGAAGCGACGCGCCGCTTTCCTGCGCCACGCCCGCGCCTTCTGGGACGTCCATCGCCACCGCCTCTCGCCCGTGGTCGCCGAGCGGTTGGCGCGCATGCGGGCCGACGGCGGCCTGCGGGTGCTGGCCGGCAAACTCGACCGTGTCGACCTCCTGGAGGGCGGGCGGATCGGTGTGATCTGGCGGCCGCGCGGCGAAACCGCGACCTGGCGCCTGGAGGTCGACATGCTGGTCAATTGCACGGGCCCGTCGGCCGACATCGAACGCTCGACCGAGCCGTTGATCGCCGCCCTGGTCGGCGCGGGCCTGATCCGCGCCGATCCCCTGCGGCTGGGACTGGACATCGATACCGACCATCGGGCCCTGCGCGCCGACGGCCGAACCCATGAAACCCTGTTCGCGGTCGGCCCCATCACCCGGGGCGCGCTGTGGGAGATCAACGCCGTGCCCGACATCCGCGTCCAGGCGGCCCAGGCGGCGGCGAGCGTGCTTACAGCTCTAGCGCGGCGGTGTGGATAAGCTCCGACAGCTTGGCGATCGACGGATGCGGCGCGGGACCCACGCGCCGGACATAGGCGACCTGGGGCACGGCCGGCAGGCCTGACTCGATCGGCGGGGTGTTGGGCCGGAACAGCGCCGTGCGGCAGGTGACGGCCAGCCCAGCCTCGACCGCCGCCCGCAAGGCCGACAGGCTGGGCGTCTCCAGCGCCACGCGGAACGGCCGTCCCTCGCGCTCCAGCGCCGCCAGCGCCGCGTCTCGGAACCGGCAGGGCGGCGCCAGGATCGCCAAGGGCAGGACCGGCAGCTCGGTCAGTTCGGCGTCGCCGTGCCAGACCATCGGCTCGACCCGGGCTGCGTGCGGATCGTCCGCCGCGCCCATGCACAGCACCACGTCCAGCCGGTCGCCGTTCAGCAGATCCAGCAATTCCGGCGAACCGGCCACCCGCACTTCCAGCTGGACGTCGGGATTCAGCTGGCTGAACCGAGCCAGCACGCCTGACAACAAGGTCTCGGCGAAGTCCTGGACCAGGCCCACCCGCACCGGTCCGACCAGGGCGTCGCCGGTCAGGGCCACGACCGCCCGATCGTTGAGAGCCAGGATTTCGCGAGCATGGCCCAGCAGGGTCTGACCCGCCGGCGTCAGCACCAGGCGGCGACCGTCGCGATGGAACAACGGCGTCAGCACCGTCTCCTCCAACCGCTTCATCTGCAGGCTGAGCGCCGACTGGGTGACGAACACCCGCTCGGTGGCCTTCAGCATCGAACCGGAGTCGACGATCGCCACGAAGCTTCGCAGCAGTTCGGTCGGCAGGTTGGTGGCCATCGCGCCTCGCCTATAAGAAACTCTGATATGACCCCTGAGGATAAGTCTATTGATCCAGTGGGGTTTCAACGCCTTTCTCTGTGGAGCAAAGGCGCTTGCGCCGCAACGGTTCACGGGACGGCTCACCCCCATGTCTTTGGCGGTCACCCTTAGAAATTCTCAAGCGCGACCATGGCGTTGGCCCAGCCTGGCGAACGCGCGCTGGCTGTCGCCGACGGTGCTGCTGCTGCTGTGGGAAGCCGGTTCGCGGCTGGGCTTGATCCCGGCTCGGGTCCTCGCGGCGCCCTCCACGGTGGCCGAGACCTTCTGGGCGATGACCCTTTCCGGCGAGCTTCCGGCCAATCTGGCGGTCTCGCTCAGCCGAGCCGGCGCCGGCCTGAGCCTGGCCCTGATCATCGCCGTCACCCTCGGCCTGGCCTCGGGCCTGTCGCGTTGGGGCGAGACGCTGGTCGACCCCCTGATGCAGATCAAGCGGACCCTGCCCGTGGTGGCCCTGACGCCGCTGTTCATCGTCTGGTTCGGCATAGGCGAGGTCCCGAAGGTCGCCCTGATCGCCACCGCCGCCGTCTTTCCGCTGTACCTCAATCTGTTCGCCGGCATCCGCGGGGTGGACGTGCGCCTGGTCGAGGCGGCGCGCAGCTTCGGCCTGTCCGGCCGCGACCTGATCACCAACGTGATCCTGCCCGGCGCCCTGCCCTCCTTCTTCGTGGGCCTGCGCTATTCGCTGAGCATCAGCGTGGTGATGCTGGTGATCGCCGAGCAGATCAACGCCCAGGCGGGTCTTGGCCACCTGATCAACAACGCCCGCGACTTCATGCGCACCGACATCATCGTCGTCTGCCTGCTCGTCTACGCCCTGCTCGGCCTCGCCGCCGACGCTCTCGTCCGCACGCTGGAGCGCAAGGCGCTGGCGTGGCGCCCCAGCCTCGTGGAACAATGATCATGGCCCAGCCCAGCATCCGCGCCGTTCCGGCCAACCTCGTATCCGAAACCCCGACCGTCCAGCTCAAGGGCTTCACCCGCCGGTTCGGCGACAATGTCGTCATCGACGGCCTGGACCTGACCATCGCGCCGGGCGAGTTCGTCGCCCTGCTGGGCGCCAGCGGCTCGGGCAAGACCACCCTGCTGCGCACTCTTGCGGGCCTGGATCCCGTGGGCGGTCAAAACGTCACCACGCCGGACGCCCGGGCCGTGGTGTTTCAGGACGCCCGCCTGCTGCCGTGGAAAAAGGTCTGGCGCAATGTCGCCCTGGGCCTGAAGGGCGCCGACGTCCGGACCCGCGCCGAGGCGGCGCTGAAGGAAGTCGGCCTCGGTCACCGTCTGGACGCCTGGCCCGCCACCTTGTCCGGCGGCGAGGCCCAGCGTACGGCCCTGGCCCGCGCCCTGGTCCGCGAACCGGCCCTGCTGCTGCTGGACGAACCGTTCGCGGCCCTGGACGCCCTGACCCGCCTGAAGATGCACGATCTGGTGCTGTCGCTGTGGCGCGAGCACAAGCCCTCCGTGCTGCTGGTCACCCACGACGTCGACGAGGCGATCGCCCTGGCCGATCGCGTGCTGGTGCTGGACAAGGGCAAGATCGCCGTCGAGGAGCGGATCACCCTGGAGCGCCCACGCGTTCCGGACGCCCGCTTCCACGCCGTTCGTCGCCGACTGCTGAGCCGCCTGGGCGTCGAAGCCCCCGCGCCGCAGCCCGCCGCCGCGCCGGCCCTGGTCGCCTTCCCGACAGGCGAGGTCGTGCTGTGAGCACGGCCGCCCTGCGACTGGCCGAGCAACCCGCCCTGCCGGATCTCGACGCGATCCTGCCCGGCCTGACCGCCGCCTTCGCCGCCACGGCGGGGCGGCATGACCGCGAAGCCAGCTTCCCGACCGCCAATTTCGAAGCCCTGCGCGACGCCGGCCTGTTGGCCTTGACCGCGCCCAAGCGTCTGGGCGGCCTCGAGTCCGACCTGCCGACCGCGTTGAAGGTGATCTCGGCCGTCGCCCGGGGCGAGCCGGCCACGGCGCTGGTGCTGGTCATGCAGTACCTGTTCCACGCTTCGGTCGAGGGCCGCTCCGGTTGGCCCGAGCACCTGAAGCAGCGGGTGATCGGCGAGGCCATCACCGACGGCGCCTTGATCAACGCCCTGCGGGTTGAACCCGATCTCGGCACCCCCGCGCGCGGGGGCCTGCCCGCCACGGTGGCTCGCCGCACGCCCGAGGGCTGGCGGATCAGCGGCCGCAAGATCTACTCCACCGGCTCTACCGCCCTGACCTGGTTCGTGGTCTGGGCCCGCATCGACGACGAGCAGGATCAGAATGGGCCCCTGGTCGGCGGCTGGCTGGTCCGCGCCGATACGCCCGGCGTGGTCATCGAGGAGACCTGGGACCACCTGGGTCTGCGCGCCAGCGCCAGCCACGACGTGGTGTTCGAGGACGTCCTGGTTCCGTTGGACCACGCCCTGGACCCGCAGCCGGTCGGCGCGCCGCCGCCCTATCCGGCCAGCTTCGCGGCCTGGTCGGCGGTGCTGACGGCGGCGATCTACGACGCCCAGGCCCGCGCCGCCCGCGACTGGCTGGTCGATTTTCTGGCCAACCGCAAGCCAGCCAATCTGGGCGCGGCGCTTTCCACCTTGCCCCGCTTCCAGGAAGCGGTCGGCGACATCGACGGGCTGCTGCTGAGCAACCGCGTGCTGCTCGACACGGCCGCGCGTGGCGAGGTCGGCGGGGTCGAGGCCAGCCTGGTCAAGCACCTAGTCACCGAGAACGCCATCACCGTGGTCGAAAAGGCCCTGAAGTTGACGGGCAATCCCGGCCTGACCCGCCACAACGACCTGGAGCGCCATCACCGCGACGTGCTGTGCGGTCGGGTTCACACGCCCCAATCGGACGTGGTCCTGACCAGCGCCGGCAAGGCCGCCTTCGCGGCTTACGAGACCGCGAAATGAGCCGCCTGGTCGTCGCCAGCCAACTGCCCGAGCTGTTCAACAACGTCTTCGCCCAGCATGTCGGCGACGCCGAGATCATCGCCGTACCGCCGGGCCTGCACGCGCCCCTGCCCAACGACGCCAAGGTCCTGGTCGCCGCCCCGTTTCGCAAGGCCGGCGGCGTGCTGCCCGCCGAGCCGCCGCCCGGCTGGCCCTATGACGTGAAGTGGGTGCAACTGGTGTCGGTCGGCATCGACTTCTATCCGGACTGGCTGTTCGACGGCCCCGTCGTGACCTCGGCCCGCGGCTCTTCGGCCGTTGCGCTGGCCGAGTTCGCCCTGGCCGCCATCCTGGCCGACGCCAAGCGCCTGCCCGACATCTGGATCGACAAGGCCGAACGCTGGGCGCCGCAACCGTTGAAGCTGGTCGCCGGCACGACGTTGGGCCTGGTCGGCTTCGGGGCGATCGGCGAGGCCCTGGCCCCACGCGCCCAGGCCCTGGGCCTGAACGTCATCGCCACCCGCCGCTCGGACAAGCCGATCCCGACCCCGGGCGTCGAGCGCGTGGCCGACCTGCAGACCCTGTTCGCCCGAAGCGACCACGTGGTGCTGGCAGCTCCGGCCACCGCGGAGACCCAGCGGCTGATCGACCGCGAGGTGCTGGCCACCGCCAAGCCCGGCCTGCACCTGATCAACATCGCCCGCGGCGCGTTGATCGACGACGACGCCTTGCTCGAAGCTCTGGAAGACGGCCGCGTAGCCCGCGCCAGCCTGGATGTCACCCATCCCGAACCGCTGGGCGAAGGCCATCCGTTCTACAGCCATCCCAAGGTCCGCCTGTCGCCGCACACCTCGGTTCACACCCCCGACACCCGCATCAATCTGGCGACCCGTTTCGCCGAGAACCTCGCCCGCTTCCGGTCCGGCGCGCCCCTGGCCGACGTCGTCGACCTGTCGCGCGGCTACTGAAGGACATTTTCCGATGACCGCCATCAGCCCTTCCCGGGCTTTCCAAGCCCACGGCCCTCACCCGGCCAAGATCGAGACCGTGCTGCCCGAGTTCGGCTCGCGCGAGCTGCCGGCCCAGCCCACCCACGAGCAGGAGCGGCTCTATCGCAAGCAACGCCTGGCCGCTTCGTACCGGCTGTTTGGTCGCAATGGCTTCGACATGGGCGGCGCCGGTCACATCACCGCCCGCGACCCGGAACTGACCGACCACTTCTGGGTCAATCCGTTCGGCGTCCACTTCTCCCGGATCAAGGTCTCGGACCTGATGCTGGTCAGCCATGCCGGCGAAATCGTCCAGCCGCCGGCCAAGGTCCCCGCCCGCCTGAACCGCGCCGCCTTCGCCATCCATTCCCAGCTGCACGAAGCCCGGCCCGACGTGGTCGCCGCCGCCCACTCGCACTCGCTGTACGGCAAGGCTTGGTCGGCCCTGGGCCGGCTGCTGGATCCGCTGACCCAGGACTCGGCGGCCTTCTACGAAGACCACGCCCTGTTCGAGGAGTTCTCGGGCGTGGTGCTCGACACCAGCGAAGGCCAGAAGATCGCCAAGGCCCTGGGCTCGAAGAAGGCGGTGATCCTGCAGAACCACGGGATCCTGACCGTCGGGCAGTCCGTGGAAGCCGCCGTCTGGCGGTACCTGGCCCTGGAAAACGCCTGCCAGACTCAACTTTTGGCGGAGGCCGCCGGTCCGACCAAGCCGATGCCGCCCGAGGTGGCCAAGCACACCGCCGGCCAAGTGGGCGGCGAAGCCGGCGGCTTCTGGGCCTTCCAACCCTATTGGGACGTGATCACCGAAGAAGAACCGGACCTGTTCGACTGATGATCCTTTCCCGTCGCCACCTTCTCGCCGGCGGCTTGTCCGTCGCCGGCCTTTCGGCGCTCGCCGCCTGCTCGCCCAAGACCGTCAAGTCCGGCTCGCTTGAAGACCTGACCCTGCGCGCGGCGACCTATCGCGGCAATCTGGACGCCTTCTTCCAGCAGGCCGGCGTCGCCGACACACCCTACAAGGTGGCCAAGTCGGAGTTCGCCGGCGGCAACCTGATCGCCGAGGCCATCAACGCCGGGGCCCTGGATATCGGCGGCATGAGCGAGATCCCGCCGATCTTCGTGGCCGGCGCGCCGGGCAACCAGGTGCGCATCGTCGCGGTGCTGCAGGGCGACGTGAACAACCAGGTCGTGCTGGTCCCCAAGGACAGCAAGGCACAGGTCTTCGCCGACCTGAAGGGCAAGCGCATCGGCTACGTGAAGGCCACGACCTCGCACTACATCCTGCTGCGCCTGCTCGACGAAGCCGGCCTGAAATGGACCGATATCCAACCCGTGGCCCTGTCGCCGCAGGACGGACTGGCCGCCTTCTCCAGCGGAGCGATCGACGCCTGGGTGATCTACGGCGTCATCGTTCAGCAGGCCCGTCAGGCCGGAGCGCGGGTATTGCGCACGGCCCTGGGCATCCTGTCGGGCAACTATCTGGTCGCCGCCGCCAAGTCGGCGCTCGACGATCCGCTCAAACGCCAAGCGCTGGGCGACTATCTGGGTCGCTACGCCAAGGTGGTCGAATGGTCGAACGCCGACGACGCGCGCTGGGCGCAGGCCCGGAGCGCCGCCACCGGCGTGCCGGCGGCGCTCTATCTGCGCGAGTTCAAGGAACGCAGCGCGCTCACGCGCCTGGTGAAGATCAGCGACGCCGCCATCGCCTCGCAGCAAGGCGTCGCCGACGCCTTCGCGACCGCGGGCCTGATCCCCGCCAAGGTCGATGTCCGCCCCCTGTGGGACGATCGCCTGAACAGCGCCCTTCCCAATGCTTAGCAATATTCATAGATCATATTCACGATCTCGATATGAGGCGATCTGTAAGTCTATAGATTTTATATGGATTGAGACAGGTCGATCATTCGACCTTTATCCCCAATAACAAGAATGGGGATAGTTATGTCGTTGCGCTCTATTTCTCTCTACTGGATTTCCGGAACATCAGCGCTGGCGTTGGCGAGCGCCGCCCACGCCGCGACACCCGCTCCTGCGGTCGCCGCCGAGGCCGACGCCAACGCCGCCCCGGCCGTCGAGCAGGTGGTGGTCACCGCCGAGCGCCGGGCCACCGACCTGCAGAAAACCGCCATCGCCATCTCGGCCTTCAGCCAACAGTTGCTGAAGGATCGCAAGGTCGACAGCATCCGTGATCTGTCGGGCCAGATCCCCAACTTCAGCATCAGCCGCGTCACCATCAGCCACACCACCCAGACCTACGCCCTGCGCGGCGTGGGCGAGAGCGATCCGATCCAGGAACCGGTGCTGGCGGTCTATGTCGACGACGTCTACATCCCCCGCCAGATCGGCTCGATGGTCGAATTCAACGACCTGGAGCGGGTCGAGGTGCTGCGCGGTCCGCAAGGCACGCTGTACGGCCGCAATTCCAGCGCCGGCGCCCTGCGGATCATCACCCGCGATCCGGGCGACGCCTTTCGCGCCAAGGCCGAGGTCGGCCTCGGAAACTACGGCGCGGTCGACGTGCGCGGCCTGATCGAAGGCCCGCTGGTCGAGGGCAAGCTGGCCGGCAGCCTGTCCTACATCCATCACAGCCGCGACGGCGTCACCTTCGACCCGACGCTGAACCACGATGTCAACCGCATCGACCTAGACGCCTATCGCGGCAAGCTGCGCTGGACGCCGACCGACCGGCTGGACGTGCTGCTGACGCTCAACGCCCTGAAGGACCGCAGCGACAGCCGCAGCTACGTGCCGGTCAAGCAGCCGAACGGCGAACACCGCACCGATCGTTCCTATTCCGAGGTCGAGCCCAAACAGGACCTGGACCAGATCAGCGGCGCCCTGCGGGTGCAGTACACACTGAACGACAACCTGAAACTGAAGTCGGTCACCTCGTACGGCGGCTTCAACCTCAACCCCGTCAACTACGACAACGACGGCGAGGCGGCGCTGATTCAGAAGAACCTGATCCACTACAACGATCAGTACGTCACCCAGGAAGTCCAGCTGAACGGCGACTACGGCAAGCTGACCTTCACCAGCGGCCTGTTCTATCTGCACGAGCGGTTCTTCGTTCAGCGCGACGGTTACAGCCGCAGGAACGCCCTGCCGACCGATCCCGTGGCGACGCCCGGCAACTATGGCTTCGCCCGCGCCCACAACATCACCAACACCGAAGCCTACGCGGTGTTCGGCGAGGCGACCTATGCGCTGAACGACCGCCTCAGCGTCACCGGCGGCCTGCGCTGGACCAACGAGGAAAAGGAATTTACCTTCGACAACAAGGCCCTGAACCTGCAAGGCCAGGTGACTGGCCAATCGATCGCCGGCCAGGCCGACAAGATTTTCTCGGCCGTCACGCCCAAGCTGTCGGCCCAGTTCCAGTGGACGGGCGACGTCCTACAGTACGTGACCTGGTCCAAGGGCTTCAAGTCGGGCGGGTTCGACAACCGCGCCACGCGGCTGGACCTGGCGACCCGGCCGTTCGCGCCCGAGAACGTCGACACCTACGAGACCGGCCTGAAGACCGAGCTGTTCGACCACCGCGCGCGGGTGAACCTGGCGGCGTTCTACAACGACTACAAGGATTTGCAGGTCGCCTATACCGACCCGGCCTATCCCGGCAATTCGGTGCGGGGCAACGCCGGCAAGGCCCACACCTATGGCGTGGAGTTGGAGACCGATGTCCGCGCCACCGAACGCCTGAGCCTGCAGGCCACCGCCGGCTACCTGTTCGCGGTCTACGACAAGTACAAGAACGCTGGCGGCCTGGGCGTCGACGCCGACGGGCACCGCCTGCTGAACTCGCCGCGCTGGAGCCTGTCGGGCGCGATCACCTATGACGTGCCGATCAAGGTTCCGGGCGAGGTCCGGATCGGGCTGAACGCTCAGTATCAGACCAAAACCTACTACAACGCCCTGCAGCGTCCGCAGGACGAGGCGCCGGCCCAGACCTTCCTGAACGGCACGGTCACCTGGCAGACCCCGGACCCGCGCTGGAGCGTGCAGCTGTCGGGGCGCAACCTGCTCGACTCCGACAAGCCGATCACCGTCACCTACACGCCCTCGACCGCGGTCTATTACCAGAACTTCCCGGACCCGCGGACCTGGCTGGTCACGCTGAAATACGCGCTGTGATCCGATGAGCCAGCCCCGCCCCCCTCTCGCAAAATTGGCGGACTTCGTCGGCGCCCTCGGGACGCTGGTCGACACCACTTCGGACGAGGACCTGATCCTCGCCGAGGGCGGGCGGTTGCTGGCGGGGCTGATCGCCCGCGACGACTGGCTGCCGGACGCCTACGCCAAGCCCGACCCGACCCGCTACCAGCAGTACCTGCTGCATTGCGACAGCCGCGAGCGGTTCAGCGTGGTCAGCTTCGTCTGGGGTCCGGGCCAGGCGACCCCAGTGCATGATCACACGGTCTGGGGCCTGGTCGGCGTGCTGCGCGGCGCCGAGCTGTCGCAACGGTTCGAGCGTCGCGCCGGAGCCTTCGCGGCGATCGGCCCCGTCCACCGCCTGGAACGCGGCGAGGTCGAGGCGGTGTCTCCCACGGTCGGCGACGTCCACCAGGTGACCAACGCCTTCGACGACCGTGTCTCGATCAGCATCCACGTCTACGGGGCCAATATCGGCGCCGTGGAACGCTCGACCTACGACGCCGCCGGCCGGCCCAAGCGGTTCGTCTCCGGCTACGCCAACACCACCCTGCCCAACCTCTGGGATCGCTCCAAACCCGTCTTGGCCGAGGCCGCTCGATGACCCTGCTTACCGTCACCCCGCGCGAGGTCCGCCAGGACTGGATCGCCCGCCGCGAGATCGCCCTGCTGGACCTGCGCGAGGAGGATCCCTTCGCCCGGGCCCACCCGCTGTTCGCCTCGCAGCTGCCGCTCTCGCGGCTGGAGCTGGAGATCCAGGATCGCGTGCCCCGCAAGGACGCCAAGATCGTGCTCTACGACAATGGCGAGGGTCTGGTGTCTCCCGCCGGCAAGCGGCTGGCGGCCTTGGGCTACACGCAGATCCGCGCGCTGGCTGGCGGACTCCAGGGCTGGAAGGACGCCGGCTACGAACTGTTCCAGGACGTCAATTCCTACAGCAAGGCGTTCGGCGAACTGGTCGAGGCGCGGCGGCACACCCCGTCCCTGCCGGCCCAGGAGGTCCAGGCCCGCATCGACGCCAAGGCCGACCAGGTGATCCTCGATAGTCGCCGGTTCGAGGAATACGCCACCATGAGCATCCCCGGCGGGATCAGCACCCCGGGCGCCGAACTGGTGCTGCGGGCCCGTGAACTGGCGCCCGACCCCGCCACCACGATCATCGTCAACTGCGCGGGCCGCACCCGCAGCCTGATCGGCGCCCAGTCCCTGCTGAACGCCGGCGTGCCCAACCCGGTCTTCGCCCTGCGCAACGGCACCATCGGCTGGACCCTGGCCCAGCAGACTCTCGAGCACGGCCAGAGCCGCCGCTTCCCCGCCGTCTCGAACCAAACCCTGGACGAGGCGCGGACCAAGGCGCGCGACGTGGCCTATCGCGCCGGCGTCCGGCGGATCGACACCGAGGGCCTGGTCGACCTCGCCCAGGACCGCAAGCGCACCCTCTACCGCTTCGACGTGCGCACGCCCGAGGAATACGCCGCCGGCCACCTGCCCGGCTTCCGCTCGGCCCCTGGCGGCCAATTGGTGCAGGAGACCGACGTCTTCGCGCCGGTGCGCGGCGCTCGCATCGTGCTGGCCGACGACCTCGGTCCCCGCGCCGACATGAGCGCCTCCTGGCTGGCCCAGCTGGGTTGGGACGTCTACGTGCTGGACGGCGGCTTCGACGGCGAGCTGGAGACCGGCGGGTGGCAACCAGCCTCGCTGGCGATCCCGACCGTCGAAACGATCAGCCCCGAAGACCTGGCCGTGGCGCTTGGCGAGGGCTCGGTGGTGGTGCTCGACCTGGCCCCCAGCCCCGCTCATCGCAAGGGTCACGTGCCCGGCGCCTGGTTCGCCATCCGCGCCCGGCTGGCCGAGGCCTTTGAGCGCATTCCCGAAGGCCTGCCGATCGTCCTGACCTCGCCCGACGGCCGCCTGGCCGCCTTGGCGGCGGCCGAGGTCGAGGAGATCTCCGATCATCCCGTCCGCGTGCTCGCGGGCGGCACCCAGGCCTGGGCCGAGACCGGCCGCCGGCTGGACACCGGCCTGGTCCGCGCCGCCTCCGACCCGGAGGACGTCTACAAGCGCCCGTACGAGGGCACCGACAACGCCGCCGAAGCGATGCAGGCCTATCTGGACTGGGAGTTCGGCCTGGTCGACCAGCTGGCCCGCGACGGCTCGCACGGCTTCTTCGTGATCTGAGGCCCGCCCCATGCCTTCTCAAACCGCCCTCAAGCTCTATTTCGCGCCCGGCTCCTCCGCCTTCGCGCCGCTGATCGCCCTGGAGGAACTGGGCGTCGCCTATGACGTCCATCGCCTGGATCTCGCCGCTGGCGAGCAGCGCCGCCCCGAGTATCTGAAGGTCAATCCGCGCGGCCGGGTGCCGACCCTGGCGGTGGATGGCGAGCCGGTCACCGAGGTGCTGGCCATCCTGACCTACCTGGCCCACGCCCACCCTCACAGCGAGCTGCTGCCCCTGGCCGACCCGCTGAAACTGGCCCACGCCTACGAGGTGATGAGCTGGTTCGCCAGCACGGTGCACGTGGCCTTTTCGCAGATCGCTCGGCCCGAGCGTTTCGCCGACGACGACACGATCAAGGCCGCCCTGGCCACGCCTGGCGAAGCCCGCTTCGCCCGCACGCTCAACGACATCGAGCGCCTGGCTCAAGGCCCCGGCCCTTGGTTGCTGGGCGAGACCTTCACCGCCGTCGACGCCTACGCCCTGGTCATCTGGCGCTGGGCGGAACGACGCCAGATCGACACCGCCGCCTATCCCGCCTGGAGCGCCAAGGCCGCCCGGGCCCTGGCGCGCCCGTCGGTCAAGCGCGCCCTCCAGAAGGAAGCCTCCGCCAAGGTCGCCGCCTGATGAGCTGTCCTGATCGAACCCTTGAGAAAGCCTCGCTTTTTTAGCGCCCGCCCACCCCTCAGATTCCCGCCAATCCAGATTGGAGCCTCCCCATGCCCGTCGAATTCATCGGCATCATCGGCACGCAACATCAGTCCGAAATCCATCCGGCCGCCGGGCCGGTCATCGATCGCGACTATGTCGAGGCCATCGCCATCGCCCACGATGAAGGCGGCTTCGACCGCGCCTTGGTGGCCTTCGGTTCGACCTCGCCGGAAAGCCAGCTGGTCGTGGCCCACGCCGCCTCGGTGACCAAGCGCCTGAACTTCATGATCGCCCACCGCCCCGGCTTCACCGCCCCGACGGTCGCGGCGCGTCAGCTGGCGACGCTGGACCAGTTCACCGGCGGCCGCATCGCCGTGCATATCATCACCGGCGGCGCCGATGACGAGATGGCCAAGGACGGCGACCACCTGACCAAGGACGAGCGCTACGCCCGCGCCAGCGAGTATCTCGACATCGTCCGCCAGGAATGGACCAGCGAAAAGCCGTTCGACTACAAGGGCGACTACTACAACGTCATCCAGGCGTTCGGCGCGGTGAAGCCGCACCAGAAGCCGCAGATCCCGGTCTATTTCGGCGGTTCGTCCGACGCCGCCATCCCGGTGGCCGGCAAGCACGCCGACATCTTCGCCCTGTGGGGCGAGACCCAGGCCCAGGTCGCCGAGACCATCGCCCGGGTGCGCCACGCCGCCGCCAAGCACGGCCGCCAGGTGCGGTTCTCGCTGTCGCTACGCCCGGTGATCGCCGAGACGGAGGAAGCCGCCTGGGCCAAGGCCGACGCGATCGCCGCCGAGGCCAAGGTCCTGCGCGAAAAGGCCGGCCTGCCAACCTCGGGACATACGCCGCCCAACGCCGGCTCGCAGCGCCTGCTCGACGCCGCCAAGCAGGGCACGCGCCTGGACAAGCGCCTGTGGACCGGCGTCGCCGCCGTCACCGGCGCGGCCGGCAACTCCACCGGCCTGGTGGGCACGCCGCAACAGGTGGCCGAGGCCCTGCTCGACTATTACGACCTGGGCGTCACGACCTTCCTGATCCGCGGCTTCGATCCGCTGAACGACGCGGTCGCCTATGGCCGCGACCTGATCCCGCTGGTCCGCGAGCTGGTCGCCCAGCGCGACGCCCAGCCGGCCGCCGCGGCGAGCTAGGGCGATGGCGTTCGACGCGGATCCGCGCTGGCTGGGCGACGCCGCTTGGCAGGCTCCGACCTGGCCGGTCGTGGACGCCTCATCGGGCGCCGAGCCGCCTTACGATCTTCACACGCCGCCGGTGGACCCGGCGGCGTTCAAGGACGCCCTGGCGCGGCTGGCCAGCGGCGTGGCCATCGTCTCGTGCTGGGACGGCGCCACCCCGCGTGGCCTGCTGGTCAGCTCGATCACCGGCCTGTCGGTCGAACCGCCGCGCTTCCTGTTCTGTGTCCGGAAGGAAGCGTCCAGTCACGACGCCCTGCTGGCGGCCGGCGCCTGCGGGGTCACGATCCTGGCGGCCGACGACGAGGCCGAGGCCCTGCGCTTCGCCCTACCCGCCCAGGCTCATGAGCGCTTCACCGACCCGCGCTGGGATCTCGCCACGCCCAGCGCCCCTCGGCTGCACGCGGGCCTGACCTCCACGGCCTGCGTGATCGACCAGACCATCGACGCGGGCGGTCACACCATCGTTCTGGTCACCGCCACCCACGTCACGATCCGGCCCGGCGCGCCCCTGGTCGCCTACGACCGCGCGTTGCACGCCCTTCCGGCCTGACGGAAGGTTCTCCGCCTGCGGATAGCTCTCGACACTTTGGTGTTGAGGACTTTGCCGGCTGGATTGTCTAAGTCTCTGGAAGCCCGCATCGGCCGCGGCGGCGAGACCCATGATCGACGACGAGACCCTCAGGGCCTGGTTCTTCGCGGAGATTTTCCCGCTGGAGGCGGCGCTTACGCGGTTCATCCGCCGCAACTGGCGCAACCTGTCGGACATCGCGGACCTGCGGCAGGAGATCTACGCCCGAGTCTACGCCTCAGCCCGTGAACACCTGCCGCTGCAGGCCAAGCCGTTCCTGTTCACGACGGCGCGCAACCACCTGATCAACACCGCCAAGCGAGGTCAGATCGTTTCGTTCGAGCATGTCGCCGACCTGGAGGCCTCGTCTTTCGCCGTGGACACCCTGACCCCGGAACGCAGCCTCAGCGCGCGCGACGAGCTTCGCCTGGTTCAGGCGGGCCTTGACCGGTTGCCGCCCCGCTGCCGCGAAGTGGTCATGCTGCGCAAGATCGAAGGTCTTTCGACCCGGGAAGTCGCGGCGCGTCTCGGCGTCGGCGTCGACACCGTCGAACAGCAGATGGTCCACGGCATGCGGGCCTTGGCGGACTTCATGCTGGGCGGCTCGGGCAAGATCCAGCGCCCCG
The DNA here is from genome assembly GCF_011045195.1 of Caulobacter soli. GTDB lineage: Bacteria > Pseudomonadota > Alphaproteobacteria > Caulobacterales > Caulobacteraceae > Caulobacter > Caulobacter soli. The sequence goes on along the minus strand of NZ_CP049199.1, from coordinate 1,643,702 downwards.
CCGCCCGGCGTCGGGCGACCAAGGCGGTGCGGCCATGAGCGCCGCCAACCAGATCGAAGCGACCGCCGCGCGATGGCTGCTGCGCCGCGAGGACGCAGACTGGTCCGCCGAAGACCAGGCGCGGCTCGACGCCTGGCTCGACGCCGCCCCCGCTCACAAGGTCGCCTATTGGCGCCTGGAACAAGGCTGGCAAAGGCTCGACCGGCTGGCCGCCTTGCGTGCGCCCGCCTCCGTCGCTCCCTCGCCACGCGCCCTCCTTGCATGGCGGCCGGCCGCCCTGGCGGCCGCCTGCGCCGTCATGCTGGTGTTGGGCGGAACCCTGGTGTCTCGCGCCTATCTTCCGGTCGAAAAGTCCTACGCCACCGAAGTCGGCGGTCGGGCGGTCGTGCCGCTGCCCGACGGCAGCAAGGTCGAGCTCAACACCGCCACCCGGCTGAGGGCGGCGGTGCACAGCAAGACCCGCGAGGTCTGGCTCGATCGCGGCGAGGCCTATTTCGAGGTCGCTCACGACAAGAGCCGCCCCTTCGTCGTCCATGCCGGGACCAAGACGGTAACCGTGCTGGGCACCAAGTTCTCGGTGCGCCGCGAGGGCGACCGCGTCGAGGTGGCCGTCGTCGAAGGACGAGTGCGCGTGGCCGACAGCCGCCCGACCCACTCGCCCGCCCCGGCGCCGGATCTGACGCGCGGCGAGATCGTCATCGCCCAGGGCCCATCGACGCTGGTGGCCGAGAAGTCGGTCGACCGCGTGACCAGCGAACTGGGCTGGCGGCAGGGCGTGATCTATTTCGACCAGTCCACGCTGGGCGAGGCGGCGCGGGAGTTCAACCGCTACAATCGCAAGCAGGTCGTGGTCGATGACGCGGAACTGGCTCGCATGCGGATCGGCGGAAACTTCGAGGCGACCGACGTCGACGCCTTCCTGCGCCTGCTGCAGCAGGCCTATGGGTTGAAGATCGACGACGACGGCGCGGTCGCGAAGATCTCGAGCTAACGGCACTGGTCAGGCCTTTTTAAAATAATTGGTCAGGCCTGTTACGGGTTTCGCGCGCGCGGCTGTCTCAGTCGTCAGAAGGCCGACAATGAGCCTCTGGGGGAAACGCGAATGGTTCGTTCCAAAATTCTGATGTCGATGCTGGCCGGAAGCGCCTGCGCCCTTGTGCTGGCCGGCTCCGCCGTGGCGCAGACCAAGACCTTCAACGTGCCCCAGGGCGAGTTGAAGGCCGGGCTGGACAGCTACGCCAAGCAATCGGGCGTCCACCTGATCTACCGCCTCGAGGACGTGCGCGGCGTGCGCACGTCGGGCGTCCGCGGGGCGCTGTCGCCCGACACGGCCCTGACGCAGATCCTGGCCGGCGCCAACCTGGTCGTGCGCCACGACCCGTCCGGCGCCGTGGCCATCGTGAAGGCCGAACCGTCCCCCCAGCTCGTCCCCGCCTCGGCTCCGGCCCAGGCGGATGACGGCAACGCCCAGCTCGAGGAGATCATCGTCACCTCCTCCAAGCGCGCCGAGCGCCTGCAGGACGTGCCGGTCTCGGTGACCGCCGTGACCAAGGATGTACTGGAACGCAACAACGTCCGCGAACTGGGCGACCTGGTGAAGCTCGCGCCGGGTCTGGTGATCAGCTACGGTACCCAGCCGGGCAACTTCAGCATCAACATGCGCGGCATCGGCACCTTCTCGGGCGGCATCGCCGTCGAGTCGGATGTGGCCGTGGTCATCGATGACGTGCCGGTCGGCTTCCAGGCCGCCGCCTTCAAGGACCTGATCGATATCGAGCGCGTCGAGGTGCTGCGCGGTCCGCAGAGCACCCTGTTCGGCAAGAGCGCCATCGCCGGCGTGCTGAACATCGCCACCCAGGCCCCGACCTCGACCTTCACGGGCAAGGCGACCGCCCTGGCCACCGACGACAGCGAGCGCCGCCTGGGCTTCACGGTTTCGGGCCCGATCAGCGACACCCTGCGCTTTCGCCTGACCGCCGCCCAGAGCAACTACGACGGCAACGTCACCAACCTGACCACGGGCAAGAAGGTCAACGGCAGCCGAGGCTTCACCCTGACCGGCAAGCTGGAATGGGATCCGACCGAAAACCTGCAGTTCAGCCTGGCGCCACGCTATAACAACACCCACGCCACCTGCTGCGTCAGCCCCATCACCTCGCTGACGCCCAACGTCTTCTATCAGGGCCTGCCCAACCTGCCGTCGTCGCAGCTGCTCGCGGGCATCCCCTATAACGACAAGTCCAACCACTACATCCGGAACGACGATCGCGACGGCGGCGATTCCGAGACCGTCGGCGCGACCTTCCGCGCCAACTATACGCTCGACGCGGACTCGATCCTGGGCGCGGCCACCCTGTCGTCGATCACCGCCTACGACCGCTACAAGATGATGGACTACCAGGACACAGACGGGAACGACTCCCCGTTCCTGCTCTACTATCCGGTCGCCACCCCGACCGGCATCGCCGGCGGCGCGCACGGCAACGGCTACTTCCACACCAACTCGGTGACCCAGGAACTGCGCCTGACCTCTGCGTCGGACCAGAAACTGCGCTACGTGGCCGGCCTCTGGTACGCCAAGAACGACCTGGACCGCTTCTTCGACCGCGGCCCCGGCCTGATCCCGGCGCGCTACCTGGCCCAGTCGAGCAACACCAACTACGCGGCCTACGTCCAGGCGACCTATGACCTGACCGACAAGACCAGCCTGATTGGCGGCGCGCGGCTCAATCGTCAGAAGATCGACTACAGCTTCGACAAGACCATCTTCACCGGCATCACGGCGACCGGCCGCCAGCTGTACGGCAAGGCCGACCAGGACGACGCGGTCACCGGCAAGATCGGCCTGCAGCACAAGTGGACGTCGGACATCATGACGTTCGCCACCTATTCAACCGGCTACAAGGGCCAGGCCTACGACCTGGTCAGCGCGTTCGACGCGCGCACCGCCAGCCAGATGCCGGTGCCGGCCGAGACCGCCAAGAACTACGAGATCGGCATGAAGAGCACGCTCTTTGACCGTCGGCTCTATCTGAACGTCACCGCCTTCAACGCCGACTTCTACGGCTTCCAGACCACCATCACCGCCACCCTGCCGGATGGCACCTTCCTGACCGCCCTCAACAGCGTGGGCCATCTGCGCACCCGCGGCGTGGAGGTCGACGCCCTGGCGCGCATCACCTCGCGCCTGCGCCTCAACGCGGCCGGCGCCTATACCGACGCCACGGTGATCGATTTCCCCAATGGCCCTTGCTACAACAACCAGCCGCTGTCGGCGGGCGGTTGCCATCTCGACAACACCAACAGCCGCGTCCAGGACCTGGCCGGCGAGCGCCTGAACAACACGCCGGAGTGGAAGTTCAATGTCGGCGGCCAGTACGACGTGCCGCTGGCCACCCTGCCCTTCGACGGCTTCGTGGCCTTCGCCTATCGCTGGCAGAGCCGGGTCAATTTCGCGCTGAGCCAGGATCCGCTGCAGGTCCAGTCGGCCTACGGGGTTTTCGACCTCAGCGCCGGGATCAGCGACCGCGACGGCAAGTACAAGTTCAGCGTCTTCGCCAACAACCTCTTCGACAAGCGCTACGCCCAGGGTCTGGGCAACGGCACCGCGGGCTTCAGCGCGCCGGGCGTGACCACCGTCGGCACCAATTGGTTCCCCGGCCGCGACTCCTTCCGCTACGCCGGAGCGCGCCTGGACGTGAACTTCTGATCCCCCCCTGCGTGCTGGACCCGGTTCGCCGGGTCCAGCCGCCTTTTTGGGGTAGCTTGAACGTGACGACGGCCGACGGAAGCAAACATCATGGCCAAGGCCGATGACATGACTTTAGGCGGCTTGCCGCGTCGCGGGGTTCTGGGCCTCTCGATGGTCGCCGCGGGCCTCGCCGTCGCGCCGCGCGTAGGCCGGGCGGCGCCCAGCCCGCCGCGCCCGGAACTGACCGCCTACTCTTCCCTGCTGAAGACCTGGTGCGATGGTCTGCTGGACAATCAGGTCCAGGGCCTGCGCGGCGCCGGCGCCAGCGGCGGCTTTCTGTGCCCGGGTTGCGGGCTGGTCCATGGCCGCAGCGCCGACGCGGTCTATCCGCTGCTGCGCGTGGCCCGCACCACCGGCGACGCCCGTTATGTCCGCGCCGCCGTCGCGGTGCAGGAGTGGAGCGAACGCCACGTCAGTCGCGCCGACGGCAGTTGGGTCAACGACGCGGTGTTCAGCGACTGGAAGGGCATCACGGTGTTTCGCGCCATCGCCCTGGCCGAGGCGCTGCTGCATCACGGCGACCTGCTCGACACCGCGACGCGCGAGGCCTGGCGCACCCGGCTGGCGGCCGCCTACGGGTTCCTCGAGGGCTACATCACCATCGACACCGGCAACATCAACTATCCGGTCTCGGCGGCCTACGCCTTCTCGCTGGGCGCCGAAGTGCTGGGTCGCCCCGACTACGAGGACAGAGCCAAGGCCCTGGCCCACGCCTGCCTCGACTACTTCACGCCGAACGGCCTGCTGTTTGGCGAGGGCCATCCGCAACGCAGCGTCACCCCCAAGGGTCGACGGCCGGTCGACCTCGGCTACAACATCGAGGAATCCCTTCCCGCCCTGGCGATGTACGGCCTGCGCGCTCGCGACGAGGTGGTGCTGGACCAGGTGACGGCGTCGTTGCGCGCCCACATGGAATTCATGCTGCCCGACGGGGCCTGGGACAACAGCTGGGGATCGCGGAACTACAAGTGGACCTGGTGGGGCAGCCGGACCAGCGACGGATGCCATCCCGCCTATCGCCTGCTGGCCGACAGGGACCCGCGTTTCGCCGAGGTCTCGGCGCGCAACCTGGCCCTGATGCAGGCCTGCACCCACGAAGGCCTGCTGTACGGCGGACCGCACTACCGCCAGCGCGGCTACCTGCCGTGCATCCACCACGCCTTCGCCCACGCCAAGGCCTTGGCGACCGTCGTAGACCTGGCCGGATCAAACCCCGTCACGCGCGCCGCCCTGCCCCGCGACGCCGCCTATGGCTTCAAGAGCTTTCCGGAAATCGGCACGCACCTGGCGGCCGTCGGCCCGTGGCGCGCGACCTTCACCGACAACGACTTCGACTACCTGGCGCCGGGCGGGGGCGGTCACGCCTCAGGCGGAACGCTCTCCCTGCTGCATCACCAGACGCTGGGTCCGATCCTGGCGGCCAGCATGACGCGCTACAAGGTGGTGGAGACCGGCAACCAGCAGACCCCGATCGACGATCTCCATCGCCCGCTCACGCTCCGCATCGAACTGGTCGACGGCGACACCTTCACCAGCCTCAGCGACCTGGCGGCGGTGATGACGGTGGATCGCGACGGCGACGGCGTGAAGGTGTCCGCCCAAGGCCGGCTTCTGACGCCCGACGGCAAGGGGCCCCGGAGCGATGCGCGTTACACCCTGACCTATCGGCTTGACGAGACCAGTCTGGTCCTGACGGCCCGCGTCTCCAATGTGGCGCCGGGCCAATTGGCGCGACTGATCCTTCCGATCGTCTCTTCAGCCAGCGAAACGGCTCAGCGGTCGAACGCCCGGATGGTGACGATCGCCAAGCCACGAGGCGTCGTCACCGTGGCCAGCCTGGCCACGGACTTCGAGCCCCTTGGGCCGGCGCGGATTTTCAATCTCGTCCCGGGCTTCGAGGCCCTCGAACTGGCCCTGCCCCTGGCGCCCGACGGCGTCGCCGAACTTCGCCTTACGGCCCAAACTTAGAACCCCAGGCTGACACTAGGGTTAGGGAAGCTCGGACTCCGTCTCACCTTCACGGAATTCATCCGCGGGCACGAACGCCACGCCCTCTTCGTCCAGCACCCACGCGCCCATGAAGGCGGCGTGGGCCGGATCGAGATCCTCGTCGATCAGGTCGCCTTCGTAGAGGCCGACATTGCTGTAGTCGAAGTCCAGCGACAGCTGATGGGCGAGACCGACCATCTCTTCAGCCATTCGGCGCGAGTAGCCCAACGCTTCGCTCTCGTTGATGAACTCATCCGCAAGCGAACTCACCTCCACCGCGTCGCTGCCTTGGGTCGCACTGGTCGTAACGATGGTGAACGCGGGCATTGGCATCTCTCTTAAGGCTAGATCTCTCACCTAGCCCCGTTCGTTCGACGAAGCGGGCTATATTCTGAAAAAACTTTCCTCTCGCGGCGACAAGCCTCCTGGAACGGCCTGAAGATCAGTCCGCGCCCCGATCGTTCTTCTTCGTGGCGCGGTATTTCTTCTGAAGCCCGCCCAGGCGGCGGCGTTCGGCCTCCCTGGCCGCGCGATCCGCCTTGTCTTCCACCGCGGCCAGCTCCAGCCCGAGCTTCTGGAAATGCGCCCAGCGGTCAGGGTCCAGAGCCCCGCTCTCCAGCGCGCCGCGCACTGCGCAGCCGGGCTCGTTCGCGTGGCCGCAGTTGTTGAACCGGCAGGCCTCGGCCAGGCGCTCGATATCGTCGAACACCGCGCTCAGCCCTTCGTCGGCGTCGATCAGCCCGACTTCACGGACGCCGGGCGTGTCGACGATCAAGCCGCCGCCGGGCAGCAACACCAACTGGCGGTGGCTGGTGGTGTGGCGGCCCTGATCGTCGCCCTCACGGATCGCCTGGGTCGCCATGCGCTGTTCGCCCAGCAGGACATTGACCAGCGTCGACTTTCCGACCCCGGACGAACCGATCAGTACGCAGGTCTCGCCCGGCGCCAAATGAGCCAGCAAGGTCTCGAGACCCAGGCCTTGCCGCGCCGACACCATGACGACGGGGCAGCCGGGCGCCAGGCTCTCCAACTCAGCGGCCCGAGGATGCGGTTCGGCCAAGAGATCCGACTTGGTCAGCACCACCACGGGACGCGCGCCGCTCTGCCAGGCGGCGGCCAGATAGCGCTCGATCCGACGCGGATTGAGGTCGGCGTTCATCGAGGTGACGATGAAGGCCAGGTCGATGTTGGCGGCGACCACCTGCGGCGTCTGCGTGCTGTCGGCCGCCCGGCGCACGAAGGCGGTGCGGCGCGGCAGGATGGCGTGAATGGTGGCGGTGCGTTCGGCGAGGTTCGTCGACAGCGCCACCCAGTCGCCGACCGCCGGGTGACCGGCCTCTCGCGCCTCGTGCCGCAAGCGTCCGGAGGGCTTGGCGCGCAGCTCGCCCTCGTCGGTGGCCACCAGATAGCCGTTTCGCTGCTGGACGACGACGCGCCCAGGGATGTGGCCTGCGCTCGCATGCGGCGCGAAGGCCCGCATCAACAGATCGGACCATCCATATTGCTTGATCAAGTCAGGGGCTTCCACATCGCCAGCGATCTGGCGTCGGCTCGTCGTGAGCCCACTCTATGGCCGCCCGCCGAAGACGGCCAGCTATCCTCGCAGTTACCTGGCAAGCGACGTACGGCGGACACGGCTCCTCCGCCGCCAGAAGAAGTAGATCAATAGCTTAGAAGGGATGGCGAAGACAGAGTCTGCTCAAGAACTTTTCTTGATTCATATTTTTCTGATACTTAGCAAATTTCGATAGACTTCTACCCCCATTTCTACCCCCTTGCACTCACGCCGTTGGGACGGGAAATCGAACGCCAGAACTTATCGTGCATGGTAGCGAAGCCAGACGGACTTCCACGAGGATCACCGACTAGACGGGCGCGGGACTGACCTCTTCAAGCGTGCGCCGAACCGCGAGCGCCAGATCGCTGACCTTGAACGGCTTGCGCAAAACGGCCTCCGACTTCACCAGATCTCTGATGGCCTGAGCGTCGGCGTAGCCGGTGACGAGCAAAACGGCGAGACTGGGCTGGGCTAGGCGGGCCTGGATGGCGACCTGGGCGCCGTTGACGCCTGGCATCGCGAAATCCACCACCATCAGGTCGGGCCGGTCACCGGCGATGCGGTCCAGTCCAGCCTGGCCACCCGACGCTTCGGTCACCAGGTAGCCCAGCGATTTGAGGCATTGGACGATGAACCGCCGCACGCCCGGATCGTCGTCCACCACCAAGACGCGCTCGCCCTGGCTCAGCGGCGTTTCGCCGGCGGGAATTTCACTAGGCCGAAGCCGATCGGCCGCATCGCTGACCGGCAGCCAGATTTCGATGGTCGTGCCCACGCCCACGGTGCTGTCGATCAGTACCGTGCCGCCAGACTGGGTGGCGATGCCGTAGACTTGGCTGAGGCCAAGGCCAGTGCCCTTGCCCACGCTCTTGGTGGTGAAGAAGGGGTTGAAGACCTTCTGCAGCAGATCGGCTGGAATCCCATGGCCAGTGTCGCCGACGGCGATGACCACGTAGTGGCCGGGCTGCAAACCCTCGTGCCAATCGTCGGCCAGGCGGCTGGATACCGTGACCGTTCCGCCCTCCCCCATCGCATCGCGCGCGTTGATCGCCAGGTTGAGGATCGCCAGCTCCAGCTGGTTGGGGTCGGCGTTGGCGCGGGCTGTCCCCGCCCGGAGATCCGAGCGGACCTCGACGGTGTGACCCAGGGTGCGGGTCAGCAGATCGTCCATTCCCGAGATCAAGGCGTCGACCTCGACGGCCTGCAGATCCAGTTGCTGGCTGCGCGAGAAGGCCAGAAGCTGCGCGGTCAGCTTGGTGGCGCGCTCGACGCCTTCGCGGGCGTTTGCGGCCATACGCTTGACTCGCTCGTCGTCGCTGCGCCGCTCGATCATGTCGATGTTGCCGACGATAGCGGTCAGCAGGTTGTTGAAGTCGTGGGCGATGCCGCCGGTCAGCTGGCCGATGGCATCCATCTTCTGAGCCTGAACCAGGGCGGCTTGGGCCTGCTCGCGCTCGCCAATCTCATTGAGGAGACGCTCGTTGGAGCGCCGCAGTTCGTGAACGCTTTCCCCGATCCGTTGCTCCAGGGTCTCGTTCATCGCCAACAGCGCGGTCTCGGCGGCCTTGCGTTCGGTGACGTCCAGGGTGACGCCCGAGATGCGGCGCGGCGTTCCGGGCGCGGGCCGTCCGCGAACCTGGAGCCAATGGATCGAACCATCGGGCCAAACGACCCGGTACTCGACACTGTAGTCCAGCCCCTGCTCGACCGACGCCCCCAGAGCCTCCAAGCGACGGGCGATATCGTCCGAATGCACGGCCGCTTCGATGTCGGCCAAGCTTAGGACCTCGTCCGCCGCCCGGCCGAAGTGCGCCTTGGCCACGGGCGAAAGGGTCAGGAGGCGATTGTCCAAATCCAGATCCCAGGAGCCCAGATGTCCCGCTTCCAGGGCAAAGCGCAGTTGTTCCTCGGCCTTGACCTGGTCGGTCAGGTAGTCGCGAGTCAGATACTGCCGACGGCGGGCGCGCACCGCCGAGGCTGCGGCGCTGACCAGGGTTTCGGCGTTGATGGGCCGCTCCAGCATCACGATGTTGCCGATGGCGCGCAGCCGCGCGGCGTCCGCCTGCGCGCGCTTGCCGGGTTGCTTGGTGACCAGGACGATAAACGGAAAATCCGACCAAGCCGGCTGAGCGTCCAGCCAGGTGGTGAGGGTTTCGCTCGCACCCTGGGCCAAGGCCTCCTCGGTGAGGATCGCAGCGCCGGCGTTCTCGCGCAGAGCCTCCGTCAGCGCCAGCAGATCCTGGCAGATCAAGGTTCGGTGGCCAAGGCTGGACAGGGTCTCGGCGATCACCGGAGCGTCCCGTCCTCGGGGCGCCAGGATCAGGATACGCTCATCCATGCGCGGGGGGCTCGCCGTCGCCGAGCATCGCCATCTTGCCCTCGTAGGACGGCAACCCCGACATCACGCCCTGAAAGTCACTCAAGGCCTCGCCAACCTCGATGCCTTCGCTGGTCAAGCGGATCTCGCGAATGGTCTTTTCGTGCTCGGTGGTGCGGCTCTTGACCGCCGAGATCGCCGTTCGGATAGAGCCCGCAGCCTCGAAGAAGCGGAACAGCAGGATGCCGTCGCTCAGATAGCTCAGATCGATGTCGCTGCGGACCTCGCCGATAAAGCCGTGCTGGCCCAGGATCAGCAGGGTGACCACGCCTTGCTGGTTCAGATAGGTCAGCAGCTCGTGCATCTGCAGCAGCAGGAACTTCTGCCCCGGCATGGCCTGAAGATAGGCGTTGAGACTGTCTATGACGACCAGGCGCGCGGCCCCTTGCTCGACCGCGTCGCGAACCTGGAAGGCAAACTCTCCTGGTGAGAGCTCGGCCGGGTCGATGGCCCGGATCAGCAACTGGCCGCTATCGACGTAGGGACGCAGGCTCATGCCCAGGGACTTGGAGCGCGCCAACAGGGTCGGAAGGCCCTCGTCGAACAGGTAGTAGGCGACCTTCTCCCCGCGCTCCAAGGCGCTGAGCGCGCAGCGTATGGCCGTGGTCGTTTTGCCGACGCCCGAAGGGCCGCTGATCAGGGTATTGGTGCCGCGTGATAGACCGCCACCGATCAGTGCGTCCAGTCCCGGCGTGCCGGTAGACACCAGTTCCTCGGTGAAGTCGGCGTGATGGCGCGCGGCGACCAGGCGCTCGAAAACCCTGATGCCGCCGGTGTCGAGCTCGAAATCGTGGAAGCCGCCGCGGTATTTGATGCCGCGCATCTTCACCACCTCGAGTCGGCGGCGCTGAGAGCCATATTCCTGCGGCGTGCGTTGCAGGCTGATAACGCCGTGGGCGATGCTGTGCAGTTGCAGGTCGCCGTGCTCGGCGGTTTGGTCGTCCAGAAGCAGGACGGTGCATTGGCGCGTGGCGAAAAAGTGCTTGAGCGCCAGGATCTGGCGGCGGTGGCGCAACGGGTTCTGGGCCAGTAGCCGCATTTCCGACAGGCTGTCGAACACCACACGCATGGGCTTGGTTTCCTCGACCTGTGTCATGACCCCGCGCGTGGTTTCGCCAAGCTCGACATCGGAAGGGTGCAGAACCGATTGCTCGCTGTCGGGATCCAGGCCCTCCTCGCTGACCAGTTCGAAGAGATCGATGCCGTCGAGCGACCAGCCATGGCTGGCGGCGGCGGCGCGCAGCTCGGTCTCAGTTTCGGATAGGGTGATGTAGAGCCCGCTTTCGCCAAGCTCGCGCCCCTTGAGCAGGAATTGCAGGGCCAGGGTCGTCTTGCCCGAACCCGGCGTGCCTTCGACCAGATAGATGCGATCACGGGTCAGGCCACCGCCCAGAATTTCGTCCAGGCCAGGCACGCCCGTGACGACGCGCGCCTCGGCCCGGGGGATGGTCAAATCGATCGGCATGCACGCTCCTGGCAACGGGTCGACGGACCCTTGAGGCGGACGCCTTCGCAGCCCACCCAGCGGAGATAACCCCGAGCTAAAGCCAAGGTTTCTCCGAAGCGGCAAATTGCTCTGCCCACCACCTTCGGGATCTTCGACCCTTTGCCTTAGCCGCTCCTTTGATCGCCATGGTCGATTTCAGCGGCGCCGGTCCCGAGAACATCAAATAGCAGGCCTCTCGGTGAGCGATGCCCAACAGCTGTCCCGACACTTCCCTTCACGCCGGGAACGAAAGACTACTTTAAATTGAGCAAGAATGACCTGCGCTTTGTCGCCTACGCGACAGAAGTTGTTGCGCTAAACGGTTCGTTGTTGAGCAATCTTTTTGGGAACAGCGACATGCCCATCGCCGCATGAGGTGTCGAATCCAGACCTAGCAGAGCACTGGTGCGGCAGCGCAGCTTTCGCGGCGCTTGTGCGTTCCTCGGGTTAAGCGAGCTAAGCCGTCGCGCCCACAGCGTGCGCCGCCCACGATTTGAGGACCATCCATGACCAAACCTGCGAGCCAAGCAAAGCAGACGGAGGCAAAGGTCGCGGCGATCGCCCAAGCGCGCTCAATTGCTCCGGAGGTGCCAGTTCGGATTGGCTCAACGCCCGCCACGAAATTCCGCGGCAATCCAGCGATTTTCGGGCGTCTTGTCGAGGATCACGACAAGCATCGTGCTCTGTTGGCGATGATCGACGCAACCAGCCCGAACGATCCTGCGCGAAAGACCCTGTTTGAAGAGTTCGTTCGAGACGTTCATGGCCATGCTGCGGCGGAGGAGCAAGCACTGTGGTCCACCGTCATGCGGAACCCCGAGACGACCGAGTTTGCGCGGCACGCGGTAGGTGACCATCATAAGCTAGACAAGCTGATGGCGGATGCGGCTGCCCGAGACATCACCGCGCCAGGCTGGCTCACCCATTTCGCGGCTCTAAAAGAAGAGTATCTCGAACACATTCTCGAAGAAGAGACCGAGCAGTTTGTTGAAGCCGAGAAAACACTATCTGAGCAGGATCAACGCTACATGCAGAAAGTGTTCAATCGTCGGAAGAAAGCCGAAAAGGCGGCTGCCACGATCGAGAAGAAAATCGCACTAAAGCCGATTGCGTAGCCGCCATGCATCCTGCACGACAACGCCCTCAGAATCTCCCGAGGGCGCGATCGAGCGGCCATAGGTGGCGTTAGAGCGGCGCTATGACGCGCCGCTCTAACGCGGCCTGATGTAGCTTATGCGGCTGGCGAGCCTTTACTGACCCGCACGCCCAAGCGCGGCCAGCACTTCCTTGGCCAACGGCCCCGCCGACGCGGGATTCTGGCCAGTGATGAGACGGCCGTCGACGACGACGTGGGGTTGCCAGTTGGCCACGGACGAATAGTCGGCGCCCTCCGCCCTCAGCGCTTCTTCGAGCTCGTAGGGCACGTCCTCACGAGCGTAGTCGAGCTCTTCCTTCACCGAGAACCCGGTGACCTTCTTGCCGCGCACGAACGGGGTGCCGTCGCCGAGGTCCACGCCCAGCAGTCCGCACGGACCGTGGCAGACGGCGCTGACGATCTTGCCCGTGGTCCAGGCGCGCACGACGGCCTTCTGGACGTCCGGATTGCGTTGGATGTCCACCATCGGGCCGAGCCCGCCGGGGATCAGAATGGCGTCGTAGCTGGCCGCATCGACTTCCGACAGCTTGCGGCTGCGATTGAGCCGGCGAAACGCCTTGCTCTCGAGAAACGCCTTCTGAGCCGGGTCTTTCTCGTCGTAGGCGTCGTAGGGCGTCCACCCGCCGGCGGGCGAGGCGAACTCCACCGCGATACCCGCCTTGTCCAGAACATCGAAGGGGTGAGCGACTTCGGCGAAGAAGAATCCGGTCTTTCGGTTGAGAGGACCGATCACCGGGGCATTGGTGACGATGAACAATACATGCTGGGTCATGACACGCTCCATGGCTAAAGAGATGGCGCGCCATGAATTGAAGCCGACCCGCAAACTCACCACAGAGAGACTGAGATGGTGCTGCGATCGACCATGAGCTTTCAAGGCGCGTCCACAAGACCTTAGGCGTGAACGCAGCGCGACACCGGTAAATAGAGGTAAAGCCTCCGCCCCCTCATTATGATGTTTTTCATGGATTTTTTCCGCAACTCGACGGTTGAGCATGGGTCAAATGCGGTCGCCAGATCGACTACGGATTTTTACTTGCTTTTACCACTGCGAGCGCTTGCGGCCCGAAGCGATTAGCCCCGGACGAGGCCGCCCGGGCGCGTCGCCACCGACCAGGACCTCACGCTTCTATCCGAAGGGTGGCCACGGGAGGTTTTCACCAGTCTTCACCGCTCTTCACCACTTATCACCGAACGTCATTTCGCGAGCCGCGTAAGCTCACCGCGATGATCCGCTAAAGCGGATCATCGCGCGGTTAGGACGAAAACCGGCGCGGGGATCTGGCGACCTTGATCTGACAGGCGCGAAAACCTGAAGGACGTCGGGGCAATGCGGGACGTGGGGATGGCCTTCAAAGACATGACGCGCGCATGGCTGCGCCGCATTGTTCTGACGCTGGCCGTTGTCGGCCTGACTGTCTTGGCGGTCTCGCCGGACGCCCACGCACAGGCTCAGCGTCCAGATTTCGGCCAGTTCAAACACCGGCGCTGGACCGCTGACGACGGCGCGCCGTTCGGCATTACCGACATCGTCCAGACGCCCGATGGATATCTGTGGCTCTCCGCCGATGCCCTGTACCGGTTCGACGGCGTGACGTTCGAACGCATCGCCGCGCCGGCGGGCTCACCCATGGAGCGCGCGGCGCCCGCGACGCTGATGGTCAGCCGCGCAGGGGAACTATGGGTCGGCTTCCGCGACGCCACGGGAGTGGCCGTGTATCGCAACGGCGGCCTCCAGGACATGAAGATGCCGAACCCGCCACGTGTCGTGGCGCGATTGGCGCAGACGGCGGACGGCGCGATCTGGACATTATCCGGGATGAATTCGGATCGGCTGCGACGCTTCGCCAACGGGCGCTGGGAGCAGGCGGACGAAACCTTCGGCTTGCCCGCCGGCGTCGCCGTGGGCCTGAGCCCGGCCCCGAACGGCGACCTGTGGATTCCGCTCTCGTATCCAGGCGGCGCGAGCGGCGGCCTTGCCTATCTGCCCGCGGGCGCAAAGCGCTTTCAGCAAACGCCGTATCGCCTTGCCGGCAGGCCGCGCGCTCAGATCGATGGCGCCGGAGCCCTCTGGCTCTCCGACGCGACGGGCACCCGCAAGGTGCTTGATCGAGCCGGCAAGCCGACCTCGCCGGCGCTGGCATACCCATCCCTCCCCGATCTTCGCGCCGCCACGATCGCGTTCGACCGCGAGGGCGGTCTCTGGGGAACCACCGAATCCGTCGGCATCTTCCATATTCCAGCCCCCACAGCCTTGGGGGGCGGCAAGATCGGGCAGTTCCGTGCGGTCGACGGCCTGACATCCGATATCGCCTTCAAGCCCCTGATCGATCGCGAAGGCAGTGTCTGGATCGCCACCGAACTGGGCATTGACCAGTTTCGCCCGGCCAGCGCCCTGCAGGAGGTCAGCGTTCCCGCCGCTCCGGCGCAAGGCCTCTCCATCGCCGCCGCCAAGGACGGAAGCGTCTATCTCCAGTCGAACCAGGTCCTCTTCCGGGCGCTGCCAGGTCATCCGCCCCGCGAGATCGCAAAGACCGGCTCGGAGAGTGCGTCGCTGTGCGCCGCCCGAGACGGCGGCGTTTGGCATATCCAAGGCTCGCAAATTGCGAAAATCCGGGATGATCATGTCCGGGTGTCCGGGCCGCCTCCTCCCGGAGACGATCTGCCGATCAGTTGCGCCGAGGATCGCCAGGGTCGCCTGTGGGTGACCCTGTCCAGCAGCCATTTGGCTTGGCGAGACGAGCAAGGCTGGCATCAGGTTCAAGGCGAGGCGGCGAAGGCTCGCGTTTGGGACATGGTGACGACGCCTGCCGGCGATCTGGCCGCCACGATCCCCGCGGATCTCGCGACGATGACCGGTGATCGCTACGCGGTCACCAAACTGGCCGACTTCAAGCTCGGCTATCCGACCTTGCTCGCACCCGGCGTGCAAGACCTCTTCGTCGGCGGAAGCGGAGGGCTGTTGCGCGTGCGCGGCATCCAGATCAAACAACTGGATGGAACGCGGTTTCCCTGGGCCGTACGCCTGCGAGGTCTTGTCCAAACGCCGCAAGGTGAGACGTGGTTGGTGAGTCCGCGAGGCGTCGCCAGGATCGCGACCTCAGATCTCGACCGCGCCTTCGACGACCCCGGCGCACGGATCGACGCCAGGGTCTACGACTCTCACGACGGCTTGACGAGCACGGCTCAGCACGTCGGGTTCGCGGGAATACAGGTCGCCGTTGGCGGCGATGGGCGGGTCTGGTTCCTGAACCGCGAGGGGGCGGCCTATTTCGATCCGCTCCGCCTGCAGCGCAACGCCCTGCCACCGCCCGTAGCGATCCGGTGGCTGGCCAGCGGCGGCAAGGTCTATCGCGATCCCAAGACGCTGGTGTTGCCGCCAGGCTCTCGCTCCATCGAGATTGCCTATGCCGGCCTCAGCTTGGCCGTGCCCCAGCGCGTCCAATTTCGCTATCGACTGGAGGGTGTCGACGCCGACTGGGTCGATCCTGGGTCACGGCGCCTGGCCTCCTATTCCAACCTCGGACCCGGCCGCTACCGCTTCCGGGTGATCGCGGCGAATAACGACGGGACCTGGAACAACACCGGCGCGACGCTCGACTTCGAAATCCGCCCCACCTTCTTCCAGGCTTGGCCGTTCAAGGCCTTGTGCGGCGTAGCGCTGCTGGGACTGTTGTGGTTGGCCTACCGGCTGCGGATGCGCGTCGTCACCGCGCGCATCCGCGCACGGATGGCCGAACGCGTCGAGGAGCGCGAGCGCATCGCCCGAGACCTCCACGACACGCTGCTGCAGTCGGTGCAGACCCTTACCCTGCGCTTCCAGTTGGCGGTGGACGACCTCCCCAAGACGGCGCGCGCGCGCCCGGCGCTGGAGGCGGCGATCGATCGCGCGGACGAGGTCATCGCCCAGGGCCGCAACCGCGTCCACGACCTGCGCTCCAGCCACGACCGGACCGACCTTGAGCCGCTTCTCGCCGATATCGTGGCCGCACAGGCGTTCGATCCCGGCGTCGTCATATCCGTGGCGACCGACGGCGCGCCGCGTGCGCTTGCCCCGCTGGTGCTGGACGAGGTCGGCCAGATCGCCAGCGAGGCGATTTTCAACGTTTGGCGACATGCCAACGCCAGCCGCCTGACGATCGAGACGCGCTACGGCCCAGACTTTAGCCTTCGGGTCGCCGACGACGGCGCCGGCATCGATCCGCAGATCGCCGAGCGCGGTAAGGATGGTCATTTCGGCGTCGTGGGCATGCGCGAGCGGGCGTCGAAGCTACGCGGAGAGCTCAGGGTCCGGCGACTGCCGGAAGGCGGAACCGAGGTGACGTTGACCCTTCCCGGCGCAATCGCCTACGCGACGGGTGGACAGCGCTGGCTGGCGCGGCTTGGGATTGGACGATGATGCTCGCGAAAGCGCCTATCCGTGTCCTGATCGTGGATGATCATGCCGTGGTCCGCGACGGCGTCGCCGCGTTACTGGAGCGCCAGCCCGACATGGAGGCGGTCGGCGAAGCGGCCGACGGCGCCGAAGCCCTGGCTCAATTTAGGGCGCTGGCGCCCGACGTGACCCTGATGGATGTCCAGATGCGGGGCGCGGGCGGGCTGGAAGCCACCGAAGCCATTCGCCGCCTATCCCCCCAAGCTCGCATTCTGGTGCTGACGACCTATTCGGGCGACGCTCAGGCGATCCGGGCGATCCGGGCGGGCGCGGCCGGCTATCTCCTCAAAAGCTGCATCCGCCGAGAGTTGCTTGACGCCATCCGCACCGTCCATGGCGGCGGCCGCTACATCAGCGCCGAGATCGCTCATCAGCTCGCCACCCACGCGCTGGACGAGCCGCTGACCGATCGGGAACTGACAATCCTTCGCCTCTTGGCCGATGGCCACGCCAACAAGGAAGTCGGTTACCGGCTGGACCTCTCCACCGACACGATCAAGTCGCACCTGAAGACCCTCTATGCCAAGCTGGGCGTCGATGATCGCACCCACGCGGTCACGGTGGCGGCGCGTCGGGGCTATATCGAGCGTTAGGGTCGGCGTCCGACCATGACCTGCTCCCCGACCGTGGCTCGAGGTGGAACGAATATCGGGCATAGAGCGACATCAGCCGCGCGCCGTGCCCGCCGGCGGTGAAGACCAATTGTTCCGTTTCGTTGGACCTATCCCGCGCCGCGCCGGGCGTTTGGACGGGAGCGATGAAGCGGTAGCCTCTGCCGGTCACGGTCGCGATGTACTGGCGCGCTGCGTGGGTCTCGCCGAGAAGACGGCGCAGAGCCGCTATGTTCACCTTAAGATTGCATTCCTCGATGTAGAGATTTGGCCAGGCGCGCGACACCAGATCCTTCTTGCTCAAGACCTCGCCCGGCCGTTCGACCAGAGCGGTGAGCAGATCCAGGGCGCGTCCGCCGATGCGGATCGGCTTGTCGTCCCTTAGAAGCAGCTGCCGTTCGGGCTGCAGCGTGAATGGTCCGAACAGGAAGGATCGAGGCGCGGGCGCGCAAGCGGCGGGGACCAGCATTTTCCAGACCTCCTCAGTGGACTGTCTTGGGCGATGAAACCGCAAGGGCTCATCAAGGACGAGCCTTGTGGCCCACCACCACGCTATGGCCTGTCGCGACGCCACGCATCGCCCGATCGGGACGCCAGGCCCACCCGATCGGGTACCGGCTCGCCTGGGCGCAAATGCGCGCCGTCAGGGTCGCCTCGACTAGCCCCTGCCTACGCCTTTCCCAGGGAGCATGGGCCTGCAAGCGGCCAAACCCATGATGGCCCCCGCCGGCGCTCCGAACAGGGATTCACCTGATCAGAACCGCGTTTAACAGGAATTTACGCGACGTGATCCGAATTCCCCATAAGTTGAAGGTGCGCCTGAAGGACGAAATTCAGGCACGTCGCAACTCACCCCCAGGACACGGCGGTGACGTATTCTTGATAGGAGGAGGTGCAATGAGCAAAGAGAAGATCCTTATTTTGAATCTCCGAGCTTTTGAGCCTCCCATCGTGTCCGCAGCCCTCGATATGCTCGAGGTCGCCGCGGCGCCGGCCTAAGGGCCGGCTCACCCGCCGGGCCGCCCCTCCCCCCCGCACCCGGCCCGGCGGGTTTTGACTTCACATCCGCAAACCCGCTCCACCGAGCCCGTTGTCGCGCCTGCGGCGACGCGATGGCTGGCGAGCCTCTTCGAAAAGGCAATTTCCATGAAACGTCTCACCACCCTGGCCGCCCTGGCCGCGGCAAGCCTGCTGGCGGCGCCGCTGATCGCCGGTGCTGCTACACCGGCCAAGCATGTTGCGCGGCCGGCCTCTGCAAAGCCCGTCGTGCCGGTCATCCACTACCGGACGGCCACCATCGACGGCATGAAGGTGTTCTACCGCGAGGCCGGTCCGGCCGACGGTCCGGTCGTGCTGCTGCTGCACGGCTTCCCGACCTCGTCGCACATGTTCCGCAACCTGATCCCGCTGCTGGCCGACAAGTACCGGGTCATCGCGCCGGACTATCCGGGCTACGGCCAGAGCGACGCCCCGGACCACACCCAGTTCGCCTACACCTTCGCCAACCAAGCCGACATCATCGACAAGCTGGTCACCCAGATCGGCGCCAAGCGCTACACGATGTACGTCATGGATTACGGCGCCCCGATCGGCTACCGCCTGGCGCTGAAGCATCCCGAGCGCGTCAGCGGCCTGATCGTCCAGAACGGCAACGCCTATAATGAAGGCCTGCAATCGCCGTTCTGGGATCCGATCAAGGTCTACTGGAAGGACCGCTCGCAGAAGAACCGCGACGCCCTGAACGGCCTGGTCACGCTGGACATCACCAAGTTCCAGTACACCGACGGCATGGGCGATGTGGGACGCATCAGTCCCGACAACTGGGTCCAAGACCAGGCGTTGCTGGACCGCCCGGGCAACCGCGACATCCAGCTGGACATGCTCGGCGACTACGGCTCGAACGTGCCGTTCTATCCGGACTTCCAGAAGTTCTTCCGAGATCGCCAGCCGCCGACGCTGATCGTCTGGGGCAAGAACGACAAGATCTTCCCCGAGGAAGGCGCTCACCCGTATCTGCGCGACCTGCCCAAGGCCGAGATCCACATCCTCGACAGCGGCCACTTCGCCCTGGAAGACCGCCTCGACGTCATGGCGCCGCTGATCCGCGACTTCCTGGACCGCAAGGTCAAATAGCTGACGTCGATCAAGAAGGCCCGACGGCCGCGCCGACCAAGGGCGAGACCGTCAGGCCAGGACCCGATCATCACCATACCAAGTGGCGCCCTCCCTAGACGGCGCGGAGCGCGCCGTCCCACCGATCTGGAAAGCAATCATCATGACCGACACCGCCTCGACGCCCGCGGGCCTTGATCCTCGCTACGCCGACCCGCAAAACCCCGTCCTGCCGGCCACGCCCGTCACGCTGGACCTGAAGCGAACGGCCCTGGTCGTCACCGATCCGCAGATCGATTTCCTCAGTCCACAGGGCGCGGCCTGGGGGGCTTTCGGCGAGAACATCACCGAGTTGGACACCGTGCCCAACCTGGGTCGCCTGATCGCAGCGGCCAAGGCGATCGACATTCCCGTGGTGGTCTCGCCCCACTACTACTATCCGCACGACTACAAGTGGGACTTCACGGCCCCCGGCGAAGCGCTGATGCACAAGATGCGGATGTTCGACCGCTGTGATCCGCTCTCGCTGGAGGGCTTCGAAGGTTCGGGCGCCGACTGGATGCCCGAGTACAAGACGATGATCGAGGACGGCCGGACCATCGTCTGCTCGCCGCACAAGATCGCCGGGCCGCAGACCAACGACGTGCTCTTCCAACTGCGCAAGCATCGCATCGACCAGGTGATCCTGGCGGGCATGGCCGCCAATTTCTGCGTGGAATCTCATCTTCGCGACTTCGTCGAGCACGGCTTCGAGGTGGTGGTCGTGCGCGACGCCACCGCCGCCAGCAAGATCCCCGAGGGCGATGGCTACTTGGCGGCCCTGACCAACTTCCGCTGGCTGGCCAGCGAGCTGTGGACGACCGATCAGGCTATCGCGCGCCTCCAGGCCGCCAAGGGCTAGCCTCGATCTCCAAGGCCGCGCGCGTGGACACTAGACTATGGCCAGTCCAGGCTATGATCCAGGCGCCAGGCGCGTGGCCAGATCCACTTTTCTCAGGATGCATTCCATGTCGCTTCCCAAGATCCCGGCTTCATACTTCGGCGCGGTCCTGGGGCTGGCGGGACTGGCCAACGCCTGGCGCGCCGCCCACCACGCCTGGGCCTTGTCCGCCGCGCCTGGTGAGGCTCTGGCCCTGCTGGCGACAGCGACCTGGCTGGCGCTGCTTATCCTCTACGCCGCCAAATGGCTGCGAGCCCCGGATGCGGCCCGCGAGGAGGCGCGCCATCCGGTGATGTGCTGCTTCATTGGCCTGGTCGGCGTGGCGACCATGCTGGTGGCGCTGTGCGTGAGCCCCTACTGGCGCGCGGCCGCCCTGGCGTTGTTTGTCGCAGGCTCGGCCTTCACCCTGGGCTTTGCGATCTGGCGCACTGGCGCGCTGTGGCGCGGCGAGCGCGATGAGGCGACCACCACGCCGGTGCTCTATCTGCCCGTGGTCGCCGGCTCCTTCGTGACCGCGACGGTCGCGGCCGCCCTGGGCTTTGGCGAACTTGGCAAGCTCGCGTTCGGCGGCGGCCTCTTTGCGTGGCTGGCTATCGAGTCGGTGCTGCTGCGTCGGCTTTACACGGGCCCGCAGTTGCCGCCCGCGCTGCGCCCGACCCTGGGCATTCAGTTGGCCCCACCCGTCGTCGGCGCGGTGGCCTATCTGTCGGTCAACGGAGGCCAGCCCGACCTCCTGGCCCACGCCCTGGTGGGCTATGGCGTGCTGCAGGCCCTGATCCTTGTGCGTCTGGCCCGCTGGATCGGCGAGCAACCGCTGGGACCCGGCTACTGGGCCTTCACCTTCGGCGCCACGGCCCTGGCCACGGCGACCATCCGGCTGGCGCGGAGCCCCGGCGAGCAGGGTTTGGCGGTTGCCTGTTTCGTGGCGGCCAATGTCGTGGTCTTGGGCGTCGCCGCCGTTGCGGCGCGGGGCTTCTTTCGCGCGATGCGGACCAAGCCCGCCGTCGCCTAGACGACTACGTCGGATCCTGGCGCGCGAGACGCTCGCGCAATCGCCGGTTCTCCGCCTCGAGCGACTCGAGGCGCTCGCGAAGCGGTTCGACCGCCTGCTCGATCTCACCCTCCGTGAAGCGGGGCACGATGTGTTGCGGACAGTTCCAATCGAACGCGGCAAGGCGCAGCCGGAAAATTCGCTCGGGCCTGGCGCGGTAGCCCGGCGTCGTCACTTGCGCCAGCAGGGCCGGATCGGCGTCGAGGGATAGCCGCTCCGCATGAGCCAGGATCTTCAGCCGCGCCCGCCGGGGATAGTCGACGAGGATCAGGGCCACGCGATCGTTGGCGTCGAGATTTCCCATGCTGATGTACTGGCGATTGCCACGGTAGTCGGCGAAGGCCAGGGTCACCTCGTCCAGCACCTTCAAGAACCCCGGTGGCCCGCCGCGATGCTGCACATAGGGCCAGCCCGTCTCGGAGACGCTCGCCATATAGAAGGTGTCACGGCTGGCGATGAAGGCGACCTCGTCGGGCGTGAAACGCTCGGACTGGCGGTCGACCGCGCCGGGCGTCCATAGCTGATCGGCGCCCATCTCCGCCTGGGCGGCCTTCACGCTGGCCGAACTGGCCAGGTCCAGGAAGCTGTACCGGCTCAAGGATAACCTCCGCGCGGGCCGACGCCTCGCGTAGGACGACGCCATAGCTCAGGGTTGGGCAAGTGACGGCAAAGGCTGGTGGCCCCTGCCGTCGCCGGCGGGCGGCTAGTCGACCAAGCTGGCGTCCAGGCTAATCTCGGCGTTGAGGAGCTTGGAAACCGGACAGCCGGCCTTGGCCTTGGCGGCCAGTTCCTCGAATTGGGCTTGATCGACGCCAGGGATGCTGGCCTTCAGGGTCAGGTGCGAGGCGGTGATCGCATATCCCCCCTCGACCTGTTCAAGGCTGACCTTGGCCGAGGTGTCCATGCGATCGGCGCGCAGGCCCGCTTCGCCCAGGATCAGCGACAGGGCCATGGTGAAGCAGGCCGAATGGGCCGCGGCGATCAGCTCCTCGGGATTGGAGCCCGGCTGCCCCTCGAAACGGCTGGAAAAACCGTAGGGATAGTCCTGCAGGGCGCCGCTCTCGGTCGAGATCGAGCCCTTGCCATCCTTGATGCCACCGCTCCAGGCCGCCGAACCGGTTCTGACGATCTTCATCTTGCTCTCCAGACTGCGCCCGTGTGTCGGGACCGCGGCCAGACAACACCAGGGGCCTCCGCGCGGACTTGCACAAATCCAGCGTATTCGTCCCGGCGTGGTCGTATCTAGAGCCAGGCCTCGGCTCGTAGCGCCGCGACGACTTGGCGATGGCCAAGGGCGGCGGCCTCCCAGGTCGCATAAAGTCTCTGATCGCCGATCTCGCCATCCCTCAGGACCATGGTCTCGAAGACCTTCGCAGGCCCGTCGTCAGTGGGCGCGACCAGATTGTGATCGATGCCCATGAAGAGCGTCACGACCGCCAGGCCCGGCGTCATCCGGGTGCGCTCGACGACGAGGCCGTCGCGCGAGCGGGCCGCCCGCATCCAGTCGTCCCAGCGCCGAGTGTCGGGCTCGGCGACGACGTCGCGGCCCTCCAGCACATAGGTCAGGTGAGGCGCCTGAGGTTCCATCGTCAGCTCCCGCCTAGGCGATGCGACAGGGCGTGCAGTCGCCGCCAGTTGGCCAAATGCGCGCATGCCAGAGCCACCCCACCCACCAAGGTCAGCGGCCGGTCCCAATCGCGATTGGGAAATTCGAGCGCGCCCGCCAGCATCAGCGCCAGCCCGGCGAGCGCCAGAGCCCAACATCCACCCGTGACGAGGGCTGCGCGCGCGAAGGTCGACGAACACGATAAGCGCGATGGGCGCGGCGACCACCAGCAGCGCCAGATGAACCCATTCGGCGTTGGCCAGGGCGCCCAGAGCCGGCAGCGTCAGGGCCAGGGCCGGAACCGCCAGGCAATGCAGCATGCACAGCAGCGAAAGCCCGACCGCGGACAGGTCCAGGCCATCGGCGATCCTTCGCTTGAGACGGGGTTTGGCGTGCGCGTGCATGGTAGGGTTCCCGTTATCCGCTCTAGGCGAGAGACGCCGACAGTGCGTCCACGGCGGCCCGGGCGACGGCGATGTCCTGTTCGACGGATCCGGCGCTGGCGCCCACCGCGCCGATGACCGCGTCTTCCACCGTGACGGGCAGCCCGCCGCCGAAGATCACCACCTTGCCGCCATTGCTCTGGTCGATCCCAAACAGGGGGCGGCCCGGCGCGGCCAATTCGGCCAACAGGTCGGTAGGCTTGTCGAAAATCCGCGCGGTCATGGCCTTGTCGATGGCCAGATCGATGCTGCCGATCAACGCGCCGTCCTGGCGCACGAAGGCGATCAGGTGGCCGCCTGCGTCGACGACGGCGATATTGTAAGGCAGGCCGAAGGTCGCGGCCTTCGCCTCTGCGGCCACCAGCATCGTCCTGGCGTCGTCGAGGGTGAGGGTCTGGAACGTTCTGGGCATCCTGGTCTCCTTCGCAGCCGCGAGCGGCCACGGCCGCGGCGCACGGGGCGGGGCTCGACTTGCGATCGACGCGCGAAAATCGCGCCGATGGTCGCGCTCTGCGCCCCCTGAGGCGTGACGACCAGGAGAAGGCTAGTCCGGCTGGGCGCGCCCGACCTGTTAATCGCGGTCAAATGGCGCAGGCCTTCCGGTGGGCCAAGACGCGACGGGATTTACCGTTGTTCACCCAGGCCCGGGGCCTGGCCGCGATCTTTTACCCCTTTTGACCCCCGCCAACCCGGCCCGTTGCTAGCCTTCTCCTGGCAACGGGCGCTTGCGCCATGCCTGGCGCGGGACGTCGGCCTCGGCCCGTCCGACGCCAAGGCCAAAGCGACTGAGCGCCCGGGGCCTAGCCTGTCCCCCCTGGTTCCCGTTCTTCATAAGGAGATGTCCATGAAAGCCGCCCGACTGCTCGAATACGGCAAGCCGCTCGTCCTGGACGACGTTCCGGTCCCCGAGATCGCCGCCGACGAGGTCCTGGTCCAGGTCAAGGCCTGCGGCATGTGCCGCTCGGACGTCCAGTTGATCGACGGCTACTTCCGCCCCTACGCGGACATTCCGCCGCCGATCATCGTCGGCCACGAGATCACCGGGGTTGTCCACCAGCTGGGCGGCGCTGTCCCCAAGGGCGCGTTCGAGGAAGGCGACCACGTGGTGGTCGCTCCGGGCTGGGGCGATGGCACCTGCCGCCATTGCGCGGTCGGCAACACCCAGATCTGTCCGAACGTGCGCTGGCCGGGCTTTGGCAAGTGGGGCGGGTTCGCCGAGTTCATCCCTGTTCCGGCGCGCTATGTCATCAAGGTCGCCAAACATCTGAAGTTCGAACAACTGGCCCCACTGACCGACGCGGGCATGACGCCCTATCGCGGCGTCAAGAAACTGCGCAACGCCGGCGCCCTGGGCCCCGATCGGGTGCTGGGCGTGTTCGGCGTCGGCGGCCTTGGCCAGTACGCCGTCCAGTACGCCCAACTTCTGGGCGGCGGCGCCAAGGTCGTGGCCTTCGCCCGCAGCGAGGACAAACTGGCGATCGCCAAGCAATACGGGGTCGAGCACACGATCGCGGTCGGCGACAAGACGCACGCCGACATCGCCAAGGAACTGAACCAAGCAGTCGGCCAGCCCGAGCTCGACGCGATCATCGACTGCGCCGGCGCGCCGGAAATGATGCAGCTGGCCTTCAGCCTGCTGTCGATCAGCGGCCACTATGTCGACGTGGGCCTGGTCGGCGATCGGATCGACGTACCGCTGTTCCCACGGGTGTCGCGCGAACAGACCTTCCAAGGCTCGTTCTGGGGCAACAACGCCGACCTGATGGAGATCATGGCGTTGGCGGCGCAGGACAAGATCAAACACACCGTCGAGCTGTTCAAGTTCGAGCAGATCAACGAGTACATCGACCGGCTGCGTGTCGGCGACATCCTGGGCCGGGCGGTGATGACCTTCTGATCGGCCAGTCCAGCACGACGAAAGGGCTCGCGCCGGTCAGGATCGACCGGCGCGAGCCAGGCATAGGCCCTTGGCGCGCGGCGTAGAGATCGAATCTTTCCCACTAGAGATACCGCGCGCAACCACACGCCCCCGCTCCGGTAAAATCTGGTGAATCCTGCCTTCACGCCGTCGCGCGCCGCCTCGCTTCGGTCTAGAGCGCCTCCGGCGGCAAGCCGCGCCTCAGTGACCAAGGAGTAACGACATGACCACGACCGGAAACTGGACCCGCCGCACGGCGCTCAAGGCGGGCGCGGCGATGATCGGCGCGGGCCTGGCCGCCGCCGGCGGGACGGGCCGGGCGTTCGCCGCCATCCCGCAAGCCGAGGGCTACACAGCCGTTCCCGGCGGCAAGATCTACTGGCGCAAGTTCGGCGCGGGCGGCAAGACGCCGCTGCTGACCCTGCACGGCGGCCCCGGCGCGGCCCACAACTACCTGCTGTCGATGGCGGCCCTGGCCGATGAGCGCCCGGTGATCTTCTATGATCAGCTGGGTTGCGGAAAGGCCGACGCCCCGGCCGACGAGAGCCTCTACACCATTCAGCGCTCGGTCGACGAGCTGGAGGCGGTGCGGCGGGCGCTGGGCCTGGACAAGGTCATCCTCTATGGCCACTCGTGGGGCACGCTCCTGGCCATTGAGTATCTGTGCCAGGGTCGCGGCAAGGGGGTCGAGAAGCTGGTTCTCAGCGGCGCCTTGGCCAGCATTCCCCAGGCCGTCGCCGGCTTCCATCGTCTGATCGACGCCATGCCCGACGGCTTCGCCGGCAAGCTGCGCGGCATGGAGGAGACGGGCAAGATGGGCACGCCCGAATACGCGGCCCTGGTCCAGGCCTTCTATGACGCCCACCTGATGCGCGTGGCCCCGACGCCGGACGCCTTGGTGTCGTTCGAGGCCCTGGGCAAGTCCATCGCCTACAAGGTGTTGAACGGACCCAACGAGTTCACGATCACGGGCGTGATGAAGGACTGGGACCGCCGAAAGGATTTGAAGGCGATCACCCAGGACACCCTGATCGTCACCGGCGAGTTCGACGAGATCACCCTCGATTGCCATGAGGCCATCCGCGACGGCGTCGCCGGGCGGCGCCAGATGGTGGTGATGCCAGGCTGTTCGCACATGAACATGGTCGAACAGCCTGCCGCCTATAACACCCTGGTCCGCAATTTCCTGGCCAAGGCCTAGAACGCGCCTGGCGACGGCGCGTACGCAAGGGCGCGCCGTCGCCAGGTCCGCCACCCTCAGAACAGCGTCATCTGGAGGCCCAGCCAGACCGTGCGGCCGTTGTGCCGGACCTGATAGGCCGGACCATAGTTGGTGGCGCCGTAGCGGTCGGTGATGTCCTGGTCGAACAGGTTGCGCCCCTCGACCAGGACCCGCGCCGCGTCGCTGATGCGCCAACTGGCCTGCAGGTCGACAAGCCATTCGTATTTGGCGCGCCGGTCATTGGCCGGGTCGTAGGCCGCGCCTGGCGGCGGAGACATTTCCTGAGCTGAGAGGTTGGCCGCGAAAGGCCCCTTGTTGTAGGCCAGGAACGCGTTGAACAGGTCCCGTGGCGCGGCGTCGACGAGACGGGTGTTAGTGGCGGCCTGGCCATTGCCGCCATTGATCGCGGTGATGCGGTAGTCCGTGTAGGTGTAGGACAGGGTCAGGCCAAGATTGCCCCACCGATCGGGCAGGTAGGGCAGGCTCGGGTCCGCCCAGACCACCTCCAAGCCGTTGATGCGGCCGTAGACCTTCTTACCGTTCACCTCGCGAACGTTCTTCGTATAGGTGGTGACCTCTCTCACGCCATCGGCGGCGATCGATTGAGTGCTGCTCACGGCGGGAATGTCGCGCAGGTCCTTGCTGAAGGAGCCCAGCGAAAAATAGGCGCCGCGGCCGTAGTAGTACTCGGCGGCGGCGTCGAAATTGCTAGACCGGATCGGCATCAGATAGGGGTCGCTATAGGTGATCACCCGCGTGATCGGTGTGTCGTAGTTGATGACCAAGCGACGCGAGGCGGCATTGACCGAAGGCCGTTCCAGCGTCTTGGTGAAGGCCGCGCGCAGCTTCAATCTCGAGGTCACGTCCAGCGCGCCGTAGGCGCTGGGCAGAACGTGCCAATAGCCCTGGGCGTAGTGCGCCTGCACATAACGGCCGACCGCATCGGGCTCGTATTGATCGAGTTCGCGATGGGTGTGAGCGGCGCGGACCCCGGCCGAGAGACGACCGCGCGCGCCGCCGTACGAGACGATCCCATAGCCGACCCCGACCCTCTCGGAACCGTTGAAGTTCTGGCCGTAGCCATCGGCGGGATCTAGCGCATAGAGGCCGTTGGCGTCGGGCGCTGGCGAGCCTCGCCGATTGAGCAGGTCCAGGAAGGCGTCGCGCTTCCAGTCGATCGGTCGAAACAGGGTCAGGCTCGGGGCGTCGGTGACGTCCGACAGCGCAATCCCTTCCGCAGGCGCCAGGCGCGCGTAGCCGCGCTGCAGGTTGCTGCGGTCCAAGGTCTTCAACTGCGCCCCCAACTTGACGCCCAGGCCTTGGTCGGCGGTCGCGATGTTGTGCGCGTAGTCGACCCTGGCGAAATAGTTCTGATCGCGCAGAAGCGTATCGCCCAACGCGAACTTTCCGGTCAGACGATAGTTGGCCGGATCGCTTGAGGCCCCACCGCCGCCCGACGTGAAGTCGAGTAGGTTGTGGCTGTAGACATAGCCGATCGGCGTCGTGAACACGCTGGCCGCCTGCGCGAAGGCGCCGCCGTCCCGGCCGGTGATGGCCCGGTTGAACGTCACGCCCAAGCGCGCCGAAAGGGTGTCGCTTGGCCCGATCCGATAGTCGCCGCCCAGTTGGACAAGTTGCCCGGTCGCTTCGGCCTCGGTGCGATAGAAACCGAAATTGGCCGCGCCCGCGCCAAACCGACCCGCGCCGTCGGTCGCATTGGAGGCGTCAGCGGTCGCGACCGTCACCGCCGCCAGGCGTTGCTCGGTCGTGAAGTCGTGATTGAGGAAGAAGTATTCGGCGAACATGGACAGGCGCTCGTCAGGCCGGATATCCAGCCGCGCCGTGGCCGAAAGCCGCCGAGTGCGGGTGTAGGTCTCGCCTCGGGTGAGGGCGCCAAACGGGACTAGCACGCCATTGACGGCGTTGTAGCCGGACAACGACGTGGCGTCCTGGCGCGAACCCAAATGGTCGAGGCTGGCGCCGAGCGCCAGGCCGATACGCCCCGCGTCGTCCAGCGCGCCCCTCCAGGCGCCGACCAGCCGCAGAGGACGCTCGGTGCTTCGCGCGCCACCCGAACGATTGTTGTCGCCGACGAAGGCCCGAAGATCGGCCAGCCGCCGGCCCTGGTTGTCCAGGCCGCTGATGGTGGTGATGGCCACGTGGGCGGAATTGGCGTTCTCGTCGAGATCCGGCGTCACCGTCGAGGTCACGGTGATGTCCTTGACGAAGTAGGCTGGAAGAAGCTCGGTCGGGGTCGCGCGCGAGGGATTGGCGTAGTTGGTCAGCAGCACGCCATCGATCGACTGGGAGGCCGCCGAATTGTTGAGCCCACGGATCTGGACGTAGCGGTTCTCTCCGCTTTGGGTCTCGTTGCGCCGCATGCCCGGGAGGCGCGCCAGGACGTCGGAGATGTCGAGGTTGGGCAGGCGCTGGATTTCCAGCTGGGTGATGGTGTTGACGACTGTGTCGCTGTCTCGCTTCAGGTCGCCCGCCCGCGGTCCGCTGGTGACGATGACCTCCTCGAGCGGCGTGGCCGCGTCGCTGTTGGGCCTGGCCGCCCGCGATCGCGGCGGATCCGGATCGCGTGCCGCGCCCCCTGCCCGATCAGGCGTCGCAACGACCCGCAAGACGATCACCCGGCCATCGTCCTTGACCACCGTCAGTCCCGCATCGGCGATAAGCCTGTCCAGGGCCGCGCGCGGCTCCATGACGCCGCGCAGGGCGGGCGTCCGGCGACCAGCGATCATCTCGCCGGGAAAGAAGATCTGAACGCCAGCCTGTTGGGCGAAGAGATTGAGCGCCTCTCCCATTGTGCGACGGGGAATGTTGAAGGCCTTTGGCGCGGCTAGGCTCGCGGCTGGCTCCAACAGGAGGATGGACGACGTCAGCAGCGCCGTGAGCCGCCATGCTCCGGCGCGAGCTCCTTGCCCCTCGGCGTGGCGTTTCATGGCCAAGCGCGTCCCGTCCCCCATCGCCCCAGGACGGCCGATGCGGCGCGCTCCCCAGCACGGATTTATCTACGTTTTTTCGACAAGATGACGGATTGTTCCGATGTCGTCACCTCGATTCCCAGACCCAGCTGGAGGGCTTCGAGGAAGGCGCTAGGATCGGCCGCCGTGAAACGTCCCCCCACGTGCAGGTCGCCCAAGGCCGGATCGGCGATGAGGATCTTGCGCCGCAGGTGGCGATTATAGTCCTCGACGGCCGCCGCCAGCGGCGTGTTCACGAATAGGATGTCGCCGCCCTGCCAAGCCTGGGTCGCGGCGAGATCCTCGGAGGACACGTCTCGGACCAGGGTCCTTCCCGACATGAGCATAACCGCGCGCGGACCACGAATGACGGCGCCTCCACCTTCGTCCAGATCGTCCACCCTTGCCTCTCCGCGAAGGATCGTCAGGTCCAGAAGGCCCAGACGAAGCCGCGCGTTGTAGCGTCCTGGCGCCAATCGCGCGTGGCCCTGTCCCGCCGTCAGCCGCAACGGCGGGGCTTGGTCGGCCAGGTCCAGGGCGATCTCCCCCCGTTCCAACCACAGCCGCGCGCCTTGGCGGTCATTGCGCCAGGACGCGGCGCTGTCGGTGTTGAGGATCAGGGCCCCGGTGCGCGGCAGCTCCACCTTGCGCAACCCGCCCACGGGCGTGGAGGCGCGGCTACGGGCGTTGACCCGACCCGCTAGCAGAACGCCGCCGCCGAGCGACAGGGCGCCAAGGCCCAGGGCCATCGCCGCTCGCCGCGTGACGTCGAGCTTACGCCGGGGCGAGCGCACATCTTGACCGGTGACGGCCGCGGCCGTTCGCGCGGACGCATCGACGACTCGCAGATAAGCCAGGGCGTGACGCGGATCGGCGCGCCAGCGCTCGAACGCGACCTCGTCCAGCGTCCCCAGATCGGCGCGCGCCAGCCATAGCGCCGCTTCGCGCAAGACCGCGTCGTCCGTCTGACCACTCGATGATGGATCGTTTGCGAACACGCCTGGAGCCGCCTTTCTCACCTGCCCCCACAAGACAAGACGATTGAACGGGCCAGCGCCTCCAACCTGTGTGACGCCTCTATGACGATTGGACGCTCCGGGTCTTGGCGGGGACGGTCGACGCCTCGCTGGCGCGATCGTCGTCAAGGACGCGGGCTGGCGTGGCGGCCAGGGCCCGAGCGATCAGATGATGGGCGCGCGCCAGCCGCTTTTCCAAAGTCGAAGGACTGACGCCCAGGCGCTGGGCGATCTCCCGGGGTGAGCGCTCCTCCAGGCGGCGCATGACGAACACGCTCTGGCATCGCTCGGGCAGGTCCCGCAAGGCCGCCTTGAACCGCGCCAGCTGTTCTCGCCCGGCGATGACCTGGAAGGCGTCGGGCGCCTCGTCGACGAGGTCGAACTCGTCGACCATGGAAAGCTGCTCGAACCGCGCGATCCGCGCGCGACGCAGCTTCTGGATCGCTAGGTTCTTCATGATGCGCAGCATGTAGGGATGAGGCGCCTCGATCGCGACGCAACCTTCCACCGCCAGCACGCGCATGAACGCATCCTGCACCAAATCCCGGGCGGCGTCGGCGTCCTCGACCAGCTTGCGCGCAGAGGCCAGCAGCATCGGCTCCAGGGGCAAGACCTGGTCGACGAACCATTGGTCGATCGGACGAAGGTGCGGCACGACTTGGACGTCCTGTAGCGGGGCGCCCCTCTGACGCCGTCGGACGCCAAGCGCGCACGATGCGATCCTGGCCCCTCGTGGATTTTACCTGATTTAACCAAAATTCCCGAACCGATTCAGCCAGTAGTCCACTTGGTCATCGAATTTTTCGGTCTGGAGCGGGAAACCTTTCTCCGAAACTTGGAGGCGGCCACACACCCGAGCGTCTTAACTAGAGAGGTTTTGACGCAAGTTTTGAAGCAAGGACTCGCCCATGGGGACCACGGCGCATCGCGGTGACTGGGATCACGCCCTGCCGGTCTGCAAGCGCGCACGGCGGCCTGACGTTCTGCGCGCCCAAGGCCTGTGCGCCCAAGCGCGCGACGACGCCGCGCGCGAGACTTGCTGATGACCAAGGTCGTGACGCTGGAGACGCCATTCGCCCAGGCCGATGGCCAGGCCTTCGCCGCGGCAGCCGGCGAGAAGGTCTACAGTTTCGGCGACTATCGGCTCATTCCCCAGCGCCAGCTGCTACTGCGAGGCGCCTTTCCGGTGCGCATCGGGACCCGCGCCCTGGATCTGCTTCAGCTCCTGGTCGAGCGTCAGGGTGAGCTGGTCAGCAAGGAGCAATTGATCGGCTTTGCCTGGCCCGGCACGTTCGTCCACGAGAGCAATCTGAAGGTCAATATCGCCTCGCTGCGCCGGGCCCTGCCCCAGGCGCGCTCGGAGCTGCCCTACATCGTGACCGTCCCCGGACGCGGTTATCGCTTCGTGGCGCCGGTCAGGATCGACCTGGAGCAGAAGCCCCCCGTGATCGCCTCGCCGGTCGGCCTGGACAACCTGCCGCCGCCCCATGACCTGTTCGGACGCGAGGAAGACATAGCCGAGCTATCGGCCCGTCTGGTCTCCACCGGCTTTCTGACGATCGTCGGCCCGGCCGGGGTCGGCAAGACCTCCGTCGCCGTCGCCGTCGCCCGCCACGTCGCCGATCAGTTCGATGACGGCGCCTGCTTTGTGGATCTGGCCGCCATCGGCGACGCGCGCCTAGTCTGCCCGGCGATCGCGTCTTCCCTGGGCGCGGGAGGCAATCTGTCGGACATGCTGTCGGGGATCGTCGAGGCGCTGCGCGGCCAGCGCCGGCTGCTGATCCTGGACAATTGCGAACATGTGCTGGCCGCCACCTGCATGGTCGCCGACCACATCCGCTCGGTGTTGCCCGACATCGGCGTCCTGGCCACCAGCCGCGAGCCGTTGCGCTCGCAGTTCGAGACCGTCCACCTTCTGGCGCCGCTGCGCTGCCCCCTGGCGGAACGGCGGTTGGACCGGGACGAGGCTCTGGCCTATTCGGCGATCGCGCTGTTCGTGACACGCGCCAATGCGGCGACCGGCTTTACGCCGACCGACGCGGACATCCCCGCCATCGTCGACATCTGCCGCCGGCTGGACGGGATCGCCCTGGCCATCGAACTGGCCGCGCCGCGTTTGGCGTCACGAGATCCGGCCACGCTGCTGCACCTGCTCGAGCAGAGCTTTGAACTGCTCAACTATGGCCCGCGCAACGCTCCCGCCCGCCATCAGACCCTCCTGGCCACGCTCGACTGGAGCTATCGGCTGCTGTCGGATCGCGAAGCAGCCGTCCTGCGCCTGCTGTCGGTGTTCGCCGGCAGGTTCTGCCTGGACGACGTCCTGGCGCTGGGACTGCCGCTCGACATCCCCACCGACGACGTCGCCCGCTGCGTGGGCAATCTGGCGACCAAGTCCCTGCTGTCGACCAACATCTCCGACGGCAAGGTGCAATACCGCTTGCTGGACGCCACCAGGACCTACGCGGCCGAGCGCCTACGCCAGGCTGGCGAGGAGCCCGCCGCCCTCGCCAGTCACGCCGCCTTCCTGCTGCGCGTGTTCGAGCGCGCCGAACAGGAGTGGCACTGGCGGCTGGTCGAGGATTGGACCGCCGCCTACGCCCCGCGCATCAACGACCTTCGCAAGGCGATCGACTGGGCCTTCGGCGCCCAGGGGTCGCCGGCGCTGGGACTTTGGCTCACCGCCGCGGCGATCCCGCTGTGGGACGAGCTGTCGCTGGTCGGGGAAAGCCGCTTGCGGGTGCGCCGGGCCCTGCGGGTCGCCGAGTCCCACGGCGATGGCGATCCGGGCCTGCGAATGAAGCTGATCCTGGCCTACGCCTGGAGCCTGACCTTCGCCGAGCGCCTGCCGCCGGAGGGCGACGAAGCCTGGCGCGAGGGCCTGGCCCTCGCCCAGGCGACCGGGTCGATCGACTATCAGCTGCGTGCGCTGTGGGGCTTGGCCGTGCTTCAGTCGTTCACCGGCCGTCATCGCCAGGCCTTGGTCACGCTCGAAGCTTTCGAGGAAGTGATCCAAGGCGAAAGCGATCGCTCGGCCGCGCCCGACGGCGAACGGCTGCGGGCCATGACCGCCTTTTATTGCGGCCAGGTCGATGCGGCCTATGAGACGTTCGTGCGGCTCGCCCGCGAACACGCCACGGTCAGCCACCGCTCGCGCATCGCCCGTTTTCAGCTCGACCGCTATGTGGCGATCCGCAATTCGCTGGCGACGGTCGCCTGGGTTCGCGGCGAGGCGGTCCTGGCGAGCGAAGCGGCCGCGGCGGCCGTGGCCGGAGCCCTGTCGACCGGGCATGTGGTCTCCCATTCCAACGCCTTGGCGCTGGCGGCCCTGCCCGTGACGCTTTGGAACGGCGAGCTGGAGGCGGCCCAGGCGCATCTGGAGACGCTGATCGACAACTTCAATCACCGCGACATTGGCATTTGGGGTCCGGTCAGCCGATTTTTCGGCGGCGCCATCCAGCACGCCCGAGGAGACGAAGGCGGGGTCGACGCCATGGTCGCGGCCCTCGACGAGCTGCTGGCCAGCAACTTCCTTCTGCGCGCGCCGATCTACGCCAGCATGCTCGTCCAAGCCGCGCTCGACCAGGGACGGTTGGATGTCGCCCGCGGCGCGGCCGACACCGCCCTGGCCCTGGTCCAGGCTCAGGAAGAGGCCTGGTGCCTGTCCGAAGTGTTGCGCGTGCGCGGGCTGGTCGAGCAGCGCGATGGCGCGACCGAGCACGCCGAACAGACGCTGGAGCGGGCCATCGCCTCGGCCGCGTCGATCGGCGCGCACGTCTTCGAGCTTCGCGCCGCCGCCAGCCTGGCCGAGCTCTGGACGCAGCTGGGCCGCGTCTCCTCGGCGGTGACTTTGCTGGAAGAGACCTGCGGGCGCTTGGCCTTCGCCCACGCATCGCGCGACCACGTCCAGGCCCGCAAGCTTCTCGATCGCCTACGCCGGCCCAGGATCGTCACGCGCTGATCGCCGATCGGCGTCTACCAGGTTTTACGAGCCTTAACCCCCACCCCTTCGCGCCTAGGCGTAGCCTTACGTCCAGCCGTCGTTCCGATCGCGTCGCATTCGGTGGAGGGATCCATGAAAGTTAGACAAGCCCTGCTGGCCGGCCCCCTGGGCTTTGGCGCCGCGCCCCTGGGGAACATGTTCCGGGATATCGCCGAGGACGAGGCCCTGGCCACCGTCGACGCGGCTTGGGCGGCGGGAACACGTTATTTCGACACCGCGCCCTTCTACGGGGCGGGCCTGTCGGAGATCCGGCTGGGCAAGGCGCTTTCTGGACGCCCACGCGGCGAATACGTCCTGAGCACCAAGGTCGGCCGGTTGATCCTGGACGAGCTGGAGGATCCCGCCGCCCGGGATCAGGGCGAAAAGGGCGACATCTTCAAATACGGGCGCGCCAACAAGATCGCCCTCGACTATTCGGCCGACGGCGCCAAGCGCTCGATCGAGGACAGTCTCAAGCGCCTGGGCGTGGACCATATCGACTTCGTCTGGATCCACGACGTGGCCCAGGACTTCCACGGCGACCGCTGGCTGTCGATGTTCGAAGCCGCACGCGTTGGCGCCTTTCCGGCTCTGACCCGGCTGCGCGAAGAGGGCGTGATCAAGGGCTGGGGCCTGGGCGTCAACCGGGTCGAGGCGGTAGAGGTCATGCTCGATCTGGCCGAGGCCGACCCCGACGGCACGCTCCTGGCCGGGCGCTATACGCTGCTCGATCACGAACGGGCGTTGCAGCGCCTGATGCCGGCGGCGCAGAAGCGCGGCGTGGATATCGTGGTCGGCGGCCCCTACAGCTCGGGCGTCCTGGCTGGCGGCAAGCACTTCGAATATGGCGCGGTGCCGCCGCAGATCGCCGCCAAGCTGGAGAAGCTCAAGGCCTTGTGCGCCCGCCATCAGGTTCCGATCAAGGCCGCGGCGCTGCAGTTCTGCCTGGCCCATCCAGCCACGGCCGCCGTCATTCCAGGCGCGAGCAAGCCTGAGCGCATCGTCGAGGACCATGCCGCCTTGGCGGCCAAGATCCCGGACGACTTCTGGCGTGAACTGCGCGAAGACGGCCTGGTGTCGACCGCCGCGCCCCTGCCGATCGATCCGTAGGCGGTCGGCAGGGTAAAAGCGCCAGGCCCGTGGTGAAGACTCGGCTTCCCCGCGGGCCTGCTCGTCTCGAGAGCGGATCGGCGAACCGACCTGTCAGCTGGGCATGCCTTCGAACTGTGGAAGATCAAGCGGCTTGACCCAGGGCAACCGGCGTTTGACGTACATCTCGAGCTTGGGCTCGATGCCGGTCGGATCATCGAGGCTGCCAAGCTGGACGAAGGTCAGGCCTGGGAAGCTCGTCAGGTTGCTGGTGTAGAGGCGCGCCCCGCAGGTGGGGCAGAAGTTGCGATCGAGCTTGCCCCCGGAATCGGCGACGTAGCCGAAGGCCTGGGTTTGACCGCTGGTCAGGGTGAAGTCGTCGGACGGAACGCCGAACCAGACCGCCGCCTCGCCGCCCGAGGCCTTCTTGCAGTCCAGGCAATGGCAAACGGCGATGAAGTCGGGGTCGGTGTCGAACTCGAACTTCACGGCGCCGCAGGCGCACCGCGCGGTGTGTTTCTTGGTCATGGTCTTCGCCCTTCCTCCTGGATCCAGGCCGAGCGCGGCGCGCCGCGCCGCCGAGCCTTGAGCGGTACTATTCATCGGCCCGAGGCGCTGGAGCGGTAGGAAGACGTAAAGTCTGGTAAAATCGCCGCGCCCCCGGCCACGCCAAAAATCAGCCGCGCAGCCAAGCCTCGACCCGGCGGCTGTTGGCGCTCATCCACGCCAAGGCCGCGTTCTTGGGCGTGCGCTTGTCGACATTGATCAGGCGATCCATCTCGGTGACGCCGTCCAAACCGATCTTCAGGTGAGCCAGCATCTGGCGCGCCCGCGGCGAGATCGCCTCCAGGCGTCCTGCCGGCGCGACCAGGACGCCATGGTTGCGTCCTCCAAGTACGCCGATCGGGTCGGCCAGGGTTCGCAGGCGCTCGTCGCGATTGAGGAACTGCGGCGTCCAGGTCGGAAAGACGAACCATCGGCGCTCGGCTAGGGCGGCCTCATAGGCGCCGACCCATTCGCCTGGGGATCCGGAGCGGAAGTGGTAGCCGACGGCGTCCAGACCGTAGGCGGCCATGGCATCCTGGGATTTCAGACTGAGGACCGTCGAAGGTCCATTGGCCAGGATCAGGGGCGTCATGCGCTCGATGACGGTCGGCTGGCTCAGATCCGCGATCGTGGCGACCAGGTCCTGGGGGACATAGTCGGGAACCGCCCAGAAGAAGTGCGCGCCATCATAGAGCGAGGCGATCTCCTCGGCGCCGGCCCCGTGGCGCGCCCACAGATCGGCGTGGGCGTCCGGCAACCAAACGGCGGCCATCAGATCGATCGCCCCCTCCTCCAGCAACAGGAAGATCTCGTCATAGCCTCCCGTGACCACCGACACCCGGCAACCGATCCGCTCGAGGAGCTCCTGCACGACCGCGCCGACGGCGGCGTTCAAGCTATGGGTGACCTGTCCCATGACAAGGGTGGTGGTGTCGCCTGAAGTTCTGACGCGCTTGCCTGGGGTCATTCCACTGGCTCCAGCCGTCGCCGGCCTGCGCTCGGGCGAGGCTGGTCGGCGGGACAACGGGGCGGTCAATTCGCCCAGCACTTGAACTCCGGTCGTGACCGCCTCCCATTTCGCCCGTCAGTTGAGCGCCTTGGCATTGCCGCCCGTGGTTTATGAGGGAACATGGGTTCGCGCCAGTAAAGCCGGGTCAATTTCAGTTAGCGCGCGCACCCGGCCTGGACGTCGAAAACTCGCTACAAGCACGACCCAGCAAGGGTTTTGAGGCCTTTCACGAGTTTTTACCGCGCTTAATTGCGGCGCGGCTCATGCCCGCGCTAGGTGTTGTCGGGCCCGGGCCGGCCGACCTTGCCGACCGGCGAGAGATCCCAATGCGTGGCCGACCTGGACCCCCGCCGTCGCGGCGTCCCGGCTCAAGGGCCCGCCCACGAACCCAGGAGACAGATCCCATGAGCGCCCAAGCCAAGACCATCGCCATCCTGACGGCCAAGCCGCAGAAGGAGGCCGAACTGGAGGCGCTGCTGCGCACCCTCCAGGTCGCTAGCCGCCAGGAGCCCGGCAACCTGCGCTGGGATCTGTGGCGCGATCATGACAACGACAGCCGCTTCTTCCTGGATGAGCTCTATCGCGACGATGACGCCGTCGTGGCCCACCGCACCAGCCCGCACTTCCAGCACTACCTGTCGCGCATCCCCGATCTGGCCGAGCGCCTCTCGGTCACCGGCCACGCGATCGACGCGGCCTGACCACCGGTGGCCGACCTGCTGGACGTGGCGGTCATCGGCGGCGGCGCGGCCGGCATAGCGGCCGCGCGACGCCTGACGGCCAAGGGTCGCTCGGTGCTGGTCGTCGAGGCTTTGCCGCGGCTCGGCGGGCGGGCGCGCACCATCGCTTTCGACGGCCTGCCCCTGGACTTGGGCTGCCACTGGCTGCATTCGGCCGCCCGCAACCCCTTGGCGCGAGAAGCCGAAGCCCAAGGCCTTGTCCTTCAGCATGGTCGCGGCGCCTGGCGTCACCGCCTCCCGGAGCCGTTGAACGCCCTCCAGGACCAGGGCGACGGCTGGGCGGCCTACGCGGCCCTCGCCGATCGCCTGCGCCGCGCCCCGCCGGCGAGCGATCGGGCCAGCGACGCCCTGGCCGGACGCGATCGATGGCGGCCCTTCGTCGACGCGATCAGCAGCTTCGCAAACGGCGTGGAGCTCGACCGTCTCTCCGTCGCCGACTTCCTTGCCTACGAGAATGCCGGCGGCGCCTCCAACTGGCGCCTGTCCATGGGCTATGGCGCATTCATCGCCGAGCTTGGCGCACCCCTGCCGCGGGCTTTTTCCACCAGGGTGCTGTCGGTCAGCCAGGGCGATGAGATCAGCCTGGAGACCGATCGCGGTCCGATCCGCGCCCGCGCCGCGATCGTCACGGCGTCAAGCGCGATGCTGGCCGCCGGCGCCATTCGGTTCACCCCGTCGATCGATGAGCACCTGCAAGCGGCGACGCGGTTGCCTCTGGGGCTGGCCAACAAGGTCTTCCTGTCGCTCGACGCGACCCACCGGTTGCCGGCCGAGGCCCACCTGATGGGCGACCTACACCGTGCGGCGACCGGCAGCTACTATCTACGTCCGCTGGGCCGTCCCCTGATCGAGGGCTTCCTCGGCGGCGCCAACGCCAAGGCCCTGGAAGCCGAAGGCAAGCCCGCGGCCATCGCCTTCGTCAAGGACGAGCTGGCGGGCCTGTTCGGATCGACCTTCGTCCAGGGCCTCACGCCGATCATCGCCACGGCCTGGGGCCAGGAGCCCACGATCGGCGGCTCCTACAGTCACGCGCTTCCTGGCCATGCATCGGCGCGCGCGGTCCTGGCGCGTCCCATCAGCGAGCAGCTCTGCCTGGCCGGGGAAGCCTGCTCGCTCACGGATTTCTCCACCGCGCACGGCGCCTGGGAGAGCGGTCTGGCGGCGGCCGACGTCATTGACCAGGGTCTTGGCGCGCGCTCGCGGCGCGCCTCCCCCGTGGCCGGAGGTCGATCATGAGCTTCTTCGAAAGCCTGGTGGCGCTGCTGGCCGTCGCCATCGTGCTGCTCCAGATCTCGCGCCGCGTGGCCACCCCCTATCCGGCCATGCTGGCGGCGGCCGGGGTGGGGCTGGCGCTCTTGCCCGGCGCGCCCCGGATCCACCTTGATCCCCACACCGCCCTGGCCCTGTTCATCGCGCCGGTGCTGGTCGACGCGGCCTTCGACTTTCCCCTGGGGGCGATACGCCGCTATTGGCGGCCGCTGATCGCCCTGGCGATCGTCGCCGTGCTCCTCACCGCCGGCGCGGTCACCGCCCTTGGCGTCGTCATGGTCGGCCTGCCGCTCTATGCGGCGTTGGCGCTGGGCGCGATCGTGGCGCCGCCGGACGCGGCCGCGGCCACGGCGGTTCTAAGCCAGGTCAACATGCCGCGACGATCGGTGACCGTCCTGAAGGGCGAGAGCCTGCTCAACGACGCCTCGGCCCTCCTGCTCTTCAGCGCGGCCGTCTCGGTGCACGCCCATGGCGCCATCGATGCGCCGCTAGCCCTGCAACTGACCTTGGCCGCGCCGGGCGGCATCGTGCTGGGCATCGTGCTGGCGCGAATCTTCCGCTGGCTCGATCCGTTCGTGACCGGGACGTTGGGTGGCAACCTGATGGAGTTCGTCAGCACGCTGGGCGTGTGGATCATCGCCGAACGCCTGCGCCTGTCGCCCATCCTGTGCCTGGTCGCCTTCGCCATGACCATCGCCAGGACGGCGGCGCTCAGGACGCCGCCCAGGTCTCGCATTCACAGCTTCGCTGTCTGGGACGCGGCGGTCTTCCTGCTCAATGTCCTGGCGTTTCTGCTGATGGGCCTGCAGGCGCGCACCATCGTGGCGGCCATGCCCAAGGAGAAGCTTGTCGAGGCGGGCCTGTT
Organism: Caulobacter soli; assembly: GCF_011045195.1. Lineage (GTDB taxonomy): Bacteria > Pseudomonadota > Alphaproteobacteria > Caulobacterales > Caulobacteraceae > Caulobacter > Caulobacter soli. The sequence goes on along the minus strand of NZ_CP049199.1, from coordinate 1,603,565 downwards.
CGCCGGCGCGGTCGTGCTCTGCGTGATCGCCGTGCGGATGACGTGGCTTGTCGTCTACAACCGGCTGGCGGCGCGCTTTTCGGTCCTGCGGGGCGACATCGCGCCGGCCACCTTGCCACAAGGGATCCTGATCGGCTGGTGCGGCATGCGCGGCCTGGTGACTCTGGCGACCGCCTTCGCCTTGCCGATCGATTTTCCGCAACGCGACCTGATCGTGCTGGCCGCCTTCGCCGTGGTGCTCGCCACCTTGGTCGTCCAGGGCCTGACCCTGGCGCCGCTCGTCAGGCTGCTGAAGCTGGATGGTGAGACCGACCTGCCCGCTGAACTGACACGCACGCGCGGGGTCATGGCCGAGGCCGCGCTCGCCCGCCTGGCCCATGAGTCGTGCCCGGCCGCGGACTACTGGCGCTACGCGCTGGAGGCTCGCCGCCCCGCGCCCCCGCCAAGCGATCCTTCCGTCGGGCTGGAGACCTGGCGCGCCCTGGGCCTGGCGGCGACGCGGCGCCAGCGCGAACGGCTGGAAGAATTGCGCAACGCCCACCAGGTCGGGCCTGACGCCTTCCTGATCCTGCAGGAGGAACTGGACTTCACCGAGGTGGCGCTCGGCAGCGACCAGCAGCGCCACATCGAGGAAAGCTGAGCGCTTCAGCCCGGCCGGCCGATCGCCGCCAGACGCTCGAGGAAGGCCACGATCCGTCCGGCGATCTCGTCCAGGTGCGTCTCCAGGGCAAAGTGTCCCGTGTCGAGGAAGTGCACTTCGGCGTCGGGCAAGTCGCGCCGAAAGGCCTCCGCGCCGGCCGGCAGGAAGAACGGATCGCGCGCGCCCCAGACCGCCAGCAGCGGCGGCTGATGGGTCCGGAAATAGGCGTGGAAGCTGGGATAGAGCGCGACATTGCTGGCGTAGTCGGCGATCAGGTCCAACTGGAGTTCCTGATTGCCTGGACGCAAGAGCAATGCATGGTCCAGCCAGTAGGTCTCCGGCGCGACCAAGCGCTCATTGGGCGCGCCCTGGACGTACTGCCAGCGAACCGACTCCAAGGTGAACATCTCGCGCATGGCCGCCCGATTGACCGGCGAGGGATCGGCCCAGAAGGCGCGGGTTGGTCCCCAGCCATCGCTGAGACCTTCCTCGTAGGCGTTGCCGTTTTGGGAGATAAGGGCGGCGACCCGATCGGGTCGGGCCATGGCCAGGCGATAGCCGACCGGGGCGCCGTAGTCGAAGACGTAGAGGCCGTAGCGCTCAAGACCGATGGCGTCGGTGAAGTCGGCCATCACCCGGGTCAGGGCGTCGAAGCTGTAGTCGAATGTCTCGCGTGGCGGCGCCTGCGTGAAGCCAAACCCCGGCAGATCCGGCGCGATCACAAAGAAGCGCTCGGCCAGGCGCGGGATCAGGTTCCGGAACATGTGGGACGAGGACGGAAAGCCGTGCAGCAACAGCAGCGCTGGGGCCAGCGGATCCCCCGCTTGGCGGTAGAAGACGCTGACCTCGCCGACGGCGACCTGTCGCAAGTGCACCCTGTTCGTGGTGTTGGTGGCAGGCATGGCGGTCCTCTCGGCTCGGGCGTGTCTTGGTCCCCGACGATAGGGTCGGCGGCGCGGCCTAGCGCAGTAAAGTCCTGTAAAGGCGAGTGAATCGTGCGCCCACGCACCAGGCTCGCCCCGGCGGGGAACGCACAGCCAGTGCTCGCGCCGCGCCGCGCCGCCAATGGCCAGATTTAACCAGAACCTACTACCGAGATTGCCCTGGGGACGGGACCATCGGACGCGCGCCATGGTCGACTTCGCGGCCGGCGTCAGCTCGAAGGATTGATCCCATGATACGCTCGCTCGCAGCGATGACCCTCGCCACCTTCGCGACCTTCGCGACCGATTCCGTGGCCGTCGCGGCCCCGCCTAAGTCCCCGGTCTCGATCGTGCTCGTCCACGGCGCTTTCGTCGACGCCTCCGGCTGGAAGGCCGTCTATGACAAGCTCACCAGCGACGGCTACGAGGTCCTGGTCGTCCAAAACTCGACCGAAACCCTGGAAGGCGACGTCAACGCCACCCAGCGCGCGATCGCCGCGGCCAAGAACCCGGTCGTGCTGGTCGGCCATTCCTACGGCGGCATGGTCATCACCCAGGCCGGCGCCGACCCCAAGGTGCGCACCCTGGTCTACATCGCCGCTTTCGCCCCCGACGTCGGCGAGTCGGTCGAGAGCCTCAGCGCCAATCCGCCGCCCAACACCACCCCGCCGCCGATCGTCGCCAAGGACGGCTTCCTGAGGCTCGACGAGACCAAATTCCCTGGCCAATTTGCTCAGGACGTGCCCATCGCCACCACGCGCTTCCTGGCCGCCGCGCAAGTGCCCTGGGGGCAGGCGGCGCTGACGGCCAAGGTGACCACGGCGGCCTGGAAGTCCAAGCCGACCTACTACGTCCTCACCGTCAACGATATGATCGTCCCACCCGTGGCGCAGCGTCAGATGGCCCAGCGCGCCTCAGCCAAGATCATCGAGGTCAAGAGCAGCCACGCGGCGATGCTCGCCCAACCGGCCGCCGTCGCCGCCGCGATCGAGACCGCCGCGCAATGAGGCGCCGCCCCGGAGGTTCAGGCCTCCGGGGTTCCCTCACCACGGGGTGGGAACTTTAAAGGGGCTCGAAGATTCCGCGGTCGCGGCGCGGCTCACAGCGCAGATATTGCGCCGGCGCCCGCACAGTCCCACCCAGTTCGGCGGCCGCGCGCCAGGGCCATCTGGGATCGTAGAGCATGCCCCTCGCCAGGGCGACCATGTCCGCCTCGCCGGTGGCGATGATCGCCTCGGCCTGTTGCGGCTCGGTGATCAGGCCCACGGCGATGACGGGCGCCTTGACCACCGACTTCACCGCGCGCGCGAACGGCACCTGGTAGTTGGGACCGACCGGGATCACCTGCCGCGGATCGAGCCCGCCACTGGAGACATTGAAGGCGTCGCAGCCGCGCGCCTCGAGCGCCTTGGCCAGCTCCAGGGTCTGGGCCAGATCCCAGCCGCCCTCGATCCAGTCAGTGGCCGACAGGCGCACGCTGACCGGGCGATCGGCCGGAAAGGCCCCCCGGACCCGATCGAACACCTCCAGCGGAAAGCGCATGCGATTTTCCAGGGAGCCGCCGTAGGCGTCGATACGCTGGTTGGACAGCGGCGACAGGAACTGGTGCAGCAGATAGCCGTGGGCGGCATGCAGCTGCAAACCGTCCAGCCCGATTTGGCCGGCGCGGACCGCGGCGGCCGCGAAGGCTTCGGCGACACGGTTCAGGCCGTCCCGATCCAGCGCCGCCGGCGCCAGCTCGTGGCCTGGCGCGGCAAGCGCCGAGGGCGCCAAGGTCGGCCAGCCGTTCGGGTCGCCCGGCGGCAGCTGATGGCCGCCTTTCCAGGGCTTTTCCGTCGAGCCCTTGCGCCCGGCGTGCGAGAGCTGGAGCATCACCGGGATGTCGGACCAGCGGCGCAGGCTTTCGAGGGTCCACCCCATGGCCAACTGGGTCGTGTCGTTCCACAGCCCGGGGTCGGCATAGGTGATCCGGCCCTCGGGCAGGACGGCTGTCGCCTCGATCGTCAGCAGCGCCGCGCCCGAAAGCGCCAGCTGTCCAAGATGCATGAGGTGCCAGTCGGCCATGCAGCCGTCTTGGACCGAATACTGGCTCATCGGCGCGACGACGATCCGGTTTCTCAGCTCCAGATTGCGGATCCTCAGCGGTCTGAACAACGCTGGATCGGCCACGGCTGTTCTCCCCGATCGACGGCTAGGCCTTGAAGACGATCATCTTCTCGGCGGTCATTTCGGTCATGGTGTAGGGAATGCCGCCCACCCCGTAGCCGGACGAGCGCCGGCCGGCGAACGGCATCCAGTCGGTGCGGAAGGCGGTATGGTCATTGATCATCACCGCCGCCGCGTCGAGCCGTTCGGCCGCGTCCAGCGCCACCGAAATATCCTGGGTGAAGATCGCCGACTGGAACGCGACCGGCAGGCTGTTGGCCTGCGCGATGGCGTCGTCCAGGTGCTCGAACGGATAGACGCAGGTCAGCGGGCCGAAGACCTCTTCGGTCGAGACCTTGGCCGACAGGGGCGGCGTTCGCAGGATCGCCGGGCGCAGCGTGGTGCTGCTCAGCCGGCCGCCGCCGATCAGTTGCGCGCCTTGCGATACGGCCTCCTGGATCCAGCTCTCCACCCGATCGGACTCCGTTGGCGTGATCAGGGGCCCGACCTCGGTGTCGGGCAAGGTTGGATCGCCCACCCGTAGCTGCGCGACCCGGGCGGCGAAGCGCTCGACGAACGCCGCCTCCAGCTCGGCGTGGACGTAGATGCGCTGAACCGACACGCACACCTGGCCCGCGTGATAGTAGCCGCCCTTGACCACCGGCTCGATCAGCCGGTCCAGGTCGGCGCTCTTGTCGATGATGAGCGGCGCAACGCCCCCGTGCTCGAGGGCGCAGCGCGCGCCAGGCGCCAGCTTGGAGCGCAATTGCCACCCCACCCGGCCCGAGCCGATGAAGCTCAGGAACGCCACGCGAGGATCGGTCACCAGGGCTTCGGACAGGCCGCGGTCCTGGGGCGTGAACGACTGCACCCACCCCTCGGGCATGCCGGCCTCCTGGGCCATCGCCACCAGTTCCAGAGCGCTCAACGGGGTGGCCGAGGCGGGCTTGATGATGATCGGACAGCCCGTGGCGATGGCGGGGATCACCTGATGGACGGCGAGGTTGAGCGGATGGTTGAAGGCCGACACCGCCGCCACCACCCCAATCGGCTCGTGGATCGTCCAGGCCCGGCGGTTATCGCTGGCGGGCGTCAGCCCCATGGGGATTTCCTGACCGCCCCGCGTGCGCATGATCTCGGCGGCGCTGCGCACGCCGTCGATCGCCCGGTCGGTTTCGACCAGGGCGTCGGTATAAGGTTTTCCCCCTTCCCGCGCGATCTGCAGCGCCAGATGCTCGCGCCGACCCTCCATAAGCACGGCCAGACGCCGCAGCACCGCGATGCGCTGATGCGGCTTCAGCCAGCCCTTGCGATCGGTGAACCGCTGGTGTGCCAGGGCGAGCTTTCGCTCGAGCGCTTGGGCGTCGTTCGAGGCGATCTCCGCGATCCGGACGCGATCGTATGCTTGAACAACCTCGATCATGCTGGCCACTCCGCTGGGCCAAGCCTGGCGGCGGGATCGCCCCGGCTGGCTGCCTCTTGCGGATGCCGCCTGGCCAGCGACAACACCAGTTAATTACGGTCAAAAGGCGCGGTGCGGAAACACCTTCGCCGACCATCGCCTTGGTGTTCAAGCGCCGAGCGCCCCTTGGCGGCCTCCTCTTGCTGGCCAAAACCGCCGGCCAGACTTGGCCTTTGGACAACCGACATGGCCTTAACCGCCGACGGACGGCTTTTTACAGCACTTCACTTGGTTGGCGGCTGCAATACGGCTGGATTGACTGGGTCGTTCGCACAGGAATCTGGTCATGGACAGCCTAGCCCATCTCGCCCCTCTTCAAGGCCGGGCGATCATCAATTTCATCCCGCGCGCCCTGTCGGACCTGAGCGGCGGCCAGCGGGCGCTCTGTCCGAGCTGCCTGCAGATCGAACGCGACGCGCCGCAACCGGAGCGCCACATAGGCGGCCTTGCGCCCTGGCAAATCAAGCGCGTGAGCGCCTATGTCGACGATCATCTGGCCGAGCGCATATCGCTGGCGACCGTTGCGGCCGTGGCCCGCCTGAGCACCAGCCATTTCTCACGCAGCTTCAGCAAGAGCCTGGGCTCGCCGTTCTTGCAATTCCTGGCCCAGAGACGCGTCGCGCACGCCCAGACACTGATGGCCACGACAGATCGGCGGCTGTGTGACATCGCCCTGGCCTGCGGCTTTGCCGACCAGTCGCATTTTTCCCGCACATTCAGCCGCCTGGCCGGAGAGAGCCCGGCCCAATGGCGCCGGCGCACGATCGATCGAGCCGCTTGGCGCGTTCGCCGTGCGGCCGACGGCGCCAGCCCTTTCCGAAACGCCGCGCCCGCGCTATGAGCCTGCGCGCCCCGCCGGCGTTCGACCGCCGCGGATCGCCAACCAGGGCGGGTCCAGGGCCTAGGCTCTGACCGTGGCCGGATGTGCGAAGATCGCGTCACGCGGCGTCGAGCTCCCCCGCGCCGCCTCGAAGTCCTAGATCGGACCGGAGGCGTGTTCGGCATGCCGCCGGCGCACCGCCTCCAACTCACCGCTCGCCGCCAGCTTCTCCAGAGCATAGGCCCGCATGGTGTTCATGAGGCGGTATCGCGTGCCGGCGCCGCAATGTTCGGCCGTCACAAGGGACTTGGCGATAAGGTTGGCCAGGTGCTCGATCGACTGTTCTGGTTCGCCGCAATCATCGACCACGACACAGGCCGCCTCGAGACTGAAGACGCCTGGAAAGATCGCCAGGCGCCTCAGGATAGCCTCCTCCGCCTCGGTCAGAAGCTCGAAACTCCAGTCTATGGCTGTCGCCAGGGTCTGGTGGCGTTCGGGTCCAGCGCGATGGCCGCGAAGAAGCTGGAAGCGCTGGTCGATCAGACCAAGCAGCTCACGTGGCCCGAAGGCGTCGATGCGGGTGGCGGCCAGCTCGATGGCCAGCGCCAAGCCGTCGAGGCGACGGCAAATCTCGCCGATGATCGGGGCGTTGACCTCGTCGAGCACAAAGGCGCGGCAACGCCGTCTAGCCCGTTCCACGAAAAGCTCGACCGCCGGATAGCGCATCGCCTCGGCCGCCGTCAGATGGGCCGAGGGCGGCGGCGTCTCCAGCGGTTCCAGGCGATGGACGTGTTCGCCGCCCAGTCCCAGCGGCTCGCGACTGGTGGCCAGGATGCGCACGCCGGCGGCGCAAGCGACAATTCGCTCGGCCGTCTGGGCGACCGCTTCGATCAGATGCTCGCAATTGTCCAGGACCAGCAGGCCTTGTCGCTCGCGCAGAAACGCGCAAAGCGCCGCGAGGCTGTCTGGCGAGGGATCGGAAAGTCCCAAAGCCTTGGCGATGGCGTCGGGCGCCTTGGCCGGATCCTTCACGGCGGTCAGATCGATGAACCACGCCCCATCGGTCGCGACCTGATCGCATCGCTCGGCCACGGCTTGGGCGACACGGGTCTTGCCAATCCCCCCCGCCCCGACGATCACCACCAACCGGCAGCCTTCCAATTCATGGAGGACGTCCGCGATAGCCTTGGCCCTGCCGACGGTGTTCGACCCCGAAATGGCGTGCTTCGACGCCTCGTCGGTCTGTCTTCTCAAGAGCATTGGGCACGCGCCTGAGCCTGCCAGGCGAACGGGCGCGACGAACCGATAGCCTCGCCCGGTCACCGTGGCGATATATTGGCCCGCGCCGGCAGACTCGCCGAGCGCCTTCCTCAGGGCGGCGATATTGACCTTGAGGTTGCCCTCATCGACGAAGGTGTGGGGCCAGGCTCGGGTGATCAGGTCACGCTTGCTGATCAGTTCGCCGGGTCGCTCGACCAAGGCGGCCAGGATGTCCAGCGCTCGTCCGCCCAGGTGAATGGGCTCCTCGTCCTCCACCAGCAACTGCCGGTCCGGCACCAGGGTGAAGGGCCCGAAGGCGAAGGATTTGGCGCTTTGCGTGTTGGAGAGGTCCATGGGAGTTGATCCATCTCGATCGCCCGAGGGGTTGAACGCTTCGAGGGCGCGCGACGCAGACGGCGCGGCTCGGAAAATCGGGGTTACCGCGGCGTCGGCGATGACCAACGCCATGCATCGCGTCGCCAGCGATGCCGCCTCACAAGCCCAATGGGACGCGACACTCGGCGCTGGGCGCGTTCAGTGGATCACGAGGCCGGGCGAACTTGTGGTTAAAAGACGAGAAATCACCCTTTTTCACCCGAGCGCGGGCGTGCGCAAGAAGGATGTCGCTAGGCCAGAACCCGCAGGGCGTTCAGTGAACGCTCGTGCGCGGCGCCAACGGGTCGGCTGGCGCCTGGCCAAGCATGATCAGGATGGCCGCGCCGCCTGGACCTGCGACGTTGCGCAACTGCCCGCCCGCGGCTTCGAGCACCGCCCGCGCCGCGTCGAGGCCGGTGGCGACGCCCTGCGCCTCAGGCCCGGTGGCGACACCCAGATGCATGACCGCGCAACACCAGCCGTCGAGCGTCTGGCCGATCCGGACGCGGACGTTGCGCGCCACGCCGACCGGGAAGACATGTCGCCCAGCGCCGGCCAGGACAATTGGGAGCACCTGCCGCAGGAGCGCGAAGTCGACGGCGCGCATGGGCCCGTCCTCGATCAAGGCCTCGCACTGCAAGCCCAAAGGCTCCAGCATCGCGGCCGAGGTCCTGGCGCACAGACTGGCCAGTTCGTCAGCGGCGCAGATCACGGCCAGCTCCCGGGCGTCGCGCGCGAGATCTTCGTGGAGATCCTCCAACGCGGCGATTACGGCCAAGGCGCCGGCGAGCGGCCTGCTGTCGGAGGCCGTGGGTCGGCGGCGCTCCTGCTGCAGAAAGATCTTCAGGACCGATAGACTGTCGGCCAGCTGTCGGGCTTGGGCCGACTGCTGGGCCACGTCACGCCGCCAGGTGGTCTTGTTCCCAGGATTGATCATCACGATCCTCCAGCCTCTCGTTCGCCGGCAGTCTTCCGTTTCGGCGATCGATTGGCGCGTTAAGTCTGGGCAAACGCCGTAAGGCTTGGTCACTAGCCAAGATGGCGGCGTGGACCTTCGCAAGGATGTGGCGCCTAGCCCGACGCCTTCACCGGCGAACCGTCACATAGATCGCCACGGCATGGATCACCGGGTTGCGTCCCGGAGTGAAGGTGGTCTGGTTGAGATAGCCCGGCTCGACCGAAACCCTGGACGAGACCGGCACATGCATGCCCACGAAGTTGAGCATCAGCCCGGGCCCTGCCCCGCCAGCCCAGGTCGTGTCCCGCAATTCCTGGAAATACTCGTTCCAGGCCACGAGCGACACGCCCGGCTTGGCAATCGGGACGTCCAGCCGGGTCAACTGTCGCAGTCGCAGTGACATTCCCCGCTCGCCGCCGCGAAACCGTTCCTCCATCTGCGTCCGCGAGGTCAAAACCGTCCCGCGCCACGCCAGCGGCTGGCTGAAATCGAGCTGTTCGACGGCGCGATGCTCGTCGAAACTGGCCCCGGCCACATCGACATGGGTCCAGACGTAGCCGCCGCCGACCATCAGGCGCTCGCGGACTTTGGTCCGAACCACGCCGCGCACAAGCTCGCGCGCCGGTCGCGAGCCGTCATCGGGCAGTTGCACGAACCCATCGAGCTTCAGCTCGGTCTTGGCGGCCATCGGCGTGATCAGTGAGACATTGACCCAGGCTTGGTAGTCTCGACCATCCTCCCGCGCCTCGCAGCGATCCGACAGGGCTAAGGCGCAGCAGATCGCCAGGCTCGCGACGGCGCACTTGACCGTCATCCCGCGGATCGTCCGGTAAGACGGCCCGCGCGCGGCATCGTCGGCCTTCAGCTCCAGGGCGGCGGGCCTCACGCGCGTTCGCCCGGCTTGGCGGCCGCCAGCAAGGCCGCCGGCCGCGGGGCGATGCGCAAGGTTACGACGAAGATCAGCAGGCCGATCAGGGTGCAGGCAAAGCCGGCCCAGGCGCTCGACAGCAGGCCAAGGCCAAGGCCGATCGTGACCCCGCCCGCCCAGGCGCCGACAGCATTGGCGACATTGAGCGCGGCCAGGTTCATCGCGCCCACCAGGGTCGGCGCCTCGGGCGCGGCCTGGGTGAGGCGAACCTGGATGGTCGGGACCGCCGTCGCCATCGCCGCGCCGACCCCAAACAGGCAAGCCATCAGGATCCAAAGCTCGCCGCCGCCGATCGCCAACACCGCCAGGATCACCAGGGTCGCGCCAAAGCCTAGTACGAGGCCCAAGGTTGGATGGGTGTCGGCCAGTCGGCCGCCCAGGACGTTGCCGACGGTCAGGCCCACGCCGAACACCGCCAGACAGATCGCGATCATGGACGGATCGGCGTGGATCACGTCGGTGACGATCGGTCCAACGAAGGTGTAGACGGCGAAGATGCTGCTGACGCCGATCGCGGCCACGACCATCAGCACCCAGACCTCCAGGCGGCGCAAGGCGCTGAGCTCCTGCATCACCGGACCGCCGCGCAGGGCGTCGGTGCGCGGCGTCCACGACCACAAGGCCAGCAGGGCCAGGACGCCCAGGCCGGTTATTGCCAGGAAGGTCTCGTGCCAGCCCAGGCCCTGGCCCAGCAGGGTGGCCAGCGGCGAGCCGATGATGGTGGCCACGGTCTGGCCGCCCATCACCATGGCGAAGGCCTTGCCCGACTTGCCGGGCCCGACGATGTAGGAGGCCACCACCGCGCTGGCCCCGAAATAGCCGCCGTGCGGCAGGCCGGCCACGAAGCGGCCTAACATCAGCATCGGCAGATCCTTGGCGATCACCGACATCAGGTTGCCCAACACAAACAGCGCCATCAGGGCCAAGAGCAGCGTCTTGCGGTTCAGCCGAGCGGCCGACAGGGTCACCAGCGGCGCGCCCACCAGCACCCCGAGCGCATAGGCGGTGATCGCGTTGGTCGCCTCGGGAATGGACAGGTGAAGCTCGGCCGAGAAGAGCGGCATCACGCCCATGGGCGCGAACTCGGAGGTGCCCAGACAAAAGCTGCCCATGGCCAGGGCCAGCAAGGTCAGGGTCTGGCCCCGTCGCTCATGGGGCTGCGCGTGCTCGGTGACCGCCGCGCATTGCGGCGCGAACGCCTTCTCGTGCATGTCCAGGCTCCATCGTTCAAGGGCGCGGCGCCCTGACGGGGTCGATCGCGGAACCTCATCCTAGGTCCCGCGCCAACGCGGACGGTGTTAAGCGGCGTTAAATCTCGTCGGACCAAAGCGCCCGCCGCGCGGTGGTCGGCCATCCCCGAACACCCGGCGATTGACGGGAATTCACGCGAGCTTACCGGCGGGCTGGGACATGCGCCGGCGCGGGGCGATCCTTGACCGTCGGCCCCAATGCCGGGTCCGGCTCCAGGGCGCGCCGGGTTCGCCAGCTGACCTAAAACCAACTTCGCTTTACCGCGCTTAACGCGCACGCCGGGCCAGACCGGCGTATTGTTGCAGCGGGCCGCGCCCATCAGCACGCGCTCGGGACCTTGGCGCGTCAGCCGCCGGACGAGGCTCAACCCTTTCAGATGGAACCATCAGGCATGAAGCTCGCAGGGATCACCGCGCTGGCGGTGTTGATGTCGACGGGCGCACACGCCCAGACCAATCTGGGCCAGCAGGCGTCCGAGCCGAGCCTCCCCTTCGCCATGACCCGGGTGGGAACCTTCAGCAAGCCCTGGCGCATCGCCTTCCTGCCCGACGGCCGCATGCTGATCACCGAGAAGACCGGCGCCCTGTGGCTGGTCACGCAAAAGGGGGAGAAGACCCAGATCGCCAAGGTTCCGCCGGTGCTCGCCGAGGACCAGGGCGGATTGCTGGGGGTCTATCTGTCGCCCCGTTACGCGCGCGACCACGGCGTCTATTTGACCTATTCAGAGCCCGGCGATGGCGGCTCCAGCCTGGCCCTGGCCAAGGCGACGCTGTCGCTCGGCAAGGCCGGCCCCAGCCTGGAAGGCCTCAAGGTCATCTGGCGCGATGGCGAGCGCGGCAAGGGCGGCCAGTTCGGCGCCCAGATCGCCTTCTCGCCCGACGGAAAGTTCCTGTTCCTGACCGTGGGCGAGCGCCAGCGCATGACCCCGGCCCAGGATCCCAACCAGCCGCTGGGCAAGATCCTGCGCCTGACCCTCGACGGCAAGCCCGCCCCGGGCAATCCGATGGCCGGCAGGATCGGCGCGGCCAGCGTGCCGGTCACCGATCCTCCGGAGGACACCGAGAAGGCCAAGACCGCCCCGGTGATCCGCACCTATACCTTCCCGGGTCCCAACCTGGCCCTGGCCGAGACCTGGACCAGCGGCCACCGCACGCCCTACGGCCTGGCCTTCGCGCCTGACGGGCGGCTCTGGGAGCTGGAACACGGCCCCAAGGGCGGCGACGAGCTGAACCTGATCGAACCGGGCAAGAACTACGGCTGGCCGCTGGTCTCCTACGCCACCAACTATAACGGCGTGCCGATCCCAAGCCCCGACACGCGCCCGGATCTGCAGAAGCCCGTGCTCTACTGGACGCCGGTGATCGCGCCCGGAAACTTGGTGTTCTACACCGGCAAGATGTTCCCGCAGTGGAACGGCTCGGCCCTGGCCAGCGGTCTCGCCAGCAAGTCGCTGAACCGGATCATTATCGCCGGGGCCAGCGCCACGGGCGCCGAGCGTTGGGATGTCGGCCATCGGATCCGCGACGTCGAGGTGGCGCCCGATGGCGCGCTGTGGATGCTCGAGGACGACAGCGCCGGCGGCTTGTTCCGCGTAACGCCCAAATAGGCCCGCCAGGCCAGGGACCGCCCGGACGCCGTCAACTGTCGGCGCCTCGCGCGACCCCTAGAATCGCGCCGTGGCGCTAAGCTCGAACCGGCGCCCGCGAGGATCGCCGTAGACGCTGTAGCCGAGGGAGACCTTGGCGACGGTCGGCGGCTCATGATCCAGCAGGTTCTGAACCCCAAAGCGGATCTCGATATCCCTGGACAGCCCGGGCCATTTGGCCGCCTCGAACCGGTAGGCCATCGTCATGTCGAGATAGATCTGCGCGGGGATATGGACGCCAGGCCGATCGGCTGCGGCCCTTTCCGAAGGGGACGCAAAGCCGCCGACGGCGTAGTAATCGTCGTAATATTGAGCATCGAGCCCGATCGACAGATCACTGTGATCCCAGGTCACGCTGGCGTTCCCCCGCCACCGCAAGGGCCCCCCATCGGCGCCGACATAGTCGAGCACGACCGTGTCAGGCGCGGATTGTCGCGTGAAGCGCGGCGTCCAGGTCGCCGAACCGTAGATCCGCAAGTCGTCATCCCGGGCCAGGTGGAGTATCTGGTCCATGTGCAGGTCGACCGCGTCGCTGTTGGTCTTGCCGGCGTTCAAGTACGAACCGTCGACCTGGGTGACGACGCCGCCCGTATAGCCCGCGGCGATGTCGGCTGGCGACAGCGGGTCGCGGGTGACGCGATCTGGATAGACGCCTTCATGGTTCAGGAAATAGGCCAGGTCGCCGCCGTGCGCGTTGCTGATCTCGCCGCGCTTTTCGGTGCGGGTGTAGTCCAGCGAAATCCGCGGCCACGCGCCGCCATTGGGATTGACGACAAGGCCGATCGATACGGTCCGGGCCCTTTCCGGACGCAGACGCGGCGAGCCCTGGGCCAGCAGGACGAACGGCTTTTCGGTGCCCACGGCCGTGCCCCCACGGGCGGGATCGGCGAAATAGGCCGACGAAAAGCTCTTCGGCAGCGAATAGGTGTAGCTCCACGGCGCCATTTGCGCGGGCGTCGGCGGCAGAACGCCCGTGGCCATGCTGGCGCGCACCAGCAGATTGTCGCGTGGAAAGGCGCGAAGGCCGGCGGTGTAGACCACGCCGGCTCGGCCATAGCGCAGCAACGGCGTTTCGGCCATCGGCAGCGCGTTGCTTGGAATGTCCGCCTGATTGTCGTCGTAGCGCGCGGCCAATTGCAGTTCCAGACCGCGCAGGGGCGCAAGGTTTGACGCGCGCGAGACGATCGGCGCGCGCAGTTCGCCATAGAGGGACGACACCGTCAGCGAAAACGACGGATCGGACACGTTCGCCGCACCTCGGAACGGGATGTATTCCCAAGACGTGAGCGTCGCGCTCTCCTCGCGACGCTCAGCCAACAGCGACAGGGCGACGTCGCCCGCCTCGCGTCGCAGGAGGGGCCCGCCTAGCCGCACGCTGAGATCGCGAAGGCGGGCCCGGCGATCCACATTGAAATCATCCTGAGTCTTGTAGGCCTGTAGCGCGGTGGCGAAGGCGTCCCAAGGTCCGAAAGGATCGGGTTTCGGCTCTCCGCCAGCGCCCGGCTGCATCTCGCTAAGCGCCCGGGAGAAGTCGTCGTTCAGCTTGAAACTGTGGTTGCTAACCTTGTTGTGGGTCGCGCCTTGGCTGTAGGTGGCGTCCGCGCGCCAGGCGTGCGGCAGGCGAATGATGACGCCGGCGGAGGCGCGGGTGGTGCGTAGGCGGTTGCGCACGGCCCCATCGAACCCGGGCAGTGGAAAGGTCAGGATCACCGGTTGTTGGAATGGAAAGGTGTCCGTCACGTCCACGCCGCTCTGGCGCTGTGTGACAGCCGTCACGCCGGTGTAGTTGAGGAAGGGGGCGGAGGTTCCCGTGACCGCGCGCCCCTCGTTCTCGTACCCGATGACGTCGACGAATGTCTCGACCCGGTCGCCAAAGCGATGGCGCACGTTGGCCAGCAGCGACGTCACCGTCGTGGCGCTGGTGAGGCTGCGCGCCGCGCCAGTCCCATCCGGAGGCAAGCGGCTGGGGACCTGACCAGCGTTGGACAACAACACCGCCCCGTCGCCGACACCGGAACCGCCGGCGGGCAGGTAGGTGAAGGTCGAATTCAGCGCGCCGCCGCCTAGGGCGGGACTGAGCGACAAGGCGTCACCGAAGAAGCTGATGGCCAGAACGCCATCGACGACCGGATAGGCCCCGATGAAGGTCGTGGGGTTGCGTGCGATCTGCAGTTTCCGCGCCTGCTCGCCGTAATCGCGATCGCCGGCGCGCAGGCCGTCATTCTCGGCGCGTGAGAAGCTAACCATCACGTCGGTGCGGCCATCGTCGGGCGTGAAGCCGATCCGGCCGTCGATGCGTCGGCGCGCGCCGTCGCCGCGGCCAGTCAGGCCATAGGTGGCGCTGATCTCCGCGCCGCGGTAGTCGCGCTTTAGGATCACGTTGATCACGCCGCCGGTTGCGCCGGGGCCGTAGATCCCGCCCGCCGTGCCCGTCAAGCTCTCGATCCGGTCAACCGCCATGAGCGGCAGGCCGTTCAGGTCCGGCTGGCTGACCGCCAGGTCCGTGAGCAGCGAGAGCACGCCCGGCATCCGGGCGCCATCGACCAGCACCAGCGTCTGGTTGGCGCCCAGCCCGTGGAGGTTCACCTCCGAGCGCGCGCTGGCGTACTGGGAGCTTGGGTCCCAGGACGGGCCCTGCTGTTCGGCGTTGTTGGGTTGCCGGGCGCGCAGGAATTGATCCAGATTGTCGGCGTGCGAGGCGGCGATGTCTTCGGCGGTGGCGACACGGTAGGGCTGGATGTCGTTTTCGGTGCGGCGAATGTCGGCGTTCTGGGTCTTGCGACCGACCACCAGGATTTCAGGCAGGACCGTCGGCTGGTCCGGCGCGATGCGAGAAACGACGTAGGCGCCTTGGCCCACACGGCGATAGGTCAGGCCCGTGCCCTCCAGCAGGCGCGCCAGAAGCGACTCCACCTCCAGGGGCCCGGCCACGCGCGGATTTGGCAGATCGCCGACGATGTCCGGCGCAAAGAGCAGGTCCGAGCCGCTGCGTACCGACAGGTCCCGCAAGGCGTCCGCCAGCCGGCCCGCCTTCAAGACAATCCTTGGACCGCTGGCCAGGCCTTGCGCACCGGCGCTCGGCGCCAGACCAAGCACGGCGATGAATGTCAGGAGAGAAAACGCCCGTCGCCCCAAGAGCCCTCCCCGGCTTCAGATCCAGGCCACCACGCAATTGATGATACGCTCACGCACTGAACTGGGATCATGCGCTGAGGAAGTCCCCTTCAGATCCGTGGCGCAGCCACATCCGCCGCGGCGCGCTTCACCGCCCCCAGGCATCAACTCGCCAAAGGAAAAGTGGGACTCCCATGAGCCACCGTACCAGCGCCCTGGCCCGCATCCTGGTGAAAAGAAGTAAAATTCGTAAGCGATCAGGGGCTTACCAAAACCCTACGTCGAGGGATCAGATCACTGGCCCGATCACGCGGGTATGAGCGTCGGCGTGGAGCCCGCGACCGAGCACGCCCGCCCATCCCACGGCACGGCCAGCGTTCGCCGCGCCCCGCCTCCAGCGCGCTAGGGGTTGGAACCAGACCGCCAGGCGATTTCAGTACGCCCGTCCGCCAAGGGGACCAGACGGACGGGATAAAGCGCGGTCAGCGTTTTGGCGAAACGCGCCGGATCGTTGGTGCGGAACGCGCCGCTGATCCGCAAAGCGCCAACCTTGGGATCGACGATGACCAGCTTTCCGTCGGTGTAGCGGTTCATCTGCGCCACCGCCTCGGCGAGCGGGGTGTCGTCGAACTGGAGCACATGGGGCGCTGCATCCGGCGCGGCCGTTGCTTGGGCTTGCGTGATTTCATCGGCCTGCCCGGGACGGGCGACAAGCTCCTGGCCGGGGACCAGGATCTTGGCCGGTCCCGCAGCCACCTTCGGGTCGTCTCCGACGGTCACGCCGAGCGATCCCTCCTCCAGGCGCACGCGAGTTTCATCGCTGCGCAGCTGGATATTGAAGCGCGTCCCAAGGTCCGACACCACACGTCCGCCCGCAGCGACCCTGAACGGCCGGGTTGCGTCATGGGTCACGTCGAACATCGCCTCGCCCCGCGTCAGGCGAACCAGACGCTGACCTCCGGCATAGGCGACGTCGACGGCGGTGCTTGGTCCTAGCGTCAATCGCGTCCCGTCTTCCAGCCGCACATCCAGACGCTGGCCGGCGGCGGTCTGATAGTCGGCCTGGCCAAAGCCGTGGAGATCGCCCGCGCTTGCGCTGGCGACCTGGAGAGGTCCTTGAGCGGGATGTTCGCGAGCAAGGTTTGACACCAGCACCCCGCCGATGACGACCGCGGCGAACGAGGCGGCGACAAGATACCAGGCGACGGGCGACTGGACGGGGCGGGCGCGCAACGAAAGGGCGTCCTTGCGCAGGCCCGCAAGGGCGTCCTCGGCCTCTGGCGCCTCGAACAGATCCCATAGATCCCGGGCGCGCTCCCAAGCCCGGCGATTGGCGTCGCTGAGGTCCAGCCATCGCTGGAACGCCACGTCATCCTCGACCGAGGGATCGCGTTGCAAGCGCTCAAGCCAGAGCGCTGCTGCGGCCCGCGGCCCCAAGCCGTGAAGGAAGGCCGGCGAAGGAAGATCGGCGCTCATGCCTCGTCCTCCTCCGGCATCAAATGGTCGATCGCGCGGGCCATGTCCTTTTCGACCGTGCTCAGCGAGACCTTCAGCCGCGTTGCGATCTCGCCATAGCGCAGGCCTTCGATGCGGCGCAGCACGAAGACCGCGCGGGTGCGTTCGGGCAGTTGCATCAGGCTAGCGGACACGGCTCGAAGCTTTTCTCTGGCCAGCAAGGCGCGCAGGGCGTCGGCGTCTTCGGCTTGGTGATCGTCGGGCTCCAGCGCGATGTGCGAATCCGCGCGGCGAACGCTGCGGCGCCGGTAGCGATCGGCCAGAACGCTTTCGGCGGTGCGATAGAGATAGCCCTCGAAATGGGCGACCTCGTCGGAGGCTTCGCGCTGGGTGACCCGCAAGAAGGTGTCCTGCAAGAGATCCTCGGCCTCGACCGGGTCGGGGACGCGCCGCCGGATCCATCCAAGCAGCTTCCATCGCGCGTCGCGAAATTGGCGCGACACGGCATGGGTGGATTTGGAGTGTGGATCCCCGTCCGACATCGACAAAACGTTAGCCCGTTCGTCTGGAAAAACCAGGGCTCCGTCAGGCGTGGCGAACATTGGCTGCATCCCGTCATGCCAGCCAAGACGCACGCCCGACGAAAACCCGTAAAGCTTGGCGCGGTTTTAGAACCGCGCGGTGGCGCTGAGCTCGAACCGGCGCCCTCGAGGATCACCATAGAAGCTATAGCCGAGCGTAGCGTTGGCCTCGGTCGGCGGGTCGTGACCCAACAGGTTCTGGACACCGAGCCGGATTTCGATGTCCCTCGCGAGGCCGGGCCAATCGGTCGTCTCAAGCCGGTAGGTCACCGCCGCGTCCAGATAGACTTGCGCCGGGATATGGACGCCAGGCAGATCGGCGCCCGCCTTCTCCGCCTCAGACGCGAGCGCGGCAATGGCGCGGTAGCTGTCGTAGTACTGGGCGTCGAGGCTGATCGTCAGATCGTCGTGGTCCCAGCCCACACCAGCGTTGCCCCGCCACCGCAACGGTCCGTCGTTGGTGCCGACATAGCCGAACCTGTCCATGTCGGGTGCTGACTGCCGTGTGAGGCGTGGCGTCCAGGTCGCCGAGCCATAGATCCGCAAGCGATCGTCCCGCCCCAAACGCACCGCCTCATCCACATGCAAGTCGACAGCATCGCTGATGGTCTTGCCAATGTTCAAGGACGTCGCGTCGATCTGGGTGATGATCCCGGCCGAATAACCGGCGGCGATGTCGGCCGGCGACAGTGGATCGCGGACCACACGGCTCGGATAGAGGTTCTCATAAGCCAGGAAGTAATCGATATCGCCGCCGTGAGCGGTGCTGATCTCGCCGCGCTTTTCGATGTGGGTGTAGTCTAGCGAGACGCGCGGCCAGCGGCCACCGTCCGGATTCAAGACCGCGCCGATCGCCAGGGTCCGGGCCTTCTCCGGGCGTAGGTTCGGGGACCCGCCGACTAAGAGCGCGAAAGGTTTCTCGGTGCCCAGGAAATTGCCACCGCGCGCCGTGTCGGCGAAGGCGGCGCCGAAGAAAGCGTAGGTAGATCTCGACGAAAGCAGTTGTTGCGGCGTCGGCGGCAGTACGCCCGTGGCGACGCTGGCGCGAACCAGCAAATTGTCCCACGGAAAGACCCGCATGCCCACCGTATAAACGGTCCCCGCGCGATTGTAGCGAACGGAAGATGCCGACGCCGCCTCTAGCGCGTCACCAGGGATTGTCGACTGGTTGTCGTCGTAGCGCGCGGCCAATTGTAGCTCCAGTCCGCGCAGAGGCCAGAGGTTCGACGCCCGCGACACGATCGGTGCGCGCAGTTCGCCGTAGAAGGAGGTCACCGCGAGTGAAAACGAAGGATCCGTTGGACTCCCCGGCGCATTTTCCAAGCCATAATCCCAGGGAGCGAAGATGACATGCTCGCGGCGACGTTCCGCGAGAAGCGACAACGCTACGTCGCCCGCATCACGCCGCCACAGCGGGCCACCTAGCCTGATGCTCAGATCCTGAAGATGCGCGCTGCGCCTGACCTCGGCGTCTTGCTCAATCTTGTAGGCCTGTAGCGTGGCGGCGAAGGTGTCCCACGGGTCGAAGGGATTTGGCGCTGGTTCGCCGCCAAAGCCGGGTCTCCCCTGGCTCAAGGCCCACGCGAAGTTGTCGTTGAGGTGGTGGCCTGCGACGTCAACATGATTGCGCGTCATGCCGTCGCTATAGTTGGCTTCTGCACGCCAGCTTCCCGGAAGACGCACGAGCACGCCGGCCGAGGCGCGTGTGGTGCTTAGTTGGTTGCGCACGCGCGCGTCAAAGCCCGGCAAGGGAAAGGCCACGATCACGGGCTGTTGAAAAGGGTAAGCCACGCCGCTTTGCCGAAAAGGTCCTGGCGTTGGGCCTGCGTATACGCCCATCGTCGAAGCCCCCGCGACCGAGCGGCTTTCGTTTTCAAGACCGATGAAGTCGACGAAAGCCTCGACGTGCTCGCCAAAGCGATGACGCACGTTTAGCAGCAGCGAGGACACGGTCGTGTCGCTGGTCAAGCTCCGCGTCACACCGGTTCCGCCCGGCGGCAAGGTGCTTGGAATTTGACCTGCGTCGGCCAGGAGGACGGCGCCGCGCTCGCCGACGCCCGAATGACCGGTCGGCAAATAGGTGAAAGTCGATCCTAGAGATGCGCCGCCGAGTTTGGAGCTGAGAGTCAGGACATCGCCGAACAGATCCCGGACCAAAACACCGTCGGGTATCAGAAAGTCCAAAGCATAAGCCTTGGGCGCGCGAGCCATGAGCCGTCGAGCCTGCTCGCCATAGTCGCGATCACCGGCGCGCAAGCCATCGCCCTCGGCCCGTGAAAAATTTATCATCACGTCAGTGCGGCCGTCGTCAGGCGTGAAGCCGATCCGCCCGTCGACCCGTCTGCGCGTCCCATCGCCTTGGTCCGTCAGACCGTAGGTGGCGCTGACTTCGGCGCCGCGATAGTCGCGCTTAAGGATCACGTTGACCACGCCGCCGGTGGCGCCGGGACCGTAGATGCCGCCGGCCGTGCCAGTCAGGCTCTCGACCCGTTCAATCGCCAACAGCGGTAGGCCATTCAGATCTGGCTGCGACATTTCCAAGTCGAGAGCCAGCGAAGGACCGCCCGGCATTCGGGCGCCGTCGACCAGGACCAAGGTCTGGCTCGCGCCTAGACCATGGAGATTCACCTCCGAGCGGTTGCTGCCGAACTGGGCGTCGGGGTCTTGGGATGGCCCTTGCCGCTGAGCATTGCTGGGTTGTCGGGTGCGCAGGAACTGATCGAGATTGTCGGCGTGGGAAGCGCGGATGTCCTCGGCGTCAGCGACGCGATAAGCCTGGATGTCATTTTCGGTGCGGCGAATATCGGCGTTCTGGGTCTTGCGGCCGATCACCAGGACCTCGGGCAGCGCCGTCGGCTGGTCCGGCTCAAGGCGAAAGACGATGTAGGCTCCACCACCGACTCGGCGATAGCCGAGCCCGGTGCCCTCCAGCAGGCGCTGGAGGATCGGCTCGACCTGCAGCGCCCCGGAGACACGTGCATTTCGCAGATCGCCGATGATATCTGGCGCGAAGAGCAGGTCCGCGCCGCCTCGCACCGATAAATCCCTTAGCGCATCGGCTAGCCGGCCCGCCTTCAGGACGATCCTTGAACCGCCGGCGGGGTTGCGCGCATCGGCGGCTGACGCCAAGCCCAATGCCGCGATGAAAGCCAAGAGTGAAAGTCCGCGCCGCCCCAAAAGCCGTCCCTTGCTTCAGATTCCAGATCACACGCACGAGCCGACGCCCCGCGCGCGGCGTGCGCTACGCAACAGGCGGCAAGGCCTTTCATGACCAGGATCAACCAGCGTTCCGAGCCTCGGCGCTAGATCGCTTGGCGGCCATCAGCTCGACGCAGAGACGCAAATTCCCCAAGCGCCACCTTAGCAGCGCCACCGCCCGCGCCCGGTGAAAAGAGGTAAAATCGCTGAGCGGTTACGGGTTTTACCAAACCCTGCGTCTCGGGGTTTCAGGTCACTTGCTCCGATCGGTTCCAGAGCGCGGGCGAGGCCACAGTAGCGTTGTCGCAAATCGCCGGGCACGGCTCGAACCTCGATCGGATGCATGTTGATGACATACTCCCTTGAACAGACGCCAAGGTCGTTCGCCTTCGGTCCCTTCGTGCTCACGCCCGAGCAACAGTTGCTCGTCGAGGACCAGGCGCCGGTCGCACTGGGCGGAAGGGCGCTCGACATCCTCACCGCCCTGGTCGAGCGCCCCGGCGCGGTGCTGACCAAGAGCGAACTGATCGCCCGCGCCTGGCCCAATTCGATCGTCGAAGAGGGCAACCTGAAGGTCAACATCGCCGCCCTACGACGCGCTCTGGGCGAGACGGCCGGGACCTTGCGCTATATCGCGACGGTGACCGGCCGCGGCTATCGCTTCGTCGCGCCGGTTCAGTCGGCGCCAGGGTCCCAAAGCGACGCGGAAAGCCGCGCCTTCGCCGCATCCAGCAACCTGCCTCCCGCCATGACCAGCATCATCGGACGCGCCGGCGACATCGGCGAGATCCTGACGACGCTGAGCGCCGAACGAGCCCTGTCGATCGTCGGCGCCGGCGGCATCGGCAAAACGACTGTCGCGGTGGCGGTGGCCGAGCGTTTCGCCGCGCAGGTCCAGGACGGAGTCTGGTTCGTCGACCTGGCAAGCGTAAGCGATCCAACCCTGGCGCCTCAGGCGATCGCCCAAGCCATCGGCCTGACGACGCAGCCGTCGATCGCGCTCGGCGATCTCCTCGATCATCTGCGCGAGCGCAGCCTCCTGCTGGTCCTGGACAACTGTGAGCACGTCATCGAGGCGGCGGCGTCCTGCGCGCGGCGAATCCTGGCCGACGCGCCCGACGTGCGGATCCTGGCCACCAGCCGCGAGCCCCTGCGGATCAACGGCGAGCGCGTCTATCGCCTGCCGCCGCTCGACGCCCCGCCGATCGGCCCCTGGCTTCAGGCCGAGGGCTTGATGGCCTTTCCCGCCGCGCAGCTCTTCATCGAGCGCGCGACGGCCCGCAACAGGATGTTCCATCTGGCCGATGACGATGCGCCCGTCGTGGCCGAGATCTGCCAGCGTCTCGACGGCCTGGCTCTGGCCATCGAGCTGGCGGCCACCCGCGCGGACGCTTTTGGCGTGCGTGAACTGCTGGGGCTGCTCGATGGCAGGTTCCGGCTGCTGAGCGGCCTTCGCTCGGGACCCGAACGTCATCAAACCCTGACGGCGGCCATTGACTGGAGCTACAATCTTCTGTCGGACGACGAACGCGCGATCCTGCGGCGGCTATCGATCTTCCCGGGCGCCTTCAGCTTGGAAGCGGCCTGCCTCATCGCCGGGGCCCAATGCGATCTGGCCAAGACGGTCGACGACTTGGCCAACCTCGTCGACAAGTCTCTGGTGACCGCCGAGCTGAGCGCAAGCCAGGTCTCCTATCGCCTGCTCGACACCACGCGCGCCTACGCATTACGCAAGCTCGCCGAGAGCGACGAAGCCGATAGCGTCGGTGAGCGCTACGCCCAGCACCTGGCCGATGACGCCAGAACGACCGCCGAGCGCAATGGCCTGCGGCCTCGCGAAATCCGTCCTGCCCTGGCGATAGCCGTGGCGGCGAGTGGATCATCTCTGCACGGAGACGATCGCGTGGCGCGCTCGCCAGTTCGCGCGGCGTGAAGATCAGCGCCCGCCGAGCCCCGTCGCCCAGGAAGGCATGGCTGAGGCCCTGGGCTTACGTGACGCTCTGGCCGCTATTCTTCTTGTGCTGGACCTCCATCTGGCCGTCCGGCCCGACGTGACGAGGCATCGCAAGGTCCAGCGCCGCGTGCGGGCCTAGGTCGACCCGAAACGCCCGACATTCGCGTTTCCGCTCCTACCGATCGGGCTCTATCCACGTCTTTAGGCCCGAGGTTCGTCGCCGCGACGACCTGCCGACGTCGATCAAGTTCCCATCCGAAGCCTCAAACGCCTTCGACAAGGCTCCACCGACGAGACCATCCCTGGCCGCGGCGACGGCGATGATATCGCCAACAGCGCCTTCCATCGATGATCGCCGCTCGTCTGTAGCCTCAGATCCCCTGGGCCCAGGGGCCCGCGGGTGGGACGGCGTTAGGCCGAACGGCCCGCTTCGAGCAGGAACCAGGCCCGCCCCTCGGCTTGATCCGTCCATCCGTCGATCAGGCCGGACGTGGCGTTGTCGCCAGCCCGGTCGGCGAGCGCCTTGGCCTCGCGCAGCGATGCGACGAGCGCCTGATTGTCCTGGCGCAACTCCTCGAGCATGTCAGCGGCGGCGACGCCCTTGCCATTGTTGTCCAGGATGCGCTGGCGTCGCGCGATGTCCCCGATCGAGTGAAGGGTGAAGGCGCCGGATTTTCGCACCCGCTCGGCGATCTCGTCGGTGATCGCCAAGAGTTGGGAAGCCTGGTCATCGAAGAGCAGGTGGTGGTCGCGAAAATGCGGCCCCCAGACATGCCAATGGAAATTCTTGGTCTTCATATAGAGCGCGAAGACATCGGCCAGGATCGCGTTCAGCGCCTCCGAGATCTCCAGGACGTTGTCCCCGCGCGCGAGCGTCTGGGTATCGCCTTGCGACGTCTGCTGCATTGCCGTGCCACCTTTGCTGGACAAAACCGTACGCGCCCGACAGCCGGCGAGATGAGCCGCCTGAAAACCGCCACGGACCATTCGGAAGCCTGGAGCCATCCCGTATCCGTCGGGATCAGGCTACCGCCGCGCCGCGTCTTGCGATCGCGGCAGCCACGCTAAGACGCTTGCCCGGCCACAGCAGGTTAATTGAGGTCAATCACCGTAGTAACAGCGCGCTATCGCCCTCCCCAGCCAGCGCTTTCGGCGGCGTCGCCTGGAAGGCCGGTTGCGGTCATTGAGCCGACTGGACCGCAGTTTGAGGTAGCTTGGCCGACTGGGACGGCTATGCCTTATCGAATGGTCCAAGGCTTGACCGCCGCCACCATCAGGCCGAGCGATAGGCCGTAGACGATGAAACAGGCCAGCGGCGAGGCATCGGCAGCGCCGCATTCCAGAAGGCGATGGCCACGCTGGCCGGCAAACACGCACAAAAGGCCTCACTCAAAAGAAGCGCACGTTATGTGGCGCGTCTTGAACGACAGGCTCCGCGCATCCTCCAGGACCTCGACCACCCGCGCGGCCTTGCGGTGTTCGATAGGGTCGACGCCCTCGTGCTTGAGCGTGCGGGCCTCACGCGCCAGGACGCGGGCCTCGGCCAAGCCGACGATATCGAGCGGTCCCAGGCCCATTTCGCGGGTCTTGCCCTTGAGCGTGTAGTGGAAGACCCAGGATTTCGCGCCGGTGGGGGTGACCTGCAGATAGAGCCCGCCACCGTCCAGGTGGTAGCCAGGCTTGGCGAGTCGCTTGACCTGCAGCGCGTTCAGGCGTTCGAGAACGTGGGGTATCCTACCCCCATTTCTACCCCCATGGTGAGCGCCGACCATGGTGGATGGCGGTGGACGCGGCCAAACACGAATTCGCGACTTTCCCTTATGGAATAAGGAATTGGCGACGCGCCTGGACGACGATGGACAGCGATGGAAGGGGTGGTGGCGGAGACGGAGGGATTCGAACCCTCGATACCCTTTTGGGGTATGCCGCTTTAGCAAAGCGGTGCCTTCAGCCTCTCGGCCACGTCTCCTCCTGAGAGGGAGCGGTTCGATAGCCTGTTCGCGGTGGGATGACAACGCGCTGTCTCGAAAAATCCGCGTTAACGTGAAGCTCAGACCGCGCGACTAGTGTGAACCCCGTTCTACAAAGGGTTCGGGGCTTCATGTCGTCCGCTATCGCACATCCGCCGGAACGCGAAGACCTCGCCATCCTCGACGCCGAACCGGCGACATCGCGCCTGGTGATCGAGGACAAGACGGCCGAGGGCGTGGGCCGGCGCGGCCCGTTCCGACCCGGCCGCCTGGTCCCGGCCCGGGCCCGGATGCAGGTGCGCAGCCTGTCGCGGCTGTTCCGCGTGGTCGACGGCCTGGCCTTCGCCAGCGTCACCATCGCCGCGATCGTCCTGGCCCGCCCCGCCCCCGAAGTCTTTGCTCCGCTGATCCTGGGCGCCCTGACCCTGTTGCCCGCCCTCTATCTGCTGGAGGCCTACACCTTCCATCGTCGCGAGACGCCCGGCCGCCAGGCCCTGCGGGTGTCGGCTGCGTTCGGCGTGGTCGCGATCGTGATGGTGCTGGCGACGCTGATCTTCGGACACGGCCAGATCGACACCGCCCTGCTGGCCGGCTGGGGTCTCGCCCTGGTCGCCGCCACCGCCGTGCTGCACGTCGCCTGGTGGCGCGCGGTCGATCACGGCCGCCGCGACGGCCGTCTGACGCCGAACGTGGTGGTGGTGGGCGCGACGGTCAACGCCGAGCGCTTCATCCGTACGGCTCTGGCCACCGGCGACGTCAATGTGCTGGGCGTGTTCGACGACCGCGCCGGCCGCGCTCCGCCCCAGGTGCTGGGCGTGCCGGTCCTGGGCGACACCCACGCCCTGATCGACCATCGCATCATGCCCTATGTCGACCGGGTGATCATCGCCGTGACCTCCGCCGCCCAGGCCCGCGTCGGCCAACTGGTCGAGCGCCTGGAAGTGCTGCCCAACCCCGTCAGCCTGTTCGTCGACCTGAACCGCGAGGCCCAGCGCAACGCGTCGCTGGCCCACTTCGTCGATCTGTCGGGCGCGGTCGCCGACGGACGACGGGCCTTCGTCAAACGCCTCCAGGATGTGGTGGTCGGCGGGCTGGGCCTGGTGGCCGCCGCGCCGGTGATGCTGCTGGTGGCCGTCGCCATCAAGCTGGACAGCCCCGGCCCCGTATTCTTCCGCCAGCGTCGCCACGGCTTCAACAACGAGGCGATCCTAGTCTGGAAATTCCGCTCGATGCGCCACGAGGCCGCCGACGCCAAGGCCGCGCGCCAGGTCAGCGCCAATGACGACCGCGTCACCAAGGTCGGCAAGTTCATCCGCAAGACCAGCCTGGACGAGCTGCCCCAACTGTTCAACGTGCTGAAGGGCGAGATGTCGATGGTCGGCCCTCGCCCCCACGCCATCGGCATGAAGAGCGGCGACGTGGAGTCCGAAAAGCTGGTCGCCCGCTACGCCCACCGTCACCGCATGAAGCCCGGCGTCACGGGCTGGGCCGCGATCAACGGCTCGCGCGGCCCGGTCGACACCGCCGAGCTGGTGCAGGAGCGCGTCGCCCTGGACGTGGAATATATCGAGCGCCAGTCCTTCTGGCTGGACCTCTACATCATCGCCATGACCATCCCCTGCCTGCTGGGGGACCGGTCGGCGGTGCGCTAGGGACCAAATATGTTCTGGCGTGGCGTACTCGGATATCTGCCGGTCAACATCGCCCAGGGCGTGGTGGGGCTGCTCACCAT
Source organism: Caulobacter soli (assembly GCF_011045195.1). Classification (GTDB taxonomy): domain Bacteria; phylum Pseudomonadota; class Alphaproteobacteria; order Caulobacterales; family Caulobacteraceae; genus Caulobacter; species Caulobacter soli. The sequence goes on along the minus strand of NZ_CP049199.1, from coordinate 1,577,154 downwards.
CGTCCTGTTCACCCGCGTCCTGACGCCCGAGCAGTACGGCGTCTACGCCCTGGCCTTCTCGGCCCTGAGCCTGACCCAGACGATCCTGCTGACCTGGACGGAAGCGGCCATGGCCCGCTTCCATGCCCGCCAGGAAGCCGACGGCCGGCTGCCCGATCACTTCGCCACGATCTACCGCCTGTGGTTCGCCCTGGCCCTGGTCGTGCCCGTCGCCGCCGCGGCGGTCCTGAAGTTCGCCCCCCTCGCCGCGCCGCTGAAGGTCGCGGTCGCCGCCTCCATGGCCGCCGTGGTGGTCAAGAGCTTGACCAAGCTGTCGCAGGAGCGCCGCCGCGCCGCCGGTGAAGTGTCCCGCGCGGCCCTGCTGGACATCGTCCAGACCGTGGGCGGATTCGCCCTGGGGCTGGTTCTGGCCCTGATCGGCCTGGGCGGCGCCGCGCCGATCCTCGGCATGGGCGGGATCTCGCTGCTGTGCCTGGTGTTCGTGCTGCCGGCCGACCTGCGCCGCACCCGAGGCGGCCGCTATGACCCCGTCATGGCCAAGGCCTACGCCGCCTACGGCCTGCCGGTGGCCCTGTCCCTGATCCTGGCCCTGGTGCTGTCGACCACCGACCGCTTCCTGCTGGCCGCCTTCCTCAACGAGCAGGCCGTGGGCGTCTATCACGCCGGATATTCGCTGGGCTCGCGCACCCTGGACGTGGTCTTCATCTGGCTGGGCATGGCTGGCGGACCGGCCCTGGTCGCGGCGCTGGAGCGCGGCGGCCATGCTTCTCTCAAGGAAGCCGCCCACGAGCAGGCCGGCTTCATGGTGCTGCTGACCCTGCCCGCCGCCGTCGGCCTGGCCCTGGTCGGCCGGCCGCTGGCCCAGGTGATGGTCGGACCCGAGCTGAGCGCTGGCGCGGGCGGCGTCGTGCCGTGGATCGCCGTGGCCGGCTGGCTGTCGGGCGTGACGACCTATTACCTGCTGCAGGCCTTCACCCTGGGCAAGAAGACCCTAATGCTCATCGCCTGCATGGCCATTCCGGCCGGGGCCAACGTGGCCCTGAACCTGGCGCTGATCCCGCGCTTCGGCCTGGACGGCGCCTTGTGGTCGACGGCGGCCAGCTATGGCGTCGGGGCCGTGGGCGCCGCGATCCTGGGCCGCCGGGCCTGTCCCCTGCCCGTGCCGTGGGTCGCCCTGGCCAAGTCGGGCCTGGCCTGCGCCCTGATGGCCGCCGCCGTGCTGGCCGTACCGGCCTTCGGCGGCGTGCTCGAACTGATCCTGAAGGCGTCCGCGGGCGCCGTCGTCTATGGCGTGGTCGTCCTGGCCCTGGATGCCGGCGGGCTGCGCGGCCGGGTCGTGGACATCCTCCAACGCCGTTTGAAGCCCGCATGACCGCGACAGAAACGCTCACCGACAACGCCGCCTGGGCGGCCCAGGAAAAGAATGGCGCCGCCCCCCGTCTGTCGGTGCTGATCCCCACCTATCGCGACGATCCCAGCGCCCTGCTCAAGGCCCTGGACGAGCGCGGCGCCGACGCCGAGATCGTGCTGCTGGACGACGGCGGCGGCGACGAAGCCCTGACCCGGCGCATGGCGGCCCGCATCGAAAAGCTGAAGCTGCCCGCCCGCCTGATCGTGCTGTCGCCCAACGAGGGCCGCGCCAAGGGCCGCAACCGGCTGGCCCGGCACGCCCGGGGCCGCCACCTGCTGTTCCTGGACAGCGACATGCTGCCCGATCCCGCCGGCTTCCTGACCCGCTGGTCTGCCGTGGCCGAAGACGATGCGCCCGTGGCCTTCGGCGGCTTCACCCTGGACCAGACCCCGCGCCGTCCGGAGCACGAACTGCACCGGGCCATGGCGCTGAAGAGCGACTGCACTCCGGCGCCGGAACGGGCCCGGGAGCCGGAGAAGCACGTCTTCACCTCCAACCTGCTGGTCCGCCGCGATGTCTTCGAGACCGTGGCCTTCGACGAGGGTTTCGCCGGTTGGGGCTGGGAGGATGTCGAGTGGGCCATGCGCGTGGTCCGGCTCTATCCGATCCTGCACATCGACAATTCGGCCACCCATCTGGGCCTCGACACCGCCCCGGCCCTGGCCGCCAAGTACGAGCAGTCGGCCGCCAACTTCGCTCGGGTGGTAGCCAGCCACCGCGAGGTGGTCAGCGCCTATCCCAGCTTCAAGGTCGCCAAGGCGCTCAAGCCCTTGCCCCTGCGCGACGTCTGGCGGCCTATGCTCAAGGCCTTCGCCCTCAACGAGGCGGCTCCGACGCCGCTTCGCGCCTTCGCCCTGCGGCTCTATCGCGCCGCCCTCTATTCGGACGCTGTCTGATGCAGACCTCCTTTGAGAAAGTCGACGCCTACGAGCCGGACCGCAGCCTGAAGGGCAAGGTTCGCCGCCGGCTGATCCGCCTGGCGCACCGCCGTCCGGCCCGGGTCAAGCTGGAGCGGCCGATGGTGTCGTTCAGCTTCGACGACGCGCCCGCGACGGCCTGCGAGGCCGGAGCCCGGGTGCTGGAAGCCCGAGGCCTGCGCGGCACCTACTATTTCGCCGCCGGCCTGACCGGACGCGATGGGCCGATGGGCCGTTTCGCCACCGGCGAGGACGCCGCCCGTCTGCACGCCGCCGGTCACGAGATCGCCTGTCACACCTTCTCGCACCTGGACTGCGGCCAAGCCTCGCGAGCCGAGACCCTGGCCGACGTCGACCTCAACGCCCGGCATCTGGCCGACTGGGGCACGGGCGAGCCGGTCAGCTTCGCCTATCCCTATGGCGACGTCGCCAGCCCGGCCAAGACGGCCCTGGCCGGTCGCTTCAAGACCCTGCGCGCCCTGCACCACGGCCTGGTCGCCACCGGCGCCGACCTCAACCAGGCCCCGGCCGTTGGCATCGAGGGCGAGGACGGCGAACAGGTGGCCCTGGACTGGCTGGACAAGGCCCACCGCCGCAAGGCCTGGCTGATCCTCTACACCCACGACGTGGCGCCCGAACCCTCGCAGTGGGGCTGCACGACGGCGGCGCTGGAGCGGCTGGTGGACGGCGCGCTGACGGCGGGGTTCGACGTGGTGACCGTGGCCGAAGGCGCCCGGCGGATCGGGATCTAACGACCGCAACGCGCGGGATGTTCGTTTGCCAAGGTACACGAATTGGTTGTACCCTTCGCGCATGTCGCTCATGACAATCCCCGCGGACGTCGCCACACGTTGGGATCGAGAGTGGGGCACGTACCTGCTTACGGAGCCCGTCGAACCTTTCGTGATCGAGGCCAAAACACTGACGCAAGTCGGCGATTTGGTGGGCCTGGACGAACGCCAGGTATTCACGGCGGTCTTGGCCAATCACCCGCTGTACACCTATGCCGTACAATTGCGGATCTGGGCGTCGGCCGACCGCTTGATCGGCCGAAATGTCGTCGAGCTAGGCTGCGGACCCGGGCTACTGGGCAAACACATCGGCTTCATCGTGGACCAATATCTGGGGATCGACGTTTCGCGTCTGGCCTTGGCGCTGGCGCGGGGCGGCGCCCACGCCAACTGCCGGTTCGTGCACATCAACGACCATGAAGAACTCGAGCCGTGCGCGGGGGCCTATGACACGGTCGTCGGCCGCGAATTCTTCATCCACCAGAACTACGACAGCGCCCGCGACCTGCTAGGCTTGGCGGAATATTTGCTGCTCTCGGGCGGCACCGTCCATTGCGACTTCTTCGCCCGCGGCGACGGTGAAGCCGGACAAGTCTATGAGGCGCACGCCGAGCGCGACGCCGAGCAGGTCTCGTCAGGCTATTCATTCTCTCAGTCGGACGTCGAGGATGTCGCCGGAGAGGCCGGTCTCGAAGTGTTGAGCCAGACCTTGGACACCAAAGAATGGCGTCGCTTCGTGGTGCTGCGAAAGCCTTAGCGCTTGGTCGCCCTGTAGGTGAAGTCCTGGCGAAACGCCTTGGCTTCACCGCAGAGGCCAAAGTCGGACGTCACCGAACAGAGCGCCTCGACCATGAAGACCGCGCGTTCCTGGCCGTAATCCGGCGTCGTCGGAAAATCGCGTGAATAGGCGAAGTAGCCTTCCGGACGGCGCTGCACCGGAAGCCAATGCGCCATCGTCGTGATCCCAGCCTCGATGGCTGGGTCGTAACGAGTGGATTTGGTCACGCGCCGATATTCCAGCATCGCGAATACCGCGGCCATGTGACCGTTGTAGACCCCCATGGCCTTGTCGCCCGCGATAACTTCTTCGAACCAGATGAAGCCGCCGGAATCGACGGTGAACAGGCGCTGCTTGCCGCTGACGTCTGTAATGCCGTCCAGCATCTTCTGCGCCTTGATCAGGTAGGCGGGCTGGCGATCCATCTCGTAGAAATGCAGATAGCCGATCGCGACCATCGAATTGGCGAACGCGCCGCGGAAGCCTGCCGGCATGGCGAAGTTCTCGCCGACGTCATAGCCAAACCTATGGACGATCTGCGTGGCGCCGGACGGCAAGGTCTCGGTCAACTCCATCGCCATGGCGTCCAGGTTCAGCGCCATCTGCTGATAGATCCAGGGGTCGCCGTCCCGCCGGCTCTCGCCCAGCATGATGGCCGCGTCGGACGCGAACACGTAGGGAGCGAAGGGTTGCCCCCAGGTGATCCAGGCCTCCGGCCACTGCTGGGGATAATCGGTGGGCGATTTTGGCGTCCAACCTTCGTTGGTCGACGGCGCCAGGCTGAGCGGTCGCGCACCGTCGTATCCCGCCTTGAGCGCGTAGTCGTAACGGTTGACGGTCACCCCGCCGATCACCGCTGTCGGGCCCGCGAGCGCCGGCCCCGCGAACGCCAGAATCCCGGCGATCAGCAACGCGCGCACCATTATGGCCCCAATGCTCCTACCCCAACCCCTCGTGTATGAAGTATGGGGTGCCCCGTCAAACCGCAACCATTGGTTTTCGCTAGATATTCCACCACAACCCGAGCCCCACCACCGCCGGCAGGGTCTGAATCAGCAGGATCGAGCGCTTGACGGTCAGGCCGCCCCAGACGCCGGCCACGGCCACGCAGGCCAGGCCAAAGAAGGCGAAGGCCTTGGCGGTCACATCATCCGGCCAGAACAGACCCAGGACCAGGGCCGCGACCAGGAAGCCGTTGTAGCAGCCCTGGTTCGACATCGCCGGCTTGACGATCGCGGCGGCCTCGTCGGTCAGGCCAAAGACCTTCTTGCCCCGCGTGTCGAACAGCACCGTCTCCAACAGGACGATGTAGACATGGATCAGGGCGACGATCCCGGTGACGATCTGGGCGGCCAGCAACATGCGGAAAGTCCCTCCAAAAGAAGGAGTGAGCCCCGGTTCGTCGCTTAAAGCAACGCTTACCCCCCGACCTCGCGGTCCGGGAAGGCCAGCTTGGCGGCGAAGGCCACGAACAACACCCAGCGGAAATCGTTGTAGATCAGCGCGATGCTCTCGGTCAGGGCCACCAGGCTGTAGACGACCAGGAACGGGAAGGCGAGCAGCGCGCCCCGGTCGCGGAACACCGAGATCACCGCCAGGGTCATGGCCTGCAGGTAGAACAGCCCCCAGGCGATCAGGCCCAGCAGGCCAAGGCCCAGCCACTGCTCCAGCCAGCTGTTGTGGGCGTGCTGGGCCTGGAAGCCGGCGTTCTTGCTGATCCAGGCGAACGGGCCCCACCCGGTCTTGTCGCCCCATACCGCCTGGTAGCCGTAGCCCAGCCACGGCCGGTCCTCGATCTCGCGCATCACCGCCGCCCAGATCTTGGTGCGGCCGGTCAGGGTGGCGTCCTTGCCCAGGATCGCGAAGAAGACGTCCGAAGCGAACAGGATGAAGGCCCCCAGCAGCACCACCCCGGTGATCCCCGTCCAGGTGGCGGCCGCGCCCATGGCCGGGCCGCGCCGGGCGATCCAGACAAAGCCGATCGCCGCCACGCCCAGCATCAGCGACACCAGCGAGGTCTTGGAGGTCGACATCAGCACCAGCACCAGGGCCAGCCCCGCGAAGGTCCACCACAGGCGGGCTCTTTGGGGGTTCAGCAAGGCGGCGGCCGACAGGATGCAGAAGCCGAACGCCATGTTGCCGCCCAGGCCGTTCTTCTCACGCCACAGGCCGCGCCAGGCGCCGGGGAACAGCTCGGTCATGATCCCGATGCGCGGCACGGCCAGACACACCACGAAACAGGCGACGATCAGCACCGCGAAGGCCGCGCCCACCACCTCGGCCAGCTGCGGCCAGCGGAAGCGCGCGGCCAGGGCGATCCCGCCCAGCGTCGTGCAGACCAGGGCGAAGCCGCGCCGGGCCGTCTGGTCCGGATTGACCGACCAGAACATCGAGGCGGCCACCACCAGCAGAAGGACGATCAGGAACGGCTGGCGGATGAGCACGCGAAAGGTCGAGCCGGGTCGCAGGGCGATCAGGGCGAAACCGGCGGCGTAGGCGGGCAGATAACCGACTCGCAGCAGGGCCGAGCCGGCCGCGTCGGCGGTCTCGCCCACCAGCGGCAGCTCCCAGCCGCCGCTGTAGATCAGCAGGGCCAGGACCGGCAGCACCCACAGCGCCATCTGGACGAAGGTCAACCGGGCCGGCGCGGCGGCGGCCGCTCCGTAGGCGGGCGTCAAGGCAGGATGGCCTTCAGGAACTTCGGCGGCTGGACCGAGGCCTGGTTGAAGAACACCCCGGCGGTGCGGCCGCCCGACGAGGCCAGGGCGTCGCGCAGCAGGCCCGGCGGCCGAACGTCCGGCTGCTGGGCGCTGACCACCAGCACCGTCTGGTCCATGTGCTGGGCCAGGGTCAGGGCGGCCTGGGAGCGATCGGCCGACGGGCTGTCGACCACGATGATCTCGGCATGACGGCGCAGGGCGGCCCAATATTCGACACCGGGCAGGATGTGCACCTTCTGGCGACCGCGCAGGGCCTCGCGATTGAAGCGGGTCACCCAGAAGCGCGGGCCGCCGATGCTGTGGGCGGTCAGGTACTTGGCGTCGGGCCACACTCCGCCGCCCGGCTTGGGCGCGGGCGGCTGGACGGTGAAGAAGGCAGAGCCGTCCGGCGAGGCCGGCGCGCCGGCGCCCAGCGGACCGTAGCGTTCGGGATCGGCGGCGATGGCCTGGTATTGCGGCGAGGTGACCAGGTCCAGGTCGATCAGCCAGGTCTTGCGGCCGGCGCGCTTGGCGGCGAAGCGGGCGAATTCGCGGGCGGCCGTCGAGGTCCCCTCGCCTTTCCGGGCGGCGACGAACTGGACGACGTGCGCGCGGCCGGGCGCGGGGGCGCCAAGGCTCCCCCACAGCTCCGCCATCTCGACGTTCAAATCCACCATCCGCCGAATCGCCGCGCGTTGAAGTCCGTTTACCTTAACGACCAAACGCGTTCGCGCGAAAGGCGACGAAAGCGCCCAGGCCGGTCTCAGGCGGCGCGCTTGTAGCTCGCCGTCGCCAGCACCGGCAGGCCCAGGGTGCGCGAGGCCGAGGCCGGGGTCTGAAGGCCGGGCCGCAGCAGCATCCGCACCAGTCCGACGCAGGCGGCGGTGAAGGCCGCGAACAGGAAGGCCAGCACCATGATCGGCTTCTTCAAGCTCTTGCCGGTCGACGGCGCCACGGCGCGCTGGACGATGCGGATGTTGTCGCTGCCCTCGGCCGACATCTGCCGCTGGGCCTCGTCCTGCTGTTCCTTGACGGTGAAATCCTTGACGTTCGACGACAGCACGTCGCGATCGCGCGACAGCTGGTTGAAGGTCGGCTCCAGTTCGGACAGACGCAGCAGGCGCTGGTTCACGTCCTGGACCTGCTGGGTATAGGCGGCCAGCGACTGTTGGAGCGCGGCGACTTCCGCCGACAGGTCATTGCGCGTGGACTGCAGGGTCTGCCAGATCGGGTTGGGGCCGCTGCGGCGCGCGCCGTCGCCGTTGGTGCGACCCGACGCCACGCCCTGCTCCAGCTGGGCGATCTGCGCCTCGATGTCGCGGACCGGCTGGGCGTCGGAGCGATAGCGGGCCAGCAGACTCTCGCGATCCAGCTTCAGCTGGGCCAGCTTGCTGGAGGCCGAGGTGTCGCTGTCGCGATAGAGCACGGTGTCGGCCGGGGTCTTGGCCAGCTCGCCTTGGACCGAGGCCAGCCGGCCCATGCGATCCTGCAACTGGGCCTCGGTGGCGTACTTCTGCGACTCCGCCTGGGCCTGAAGTTGGGTCAGGGCGGTCTTCTGGGCGGTGAAATCGCCGATGTCGTTGCCCGACAGGAAGGCCTGATAGGCCGCGTCGGTCTGGGCCAGCTTCTGGGTGAACAGCTCGCGCTGGCGTTCCACCCCGGTGTTTTCGCCGCCGATCAGTAAGCTGCGGCGGTAGATCAGGTACTCTTCCAGCAGGGTGTTGAGCACCTTCTCGGCCACGTCCGGATCCTGGTTGGAATAGGACAGACGGATGATCGAGTTATCGGGCGCGGTCTCGATCTTCAGGTTGCGGGCCAGGGCGTCGCGCCCCTCGGCCATCAGCTTGCGCTTACCTTCCGGCGAGGCGACGGCGTACTTGGTGGCGCTGCCCGGGAAGATCTTGCCGAAACCGACCTTGCGGATCACGCGATCGCGCAGCTCGCCGCTGCCCAGGATTTCCGATTCCGACTGGATCACCTGATCGGTGCTGGGCACCGCGCCACGACCGGCGTCGCCGGCCAGGGGCTCGTAGACATATTCCTGGCCCAGGCGGACGAACAGGCTGGAGCTGGCGGTGTAGGTCTTCTTCATGGTGCCGGCCAGGGCCAGGCCCAGCAGGAACAAGGCCAGGAAGACGCCGAGCATCAACCACCGCTCACGCCACAACAGGGTGACGAAGTCGGTCGGCGCGTAACGCGCACGCGCCGACCAGTCGCTACGCGACGGCGGGTCGTGCGGCACGCTGGTCCAGGCGCTCGTGGTTGACATAAGAATCCGACGTTTACTCGCCAGCACCCTGGCCGTCGGCGGCTTAAGGCTTCGTTACCTATATCTGTTAAGACTTGTCGCATGCACAGGCGCACCATCCTTTCGGCGGCCATCGCCCTGCCCTTCGCGGCCAGCGGCCTCGTCGCCTGCGGCCACGTGGATCGCGAGCCGATCACGCCAACCGCCCGTCCCACGGCCACTTTTTCCGATATCGGCTATGCCGACTGGTCGGACCAGGAGCCGGACTACCGGTTTTATCCGGGCGACGAAGTCGAGATCACCGTGCCTTCGGCGGTCGAGCTGAACAAGTCCGTAGTGGTCCAACCGGACGGGCGCGTCGCTTTGCCGCTGATCTCGCCAGTGATGGCGGCCGACCGCACGATCGGCGAATTGGAAGCCTCGCTCACCCAGGCCTACGCCAGCCAGCTGCTGCGGCCGCAGGTGCGGGTGTCGATCAAGTCGACGGCGCCGCTCAAGGTGTTCGTGGGCGGGGAAGTGGGCAATCCGGGCGTCTACGACATGGCCGGCGACGGCGACGCCCTGCGGGCCGTCATCCAGGCCGGCGGGTTCAAGACCTCGGCCAAGCGCACGTCGGTAATCATCATTCGCCGGGGCCCCAACGGTCGCGCCATGCTGCGCACGGCCGATCTTCTGACGGGGATGACCAACGGCCGGGCGGACCTGGTGCCGCTTCGTCGGTTCGACGTGGTCTATGTGCCGCGCAGCGGAGTGTCCGAAGCGGGCCTGTTCATGCAGCAGTACTTCCGAGACCTGCTGCCGATCAGCTTCAGCTACGCCGTCAACGGCTTCAACGGAAACTGAGACATGGCGCCCGGGCGCGTGGCGTCCGGGTCAGAGGTAGGCGTGGGCTGAACCCACGAGCGTGACGGCTGAAGTGGATGCCGGTTTCGGCGTCCGTCGCGCATCACGCAAAAGCCGTCGAGCCGACAGGCTCGACGGGGTTCAGCCGTGAGCCAGCCATTCACGCGCCTGGCGCTGGGCTTCGGCGACATCCTCGCTGGCCATCTCCTGCGAGATTTCCTTGCGATAGACCTTGGCTTCGACCGAACCGCGCATGGCGGCCAGGTTGAACAGCATGTGGGCCGAAACGTAGTCCAGCGGCGCGCCGCCTTGGCCGGTCGAGTACAGCATGCCCATGCGGAACAGCTCTTCGCCCGAGGCGTCGGTGGTCGGCAGCGGGATCCCGTGGATGGCGGCCGGCGGTTCGATACTCATCATCATGGCTTCAATTCCCATTCCCAACCCCCGTCGCCGTTCTGGCTCCGCTTGGCTGTGAGAACAGAAAAGTCCATCGCCACTGAACATACAGTTAATGGCGCTGACATCATGAATCTAATCCATGAATACATAAACCGTTTAGAGACATTACGTCGCATTCACGGGTGTTACTGAATGTAAACCGCCGTATACAGCAGGTTAACGGGCGCGCTGGCCAAACAGCACCTTTCGGGCCTCTTCCTGCGCTTTTCCGGGTGTTTGCAGGGCCGGACGGCGCAATTCGGCCCCCACCTTGAAGCCGCGATCGACGTCCTCGCGGGCCGCCATGCGCTCGAACCAAGCCTTCAGGTGCGGAAACTCTTCCAGAATGATGCCCTGGTTTTTCCAGGGAACAACCCATCCCCAGCACGCGAAGTCGGCGATGGACAATTGGCCGCAGATGAAATCCTTCCCCTCCAGCTGCTTGTTGAGCACGCCATACAGCCGATGGGTCTCGTTGGTGTAGCGGATGGCGCCGTAGGCGACCTGGCGCTGGTCGCTGACGATGGAGGGGGCGTACTGTCGGAAATGGTGGGTCTGGCCGGCCATGGGACCAAGGCCCCCCATCTGCCACATCAGCCACTGGTCGATCTCGACCCGCTCGCGCTCGTTGGCGCCGTAGAACTGGCCGCTCTTGCGCCCCAGGTACTGCAGTATGGCCCCGGATTCGAACACCGAGATCGGCTGGCCGTCGGGACCGTCAGGATCGACGATGGCCGGCATGCGATTGTTGGGGCTGATGGCCAGGAAGTCCGGCTTGAACTGCTCGCCCGCCCCGATGTTCACGGGGATCATCTCGTAGGGCAGCCCCATTTCCTCCAGGGCGATCGAGATCTTCCAGCCGTTCGGCGTGGGCCAGTAGTACAGTTCGATCGGACGGCTCATCGCGATGACTCCCTTGGGGGCGTTTTCTGAGAGGGACGTTTCAATTGACCACCAACATGGCCATGCGCCCGGGCGTCGCCAAGGCCGTTCATGCTCCAGCCTGACGGCGCCGTTCAGATCAGGTTCAGCCACGGCGATGGAAACTGTTTTCAAGGTCGAGGGATTAGGCGATCGAAGGGTCGCCGACCGAAGTAAGGAGACGTCGGATATGAAGCGCTTGTTGCTCACCATCGCCGCCGTGGCCGCCGTCGCCGGGCCGATGGCCGTCGCCGCCGGCGACGCGTCCGCCCAGGATCGCGGCCGCTATGGCCATAGCGACGGCCGGGGCGATCGCGGCGGGGATCGCCACGACGGCGGTCGGGGCGGCTATGACAATCGTGGTGGCCGAGGCGGCTACGACGGTCGTCACGACAATGGCCGCCACAACGGCTGGGACCGCGGCGACAACCGCTGGGATGGCCGCCGCTACAACGGCTACTATTACAACAACCGCTGGAGCTACGGCGCGCCGCCGGCCCACTACTATGGCAGCCCCGGCTACCGTCCCGGCTACAACGCCTGGCGTCGCGGCGGCTACCTGCCGCCCTACTATCGTGGCAACGGCTATATCATCCACGATTACGGCTATTACCGCCTGCGCCCGCCGCCCCGGGGCTACTACTGGTACCGGGCCGGTAACGACTACGTCCTGGCGGCGATCGCCACCGGACTGATCTTCGACATCATCAACCAATAGACGATGTCGACCTGACGGACCTGGCGGCGCTTTTCGAAACGCTCGGCAAGCGCCGCCATTCGCCGCATCCGCGCCCCGCATGCGGCGAGATCGCCCGATTGGCGGGTTATTCCCACCGCATTCGCACGTCAGCGTTCCGGTCGTGTCACTTTCCGACGCGACAGTAACGAGACGCTTCCATGACCAAGCTCCGCCTCACGGCCGCCGTCGCCGCGCTGACTCTCGCCGGCTACGCCGGATCGGCCCTGGCCCAGCAGACCGCGCCGGCCGATCCCACGGCCCAAACCACGCAAGGCGCTCCCGCCTCTTCCTCTACGTCGCCGTCGTATGGCGCGGATCCGGCGACCTCCGCCCCGTCCTCCAGCGCCGACAGCGCCACCGCCAGCGGCACGCCTAGCTCGGCCACCGCGGACACCTCGACCGGCTCAGCGGCCCCGTCCGCCGACGCCAAGCCGGAAAAGAAGGCCAAGAAGCACCACAAGCCGGCCGGCGCCGAAGCCGACCCGGCGGGTGCCTCGGCCTCCGAAACGCCCAAGCCGTAAAGCCGGTGCTCCGCTCGTGAAAAAGGGCCCGTCGCGCGAGCGGCGGGCCCTTTGTCCTTGGTGCGGCTAGCGGCGCTCTTAAAGCCCCAGCTTGCTCTTCAGCAGTTCGTTGACGGTGGCCGGATTGGCCTTGCCGCCGGTCTCCTTCATCACTTGGCCGACGAACCAGCCGATGGCCTGGGGCTTTTCCTTCACGGCCTCGGCCTTGTCGGGATTGGCCGCGATCAGCTTGTCGATCGCGGCCTCGATGGCCCCGGTGTCATTGATCTGCACCAGGCCGCGCGCCTCGACGATCTCAGCGGGACGGCCCTCGCCGGCCCACATGTGCTCGAAGACCTCCTTGGCGATCTTCGACGAGATGGTGCCGTTCTCGATCAGCTCGACCAGCTGGGCGATGTCCGAGGCCGGCAGCGGCGAGGCGGCGATCTCGTGCCCGCCCGCCGACAGCTTGGACAGCAGCTCGTTGGTCACCCAGTTGGACACCAGCTTGGCGTCGCGGCCTTTCGCGGCGGCTTCGAAATAGTCGGCGCGGTCGCTCTCGATGATCAGCACGCCGGCGTCGTAGGCCGACAGGCCATACTGGCTCTGCAGGCGCTGCTTCTTGGCGTCCGGCAGTTCCGGCAGCGTCGCTTCCAGATCCTTGACCCAAGCCGGGTCCAGGACCAGCGGCAGCAGGTCCGGATCGGGGAAGTAGCGATAGTCGTGCGCCTCTTCCTTCGACCGCATCGAACGGGTCTCGAGCTTGCCCGGGTCGAACAGGCGAGTTTCCTGGTCGATCTTGCCGCCGTCCTCCAGGATCTCGATCTGGCGACGGGCCTCGTATTCGATGGCCTGCTGGATGTAGCGGTAGCTGTTGACGTTCTTGATCTCGCAGCGCGTGCCCAGGTGGCTGAAGCTGCCGGTCTCGCGGAACTTCTCGTAGTCGCCCGGGCGGCAGACCGAGACGTTGACGTCGGCGCGCAGGTTGCCCTTCTCCATGTCGCCGTCGCAGGTGCCCAGATAGACCAGGATCGTGCGCAGCTTCTTGACGTAGGCGGCGGCCTCTTCGGAGGTGCGCATGTCAGGCTTGGAGACGATCTCCATCAGCGCCGTGCCCGCGCGGTTCAGGTCGACATAGGTCGCGTTCGGGTCCTGGTCGTGCAGCGACTTGCCGGCGTCCTGTTCCAGGTGCAGGCGTTCGATACGCACGTCGAAGGTCGTGCCGTCGTCACGCTCGACGGTCACCACGCCCTCGCCGACGATCGGCTGGTCGAACTGGCTGATCTGATAGCCCTGCGGCAGGTCGGGATAGAAGTAGTTCTTGCGGTCGAAGCGGCTCTTCAGATTGATCTGCGCCTTCAGACCCAGGCCGGTCTTCACCGCCTGCTCGACGCAAAAACGGTTCAGGACCGGCAGCATGCCGGGCATGGCCGCGTCCACCAGGCTGACCTGCTGGTTCGGCCCCGCGCCAAACCCGACGGCTGCGCCGGAGAACAGCTTGGACACGCTGGCGACCTGGGCATGGACCTCGAGGCCGAGAACGATTTCCCAGGGGCCGGTGCGGCCTTGGATCACTTTGGAAGAGGCGGTTTCGGTCATGTCTCAATTCCTGACCACGTAGGGTGGTCACTTATTCCTAGGTCCCTTCCCTCCCCTTTATGGGGAGGGTGGCCCCGAAGGGGTCGGGTGGGGCTCGCTGCGCTCAAGGCCTGACAAATCACGCTCATGACCGCGTCTATGTCCTCATGCACCGCACGGGTCCGGAAGCGCAAGGTTTGGAAGCCAGAGCGGCGGAAAACTTGATCGCGACAGGCGTCGTGAGCGGCCTGCTCCAGCTCCTCGTGGTGTGGTCCATCGACCTCGACGATCAGCCGTCGGCTCAAACAGATGAAGTCGGGATAGTAGACCAGCAAGGGTGCTTGCCTCCGAAAGTGGAAGCCATGGGCTCTCAGGGAGCGAAGGCGCACCCACAGGCGAACTTCCTGCACCGACATTGCCTTCCGAAGCGCCCTTGCTCGATTCACCCTCATGGCTTGATCCCCCACCCGACCCGCTACGCGGGCCACCCTCCCCGCAAGGGGGAGGGAAGAAGCTTCAAGCGTCGCTGAGACGCTCATTTCTCCCAATGTGAAAAATGACCACTTCTTGGCGAGATGTAGGTCTTTCCTGGCCAAACGGAACCGCTGCCGGAGCCTTCCGTTGACTCCCCGAAGCGAATAACTCGCAGGAGGATATCATGGCTGTTCTGAACCTCGACGCCAGCGAACCCTATATCGCCCCGGCCAAAAGCACGAAGAATGCCCCGCTGTTCGCGGAAGCGCCCGTCTATGCTCGCACCCCGGCGAAGAAGTCTTCGTCTAACCTGCCGCTGATGGTCGGCTTGCCGGTCCTGGCGATCGCCGCCGGCGGCCTGGCCTGGGGGTTGATGAGCCATCCGGCCCAGACGCCGACCACCGACGCGGCGCCGCCCGCCCAGGTGGCCGAGGCGACGCCCGCGCCGCTCGCCGCCGAACCGGCTCCGATGCCGGCCTCAGCGCCCGTCGCCACGACGCCTGAGACTCCCGCGCCGACGCAGGTCGCCCGCGCCGAGACCACCGCGCCGCCGCGCGTGACCGCCCCGGCCAAGCGCGCCGCTCCGGCCCGCCGCGCGGCCCCGGTCGCCGCCGACGCCGGTTCGGCCTCGGAGAATGTCAGCGCCAACGTCCCGGCCCCCGTGGCCGCCCCGCCGGCCGCGCCGGTGGTGATCGCCGCCCCGGTCGCTTCGGCCCCGGCTCCGGCTCCCGCCCCGGCGGCGGCCCCGGCCACGCCGGACGCCCCGATGTAGTCGATCCAGTTTTCAGTGGCGTCGCGTAAAAAAGAAGGGCGGCTCCTCGCGGGGCCGCCCTTTTTCGTGTCCGTCGACCTAGCGGCGGATCACCACCACTTGGTCGCCTTGGTCTTGAAGCCCGCGGCCTTTTCGATGGCCCCGGCCACCGAGAACACCGTGCCCTCGTCCAGCGGCTTGCCGATGATCTGCAGACCCAGCGGCAGGCCGTTGGCGTCCAGGCCCGCCGGCAGCGACAGGCCCGGCAGACCCGCCAGGTTCGTCGTCACCGTGAACACGTCGTTCAGGTACATGGCGATCGGGTCGTTGCTGTTCTCGCCCAGGCCGAAAGCCGCCGACGGCGCCGTGGGGGTGAGGATCGCGTCGCACTTTTCCCAGGCGTTGTCGAAGTCCTCGGCGATGCGGCGACGCACCTTCAGGGCCTTCAGGTAGTAGGCGTCGTAATAGCCGGCCGACAGCACGTAGGTGCCGATCAGGATGCGGCGCTTCACCTCGTCGCCGAAGCCGGCGGCGCGGGTGTTCTCGTAGACCTCGGTCAGATTGCCGCCCTCGGCCCGCAGGCCGTAGCGCATGCCGTCATAGCGGGCCAGGTTCGAGGAGGCCTCGGCCGGGGCTACGATATAGTAGGCCGGCAGGGCGTACTTGGTGTGCGGCAAGCTGATCTCGACGATCTCGCAGCCGGCTTCCTTCAGCCAGGCCACGCCCTGTTCCCAGAGCTGCTCGATCTCGGCGGGCATGTTGTCGACGCGGTATTCCTTGGGGATACCGATCCGCAGGCCCTTGACCGACTTGCCGACGAAGGCGGCGAAGTTCGGAACCGGCACGTCGAGACTGGTGGAGTCCTTGGGGTCGTGGCCGCTCATCGAGGTCAGCAGGATCGCCGCGTCCTCGACGGTCTTGGCGATCGGGCCGGCCTGGTCCAGCGAGCTGGCGAAGGCCACCGTGCCCCAGCGCGAGCAACGGCCGTAGGTCGGCTTGATGCCCACGGTGCCGGTGAAGGCGGCCGGCTGGCGGATCGAGCCGCCGGTGTCGGTGGCGGTGGCGCCCAGGCACAGGTCGGCGGCCACGGCCGCGGCGCTGCCGCCCGAGCTGCCGCCCGGGGTCAGGGCCTGGTTGGAGCCGGTCTTGCGCCAGGGATTGATCACGGGACCGTACGCGCTGGTCTCGTTGGACGAGCCCATGGCGAATTCGTCGAGGTTCAGCTTGCCCAGCATCACCGCCCCGTCACGCCACAGCTGGCTGGTGACGGTCGACTCGTAGTGCGGGACGAACGGCTCGAGGATCTTCGACGCCGCCGTGGTGGGCGTACCCTCGGTGCAGAACAGGTCCTTGATGCCCAGCGGGATGCCGTCCAGCGGACGGGCGGCCTCGAGCGCCCTGCGAGCGTCCGAGGCGGCGGCCATCGACAGGGCCTGCTCGGGGGTCTCGAACAGGAAGGCGTTCAGGCCGCGCGCGGCCTCGACGGCCTCGATGTGCGCCGTGGTCAGCTCGACCGAGGTGAAGTCCCCGGCTTCCAGCCCGTCCAGCGCGCCCTTGAGGGTGAGAGAGGTCAGCGAAGTCATTATTATTCAACCACCTTCGGGACCACGAAGAAGCCGCCCACCGACTTGGGGGCGTTGCCGGTGACGACGTCCGCGTCGCCGCCCATGGTCACCACGTCGTCGCGCAGCGGCAGGCCGGCGTGCACGACGCTGGTCAGCGGCTCGACGCCGTCGGTGTCGACCTCGGCCAGCTGCTCGATCCACGTCATGATGCCGTTGAGCTCCTGGGCCAGGGGCTCCAGGCGATCTTCCGGGGTGGCGATGCGCGCGAGCCGCGCGACCTTCCGCACGGTGGCGGCGTCAATGGCCATGAGGGCCTCCTGAATTCCAAGCGCGTGGGTTAGCCGTGCGAGGGGCGCTTTGACAAGCTGTTCCCCGTGGTATGAGGACAAATGCCCGTTCTCGACATCACCGAATTCGCCGCCGCCATCCCCGACTACCTGCCGATCGTCGGCCTGGATCCGGGCGAAAAGACCATCGGCGTTGCCGTGTCCGACGTCACCCTGACCGTCGCCAGCCCGCTGGCCCTGATCAAGAAGACCAAGTTCAGCGAGGACGCCGAGGTGCTGTTCAAGCTGATGGGCAGCCGCAAGGCGGCCGGCATCGTCATCGGGCTGCCGATGAACATGGACGGCACCGAGGGCGTGCGCTGCCAGTCCAACCGCGCCCTGGGCCGCAACCTGCTGCGCCTGCAGCCCCACCTGCCGATCACCTTCTGGGACGAGCGCCTGTCGACGGCGGCGGTGACCCGGGTGCTGATCGACGAGCACGACGTCAACCGCAAGCGCCGCGCCGAGGTCGTCGACAAGATGGCCGCCGGCTGGATCCTGCAGGGCGCGCTGGAGCGGATCCGCGGGATCAACGAGGCGGCGGGCAAGGGTTTCTAAGCCTTCCCTCCCCGCCCAAAGCCGCCTATGACGCCCACTCATGACGGCCAAACCCCCGCCCCATGAGCCCGCCGACCCGATCGAGACGATCCGCAAGCGCATCTTCTCGTTTCCCCGGCGCCATTTCCTGTCGGCCGGCGATCTGAACGCCCTCCAGGCGACCGATCTGCTGGACTTGGCCGACGCCTTCGTCGCCCTCAATCGCCAGACGACCAAGTCCCTCGACATCCTCAAGGGGCGGACGCTGATGAACCTGTTCTTCGAGAACAGCACCCGCACCCAGTCCAGCTTCGAGATCGCCGGCAAGCGCCTGGGCGCCGACGTCGTCAACATGAGCCCGCGCACCTCGTCGATCACCAAGGGCGAGACCCTGATCGACACCGCCGTCACCCTGAACGCCATGCGCCCCGACCTGCTGGTGGTGCGCCACGCATCGTCGGGCGCGGCCAGCCTGCTGAGCCAGAAGGTCAGCGGCAGCGTGATCAACGCCGGCGACGGCCAGCACGAGCATCCCACCCAGGCTGTGCTGGACGCCCTGTCGATCCGCCGCGCCTTCGGCCGGGTCTCGGGCCTGACCGTGGCGATCTGCGGCGACGTGCTGCACAGCCGCGTGGCCCGCTCCAACGTCGCCCTGCTGCACACCCTGGGCGCCAGCGTCCGGCTGGTGGGTCCGCCCACCCTGATGCCGGCCCAGGCCGAGCGCTGGGGCGTCACCGTCCATCACGACATGAAGGCCGGCATCGCCGGGGCCGACGTGGTGATGATGCTGCGCCTGCAGCTGGAGCGCATGCAGGGCGCGTTCGTGCCCTCGACCCGCGAATACTTCCGCTTCTACGGCCTGGACCGCGAGAAGCTGGCCCGCGCCGCGCCCAAGGCCAAGGTCATGCACCCCGGCCCGATGAACCGGGGCGTGGAGATCGACTCCGACGTCGCCGACGATCCCGAGATCAGCCTGATCCAGGACCAGGTCGAGATGGGCGTGGCCGCCCGCATGGCCGTGCTGGCCTCCCTTGCCCACCGGCTCGAGGAGCACGGCAAATGAACAATGCGCCCCCTCTTGCCCTGATCAACGCCCGTCTGGTCGACCCCGAGAGCGGCTATGACGGCCCTGGCGGCGTCATCGTCTCCGAAGGCGTGATCTCCGATGTCGCCAAGGGCCGCGAGTTCGCCAAGCTGACCAAGGACGTCCGCGTCATCGACTGCGGCGGCGCCATGCTGGCTCCCGGCCTGATCGACCTGCGGGTCAAGACCGGCGAGCCCGGCGCCGAGACCAAGGAAACCCTGGCCAGCGCCGCGCGGGCCGCGGCGGCCGGCGGGGTGACCAGCTTCGTCGTCCAGCCCGACACCGACCCGGCGGTCGACGACCCCAGCGTGGTCGACTTCATCCTGCGCCGCTCGCGCGACATCGACAGCGCCCGCATCCTGTGCGCCGGCGCGGCGACCAAGGGGCTGGCGGGCGAACAGATGGCCGAGATCGGCCTGATGCGCGAGGCCGGCTGCGTCTACGTGACCGACGCCGACAAGCCGATCGTCGACAGCAAGGTGATGCAGCGCATCCTGACCTATGCGCGCGGCTTCGACACCCTGCTGGCCCACCGGCCGATGGACCCTTGGCTGGCCAAGGGCGGCGCGGCGACCGGCGGCGAGTTCGCCGGCCGCATGGGCCTGCCCTCGATCTCGCCGATGGCCGAGCGGATCATGCTGGAGCGCGACGTGGCGCTCCTGGAAGCCACCGGCGGCCGCCTGCTGGTCGACCAGGTCACTAGCGCCCAGGCGCTGGAGACCCTGGCCCGCGCCAAGGCCAAGGGCCTGCGCATCCACGCCTCGGTGTCGATCAACCACCTGTCGTTCAACGAACTGGACATCGGCGACTATCGCAGCTTCGCCAAGGTCACCCCGCCCCTGCGCGGCGAGGACGACCGCCAGGCCCTGATCGAGGCCCTGGCCTCGGGCCTGATCGACATCGTCGTCAGCGCCCACGCCCCGGCCCCGGCCGAGGACAAGCGCCTGCCGTTCGACGAGGCCGCACCCGGCGCTGTCGGCCTGGAAACCCTGCTGCCGGCATTGCTCTCGCTGTATCACGACGAGCGCCTGCCACTGGTCGACCTGATCCGCGCCGTCACCCTGGCCCCCGCCGCCCTGATCGGCCTGCAGTCGGGCCGTATCGCACCCGGCGCCCCGGCCGACCTGGTGCTGTGCGACCTGGACGCCCCGCTGATCATCGACGCCGGCAAGCTGCTGTCGAAGTCCAAGAACTCGCCGTTCGACGGACGCCGGCTACAGGGCCAGGTGCTGATGACGCTGGTCGACGGGCGCGTGGTGCACCGGGCGGAGGGGTAGGCGCAGCGAACACTTGCCCCCTACGGACCGCTTCGCGGTCGTCTTCCCCCGGAGGGGGAAGAGGCTCGTCCTCCGCCCCCTACGGGGGCGGACAGGCGGCGAAGCCGCCAGGTGGGGGCAAGTGGGTGTGATCCCACGCCAATCTGGCTGTGAGCGGATGGAAAGGGTCGCGGAGCGCCGGACGACGTCCGGAGTTTGAAAAAAGAATACCGTTTCGACGAAGCCTGCCGCTCCGCGCCGTCGTTATCCGGAAGCCCGCGACGCTGAGCCCTGTTAGGGCCTCGCCTTGGAGCCTCCGACGGGCGGGCTGGATCAACGAACCCCAGTCCCGGACCGCGAGCCTGTCACCGCTCGCCTGTTGTTCCGCCGACCCTCACGTCACGTCGTATCTGTGTTCCAGGCCCGACCGGCACCAGAGACGCAAGGTTTGATCCTGCCCTTACGCACGCGGACAAGAACCGCCGACAGAGCTTCTCGCTCGATCGCCCCTCGCCGCCGCATCGGTCGCTGGCCATGCGCCCTTTCCCTGCGTCGAGGTGGGTACAGGATACGGGCGGTTTGGACGGTGAGGACAAGATCGGGTCGAGAAAGTTCAGAGCCTTGAAATCGCTGAATTCTGTCCGCGGTACGCTGAGCGCAAGTCACTTGCCCCGCCCCCATCATCGGACTGTCACGGCTCGCTCCTAACCTCGCCTCACCTCAAGCGAAGGTGTGCAGCATGACCGCGATCGACGCCCCCGCCCTGCCCCCAACCACCGCCTCGGGCCGACCCGACCTGGACAAGGGGTTAGGAACCGCCGGCAAGCTGGGCATGGGGGCGGCGGTCGTCACCGCCCTGCTCTACGTGGCCTGGAGCGTCTATTCCGACGCCACCTCGGCCGGGGTCAGCGCCGTCGCCTTCCTGCCGTTCGCCCTGCTGTTCATCGCCCTGCTGATCGCCCTGGGCTTCGAATTCGTGAACGGCTTCCACGACACCGCCAACGCCGTGGCCACGGTGATCTACACCAACTCGCTGCCCGCCAACGTGGCCGTGGTCTGGTCGGGCTTCTTCAATTTCCTGGGCGTGCTGTTGTCGACCGGCGCGGTGGCCTTCGGGATCGTCTCGCTGCTGCCGGTCGAGCTGATCCTGCAGGTCGGCTCCAGCTCGGGCTACGCCATGGTGTTCTCGCTGCTGCTGGCGGCGATCGCCTGGAACCTGGCGACCTGGTTCTTCGGCATTCCCTCGTCCAGCTCGCACACCCTGATCGGCTCGATCATCGGGGTCGGCGTGGCCAACGCCATGATGCACGGGCGCAGCGGCACGGCTGGCGTCGACTGGACCAAGGCCACCGACATCGGCAAGGCGCTGCTGCTGTCGCCGCTGATCGGCTTCGGCGTCGCGGCGCTGCTGTTCCTGGCCGCCAAGCTCCTGATCCGCAACAAGGCCCTCTACAGCGAGCCGACGCCGGGCGTCGCGCCGCCGCTGTGGATCCGCGCCCTGCTGATCTTCACCTGCACCGGCGTGTCGTTCGCCCACGGCTCCAACGACGGCCAGAAGGGCATGGGCCTGATCATGCTGATCCTGATCGGCACGGTGCCCACGGCCTATGCGCTGAACCGCGCCGTGCCGCCCGCCTACACCGCCCAGTTCGAGACCGCCTCGACCGGCGCCGCCGGGGCGCTGGCTCCGCACGGGGCCGGCTCGGCCCCGGGCGTGTCGCCCGCCGCCGCGCGCGTCTCGGTCACCCGCTACATCGCCGAAAAGACCCTGGCCCCCGACACCGTCCCGGCGGTCGCGGTGCTGATCACCGACATCAACCGCCAGGTCCAGGACTACGGCTCGCTGGCCCAGATCCCCGCCGCCGCCGTCAGCAACGTGCGCAACGACATGTACCTGGCGTCCGAGGGCCTCAAGCGCATCGCCAAGGAGCCCTCCCTGCACCTGGCCGCGCCCGAGAAGAAGGCGCTCGACACCTATCGCGGTGCCCTGGACAAGGGCACGCGCTTCATCCCCACCTGGGTCAAGGTGGCCGTCGCCTTCGCCCTGGGGCTGGGCACCATGGTCGGCTGGAAGCGGATCGTGATCACCGTCGGCGAGAAGATCGGCAAGACCCACATGACCTACGCCCAGGGGGCCTCGGCCGAGCTGGTGGCCATGGGCACGATCTTCGCCGCCGACAATCTAGGCCTGCCGGTGTCGACCACCCACGTCCTGTCGTCGGGGGTGGCGGGAACCATGGCCGCCAATGGCTCGGGCCTGCAGATGTCGACCCTGCGCAACATGCTGGCCGCCTGGGTGCTGACCCTGCCGGTGTCGATCCTGCTGGCGGGCGGGCTCTATTTCATGCTGTCGCACCTGTTCTAGGGCGAAGCTCTGTCGATCCGCTCATCCCTGGCAAACGCCGGGATGAGCGGAGAGAAAAGGCTCAGCCCTTGATGTCCCCATAAACGTCCGGAACGAACATCTCGGCCGGCACCGGGGCGCGGTTGTAGTCCTCGTGGCGGATCCGGTCGGGCAGTTGCACCGCCGGATGTTCGACCGGCCCGTACGGGATCTGGGTCAGCAGGTGGTTGATGCAGTTGAGCCGGGCGCGCTTCTTGTCCACGGCCTCGACCACCCACCACGGCGCTTCCGAGATGTGGGTGCGCTCCAGCATGATCTCCTTGGCCTTGGTGTAGGCCTCCCAGTTGCGGCGGGATTCCACGTCCATCGGGCTCAGCTTCCACTGCTTGAGCGGATCGTGGATGCGCATGTTGAAGCGGAATTCCTGCTCCTCGTCGGTGATCGAGAACCAGTACTTGATCAGGATGATGCCCGACCGCACCAGCATCCGCTCGAACTCCGGAACCGAGCGATAGAACTCCTCGCACTCCTCGTCCGTGCAGAAGCCCATCACCCGCTCGACCCCGGCGCGATTGTACCAGCTGCGGTCGAACAGCACGATTTCACCGCCGGCCGGCAGGTGCGCGGTATAGCGCTGGAAGTACCACTGGGTGCGCTCGCGCTCGTTGGGAGCCGGCAGCGCGGCCACGCGGCAGACGCGGGGGTTCAGGCGCTGGGTGATCCGCTTGATCGCCCCGCCCTTGCCGGCCGAGTCGCGACCTTCGAAGATCACCACCACCTTCAGCTTCTGGTCCTGCACCCAGTCCTGCAGCTTGACCAGTTCGCCCTGCAGGCGGAACAGCTCCTTGAAATAGACCCGGCGGTCCAGCTGCTCGCGTTCCGGATTGTCCTCCAGATCGGCCAGCATGTTTTCCAGCCGCTGGTCCATCTCCAGTTCCAGCTCTTCGTCGAAGTCGTCGGCGATCGCCTGTTGGATGCGCCCTAGGGCGGTCTGGCCATCGAAGCTCATGGGCTTTCTCCGTCGCGTGCTCGCCCAGAGCAAAGCGCCGGGATGTGACAACCGTGCGAGGGCCGCCCACACCCGAGCTTGGGGAAAACGATGTGGTGGCCGCCGACGGCTCCGCTATAAAAGCCGAAACAGGCGTTTTCGCCCTTGCCATGGCCCAGCTTCGCCGGGCAGCTTCACCACATCCATAGGTCGTAACTCGTGCAAGATCTCGCCCAAGCCGTCTACCTGACCCTCGGCCTCACGATCCTCGGCGGCTATCTGCTGGGGTCGATCCCGTTCGGCCTGATCGCCACGCGGCTGGGCGGGGCCGGCGACATCCGGCAGATCGGCTCGGGCAATATCGGCGCGACAAACGTGCTGCGTTCGGGTCGCAAGGACCTGGCGGCCATCACCCTGATCGGCGACGCCGGCAAGGGCGTGGTGGCGGTGCTGCTGGCCCGCTGGCTGACGCACGGCAATCCGGCGATCATCGCCCTGGCCGGCGGCGCGGCCTTCACGGGCCACCTGTTCCCCGTCTGGCTCAAGTTCAAGGGCGGCAAGGGCGTGGCCACCTTCTACGGCGTGCTGCTAGCGGCCTGCTGGCCGGTGGGCCTGCTGGCCGCCGTCACCTGGCTGGCCGTGGCGGCGATCTTCCGCATCAGCTCGCTGGCCGCCCTGGTCGCCGCCGCCTTCGCCGCGCCGTTCGCCCTGGCCACCGACCAGCCCTATCCGTTCCTGGGCCTGTGCCTGTTCATGGCGGTGCTGATCTTCATCCGTCACAAGGACAATATCGGCCGGCTGCTGAAGGGCCAGGAGCCCCGCATCGGCAAGAAGAAGACGGCTGAAGCGCCGCCGCCAGCCGCATGACAACACGGGGCCTGTCGGACGGCGAGCGCCTGGCCTGGCTGAGGCTGGCGCGCACCGAAACGGTTGGCCCCGTCGCCTTCGACCATCTGCTCCAGCGGTTCGGCTCGGCCGAACGCGCCCTGATCGCCTTGCCCGACCTGGCCCGCCGCGCCGGCCGCGCCGCGCCTCTACGGCCACCGCCCGAAGACGAGATCCTGCGTGAACTGGACAGCGGCGACCGGCTCGGCGCGCGGCTGATCTGCGCCTGTGAACCGGACTTCCCGCCCCGCCTAGCCGCCCTGGACCCACCACCGCCGGTGCTCTGGGCCTTAGGCCGTCCCGAACTGCTGTCCCAGCCCAGCCTGGCCATCGTCGGGGCCCGCATCGCCTCGGCCGGCGGCCAGCGCTTCGCCCGCCAACTGGCGACCGAGCTGGGTCGGCACGGCTATGTGGTGGTGTCGGGCCTGGCGCGCGGCGTCGACGGCGCGGCCCACGAAGGCGCCCTGGCGACCGGCACGGTGGCGGTGCTGGGCGGCGGGGTGTCCGACATCTACCCGCCCGAGCACGCCGCCCTCCACGCCCGCATCGCCGGCGAGGGCGGCTGCATCGTCAGCGAAAGCGCGCCCGATCGCCGGGCCATCGCCAAGGACTTCCCCCGGCGCAACCGCATCATCTCGGGCCTGTCGCTGGGCGTGATCGTGGTCGAGGCCGAACTGAAGTCCGGTTCACTGATCACCGCCCGCCTGGCCGCCGAACAGGGGCGCGACGTGTTCGCGGTGCCCGGCTCGCCCCTCGATCCGCGCGCCAAGGGCCCCAACGACCTGATCCGCCAGGGCGCGATCCTCTGCGAAGGCGTCGAGGACGTGCTGCGTTCGCTGTCAGGCCAAGTCCACCTGCGCGAGCGCGAACGGCCCTACACGGCCGAGGACGACGGCGCCGACATCGACCACGACGCCCTGCGCGAGGAAGTGGCTCGCCTCCTCTCCCCCACGCCCGTCTCCCGCGACGAACTGGTCCGCGCCACCCGCGCTCCAACCTCGGCGGTGATGGCGGCCCTGGTGGAGCTGGCCCTGGCCGAGCGGGCCGAACTGCTACCGGGCGGGATGGTGGCGGAGGCCTAGCGGAAGCCCAAATATTCCTCTCTCTATAGAGAGAGCCATCAGCCAAATGCGCCGTCAGCCACGGCCGCCGTTGACAGACCCCTGGCGCCGCCCCCACTTTCCGGCCCTCGCCGCCCGGGTTCCATCGGGGGACGAACCCAATTCCCAGGCGCCAAAGGTCCTAATGAACGTCGTCGTCGTCGAGAGCCCGGCCAAGGCCAAGACCATCAACAAGTATCTCGGGTCCGACTACAAGGTTCTCGCCTCGTACGGTCACATCCGCGACTTGCCGTCCAAGGACGGGTCGGTCGAGCCCGACAACGACTTCGCCATGAGCTGGGAAGTTGACGGCAAGGCCACCAAGCGGGTGAGCGACATCGTCGACGCCCTGAAGGGGGCCGACCGCCTGATCCTGGCCACCGACCCCGACCGCGAAGGGGAAGCCATCAGCTGGCACGTGCTGGAAGTGCTGCAGAAGAAGAAGGCGATCAAGGACAAGGTCGTCCAGCGCGTCACCTTCAACGCCATCACCAAGTCGAGCGTGCTGGAGGCCATGGCCAATCCGCGCGACATCGACATGGAGCTGGTCGAGGCCTATCTCGCCCGCCGCGCCCTGGACTATCTGGTCGGCTTCACCCTCTCGCCCGTCCTGTGGCGCAAGCTGCCGGGCAGCCGCTCGGCCGGCCGCGTGCAGTCGGTCTGCCTGCGCCTGATCGTCGACCGCGAGTTGGAGATCGAGCGCTTTAAGACCCAGGAATACTGGACCGTCGAGGCCGACGTGTCGGCCGGCGCCGAGCCGTTCCTGGCCCGCCTGGTCAAGCACGAGAACAAGAAGCTCACCAAGTTCGACCTCAACAACGAGACCTCGGCCCTGGCCGCCCGCGCCGCCGTGCAGAAGGCGGTCTTCAAGGTCGCCGCCGTCGAGAAGAAGCCCGGCAAGCGCTCGCCCGCCCCGCCCTTCACCACCTCGACCCTGCAACAGGAAGCCTCGCGCAAACTGGGCTTCTCGGCCCAACGCACCATGCAGGCCGCGCAGAAGCTGTATGAAGGCATCGACATCGGCGGCGAGACCGTCGGTCTGATCACCTACATGCGGACCGACGGCGTGTCGGTCGAGCCGGAAGGCATCGCCGAGGCGCGCAGCGTGATCGGCAATGTCTACGGCGCCTCCTACGTCCCCGAGACCCCACGCTACTACAAGGCCAAGGCCAAGAACGCCCAGGAGGCCCACGAAGCCATCCGCCCGACCAGCCTGAGCCGCAACCCCGGCTCGCTGCGCCTGGAGCCGGATCTGGGCCGCCTGTACGAACTGATCTGGAAGCGGATGATCGCCTCCCAGATGGAGAGCGCCCGCATCGAGCGCACCACCGTCGACCTGGAAAGCGCCGACGGCCAGACCGGCATGCGCGCCACGGGTCAGGTCGTGCTGTTCCCCGGCTACCTGGCCGTCTACGAGGAAGGCCGCGACGACGAGGGCGACGAGGACAGCGCTCGCCTGCCGATGATCGAGGAAGGCGCCGCCGCCAAGGTGCTGGACGCCCGCGCCGATCAGCACTTCACCGAGCCGCCCCCGCGCTATTCGGAAGCCAGCCTGGTCAAGAAGATGGAAGAGCTGGGCATCGGCCGCCCCTCGACCTACGCCTCGGTCCTGACCGTGCTGCGCGACCGCGACTACGTGAAGATGGAGAAGCAGCGCTTCGTCCCCGAGGACAAGGGCCGCCTGGTCACCGCCTTCCTGGAGCAGTTCTTCCGCCGCTATGTCGAGTACGACTTCACCGCCGCGCTCGAAGAGCAGCTGGACCTGGTGTCGGACGGCAAGCTGGACTGGAAGCAGTTCCTGCGCGACTTCTGGAAGGACTTCGCGGCCGCCGTCGGCGAGATCGCCGAACTGCGCACCACCAATGTGCTCGACGCCCTGAACGAAGCCTTGGGCCCGCACATCTTCCCGGACAAGGGCGACGGGTCGAACCCGCGCGCCTGCCCGACCTGCGGCACCGGCCTGCTGTCGCTGAAGACCGGCAAGTTCGGGGCCTTCATCGGCTGTTCGAACTATCCCGAATGCCGCTTCACCCGCCAGCTGGCCACCAGCGAGGGCGAAGGTGAAGCCGAGGCCGCCGACAAGGAGCTGGGGATCAATCCGGCGACCGGTCGCGCGGTGTGGCTCAAGAACGGCCGCTTCGGACCCTATGTCGAGGAACTGGCGGCGGTCGACAGTGGCGACAAGCCCAAGCGCTCCAGCCTGCCCAAGGGCTGGATCGCGGCGGCGATCGACCTGGAAAAGGCCCTGCGCCTGCTATCCCTGCCCCGCGAGGTCGGCGCCCACCCCGATGACGGCAAGACCATCACCGCGGGCCTGGGTCGCTTCGGGCCGTTCGTGCTGCACGACGGCACCTACGCCAACCTCGAAAACCCCGAAGACGTCTTCGACATCGGCCTGAACCGCGCGGTGGCCCTGCTGGCCGACAAGCGGGCCGGCGGCGGGCGTCCGCAGCGTGGCCAGGCGGCCGCCCTGGCCGAGCTGGGCAACCACCCGGAGGACGGCAAGCCGATCCGCGTGCTGTCGGGCCGCTTTGGTCCCTACATCAAGCACGGCGACACCAACGCCAACGTGCCCAAGGGCGCCGACCCGGCGGCCCTGACTCTGGAAGAAGCCATCGCCCTGATCGCCGACCGTGTCGCCAAGGGCGGCGGCGGCAAGAAGCCGGCGAAGAAGGCGGCCGCCAAGAAGGCTCCTGCCAAGGCCCCCGCCAAGGCGAAGGCCGCCGCGGCGACCGATGGGGCGGCTCCGGCGAAAAAGGCTCCGGCCAAGAAACCGGCGACAAAGAAACCGGCGGCGAAAAAGCCCGCCGCAAAGAAGGCCAAAGCCGAGGCGTGACGCGCCTCGGCAGTTGGAGTTAAGCTGCGCTCATGACGTCGCTCGAACGCCCTCTGCCGCTGCCTGTCGTGGTCGTGATCCTGTCGGCGATCAGCGTCGGCGGCTTCGCGTTCGGCCTGAAGGGCGCGCTGGACAAGACCGACCATCAGGCGGTCTCGACCGCGCCCCTGGCCGAGGTCTCCGGCGTGCCGGTGCGCGAGGCGACCCCGATGGTCGCCGAGATCGCGCCGCCGCCTCCGCCTGTCGTCGAAAAGCCCAAGCCGGCCGAGGTCGAGACCGCGCCGGCCGAGGAAGCCCCGGTCGTCGAGGCCCCGCCCTCGACGCCGCCGCCTACTGAAAAGAAGCAGGACGTTCCCCCGCCTCAGGCCACGCCGCAGCGGATCGAGGATCTGTACTGAAGGACCGCGCCGAGCGGCGCAGCAACGACGCTCGGCCCGGCTTCTACCGGTTAGCGGTTGCCGCCGGACACGGCGATGATCTCACCGGTGATCCAGAAGCTTTCGGGCGAAGCCAGGAACACCGCCACCGGCGCGATGTCCGACGGTTGGCCCATGCGGCCCAGCGGGGTCTGGGCGATCATCTGGGTCTCAAGATCGCTGCCGATAATGCCCATGGTGTGCGTGCCCTCGGTCTCGACGGAGCCGGGCGAGAGACTGTTGACCCGGATCTTGCGCGGCCCCAGCTCTTTGGCCAGCACGCGCGTGATGGAATCCACCGAAGCCTTGGTCGCCGTGTAGATCGAGGCGGTCGGGATATCGACCGTGGTGGCCGCCGAGCTGATGTTGATCACGCTGCCGCCGTCCGGACCAAAGCGCTTGGCCGCCTCCCGGGAGGCCAGCAGCACGCCCAGGACGTTGGTGTCGAACTGGCGGCGGTACTCGGCTTCGGTCACCTCCTCGATGGGCAGGAAGGCGTAGACGCCGGCGTTGTTGACCAGGATGTCGACGCCGCCGAAAGCTTTCTGGGTTTCGTCGAACAGACGGATCACCTCGCCCTCCTTCGCCACCGAGCCCTGGACGGCGATGGCCTTGCCGCCAGCGGCGGTGATCTCGGCCACCACCTTGTCCGCGCCCTCGCGGCTGGACGCGTAGTTGACCACCACCGCCGCGCCTTCCGCGGCCAGGGCCTTGGCGATGGCGGCTCCGATACCCTTGGACGCGCCCGTGACGACGGCGGTCTTGCCCGAAAGCTTGCTCATGATCTCTCTCCGTTCGGCCCATTGGCCGGTCGCCTTCAGCGGCGAACACTTCGATACTTAGATAATGATCGAAGTAATTCAACGGACGGAACCGCGAGATTTTTCGCAAGCGGGGTCAGATTTCGGCGGGGTCAGATTTCGGAGAGCTGGGCCAGATAGGCGTTCAGGACGTCGCGCTGCAGGACCAGGAAGGCGAACCTGCCCTGCCGACAGATGCGGATCAGCCCGGCCGTCTCCAGCTCCTTCATGTGGTGCGAGAAGGTGGCGGCGCTGACGGCGACGTGCTGGGCCACCGCGCCGCAGGGCGTGGGCTCACTGGCGGCGCCGACTTCCTTGAGGATCTGACGGCGGCGCGGTTCGGCCAGGGCCTTGGCGATCAGGTTCACCTGACGTTCGTCCAGCACGGTGCGCGGTGCGTCTTCCATGGCCCCCATATGCGATGCGGTGGCCCTGGAAGCAAATCGGGCCGGCGATGACGACATCCCGGCCGCGACACGCTAGACCTGCGTCATGGCCAAACCGCGCTCGCCCAAGTCGTCCAAGTTCCCCGCCGCCTCGAAAGGCGCGAAAGCGCCCAAGCCGCCCGCCGGCCTGCCGGACCGCGAGACGCTGATCGCCTTCCTGCGCGACGCCGGCGAGAGCGGCAAAGCCGACATCGCCCGTCATTTCGGCCTGAAGGGCGCGGACCGCCGGGCCTTGCGCGAGATGCTGCGCGCCCTGGAGGCCGACGGCAGCCTGGGCAAGCGCGGACGCCGGGGCTTCGCCGAGGCCGGCGCCCTGCCCCCGGTCGGCGTGGTCGACGTGGTGGAACGCGACGCCGACGGCGACCTCTATGTGCGGCTGACCAAGGGCGGCGAGGATTTGCCGCAGGTGCGCCTGGCCCCGGGCAAGGGCGAGGCCGCCGGCGGCGCGCCGGGCATGGGCGATCGTCTGCTGGTCCGCTTCGAGCAACTGGAAAGCGGCGAGACCGAGGCCCGGCTGATCAAGCGCCTGGGGCAGAGCGCCCATAAAGTGCTGGGCGTCATCCGCAAGCATCGCCGCGAGACCCGCGTCGAGCCGGTCGACCGCAAGTCCAAGGAAAGCCTGCTGATCGACAACCAGGCCGCCGAGGGCCTGAAGGACGGCGACCTGGTTCTGGCCCAGGTCAGCGGCGCCGGCGCCCGCTACGGACCCAAGTTCGGCAAGATCCTGGAAGTGCTGGGCAGCGAGGACGATCCGCGCGCCGCCTCGCTCATCGCCATCCACAGCCACGGCATCCCCACCGGTTTCAGCGAGGAGGCCGAGGCCGAGGCCGGCGCGGCCAAGCCGCCGACGCTGGAGGGCCGCGACGACCTGCGCGACCTGCCGTTCGTGACCATCGACCCCGTCGACGCCCGCGACCACGACGACGCCGTCTACGCCCATCCCGATCCGGAAGCGTCCAATGTCGGCGGCTGGGTGGTCTGGGTGGCCATCGCCGACGTCGCCGCCTATGTGCGTCCCGGCTCGGCCCTGGACCGCGACGCCCGCGAGAAGGGCAACAGCGTCTACTTCCCCGACCGGGTGGAGCCGATGCTGCCCGAGACCCTGTCCAACGGCCTGTGCAGCCTGCGTGAAGGCGAGAACCGCGCCACCCTGGCGGTGCGGATGGTGTTCGACGCCCAGGGCCGCAAGAAGAGCCACAAGTTCGTGCGCGGCCTGATGCGCAGCGCCGCCAAGCTGTCGTACGAGCAGGCTCAGGCCGCCATCGACGGAGTCGCCCCGCCCGACGGCCAGGACGCCGACAAGGCCGGCCCGCTGCTGGACCCGATCCTGCGCCCCCTGTGGGCGGCCTTCCGCCTGATGGGCAAGGGCCGCGAGGCGCGCTCGCCCCTGGCCATCGAGAGCGACGAGCGCCGCATCATCATTCGCGAGGGCGAGATCCAGTCGATCACCCGCCGCGCCAGCCTCGAGGCCCACAAGCTGATCGAGGAGATGATGATCCAGGCCAACGTCTCGGCCGCCGAGACCCTGGAAGCCAAGCGCATGCCGCTGATCTACCGGGTGCACGACACGCCCAGCCAGGAAAAGGTCATGAGCCTGACCGAGTTCCTGCAGACGCTGGAGGTCAAGTGGTCGAAGGGCGAGGCCCCGACCACGGCGCGCTTCAACAAGTTGCTGGATGACACCCGGGAAAGCCCGCACGCGGCGATCATCAACGAGGTGGTCCTGCGCACCCAGATGCAGGCCCACTATTCCAGCGACAACCTGGGCCACTTCGGCCTGAACCTGGCCAAGTACGCCCACTTCACCAGCCCGATCCGCCGCTATGCCGACCTGATCGTGCACCGGGCCCTGATCCGCGCGCTGAACCTGGGGGACGACGGCCTGACCGACCAGGACATCAGCCAGATCAAGGACACCGCCGAGGTCATCACCCACGCCGAGCGCCGGGCCATGGCCGCCGAGCGCGACGCCACCGACCGCTACATCGCCGCCTTCCTGGCCGACCGGGTGGGCGCGACCTTCACCGGACGGATCACCGGGGTCACCCGCTTTGGCCTGTTCGTGAAGCTGGACGAGACGGGCGCCGACGGCCTGGTGCCGGTCTCGACCCTGGGCGAGGAATATTTCATCCACGACGACCGCATGCACGCCCTGGTCGGCGAACGTACCGGCAAGCGCTTCCCCCTGGGCCTGGCGGTCGAGGTCAAGCTGCGCGAGGCCACGCCGGTGACGGGCGGGCTGCTGTTCGAGATGCTGACGGATGCGCTGCCTGCCGATCCGAAAGCGCCGCGGCCGAGGCTGGGCGTGCGGGGCAAACCGGCGATCAAGCCGCGCGGCGGCCTGCCCAAGGGCGTGCGACGCGGGAAGCGTAAGTAACGCCCTCTCCCCTCCGGGAGAGGGTTATTTCCGCTCCAGATAATCCAGCGCCAGCAGCACCTCGGCCTTCACGCCGGTTTCGAACACCGCCTCGTCGACGTCAAAATACGGCGAGTGGTTGGCCGGGGCCGTCGCGGCCGGCACGTTCGCGGGACGCCCGCCCAGCTGGACGAACACCGCCGGGATCTTCTCGCCGTAGCGGGAGAAGTCCTCGGCCCCCGTCACCAGGGCCGCCTGGTCGTCGACCTTGCCGGGTGAGGCCTGCTCCAGCACCGGCTTGACCCAGGCCGACAGGGCCGGGTCGTTGTAGGTGACCGGATAGGGCTGGGTGAACACCGCCTGGGCTTTCGCGCCATAGCGGTCGCCGATGGCGGCCACGGCCTTCTGGACCTTGTCGATCACCTCGGCCCGGCGCTGCGGATTGAAGGTTCGCAGGGTGCCGGTCATGGTCAGGTCTTCGGGGATGATGTTGTTGCGCACCCCCATGTTGATGGTCGCCACGGTCAGCACGGTGGGCGAGGCGCCGACGTCGACCTGGCGCGCGGCGATCTGGTTGAAGGCCTGGACGATGTCGGCCGCGACGCTGGCCATGTCGACGCCCGCCCAGGGCCGCGCGCCGTGGGTCTGCTTGCCCTTGACCGTGATCGTCATGCGGTCCGAGCCGGCATAGAAGCCGCCGGCCCGGTAGTTCAGGGCGTTGGCGTCGCCGGGACCGATGTGCAGGCCGAAGATGGCGTCGACCTTGGGATGGTCCAGGGCGCCGTCGCGGATCATCAGGCCCGCCCCGCCCTCTTCGCCGGCCTGGGAGCCCTCCTCGGCCGGCTGGAACAGCACGACGACCGTGCCGGGGATCTGCGCCTTCATGCCCGCCAGCACCGTCGCCGCGCCCAGCAGCATGGCGATATGGGTGTCGTGGCCGCAGGCGTGCATGACCGGCAGGGTCTTGCCTTCCCACTGCGCCGTGACCTTGGAGGCGAACGGCAGGCCGGTCTTCTCCTCGACCGGCAGGGCGTCCATGTCGGCGCGCAGAGCCACGACCTTGCCGGGCTTGCCACCTTTCAGCACCCCGACCACGCCGGTGCGGCCCACGCCCTCGCGGACCTCGAAGCCCAGAGCGCGGAGCTCCTTAGCCACCAGGGCGGCCGTGCGGACCTCCTGGTTGCCCAGCTCGGGATGCTCATGGATGTCGCGCCGCCAGGCCACGACCTTGGGCTGGACGGCCTTGGCGGCGGCGGCCACCTGGGCTGTGGAAGGTGCGGCGAGCGCCGGCCCTGCCAGCAGAGCGGCGGCCAGAGCCAGCCCGGAAACCCTTGCGAACATGCCCGTCCCTCGATTCCTGAAATCCCCGGCGCGAGCTTGGGCGGGTCAGCGCATGACGGTCAAGCGCGTCCACGATAACGGCCTCCCTGCCGCTACGGATGGCTGGCGCCGCCGCGACTCGGGTCTAATCTCCTGGCATGGACGAGCCGATCGACGCCAAATTCGACACCCGCAACGACGGCGACGTCCGCGACGCCGGGGCCGGCGTGCTGAAGCCGCGCCACGCCGCCACCCTGATCGTGGTTCGCGACGACCGACCCAAGCCCCAGATCCTGATGGGCCGCCGCAATCGGGGCCTGGCCTTCATGGCCGACAAGTGGGTGTTCCCGGGCGGCCGGGTCGATCGCGGCGACTACGCCGCGCCCAGCGCCAGCGAGCTGTCGCCGGACCTGACCGCGCGGCTCTCCGTCGAACCGCGTCACCCCACCCCCGCCCGCCTGGCCCGCGCCCTGGCCCTGGCGGCGGTGCGCGAGACGTTCGAGGAAACCGGTTTGCTGCTGGCCCAGAAGGCGCCGGCCCGGCCCGCCGCCGGGGCCTGGCGACCGTTCCTGGCCCAGGGCGCCCTGCCCGACCTGGCGCCGCTGGCCTTCGTCGCCCGGGCCATCACACCGCCCTATCGCACCCGCCGCTTCGACGCCCGGTTCTTCATGGCCCCCGCCAGCGCCCTGCTGAGCCTGGAGCGCCAAGCCGACTGCGGCGAGCTGGACGAGATCGGCTGGTTCGACTTCGACGCCGCCCGCGAACTGGACCTGCCCAACATCACCCGCTTCGTCGTCTCCGAGGTCGCCCAGCGCCTGGCCGCTCCCGAACGCCCGGCTCCGTTCATGCGCTTCCTGCGTGGGGCGCGGCAGTTGAGTTATCTGTAAGGCTCGCGGGTCCGCCCTCGTCCCCAAAGGTGTTTTGGCGGCAAGCTCAGGATGGGGGCTACTGTAATGCCGAGCCATCATTTGAAATCCTCATCCTGAGCCTGTCGCCAAAACACCTTTGGGGACGAGGATTTCGCAGCACGAGGCCGCCATGTTCGCCCTGATCCTCGCCGCCCACCTCGCCGCGTCACCCGTCCCCAGCGTACCTCCACCGCTCGTCATCCTCGGCGGGCGACTGGCCGGATGTTGGGAGCAGACGCGTTCGCACAGGCGGATCGTGGAGCAATGGATGCGCCCCGACGGAGGCCTCATGCTGGGAATGAGCCGCACCACAAGCGACGGCCATCCGCCCGAATATGAATTCCTGCTGATCCGCGAGACCCAGACCGGTCTCGACTATGTCGCGCGCCCGTCAGGCCAAGCGGAAGCAACCTTCCGCCTCAAAACCTTCGAGCCCGATGCGGCGACGTTCGAAAACCCATCCCACGACTTTCCTCAGCGCATCATCTACAGATGGACCGACAAGGACACGATGGTCGCCCGGATCGAGGGTCAAATCGGCGGCCGGGCAAAGAGCGTCGATTTCCCCTACAAACGATGCGAGACCGGCAATTGACTTTGCGCCGCCGGTGAGTATGTTCCGCGCCTCTTATTTCGACCGCGTAGGGACCTGCGCGACCATCGCAGGGATTCGACCATGGCCAAACCGGCTTCCATCAAGATCCGCCTGAACTCGACGGCGGACACCGGCTTCTTCTACGTGACCAAGAAGAACGCCCGCACCAAGACCGAAAAGATGGTGCTGAAGAAGTACGATCCGGTCATCCGCAAGCACGTCGAATTCCGCGAAGGCAAGATCAAGTAGGTCTGCTTTCACGATTGACGCATTGAAAAAGCCCGGCGGCGACGCCGGGCTTTTTTGTTTCAGGTCGCCTAGGGCGCCGCCGGAGAGCTGCGAGCCAGACGCACCCTGTCGAGTTCCTGCTGGGTCAGGTTGGCCATTTCGCGGAAGATCCGCAGGCTGCACCACAGGTAACCCCACATGAATCCGGTGGCGAACAAGAAGATGATGGCGGCTCCGGACGCGACCGTCGCCCCGGGCTTGTCGATCTGGTCTCCAACCATCTGGAACAGGACCTGAAGCCGATCGATCAGCGTACCCAGCTGCACCAGGGTCGCACCGATGATGATCTTCGTCAGCCAATCGGACACCTGCTCAAGGTTGGTATTGGGCAGCATGCGGCTGGAGTCAGCCTGAGGATCGGCCTGAAACCGTGGAACCCCGAACAGAAAGCCCAGCACGCTTCCGCTTAACCACGCGGCGCAGCCCACCAAAAACAGGATGCTGAAGGTCTTGGCTAAATCCCCCACGGCGTAGGCGTAGATCGCGCTCAGCACGCCTCCGGCGGTGAAGGCGACGATAGCCATCTGCTCCCAGAAGGAGGATTTTTCGGTCAACAGGCCGAGGACCTTTACGTGCTTTTCGGTATCGTGGCTGTCAGTCATCGGCTTTCCCCCTCTCGCCATAGTGGAGCAGGCGACAAACTCGCGCAACAACGTTATCCGACGAACGGCCTCCGCGTTCCAAGTCAAGCATGTTGCCAATCGGCGGTTTTCGCCCGCGCCGTCTTGTTTTCGCCGTCAGGGAAAGGCCTAGCTGGGCCATGCGTCGACTCCCGCTTCCGTCCCTCTGGCTGGCCGCTGCTCTCGTGCTTGGCGCCTGTTCGCCATCGGCGCCCGCACGCGCCGCCACGCCGGTCTACGGCTACCAGGTGGTGCGCACCTATCCCCACGATCCCAACGCCTTCACCGAGGGCCTCTTTCTGCGCGACGGCTTTCTGTACGAGAGCACCGGGCTGGAGGGCGCCTCGTCGATCCGCAAGATCGTGCTGGAGACCGGTAGCGTCGAGAACGAGCGCTCGATCTCCAGCCAGTTCTTCGGCGAGGGCATCGTCGACTGGAAGGACAAGCTGATCGAGCTGACCTGGAAGAACCAGGTCGGCTTCGTCTACGACCTCGACGACTTCGAAGCGCGGGGTGAATTCAGCTATGCCGGCGAAGGCTGGGCCCTGACCCGTGACGACAAGCGGCTGATCATGAGCGACGGCACCGCGCGCCTGCGGTTCCTGGATCCGGAGACCCTGAAGGAGATCGGCGGGATCACCGTCACCGACCAGGGCCGGCCGGTGGACCAGCTGAACGAGCTGGAATGGGTCAAGGGCGAGATTCTGGCCAATATCTGGCAGACCGACCGCATCGCCCGCATCGACCCGGCCACGGGCAAGGTGACGGGCTGGATCGACCTGACAGGCCTGCTGCCCGCGCAGGACCGCGCCCGCGCCGACGTGCTGAACGGCATCGCCTATGACGCCAAGGCTGACCGGTTGATCGTGACGGGAAAGCTGTGGCCGCGACTGTACGAGATCAAGCTGGTCGCGAAGCACTGACCTCCCATAATCCGCTCATCCCGCGAATGCCGGAACCCAGATGGAATAGCGGTGTGGTTGACGCCAACAGCGCCGAGCTCTTCCAATCAGCCACTCAGCTTTAGGATCTGGGTCCCGGCATTCGCCGGGATGAGCGGGGTTTTGGATTGGCTTGCGAGCCAGGCGAAGCCTAAGCCGCCTTGCCCACCACGGCGTTACGGCCGGACTTCTTGGCCTCGTACACCGCCTCGTCGGCCCGCTTGAGCAGGGTTTCGGGGGTGTCGCCCGCGCCGCTGGTGGCCGAGACGCCGATCGAGATGGTCACGGTCAGCAGTTCGCTGCCATGGGCCACGCGAAACGGCGAGCCGGAGACGTGCATGCGGATCCGCTCGGCGATGCGCAGGGCGTCGGCCAATTGGGTGTCGGGCATGATCACCGTGAACTCCTCGCCGCCATAGCGGCAAGGGAGGTCGATGGCGCGGACGTTCGAGGCCAGGCGCAGGGCGAATTCGCGCAGCACCTCGTCGCCGACGTCGTGGCCGAAGCCGTCGTTGATCTTCTTGAAGTGGTCGATGTCGATCAGCAGGGCCGCGACAGGGTCGCCGCCCAGGGCCGCGCGCTTGACCAGCGAGTCGAGCTGGCCGGTCATGTAGCGACGGTTGTGCAGGCCCGTGAGCTGGTCGGTGACGGCCAGTTCCAGGCTGTGGTCGAGGTTCTGGCGCAGATAGTCGGTGTAGCGCTTGCGCTGGATCTGGGTCTTGACCCGGGCGGCCAGTTCCTGCGGGTCGATGGGACGCGGCAGGATGTCGTTGATGCCGATCTCCAGCGCCTTGACCAGGCGCGGGCGCTCGTCGGGATCGACCATGGCCAGGATCGGCAGGTGGCGGGTGCGCTCGTCCGAGCGCAGGCTGGCGGCGAAGCGCAGGCCGTCGAAGCCCTTGGCGGCGGCGTTGATGATCACCAGGTCGACCGGACCGCCGGCGCTGATCTGGGCCTTCACGGGGTCGGATTCGATGACCGGACGATGCTCGACGCCCAGTTCGGCGGCCACGCGCTGGGCCTGGCGTTCGTTGTCGTCGACGATCAGAACCCGGCCGCCCAGGCCGTCCAGGCGCGAGGCGGCGCCGGCGATCACGCCCATGCGGCGGCCCGAGGCCTCGCGCTGGCGCAGTTCGTCGATCACCAGCTTGAAGCGGGTCAGGCTGCGCACGCGGGCGAACAGCATGACGTCGTCGATGGGCTTGGTCAGGAAGTCCGAGGCGCCCGCCTCCAGGCCCTGGATGCGGTCGGCGCGACCGTCCAGCGCCGTGACCAGCACGACCGGGATGTGGCGGGTGGTCGGGTCTTCCTTGAGTTTCTTGCAGACGGTGAAGCCATCCATGCCGGGCATCATCACGTCCAGCAGGATCACGTCGGGCAGCTCGGCGGCCGCCAGGGTCAGGGCCGTGGGGCCGTCATAGGCGACGGAGACCTGATAATACTCGGCCGAAAGCTTGGCCTCGAGCAGGCGGACATTGGCCTCGATGTCGTCGACGACCAGGATGCGCGCGCTCACGGGCCCTTACCTTTCCAGCAGACGGCGGATGGTGTCGAGGAAGTGCGACACCGAGATGGGCTTGGAGATATAGGCCTCGCACCCGCCCTCGCGGATGCGCTCCTCGTCGCCCTTCATTGCAAATGCCGTAACCGCGACCACCGGTATATGTGACAGATCGTCGTCCTCCTTGAGCCACTTGGTGACTTCAAGGCCGGAGATTTCGGGCAGCTGGATGTCCATCAGGATCAGGTCCGGACGGTGCTCACGGGCGATCGACAACGCCTGCAAACCCTCGCGGGTCTGCAGGGTCTCATAGCCCTGGGCTTCGAGCAGGTCATGAAAGAGCTTCATGTTCAGCTCGTTATCCTCGACGATGAGGACCTTCTTCGTCATCCTGACCCCGACCATTCCGGTCCGTGGCGGTGCGTAAGGGATTCGCGCCGCTTCTGGATTCCAGATCGCACGAATATCCTTAAGCCCGCGCTAATCGCGTTTTACCTCGGCCAATCGCAGATCATGGAACCCAGTTTTTCAGACCTTCAGGCCTGCACCGTGCGCCCCGACGCGCCGCTGGTCATCGTCGACGTGGACGAGGTGCTCGCGCGCTTCATGCATGGCTTCGGAACGTTCATCGGGCGCCATGGATTCGAGCTGCGATTCGACCGCTACGCGCTGTTCCAGAACATCTATCGGCCGGGCGAGGCCGAGCACCTGGACCTGATCGCCGGCCGGGCGCTGTTCAACGACTTCTTCCGTGACGGGGCCGACGACCTGCTGCCGGCCGAGGGCGCGGCCGACGCCCTGGCCGACCTGTCGCGCCGGGCCGACGTGGTGATCCTGACCAACGCCCCCGAACACGGCCGCCAGTCGCGCGCCAAGTGGCTGAAGACCCACGGCTTCGACTATCCGCTGGTGATCAACAGCGGCCCCAAGGGCCCATCGGCGGCCGACCTGGCCGGGCGCACCACCGGTCCGTCGGTGTTCATCGACGACCTGCTGCCGCAGCTGGATTCGGTGGCCGAGAGCGCGCCCCGCGTGAACCGCTTCCAGATGGTGGCCGACGAGCGCCTGCGCCCCCTCGCGCCTTCCGATCCCGAGCGCCACGTCCGCATCGACCTGTGGCCGGACCTGAAGCTGGCCATCGAGCGCAAGCTGTTCCCGTGAAGAGCCCCCTCCCTTGAAAGCGTTATGCCGCGACTGCCTGGCGACGGGCGAGACCAAGGTCTCGCGCTGTCCGGCCTGCGGCTCGCCGCGCGTGATCTTTCACGAGGAGCTGGGCCAGCTGTCCATGGCCCACATGGACTGCGACGCCTTCTACGCCTCGGTCGAGAAGCGCGACGATCCGTCGCTGCGCGACAAGCCGGTGATCGTCGGCGGCGGCAAGCGCGGCGTGGTGACCACGGCCTGCTACATCGCCCGCATGAGCGGTCCGCGCTCGGCCATGCCGATGTACAAGGCGCTGAAGCTGTGCCCCGAGGCCGTGGTCATCAAGCCCAACTTCGCCAAGTACAAGCACGAGAGCCGGCGGATCATGGCCAAGCTGGAGGCCCTGACGCCCCTGGTGCAACCGCTGTCGCTGGACGAAGCCTGGATCGACCTGTCGGGCACCGAGCGCCTGCACGGCGCGCCGCCGGCGGTGATGCTGGCCCGCGTGCAGAAGGAGATCGAGGCCGAGGTCCAGATCACCGTCTCGATCGGCCTGGCGCCCAACAAGTTCCTGGCCAAGATCGCCTCGGAGCTGGACAAGCCGCGCGGCTTCTCGGTGATCGGGGCGGTAGGCGTCGAGGCGTTCCTGGCCTCCAAGCCGGTGTCGATCCTGCCAGGCGTCGGCCCCGCCACCGTGGCGTCCCTGGCCTCGGAAGGCTTTCGCACCGTCGGCGACATCGCGTCAGCCGACCTCAAGCAGCTGATCAAGGTGCTGGGCTCGAGCGGTCTTCGCCTGCACCACCTGGCCCACGGCCGCGACACGCGGCTGGTCGATCCCGACCAGGAGCGCAAGACGATCAGCGCCGAGACCACGTTCAACGACGACCTCTATGAGCGCGAGCAGCTCGAGGACGAGCTGTGGCCGCTATGCGAGAAGGTCGCCCGCCAGGCCCGGGCCGGCGGGGTGGCGGGCCGCGTGGCGACGCTGAAGCTGCGCACGCCGGACTTCAAGGTCCACACCCGCCGCCGCACCCTGCCCGTGCCGATCCAGACCGCCCGCACGCTGTTCCAGGTGGCCCGCGAGCTGCTGGCGGCCGAGCCCCGCGGCCTGCACTACCGCCTGATCGGCGCGGGCCTGACCGACTTCGTGCCCGCCGAGGGCGCGGCCGACGACTTCTTCGCCGGCGACGAGCGCAAGACGCTGAAGAGCGAGACGGTGATCGACGGGCTGCGGGGGAAGTTCGGGGCCGGGGCGGTGATGAGCGGCAGGGCGTTGAAGGGGAGCAAATAGTCTCTTCCCTCCCCTTTATGGGGAGGGTGGCGGCGAAGCCGACGGGTGGGGTCTGCTGACTCCAGACACCCTGCACCGATCCCCACCCGACCCGCTACGCGGGCCACCCTCCCCGCAAGGGGGAGGGACAGGATCGACGCTCCTGACTACATCAGCGAACCCTTGCCGCTGGTCACTTCCGTATACCTGTGCACCCGCACCGCCTGCACAAGCCCAAACCCGACCATGACCGTCAGCATGACGGTGCCGCCGTACGACAGCATCGGCATCGGCACGCCCACCACCGGGGCCATGCCCATCACCATCGCGCCGTTGATCAGCACATAGAGGGCGAAGGTCGCCGTCACCCCGGCCGCCGACAGCCGGCCGAAATGGCTGTGGCTGATCGAGGCGATGCGCAGGGCCATGAAGATCGCCACGCCGTACAGGAACAGCACGCTGACGCAGCCGACGAAGCCGAACTCCTCGGCCAGGGTGGCGAAGATGAAGTCGGTCTGCTTCTCGGGCAGGAAGTTCAGCTGGCTCTGTGAACCTAGCCCCAGTCCCTTGCCCAGCAGGCCGCCCGAACCCAGGGCGATCTTGGACTGCATGATGTGGTAGCCGTTGCCCGACGGATCCTTCTCCGGGTCCATGAAGGTCAGGATCCGGTTGCGCTGGTAGTCGTGCAGCACGAAGAAGATGAACGGCGGCAGGGCCGCCAGCGCGCCGACGATCCCGACGATGATCAGCCGCAGCGACAAACCGGCCAGCACCATGACCGCCAGGCCCGGCAGGGCGATCAGCATCGCCGTGCCCAGGTCGGGCTGGTGGGCCACCAGCAGCACCGGCACGCCGATCAAAGCGGCAGGGATCAGCAGCTTCCACGACAGCCGCGCGCTGTCGGCCGACAGGCCGTGATAGTAGCGGGCCAGGGCCAGCACGACGCCCAGCTTCATGATCTCGGACGGCTGGAAGCGCACGGGTCCGACCGCCAGCCAGCGCTGGGCGCCCAGCGAGGAGTCGCCGACCAGGGCCACCGCCACCAGCAGCAGCAGTCCGACGCCGTAGACCGGATAGGCCAGGCTGAACCAGACCCGCAGGTCGACCATGGCCAGGGCGATCATCATGATGAAATAGACGCCGAAGCGCAGCAGGTGCTTGTCGGCCCACGGCTCCCACGAGCCGCCGGCGATCGAGAACAGCATCAGCGCGCCCGAACCGGCGATCAGGCACAAGACCAGACACAGGGTCCAGTCGATCTCCATGAACTTGATGATGGGCCGGTCGCGTTCGCCGGGCCGGCTGAGGCCGCCGCTGAGGGTCATCGAGGAGCTCCGGGAACGGGAGGCGCGGGAACGATTGGGGTGGCGGGCGGCGCGCCCAGGGTCGGATCGTCGGGCGCGGCGCCCTCGACCGATCCGTCGGGCGCGGCCTCGACCGGCTCAGGCGGCAAGGGCATGGGCCGCTCGATGCGGGCGCGGACCTCGGGGTCCTTCAGCAGCGCCACGCGCATCACTTCGCGGGCCCGGGGCGCGCCGGCCGTGGCGCCGCCCAGGCCGCCGTGCTCGACGATGACGGCGACCGCGTAGCGCGGGTCGTCATAGGGCGCGAAGGCCACGAACAGGTTGTGGTCCTTGAGCTTCCACGCGACGTTGGTGCTCTTGCGGTCGGCGACCTTGTCATAGCTGCGGACCTGGGCCGTACCGGTCTTGCCGGCCATCTTGACGTCGCCCAGGCCCAACTGGCTCTGGCGATAGGCGGTGCCGCGCACGTCGTTGGCCACGGCTTCCATGCCGCCGCGCACATAGGCCAGGTGCTCGGGGGTGAACGGCAGGTCGGGCACGGCCGCGCCGCTGGGCTGCTCGACGCCGCCCACCGACTTGATCAGGCGAGGATTAAGCGCCTTCTTGCTGTTGGCTAGGCGCGAAACCATCACCGCCAACTGCAGGGCGTTGACGCTGAGCGCCCCCTGCCCGATCCCGTAGCTGGGGGTCTCGCCCGGAAACCAGATCTGGTTGGCCGGATTCTTCTTGTTGGCCCGCTTTTTCCATTCGCGGTCCGGCACCAGGCCCTTCTTCTGGCCCGGAATGCCGATGTCGAACGCCTGGCCGAAGCCCATGGCCCGCGCGGCGGTGGCGATGGCGTCGGGGCCGATCTTCAGGGCGGTCTGGTAGAAGTAGATGTCGCACGAGTTCTTGATGGCCTCGTGCATGTTCTGCGAGCCGTGGCCGCGCTTTTCCCAGCACCGCCAGGTCCGGCCGCCATAGTACCAGCTGCCGCCGCAGCTGACGCGGACCTCGGGATCGACGCCGGCGGTCAGGGCGGCCAAGCCGACCGTAGGCTTGAAGGTCGAGCCGGGCGGGAAGTTGCCACTCAGCGCCTTGTCCAGCAACGGCTTGCGCTCGTACTCGGCCAGGGCCTTGTACTCAGGACCCGACAGCCCCTTCACGAAGCGGTTGGCGTCGAAACTGGGGGCCGAGACCATGGCCAGCAGGTCGCCGTTGCGCACATCCATCACGACGATGGCGCCGCTTTCGTCGCCCATCACTTCCAGAGCGCGGTTCTGGATGTCGGCGTCCAGGGTCAGGCGCACTTCCTTGCCGGGCGTGGGCGGAATGTCGCCCTCGGGGTCCAGGCGCACGACGCGGCCCTGGGCGTCGACCTCGGCCTTGGTCGCGCCGGGGCGGCCACGCAGCTCGCGGTCCAGGGCCTTTTCGACGCCCTGCTTGCCGATCCGGAAACCGGGGTGATGCAGCAGGTCCTGGTCGGGCTCGTTCTTGGCCTTTTCCAGGTCGCGGTCCGAGACCTTGGCGACGTAACCGATCACGTGGGCGAAGGCCCCGCCGAACGGATAGACCCGCACCTCGCCCATGTCGGCCGTCACGCCGGGCAGCTCGGGCGCGCGGATGTTGACGCGGGAGAACTCCTCCCAGGTCATGTCTTCCATCACCGCCACCGGGGCCTTCTTGGGCGCGCGGGCGATGTCCTTGAGCAGGCGGGCGCGGCGCGTGCCGTCGATCGGCACCAGCTTGGACAGATCATCGAGGGTGGCCTCGATATCGAAGTCCTTGGAGTCCTTGCTGACCATCAGCCGGAAGTTCGGACGGTTCGAGGCCAGGGCCACGCCGTTGCGGTCCAGGATCAGGCCGCGCGGCGGGGGCGTCAGGCGGTAGTTGAACTGGTTGCCGGCCGAAAGCTTCTGGTAGCGCTGAGCCTCGACCAGTTGCAGCTGGGCCAGGCGTCCGCCCAGGGCCAGCAGACCGCCGCCGGCCAGGCCGCCCATCAGGAACGCGCGGCGGTGGAACACCCCCTGCCGCTCGTTGACCTCGAAAAAGAAGATTGACGGCTCGCTCATGGCGTCACCGGAACCGAACGTCCGCGTCCTCGAACCGGTCGATCAGCCGGTGGGCGAACGGGAACAACAGGGCCGTGACCAGGAACTGCCAGAACACGGCCAACAGGCTGGGCATGGCCAGGCTGTCGAGCATGCTGAACAGGAAGCCGCCGGCCATGGCCACGGCGGTGACGCCGGCGAACCAGGCCCACATCATCGGCCGGCTCTGGCCGGTCATCATGTTGCGGCCGGTCAGGGCGGTGGCGTAGGCGACCAGCAGCGACAGGCCCCACAGGCCGGTCGGTCCGCCCCAGAAGATGTCCAGGAACAGGCCCAGCAGCAACAGGGCGAAGGGCGCCAGGATCGACGGCCGGATCAGGGCCCAGGCGAAGGCCGGGACCATGGCGAACACCGGCTCGGGCAGTTGCAGGCCCCAGATCCGGATCGGCGCGGCGAAGACGATGGTCGCCAGCACGCAGAGCAAGGCGGGCACACCCAGCCAGCGGCCGGGATGCAGAGGCCGCGCGCCGCCCACCCTATTGTCCCCCGCCAGGCGGTTGAGCCGTCGTCGGCGCAGGCGTCGCGGGCTTGGGCGCGGCAGGTCGGGGCGCGGCGGGCTTCGGAGCCGGTGTCGTCGTCGCCGGCTTGGCGGCCGGCGGCGTGGTGGCGGAAGGCTTCGGCGGAGGCGCCCCGGTCGCGGGCGGGGTTGTCGCGCCCGTCTGAGCCGGCGGCTTGGGCGCGGTCGCGACCGGCCCCAGGATCGACACGTCGGGATCCTCGGTGGTCACCGGCGGCAGGCTGCGGGTCAGCAGCGCCTTCTGGTCGGCCAGTTGCGAGAAGTCCTTGAACAGCAGGATGCGGACATAGTCGATGGCCGCGTCATCGGCGAACAGCACCACGCGCCAGCGGCCGTCCAGGCCC
The DNA here is from genome assembly GCF_011045195.1 of Caulobacter soli. Taxonomy (GTDB): domain Bacteria; phylum Pseudomonadota; class Alphaproteobacteria; order Caulobacterales; family Caulobacteraceae; genus Caulobacter; species Caulobacter soli. The sequence goes on along the minus strand of NZ_CP049199.1, from coordinate 1,532,286 downwards.
ATGACCGCCGCGCCCACCGGCAGGCCGCGCGGCACCACGCCGCCGTCGCCCGAGGTGACGACCCGGTCGCCTTCCTTGATCGGATCGACGCCGCGCAGATATTCCAGCTTGGGATTGGGGCCGCCATCGCCGGTCAGGATGGCGCGGGCGTTGGTGCGGTCGATCATCACCGGCGTACGCGAGGCGATGTCGGTCAGCAGCAGCACGCGGCTGGCGCCGTTGGCGACGCCGACCACGCGCCCGACCAGACCACGCTCGTTCATCACCGGATTGCCGACCACCACGCCCTTTTCCGAACCGGCGTCGGCCAGGCGGGTGTTGGCGAACGGGCCGCGGGTGTCGCTGACCACGCGAGCGGCCACCATCGGGATCGGCGGATCGGTGCGCAGGCCCAGCAGCGCGCGGTAGCTCTCGTTCTTGTCGACCTCGGCCAGGTACTGGTCGCGATAGCCGCGCATCTCCTTCAGCTCGGCCTTCAGCCGGCGGTTCTCCGACGCGGTGAAGAAGTAGCTGGAGAGGAAGTCGACGCCCAGGCCGGTCCAGCGCCCCGGAGCGGCGATCACGCCGCTGACCGGCTTGGACACCGTGTCGACCGTCTGGCGGGTGACGCCGTAGGCCTGTTGCTGAAGGGTCTCGCGCCGATCGGCCAGCAGGAACGCCACCGCGATCACGGCCGCGACGATCAACGCCACGGCCGCAGTCCAGGTAAGCGGCACTTTCAGGTCACCGAGCGGACCTTCGCGAAAGGGCACGTACTAGTTCTCCCGACGCCCCCCGCGGCGTCCTAGCGGATTGTGGCGCCTAGGCGAGAGTCGATTCAAGCACGCCCTTCATCCACTTGGGATGCTCGAGCACCTTGCCGCAGCCCAGGGCCACGCACGACAGCGGATCGTCGGCCACGGTGACCGGCAGGCCGGTGTGGTCGCGGATCTCGGCGTCCAGGCCGCGCAGCAGCGCGCCGCCGCCGGTCAGCATGATGCCCTTGTCGGCGATGTCGCTGGCCAGTTCCGGAGGCGTGGCTTCCAGAGCCACCTTCACGGCTTCGACGATCTGCCCGACCGGTTCGGCCAGGGCGTCGGCGGCTTGCTTTTCCGAGATGCGGACTTCGCGCGGCACGCCCTGCATCAGGTCGCGGCCCTTGACGTCGATCGACAGCCCCTCGCCGTCGGCCGGCGCGCGGGCGGTGCCGATTTCCTTCTTGATGCGCTCGGCGGTCGTCTCGCCGATCAGCAGGTTATGGTGGCGACGCATGTAGCTGATGATCGCCTCGTCCATCTTGTCGCCGCCGACGCGAACCGAACGCGAATAGACGATGCCCGACAGCGACAGCACGGCCACCTCGGTGGTGCCGCCGCCGATGTCGACGACCATCGAGCCGGTCGGTTCGTGGATGGGCAGGCCGGCGCCGATCGCGGCGGCCATCGGCTCGTCGATCAGGCCGACGCGACGGGCCGAGGCGTTCAGGCAGCTGTCGTTGATGGCGCGGCGCTCGACGGCGGTGGCGCCCGACGGCACGCAGACGATGACCTTGGGATTCACGAAGCCCTTGCGGTTGTGAACCTTGCGGATGAAGTACTTGATCATCTCCTCGGCGACTTCGAAGTCGGCGATGACCCCGTCGCGCATCGGACGGATGGCTTCCATGTGGCCCGGCGTACGACCCAGCATCTGCTTGGCCTCGATCCCCACCGCGTGGACGATCTTGCGGCCGCCCACGTTACGTAGCGCCACGACAGACGGCTCGTTCAAGACGATGCCCTTGCCCTTCATGTAGATGAGCGTGTTGGCGGTGCCCAGGTCGATGGCGATGTCGTTGGAGATGACGCCGAAGAGGGAAGAAAACATTGAAAGCCCTGACTGAGGGGATAAGGGGCGGAGGCGGCTGAGTCGTTAAAAATGAAGTCGGTGACGGGTATGCGAAACGGAGCCATTTGCGCCGCCGAAGCGGCGAAGGCGAAGGGAAAAGATGGCTCCTACTTCAATTCCTAACGAGGACAACATGATTCCCGCAAAATGCGGGTTCTTGTCCCATTGACGAGCGCCTGCCGCACGACGGGAGCGCTGGCCCCTGCCGCGCCGTCGCCTGACTGCCACAAAGCTGCCGACGAAGCCCGTTTGCCCTGCGAAAGCGTTGATTTCAAGGTCTATTGCGACCCGTGGATCACCTGATTTCGTAGAACGGCGGCGCCGGGGGTTTCATCCCAGAAACATGGCGTTTTCTAGCCGAGCGCGGCCATGGCCACCCCGGCCGCCGCGACCAGGCCGAAGATCATCTGCACCACGGTCAGACGTTCCGCGAACAGACGGCGTCCGGCCAGGGCGGCGATGGGCGCCTCGACCACCCCGACCGCCCTCACCTGCCCCGCGGGCGCCAACGCCAGGGCGATGAACCAGCCGGCCGAGGCCGCCGCGCCCCAGAACCCAGCTCCCAGCGACGGCCGCCAGGCCTTGGCAACCGCCGCCAAGACCGCGCGATCGGTGATCGCCAGGAACAGGGTCAGGGCCAGGGTCTGCACCGCCTGCACGACCAGCAGACTGACCACCGCCGCGAAGATCGGATGGTTCGGTTCCAAGGCGCGCCCTGCCTGCCGGAAGGCGTTCAGCGACACTCCGAAGGCCAGGCCGGACAGCAGGCCGAACAACCCGCCGCTGATCGGTTGACCGCCCGAGGCCCCAGTGCGCGGCCAGGTGACGACCAGCAGGGCGACGCTGGTCAGGGCCACTCCGGTCCAGCCCATGACGCTCAGGCGCTCGCCATAGACCAGCCAGCCCAACAGCGCCGCCAGGGGGATCGAACTCTGCTGCACGGCGGTGGCCACGGCGAACCCCGCGCGCTTCATGGCGACCAGCAAGGCGGCGGTGGCGGCGATCTGCGTCGCCCCGCCGATCAGGACCGGAGCCCAGAACGCCAGGCCCGCGTGCGGATGCTCGCCGCGTGTCAGGGCGAAGGCGATCGCGACGAACACCGCCGTGAACGGCAGGCCGAACAGGAACCGCACCAGGGTCGCACCCCAGGGGCCGGTTCCGCCCATAATCGAGCGCTGGGCGGCGTTGCGGGCCACCTGGGCGAACGAGGCGGCGATGGTGATGGGAATCCAGATCATCGGGGTTCCTTATGCCGCCCTTATGCGGACGGCGTGTTTCCGAATGGAGGTCTTAGGCCGCCTGGGCGCACACCCTGGTCGTCGGCCCGTCCGGTGACGGGCGCGACGAGCAAGAGGTTTCGACCATGTCGTCCCATCCGTCCAAGTGGACTCCCATTGGGCAGGCCGCGCGGTTCCTGCTCGGCGTTCCGACCGACGGGATCAACCAGACCCTGGGGCGTATGCTCGCCCTGGCCCAGGCCACGCCGCTGTGTTTCGTGGCGGTGACCGGACCCGAGGCGGGCGAGGCGATGAGCGTGCTGTGGCGACGCGGCTATGACCGGGTGGAGGCGGCGCGGCGCGCCACGTGCCGGGCGGCCGACGAGCAGAGCGACGTGCTGCTGATCGTGGGCTGCTCGACCGTGGCCGACGCGCGCGCCGCCGCGGCCTCGACGATGACCATGCTGCGTCCCGGCGGGGCGCTAGTCATCGACGCCGGCGCGTTCCTGGATCAGGAACTGCGCCGGGCGCTGTGCGAGGATCTGCGGGCGCTGGGCCTGGAGGTCGATCCCCAGGCCTGCCTGTCGGCCGAACTGCTGGCCACGCGGCCGTTCAGCAAGCGCGAAGCGGCTTAGAAGCCGCTGGCGATCGCCGCTTCCGGCCGGCTCTTTTCCTTGCGCGCCATGAGGTTGTTCAGGGCGTTCACATAGGCCTTGGCCGAGGCGGTCAGGGTGTCGGTGTCGGCGGCCTGGCCCGTGGCGATGCGGCCGTCCTCTTCGAGGCGGACCGAGACCTGGGCCTGGGCGTCGGTGCCTTCAGTCACCGCGTGCACCTGGAACAGGCGCAGGGCGGCGTTGTGCGGCACGATCGCCAGGATGGCGTTGAACACGGCGTCCACCGGACCGTCGCCCGAGGCTTCCGAGGTCTTCACTTCGCCGTCGACTTCCAGGGTCAGCTCGGCCGACTGGCCGTCGGTGCCGGCCACGACGCGCAGGCGCTGGACGCGGATACGTTCCGAACCGCGCGCCAGGGCGTCGTCGACCAGGGCGATGATGTCGTCGTCGTAGACGTGCTTCTTGCGGTCGGCCAGGTCCTTGAAGCGGCCGAAGGCCTCCTTCAGGGCGTTCTGGCCCAGCTCGTAGCCCAGGTCCTTCAACTTGGCGCGGAAGGCGTGGCTGCCCGAGTGCTTGCCCATGACCAGGCTGGACGGCGCCTGGCCAACCGATTCCGGGGTCATGATCTCGTAGGTCTCGCGGTTCTTCAGCATCCCGTCCTGGTGGATGCCGCTTTCATGCGCGAAGGCGTTCTTGCCGACGATGGCCTTGTTGTACTGCACCGGGAAACCGGTGATGGCCGAGACGTAGCGGCTGGCGCGGGTGATGTGGGTGGTGTCGATGCCGGTCTGGAAGGGCAGCTTGTCGCCGCGCACCTTCAGGGCCATCACGATCTCTTCCAGCGCCGCGTTGCCGGCCCGCTCGCCCAGGCCGTTGATCGCGCACTCGATCTGGCGCGCCCCGCCCTGCACGCCGGCCAGGCTGTTGGCCACGGCCAGGCCCAGGTCGTTGTGGCAGTGGGTCGAGAAGATCACCTTGTCGGCGCCCTCGACGTTCTGGGTCATCCAGCTGAACAGGTCGGCGTACTCGGACGGATAGGTGTAGCCCACCGTGTCGGGCAGGTTGATCGTCGTCGCGCCGGCCTTGATGGCGGTCTCGATGGCGCGCCGCAGGAACTGGCGGTCGCTGCGGGTGGCGTCCTCGGCCGACCACTCGACGTCGTCGCGCAGGTTGCGGGCGTGGGTCACCGAGCGGGCGATCACGTCGATGACGGCGTCCGGCTCCATCTGCAGCTTGTGCTTCATGTGCAGGTCGCTGGTGGCGATGACCACGTGGATGCGGCCACGGGCGGCGGGCTTCAGGGCCTCGGCGCAACGGTCGATGTCCACCATGTGGGCGCGGCACAGGCCGGCGATAGTGCTGTTCTTGACGATCTTGGAGATTTCGCGAACGGCCTCGAAGTCGCCGTTCGAGGCGATCGGGAAGCCGGCCTCGATGACGTCGACCCCCATCTCCTCGAGGATCTTGGCCAGTTCCAGCTTTTCGTCGTGCGACATCGAGGCGCCGGGCGACTGCTCGCCGTCGCGCATGGTGGTGTCGAAAATGACGACGTTGTCGCGCTTGTCGAAAGCGGCGGGCGATACGGAGGTCATGGAGCTACTCGTCGTATGGTGTCTGCGTGGGGCCAGTTCTGACCTTAGGGGCGGCGGGTCTAGTCATCCCCTGCGCGCCCGGCCACGACGATGCGCGGCCCCTAGAGCGCCCAGGGGTTGGTAAGCCGAAGCGAAAGCAGTTGGCGCGCGACGTTCATGCATTGCTTTCTACACAGCAGCCCAAAAAGCGGCAAGCATTTTGCGTTAATCGATCAATTGGCCGCAGGCGCGGCAATTAAATTCCAATAACGCGCCGTACATGGGCGCATCACGATCGGAAAATCGTTCGACAAGGCGTCAAACCACCCCGCGAGCCGCGTCATGGCGTTGGCCTCGCCCTTCAACTTGACCGCGCCGGGGCATGTTCCCGGCGCTGGACACGCCGCCGCCCAGGCACGCGACCCGCGCCGGAACATTTCCTCGAAAATGTTATCTATAGTTGTGTAACTCACACAACTTGCGTTAAGCGTGTTCGAATCCGACCAGTGGCGTTCCCCCCAACACCGAGGTCCCCGAATGAAGCCCCTCGTCCGAATCCTGATCGTCACCGACCGCTACGACGGCGGTTTCCTGCATTGGACCAGCCACCAGCAGGAGCGGGAATTCCACCTCGGCGAATTCGTCGATGTGCTGCTGAACACAACCTGGCTGGGCTTCAAGATCGAGATCACCAAGGCCCACCGTGACGCCCCGAGCCCAGGCGGCGAGGCCGCCATGAAGGTCACCACAGGCGCCGATGTGGTCGGCTTTCGCTTCGACCAGGGCTTCACGGTCAACGGCGTCGCCCGGGTGCTGGCCGACTACGACATGGTGCTGCTGTTCGCCATCGAGCGGGGCACGGAGGACATCGATCCCGCGTTCGCGCCCCAGACCGAAGCCATCGCCCAGTACATGGAAAAGGGCGGCGGCTTCTTCGCCACCGGCGACCACGAGGACCTCGGCTCCGAGGTCGGACGGATCATTCCGCGCGTACGCAGCATGCGGCGCTGGTGGAGCCCCTACAATCCGAAGGGTCACCCTCCCGCGCCGGAGGGTCAGGGCGTCGACCGCTACGACACCGTCCGCCCGGGCCCCGACCACGTGGTGCAGTTCGAGGATCAGTCCGACGAAATCGCCCAGGAAATCGATCCGGCCTGGTACAGCGGCGGGCTCAAGCTCTCCGGCGGCTACCTGGCCAAGTCCAGATATCCCCATCCGCTGCTCTGCTCGCCGGCCGGGGTCATCAAATACCTGCCTGACCACATGCACGAGGGCCACTGCGAGGTTCCCGACAACTACGAGACCCTGACCTACACGCTGGCCGGCGCGACGGTGGCCGAGTTTCCGACCGATGGCGATCCCAACCTCGCGCCGGAGGTCATCGCCACCGGCGACGTGATCGGCGGCCACACCACGCCGGCCATCGCCACCTTGGACAATTTCACCGACACCGACGTCGTCAACGCCCGCACCTTCGGGGTGATCGCCGCCTGGGACGGCCATCGGGTCAAGCGCGGCCGCGTCGTGGTGGATTCCACCTGGCACCACTTCTTCAACATCAACCTGACCGGCGACATGGCGCTGAAGGGCCTTGGCGGCTTTCCCCAGAACGACCAGCGCCTGTTTGGCTTCTACATCCCGGACGGCAACGGCGGCCGCAAGGCGTCGCCGCACTACGAGGCCATCAAGGCCTACTACCGCAACATCATCTACTGGCTGATCCCAGCCAAGCGCCACAATGTGCTCTGGTGGAACGCGCTGCTCGACATCGCCGCCTTGCCCCGCCTGAAGGAAGAGCTGCCGCACTTCGGCGGCGGCGTCGATCCCGGCAAGATCGGCGATACGCTGGAAAAGGGCGGCGTCGGGTTCGACTTCGAGCGGTGCTACTACTGGGGCGGCCTAGCCGATCAGTACCTGGCGCTGGCCCGTGGAGCCTGCGGCCTGCTGACCATCCGCGAGTTTCTCTACAAGCCGAAGATCCCGTGGTGGGAGTGGATACAGGAGACCTACGATCCCTGGAACCGCGCGCCAATCGACCAAAGGCCCGAATTCGAGCGGTTCGCGGCCTTGGGCGCGCTCGGCCTGGCGCCGCGGCCCGAAGTCCTGCTGCAGGCCGGCCTGGGGGCCGCCCTGCTGATGGCCGGGGCGGCTGGCGACGGACGCGTCCCTGGCCTGGCCGCCAAGACCGTCGACGCCCTGGACGCGGCCTGGAGCAGAAGCCTGGGCCGGTTGACGGAACAGTACGAAACGCGACTGGAGGAGGGCCTGCGCCTGGGGGCAGGCTTCAAGGACGCCCTGCGCCGCCGCACGATCGTCAAGCCGCCCGTCACCAAGCGGTGACGCCGATCAGGCCGGGTCGCCCCCAGGCCCGGCCTGATCAGACTCGGCCTGGCTCTCTTTGGCCTTCAGCCAGTCGCGGGCGATCCAGCCGGCGACCAGCCAGATAACGGCCGCGACCACCAGCATGACGATGTGCTGCTTGCCGCCGCCCTTCAGGGCCTGGACGATCGAATTGCCGGCGAAGGCGGTCAGGGCGATCTTCGGAATGATGCCGATGGCGGTGCCGGCGGCGAAGTCGAACACCTTCATCGGCGTGACGCCGGCGGCCATGTTGACGACGATGAACGGCGCGGAGGGCACCAGGCGGACGATCAGGCTGGCCAGGAAGCCGTTCTTGCCGATCAGCCTCATGAACTTGGCCACGCCGTCGCCGGCCAGGTCCTTCAGCAACCGGCCGCCGAACGCCCGGCCGAGCCAGAACCCAACCAGGGACGAGACCAGGGTGCCGATCCAGCTGTAGGCGAAGCCGGTCCAGGGGCCGAAGGCCACCACGGCGGCGGCGATCAGCACGAACTGCGGCACGCCGATGAAGGCCAGGGCCGCGAAGGCGCCGACCGCGACCGGCAAGGCCCAGGGGCCGTGGGCCGCGCCCAGCCACTGCTCGACCGTGACCTCGCCGTTCAGGCCCAGCAGTTGGGCGCCGAACAGAAAGACCACGCCCACGCCGCCGAACAGCACGAACGACACCGCCACCGTGCGCCAGGCCCGGGCGTCCATGTTGGTGAAGAAGTCGATCAGGCGGCGAAGCATCCGCCTGCCTCGCCCATGCCTCAGGCCCGGTCAAGCACGGTAGAGGCGCAAAACGCCGACCGGCCGCTCATTTTGTTGTCACGCTTCCCGCCACGCGGTCCTGGGCCATGGTTAAGTTTCCCTCAACACGACATTTCCGTTGCGAAGCTGTCGTAAGGGGCGGCTAAGTTATCCACAGGCTCCCGGCCTTGCTGAAAAGGCGCTTTTTGGGAGCTGCGTTGGGGAGCGTTGGACGTGAAGACCCTGGCTGTGATCTCCCGCAAGGGCGGGGCCGGCAAGACGACGCTCGCGGTCAACCTGACCCTGAGCGCCCATCTGGCGGGATGGAAGACCTTGCTGGCCGACATCGATCCGCAACGCTCGGCGTCCGACGCCCTGCGGGCGCGCACCCAGCCGGGCCCCAGCATAGCCGAGATCAACGCCGGCAAGCTGTTCCAGACCCGCTCCCAGGCCATCCATGACGCCTATGACGTGATGCTGATCGACACGCCGGCCGCGCCGGACGCCGACGTGGCCGTGGCGGTCAACTCGGCCGACCTGTGCGTGTTGGTCTGCCGCCCGACCTTTCTCGACATCGCCTCGGTGGCGCGCTCGGCCGAAATGGTGCGCCGGCTGGGCAAGGCGGGACTGATCGTGCTGAACCAGGCCCCGTCCAAGCGCGGCGGCGAAGAACCTTTGAGCGTGCAGAAAGCCATCGAGGCGCTGCGCTTCTGCGGCCTTCCGATCGCCCCGGTCGGGCTGCGTTCGCGGACCATCTACCAGCAGTCGATCGCCCGAGGCCTGTCGGTGGTCGAATGGGATCCCGCCGCCCCCGCCGCTCAGGAAATCGACCGCCTGTGGAGCCATGTCGCCGCCCTGCTCGCCCTGGACGCACACGGACGAGACGCTCGCGCCGTCTGAACGGCCCGTCGGGCGACCTTTCGCTGTCGCCTCAACGGCTTCCGGCGAAATTGGCGGCGGCGTCAAATAATCCCCAGGTTGAAGTTCTGTTCATACCTTGGCCATAACAGTTACGCACCTTGGGGAACCTTGCGGCCGCGAGAACCGGTCGTTCGGTCTGGGCAAAGAGTGCAAGTCGTGAAGACAATTACTGTACTTTCCCGGAAGGGCGGATCGGGCAAGACGACCTTGGCCGTGAACCTGGCGCTGATGGCGTTCCTGGCGGGCCATAAGGTTCTGCTGGCCGACATCGACCCGCAGAGGTCCGCGTCGGACGCCTTGCGAGCCCGTAGCGAACCCGGACCCGCGCTGGCCGAGATCACCGCCGGCAAGCTGTTCCTGACCAAGTCCAACGCGATGCGGGAAGGCTTCGATTACCTGTTCGTCGACACCCCCGCCATTCCGGAGGCCGATGTCGCCCAGGCGGTGAACATCGCCGACTTCTGCCTGGTGGCGGGGCGGCCTTCGTTCCTGGACCTGGCCCCGATCGTGCGCACGGCCGAGGCGGTGCGCCGCCTGGGCAAGGGCGGCATGGTCGTACTGAACCAGGCCCACACCAACCGGCCCGAAGTCGCGCCGGTGGCCTTTCCCGAGATCATGGAAGCCCTCAGGTTCTGCGGCCTGCCGCTGGCCCCGCACGGCCTGCGCTCGCGCGAAACCTTCCAGAAGGCCATGGCCCAGGGGCGTTGCGTTTCCGAACTCGAACCGGACAGCCCCGCCGCGCGCGACCTGGAGCGACTGTGGGCTCACGTCGAAGCCGGCGTCGGCGGTCCCGGCGAAACCGCGATGAAGACCGCTCTCACCGCCTGACCCGGACTTTCGGCGCGACGAGACGCCGACCCGTTCGTCGCTCCGGCGGCCGAGCCCCGCAACGCCCCTGCATATTCGGTCCTTGTTGCGTTGCACCCCAGCAAGCACGGGCGTAAAGACCCCCGCAATCCTGAAACCGGACTTTCGAGTCCACGTCCTCCCAGGGGAGTCCTGAACCATGTCGCTCGAGTCCGCCGCCCTGCGGCGCATCGCCCCGTCCGCCACCATCGCGATCAGCGCCAAGGCGCGCGCCCTGAAAGCGGCCGGCCGGGACGTGATCGCCCTTTCCGCCGGCGAACCGGACTTCGACACGCCCGACAATATCAAGGACGCCGCCATCGCCGCCATCAAGGCGGGCAAGACCAAGTACACCGACCCCGACGGCATGCCCGAGCTGAAGGCGGCGATCTGCGCCAAGTTCAAGCGCGAGAACGGCCTGGACTACAAGCCGAGCCAAGTGCACGTCGCCCCGGGCGGCAAGCCGGTGATCTACAACGCCTTGGTCGCCACCCTGAACCCGGGCGACGAAGTGATCATCCCCGCCCCGTACTGGGTGTCGTATCCCGACATGACCCTGTTGGCCGGCGGCACGCCCGTGTCGGTCGAGACCACCGCCGAGAGCGGCTTCAAGATCACCCCGGCCGCCCTGGAAGCGGCGATCACGCCCAAGTCCAAGTGGCTGATCATCAACAGCCCGTCCAACCCCTCGGGCGGCGCCTATACCCGCGCCGAGCTGCAGGCCATCGCCGACGTGCTGCTGCGCCATCCGCAGGTCTGGGTGCTGACCGACGACATGTACGAGCACCTGGTGTTCGACGACTTCGAGTTCACCACCATCGCCCAGGTCGAGCCCAAGCTCTACGACCGCACCCTGACGATGAACGGCGTGTCGAAGGGCTATTCGATGACCGGCTGGCGGATCGGCTACGCGGCCGGTCCCGAGCCGCTGATCAAGGCCATGGGCAAGATGATCAGCCAGACCACGTCCAACCCCTGCTCGATCTCGCAGTGGGCGGCGCTGGAGGCCCTGAACGGTCCGCAGGACTTCATCAAGCCGAACGCCAGGCTGTTCCAGGAGCGCCGCGACCTGGTCGTGTCGATGCTGAACCAGGCGACCGGCCTGCACTGCCCCACCCCGGAAGGCGCGTTCTACGTCTATCCGTCGTGCGCCGGCCTGATCGGCAAAACCGCGCCGTCGGGCAAGGTCATCGCGACCGACGAGGACTTCGCGGGCGAACTGCTGGAAGCCGAGGGCGTGGCCGTGGTGCACGGCGCGGCGTTCGGCCTGTCGCCATTCTTCCGCATCAGCTACGCCACCGCCAACGACGTGCTGGAAGACGCCTGCCAGCGCATCCAGCGCTTCTGCGCCAGCGTGAAGTAGCCATTCTTCTCGGCTGCGGCCGTCATTCTCGCCCTTTTGGCGATTATGACGGCTGTAAGTCGGCCGCGAACCGCGCTAGGGCTGCTTTTCGCCGCGTCCCGCGGCCAGGAGATCGTCATGGCGCGCACCCCGAACTACAACTTCGAACGCCAAGAACGCGAGCGCCTGAAGGCCCAGAAGGCCGCTCAGAAGGCCGCCGACAAAGCCGCCGCCAAGGCCGCGGAAGCCGCTTCCAAGCCCCCTACCGACGATCAGTGAAAGACGGCGCATGCCCAGCTCGACGAGCTTCAACCACGAAACCGTGTCTCTGGACGGCGAGCATTTCTCCGACTGCGAGTTCCGCGACTGCCGCCTGACCTTCGCCGGTGGCGAGGCTCCGGTGTTCAAGAACTGCAAGATCGTCGACTGCGAGTGGAAGTTCGAAGGTCCCGCCGAGCAGACCCTGGCCCACCTGAAAGCCGTGTGGAACGCCGGCGGCAAGGCCCCGGTCCAGGCGCTGATCAAGGAAATCACCGGCGGCGGTCGCTAGCCGGCGCGGCTCCGGCCGCGACATTCCGCGCGACTGCGCGCTCGTCCGGAGCGTGCTAGGTCAGACCCGGGGCGTCTGATTCACGGGAGCGCGCGCATGCGCCTTTCCGGCCTTATGGCCTTGGCTCCGGCGATCGCCGGCCTGCTGTTCCTCGCGCCCGCCGCCCAGGCCGCGTCCGCCCGGCTCCCCGTCCGTCTCGACGACGCCGTCCTGGACGAACTGAACTTCGCCCGCGCTCGTCCCGCCGAATACGCCCGCGAGCTGCGCCGCGAACTGGACCGAAGCGACGATCCCGCCGCCGTCGAGGACGCCATCGACTTTCTCGAGCGTCAGGCCGCCTTGCCGCCGCTGGAACCGGACCGCCGCGTGGCCGCCGCCGCCCGTCAGCACACCCAGGTCCAAGGCGCCCAAGGCAGCGTCGGTCATGGCGCGGCCGGCGCGCTGGGCCAGAGACTGCGCGGCCAGGGCGTCTGGGCGGGCCTGTCGGCCGAGAACATCTCGTACGGCTATGACGATCCGCGCGACGTCGTCCGCCAGCTGATCATCGACAGCGGCGTGCCCGGCCGAGGCCACCGCCGCAACATCTTCGCCACGGGCTACCAGCTGGCCGGCGTGGCCTGTGGTGCGCACCGCGCCTATGGCTACATGTGCGTGATCGACTTCGCCGGCGCCCTGCCCCCACGCGAGTGACCAACGAAAAGGGCGGCCCGTCGCCGGACCGCCCTCTCGCCCCTACCCGATCGGTCCTGGATCAGAACCGGCGGGTAATGCTGGCGGTCACCACGCGACGGGTGCCGTAGAAGCAGTTGGCCGCGGCCGAGCAGCGCGCGACATATTCCTTGTCGAACAGGTTCGAGGCGGTGACCGCCAGGCGCCAGTCGTTGAGGTCGTAGTGGGCGCTGGCGTCCCACAGGGTGACGGCCTTCATCTCGTAGAGCACCGGTTCGAACGCCCCCAGCAGGTTGCCCACCGTCTCGCTGGTGTAGCGCCCGCCGAAGCTGGCGCCGAAGCCGGCCAGCGGACCGTCCTGGAAGGTATAGTCGACCAGACCCGACAGCTTGTGCTTGGGCGTGGCCGGCAAGCGGCCGCCCAGGTCGGGACCGTTGCTCTTGGTCACCTCGGAGTCGGTGTAGGTGTAGGAGGCGTTGAAGCTGACGCGGTCGTTGATACGGCCCACGAGCTCGGCCTCGACGCCCTTGACCTCGACTTCGCCGGTCTGGATCGAGAAGCCGACGTGCGCGGAGTCCGGGGTCGAGACGTTCTGCTGGGTCAGCTGGTAGGCGGCCAGGGTCGCGAACAGCTTGACGCCGGGCGGCAGGCCGCGCGCGTCGTACTTCACGCCCGCCTCGTACTGCTCACCGGTGGTCGGGGCGAACAACGCGCCGCTGAAGGTCGAACCCGCCACCGGCTGGAACGACTTCGCGTAGCCGACATAGGGCACGACGCCGTTGTCAAACACGTAGCTCAGGCCGGCGCGATACGAGAACTCCTTGTCGTCCGCGTCGGCGTTGGCGGCGGTGCGGTCGTCGGTCTCGACCCAGTCGTGGCGTACGGCCAGGGTGGCGATCCACTTGTCCAGCTTGATCTGGTCCTGGACGTAGAGGCCGGTCTGCTTCTGCACCTGGTTGGAGAAGACGCTGAGCGGCGGGGCGTTGATGTGCAGGCCCTGCACGGGGTGGAACAGGTCGGTGTCGGGCACGCCGAACACGAAGGCGCTGCTGCCGACATAGTCGTAGCGGCGGAAGTCCAGGCCCGCGACCAGGTCGTGATGCAGGACGCCGGTGTCGCCCTTGTACTTCAGGCGGGTGTCGACGGCGAACACGTCGACATCTTCGGCGAACGAGAAGCTGTAGCGGCTGACGGTGTGATTGTCGGCCGCCACCGAGCTGGCGAACAGGCCGCGGTCGTCGCTCTCCAGGTGCGTGACCTTCAGGTTCTGCTGCAGCGTGAAGCCGCCGCCCAGGTCGTGCTCGGCGTCATAGCCGATGGCGCCGTGATCGCGCTGGAAGCGGTTGTAGGTCTTCTCGCCCAGGTTGGTGTGCGACGAGGTGTGGCCCAGCGGGTTGGCCGTATAGGTGCCCGACGGCGGCAGGAAGCCACGGCTGTCGCCCTTCACGTCGTCCGACTGGAAGTAGGACAGCAGGGTGATGCGCGTGGCGTCGGTCGGTTGGAAGGTCACGGCCGGGGCGATGTAGGTGCGCTCGGCGTCGACGCCGTCGATCTGGCTGCCCTTGTCGCGATACAGGCCGGTGAAGCGGGCCGAGGCCTTGTCGCCCAGCGGGCCGGTGATGTCGAAATTGACCTGCTTGTGGTCGAGATTGCCGCCCTGGATCTCGACCTCGCCACCGAAGTCGTCGCTCGGACGGCGGCTGGTGACGTTGACGATGCCGCCGGGCGGGGTCGCGCCGTACAGCACCGACGACGGGCCTTTCAGGATCTCGACCGACTCCGCGCCGTACAGGTCCAGGCCGACGTTGGAGATCGAACCGACCGCCGCCTGCAGGCCGTCGATATATTGCACGGGATTGAAGCCGCGCACGGTCAGCCAGTCGACGCGTTGGTCGGGGCCGTAATTCTCGCCGGTGACGCCGGCGGTGTAGCGCACCACCTGGCCCAAGGTGCTCCAGTCCAGCAGGTCGATCTGGTCGCGCGAGATCACCGTCACCGACTGCGGCACCTCGACCAGCGGCGTCTGGCTCTTGCTGGCCGTGGTCTCGCCGGTCGGCACGTACTTGGGCGCGGTGACGACCAGCTGTTCGACGGCGCTGCTGTCCTCGGCGAAGGCCGGCGCGGCGGCCATCAGGGCGCCGGCGCCCGCGGAAGCCAGGGCGAGGAGGCGCAGGCGGGTCAGGGAGGTCTTGGTCACGATAGGCGATCCTTGGGCAGGAGGAAGCAGCCGCCGCGCCGGGCCTTGAAGGGCGCGGCCGGCGAACGGGCACTAGTTGAGAATAGTTCGCGGGAGCTATACCGGGTGACGCGCGCGGAGCAACGGCAAGCGATCATGACGTGACCGTGACAGACACGATTATGCGAATGACTTGCAACTATGTCACACGCGTCCTAATCAGCCCCTCCGCCATCGCTTGCCCGCCGAGGTCGAACGTGAAGCCCGCCGCGCCCCTTTCCGGTCCGACCGCATGACCTCGACCACCCCGATTCTGCTGGCGGTCGTGGCGGTCCTCGCGGTCGCCATCGGCGTCTGGCTGCTGTGGCTGGCCTGGAAGCGTAATCCCAAGCCGCGTGGCGGACTGATCCTCGGCGGCTGGGCCCTGCTGGTTACCGCCGCCGTCCTGCTGGCGCCCTGGGCTGGCGGTGATCGCGGCGTGGCGATCTCGACCCTGCTGGTGGCCGTCGCCGCCACCGTCTTCATCGTGCTCAGCGGTCGGTGGACCCTGCCGCATGGCAAGAAAGCCAAGCCGATCCGGGCCACGGCAGGCGGCGCCGATCCCGCTCCCGGCCCCGCCTCGACCTGGCCGCGCACCCTGGCCGCCGTGCTGCTGGCCCTGCCCGCCTCGACCGCCGCCTCTGTCGCCGTCGGCGTCGCCCTGGCCGTCTGGACCCCGGGTTCGCCGGCCGACAAGCTGGTGACCGCCGCCTTCGGCGCGCCGCTGGTTCTGGCCGGCGCCATGATCTGGACCTGCGCCGACCGCAGGCTGCTGCGCACCACCGCCGGTCTGGTCGCCCTGACCGCCGTCAGCGCCCTCGCCGTCGTCCTGCGACCCCACTAGAAAGATCGCCATGGACGCCGCCACGCCTCCCGAAACCAGGATCGAGCCCGCCAACCGCCCCTCGATCTGGCCCAAGGTCTCGCCGGCCTTCGTGCGCACGGTGCTGTCGGGCCATTCTGGCCTGGGCCTGGTCGCCGCCGCCCTGATCTACATCGTCTGCCTGTCGGGCACGGTCGCGGTGTTCCTCAATGAGCTGAAGATGTGGGAGGAGCCGGCCGCGCCGACGATGACCACCGCCAGCCCCCAGGCCGTCCAGGCTTTCGCCGAGGCGATCACCAAGGCCCATCCCAAGGCCGGCTTCGTCTATATGGGCCTGCCCACCCCCGACATGCCGCGCCTCTACGCCATGGTCGGCGAGCAGGTGTTCGTCGCCGACGCCCAAGGCCGGATCGCCGGCGAGGCCAGCGCCCCCTGGGCCGGCTTCCTGGAGCACCTGCACATCTATCTGCACCTGCCCGAGACCATCGGTCTGATCGTCGTGGGCCTGGTCGGCGCGGCCCTGACCGGCCTGATCGTCTCGGGTTTTCTGGCTCACCCGAAGATCTTCCGCGACGCCTTCGCCTTCCGCTGGGCCGGCGCCAAGCGGCTGTCGCAGGCCGACCTGCACAACCGTCTCAGCGTCTGGGGCGCGCCGTTCCACCTCGTGGTGGCCTGGACCGGGGCCTATATCGGCCTGGCCAGCGTGCTGTTGTTCGCGGTGGCCGGCGTGACCACCAAGGGCGACATCGCCAAGGTCACCGCCCCGATCTACGGCGTGGTCCCCAAGGCCGATCCGACGCCCGCCCCCTTCCCCGACCTGGTCAAGGCCCTGGCCTGGTTCGACGGCAAGCCGCAATTCGAGCCGACCCTGATCTCCCTGACCGGCCTGGGCACCAAAGGCCAGCTAGTCGAGGTCAACGCCCTGATGCCCAAGCGGCTGATCTATGCCGAACGCTTCACCTTCGACGCCCAGGGCCGGATGACCGGCAAGCTGGGCCTGTCGGACGATGGCCTGGGCAAGCAGGTCTTCGCCTCGTCGTATCCCCTGCATTTCGGCTCGTTCGGCGGCCTGCCGGTCAAGATCGCCTACGGCCTACTGGGCGTCGCCCTGTGCGTGGTGACCAGCAGCGGCGTGACCATCTGGCTGACCCGCCGCCGCGATCGCGGGCGTCCCGCCGTCCGCCTAGAGAAGGCCTGGGCGGCCGTCGTCTGGGGCTCGACCACAACCCTGGCCCTGTCGGCCGCCCTGTGGCTGGCGTTCAAGACTCCGCCGGTCTGGGTGTTCTGGGCGCCGCTGGCGGTGCTGGTCGCCGCCGCCGTGGCGACGAGGGACGCCCGCTTCTGGATCGTCAACCTGCGGATAGCCACCAGCGCGACGCTGGCGGCGACCGTCGCGATCCACGCCCTGAAATTCGGCGCGCCGGCGTTGGGCGGCGTGGCCCTGGGCGTGAATCTGACCCTGCTCGTCCTGGCGGCGGTGATCGCGCCGTGGCGCAAGCCTTTGACGCGAGAGACGGCCTAGCCGTCGATCCAATCCGTCAGCCCCTCGCGGGCGTGCACCTCGCGCAGCGACGGCATGGCCCGCATGCGCGCCAGATAGCGGGCGATGTTCGGCCAGGCGGTCGCGGGCTTGGGCATGTTGCGCGACCAGCGCATCAGCATGGCGGCCATGAAGTCGACGGTCGAGAGCCGCTCGCCCAGCATATAGGGGCCAGCCTGAGCCGCCAGGTGAGCGTCGACACGATCCCAGATCCCCTCGATCCGCGCCCGCGCCACGGCTGTCGCGGCCTCGGTCCCCGCCTCGCCGGCTGGTTCGTGCGGATAGAACCAGGCGCGGAAGGCCGGCATCACCGTGTTGGCCAGATAGACCATCCACTGCAGCCACGCGGCCCGCTCGGGCGCGCCGACCATGGGAGCCAAGCCCTTGTCGGGGTGACGTTCGGCCAGCAGCATCAGGATCGCCGCCACCTCGCAGACCGGCGCGCCGTCGACGATCAGGGTCGGCACCACGCCGCTGGGATTGAGCTTGAGGTATTCCGGGCGCTTCTGGGCGCCGGTCTCGGTGTCGGTCAGGACCAGCTCGAAGGGGACGTCGATCTCGATCAGCAGCCAGTGGACCGCCAGGCTGGCCGTGCTGGGGCTGTAGTAGAGCTGGTACATGCGAAAGATCCCTCACCCGTTCGAGGGCGAGGGATCGATCAGCGCCGTGGGGCTGTCAATCGTCGAGCGACGAACGCCCCGCGAATGCCGCCTAGTGCTTCTCGCGCCAGCGGGCCTTGGCGTCGTCCTTGGTCAGGTTCAGGTGGACGCTGTCGTCGTCGACATGGTCGACCCAGGTGATCGGGATCAGGTGGTGCTTGAGGCCGCCGCCCAGATCCAGCTTGGCCAGTTCGATCTCGCCGCCGACCACGTGGTCCACCCGGCCGACATGGCCGCCGTCCGAACCGACCACTTCCAGATGTTCGCGGATTTGCGAGGCGTCGATCATGATGTTGCTCCTGTTGAATGGACGTTCGGCAGGGCAAACGGACGAGGTCGCGGCGCAGTTTCGACAAAGGCTTGCGGCGCAGGAATGTTCGCTTTATGTTCTAGTCAAGGTTGCGACTTTGCGGATGTCGCCTTCCTTGGCTATCACTCGAGGCGCCGCTCGGCCTCCTGGAGAAACACCGATGATCCGACCGCTCGTCGCCGCCCTGCTCGTGCTGACCGGCGCGACGGCCTGGACCGGATCGGCGTGGGCCCAAGCCACCGAGGCCACGCCCGCGGCGGCTGTTCCGGCGACTTCCGAAGCGACGCCCGCGCCGGCGCCCGTCACGCCCCAGGCCGCTACACCTCTGCCCAGGGTCGACGCGGTGTTCGCCGACGACGGGGTCACCATCACCGACGGCGGCAAGAGCGTGCTGTTCTATCGCACCGCGCCCACTGATCCGCGCGAGCCTGGCCGGCTGAACTATGTCCACCCGATCTGGGCGCCCGACGGAACGGTGCTGACCGAGGACCGCCCCGCCGACCACCTGCACCAGCGCGGGGCCTTCTGGAGCTGGCACCAGGTGCTGGTCGACGGCAAGAACGTCGCCGACGGCTGGTTCATGAAGGGCCTGACCTTCCATGTCCGCGAAAAGCGCTTCAAGGGCGACACGGCCGGCGGCGGGACCCTGGTGGTCAACGCCGACTGGATCGTCAATTCGACGCCCGAGGTGAACTATGTTGCCCGCGAGACCACCAAGGTCCGGGTCTATCCGCTGAAGGACGGCGCGCGACGCATCGACTTCGACACCGTGATCACCGCCCGCAGCGACACCCTGGCCCTGGGCGGTAGCGACGACGAGAAGGGCTATGGCGGCTTTTCGGTGCGGCTGATCAAGCCCGACCGCTTGAATTTCGGTTCGGGCGGCAAGACCGTGACCCCGGCGGTCGGACCGGTCGAGGCCGGCAAGGCCATGGGCTTCGCCTGGACGCCCGGCGGCGGCTCGCCCACCTGGACGGTGGGCCTGGCCTGCAAGGCCAACGGCGCGCCGATCACCCGCTGGATCCTGCGCAAGGAATTGTCGATGCAGAACTGCGTCTTCCCCGGTCGGGCGCCGTTCATCCTGAAGAAGGGCGAGACCCTGCGCCTGCAGTCGACGCTGATCCTGCGGCCCGCGACGCCGCCAAAAAAGAAGCGCTAGGCCATGGCCGAGATCCTCAACCTGAACCAGGCCCGCAAGGCCAAGGCCAAGACCGACGCCAAGACCAAGGCCGTCGAGAACCGCGCCAAGTTCGGCCGCACCAAGGCAGACAAGACCCTGGACGCCGCGCGAGCCGACAAGCTGAAGCGCGATCTGGACGGGGCGAAACGCGAGGAGTGAGGGGTTTATGCTAGCGCCCTCTCTCTTAGAGAGAGGGTTTCGAAGCTGCTAGGCCGCCCACCCCAACACCGTCTAACGCGGCGCCAGATAGCGGCGCGGCTTGGCCCGCGCCTCGCGGATGGCTTCGGCGGCCTGTTCACGCGCCCGACGGGCCACCGCGGCCTTGCGCGCGGCGACCCATTCCTGGATCAGCAGAACCCAGCCGAACGCGCTTTCCTTATGGGTCTTGAGCGCCTCGTCCATCATGATCGCCCTTCCTGGCTTTTCATGACGGGAAAATCGGCTTTCAAGCGCCGCATGACAAACGGGACCTCCTTGGGTATGCATAAGCCTTACTTATGCCAGACATCCTCGCCACCCTGCCGCTCAGCGCCATCCGGATCTTCGAGGCGGCCGCGCGCCTGAAGAGCTTCACCCGGGCCGCCGACGAGCTGGGCGTCAGCCAGGCCGCCGTCAGTTGGCAGGTGAAGGCCCTGGAGCAGCGCCTGGACCAGCCGCTGTTCGTCCGCCTGCCGCGCGAGGTGACCCTGACCCCGGCCGGCGAACGGCTGTCGCGCGCCGCCAGCGAGGCGATGAGCGTCCTGCGCACGGCGGTGTCGGACCTGGTCGACACCGAGGAAGGCGTGCTGTCGATCACCACGGTCCAGAGCGTCGGCGGTCACTGGCTGGCCCCACGCCTGGGCGGCTTCCAGATCGCCCACCCTCGCATCGCCGTGCGGCTGGACGCCTCCAGCCGGGTCGTCGACCTGCACCGCGAGCCGTTCGACCTGGCCCTGCGCGCCGGGTCCGGCGATTGGCCAGGGATGGAGGCGCACTTTCTGATCCCCTCGGCCCAGACCGTGCTGTGCACGCCGGATCTGCTGGCCCGGCTGGGCGGCCTGGCGACGCCGGCTGATCTCCTGCACGCGCCACGCATCGGCGCGCCGGAGTTCTGGGCGGCGTGGTTCGAGGCGGCGGGCGTCGATGCTCGCGGTGACCACCCGCCCCCGCGCCTGTCGGCCGACGCCCAGGCGCTGGAGGTGGCCACGGCTCTGGCCGGCCAGGGCGTGGCCCTGGGCTCGCCGATCTTCTTTGCTCAGGAGATCGCCCAGGGTCGGCTGATCGCCCCGTTCGACATCACCGCCAACTATGGCGGCGGCTATTGGCTGGCCTACCCGGCCGAACGCCGCCGGGTGCGCAAGATCGCCGCCTTCCGCGACTGGATCCTGGACCAGGCGGCGTCCGACCCGCTGGTCGGGCGCTACCGCACCTCGTAGCCGTAGCGCTTGATGATGGCGATCGCCGGCGGAGACTTGAGGAACTTCAGGAACGCCAGGGCCGCCTCGTTCTTCTCGCCCGTCTTCAGCAACACGGCCTGCTGCTCGATCGGCGTGTGGTTACTGGCCGGCACCAGCCAGCGCGAGCCGCTTGGTTCGTTGATCACTTGCGACAGCGCGACGAAGCCCAGCTCGGCGTTGCCGGTGGCCACGTACTGATAGGCCTGGGTGATCGACGAACCCTTGACGATCTTCGGCGTCAGGGCGTCGTAGAGCTTCAGCTTCTGCAGCGTCTCGACCGCCGCCAGGCCGTAAGGCGCGGCGGTCGGATCGGCGATCGACAGCTTGGCGAACTTGTCGGACTTCAACACCGCGCCCTTGGCGTCGACCAGGCCGGGGGTCTTGGAATAGAGCACCAAACGGCCGATGGCGTAGGTGAAGCGCGAACCGGCGACGGCCAAGCCTTCCTGCTCGGCTTTCTGGGGCCGCTCGGCGTCGGCCGACAGGAACACCTCGTACGGCGCTCCATGGGCCATCTGGGTGTAGAACTGACCCGAGGATCCGAAGCTGAGCGTCGCGGTGTGGCCGGTCTTGGCCTTGAACGCGGCGGCGATCTCCTTGGCCGGCTCGGTGAAGTTGGCGGCGACGGCGACCTGGGTGTCAGCCGCCAGGGCGGGCGCGGCGCCGAGGGCCAGCGCGGCCCCGAACACGGCCAGACCGACCAGCTTGAAGCGACGGGTGATCATAAGGAATCTCTCGGAGACCGACGCTCAGCGCGTTATGTAGTTGAACTACCGAACGCCAGAGAAGGTCAAGCCTCGCCGCCGCGACCAAGAGGGTGGCGCCTCGAAATCCTGGCGTTCACGCCGCTTGGGCGAAACGGTCCCGGTAGTGCGACGGGATGGCCTGATAGGCGCTGTTGGGCGCGATTTTCAGGGCGCGGCGGGCCTCGTCCAGCGGCAGGGCGAACAAGGCCGGATAGTCGACCGCCGGCAGCCAGGCCGCCGAGCGTCCGTTGCGCCAGGCCTCCATCGCCGCCTTGCCATAGGGCTGGCCCAGCCGGGTCTTCTGGAGCTGACGCGCGCCGGCCATGGCGATGACGGCGAAGCCCAGGCTGCGGGTCTGGGCGTAGGAGAAGGCCACCACGCAGACCTCACCCAGGGCGTCGGTGCCGTAGCCGGTGAGCACGTGCCAGACATCGTGCACGTCGCGCATCCGGCGCGCGTACCAGGCCAGCGGATGGGCGGCGTCGACGTCGGCCTCGGGGATCTTGCGGCTCTCCTCGGCGAGGCCTTCGGCGGACAGGCCACGCGGGGCGATGAAGTCGCGATAGGCCGCGCCGACGGTGCCGGGCCCAAACTGGGCCAGCCAGGCCGGGTCCGACAGATGCTCGGCGAACTCGTCGCGCTCATAGGCGATGCGACCGCCCTCGGGCGTGCTCAGCAGGCGACGATAGCCCTTCGGGATCGCGTCACCCGACAGGGCGCGCATGATCTCGAACACCTGGGCGGTGTCCTCCT
Organism: Caulobacter soli; assembly: GCF_011045195.1. Classification (GTDB taxonomy): domain Bacteria; phylum Pseudomonadota; class Alphaproteobacteria; order Caulobacterales; family Caulobacteraceae; genus Caulobacter; species Caulobacter soli. Next base: position 1,509,938 of record NZ_CP049199.1, on the reverse strand, counting down.
TGTCGGCGATCAGGCGCCGGACGGCCCGAAACGCCCGCAAAGGCTGCAGGTTGAACGACTGACGTCCGCGCTTCATCGGTTGCCGGGCCTTTGGCTCACCGAGCACTTGCGTGGCTGCGATCATAAGGCATGCTCCTGCTGAACCCACTAAAGATGACATGGCGTCAACTTTATTCAAGAGGGTTCGGTGACCCCCGATCTGCGACGCGATCAAAGAGCAACAGGGGATGGGCAAGATGGGCAGTTTGAAGAAGCGTTCGATCAACCTGGCCGGCCACGCGACCTCCCTGGCCCTTGAGCCGGAGTTCTGGGCCGTGCTGCAGGCGGCGGCTGGCGCCGACAGGATCAGCATCGCCGCCCTGATCCAGCGCATCGACGCCGGGCGCGGTGAACGCCCGCTGGCCTCGGCCTGCCGCGTGTTCGCCCTGATGCATGCTCAGGCCGGCGAGGCCGGAACGGTCTAGCCCTGCGCCACGCCCGGTCCGGGCTTGGGCAGCGGGATCGGCGTCGGATTGGGCGTTCGCCGAGGCAGGGCCGGCGCTTCCGGCAGCCGCATCGACAGATTCGTCGTCCGCACGGTCAGCAGGCCAGAGCGCCAGCCGCCGACCACCAGGGCGGCGATCAGCAGCAGCACGCCCAGCAACGCCAGTCCGGCCACACCCACATGCTGCGGCCGGATATCGTCATGACGCGCCATCGCGCCCTCCCCTAGCCCGCCGGCTTGGGCGCGTCCGGAACCTTGGGCGCGTCGAGCTGCGGCGCGGAAACCTTGATGTCGACACTCTTCTTCTGGGTCATGCCGCCCGTGAACACGAAGTAGGCGATCACCGCCACGATCACCACCAGCGCGCCGACGATGAACGCCATGCCGGCCCCGCCGCCTCCGCCCGTATTGGTTTGTTCAGCCACGTCCGTCTCCTGTGAAGTCCATCCCCACGGACCAAACGGGAGGTGGGGGTCGAGGTTCCGACGCAACCGCGCCGCGCAGGTGTGACGGATAGGCGCGAGGGCTTAAGCCGAGCGAACTTTGTGCTACATATGTTCCATGTCTCAAGGCTTCGACTCGACTGATTTCCCTGGCGACCTTCCCGCCCCTCGTATCTCCGACCTGGCCCGCGCCCGCGGACCCGAGGTCCCGGCGGCGAGCTATCTGGAGGGGTTGAACCCCGAGCAGCGCGCCGCCGTCGAGGCGACCGAGGGTCCCGTGCTGGTGCTCGCGGGGGCCGGCACCGGCAAGACCCGGGTGCTGACCACCCGCCTGGCCCACATCCTGGCGACGGGCCGGGCGCGACCTTGGGAGCTGCTGGTCGTCACCTTCACCAACAAGGCCGCCCGCGAGATGCGCGAGCGGATCACCCACATCATCGGCGACGAGGCCGAGGGCCTGCGCTGGCTGGGCACCTTCCACTCGGTCGCCGCCCAGATCCTGCGCCGCCACGCCGAACTGGTGGGACTGAAGTCCAGCTACACGATCATCGACACCGACGACCAGGAGCGGCTGCTGAAGCAGCTGATCGAAGCCGCCGACATTGACGCCAAGCGCTGGACGCCGCGCGCCCTGGCCGGCCTGATCGACACCTGGAAGAACCGCGGCTGGACGCCGGACCGCGTGCCGCAGAGCGAGGCCGACGAGTTCGCCAACGGCCGGGGGATCACCCTCTACCGCCAGTACCAGGAGCGGCTGCGCATCCTGAACGCCTGCGACTTCGGCGACCTGCTGCTGCACAACATCACCATCTTCACGGCCAATCCGGACGTGCTGGCCGACTTCCAGCGGCGTTTCCAGTACGTGATGGTCGACGAGTACCAGGACACCAACGTCGCCCAGTACCTGTGGCTGCGGCTGCTGGCCCAGGGCCGGCAGAACGTCTGCTGCGTGGGCGACGACGACCAGTCGATCTACGGTTGGCGCGGGGCCGAGGTGGACAACATTCTGCGCTTCGAGCGCGACTTCCCCGGCGCCAAGGTCATCAAGCTGGAGCGCAACTACCGCTCCACCGAGCACATTCTGGCAGCGGCGGCCGGGCTGATCAACGCCAACAAGAGCCGGCTGGGCAAGACGCTGTGGACCGAGATCGAGGGCGGCGAGAAGGTCAAGGTCAGCGGCGTCTGGGACGGCGAGGCCGAGAGCCGGATGGTCGCCGACGAGATCGAGAAGGCCAAGCGGGCCGGCCGCAAGTACAGCCAGATGGCCATCCTGGTGCGCGCCTCGTTCCAGATGCGGGCCTTCGAAGAGCGCTTCGTGATGCTGCAGATCCCCTACAAGGTGGTCGGCGGCCCGCGCTTCTTCGAACGCGCCGAGATCCGCGACGCCCACGCCTATCTGCGCCTGATCCAGTCGCCCGACGACGACCTGGCCTTCGAGCGCATCGTCAACACGCCCAAGCGCGGCATCGGCGACACCTCGGTGGCCAAGCTGCTGCAGATCGCCCGGCTGGAGGGGATCTCCACCGTCGAGGCGGCCCGGGTGATCATCGGAAGCGACGACCTGCCGGCCCGCACTCGCACGGCGCTCTCCAACTTCCTGCGCGACCTCGACCGCTGGCGGGCCCTGGCCACCAACACCTCGCACCAGCGGGTGATGGAAGCGGTGCTGGAGGAGAGCGGCTATACCGACGCCCTGCGCCTGGACAAGGGTCCCACCAGCCAGACCCGGTTGGAGAACCTGAAGGAACTGGTCCAGTCGATGAGCGCCTTCGACACGCTCGAGAGCTATCTGGAGCACGTGTCGCTGGTCATGGACCTGGACAAGGGCGCCGGCGACGACGCGGTCTGGATCATGACCCTGCACTCGGCCAAGGGGCTCGAGTTCCCGCTGGTCTTCCTGCCCGGCTGGGAGGAAGGCGTGTTCCCCAGCCAGCGCAGCATGGACGACAAGGGCGAAAAGGGCCTCGAGGAAGAGCGCCGGCTTGCCTATGTCGGCATCACTCGGGCGCGCGAGGAGGCCCGGATCAGTTTCGTGGCCAACCGCCAGGTCTATGGCCGCTGGACCTCGCAGCTGCCGAGCCGCTTCGTCGACGAACTGCCCCTGGCCCACGTCGATGCGGCGTCGGAGACCGGCTATTACGGCGGCGGTCCGGGCATGCAGCAGACGGTGTCATCGCGCTGGGACGATCCGGGGACCAGCACCTTCACCGCCGGCAGCTATGACAGCCCTGGCTGGAAGCGGGCCCAGGATCGCGCTTCGGGCTTCGGCGAGAAGAACACCCCGACCTGGCGCGCCGGCGGCTCGGCCGCGCGGTCGGCCCCGATCGAGGGCGAGGGCCGATTGGTGGCGGTCTCGGCCAGTTCGGCGGCTAGCGCCTATTCGCGCGGCGACCGGGTGTTCCACGTCAAGTTTGGCTACGGCAAGATCACCAGCGTCGAGGGTAACAAGCTTAGCGTGGCGTTCGAAAAGGCCGGCGACAAGAAGGTGATCGACAGTTTCGTGGAGAAGGCGTGAGCGGCGGACTGAATCCCGCCTCTCCCCTCGCCCGGCTGCTGGCCGGTCCGATCCGGCCGGGCCGCGTGACCTGGATCGGCGTGCGACCCGCGCGCAAAGCCCCGCTCGTTTCATGCGACGTCGCGGACATCACCCGTGAGAACGGCCTGATCGGCGACCACTATTCGGGCCGTCCCGGCGGAAAGCGCCAGGTCACCCTGATCCAGGCCGAGGATCTGGCGGCGATCGCCGGCTATCTGGACCGCGACGTGACGCCGGGCGACCTGCGCCGCAACCTGGTGGTCTCGGGGATCAATCTGCGCGCCCTGAAGGACCGGCGGTTCCAGGTCGGCGGCGCGGTGCTGGAAGCCACCGACGACTGCCATCCCTGCAGCCGCATGGAAGCCATCCTCGGCCCCGGCGGCTACAACGCCGTGCGCGGCCACGGCGGGATCACCGCGCGGGTGATCGAGGGCGGCGCGGTGCGGATCGGAGATGCGGTGACGGCGTTGGACGCGCCGCTGCCGCTGTTCGACGCGCCATAGCTGGCCAAGGCCCGCGATCCGGTCGAGCGATAGGCAGACCTAGCCCCGCACCCGCGCCGGATTGCCCACCACCGTCGCGCCCGCGGGCACGTCGCGAGTGACCACGCTGCCGGCGCCGATGATGGCGTCGTCGCCCACCGTCACGCCCGGCAGGATGATCGAGCCGCCGCCGATCCAGACGTTCTCGCCGATCACCACCGGGCGGGAATACTCGATGCCCGTTCGGCGCTCGACCGGATCGCGCGGATGCTCGGCGGTGTAGATCTGGACGTGCGGTCCGATCGTGGTGGCCGCCCCGATGGTCACCTTAGTGACGTCCAGGATCACGCAGTTGAAGTTGAGGAACACGCCCTCGCCGATAACGATGTTGTAGCCGTAGTCGCAGTGGAACGGCGGGCGAATGGTGGCGCGATCACCGACCTCCGCGAGCCGCTCGCGCAGCAGGGCGTGGCGCGCCGACGGCGGCAGGTCCAGGGCGTTGTAGCGCCCCATCCAGGCCACGGCCGCCTCGTGATCAGCCATGATCTCCGGATCGACGGGACTGTACAGATCGCCAGCCACCATGCGCTGCTTCTGGGTGCGGACGTCGGTCACGAGGGGAAGCTCCTTGCGGGGCCTCTCCATGCCAGACGTGGGACGGGAGGACAAATCTCGCCGACCTAAGCCCGCTCAAGCGCCTCGCGCACCACGTCCGGCGCATGGTCGATCACGCGCAGATAGGCGGTGAGGGCCGCGTCGGGCCGGGCCTGGCCCAGTTCCAGCGCCGCCAGTTGCGCCACGGGGATGCAGAAGGCCCGCGCGAACTCGTCCTGCGAGAGACCGCTGCGCCAGCGCACGCCCTGCACCAGGGCGCGGGCCGAGCGGGCGTGACCCGGGTCGGCTTGATCGTCGACGGCCAGGTCGGCGGCGGGGGTCTGGGATCTGGTCATGCAACGCTCCTGGCACTCCCCCGATGCGAGGGTGTAGGCCCGTTCCGTTGCAGGAATTCGACGCCTTTGCGTCGGATGAGCGACTCTATCAGGGCCTTTTCGGCGTCGACTGGGCGGCCAGGGCTCTAGCCTTGGCGTCCACGGCGTCGACGCCCTTCAGCGGGTCCCCGGCCGCCTCGAGCATGGTGTTGAACACCTTCAAATCCTTGGTGCTGATCTTCTGGACGTCCTTGTCCTTGGCCCATTCCAGACCGATCAGCTGGCCCAGGCGGCAGGCCTTGGGCAGCAGGGCCGGCTGCTCGCCGGGACCGCCCTTGACCAGCAGCTTGCCGACCACGTCGTTCCAGTTGGGCGAGCCGGGGAAACAGAAGGTCAGGTGATCGCAGGCGCCGGTCCAGAACCGCTTGTACCAGCGCAGGTGCTCGTCGGTGTCGAAACGCAGGGCGTCGGTCGGCTTGACCACGGCGCGGCAATCGGCGCGCACGAACTCGCCGGCCTGGGCGGCAGGCGCGATCCCCAGCAACGCAACGACCGACAGGGCCGCCAGATCTCTACCCAACGCCAAACTTCAACATCCCGAACGACAAGCGTCCCCGCATATAGGCGAGGCAAGCTTCACTGAAACCCTTCAGGGTGCTGATTAAGAACGATCTTCCGACAAAAATGCGGCGGTGGCCTCGATCGCCTCCACGAGGCCGACGCGCTCGATCGTCACGCCTTCCGGAAGGCTGGAAAACAGGCGGGTCGGCGCGGCGGCGTCCAGCATCACGAACACCCCGCGGTCGTCGGCCCGTCGGATCAGGCGGCCAAAGGCCTGGCTGATGCGGGCGCGGGCCGTGGAGTCGTCATAGCCCTTGCCGCCGAACCTCGCGCGCCGGGCCTTGTGCAACACGTCGGGACGCGGCCACGGCACCCGGTCGAAGACCAGCAGACGCAGGGATCGGCCCGGCACGTCGATGCCGTCACGGATGGCGTCGGTGCCCAGCAGGCAAGCGTCCTCCTCGGCCCGGAAGATGTCGACCAGCGCTCCGGCTTCCAGCGGATCGACGTGCTGGGCGTAGAGCGCCAGCCCCCGGTCGGCCAGGGGCGCGGCGATCCGCTCGTGCACGGCCTTGAGCCGACGAATGGCGGTGAACAGACCCAGCCCTCCCCCGCCGGCCGCCAGGAACAGCTCACGCATCGCCGCCGAGACCTGGCGCGGATCGTCCTTGCCCACGTCGGTGACCACGAAGGCCTTGGCGTTCTTCTCGTAGTCGAACGGCGAGACCAGACGCAGCACCTTGGGCGACTGCGGCAGGCGAGCCGCGCCCGTGCGCATCTCGGCCAGGGCGAACGGGTCTTCCAGGGCCGGGTCGGTAAGGGTGGCGCTGGTCACCAGCACGCCGTGCGCCGGGCTGAGCACGGCGGCGCGCAGCGGCTCGGTCGGGTCCACCCAGTGGCGACGGCAGGCCGCGTCGACGACACGGCCGTACAGGAACGTCGCCTCGAACCAGTCGACGAATTCCGGATCGTCCTCGGCGTCCTCGTCGATGGCCTTCAGGATCGAGCGCCAGGCCGGCAGGGTCATGCGAGCTCGGCGGTCCAGCCCCCGCAGCGCGCCTTCGATCCGCGCCCGCTCCGAGGTGGGCAGGGTGTCGGTCTCTTCGTCGAGCACGTCTTCCAGGTGACGGGCCAGGGCCAGCAGCGGCGCTTCGATGGACGCCAGAGCCTTGGCCGCCTCGCCGGCCCGCTCACGGACCAGCTCGATGGCCGGGCGGGCGGCGCATTGCAGTCCCTGCTCAGCCGCGCCGGGGCGGTCGGTGACCCGGGCCCGTAGCTGTTCGATCACCGAGACCAGGTAGGTTTCAATAGGTCCGATCGGATTGACCTGGCCGTCTGGCGGCGCGATGCGGCCCGACCAGCCCTCACCCGGCAAGGCGGCGGCGGCCTGAAGCGCGGCGTTCAGGGCCGCGCGGGCGCCCTCGCGCTCGCCGATGATGTCCAGCAGCCGGGCCTCCAGCCCCCTGCCCCGCCGGCCTCGTCCCTCGGGCCCGCGCAGCCAGCGCCGCAGCTCGGCGGCCTCCGCGCCCGAAAGCGCGGCCGAGAACGCGCTGTCTGCGGCGTCGAACAGATGGTGGCCTTCGTCGAAGACGATGCGCTTGAGCGAGGTCGTCTCGTTGTCGCCCTTCAGCCCGCGCGCCGCCCGGGCGCCGTCGAAGGCCGCCTGGCTCAGCACGAGGGCATGGTTGGCGATGACGATGTCGGCCCGCTTGCTCGCCCGCACGGCCTTCTCGATGAAGCAGACGCGATAGTGCTGGCAGCCGGCGTGAATGCACTCGCCGCGCCGGTCGACCAGGTTGGCCGGTCCGGCCTGGACCGAGGGCGGGATGGCGAACAGGGTCGGCAGCCAGGCCGGAAAGTCGCCGCCGGTCATGTCGCCGTCGCGACTGGCGCGCGCCCAGCGGGCGGCCAGGCCCAGGCCGATCAGGTCGCCATTGCCCAGTTGGGCGGTATTGACCTGCTCCTGGAAGTTCAGAAGGCACAGGTAGTTCTCGCGTCCCTTGCGGACCACCGCCTTGCGGGCCCGGACCAGCGGGTCGGGATAGATCGAGTGGCTCTCGCGCTCGATCTGGCGCTGCAGGGCGCGGGTATAGGTGCTGATCCACACCGCCGGGCCGTTCATCTCGGCCCAGACCGAGGCCGGGGCCAGATAGCCCAGGGTCTTGCCGACACCGGTGCCGGCCTCGGCCAGCATCATCTGCGGCTCGCCCTCGCGTTCACGCGGCGCGAAGGCGTAGGCGGCCTCGCGGGCGAAGGTGTCCTGGGCCTCGCGCACCTCGTCCAGGCCCGAGCGGTGCAGCAGCTCCTTCAAGCGCTCGCTGGCGCGTTCGGGATCGACGGGACGCGAGCCGGGCTCGCCGGGCGGGGCCTGGTCTTCCCACTCCAGGGCGCGGGCCCAGACGTCGAGGCCGGAGCTGCGGAACTGGTTGCCGACCGGGGCCGAGCGCAGGGCGCCGACCACCGCCGGCCCCCAGGACCAGCCGGCGCGGGCCAGGGTCTCGGCGACGGCCAGAGCTTCCTCGCGTGACGGCCGTGGCGTCAGCGACAGTTCGTGCAGCAGGGCGGCGGCGGCGTCGCGCAGGGTCTGGGCCTGGGCCGCCGCGCCCTTGGGTTCGGGCAGGCCCAGGGCCGTGGCCAACCCCACGGCCGACGGCGCGCAGAAAGTGGCCGGACGGGTGAAGGCGTAGAGCTCCAGCACGTCGAACACGCCGCGCCCGCGCGTCGGCGCCTGCAGGTTCAGCCGCTTGGCGGTCATCGAGGCGTGGGCGACCAGCACCGGCCCGTATTCGAGCAGGTCGCGGGCGTCCGGCGTGCGCAGCACCCGCCCCTCGCCCGAGCCGTCGGCGACGCCGGCGCGCGGGCCGGGCAGAACCACCAGGGCGGGGGCGAGATCGAGGGCGGGAATCTGTGCGGTCACCCACCTGATTTAGCAGGTCGACCGCCGAAACAAAATGCGAACGGCGGCTTAAGCGGTCGGAGTCGTCGAGGATCCGCCCTCAAGGCGCTCGATGGCGTCCTCGGCGGCCTGGGCGACGTCGTCATCGTCGCTCTCGGCGGCGGCGCGATACAGCTCGACGGCCTTGGCGGCGCTGGTCTTAACGCCCTCGCCGTCCTCGTACATCTGGCCCAGCTCGTAATAGGCCGTCACGTCGCCGTTGTTGGCCGCCATCACGTACCAGCTGCGCGCTTCCTGGAAGTCGGCCGTCACGCCCTCGCCGTCGTGATAGGCGGAGCCGACATTGGCCATGGCCACGGCAGAACCCAGGCGAACAGCCTCGCGGTAGAACTTCAGCGCCTGGACGGGGTCGGCCGCGACACCGTAGCCCTGCGCATAGTATTCGCCCAGATCGTTGGTCGCGTCGGCCGAGCCGGCCCGCGCCGCCATGCGCATCCAGGCCACGGCCTGGGTCGAGTCGGACGGCGCGCCGCGTCCCAACTGATAGGCCAGGGCCACCTTGTACATCCCGCCCTCGTCGCCGCCAGCGGCGGCGCGGCGGTACCAGCTGACCGCCTGGGCGATATCGTCGGCGCTGGTCTCGTAGACCAGGCCGGCGTTGTAGGCGCCCAGGGCGTCGCCCTTGGCCGCGGCGGCCACGTAGAGCGACAGCGCCTGGTCGGGATCCTGATTCAGGTCGGCGCCGTCGTAATAAAGATTGCCCAGGTCGATCATGCAGTCGGTGTCGCCGGCCTTGACCCCGATCTTCAACCAGCGGACCGCCGCCTCGACGTCGCGCAGGTCGCCCTTGGCGTCGAGATAGCTGTTGGCCAGCAGGTCGTAGGCCTTGATGTCGCCGGCCTTGGCGCGGCGCAGCAACTCGGCGCGAGAGATTTCATGGGGAGCGGACTTTTCCGCCCAGGCCGGCGCGCCCGAGACCAGCATCGCCGCCAGGGCCAGGCCCGCCAAGCCGCTCGTCGCCATCCGTCCCATTGTCGCACGCCCCTAACGGTCTGAACCTATGGATGGACTCGCGTACCACCCTTGTCAAAACACCGGAAAGCGGCAGGTAGCCGCATGGAAACGGAACGGGAACATGCTATAGGCGTGGGCAATGCTCGCGGCGACCGCCCTTCCTCCACGCTTTCAAGAGTGGTTCGCCGCGCGCGGCTGGGCGCCCAGACCGCATCAACTGGCCATGGTCGAGAAGGGTCGGCAGGGCCGCGACGCCCTGCTGATCGCCCCCACCGGCGGCGGCAAGACCCTGGCGGGCTTTCTGCCCAGCCTGATCGAACTGTCCGAGCGCGCGCCCCGCAACACGCCGGCCGGGGTGCATACACTTTACATTTCGCCGCTGAAGGCCCTGGCGGTCGACATCGAGCGCAACCTGGCCACGCCGATCCGCGAGATGGGCCTGAAGATCGTCGCCGAAAGCCGCACCGGCGACACCGGCGAGGCGCGCAAGCAGCGCCAGCGCCTGCGCCCGCCTGACATCCTGCTGACCACGCCCGAACAGCTGGCGCTGTTCTGCGCCTGGGAGGGCGCGCGCAACTACTTCGCCGACCTGTCCTGCGTGATCATCGACGAGGCCCACGCCATCTGGCCCTCCAAGCGCGGCGACCTGCTGTCGCTGGGCCTGGCGCGGCTGCAACTGTTCGCGCCGAACCTGCGACGAGTGGGGTTGTCGGCGACGGTGGATGATCCGGACCTGGTGAGAAGGTGGCTGGGCTGGAACGCCCCTCCCCCTGTGGGGGAGGCGGCCGAAGGCCGGTGGGGGGATACGGCGGCGGAGGCCCGATCTCTCCCCCCTCCGGTCGCCGCGCGACCACCTCCCCCACAGGGGGAGGACCTCATTTCCTCGGCTCATGAGGTCGACCTGGTCCTCGGCCAGGGCGGCGCGCAACCGATTGTGGAAGTCCTGGTCTCCGGCGGCCGGGTCCCCTGGGCCGGCCACACGGCCGAGCACGCCATGGCCGAGATCTACGAGATCATCAAAGGCGCCAAGACCGCCCTGGTCTTCGTCAACACACGCTTCCAGGCCGAGTTCGCGTTCCAGGAGCTGTGGAAGCTCAACGACGACGGCCTGGCCATCGCCCTGCACCACGGCAGCCTGGCCGCCGAGCAGCGGCGCAAGGTCGAGGCGGCCATGGCGCGCGGCGAGATCCGGGCCGTGGTCTGCACCTCCACGCTCGACATGGGCATCGACTGGGGTGACGTCGACCTGGTCATCCAGTTGGCCGCGCCGAAGGGCGCCTCGCGGATGGTCCAGCGGATCGGCCGCGCCAACCACCGCCTGGACGAGCCCTCGCGCGCCATCCTGGCCCCCGCCAACCGCTTCGAATATCTGGAGTGCCGCGCCGCCGCCGACGCCATCCTAGGCGGGCATCTGGATGGCGAGCCAGCTCGCATGGGTGCGCTGGATGTCCTGGCCCAGCACATCATGGGCTGCGCGTGCTCGGAGCCCTTCGCCCTGACCGACCTCTATGACGAGGTCCGCACGGCCGGCCCCTACGCCGACCTGTCGTGGGAAGACTTCGAGACCGTCGTCGATTTCGTCTCTACCGGCGGCTACGCCCTGCGCACCTACGACAAGTTCCGCCGCATCGTGCCGGGCCAGGACGGGCTTTGGCGGGCGCGCAACGCCCAGGCCGTTCTGGCTCACCGGATGAACGTCGGGGCCATCGTCTCGCCGGCCATGATCAATGTGCGCATCGGCGGCGGTAAACGACCGATGGGCGGCCGAAAGGTGGGAGAGGCGGAAGAAGGCTTCTTCGAGGCCATGAAGCCGGGCGACACCTTCGTGTTCGCCGGCCAGGTCTGGCGGTTCAACAGCCTGGTCGGGGCCGACGCCTTCGTCACGCCCGCGCCGGACAAGGACCCGATGATGCCCAGCTGGGGCGGCTCGAAGTTCCCGCTGTCGACCTATCTGGCCGGCCGGGTACGGGCGATGATGCACGACGAGCGCGAATGGCCCGCCCTGCCCCCGGACGTCCAGGAATGGCTGGGCTACCAGAAGGTCCGCTCGATCATTCCCGAGCAGGACGAGATGCTGCTGGAGACCTTCCCGCACGGCAAGCGCTTCCACATGGTCTGCTACCCGTTCGAGGGCCGCCTGGCCCATACCACCCTGGCCATGCTGCTGACCCGGCGGCTGGACCGGCTGGGCGTCGGCCCGCTGGGCTTCGTGGCCAACGACTACGCGGTCAACATCTGGTCGCTGAAGCCTATGGACGGGCTCGACCTCGACGAACTGTTCGCACAGGACATGCTGGGCGACGACCTGGAAGCGTGGCTGGACGAGAGCTTCCTGATGAAGCGCGCCTTCAAGGCCTGCGCCCTGATCTCGGGCCTGATCGAGCGCCGCCATCCGGGCCAGGAGAAGTCCGGCCGCCAGGTGACCTTCTCGACCGACTTGATCTACGACGTGCTGCGCCGTCACCAGCCCGATCACCTGCTGCTGCGCTGCGCCCGAGCCGACGCGGCGACCGGTTCTCTGGACGTGGCGCGGCTGGGCGATCTGCTGACGCGGATCCAGGGCCGCATCCGTCATGCGGCGCTGGACCGCGTGTCGCCGATCGCCGTGCCGATCATGCTGGAGATCGGCCGCGAGCGCGCGCCGGGCGACGCGGCCGGCGAAATGATCCTGGCCGATGCCGAGGAAGACCTGATCGCGGAAGCGATGGCTTAGTGCCTGATCGCGGAGCGATAAACTTAGTGAGAGTATCCACGACGTGACCAGTCTGGCGTTCCAACTCAACGATTGCGGCGGCCTGCGGATCGAGGTGGCGGGCACGCGCGCCGTGCTGCGCCACTCCGGCGCCCTTTGGCTGGAGGCCGAGCGCACGATGGTCGTGGCCGACCTGCACTTCGAGAAGGGCAGCAGCTACGCCGCGCGCTTCGGCCAGATGCTGCCGCCCTACGACACCCGCGAGACCCTGGACCGGCTGGAGCGTGAACTGGCGGCCCTGTCGCCCGCGACCTTGGTCTTCCTGGGCGACAGCTTTCACGACGGCGCGGGTGAAGACCGACTGCCGGCCGAGGATCGCGCCCGCATCGCCGCCTTGGCCTTGGGCCGGCAACTGGTCTGGGCGGTGGGCAACCACGACGCCGACGGCCCTCGCGCCCTGCCCGGCGACGTGGTCGACGAGGCGGCGATCGCCGGCCTGACCTTCCGCCACGAGCCCCTGCCCGGCGCTCAGCCCGGCGAGGTGGCCGGCCACCTGCATCCGGCCGCCAAGGTGACCAGCGGCCGGGCCACCACCCGCCGGCGCTGTTTCGTGACCGACGGCAGTCGCCTGGTGCTGCCGGCCTTCGGGGCCTTCACCGGTGGGCTCAACATCCTGGACCAGGCTTTCGCCCCGCTGTTCGGCGGCCCGCCATTGGCCGCCGCCCTGGGCCCTCGGCGGGTTCACGCTGTCGGCTGGAAATCGCTGCGCCCAGACTGAAGGATCACCCTTCGCGTCCGGGCGTTTTGATCCCGGGACGTTGGAAGGAGAACCGTCATGCGACCGATCCTGATCGGCGCTGTTCTGGCCTTGTCGGTGACGCCGATGATCGCCGCGGCCGGCGAAGCCCCGGTCAAGACCGTGGCCAAACTCGACGCCAAGGACCCGAAATACGACACCGAAGCCTGCAAGGCGATCCGCGCCAAGGCGATCGATTACGAAGAGCCTGGGCTGCTCAAGAAGGCGGTCGGCATGGGCGGCAACGCCGTCGTGCCATTCGCCGGCACCGTGGCCTCGGCCGCCCTGGGCATGCGACAGAACAGCAAGGAAGAAGAGCTGAGCAAGCAGGTCGCCGCCACCTGCGTATCCGATCCGCTCAACGAGGAAACGCCGTTCATCAATGCGCCGAAGGCCGCCGCCGTGGTCTCGATCGACGCGCCGGCCGCCGATGCCGGTACGGTCGTGGCCGTGAATCCTACGGCGACGCAGACCGTAGCCACGAGCCAGTAGCCGCGCTGAATTCTAGAGGTGCAGCGCCTGTTCCAGCGCGAAGGCCAGTGAGATGGCCGCGCCGGAGGTCAGCAGGGTGCGCAAGCGCGGACGCCAGGCCGGGCCGTCATGGTTGGTCACGTCCCAAAGCCATTGCAGGATAAAGACCAACAGGAAGCCCGACAGCTGCCAGGCCGGTTCGAACTTCAGGCCGCCCAGCAGCAGGCCAAAGCCGGCCAGCGGAAACAGCAACGAAAGACCCAGGGTGATCCAGCGCGGGCTGGCCCGCTCGATCTCCAGGCCGCAACGCACGCCGCCCAGGTAGGACATCATGGCGCTGGAATAGGCCAGCAGGCTGATCAGCGACACTTGACGCATGTCGATCGGGCCATAGCAGAACAGCGCCGAACAGATGACAAACGGCAGCAACGTGGCCAGGCCGCAAACCCAAACCGCCGGGGGCACCGGCACGCGGTCTTGCGTGTGATCGGCCGCTGCTGCTTCGAACGCCATGTCTACTCCTTCGGGCGCTCGCTCCGACGCGCGCCCTTCCCCCCGGAAGGGACCGACTATTACCGAGGTCTGCCCATAGGTCCACGGACGATATTTGGCCACAGGATGCAGCTTTTGGACGAACACCTCACGATGCTCGTCCAAAAAGGCTTTGAAAGCTTGGCTTTAGAGGCTGGAGGGGTCGTTCTGGCTCAGCGGGCCCAGGTCGACAGGCGACTCAGGGTCTCGCCGTCCAGGGCGCCCGAGGTCTGCAGGTTCTGGTCGCGCTGATAGGCGGCGATGGCCATCTGCAGGGCCGGCGAGGTCACGCCGTCCTGGGGCCCCTGGTAGTAGCCCAGCTTGGACAGGGCGCGTTGGGCAGTGGCCAGGCCGGCGCTGGGCGCGGCGGCCGAGGCGACGGCTTGAACCGGCGCGGCGGCTTGCGAGCGGAAGGCGCTGGCCGAACGCTCGGCGATCCGCTGGCCTTCGGCGGTCAGTTGGGCGCGCAGGGCCATGGCCCGGGCGCGCGAGGCGTTGTCGCCCGACCGCGCCGCGATCAGGTACCACTTGTAAGCCTCGGTCGGGTTCTGGCTGACGCCCCACCCGCCTTCATAGAGCTGGGCCAGGTTGAACTGGCTGTCGACCAGGCCCAGGTCCGAGGCCTTGCGGAACCAGCTGGCGGCCTTGGTCGAGTTCCGTTCGCCGCCGTCGCCCTTGTAGTAGTAGAGGGCCAGGTTGTGCATGGCGCGCGGCTCGCCGGCCGTGGCGGCGCGCTCGGTCCAGCGGCGGGCCTCGGCCATGTCCTTCTTCACACCGCCCTCACCGACCTCGTACATCTTGGCCAGGTAGAACTGGGCGCGCGGCAGGCCGAGATTGGCGGCCTTGCGAAGGCTCTCCAGACCCGTGCGGTCCTTGGCCTCGATGCGACGCACGCCGTCCTCGTAGAGGGCCTGGGCGTTTTCGCCGGGCGGCGCGATGGCGGCGGGCGAGGTCTCGGTCGAGCTCGCCTCGACAGGGACCTGCGAGGTCAGGGCCACGGCGGCGCGGGCGCCGGCCGGGCTGGTGTCAGTCTCGGCGGCGCGGATCTCGCCGGTCGCCTTGTTGGTCGTGCCCTGGGCCACGCGCTCCGGCACGGGACCCGTGCCCTGGGCCATGCTCATGATCACGCCGGCCGAGCCGACGCCCAGGCAGGCGGCGGTGGCCGAGACCATCAGAGCGGTCTTCATGCCGCCCTTCTTGGCTTTCTTTTCCGAGCCCTTGGCGCCGAAACCGGCGAACAGCGAGGTTCCGGCCTTCTTGGCGGCCTTCGGCTTGTCCTTGCCCTTGGCGTCGCCGGCCATGGCGGCCTGACGCGCGGCGGCCCGGGCTTGCTCGATCACTTCGCGCGTCGACAGCGGACGTCCGGTCGCGACCGGCTCTTCCGGAGCGGCGAACTCAGTGGTGGCGAATTCGGGGGCCGAGAAGTCGCTGTCGTACTCTTCGGCGGTCGGCTCGAACGCCGTTTCCGGCTCCAGCGCCGAGGTGAAGCCGTCGGCGGCCTCGAAGTCTTCTTCGCCGAACTCCACGGCGGGCGGCTCGCTGGCCGGGAAGGCCGGCGCTTCGAACACCGGGGCCTCGAAGACCGCAGGGGCGGCGGTGCGAGCGGGCGTGGACGTCGGGGCCGGCGCGAAGGCGGCCGCCTGGTGGAAGACATCCTCGGGAACGGCTTCGCCGCCGAACGAATAGCGCTCACCGTCGTCGAACGGCGACGGGGCGGGACGCGCGGGGGCCGGGGCGGCCGCGGCGGCCTGCTCGGCCAGGCGCTTCTGGGCCTCGCCCAGCTTGGTGTCGATCTTCTCGCGGGCTTCCTCCAGCAGGCGCGCGGTGCGCTCCTCGCTCTGGCGGATGCGGTCGACCAGTTCCTGCGACGTGCGCTCGTGGCGCTGGTTCAGGCGGTCGGTGACGCGGGTGACCTGATCGCCGACGTCGTCGATGGCCAGGGCGTTGCGGCGCTCGGCGTTGCCGATCCGCTCGGCCAGCTTCTCGGTGATCCGGGCGATCTCGGCGCCCAGCTTCTCAAGAGCCTGGGCCTGGACGCTGTCGGCGCGGTTCAGCTTCTGGTCGATGCTGGCGGCGACCTGCTCGATGGCGGCGGTGTTGCGGGCTTCCGAGGTCTGGACGCGACGATTCAGGGCGTCGGCCATGCCGACGACCTCGCGGCCCATGCGCTCGATGGCCTGGGCCGAGCGCTGCTCGGCGGCCTGCACGTGGGCGGTCATTTCGCCCAGCTTGCGTTCCATGCGGTCGAAGCGGCCGTCGGCGCTTTCGCGCAGCTTGGCGGCCATCTCCATGCGCGCGGCTTCCATGCGTTGGGTCAGGCTGCCGGTCAGGTCGTCCAGGCGCTTCTGAACGCCTTCGCCGGGATTGCTGCTCTCGACCGCGTTCAGGCGACCGTCCAGGGCGCTGAACGAGGTGTTCAGGGCTTGCAGGGCTTCGGCGGTGCGGGCTTCGGCGGCTTCCAGGCGCTGACCCAGGCGGGCCACGACTTCTTCGACCAGAGCCGACGGATCGCCAGCACCGACGCCAGCCTGGTTGTCCAGGCGGTTTTCCAGGTGAGCGATGGTCTCGCGGGTGCGGGCCTCGCCTTCGTAGAGGTGACCGGCGACCTTGCCGAGCGCGCCTTCCAGGGCGCGCAGGGCTTCAGCCGAGCGCGGACCGGCGGCTTCGGCCTCGATGCGGCGCAGCCGTTCGGCGGCGCGGGTCTGGTCGGTCTTGATCTCGTCCGCCACGCCTTCGAAGCGAGCGGCCACGGCGACCTGCTCACGCTCGGCGGCGACCAGGCGCTGGAGCGCGCCGCGCACGGACTCGTCGATACCCGAGATGGCCTGGGCCGAACGCTTCTCGGCCGCCTCGATGCGGTCGGTCAGCCGGTCCAGGGCGACGGCCACGCGGCCGACCTCGTCGGCGGGATGCTCACGGGCTTCGATACGCGACGGCGCGCCGCCCCGGGTGGTCTCATAATAAGAAGGATTGGTGCGGGCGTTGTCGACGGCCAGCGACGGACGGCTGGGTTCGCCGAAAGCTTCGAGGGCCGAGGCGTCGAAGCCCTCGCCCTCGATGATCATGCGGTTCAGCCACTCGCCGAGCGTCATGCCGGAGCGACGCGCGAGGTCCTTAGCGACCTCTCGTGCCTTGGGGTCGATCCCCTTTACGCTCCATGGCGCTGCGGCCGTCATCCGAATCGTTCCCTATGCACCTGGGAACCAACGCTAGACACCGATTCCTAGCGTGTAAACGCGACCAAAACCGCTACATATAGCGTCGGTCAATCTTAGCTGTGGACGGTTAACAGGCGCACCTTCCTAACGTGTATACCTAAGATTCGGCTCCTTGTGGTTAACGCGCGTTAACCATTTACATGGCCGATTGTCGCAGGCCATGAGAGGCGAATGGATCTTCTCACGACCGCCGCCATCGCTGTCGCCGCCCTGCTGTTCGCCGTCTTCTGCGGATGGCGCGGGGCTCAGCCCCTTAATGTTTTAAAGGGTCCGCGCATGGTGCCGTGGCGCCCGCTGATGGTGGCCGGCGCCGTCGTGACCCTGCTGATGGCGGCCCATATCCTCAATCTGCTGGGGATGAAGACGGGCGACCCGCGCTACTAGGTCGCGGCCTTTTGGTCAGACCGGAGACGCCGCCAGACGAGAGCAGACCGATGTCCGCAAGCAAAAAGGGTATGGCCCATTTGTGAGGCGCGGCAATGTAGCGCGGCTGCCAGACCGGGTCGTACTTGTCCTTGTACCGACGCACGCCCTGGAAATTGTAGATCTCCTCGCCGCGCTCGTAGAGCAGACGCCCCACCCGCGACATGATCGGAGCCAGGGGGCGATCCTCCAGGCCGGCCAGCGGCGCGACGCCAAACTCGAACGCCTGGTAGCCCTGTTCCTTGCCCCAGCCCAGCAGCTCGACGAACAGGTAGTCCATCACGTTCTTGGGCGCGTCGTCCGAATAGCGCATCAGGTCCATCGAGAACGAGACCTTGCCCGCCGTGGTCCATAGGGTGGCGAAGGCGACGATCTGGTCCTCGACCCGCACCAGGGCGATCGGGAACTCGGCGACGTAGCGCTCCTCGAAGCCGCCCATCGAGAAGCCCTTCTCGCCGCCGGCGTGGTGGGCCAGCCAGGCGTCGGAGATCCGCTTCAGGTCGTCCATCACCGTGTGGACCTGGTCGGCGGGAATGACCTCGAAGGCCGCCCCGCCCTCCCCGGCCTTACGCCAGTTGCGGCGCAGGACCTCGCGGCGACGTCCGGACAGCGAGAAGGCCTCAAGCGGCACGGCCGCGCTCTCGCCGGTTTTCTGGATGGCCAGGCCCAGGTCGACGCTGTCGGGAAGATCGGCCGGACCCAAGGCATAAAAGCCGGCGCGGGCGGCGTGGGCGTCGGCCAGTTCGCGGAACCGCCAGAACAGCTCCATGCGCTCGTCGTCGCGCCCGACCGGCGGTCCCATGGCGATCCACGAGCGGCCGCGCACGCCGAACATCAGGAAGCTCTCGCCCGAGGCCGAGAACAGGAAGCGCTTGTCGCCCAGCAGGGCCAGGTTCGACGGCGGCTCGGCGTTCTCGGCCTTGGCCAGGATGGCGCGAACGCGGTCGAATTCCGGATCCGTGTCGTCGACGACCGGCGGCGTGGCCGGCGTCGCGATCAGCCGCCAGACGCCGATGGCCATCAGCACGATGGCGGCGGCGGCCGACGAACGGATGGCGCGGGCCACTTCCCGGTCGCCGATCGTCTTCATCACCGACTGGTCGGCATATTCGGTGTGGGCGAAGGTCCACCAACCGCACAGGGCCACCCCGACCAGGGCGGCGGCGGCCGACAGCAGCCAGCCGGGCGTGATCTCCATCCGCGACAGGGCGGCCTTGCGCGGGAAGGCCTCGTGGAACGGCAGCATGGCCAGCATGATGCCGGTCAGGATCACCGTCTCTTCCCAATTCAGACCCTTGAACAGAGCCAGGACCGCGCCGCCGGCCAGGGCGAACAGCGCCGCCCACCACGCCGCGTCCAGACGCGAGCGCAGGCCGAAGGCCAGCAGGACCAGGATCAGGCCGATGATCGACGAGACGAAGTGGCTGACCTCGATCAGCGGTCCGGGGGCCACGGCCACCCAGATCGCGAAGCGGGTCGGCTCGGACGGCGTCGCGCCCGAGGCCAGCAGCAGGATCCCGGCGGCGGCCGCCAGGATGGCCGACAGCGTCGGCGCGACGGCGAGGAAGGCAGGCCTCAGTTGCGGCGCGGACATCTAGACCCCTGATCGGCGAATCCCGGCGGGACACGTCATCGACATCCTCTATAGCGCGGCTCGTCCGCAGCGGGCGCCCGTCGCGTGACGAACATCCGTTTGAATCAGCTTGCCCCCGTCGTCTCATGGCGTAGTCTGCCGGCCGACGACGCGGAAAAGCCCTGAGAACGACGGCGCCGCGAAAGAGACGAGACGAGGGAGAACGGCTATGGCGGATTTCGGCGGCGGCGATCTGGAGACCTTCCGGGCCGAGACGCGGGCCTGGCTCGAGGCCAACTATCCTTCGTCCCTGAACGCGCCCATGACCGAGGACGACGCACCCTGGGGCGGTAAAAAGTTCGTCTGGAAGAACCCCGACGCCAAGCTGTGGCTGGACCGGATGGCCGAGCGTGGCTGGACCGCGCCGATGTGGCCCAAGGCGTACGGCGGCGGCGGCCTGTCCAAGGCCGAGAACAAGGTGCTGGAACAGGAACTGCGCCGCCTCAAGGCCCGCCCCGCCCTGATGAGCTTCGGGATCTGGATGCTGGGTCCGGTGCTGCTGGAATACGCCACCGAGGAGCAGAAGCAGCGCTTCCTGCCGGAGATCGTGCGCGGCGAGACTCGCTGGTGCCAGGGCTATAGCGAGCCCGGCGCCGGTTCCGACCTCGCCAGCTTGCAGACCAAGTGCGAGGACAAGGGCGACCACTGGCTGATCAACGGCCAGAAGGTGTGGACCAGTTATGCCGACCAGGCCGACTGGATCTTCTGCCTGGTGCGCACCGACACCACCAAGAAGCACGAGGGCATCTCGTTCGTGCTGTTCGACATGAGCTCGCCCGGTGTCGAGGCGCGGCCGATCAAGCTGATCAGCGGCTCCTCGCCGTTCTGCGAGACCTTCTTCGACAACGTGAAGGTCCCCAAGGAACAGCTGGTCGGCAAGGTCAACGGCGGTTGGGACATCGCCAAGCGCCTGCTCCAGTACGAGCGCCAGAACATCTCCGCCTCGGGCTTCGGCGGTGGCGGCGGGCTGGATCTGGTCGAAGCTGCCCTGAAGGAGATCGGGGTCGACGCTTCGGGCAAGCTGGCCGACGGCGACCTGCGCGCCCGCATCGCCCAGCACCGGATGGACGCCCACGCCTTCATGCTGACCGTGCGTCGCGCCGAGGCCGAGTCCAAGACCGGCTCGGGCCCCAGCGCCGCCGTCTCGATCATCAAGTACGCCGCCGCCAAGATGAACCAGGAGCGCACCGAGTTGCTGGTCGAGGCCCTGGGCCTGCAAGGCCTGGGCTGGGAGGGCGAAGGCTTCACCAAGGATGAGCTGGCCGCACCGCGCGCCATGCTGCGCGCCAAGGGCAATTCGATCGAGGGCGGCACCAGCGAGGTCAATCTCAACGTCGTCGCCAAGCGGGTGCTAGGCTTGCTGGATCACCAGTAAGCAAAGCGGCGCGAGACCCATGATCGAGTTTTGGTACGAGTTCGGCAGCACCTACAGCTATCCCGCCGCCATGCGCGTCGAACGCCTGGCGGAAGCGGCCGGCGTTGGTGTCGCCTGGCGGCCGTTCCTGCTGGGGCCGCTGTTCCACGAACAGCAGGGCCTGAGCGACAGCCCGTTCAACGCCTTCCCGGTCAAGGGCGACTACATGTGGCGCGACTTGCAGCGAGTCTGCGACATGGAGGGCCTGCCGCTGGTCCATCCCAGCCAGTTCCCGCGCAACGGCTTGCTGGCGGCGCGCGTCGCGATCGTGGGTCTGGAGGACGGCTGGACCCCGGCCTTCAGCCGCGCGGTCTACCAGGCCAATTTCGTCGACGACCACGACATCTCCAAGGCCGAGGTGCTGGCCCCGCTGATCGCCTCGGTCGGCGCGGGACCCGACGAGGTCCTGGCGGCCGCCGGCGGCGATCCCATCAAGACCCGCCTGAAGGACCATGTCCGCCAGGCCCAGGAGCGCGGCCTGTTCGGCGCCCCCTCCTTCGTCACCGCCGACGGCGAGCTCTTCTGGGGCAACGACCGTCTCGAACAGGCCCTCGACTGGGCCGTCCGTCACAGAAATCTGGAGCAAGCCTGACATGGCCGTCCTGACCGAAGAACAGACCATGCTGCGCGACGCCGCCAAGGGCTGGACGCAAGACAGCGCCCCGGTCGGCGCCCTGCGCAAGCTGCGCGACGGCGGCTCCAGGCAGAGCTTCGATCCGGCGACCTGGAGCGAGATGGGCGCCATGGGCTGGGCCGGCGTGATCGTGCCCGAGGACTTCGACGGCTCGGCCTTCGGTTATCTGGGGCTGGGGCTGATCCTGGAGGAGACCGGCCGCAACCTGGTGGCCTCTCCCCTGCTCTCCACCGCCCTGATCGCCGCCTCGGCCCTGGTGCTGGGCGGTTCGGACGCCCAGAAGACCGCGTGGCTGCCGAAGATCGCGGCTGGCGAGGCGGTCGCGACCTTGGCAGTCGACGAAGGTTCGCACCACGCGCCGCTGAACGTCGCGCTGGAAGGCGGCCAAGGCGGCAGCGGCTTCGTCCTGAACGGAACCAAGACCTTCGTGCTCGACGGCGACACGGCCGACCTGCTGATCGTCGCCGCCCGCACCTCGGGCGCGCCGGGCGACAGCGACGGGATCACCCTATTCCTCGTGCCGGGCGACGCCAAGGGCGTGACCCGCACCCACCTGGCCCTGGTCGACAGCCGCGGCGCGGCCAGGATCACCTTCGAAGGCGTCGAGGTCGGCCCCGACGCGGTGCTGGGCGAGGTCGGCAAGGGCTGGACGATCCTGGAGCCCGTGCTGGACCGCGCCTATGCGGGCCTGGCCGCCGAGATGTTGGGCAGCGCCACCGCCGCCTTCGAGATCACCCTGGACTACATCAAGACCCGCACCCAGTTCGGTCAGGTGATCGGCACGTTCCAGGCCCTGCAGCACCGCGCGGCCAAGCTGTTCACCGATCTGGAAACCACCCGTTCGTGCGTCGAGGCCGCTCTCGAGGCCGCCGACGCCGGCGGAGACACTCGCCTGCTGGCTTCGCTGGCCAAGACCAAGGCGTCCGAGGTTCTGCATCTGGCCTCCAACGAGATGGTCCAGATGCATGGCGGCATCGGCATGACCGACGCCCATGACGCCGGCCTCTACATGAAGCGCGCCCGCGTCGCCGAGGCCCTGTTCGGCTCGGCCTCGTTCCATCGCGACCGCTACGCCAAGCTGTCGGGTTTCTAGGCTTAGCCCTAGGAACCGCCCTCGATCACGGCGGTTCTTCCTGCTCCCCGAGACGCAGGAAGAACCGTCATGAGCATCGATCCCAACGACAAGGCCGCCGTCGAGAAGCGCCTCTGGAAAGAGGTGGAGCACACGCGGTTCGGCATGCTGGGCCTGATGGACAGCCAGCAGCACTTCCAGCCGATGACCGCCTTCGCCGAGCCGGAAAGCGGCCAGATCTGGTTCTTCACCAAGGACGACACCGACCTGGCCAAGAGCGCCAGCGGCGGGGCCGACGCGATGTTCATCATCCAGGCCAAGGACCAGGACTTCCAGGCCTGCATCGGCGGCGTGCTGTCGACCGCCCGGGACACCGCCCGTATCGACAAGTACTGGAATCCGATGGTCGCGGCCTGGTTTCCGGACGGCAAGGACGACCCCACCCTGACCTTGCTGCGGCTGGACGCCAAGGACGCCGAGCTGTGGATTTCCAAGGGCGCCATCAGCTTTGTCTGGGAGGTGGCCAAGGCCAACCTGACCGACAGCCCGCCCGACATGGGCGACAAGGCGCACGTGCGGTTGGGCTAGGCGCTGACGGCGTTCGACGGGGCCGAGGAGCGAGAGATCAGCGCGCCCAGCGGCCAGCGCCGGTCGGCGATCAGGCCCATGATCGCCAAACCGCCCGCGACCAAGACCACTTCCAACGCGATGGCCGTCGTCGAATGCTTGCCCTGCAAGCGTTCGACGACGTTCAGGATCTCATTGCCCAACAGCGCGTAGACGGCGCCGAACGAGAAGACCGGCAGAGAGCGGCGCCCCAAGCGCGCCAGGAAATTGTCGCGGCGCACCTGATGAATCAGCCGGATCACCGGCGCTGTCGGGAAGGCGGCCACGATATAGACCAGCGACAGGGCGTGGAGCAGGCGCAGCGGCGACTCGTAGGTCTTGCTGGAGCCAAGCCAGAAATGCGCGTTGCGCTCGGCGACCCAGGTCTGGCCCTGTGGCCATTGGGGCAGCACGTACAGCAGGATCACATAGCTCAGCACCATGGCCACGGCCGCGCCTAGCAGCAGCGGCGAGCGCGGCAGGATCACGCCCTGCTCCGCCCCCGCGGCGAAGGCCAGGCCGCAGGCGAACACCAGGCTCCAGGGCAGGATCGTCAGGGTCAACGGCGTACCTGTCAGGCTGTCATGGCCGACCCAGCCGAAATGGCCGGCCAGCGCCCAGATCAGCACCGCCGGCGGCAATGGCCACCACCAGCGCCTCGACGCCAGCCAGACGAACACCGGCGCCATGACCATCAGGGCGATGTAGAGCCGCAGCACCATCGAATAGCCCACGGACTGCTGCAGGCTGACGATGTTCCAGGCCGACACGGCCAGCGGCGTATCGCTCAACGCCTCGAGGAAGTCCGCGTCGAGCATGGTCGACGCCCCGACCATGCCAGCGATCGCGAGCAGACCGACCAGCGACGCGAAGATCACCGTCAGATTGTACCTGTAGAGCTTGGCCGCCCGCCGCCACAACGCCGCCGCCGCAGGTCCAAATCCCTGATTTCCATATGCGAAGAAAGTCGAGACGCCAGCCAGGAACACGAAGATCTCGGCGCTGTCCGAAAACCCGAGATTAGAGGGTGACGCGTTGTGCAGTATGCCAGCGGTGATGTGGTTGACGAAGATGTTCACGAGGCAAAAGCCACGGATCGCGTCTATGGCGTGAACACGGTTATGCATCGATTTACCAGAATTGACCGCAGAGGTTGCATTGCCATTTCCGGGTTTCAGAGGAAATTTTCAGTAAATGGTGCGACATTTTTTCGCACCCAAGGTTGCATCTCGGCCTGCCGGCGGAATGAACGCAGCCGACGTTTCAGCTAGAAGCCAAACAGAAGCTGGGCTCGTTTCCGTCCGCCAAAAGTCAACTTCGGCAGCCTTCTTGCGTCGAAGCCAAAGCTCGACGAACTGTTCCTGTAGTGTCGGGTTCCCGACCAACTCAATAACGATGCGGGAACCGTTCAAAGCGCTCTGCATTTGTGTCGACTACTCGACAGCGCTGAACCGACTTCCAACCTATAGCTTCAAATCTTTACGGCATATCGGTGATCGATTCGCCCGACGGGACCGCCGCACCCTTGAAAAACCGCCTGCTCGCCGCCCTGCCATCCGAGGATTTTGGGCTGATCTCGCCCCACCTCACCCACCATGAGCTGGAAAAGGGCCGCCATCTGTACGATCCGGGCGACCCCGTCGAGGCCATCTATTTCCCGCACGACTGCGTCATCTCGCTGATGACCTTGATGGAAAACGGCGCGGCGATCGAGTCGGCGCCGGTGGGCCGCGAAGGCGCCCTGGGCCTGATGGCCGCCGTCGCGCCACGCCAGTCGCTTGTGCGCGCCATCGTCCAGGCCCCCGGCTTCGCCTCTCGGATCAGCGCCTCGGCCCTGCACGACGCCTGGGTTCGCAGCGCGGTGCTGCGCGACCTGGTCGACCGCCACAACGAAGCCCTGTTCGGCCACGCCATCCAGTCGGTGGCCTGCAACGCCCTGCACGGGGTAGAGGCCCGTTTCTGCCGCTGGCTGCTGTCGTGCCGCGACCGCATCGACGGCGACACCATCAACCTGACCCAGGAGTTCCTGGCCGACATGCTGGGCGTCCAGCGGACCACGGTCACGGCCGTGGCCGGCTCGCTGCAGGCCAAGGGCCTGATCCGCTATCGGCGCGGCGTCGTCGACATTCTCGACCGCGCCGGTCTCGAGGCCATCACCTGCGAATGCTACGCCGCCGTGCGACGCGGCTACGAGCGCCTGCTGCCGCTTCCGTTCGGGTAAAACAGAAAGCCTAGCGCTTGCGCGTCGCGAACGGCGCGTGGGCCACGCGCAGCAAGTTGGCCGCGCCGGGCGCGCCGAACGGCGTGCCGGCGACGATCAGCACGCGCTCGCCCGGACCGACCAGCTCCAGCTCGACCGCCTTGGCGACGGCGTCGGAGGTGACGACTTCCAGGCTGTCGGGCTGACCGCTGACGCGGGCCTCGACGCCCCAGACCAGGCACATGCGGCGCACGGCGTTGATCTGCGGCGACAGGGCCAGGACCGGCTGCAGCGGCCGCTCGCGCGACAGGCGGCGAGCGGTGGCGCCGGTGGTGGTGAACGCCACCAGGCACTTGGTCGAGCCAGACTTGGCGGCCTGGGCGGCGGCCACCACCAGTACGTCGGCGTCCTCGTCGTTGTGCGGTTGCTCGGCCTGCATCAACTCGGGCCAGCGCGGATCCCGCTCCACCCGCTCGATGATGCGGCTCATCATGGCCACCGACTCTTCGGGATAGTCGCCCGCCGCGCTTTCCGCGGAAAGCATGACCGCGTCCGCGCCCTCATAGACGGCGTTGGCGACGTCCGAAGCCTCGGCCCGGGTTGGGGTCGGCGAGCTGGTCATGGACTCCAGCATCTGGGTGGCGACGATCACCGGAATGCCGCGCTCGCGGGCGGCGCGCAGGATGACCTTCTGGGCCACCGGCACCTCTTCCGGGGCCATTTCCACGCCCAGGTCGCCGCGCGCGACCATGACGCCGTCGCACAGGTCGAGGATGGGGCCGAGGACTTCCAGGGCCTGGGGCTTTTCGATCTTGGCCAACACGGCGGCGCGGCTTTCGACGATGCGGCGCAGCTCGGCCATGTCTTCCGGCGCCTGCACGAAGGACAGGGCGATCCAATCCACGCCCAGGCGCAGGGCGAAGGCCAGGTCCTCGCGGTCCTTCGGGGTCAGGGGCGACATCGGGATCACGACGTCGGGCACGGCCACGCCCTTGCGTTCCGACAGCTTGCCGCCGTTGACCACCTTGGTGTTGGCGTAGCCCGGGCCGGCGTCGGTCACCGTCATCCGCAGCTTGCCGTCGTCCAGCAACAGGGTCGCGCCAGGGCGCATGGCCACCAGGATCTCGGGGTGCGGCAGGTGCACCCGCGTCTCGTCGCCCGGGGTCGGGTCATTGTCGAAGCGGAAGGCCTGACCGGCCTTCAGCGTCACCGGACCGTCGACGAACTTGCCCACGCGCAGCTTGGGGCCCTGCAGGTCGGCGAGGATGCCGAGCGGTCGACCGACCACCGCTTCGGCGGCGCGGATGGCGTTGTACGAGGCGGCGTGGTTGTCGTGGCTGCCGTGGCTGAAGTTCAGGCGGAAGACGTCGGCCCCGGCCTTGGCCAGGGTAATGATCATCTCCGGCGAGCTGCTGGCCGGGCCGATGGTGGCGACAATGCGGGAGCGGCGCGCGCGGATCATGAACCTGCTCCGGAGAGGCTAGAAAATGCTGCAATGCGGCGAAAAATGCCGCAGAGCGGAAAGGATTTGCTTTGGGCGAACATCATTTTCGGAATTTCGCACCTGACAACGTTGTCTAGCGCCCCAAGCCTGGATTCGCCACCGCTGACTTAGCGTCAACCACCAAGCCTTTCCACCTTTGAAGGCCCAATGCCCCTGGGGATCACCCCATTTTAAACGCCCGGGACGGATTCAGGTCCCCGCGAGCGCCGGAAACCTAGCCGACGGGCCCTGTGGACTCGCGGACCACCAGCTCGAAATCGAGCAGGCGCGAGGGCGGACGCGCATCACCTTCGGCGCGGGTGGCGCCGCTCAGCAGCAGGTCGGCGGCGGCGGCGGCCATGGCCTGGATAGGCTGGCGCACGGTGGTGAGCTGCGGCCAGACCACCTTGGCGCCGGGCGTGTCGTCGAAGCCGGCCACCGACAAGGTGTGGGGCACCTCCAGGCGTAGGCGGTTAGCCACCGCCATCACGCCCAGGGCCATGTCGTCATTGGAGGCGAAGATCGCCGTCGGCCGGTCGGCGCGGTTCAGCAGCCGCTCGGCCGCCTCGAAGCCCGAGCGGAACGAGAACCAGCCCTGCTCGACATGCTCCTCGCGCACGGCGTGGCCGTGCTCCGTCATCGCCGCCACATAGCCCTCGTAGCGCAGGTGCGAGGCGCCGTGCTCGGGGTGGCCCTTGATGAAGCCGATGTCGGTGTGGCCCAGGCCGATCAGATGGGCGGTCATCTCGTAGGCGGCGCGCACGTCGTCCATGCGCACATGGGCGGAACGGTCCAGGTCCTGGTCGGGCGATAGCCGCACATAGGGCACGCCCTCGGCCTCCAGCACATCCAGCACCGCGACATTGTCGCAGACCGGCGGCGTCAGGATCACGCCGTCCATGCGCAGGGTGTGCAGCATCGGCTCGACCTGGGCGGCCACGTCGCCCTCGGAATCGAGCGGCTCGACGATCAGGTGATACCCCTCCTCGCGGCAGCGGGCGATCGCGCCCAGCTGCACGTCGGTGACATAGGCGGGGCTGGGGTTGTCGAAGAACACGCCGATCAGATAGGCCTTCGAACCCGCCAGGCTGCGAGCCGAGATGTTGGGCCGGTAGTTCAGCGCCGCGACGGCTTCCTGCACTCGGGTGCGGGTGTCGACCTTCACGTTCGGCTCGCGGTTCAGCACCCGCGAAACGGTCTTGATCGATACGCCCGACAGGCGGGCGACTTCATGGATCGTAACCTTGGAACTCAAGACCGGCCTCGCGAAGCGTCGGGAAACTCGACAGCGACGCAATAAAGGCATGACAGCCTTGTCAAGGCGAGCCCACTCCGTGTGGAAAACGCGCCTTGATCGCTCCGGGAACGGCTTTAAGTCCTGAAAACCCCTACGAAATGGCCGCTTTGCCGTCCGGAGTCATCGCCACGGCGGCGCCGATCAGGGCGGTATGGGGGTTCATCACCACGTGGGTGGGGATGGCGCGCGTGTAGTCGCTGAGCCGCCCCTTCGACTCGAATCGCTCGCGGAACGGACCCTTTTCCAGCAGGTCGACGATGCGCGGCGCGATGCCGCCGGCGATAAACACCCCGCCCCGCGCGCCCAGCGCCAAAGCCAGGTCACCAGCCGCCGAGCCCAGGATGGCGCAGAACCGGTCGATCGTGACCTTGCAGCAATCGTCGCCCGCCACGCCGTGCTCGGTGATTTCCTTGGCGGTCAGTTCGTCGGTCTTGCGGCCCTCGACCTCGGCCAGGATGACATGCAGATCCTCCATGCCCGGGCCCGACAGGATGCGCTCGATCGAGCAGCGGCCGAACCGCTTGTTCAGCGCCCGCAGGATCTCGATCTCGACGTCGTCGAACGGCGCGAAGGCGATATGGCCGCCCTCGGTGGTCAGGGGCGTCTCGACGCCGTGCCGGCGCACCATGCCCGCCGCGCCAAAGCCGGTGCCGGGACCGATGATCGCCAGGTCGCCGTCGCCCGAAGTCTGGTGCGGGCCGATCTGGCGCAGGTCCTTGGGCGCCAGGCGCGGCGCGGCCAGGGCCTGGGCGGTGAAGTCGTTGATCAGCTTGGCCGAACGGAAGCCACCGGCCCGGCGCAGGCTGTCTTCCGACAGCTTCCAGTCGCTGTTGGTGAAGTGCACGGCCCCGTGTTCGATCGGACCGGCGACGGCCACCACCGCCCGGTCGGGGTGCTTGAGGCCCATCTTGGCCAGATAGGCTTCGATGGCGTCCTCGGCCTGACCGTAGTCCTCGCCCTTGTACGAGGTCGGCTCGATCAGCTGGGGGTCGGCCCCATCGAAATCGACCAGGGCGAACCGCGCGTTGGTTCCGCCGATGTCGCCGACCAGGCCAAGCCCGATGGAGTTCAAGCCGCTCATCTTCGTCTTCTTCCTAAGCAAACAGCACGGAGCCGCCGTGGTCGGCCGCGCCGACCCCCGCCCGCATCCAGCCGAACAATTCCCGCCCGTAGCCCGGCTTGGACGCCGGGACGCTCGCCGGCGTGCGGGCGCGCAACGTCGCCTCGTCCACCAGGATCTTCAGTTCGCCCGTGTGGGCGTTGAGGGAGATCACGTCGCCGTCCTGGACATAGGCCAGGGCGCCGCCCTTGGCCGCTTCCGGCGTGACATGGATGGCCGCCGGGGTCTTGCCCGAAGCGCCCGACATCCGGCCGTCGGTGACCAGGGCCACCTTGAAGCCGCGGTCCAGCAGCACCGAGATCGACGGCGACAGGTTGTGCAGTTCGGGCATGCCGTTGGCCGACGGCCCTTGGAAGCGCACCACCACCACGACGTCACGGTCCAGCTCGCCACGCTTGAAGGCGGCGATGAAGTCTTCTTGCTCCTGGAACACGGCCGCCGGAGCGGTGATCACCTGGTGCTCGGGCTTCACGGCCGAGACCTTGATCACGCCACGACCCAGGTTGCCGGTCAGCAGGCGCAGGCCGCCTTCCGGGCTGAACGGATCGGAGGCCGGGCGCAGGATGTTGAGGTCCAGCGACTCGTCGGCGCCCTCGCGCCAGGTCAGCTCGCCATCGACCAGGATCGGCTCCTGGGTGTAGCGCGACAGACCGGGTCCGGCGACGGTCAGGACATCCTCATGGGCCAGGCCCGCCTTCAGCAGTTCCTTGACCACGAAGTGGATGCCGCCGGCGGCGTGGAACTGGTTCACGTCGGCCGAACCGTTCGGATAGACCTTGGCCAGCAAGGGCGTGGCCTTGGAGATGTCGTCCAGGTCTTCCAGGGTCAGGATGATGCCGGCCGCGTGGGCCATGGCCACCAGGTGCAGGGCCAGGTTGGTCGAACCGCCGGTGGCCATCAGGCCGACCACGCCGTTGACCACGGCCTTTTCGTCGATCACCCGGCCGACCGGGATCCAGTCGTTGCCCTTGTGGGTGATGGCGGCCACGCGCTTGGCGGCTTCCTTCACGAGGGCGGTGCGCAGCGGCGTGTGCGGATGGACGAAGGCCGAGCCCGGCAAATGCAGGCCCATCAGTTCCATCAGCATCTGGTTGGTGTTGGCCGTACCGTAGAAGGTGCAGGTGCCGGGGCCATGGTAGCTGGCGCTCTCGGCGGCCAGCAGTTCCTCGCGGCCGACCTTGCCCTCGGCGTAGAGGGCGCGAATGCGGGCCTTTTCCGAATTGGGCAGGCCCGAGGTCATCGGACCGGCCGGCACGAACATCGCCGGCAGGTGGCTGAAGGTCAGGGCGCCGATCAGCAGGCCCGGCACGATCTTGTCGCAGACGCCCAGGTACAGCGCGCCGTCGAAGGCGTCGTGGGTCAGGGCGATGCCGGTGGCCATGGCGATCACGTCGCGCGAGAACAGCGACAGCTCCATGCCCGGGCGGCCCTGGGTGACGCCGTCGCACATGGCCGGCACGCCGCCGGCGAACTGGGCCGTGGCTCCAACCTCGCGCGCGGCGGCCTTGATCAGCGCCGGATACTCTTCCAGCGGCTGGTGGGCCGACAGCATGTCGTTATAGGCCGAGACGATGCCCAGGTTCGGGGCGTTCGGGTCCAGCGCCCGCACCTTGTCGACCGACGGCGAGGCGGCGAAGGCGTGGGCCCAGTTGGCGCAGCTGAGCTTCGCTCGGCCCGGCTGGGCGGCGGCCGCGGCGTCGAGATTGGCCAGGTAGGTCGCGCGGCTGTCGCGGCTGCGCGCGATGATCCGGGCGGTGACTTCGGCGATAACGGGATTCAAGGCCATAGGACTACTCCGCCCAGAGGATACGGACCGGGGCGCGGTCCTGGTTCAGAATCGAGGCGATCGGCAAGGCTTGATCGACCGGACCTTCGAGCAACGTCTTCTTGGCGCCGCCGGTGATCAGCAGGACGATCAGCGACGACTGGATCAACGCCTGGAAGGTCAGGCTGATCCGGGGCAGGTCCGGGGCCGGCTGGCCGGGCGGCACGGCGATCACCGTGCGCTCGGACTTGGGGTCCAGACCTTCCGCCAGTTTCGGATTGCCGGGGAACAGCGAGGCGAAGTGGCCGTCAGGGCCGACGCCCAGCAGGGTGACGCCGAACGGCAGCGCCTGGGCGACACCAGGCTCGGCCTTGGCCGCGACCTCGTCCTGAGCCACACCGTCGAAATAGAGCGGCGCGAAACCGGCCTTGGCCGCCTGCCCTTGCAGCAGGTGCCGACGAACCAGGCCCTCGTTGCTGCTGGGGTCGGACGGCGGCACGAAGCGCTCGTCGGTCAGGGTGACCACGACCTTGTCCCAGGGAACCGTCATCGCCGACAGCCGGTCATAGACCGGCGCCGGCGTGGAGCCTCCCGTAGCGGCGAAGCCGGCCTGGCCGCGCTTGGCCACGGCGTCGGTCAGGGCCGAGGCCACGACCGAGGCGGCGGCGTCGTACAACGCCTCCCGGGTCGGGAAAGCCTCGATCAGAGGAAGGGTCGTGGTCGCCATGACTAGGCGTTCCAGGCCCGGCCCTGCGGCGCGATCAGCGCCGTGGCGCCGTGCGGGCCCCAGGTGCCGGCGGCGTAGGGCGCGGGCTCGATCTTGGCCTCGGCCCAGGCGGCCGAGACTCCGTCCACGAACTTCCAGGCCTGCTCGACCTCGTCGCGGCGCACGAACAGGGTGCGGTCGCCGCGGAACACGTCCAGCAGCAGCTTCTCATAGGCGATCCGCCGACGGCTGCCGGCCGCGCTCATGGCCAGGGACAGCGGCAGCGACTGCAGACGCATCCCCTCCTCCGACAGGCCCGGACGCTTGGTCATCACGGTCAGCGAGATGTCCTCGTCCGGCTGCAGGTCGATGACCAGGCGGTTGGCCTTGGTCTCACCCTGGGCGGCGGCGCCGAAGATGTTGTGCGGCACGGGCTTGAACTGCACGACGATCTGGGTGCGGCGGTCGGGCAGGTTCTTGCCCGTGCGCAGGAAGAACGGCACGCCGGCCCAGCGCCAGTTGTCGATGTCGACCTTCAGGGCCACGAAGGTCTCGGTCTTGGAGCCCTTGCCGACCTCTTCCAGATAACCCTCGCGGGCCGTGCCCTCGACGACGCCCGAGACATACTGGCCGCGCACGGTGTCGTGGGCGACGTTGGCCTTGGTGAAGGGGCGCAGGGAGCGCAGCACCTTGACCTTCTCGTCGCGGACCGCGTCGGGATCGAAGGCCGACGGGGCCTCCATGGCGACCAGACACAGCAGTTGCAGCAGGTGGTTCTGCAGCATGTCGCGCAGGGCGCCGTACTCGTCGTAATAGGGCCAGCGCTCGCCGACCTTCTCGGTCTCGGCGATGGTGATCTGCACGTGGTCGATGGACTTGTTGTCCCACAGAGGCTCGAACAGCACGTTGCCGAAACGCAGGGCGGTCAGGTTCTGGACCGTCTCCTTGCCCAGATAGTGGTCGATGCGGAAGATCTGGCTTTCGTCGACCACCGCGCCGACCGCGCCGTTGATCGCGCAGGAGCTCTGGAAGTCCTTGCCGATCGGCTTTTCCAGCACCAGGCGGGTCTTGGGACCGGTCAGGCCGGCCGCCTGCAAGGCGGTGCAGACCGAGCCGTACAGGCTGGGCGACAGAGCGAAATAG
Source organism: Caulobacter soli (assembly GCF_011045195.1). Taxonomy (GTDB): domain Bacteria; phylum Pseudomonadota; class Alphaproteobacteria; order Caulobacterales; family Caulobacteraceae; genus Caulobacter; species Caulobacter soli. The sequence goes on along the minus strand of NZ_CP049199.1, from coordinate 1,477,389 downwards.
ATGACCAGCTCGCCGTGCTTGCCGACTTTCTGGGCCAGGGCCTTGGCGCCGTCTTCCTGGGTGATGTCGACCGACAGGTAGTCCAGGCGGGCGGCCAGGCGGTTCCAGGCCGATTCTTCGACGGCGGCCCGCTTGCCCAGTTGCTCACGCACCAGTTGCCGATAGCTGTCAGGGGTATGGTCGTGGCGAGCCAAGCCGATGATCCGCAGGTCATGCGGCAGCAGGCGGTCGACCTCGAGAAAATACAGGGAAGGCAGCAGCATGCGCAGGGCCAGATCGCCCGCGCCACCCAGCAGGACCAGCACTTCGCGGCCGGTCTGATCGGCGTTTGTCTCTTTGGTCAATGTTTCCACCCTATGACAACGTTGTCATGACACGCCCGTCGGAGCAATGCAAGCGGACCCCGTAACGTCTCGTGTCGACGTCCCGACAGGACCGCGCGCGCGGCGTCTAACTAAGGCGTTTGAGACGAGGCCGCCAGAAGACCAATCGCTTTTCACGCGCGAAGGTTCACCTCTGGGCAGGCGGAACGCAGCCGCCTTCGCGACAGGCGATCACGCGTTGAACAATCTATTCTCCCAAGGGCGTCATTGACGTATAGTCGACGGCAATGCGGAGCAAACTCCTCACCGTCGTTGAGACGCCGATCTTTCTGCGCCAGGCGGCTGGGATCTGGACTGATGACGAGCGCGGGGAGTTGGTGGATCACCTGGCCCGCAATCCAGAGGCCGGCGTGCTGATCCCTGACACGGGCGGCGTTCGAAAGGTGCGCTGGGGCAAGCAAGGCAGCGGAAAGCGCGGCGGCGCCAGGGTGATCTATTTTTATCATCACCCCGACGCTCCGCTCTATCTTCTCCTCGCCTACGCCAAGGCGCAACGCGAGGACATGACGCAGGACGAGAAGAAGGCGGTCGCGGCATTGGCCGCCCTCTTGAAACAACAACACCCTTCTCCGAGGAGAACATGATGACCACGACCTTCGGACAGGACCTAATCGCCAGCCTCGAGGAAGCGCTGGATCATGCGGACGGCAAGGGCAAAGGCGCGCTTGAACACGTGGTGGAGGCGCCGGATGTTCGCTCCCTGCGCGAGCAACTGAGAATGTCGCAACAGGAATTTTCGCACGCCTACAAGATTCCCCTGCCGACTTTGAAAGGCTGGGAGCAGGGACGTCGGCATCCGGACGCCACCGCCGCGGCGTTCCTCAACGTGATCGCGCGCTTGCCCAAGGAAACCCAAAAGGCGCTCGCCGCCTGATTTCTAGTTGCTGGCCTGGGCCCGGAAGCGGTCCTTCATCTTGGCCACCCAGCCGTTGAAGGCTTCGTTGTCGGCGGTGACCTTGCTGAAGTCGCTGCTGGACAGGCTGCCCGGATCGGCGCCGGCCAGGGCCACGCGCAGGCCGTCAGGATTGCGGGCGTTGTCGACGAAGCCGCCGTAGCGCTGGCGCAAGCGTCCCAGCGAAGCGTCGTCGTCGGCCAGGCTGAAGGCCACGGCCGCGCGCAGCAGCTTGGACTCGTCGGCGGGGCTCAGGATGCCGGGCGTCTTCCAGCGGTCGGCCAGGGAACGCTCGTACAGGGCGCCGGCCTGGGGCCAGGTGTGCTGCTTCCAGGCGATCTCGGCGCGCACATCCTCGGCGTCGCGGCTCTTGTCGCCTTCGATCACCTCCAGCGCCGCGTCATAGCGGCCCAGACCCATCAGGGCGCGGGCTGTGGCCAGGCGGCGCTCGGCGTTCAGAGCCGGCGGCAGGACCGTCGTGCGGGTGTTGTTGATGGTGTCCAGCGCGCTCTCGGGCTTGCGGTCCATCAGGTAGATCCAGGCCAGGTCCGTGGCCACCTGGGCCTTGGGCACGCCGTTCAGGCGGTTGTCGACCTGGTATTTCAGCAGCTTGGCGGCTTCGTCCAGCAGGTCGACGTCGACCAGGCGGCGCACCAGGTTGCGGACCATCTGGTCGCCGTCGGCGCCGATCGGCGTCAGGTCCTGGAAGTCGTAGAACAGCCCCACCGCCTGGATCGGCTGCATGCCGTCGGCCAGGCCGTCGAGGAACAGGGTGCGGAAGGCGCCGTTCAGGTCGTTGCGCAGGGCGACGGCCTGCGGCAAGTCGGACTGCACGTTGTTGGCCGAATGCAGAACCTCCAGCGCCTCGCGATAACGGCCCTGCTTGATCTGCAGCTGGCCCAGCGCGCGAATGGTGTCCAGCTCGACCCCGTCGCCGCGCCAGTGGAAGCGCAGAGCGTCCAGGCCCTTGGCCGCGACGTCGGCGCTGATCTGGCCCTTGGCCAGGCGCAGTTGGATGGCGTGCAGGGTCGCCGGCGCGGCCAGGCGGTCGATGCCGCACTTGGAAATCGCCTGGAACATCGGCAGGGCGCGGGAGTCGTTCTTGGCCTCAAAGGCCTTGGCGAGGGTCAGGCGCAGCTCCAACTGGTCCTCGACCGGAATGTTGGGCAGCTTCAGGGCCTGATTGATCAGGCGGATGGCGGTCTCGGGCGCGCCGACGCCGACCGCCGCTTCGGCCTGGGCGCCCAGGAAGCGGGCCTGCCACAGGGCCGGGAACATGTTGAGCGCGCGCGCGCCGTCGACGAAATGCTGGTTGGCGTCGACCCACTGGCCGGTCTTGCTGGCGATGTAGCCGCGCCACAAGGCGGCCGAGGGATCGTCGTTCAGCACCGGCGAGGCGAAATCCGTCTCGGCCTCGGCGTAGCGGCGCGCCAGCACCGTGGCCACGCCGCGCAGACCCCGGAACTCGCCATCGCCCATCAGGGTCTGGTGAGCACGGCCGGCGGCGTTGAGCACGCCGATGGCTTCGAAGGACAGGTTGGAGCCGACCAGGAAGCGGGCCAGGGCCATGCGGGCGGCCGTGTCGTCGCCCTTGCCGTCGGCGCCGCCGGCGGCGGGAATCGCGCCCAGCAAGGCGTCGTAGCGGGCCATGAAGCCGCCGGACCCGGTCTTGGCCCAGTGCTCGGGATCGATCAGGGCCGGCATCGACATCGCCTGGGGCGCGCCGGCTCCGGCGTCGGCCTGGGCCTGACCGCTGGACGACGCGGACAGCAACAGGCCCTTGGGCCGGCCCATGCGAACGATATCGCCGTCGGCGGTCACCTGCAGGTCGCCGGAATAGCTTTCCACCGCCAGGCCCGTGGCCGACTGCAGCAAGGCCATCTCGACATAGTCTCGGCGCGACGGCAGGCCCTTGGACGGGGCCAGCGCCGTAGCCACGGCGATGCGATCGCCCACCGCCGGATCGGCCGCCCAGACGACCTTGGTCGTGCCGGCCACGTTGGCGGTCAGAGTGGCGGGGGTGGCGTTGTCGTCGCGGGCCACATGGATCAGGTCGGGCGAGTCCTGGGTCCCCGCCCCCAGCGCGATCGTCCAGTTGGAGCCGATCCCGTCGGCGTAGAACGGCGCGCCTTGCGGGGTGCTGATGCGCAGGGCCGAATAGTCGGGTCCCTTGAAGGCCTGGATGTTGCGGTACTGCGGCGTGCTGGCCGGCAGCTTGCCGATGTCCAGCCGCGCGGGCGTGTCGAACACCACCCAGACGGCCTCGCCGCGCCGGAACACGGCGGCGCCGGCCGGATTGGCCCAGTCAAAGCTGAGTTGGATCTGCCCCGAGACCTTGGCGAACTTGACCGGCACGACGCCGCCCGCCGGCATCGGGTTGGGACGCTGCGCGATCACCGCCGCGGCGGGCGCGGGAGCGGCGGCGGCCTCCGGGCGGGCGAACAGGTTGATGAAGTCGTCACCGTCGGCGTTGCCGGCCCGGAAATCGGCGTCATCGCTCAGCGCGACCACGATCTCGACCACACCGCCGACATGACGGGCCTGGCCGCCCTTCACCCAACGAGGTGGGCCGACATTGAGCGCCGAAAGGTTGGGATTGGCGTCGCGCGGGAAGCGCAGAACGACGGTCGTTCCTTCACGGTGGGCCTGCATGCCGCGTGAGCCGGGGAATTCGAGCCGCGTGAAGTCCGGCGCCTGGGCGATCCGGATCTGCAGACCCGCCGGCGCGGCGGCGGGACGCGCGGCCGCCGGACGGGCGGCGGCCTTTCGCGGCGCGGGCTTCTGCGTGGTCGACTTCTTGGCGGCGGGCTTGGAGGCGTGACTCGGCGCGGCGGAGATCGACACGCTCGGGGTCGCGACCCCGAGGATGCAGATCGCCGCGACGGCCGATCTCAGAGTCGCCCCCAGCTTCATGTCCCCCGCTTTCGCTCCTGTCCTAGCCGGCCTTCTTGGCCCCAGCCTTGCCCGTGACGGGGCTGCCGCCGGCCAGCGGCGCGGCCGCGGCCTGGGTCGACGGATCGGCGGCGGGCTTGTCGGCGGCGGCCAGGGCGGCGCGTTGCTTGGCGATGGCGTCGGCCGACAGGCGGTTGGCCAGGCGCTCGGTCAGGATCTTGGCGTCGTTCGGCGACATGTTGGCCAGGATCATCGAGAGCGTGCGCTCCTTCATCTTCGAGGCGATCGGCAGGCGCACGCTGTCGTCCAGCACGCTCATGCGGGCGGCGGCGTCCTTGGGCTTCATGGCCGAATAGACCAGCACCATGCGCTGGGCCTCGGCGTCCTTCTGGGCGTCGGCCTGGCCCAACAGGCCCTGGATGTCGCCCTTCATGCCGTTCAACGCCTTCATCTTGGCGTCGAGCTTGGCTTCGGCGGCGGACAGCAGCTGCAGCTGGACGTCGATGTCCTGCTCGCGCTGATCCAGCTGGCCGCGACGCTGGCCCAGGCTCTGCAGGACCCGCAGCTCGGCGGGCGACAGGCCGGCTTCCTTGGCCAGTTCCGACGACGACGGCGCGCAGACCGGCGGCGGCGCGGCCTTCGCGGCGGCGTCCTTGCCGGCGTCGGCGGCCGAAGTCGCGGCCTCGCCGCCCTTGGCGTCAGGCTTGGCCACGCCCTCGGCGAAGGCCTTGGCGCCGCTCAGCATGTCCGGCACGGATTTCGCGCCGGCCAGGGCGTTGACGGCCAGCACGCCGACCACGGCGACCCCGACGATCGGCAGGATGCGCGGAACATTTTTCATCGACGGCCCCTAAAGGTCGAACCGGGGCGCGGCGGATCTTCCGGGCCCTCGAACAGGTCATCATCTATCCGCGCTCGTGAACGCGGGGTTTCCTTTGGCGCGGAAGGTCGCGCGGCGGAAGGCGGCGGGGCGTCGCGGGGGATGCGGGACTCGCGGTCCAGCAGCTTCTCGAAGTCCTCGGCGCGCAGGCGGCGCTGGGTTTCCGGCGAAACCTCGGGCTCGGCTGCGCGGATCGGACGCGGCTCGGCGGCCAAACGATTCTCGGCGGCCAGCCGTTGCTCGACGGCGGCGCGGCCGGCCGAGATCGGCGGCGGGGTGACGATCGGCCGGTTCAAGCGCTCGTCCAGCTGAAGGGCCAAGGCCTTGGCCTGGGTGATGCGGTCGGCCAGGGTGTCGGCGGCCTCGTCGGTGGCGGCGCGCAGGTCGGCCAGGCCCTGTTCGGCGCGCATGGCGGCGCGGTCGAGATCGGCCACGGCCTTGGCGAAGCCCTCGTGGCTGTCACGCAAGGCCTTCAGGCGGCGCTCCAGGCGCATGCCGTAGCCCAGCGCCACCAGAAGCAGCACCGCGAGCAGACCGTTGAGGACGATGGCCGCTAGGCTCATTTCAGCTTCTGAACCGCCTTCTTGGCCGCGGGGGTGAGAGGTGCGTCGGCGCGAACCGCGATCGAGTGGTTGCGGCGGCCCATGCGCCCGCGGGTCAGCGGGATGGAACCGGCGCGCAGCTCGACCGGGCTGTCGGGCGTGGCGTTGAGCATCAGGGTGTCGCCCACCTTCAGGTCCAGCACTCTGGAGAGCGGCAGCTGCTGTTCGTCGAGCACGGCGCGCACCTCCATCTGCGTGGTCCAGAGTTCGGTGGCCAAGTGGCCTTCCCAGATATTGTCGCGACCGAACTTCTCGCCCATGAACTGCTGCAGCAGCATCTTGCGGATGGGTTCGAGGGTCGCATAGGGCAGCAGAAGCTCGATTCTGCCGCCGCGGTCTTCCATGTCGATCCGAAGCTTCACAAGAATCGCGGCGTTGGCCGGCCGGGCGATCGCGGCGAAGCGCGGATTGGTCTCCAGGCGGTCCAGGCTGAACGACACCGGATGCAGGGGCTCGAACGCCGCCTTGGCGTCGTGCAGCACCACCTCGACCATCCGCTGCACCAGCACCCGCTCGATGGTGGTGTAGGGACGGCCCTCGATGCGCATGGCCGCGGTGCCGCGACGACCGCCCAGCAGCACGTCGACGATCGAGTAGATCAGGTTGGAGTCGACGGTCAGCAGACCGTAGTTGTCCAGCTCCTCGGCCCGGAACACAGCCAGGATGGCCGGCAGCGGGATCGAGTTCAGATAGTCGCCGAAGCGGATCGAGCTGATGTTGTCGAGGCTGACCTCGACGTTGTCGGAGGTGAAGTTCCGCAAGGACGTCGTCATCAACCGCACCAGGCGGTCGAAGACGATCTCCAGCATCGGCAGGCGCTCGTACGAGACCAGGGCCGAATTGATGATGGCGCGGATGCCGGTGCGGTCGTCATTGCCGTCGCCGGACATGTCGAAGCCCAGCAGGCTGTCGATCTCGTCCTGGTTCAAGATGCGCTCGGCGCCCATGCCGTCGCCGCCGCCGTCGTCCCAGCCGCCCATGCCGCCGCTGAAGTCGCCGAACTGGTTGTCGCCCACGCCGGCGTCGTCGCTCGGCGGGTTCTCCGAGGCCCACTGGGCCATCGCGGCCTGATCGTCGATTTCGTCCGCCATGATGTTCGCCTCAACCAGCCCCGAAGGACTAGTTGATCAGCATCTCCTCGATCAGGACCGCATTCACCTTGGAAGGCGCGGCGACCAGATTAACGCGACGCAGCAGCTCGGCGCGCAGCTGATAGCTGCCCTGGCTGCCGTTGAGGTCTTCCGGGCGCAGTTCGCGCAGGAAGGTCTGGAACATGTCCTGCAGACGCGGGAGGTTCGGCGTCAGGTTGTCGGCCGTCTCCTGGTCGGGCAGTTCGAAGGTCAGCTTCAGCTTCAGGAAGGTCGAACGGCCGTCGGCGGCCTGCATGTTCACCACGATGTCCGGCAGGGTGTAGAACACCACGCCGTCCGGGCCTTCCTTGATCACCGGCGCGCCGGCGGCGGGCGCCCCGCCCTCCTTGGCTTCGCCGTGGCCGCCCTTCTCTTCCTTCTTCTTTTCCTTCTTCGGCTTTTCATGGCCCTTCTCGGCCGCGGCCTCGGGCTTGGGCTTCAAAAGCAGGAACGCCGTCACGCCACCGCCGATCAGCACGACGGCCGCCGCGGCCGCGATGATGATCATCATCGGCGGCTTCTTCTTAGCCGGAGCTTCGCCCTCGACGGCGCCCTCTTCGCCTTCGGGGGCGGGAGCTTCCTGGGCTGGTTTCTTGGCCACGCGCGCGGTTCCTTGGAATCTATGGATCTACTCATGCGTGGAGCATGGTTAACGATGTCTTTTGAAGGCCATTTCGCCGCAGGCTGAATCTGCCCGGCAGACTCCGTCACAACGACCGCGTTAACCTTCATGTTCGTTGAAATCACTGACCTTTTCGAGTTGGCACGAGGGTTGCTAGCAGACTTGCGGCGCATTTGTCGCGCCAGCCGTCTCGGTAACCGTCATGGATAACGCGCTGTATGTGGGACTTTCGCGGCAGATGACTCTGCGCCGCGAACTCGACATCGTGGCCAATAACATCGCCAACGCGAACACGACCGGCTTCAAGGTCGAGCAGCTTATGGTTCGTACTGAACCGGCGAAACCGGCCCGCACCGCCGGCGGCACGAACCCCGTGAAGTTCGTGCTGGACGACGGCGTGGCGCGCGATTTCGGCCAAGGCGCCCTGACCCAGACGGGCGGCGACTTCGACCTGGCGCTGGAGGGCCAAGGCTTCTTCAAGGTCTCGACCGCCGGCGGCGAGCGCTACACCCGCGACGGCCGCTTCACCATGGCGCCCGACGGCAAGCTGGTCACCCAGAACGGCCAGCCCGTGCTGGACGACGGCGGCGGCGAGATCCTGCTGGATCCGCTGAAGGGTCCCGTCACCATCGCCCGCGACGGCACGGTCAGCCAGGGCGCCGAGCGCGCCGGCAAGATCGCCGTGGTGCGCCCCACCGACCTGGCCGACTTCCGCAAGGACGGCGACAACCTTTATCGCAACACCACCAACACCAGCCCCCAGGCCGCGCCCGACGCCGCGATCCACCAGGGCATGCTGGAAGCCTCCAACGTCCAATCAATCACCCAGATCACCAAGCTGATCGAGGTCAACCGCGCCTACGAGAGCGTGGCCAAGATGATGGATCAAACCTCGGAACTGTCCCGGTCCGCCGTCGAGCGGATGGGCAAGGTCCAGTAAGGAATAGACGCAGATGCAAGCTCTCCGCACCGCAGCGACCGGCATGTCGGCCCAACAGCTGAACGTCGAAGTCATCTCGAACAACATCGCCAACATGAACACCGTCGGCTTCAAGCGCGGACGGGCCGAGTTCCAGGACCTGATCTACCAGACCATCGAACGGGCGGGTTCGCAGTCCTCGGGCGACGGCAACGTGGTGCCGACGGGCGTTCAGGTCGGCGGCGGTGTGAAGGCCGGCTCGGTCTACCGCATCCACGAGCAGGGCACGCCCACCATGACGAACAACGAGTTCGACGTGGCCATCCAGGGCAAGGGCTTCCTGCAGATCCTGCTGCCCTCGGGCGAGACCGCCTATACCCGCGCCGGCAACTTCTCGACCAACGACCAGGGCCAGATCGTCACCGAGGACGGCTACACCGTTCAGCCGGGCATCACGATCCCGCAGAACGCCGTCGCCACCACCATCAGCAAGACCGGCCTGGTGCAGGTGAAGATGGAAGGCAACCCGGTTCCGCAGACGGTGGGTCAGCTGGAACTGGCCAACTTCATGAACGAAGGCGGCCTCGAGGCCATCGGCGACAACATGTACATGGAAACCGCGGCCTCGGGCGCGGCCAACATCGCCGCCCCCGGCCAGCCCGGCTTCGGCACGCTGCTGCAGAACTACACCGAAGCCTCGAACGTCGACTCCGTCAGCGAAATCACCTCGCTGATCGTCGCCCAGCGCGCCTACGAGATGAACTCCAAGGTCATCACCACGGCCGACCAGATGCTCCAAGCCACGTCGAACCTGAGGTCGTAAGCTCATGAAAGCCCTCGTCCTTTCCGCTGTCGCACTGCTGATCGCCACCCCGGCCCTGGCCGGCCAGCCGGTGTCGCTGCGATCCGACACCACCGACGCCGACGGCAAGATCACGCTGGGCGAGCTGTTCGAAGGGGCCGGCGCGGCCTCGGGCGTCGTGATCGCCACGCGCATGGGCCCCTCGGCCGTGCTCGACGCCGGCGCGGTGCAGATCGCCGCCCGCCGGGCCGGTCTGGACTGGGACAACAGCAACGGCCTTCGCCGCATCATCGTCCGCCAGGGCTCCGGCTCGGACGCCGGCCTGGCCGGCGCCTCGCGCGGCAATGTGGAAGTTCTTGCCTACGCCCGCAGCCTGTCGACCGGCGACATGGTCCAGCCCGAGGACCTGGTCTGGATGAAGGTCGCCGCCGGCCCGTCGGACGCCCCGCGCGACGCCGACGACCTGATCGGCATGACCGTCAAACGCCCGCTGCGCCAGGGCGCGGCCGCCAGCCTGCGCGACGTCTCGACCCCGCAGGTCATCAAGGCGGGCGATATCGTCGCAGTCACCTACGAGGACGACGGCGTGGCGCTCACCTTGCAAGGCAAGGCCATGGCGGCGGGCGCTGTCGGCGAAAGCCTGATGGTCCAGAACACCGCCAGCAAGAAGATCATCGAGACCGTGGTCACCGGACCCGGCTCGACCGCCGTCGGCCCCCAGGCGATGCGCCTGCGGTCCAACCGTAACAACACGCTGCGCTACGCCGCTCGCTGAGAAGGTCACACCTGATGCGCCCCGCCCTCGCCGCTCTCCTGCTGCTCGCCCCGCTCGCCGCCTGCTCCACCGTCACCGAAGCGGTGAAGGGTCCGGAACTGGCCCCCGTCGGCTATCCGGCCCAACTGGCGCCGATGACCCAGCAGTTCGCCCCCACGCCCCAGCCGGCCTCGGCCAACTCGCTGTGGCGCACGGGCGCGCGCACCTTCTTCAACGACCAGCGCGCCAGCAAGGTCGGCGACATCCTGACCGTCAACATCGACATCGACGACAGCGCCACCACCAAGAACCAGACCTCGTCGTCGCGCACCTCCAACAGCAATCTGGGCGTGCCGAACTTCCTGGGCCTGGAGTCGAGCCTCGGGAAGGTTCTGCCGGGCGGCTTCGACCCGTCCGACATGATCAACACCAAGTCGGGCACGTCGAACGCCGGGGCCGGCGCGGTGAACCGCTCGGAAAAGATCAGCCTGACCATCGCCGCCGTCGTCTCCGGCGTGCTGCCCAACGGCAACCTGGTGATCCAGGGCACCCAGGAAGTGCGCACCAACGCCGAGCTGCGCCAGCTGACCGTGGCCGGCATCGTGCGGCCCGAGGACATCTCGTCGGCCAACACCATCAAGCACACCCAGATCGCCGAAGCCCGCATCAGCTACGGCGGCCGCGGCGACATCAGCCGCGTCCAGAAGACTCCGGGCGGCCAGGCGCTGGTGGAGAAGTTCTCGCCGTTCTAAGGGCTTGGCCTGAAAAACGGCTGGGGCGGACTCCTTGATCGGACGTGGGCGCGGGGCCAGATTACCTTGCGTCACAGCGTTCGCCCGGCTTCGTCGGGCCCGGTCCCGGAGCCGACCCCATGAACATGCGCGCCCTTTCCGCCCTGGTCGGCGCCGCCCTGCTGGCGACCGCCCTGCCCGCCTTCCTGTTTCCCACGGTCGCCAACGCCCAGCCGTTCAACGGCCCGATGGGCGTCAGCGGGCGCTGGGCGATCGACCTGCCGCGCTCGAAGTTCAACGCCGCCCTGACCGGCCCGCCGCCGCTGAGCGGCGAGCTAGACGTCACCATTGACGACGGCAAGGCCCTGGCCTGGACCCTGGTCGAGGTGGACGAGGCCGGCGTGGCCGCCCTGCAATTCGCCCACGGCGTGCTCGACGGCCCGCCCACCCTGGCCGTGGTCAATCTCAACCTCGTGAAGATCAGCGTCCAGCGCGTGGGCCAGAGCGCCGTGACCGTCACCACCCACGGCAACGAGGGCGAGCGCCACCAGTCGATGAAGGTGACCCGCACCGATCCCGACACCCTGCTGGTCGAGCAGGACATCGACGGCAAGCCCGGTCCGCCGGACCAGACGCTGATCCTGACGCGGATGAAGTAGGGCTTTCTAACGGGCCCTCCGCACCGAACACTTGCCCTCTACGGACCGCTTCGCGGTCGCCTTCCCCCACAGGGGGAAGAGGCCTCGCGCTTTAGCCTCCGCCCAGCGGGCAGGTGGGGGCAAGTGGGTGAGCCACGATCACGATCGGGGACACCTAACGATAGGTCAGCATCCAGCTCACCGTCAGCGGCCCCGCCCCGGTGCGCGCGCCGCCGACGCACTCCACCAGACTCCGGAACGCGCCGGTCGGCGTGCGATAGGTCTTCTCATCGTCGAGCGGCCGCGACTTGCAGCCCAACCCGCTCACCTTGAAGCTCCGCACATCGCCCTGGCCGTAGGTCGTGGAGCCGCCTTTGGTGGCCGGCGCGGCTGAAAACGCGGCGAATGACAGATCCACGGCCTTGATCACCTGGCCGCCTTTGGCGGTGAAGACGTCCGTGCGGCTGATTTTGCCGGGCTCCAGGACGTAGGTCGTCTTAACACTCAGGCGGTCATCGGCGATCGGCGCATCGGCGCCCAGCTTGTCGAGCTGGCCTTGCTCATAGGTGACGATGGTCCGCGCGCCCTGCTCGGCCACCTTGACGTTCCGGGCATAGGCCAACGGCGTCAGCCTTGAGCCGTCCGCCAGGGTGATACGCGGCAGAAGCTGCGGGAACTCGCCATCCGCGACGCCCGCCAGCATCCCCGGCGAGAACGGGATCGGGTAGTAGGGCGTGTTCTCGTGCTGGCTCTTGCCGCCGTTGATGATCGGCAGGCCGATCACACGTTCCCGATCCCGCAGCGTCACGACCAACCGATCGTGCTCGCCCTTGGCGAACCAGGTCACCCGGCGCTTGGGCAGCGTATCGAGCCAGGCGGCGTAGCCGGCGTCCGGCGTCTTGTCCTTGAAGCCCAGCTCGTTCCAGATCGCGCTGGTATAGATGTGCTGGCGCGCCAGGCTGAGGTTTTCGCCCAGGATCCGGTGCTTGCCGCGATAGTCGTCGGTGCGCCGCCCATGCTCCCACAGGTTCACCGAACCCATCTTCGGATCGAACCAGAAATCCATGTAGCGGGCGGTGACGCGCGAGGAGAAGGCGTAGGCCATCGTCTTCTCTTGCGGGGTCAGTACGTCCAGCTTGGCCGCCGCCGTCAGCACTTCCAGGAACGCCGTCTCGCCATAGGTCCCGATGCTGCGGCCGTATTCGAAGCCCTCGCCGCGCAGGTTCAGGCGCGGCAGCATCAGGTCGACCGACTTGCGCAGCCAGGCCTTGACCTCGGGCGTCGCGGGCATGTCGGCCTCGATCAGGCGATGGCTGATTTCGCCGATCAGCAGCACGCTGTAGCGGTCGAACCGCCCGTCCCCGTCGGTCTCGTCGGCGAAACCGTATTCGCCGGAGTATTTGCGATAATGGTCGAGGGTACGCTCCAGCAGCGCCTGGCTGGCCGAGGCGTCCTCCCAGCCCAGTTGGTAGCGCAGCCGCGCCACGCTGAACGCCACGCCATAGTAGTTGTTGGGCAGGTCGATCAGGGTCAGGTCGTCGGCGCGAACGAACCTTCGCCAGTCCAGCTTCGTCTTCAGCCTGGCCAGGATTTCCGGCGACACCGCCTGCTCCAGCAGGCCGGCCTTCTGCAACATGTGCAGGGCCTGGCAGTAATAATAGACGCCCCAGGTGTTGTTGGTGTCGTCCACCGTCAGGTCGGCGATCTGGCGATAGCCGGCCAGGTAGGTCGCGAACTTCGGGTCGTCGCGCGGGGTGTCGATCAGCAGATAGGCCAGGCCGATCGCCACCTTGCCCGGCAGGAACTTGTCGTCGGCGTCGAACACCCGCACGCCGTCCAGCGTCATGTCGCGCTTTTCGACCATCAGCTTATCGAGCAGCACCGCCATCTGCGGCAGCAGCCGCGTCTCCACGGTCTGGTTCATCGGCGGGACGGTCGCATAGACCCGTCCTCGTCCGCCCAGATCGGCGCCCGGATCGACGACCGGCGCGGCGGCCAGGGCCGGCGACGCGACCGCCCCCAGCACGGCGGCCAGGAACAGGCGCTTGCGGATGGTCTCGAACGACATGGCTTCCCCGCCTTCGTCGGCCCCGGCGGAGACGATTTCTTATTTGGCTAGGCCAAATACCAATTCCGGCGCAAAATTTGTCAAGCCAATTTCCCGGCCAAAAATCTCGAGGTCAGACCAATAAACACCGATTGGAGAGTTAGAAATTTGGTCGCGCCGCCACGAGACGGCGCGACCGCACCGGTCACCAGTTGAACATGGTCCCGTCCTCCAGCCGGTTCACCGGCAGGTAGGCGCGCTTGTAGGGGTATTGCTCGGCCAGGGTCTCGTCGATGTCGACACCCAGGCCCGGAGCCTCGCCCGGGTGCAGCATGCCGTCGGCGAAGCTGTAGGCGTGCGGGAACACCGCGTCGGTCTCGGGCGTGTGGCGCATATATTCCTGCAGGCCGAAGTTCGGGATCGACATGTCGAAATGCAGGGCCGCGGCCATGGTCACCGGCGACAGATCGGTGGCGCCGTGGCAGCCGGTCTTCACGTGGTGCAGGTCGGCGAAGGCGGCGATCTTCTTCAGGTTGGTGATGCCGCCGGCGTGCAGGACGGTGGCTCGCAGATAGTCGATCAGCTGTTCCTGGATCAGGATGTTGGCGTCCCAGACGTGGCTGAAGATCTCGCCCACGGCCAGCGGCGTGGTGGTGTGTTGGCGCATCAGGCGGAAGCCGGCCTGGTTCTCGGCGGGCACCGCGTCTTCCAGCCAGAACAGGCGATAGGGTTCCAGGTCCTTGCCCAGGCGCGCGGCCTCGATCGGCGTCAGACGGTGATGCACGTCGTGCAGCAGGTGGACGTCGTCGCCCAGCGCCTCGCGCGCGGCCTCGAACAGCTTGGGCGCGTGCTTCAGGTAACGGGCCGTCGACCAGACGTTCTCGGTGGGCAGGTTGCCGTCGGCCGGCTCGTAGAACATCTTGTCGCCCGAGACGCCGTAGGTGCTGGCCAGGCCCGGCACGCCGGTCTGCAGACGAATGGCCTTGTAGCCCAGCGCCTTGTACTTCTGGGCCTCGGCGATGGTGTCCTCGATGGTCTCGCCGTTGGCGTGGCCATAGACCGTGACGCCTTCGCGGCAAGCGCCGCCCAGCAGTTGGTAGACCGGCAGGCCGGCCACCTTGCCCTTGATGTCCCACAGCGCCATGTCGACGGCGGCCAGGGCGGTCATGCCCACCGGGCCGCCGCGCCAGTACGAGCCGCGATAGAAGAACTGCCAGATGTCCTCGATGCGATGGGCGTCACGGCCGATCAGGCAGGGGATCATGTGGTCGCGCAGATAGCTGACCACCGCCAGCTCCCGCCCGTTCAGCGTCGCGTCTCCAATACCGGTGACGCCGTCCGAGGTGGTGATCTTCAGGGTGACGAAGTTCCGTCTCGGACAGGTGACGATGACCTTGGCGTCGATGATCTTGAGCATGGCGTGTTTGGTCTACCTGGATCGCTTAAGTGGCCTGACCAGTTCATAGACAACATAATACAAATGCGCCAGAGCGGCGTGGCGTCTTTCGCGACCATGCTCTAGGCTACCCAAGCCCCGGCGATGCGCGCTGGGCGGGAAAGTCGCATGACCACGTCGACCGCAGAAACTCGTAAGCTCTACCAGCAGGTCGCCAACGCGATCGCGGAATCGATCCGTGAAGGCGCCTTCCAGCCTGGCCACCGCCTGCCGTCCGAACGGGACCTGGCCGAAGACTACAAGGTCAGCCGGCCCACCGTGCGCGAGGCGATGATCGCCCTGGAAATCCGCGGCCTGGTCGAGGCCCGCCACGGCTCGGGCGTCTATGTCACCGAGGCCGCACCGGTCGAAGCCCCCGCCCCCGAGCTTGATATCGGCGCCTTCGAACTAACCGAGGCCCGCCGCCTGATCGAAGGCGAATCCTGCGCCCTGGCCGCCACCACCATCACCGACGCGGAACTGGCCGAACTGGCCAAGATCCTGGACGACATGGTCGCCGAGAACGAACACGACGTGCGCGGCGATCTGGCCGATCGTCGGTTTCACGTCACCATCGCCCGGGCCACGCGCAACGCCGCCCTGGTCTCGGTGATCGAGAACCTGTGGGACCTGCGCTACAAGTCGCCGCTGTGCCGGGCCATGCTGGAACGCGGCCGCCAGGTGGGCGTGCGGCCGTTGATCGACGATCACCAGGAAATCCTCAGCGCCCTGAAGGCCCGCGATCCCAAGGAAGCCCGCAACGCCATGCGCGAGCATCTGGGCCGGGTGATCGACAATCTGCTGACCGCCACCGAGATCGACGCCATGCAGCAGGCCCGCAGCGAGGTCGCCGCCCGCCGCAGCGAGCTGGCCCGTCGTTCGCTGATCTGACTCTTCGAGGTCCATAGGATGGGCGACTGGAGGGAAGACTCCAGCCGCCCGTCGCCGGCCGGCCCCGGGAGGAGGTGCGATGAAGGACAAGTTCATCGCGTAGGCCGACGAGGTTCGTCCGGGCCAGCATAGCCCAGTCACGACTCGACGCAAGACAATTGGCCTGACCATTAATCCTACATGAGCATCACATGGCCTGGCCTTTATGACCAAAAAGGCGAAAACTCACCCAACTGACTTGACCAACCGCTAAACCGACCTAGCACTGGTCCTCGACGTGGCGGCACAGCCACGCGCTTCGGGGAAACCACACCATGCGCGCCAGCCTGATCCTCGCCCTATCCGCCCTGGTCCTGAGCGCCGGCGCGGTCCAGGCGGCGCCCATCCCGCCCAAGCCGGCGGCCGAACACCGGACCCTGGCGACCCAGGCCTCGACGCTGGGCCGGCGGGTGGCGGCTTGGCAGCTCGCCCACATGGACAATTTCGACTACACGCACGGCCACCGGGCCACGCCCGATCCGCGCGGCTGGGTGCAGGGCGCGTTGTTCGTCGGCTTGGCGGCCTTCGCCGAACGCACCAACGATCCGGCCCTGGTGCAAGCCGTTCGCGACCATGGCGTCCGTCAGGCCTGGGGCCTGGGCGGCCGCCCTCTGCACGCCGACGACCATGTGATCGGCCAGACCTGGCTGTGGGCCTATGGACACGACCACGACCCGGCCCAGATCGCGCCGCTGAAGGCGCGCTTCGACGCTATCCTGGCCGCCCCGCCCCACGCCGACCTGGCCTTCATCGACGGGACCGAGGACCAGCCCTGCCAGGTTCGCTGGTGCTGGAGCGACGCCCTGTTCATGGGGCCCGCCACCTGGACGGGCCTGTCGCGCGCCACCGGCGATCCCCGCTACGCCGCCTATGGCGACCAGGAGTTCTGGGCCGCGACCGACTGGCTGCTCGACAAGCAGGAAGACCTCTACTACCGCGACAGCCGCTATTTCGACCGCCGCGACGAGCAGGGCCGCAAGATCTTCTGGAGCCGCGGCAACGGCTGGGTCTATGCGGGGATCGTCGACATCCTGAAGACCCTGCCCGCCGATCACCCCTCGCGTCCGCGCTACGAGGCCCTGTTCCGGCGGATGTCGGAGCGACTGGTGGCGTTGCAGAAGCCCGACGGCTACTGGCCCCCGTCCCTGCTGGCGCCCGAACACACCCCGCCGGAGACCAGCGGCACCGGCTTCTTCGTCTATGGCCTGGCCTATGGCCTGAACCACGGACTGCTGAAGGGCCCCAAGTACGAAACCGCCATGACCAAGGGCTGGAACGCCCTGGCCATCGCCGTCCAGCCGGACGGCAAGTTGGGCTGGGTGCAGCAGATCGGCTACGCTCCTGACCATGTTTCGGCCGACGACACCCAGCTGTACGGCGTCGGCGCCTTTCTTCTAGCCGCGTCGGAAGTCGGCGCGCGATAGAACCGAAACGCCCCCAGCGTCGTTGAGAGAAGGCATGGCCGAGACCATCAACATCGTCTGTCCCCACTGCGACGCCACCAACCGCCTGCCCGCCCAGCGCGACGCCAAGGCGGCCAAGTGCGGGCGCTGCGCGAAGGCGCTGTTCACCGGCCAGCCGGTCGACCTGACCACCACCCGTTTTCGCAAGCATGCGACCAATAGCCAGATCCCGATCGTCGCCGACTTCTGGGCCGCCTGGTGCGGCCCCTGCCGGGCCATCGCCCCGATCTTCGCCCGCTCGGCCGCCGAGCTGGAGCCTCGCGCCCGGTTCGTGAAGATCGATGTCGACGCCGAGCCGGACCTGGCCCAGGCCTATGGCGTACGCGGCATCCCGGCCCTGTTCCTGTTCAAGGATGGGAAAGTCCAGCAAAGCCAGTCCGGCCTGCCCGACCCCGGCATCTTCCGTCGCTGGGTCGACGAACACGCTCCCGCCTAGCCAAGCCGGAGCCCATGGCGCAGTTTCGCGTTTAGCCTCGACATAAGAGGGAGGGACTTCGACATGCTGAAAGCTCATCGCGCCGTGTTGCTGGTCGCGGGTCCCGTGGCCCTGCTGCTGTCGGCCTGCGGATCAGGCCCCGCCCTGCCGCCCGAGCAGGGTTACGGCGCCAATCCCACCCTGCCCGCCGCCAAGAAGCAGGCGATCCCCGTGATGAAGATCGCGCCGGCGGTCGGCTGGGCCGATGGCCAGACCCCGGAGGCCGCGCCGGGCTTCACGGCCACCGCCCTGGTTCGTGGCCTGGACCATCCGCGCTGGCTGTACGTGCTGCCCAACGGCGACGTGCTGATCGCCGAGACCAACGCCCCGCCCAAGCCGGACGACAGCAAGGGCCTCAAGGGCTGGTTCGAGAAGATCATCATGGGCCGGGCCGGCGCCACCGTTTCGTCGGCCAACCGCATCACCCTGGTGCGCGACGCCGACAACGACGGAACGCCCGAGGTGCGCACCGTCTTCCTGTCGAACCTGCATTCGCCGTTCGGCATGGCCCTGGTCGGCGACACCTTCTACGTCGCCGACAGCGACGCCCTGCTGGCCTTCCCCTACCAGGCCGGCCAGACCCAGATCACCGCCGCGCCGCGCAAGGTCGCCGACCTGCCCGCCGGCCCGATCAACCACCACTGGACCAAGAACGTCATCGCCAGTCCGGACGGCTCCAAGCTGTATGTGACCGTCGGCTCCAACAGCAATGTCGGCGAGAACGGCATGGCCGCCGAGGAGCGCCGCGCCGGCATCCTGGAGATCGATCCGGCCACCGGCGCCAGCCGCGTCTTCGCTTCCGGGATCCGCAATCCCAACGGCATGGGCTGGCAGCCCACCAGCGGCAAGCTGTGGGCCAGCGTCAACGAACGCGACGAGATCGGCAACGACCTGGTGCCCGACTACATGACCTCGGTCCAGGATGGCGGCTTCTATGGCTGGCCCTACAGCTATTACGGCCAGACGGTCGACACGCGGGTCAAGCCGCAGCGGCCGGACCTGGTGGCCAAGGCGATCAAGCCCGACTACGCCCTGGGGGCCCACACCGCTTCGCTGGGCCTGACCTTCTACGACGCCGACGCCTTCCCGGCCCGCTACAAGGGCGGGGCTTTCGTCGGCCAGCACGGCTCGTGGAACAGGAAGCCCGTCAACGGCTATCGCGTGGCCTTCGTGCCGTTCGCGAATGGCATGCCGTCCGGCCCGGCCGAGCCGTTCCTCACCGGCTTCCTGGACGCCAAGGGCCAGGCCCTGGGCCGGCCCGTGGGCGTGGCGGTCGACAGGTTCGGCGCGCTGCTGGTGGCTGACGACGTCGGCAACACGGTCTGGCGGGTGGCGGCCAACGCGCCGCCGGCGACCGGTTCGACCGGCGGGACCGCCCACTAGGGTCGCTTGACGCGGCGCCCGGCTTGCCCCACCTCGCCCGAGCGGCTCAAGCCTCGCCGCTCAGGTCCAGGCTTCGGCCCATGCGCTTCACGCCGCCCCTCCTTGTCGCGCTGGCCGCTCTCGTGACCACCGCCGGCGCCGCGCCAGAAACGGCGGACCGGGTGACCGTCGACCTGACCGCCGGCCGGCCGGCCAACCTTGTCGATCCGGAAGCGGCCCTCGGCGCCGGGCTGGACGGCATGGGCCGGGGCGAGGTTGCGGCGCTCTACACGCCGCACAACGTCGCCCGCATGCGCCAGGGCGGCCTGCAACCGATCAGCTATCGCCTGCGCACGGAACTGGGCATCGAGGCCTGGCACTGGAACGAGGCCGGGGTCTGGAGCGATCCGGCCCACGCCCAAGGCTACTGGACCTCCAACGACCGCGCCAAGCGTCCCATCCTGCTGACCCACGGCTACGCCCTGCCCCGTCGCGGCGACAGCGTCGATCAGGCCAACAACCTGGGCTATTCGCGGCTGGACGACGGCGATCCGGACAGCTTCTGGAAGTCCAATCCCTATCTCGATCCGCGCTACACCCACACCGACGCGCGTCCCGAATGGGCGGTGTTGGACCTGGGCCAAGGCCAGGCGATCGGCGCCGCGCGCATCGGCTGGGCCCAGCCCTACGCCGTCGCCTATGAAGTGCAGCATTGGGTGGGCGTCGACGAGTACGACCCCGTCGGCCGCTGGGTCGCCTTCCCCGGCGGCGTGGTCGACAAGGGCCAGGGCGGCGAGGCGACCCTGGCCTTCGACCGGCCGGTGGAAACCCGCTTCGTCCGCGTGCTGATGAAGCGCTCGTCCGGAACCGCTCCGGCCGGCGCGACGGACGCTCGCGATCGCCTGGGCTTCGCGATCCGCGAGCTGGCGTTCGGCGCGATCGACACCCAGGGCCGCTTCGTCGACGTCGTGCGCCACGCCAAGGACGGCCACGCCCAGACCTATGCCGAGGTGTCGTCGACCGACCCCTGGCACCGCGCCGTCGACCGGGACCTCGACCTGGAGCAGCCCGGCCTGGACCGCGTGTTCGCCAGCGGCCTGACCAACGGCCAGCCGATGATGGTCCCAGTCGGGGTGCTGTACGACACGCCCGAGAACGCCGCCGCCCTGATCCGCTTCCTGCGCTGGCGCAAATACCCGGTGACGCAGGTCGAGCTGGGCGAGGAGCCCGACGGCCAGTACGTGGACGCCGAGACCTATGGCGCGCTCTATCTGGAATTCGCCGCCGTGCTGCGTGGGGTCGATCCGTCCCTGACGTTCGGCGGCCCCAGCCTGCAGAGCGGCATAGCCGACACTTGGCTGGATCCCGATCCCGACCACTCCTGGACCCGCCGGCTGATGCGCTATCTGCGCGGCCGAAACGCCATCGACCAGCTGGGCTTCTTCTCGTTCGAGCGCTACCCGTTCGACGACATCTGCGGCGACATCGGCGACAAGCTGATGGACCAGACGCGCCTGACCCAGGCGCTGTTCAAGCGCTTCGCCGACGACGAGATTCCCGCCGACACGCCCTGGGTCATCAGCGAGTACGGCTTCTCGGCCTATTCCGGCCGGGCCATGGTCGAGATGCCGAGCGCCCTGCTCAACGCCGACATCGTGGGCCAATTCCTGACCCTGGGCGGCGACGCGGCCTATCTATTCGGTTACGGCCCCAACGTGCCGATCAACCAGCACCTGGCCTGCGCGGGCTATGGCAACATGATGCTGTGGCAAGCCGACGCGACCGGCGCGGCCCAGCATCCGATGCCGGCCTATTGGGCGGCGCGGATGATGACGCAGGACTGGGCCCAGCCAGGCGGCGGGACGCACGCCCTGTGGCCGGCCTCGACCGCCGACAAGGACGCCAAGGGTCGTCCCTACGTCACCGCCTACGCCCTGCGACGGCCCGACGGACGCTTTGCGCTGATGCTGGTCAATCGCGACGCGGGACGGGCGCACGCGGTTCGGCTGGGGTTTCAGACGGGCGGCGGCTGGCGCGGAGCCACGGGCGCCGCCCAGGCGGTACAATATTCGCCCAAGCAGTATGTCTGGAAGGCGGACGGCCCTGACGGCCATCCCACGCGAAACCTGCCGCCGGAACGGTTCGCGATCGCCGACGCCGGCCAGGCCCTGAGCCTGCCGGCCAACTCGCTGACCATGGTCGTCCTGAGTTCGGCGGGACCAGCGGGACGCTAGGCCGCCACCGCCTCGTCCGTTCCCACCTCGCGCGGCGGGGCGTTGAACACCGCTTCGTCCAGGATGCCTTCGCGCTTGGCGACGATGGTCGGCACCAGGGCCTGGCCGGCGACGTTCACGGCGGTGCGGCCCATGTCCAGGATCGGGTCGATGGCCAGCAGCAGGCCCACGCCTTCCAGCGGCAGGCCCAGGGTCGACAGGGTCAGAGTCAGCATGACCACCGCGCCCGTCAGTCCCGCCGTCGCCGCCGACCCCAGCACCGAGACGAAAACGATCAGGCCGTAGTCGGTCAGCTGCAGCGGTAGGTGATAGAACTGGGCGATGAAGATCGCCGCCACGGCCGGGTAGATCGCCGCGCAGCCGTCCATCTTGGTGGTCGCGCCCAGGGGCACGGCGAAGGCGGCGTAGGCGCGCGGCACGCCCAGGCGCGTCTCGGTCAGGGCCTCGGTCACCGGCAGGGTGCCGATCGACGAGCGCGAGACGAAACCCAGCTGGATGGCGGGCCAAACACCAGCGAAGAACCGCAGCGGGTTCAGGCCGTTCAGCGCCAGGATGGCGGGATAGACCACGAACAGCACCAGGCCCAGGCCGATATAGATGGCGGCCGTGAAGGCGCCCAGTTGGCCCAGGGTGGTCCAGCCGTACTGGGCCACGGCGTTGCCCAGCAGGCCGATGGTGCCGATCGGCGTCAGTCGGATAACCCACCACAGCACCTTGCGCACCACGGCCAGGGCCGACGCGTTGAAGGCCAGGAAGCCCTCGCCCGCCGGACCGACCTTGATCGCCGCGACGCCGGCCACCAGGGCCAGAACCAGGATCTGCAGCACGTTGAACGATAGCGAGGTGGTCGCCGCGCCGTCGGTGATCTTGGTCGAGGCCTGCACGCCGATGATGTTCGACGGGATCAGGCCGGTCAGGAAGTCGAGCCACGAGCCGGTCGTGCGCGGGGCGTGGGCGGCGGCCAGGTCGACCACGGCGTGATCGCCGGGGCGCAGGACCAGACCCAGGGTGATGCCGATGGCCACGGCGATCAGGGCGGTGATGGCGAACCACAGCAGCGTGCGCCAGACCAGTCGGGCGGCGTTCTGCAGCTCTCGCAGATTGGCGATGCTGGCGACGATGGCCGTGAACACCAGCGGCGGCACCAGCACGCGCAACAGCTGGACGAAGATCGAGCCCACCTGATGCAGGGTCTCGGCCAGGCCGTAGCCCGGCTGCCCCTCGGCCGGCCCCAACGACCGGGCCAGCAGGCCCAGTCCCAGGCCCACGACCATGGCCACCAACACCTGGACGCCGAAGCCGCTGATGAACCGGCTGGTCTTGGCCTTGGGAGCCGAAGCCGGGGAAGTCGGGGTCTGGGCCATATCGATCCTCACGGAAGGCCCGATCCGGCCTTCCAGCATAACGTCACAAGGCCCGCGAGGATCACGCCTCGCGGACTATCTTGCCCGCCGTTCTCGCGCCATCGGGTGGAAACGCCCAACCAGAATTCATCGACGCGGACTTAGTGCATCTGGATCGCTCGGATCGCGCAAGACGGCGCCCGGCGTCGGCGTGTCACATGGTCAACGCCCCAGCGCCCGCTCTACAACAGGGTCGGTCGCAGCCTTCAGTACCCAGGGATTCCCATGAGCCTGTCCTTCCTCATCGGCGCCATCATCGGCTCCGGCGCCTTCATCGTGCTGGGCCGCGCCCCCGCGCAGAAGCTGGTCGAGGCCGTCCAGGCTCGCATCGGCAAGCCTCGCTGACGGCGATCGGAAGCAACGCGCGAACGGTCCAAAAGTCTTTGCGTCGTTTTCACGCCTGAACACGTAGGCGTGTCGGAACGAAAGTCTTTGTATCCGCCTTTATTTGGCATCGGCGCGCGGCTTGCACGCCTTTTGATGCCAAGGAGGCGTACATGTCTATTCTTGCGTGGATCGTGCTCGGCCTCGTGGCCGGTTTCATCGCCAGCAAGCTGGTCAGCCGTAGCGGCGGCAGCCTGGTGGTGGACCTGGTGCTCGGGATCGTCGGCGCCGTGGTCGGCGGGTTCCTGTTCAATCAGTTCGGTTCGGCTGGCGTGACCGGCCTGAACCTCTACAGCCTGCTGGTCGCCGTGATCGGTGCGGTCGTCGTTCTGGCGATCTATCACGCCTTTACCGGCCGCCGAGCGCTCTAACGCTCGGGTCTTCAAGACCAGAAACAGCGCCTTCGGCCCAGCCGGAGGCGCTTTTTCATGCCCGAAATCCCGCCGGCCCTAAAGCTCCACGGCTTGCTGCAGCATCTTCAGCGCCACGCTCAGGCACTCGATCCGCAACGGCCCGCGACCGATGTCGCCGAACCGGGCTTGGCGATGATGAGTATAGCCGCCGCGCCGAGCGCAGGCGAAATGGACCAGGCCCGCGGGCCTCTCCGGATCGCCGACATCCTCGGCCCAGCCCGTGATCGAGACCGCCACGTCGGCGTCCGATCGCTGGATCGCGCCCTCGGCCATGGCGATCGCGACAGGCTGCGAGACCGCGCCGCCATTCTCCAGCAGCGCCGGCGACACGCCCAGCAGGTCGCTCTTGGCCGCGTCGGTGTAGACCACGAAGCCGCGCTCGAACGCGTGCGAGCATCCCGGCATATCGGTGAGCAGCGACGCCAGCAGACCCCCGGTGCAGCTTTCCGCCGTCGCCAGGGTCAGCTCACGCGCGCAGGCGGCCTCCAGGACCGCCCGCGTCAGATCATCGATGTCCGATGGCAGGATCGGATCAAGCGCCTCGGCCATGAGCACTCCGATGGTAGGGGAAGGCCAGTGGCCCTCCCCGTAGCGTCAGTTCGGCTGTTTTCCGCCCAGTTCGGCCATCAGTTCTTCCTTGCGAGCCTTCATGCGCTCGCCCATGGCGTCGAGATCCTCGTCGCCCTTCTTGGCTTGAGCGAAGATGCCGCCCGGCTGCTCTTCTTCCTTGACGTGGTGCTTGATGTACTCGCCCAGCACCTTGACCTTGGCGTCGTAATATTCGTCGCTCGGCTTCATCGTCTCGATCTCGGCGATCAGCTTCTTGGCGCCGTCATGCTCGACATAGGCCTCGTCCAGCATGTCGTCCTCGACCTCGCCGCGCTCCTCCGGATAGAGGATCTCTTCCTCGATCTGGGTGTGCACCTTGAGGGCCAGGGCGATCTTGTTGAACAGGGCCAGCTTCTCGGCGTCGCTTTCCAGCTGTTCGTATTCGTCGAACCAGCCCTCGACCTCGCGGTGATCCTTCTTGAGCAGCGTGATGGCCAGCGGGTCGCGGCGGCCGGTGCGGCGCGTGCGGCGGGGCTTGGCGGTCTTGGCGGCCTTGGTCTTGGTCGATGAGTTCTTGGCGGGGGTCGCCATAATGCCTCTCCCTGAATGTTTGGATGCCGAAGTCGGCGGATCACAAACACTTCGCATCAGGGGGCGTTCCCGTGTGGTCGCAGAAATGGACAAGTATTGCTGGTAGGTCGACTTCTCGACAAACAGTATTCGATAACCGTTCTCAACAAGAGGCGGCCTCACACGAAAAAGCCCGGGCGCGAAACGCCCGGGCTCCTTCGATCTGACTGTATCGTGGCCTAGTGCGCCGCGACCACGTCTTCCTGGATCTCGTGGACCTGGGCGCCGCGCGCCGCGAACGAGAACCACAGGACGTACAGGTAGCAGACCAGGGGCGCGACGAAGGCCAGCGACTTCGAGCCGGTCATCTCCTCGATCTTGGCGAAGATCAACGGCAGGAATGCGCCGCCCACGATGGCCATGCACAGCAGCCCCGAGGTCGCCGAGGTCGGCGCCGAGGACCGCTGCAGGGTCAGGGTGAAGATCGTCGGGAACATGATCGAGTTGAACAGGCCGATCAGCAGGGCCGCGAAGGCCGGGATCAGACCGCTGGTCAGCGGCACGTTGGCCAGCAGCAGGTTCAGCGTGCCCGTGTGAGCGGTCGGGGTCATGTCCTTGGTCAGGATCACCACCACGCAAAGCGCGATCGCGCCCAGGGCCACCAGGGTCAGCAGCAGGTAGTCCTTGACCGTCTTCAGCAGCGCCGAACCGGCGAAGCGGCCGATCATGGCGAAGACCATGTAGAAGGTCGTCAGCTTGCCGGCCTGCTCGGCCGGGATGTTCAGCACGTGGCTCTGCTCGATGAACAGCAGCAGGTTCAGCGAGATCGCCACCTCGGCGCCGACATAGAGGAAGATGCCGAGCGCTCCGAGGTTGGCCCACTTCGAGCCCAGAGCCGAGAACGGACTGACCAGATGGCCGGTCTTGGGCGCGGCCGCGGTGATCTTGTGGCGGACCAGGAAGATCGCCACGATGAACAGGGCCAGGCCCACGCCAATCGCCAGATAGACGTTGGACACGAAGCCCAGGGCCTGTTCGCGCAGGGCGTCGGTGATCACCACGTCATGCTTGAAGATGTCGCCCTTGAGCAGGAAGTTCGCGCCGAACCACAGGCCGCAGGCCGCGCCCAGCGAGTTGAACGCTTGCGACAGGTTCAGGCGGAAGGACGCACCCTCCGGCTTGCCCATCGAAGCGATCAGCGGATTGGCGGCTACTTGCAGCAGGGTGACGCCCGAGGCCATCACGAACAGGCCCACCAGAAAGACGCCGAACGTGTGCAGCTTGGCCGCGGCGATGGCGATGAAGCAGCCGGCGACGATGCCGCCCAGCCCCACCATCACCGACTTGGCGTAGCCGATCTTGGACAGGAAGGCCGCCGACGGCATCGACATGACGCCATAGGCGATGAAGAACGCGAAACCCGTCAGGCTGGCCTCGACCGGGGTCAGGGTGAAGACCGTCTTCATGGTCTTCAGCAACGGGTCGAGCAGGTTGGTGACCAGCGCCCAGATGAAGAAGAGCGTCGTGACGTAGACCACGGCCAGACCCAGGCCGCCGCCTCCCGCCTTGGGCGTAGCCCCAGAGCTCGGCGTCCGCGACGCCTCCGTAACTGCCATGTTGTTTCACTCCCTGTCCGACGTTGCGGGACGCGCCATCCACCTCAACGGTGACAACGTTGTCAAGCATTGAGGGCGAAACGCGCTCGCTCTTTGGGTCCGTCGAGACGTCTCGTGGGAACCGATCGCCCGATTCGACGGTTAAGCCGAAAAGTCCGACAAATCCCTGTCGATGGGAAGACCGTGATGTCGATGATCGCCATTCTGCTGACGTCGGGCCTGGTGACCGTGATCGCGGTGATCGGCCTGGCCGACGCCTTCACGCACCTGCTGTGCTGGTCCGCGCGGTCGCTGCGAGAGCCGGCCGCGATGCGCGCCGCCAGCCCTTCGGCCGATGCCGCGCGACGCGACCGCCTCGCCGTCTAGGCGGCCTTGCGGGTCACCTGAACGGTCGAGACGTTCCACACGTCGTGGGCGGTTTCGCCCGCCAGGATGTTCTCGGCGGTCAGCAGGCCGCTGAGCGTGGCGTGACCGCGCTCGCCGTTGCGGTGCAGGCCGTTGCGACCCGCCAGGTGCAGGCTGGGAAACTGCATCTTCAGGTCCAGGCGGATCATCGCCCGATGCTCGGCGCAGTCCTCGTCCTCGATCGGCAGCACCTTGCGTTGGCGCACCACGCGGGCGTCGCTGATCGCGGTCGGGTCCATCAGGCCCATCACCGCCGCTTCACGCCAGGCCAGGGCCACTAGGTCGGCGTCGCTGGCGGTCCACAGGCCGTCGCCCTCGAAGCAGAAATAGTCGAGACCCAGGCAACTGGCCGCCTCGCCCTCCGGCGCCATGGCCGGCGACCAGGCGCGGTAGTTCTGAACGCGGCCGACCTGCAGGTCGGTGTCGTGGACGTCGATCACGGTCTCGCGCAGCGGCTTGCGCGTGCGGCCCACCAGAGCGACCGTGATCTGGTCGCGGTACATCAGCTCGCCAGCGTGGAACAGGCTGATCGGCGTGGGCCGCAGCATGCTCATCAGCTCGCGCAGCGGCGCGGTCGAGACCACATGATCGGCGGTGCGAACCTCGTGGGCGCCGTCCTCGCGCAAGATCGTCACCGTCCACAGCTTGGCGGCGGTGTCGAACTTCAGGGTCTCCACGCGCCGGCCCAGGACGACTTCACCGCCCAGGGTCGCGATCTTGTCGGCGCAGGCCCGCCACACCGAACCGGCTCCCTGGCGCGGATAGCGCAGGCTGGCGGTCGGCTTGGCGGCGCCCGCGCGGCCGGCCGGCATCTGATCCCGGATCAGGCCCGACACCTTCTCGGCGAAGGGCAGGAAAAGCATCGCCGACAGCCGGGCGCCGACCCGGTTGCGGATCTCGTCGCCGAACGTCCGGGGCGTCTTGATCGGGCGGATCTTGGCCAGGCCGAACGAGGCCAGGGCGGCCGCCGCGCCGCGCAGCCCCAGATGGGCCAGGGCTTCGATGTTCTTCAGCGGATAGGCGTAGAAGCGCTCGCGGTGATAGATCCGGGCCGTGCGCGGCTGCTCGACGAAGCCGTCGGGCAGCAGTTCCGACCACAGGTCCAGCACCCGGGGCGAAGCCGAGGCGTAGGAGGCCCCGCCGTTCAGGTCGATCCGGAAGCCGTGATGGTCGATCGTGCGGCTGGAGCCGCCGACCTCGGTGGGGTCCATTTCCAGCACGGCGACCTCGCGCCCCGCCTTGGCCAGGACATAGGCGGCGGTCAGGCCGGCCGGCCCGGCCCCGATCACCAAGGTTTCGACGTGCTGCGCCATGACGCGATGGTCCCCGTTCGAAGACCACCCTGGCCCAATAAGGTTAAGGCCGCCCCGCCGGACGTGGTGAACCGACCCTAAACTTGGCCGCTGGGACGCTATGCCGCGCCCCGGCGAAGCCTGCCTCGCCCCGGCCATTCAGCCCCGTGATCGCCGACTCAATTGTCACAAAACCGTCACGCCAGGACTTGAACGCGGCCGGCTTCCGTGGTTCCGGTCCGCCGCGCCGGGCGTTTGTTCAGTACCAAGATCGTCCGCGAGACTTTTCACGCTTCGAACAGAGGATGAAGCGACCATGCTGGGCTTGTTCCGGGCCGTCATGCCCAAGGAAGACCGCTTCTACGACCTGTTCGCGCAGCACGCCGCCACCCTGGTGCTGGGCGCCAAGGCCCTGCGCGACCTGATGGAGGGCGGCGCCGGCGTCGAAGCCGCCAGCGGCCGCGTCTACCAGCATGAGGAAGAGGCCGACGAGATCACCCGCCAGGTGATGGGCCAGATCCGCCGCAGCTTCATCACGCCGTTCGACCGCAGCGACATCCAGGACCTGACCACCTCGCTGGACGACGCCATCGACCAGATGCGCAAGACCGCCAAGGTCGTCAGCCTGTTCGAGGTCAAGACCTTCGAACCGCAGATGCGCGAGATGGCCGCCATCATCGTCCAGGCCGCCGAGCTGACGGTCGAGGCCGTGGCCCTGCTGCCCGACATGCGCAAGAACGCCCAGCGCCTGACCGAACTGGCCGTCCGCGTCACCCAGATCGAGGACCAGGCCGACCAGATGTACGACCAGGGCCGCAAGGCGCTGTTCCTGGCCAGCCGCGATGGCGATCCGATGGCCTTCATCGTCGGCGTCGACATCTACAGCCACCTGGAAAAGGTGGTCGACCGCTTCGAGGACGTCGCTAATCGCATCAGCGGCATCGTGGTCGAGCAGGTCTAGTGGACCCCACCTTCATCATCCTGGTGGTGCTGGTCGTCGTCGCCCTGGGCTTCGACTTCCTGAACGGCCTGCACGACGCCGCCAACTCGATCGCCACCATCGTCTCGACGCGGGTGCTGTCTGCCAAGTGGGCGGTGCTGTGGGCGGCGTTCTTCAATTTCATCGCCTTCATCTTCTTCGGCACCAGCGTGGCCAAGATGGTCGGGGCCGGGATCATCGACCCGCACATCATCAGCGACCGGCTGATCTTCGCGGCCCTGATGGGGGCGATCAGCTGGAACCTGATCACTTGGTGGGCCGGCATCCCCTCCTCCAGCTCGCACGCCCTGATCGGCGGCCTGGTCGGCGCCTCGGTGGCGCGGGTCGGCAGCTTCGGCGCGGTGCAATGGGCGGGCCTGGGCAAAACCGCGGCCGGCATCGTGGTCTCGCCGCTGATGGGCTTCGTCCTGGCCCTGGTGCTGGTGCTGATCGTCAGCTGGACCTTCGTGAAGAGCTCGCCGTTCTTCGCCGATCGGGTGTTCCGTAAGCTGCAGTTCGTCTCGGCGGCGATGTACTCGCTGGGTCACGGCGGAAACGACGCCCAGAAGACCATGGGCATCATCGCCGCCCTGCTGTTCGCCCACGGCGCCACCCACGCCCCGGGCACGATCCCGCTGTGGGTGGTTCTGTCGTGCCAGACCGCCATGGCGCTCGGCACCCTCTTCGGCGGTTGGCGCATTGTGCACACCATGGGCAGCAAGATTACCCGCCTGACTCCCATGCAGGGTTTCTGCGCGGAGACCGGCGGCGCGATTACTTTGTTCCTGGCGACCCATATTGGCGTTCCGGTCTCGACGACTCACACGATCACGGGCGCTATTGTCGGCGTCGGCGCTTCGCGTCGGGTTTCGGCCGTCCGTTGGGGCGTGGCCAAGAGCATCGTGACCGCCTGGATCGTCACCCTGCCCGCGGCCGGCCTGGTCGCGGCGGCGTTCTACTATCTCGGGTTCTGGATGACGTGAGCGACACGGCGGGCGGCAAGCAGGCGGGCAAATCGGGACAGCGGCGACGTCAGGTGGCCGCCCTGCCCTGGCGCGCGGCCGCCGGTTCCACCGAACTCGAGATTCTGCTGGTCTCGTCGCGCGAAACCCGCCGCTGGGTGATCCCCAAGGGCTGGCAGATGAAGGGCAAGCCCGACCATCAGGCCGCCGCCCAGGAAGCCTATGAGGAAGCCGGGCTCGACGGTCGCATCGTCGACAAGCCGATCGGCGACTATCCCTATCTGAAGCGCCTGAAGAGCGGCGCCGCGCGGCCGGTGACGGTCGACGTCTATCCGCTGCAGGTGACCGGCGAGCACGCCACCTGGCCCGAGAAGGGCCAGCGCACCCTGCAATGGATGTCGCCGGTCGAGGCGGCGCTGGCGGTGCAGGAGCCGGAGTTGCGCGACCTGATCGCCCGCTTCGCCAAGGTCGAACTGCCCGCCGAGGAGCGTCCAGCTCCCGCCCCGGCCCCGACGCCGGTGCGCGTGGCCCTGCAGCGCCTGCGCCGGCGGGTCACCGCACTGTGGGGTCGCCGCTAGCCTCTCTGGGAACAAGCTGGGGATAACTCGACAAGCCGTTCCATGTTCACTATGTTCTCGTTACGTTCACAGCGAGAATCGCCATGCAGCTGTCCCTCGACCTGTCGACCTCGCCGCTGGAAGCCATGCGCGACGGGCTGCTCAAGACCTTCGGCCCGCAGCGGCCGACCAAGCGGCTGGATCCGGTGTCGCAACTGGTCAAGTCGTCGATCAGCGGCCGGACCAAGGACGCGACCTCGTGGGCCGTCTACCACCGCCTGAAGGAGCGCTTCGCCACCTGGGAAGAGCTGGCCGAAGCGCCCGACGCCGAGGTCCAGGAGCTGATCAAGGACGTCACCTATCCCGAGGACAAGGCCCGCCACCTGCCCCACGCCCTGCGGCTGATCCAGGTGCGCAGCGGCTGGACGCTGTCGCTGGACCACCTGGCCGAGCTGGAGCTGGACAGCGCCCGATGGTGGCTGCAAGGCCTGCCCGGCGTGGGCGTCAAGGTCGCCGCCTCCGTGCTGAACTTCAGCCCCCTGAACATGCGGGCCCTGGTGGTCGACACCCACGTCCACCGCGTCGCCGGCCGTCTGGGTTTGATCCCGGCCAGCTACGACACCGCTCACGCTTATCGGGCGCTGATGGACATGGTCCCCGACAGCTGGACCGCCGAGGACCTGTATGAGCTGCACTGGCTGATGAAGGGGCTGGGGCAGCTGCTGTGTTCGCACCACGCGCCGAGGTGCGGAGCGTGTGCGCTGAAGGGGACGTGCCCGAGGGTCGGCGTCGAGCGGAGCGCCGACATCCTGGCCTGGCGGCCACGGTCGTAGCGCCCTCTCCCAGAGGAAAGGGTTTTCCGTGAACCTCCACCGCCTCCGCACGCTCCAATCGCATGCCCAACGACATCCGCATCGGCACGGCCGGCTGGAGCTTCCCCCGTTCCCTCGACGGCTTCCCCGCCGAAGGCACGGGCCTCGAACGCTACGCGGCGGTGTTCAATTGCGTCGAGATCAACTCGTCCTTCTATCGCCCCCATCAGCGCAAGACCTACGAGCGCTGGGCGGACACCACGCCGGCGGATTTCCGGTTCGCGGTGAAAGTCCCCAGGGCGATCACCCATGAGCGGCGGCTGGCCGAAGCCGGCGACCTGCAAGCTCGGTTCCTGGACGAGTGCGGCGGGTTGGGCGACAAGCTCGGTCCCTTGCTGATCCAGCTGCCGCCAAGCCTGAGATTCGACGTCGGGATCGTGGAACGCTTCCTGATCGACTGGCGTAAGGCGACGGCGGCCCCGACGGTGTTGGAGCCGCGTCACCCGACCTGGTTCGACGCGTCGGCCGAGGCCCTGCTGCGAAGCTTCGAGATCGCGCGAGTCGGCGCCGATCCCGCCGTGGTTCCGGCCGCCGCCGAGCCCGGCGGCTGGAGCGGTCTTACTTATCGCCGCCTGCATGGTTCCCCGGCGATGTACGCGACGTCCTATGACGACGGCCGACTGACGCCCATGGTCGAACAGGTCGCCAGCGAGATCCAGGCGGCCCCGACCTGGTGGATTTTCGACAACACCCAGTTCGGCGCGGCGACCACCGACGCCCTCAAACTGACGGGGCTTATTTCACCTCGGCCAGCTGGCTGAACGTCTGCGTCCCGATGCCGTAGCGGCGCCAGTCGCCATAGTCGAAGTGCCACCATTCCTCGGGATAGACCTCGAAACCCTGGGCGACCATGGCCTGGCGCAGCACCGCCCGCAGCGCCCTCTGCTTGGTCGTGCCGCCGATGAAGTCGGCGTAGGAGCGGCCTGACATCTCGTCATAGCGGCTGGGCATCTCGACGGGCCGGCCGGTCTTCAGATCATAGAGGGTCAGGTCCACGGCGCAGCCGCGGTTGTGGCGCGAGCCCTGGGCGGGGTCGGCGACGAACATGTGATCCTCGGGCGGGGTGGCCTCCCAGAACATCCAGGTGACGAACCAGGGCCGGTAGGCGTCGTGGATCAGCAGGCCATAGCCCTGCGCCTCCAGCGTCTTGGCGGCCCGCGCCAGGGCCTGCGCGGCCGGACGCTGCAGATAGGCGGCCGCCCGCTCGTAGAGCGGCAGGCCCATGAAGTTGTCCGAGCCGGCGTAGCGGATGTCGAGGCGGATCGTGGGATCCAGGGTCGACAGATCCACCAGGTCGGCCGGCCGATGTTGGGCGGTCTCGACCGGCGGCGTGGCGGCCAAGGCCCGGGCGCGAAGGGCCGCCGGATCGGCGCGCACCGCCGCGCGAACCGCCGCCTCGACCTCGGCCCCGAAGTCGTGTCGCGGCAGCCGCGTTCCGTCCAGCCGCAGGGCGACCGGCTCCAGCACCAGCTCGCCGCCGCCCCCAATGCGGTAGCGGCTGCGTCCCAGCGGGGTCAGGGCCGCGTCCTTCAGACCCCGCCCGTCGACGCGCAGAACGCCGTCGCGCTCGAACACCGTCAAGGGCGCGGCGCGGTCGCCGTACTGGCCGACCGCCGCCATTTCGGCGGCGTCGAGGGACTGGGCGAAAGCGGTGGAGGTCAGGGCAAGTCCCATCAGGAAGGCGGCGGTAAAGGCTCGAACTCGTTTTCGCATCGCCCTCGTCTCCTGCCTATTCCTCGACGTGCACCCGGCGAAAGCGGCCCTGCAGATAGACCAGCGGCTCGTGGTCAGGATCGTAGCGCAGCTTGACCACCCGCCCGACATAGACCCGGTGGTCGCCGGCGTCGAAGACCTGGTGGGTGACGCATTCGAAATTGGCCATGCAGTCGGGTAGGATCGGCACGCCCGTGCTCCAGGTCTCGGTTTCGATGCCCGCGAACCGGTCGCCGTCCTTCTGCACGAACTGGCTGGCCATGGGCTGCTGGTCGGCGTGCAGCACGTTGACCGTGAACCGCCCGGCCTCGTCCAGGGTCGGCAGGCTGCGCGAATTGAGGTCGACGCAGACCAGGGCCAGGGGCGGATCCAGCGACACCGAGGTGAAGGAGTTGGCGGTAAGGCCGACCTTGCGGCCGTCGTCGCAGACCGTGGTGATCACCGTCACCCCGGTGGTGAAACATCCGAAGGCATGGCGCAGCGCCCGGGCGTCATGCGCGCCGCCCTCGCCCAGTTCGATCGTGACCGGCTGACTCATGTGTTCAACCTGTGAGGCAAACCGGCGTTACGGGCAAGGGCATGTCCCCGGTCGTATCGTGCAACTCGCGACGCCCCGGCGCGCTGAATCGCGCATCGCCACCGGAGCCTCGCGCCATGATCTCCAAACTCTCACGCGATGATCTCGTCGAACGCCTGGTGAAGGCGGGCGAAGCCGAGGTGGCCGGCGCGCCGCCGGAGGAAATCGCCAGCTACTTCGATACGGAAACCTTCCGCTTCCACGGCCCTGACGGCTTCGAGTCCGACTACGAGGGCCTCAACGCCTATTTCGCCGCGATCCGGGCGGCGTTCGACGACCGCACGATCCGGCGCGGGATCATCGTCGTGGAGGGCCACACCGCGGCCTGCCAGACCTGGATCGAGGGCACATTCGTCAACACCTTCACGATGTCGCCCGCCGGACCGCTGCCGCCCAACGGCGCGCGCGTCACCTGGGACCTGATCAACATCTTCCGGTTCGACGACCAGGGCCGGCTGATCGAGGAGTTCGTGCGCACCGACTATCGCAGCTTCCTGCGCCAGCTGGGCGCGGAGCACCGGTAGGCGCCAAACTTGGCCATGCCGCAGTCACACTTCGGTCCACAAGCTGAAGCGGGATACGCACGTTCTTTGGGGGCGTGGGCGTGTCGAAGCGGCGCAAGTCAAAAGGCGGTGCCTGGCTGCCGGCGGCGCTGTTCGTATCGGCGGTCCTGCACGCGATCCTGTTCATGATCCTGCTGCGCCACGTCGTCCCGATGCCGGCCGGCGACGAGCCGCAGTCCCTCCAGGTTTCGCTCGTTTCGCCGACACGGCCCGATCGAGCCCATCCTCATGCGGCCGCGCGCGCGCCTTCGAACGACCGCGACGCCCCGTCCCGGATCGAACCCCGACTTCCGATCTTGCCCGTATCGCCTTCATCGCCCGACGGCGGCGACGTCGCCACGCAAGGCGATGCGCAACCCGCCATGCAAAGCTCGCCGCCCCTTCGCGGCCTGCGAGGCTGTCAATCGTCCCAACTTACGCTCAAGGAACGCGAGGACTGCGAGGCGCAACGGTGGGCCAAGGTCGCGCCGGCCAATCCACGCCTGAACCTGGATCTGTCCGGCCGCTACGCCAAGAATCCCGAGCCCTTCCTGTCGCGCCGGCCCGAGAAGGGCTGCCGCGCCCGGCTCACCGGCGACGTGGGGCCTCTGGGCGATGACATGAACACCCGCGCGGGTGTCACCTGCGTGAAGGCGTTCTAGCCCTCGATCACGTGCGGCACGAACCGGGCCAGGTTCTTGGTCACCACGCTGTCGTCCTCGCGGATGCCGATGCCGGCCGGCTCGGCGCCGACGATCCAGGCGCCGACCACCGGGCGCTTGCCGTCGAACTCGGGCGGCGGGTGGTAGGCCTGGACGATCGCGCCCTCCTCGCCATAGCCCTGATCGAGCACGGGTTCATCCCCTCCGACGATCTCGACATTGGCGCCCTCGCGCGAAAACAGCGGCTTCCTCACGAACCGCCCGCCCAGGGCGCTCGCCGCCGGATCGCCCTCGAAATAGGCCTCCAGCAGGTTGGGGTGACCAGGGTGGCGTTCCCACAGCAGTGGCAGGATGCCCTTGTTGGACAGGATCGCCTTCCACGCTGGCTCGATCCAGCGCACCCCGGCGGTCGCCAGGTTCGCGGCGTAGGGCTCGCGCAGCATGAACTCCCACGGATAGAGCTTGAACGCCGCCTGCAGGACGAAGCCCTCCAGGTCGACGAACTGGCCCTCCTGGTTCAGGCCGATGTGATCCATGGCCACGAACTTGGGTTCGAGCCCGGCCTGCAGGGCCAGGTCCTCCAGGAACCGCACGGTCTGGCGATCCTCGACCGCGTCCTCGTCGCTGGCGAAGTGGACGAAGCCGCCGGTCGGGAACAGGACCTTGAATCGGTCGCGCAACGCCTCGAACAGGCTGTTGAATTGGTCGGCGTTGGCGGGGAACGTGCCGTTGGCGATCATCTCCTCCAGCCACAGCCACTGGAAGGTGGCGGCCTCGAAGACGCTGGTCGGCGTGTCGGCGTTGTATTCGTAGAGCTTGGGCTTGGTCTTGCCGTCATAGCCGAAGTCGAAGCGGCCATAGAGCGACGGCGACTTGGCGCGCCAGGACGCGGCCACGAAGTCGCGATGCTCCGCCGGGATCGCCAGCTTCTCCATCAGCTCCTGGCTGCCGACCACCTCGTCGACCAGGTCCAGGCACAGGTCGTGGAGCTCGGCCGCGGCCGGCTCCAGGTCCTGCTCCACCTGGTCCAGGGTGAAGGCGTAGGCCACGCTTTCATCCCAATAGGCCTGGCCTTCGGTGTGGTGATAGACGAACCCGACGGCGTCGGCCTTGGCCTGCCAGTCGGGTCGCGGCGTCAGCTTGAGGCGGCGCATAGCGTTGTCATCCCCTGAATCCGTTTCCCCGGCGAAGGCCGGGACCCAGATTCAGCCGTGGCTTCTAGGATTTTCCCGAGACACCCGGCCCTACGACCTGGGCCCCGGCCTTCGCCGGGGAAACGGAGATAGGAGCGGCGAAGCCCTACTCGGTCTTGCCGTCCTTCTGCTCGATCTGCAGCGGCGCGGGCGCGCTCAGGCGGGCCAGGACGTCGTCGGCGCTGGATTGCCCCGGCAGGATGCCGGCCAGGCGCAGCTTCTCGTCCAGATCGGCGCCCGTGCGGCGGTCTTCCAGTTCGCCGGCGGCCTTGATCTTCTCGCCGCGGATCGCCTGGCGTTCCTTGATGCGGGCCAGGCTGTCGGCGGCCGAGCCCAGCGCCGCGCCGGCGCCCGCGCCGCGCGCGGTGACGGCGGCCTGGGCCTTCTGGACGCTCTCGTTGACCTTCACCACCTCGACCTCGCGACGCAGGGTCTCGACGCGGCGGTCGGTGGCGGTGATGGCCTGATGCAGTTGATCCTCGGCGGCGCGCATGTCGGCGACCTGCGGATCCTTCAGGGCGATGTCCTGCTCGAGGTCGGCGATGCGTTGGGCCACCTGGCGAGCCAGGTCCATGTCGCCCTTGGTGACGGCGGCGCGGGCCGAGCCCTCGTATTTCGTGACCTGGTCGCGGAAGCTTGCGATTTCCTTTTCCAGGATGCGGCGGCGGGCGACCAGCGTGGCCAGATCGTCACGGGCCTTGCCTTGAGCGGCGTCGGCGTCGCGGATTTCCTGGTCGAGGATACGCAGGGCGTTGGCGTCGACGACGGCGGCTGTGGCTTCGTGCGCGCCGGCGCGACCCAGGGTGAACAGCTTGTTCCAGATGGACATTGGAGGTCTCCGAGGGTCGTGATTTAGGCGGCGGGGGTGAAGGACGAGCGCAGGTCGGACGCGGCCTCGATGGCGTTCTCGGCCAAGGCCCGAAGTTCGATCAGGATATCGTCCAGCGACGAGGTCGTCGCCAGTTCGCCGAACAGCTCGTAATAGTCGCGGCCGTTCACGGCGCTGATGCCGAAGTTCGACAGCGGCACAAGCTTTTGGGCCTTGAGCAGGAACTCGTTGAAGGCGTGGCGGTCGGCCTGCTCGTCAACCGGCCACAGCAGCACCGAGGCGGCGATCTGCTGGTCGCTGACGCTGACGAAGATTTCCAGATCGCCGTGATCGTGCATGGTCACCAGCAGGATCGGGTCGGCGCCCTCGACCACGCGGGCCGTCATGGCGTCGCTGAAACCATCGCCCAGGGCGGTCTTCAGCGAGCGAACAGTCCAGGCGGGGGTCGTCATCGGGCGTCATCTCCTTCGGCGAGCCAGGGTTGTGGCTGTTCATACTAGATGGGCGGGCGAACACCAGTCGTCGAGAGCGCGACCTTACGTAGGCGCATGACAAGTTGGTAATCCCCCGCTCACTTTTTGAGGGGCCCCTTTTGTGGGATCGTTCGACGTCGTACATGTGACGCGAGTTTCGCAAGCCGGGTCGTTCATGTTCAGCAAGCTCTTCGGCCGCAAGGACAACGCTCCCGTCTCGGCCCTGCCGGCGATCCGCAACGTCACCCTAGGCCGCACCGTCTGGCTTGATACGCTCGCCTGGCGCCGCTTGGGCGACGACCTGAAATTCACGCTCGACACCGACACGCTGGAGATCACCGCCCAGGGCCTGGTCGAACTGCGCGACGGCGGGTTCGTCCATCGGTTCTACACCGACGAAGACGTCATGTTTCAGGCCACCTCCGACGACCGCGAAGGTCAGCGCGTGACCGGGGTCACGATCTTCATCCCCTGGGCCAGCGCCTATCCGGGCGGGCCGGCCGATAACGAGGCCTGGACCAAGCGCCTGCGGGCGCGGACCTTCACCGGACCGGGCTTACCGGAATACCGGCGCGACTGGTTCGGCGACGAGGCCGAGAGCCAGGACCCCGTGACCTTCTGGGAAGACGTGCACGACGACCGCGATGGCATACCGGACCGGCGGATCTTCCAGACCTGCATGCTGTTCTCCCGCGATTTGCCGGGCGACGGCCTCGAGCTTCTGCTAGCCATCCAGCAGGAGAACGAGAACGAGGACACGCGCCAGCGCGAGGTGTCGTTCGAGATCATGATCGGCGTGTCCTTGAGCGTCGGCGAATTCCGGGCCTAGGCCCAAGAGGGGGAACACCAATGGACCTGCACGGATTTGGCGCCAGCGCCCTGGCCTTCGTGGTGGCCTTCGTCGCCGCCGGCCTGTTCACGGTGATCTTCAAGATCGTCTACCAGTGGGTGACGCCCTACAACGAGGGCAAGCTGATCCGCGAGGGCAATGTCGCCGCGGCCCTGGCCCTGGGCGGGGCCCTGGTCGGCTATGTGTTGCCCCTGGCCTCGGCGCTTTCCAACACCGTCACCCTGCTGGAATTCTGCGCCTGGGCGGCCCTGGCCGGCGTGCTACAGATCGCCGCCTTCACCCTGGTGCGCGTGGTGGTGATGAAGGACGTCACCGCCCGGATCGAGAAGGGCGAGATCGCCGCCGGCGTCTATCTGCTGAGCATTTCCCTGGCGGTCGGCGTGCTCAACGCCGCCTGCATGACGGCTTGAGACGCGACATGACCGATCACACTCCCCGCCGCCGCCTTCGTTCCAGTGGCCTGGCCCTGACCAGCCTGATGGCCGGCACGGCGCTGTCGGTCAGCGCCTGCGACGATCCCGGCACGGCCACCCAGTGGGGCGATCCCCCGGCCGCCTCGCGCGAGGTCGACGCCAAGACCTACGCCTCGCTGGACGACTGCAAGACCTCCGGCGACATGACCGCCCAGCAGTGCCAAACGGCCTACGACCAGGCCCAGAAGGACAGCGCCGCCAACGCGCCCAAGTTCGGCGACCAGCAGAGCTGCGAGGAGCGCTACGGCGTCTCGCAATGCGTGCCGCGCAACGACAACAACGGCGGCAGCTTCTTCACCCCGCTGCTGACCGGCTTCATCGTCGGCCAGGCGCTGAACAACATGGGCGGCGGCTACTACGGCGCGCCGATGTATCGCGATCGTGGCGGGACCTATTACGGCGGCTCGGGCTATCCGCTGTCGCGCGACTACGTCACCGGCCGCACCCGCGTGCGCACCGACAGCTTCAACGCGCCCGAGATGCACGCCCCCACCCGCGTCCAGAGCCGCAGCTCGGTGATCTCCCGCGGCGGCTTCGGCGGCGGCGGGCGTTCCTTCGGGGGGTAAGGGCCCTCGAACTAGACTGTAAACCATTGTAAATTCGGCCGGACAACCGGAGCGGAGGGAGCCGTGGCGCGATACGCTGCTGACGCGAACGGCCGCATTGATCCTTCCCCCCGGACAGCGTCCCGCCGCCGCGCGCTCCGCTTCCCACCAAGCGGAGCGCGCGAGTCATTCTGGTTGCAAGTGAACGCATGAAAGTCGCCCTGCTCGACGACGACGACAGCCACAACGCGCTGGTCGCCGCCCTTCTGGGGCCGGCGGGCTATGACTGCACCAGCTTTACCCGCCCCGAGCGGCTGCTGGCCGAGTTGCGCCGCCAGACCTTCGACCTGCTGATCCTCGACTGGAACATGCCCGAGCTCAGCGGCATCGAGACCCTGCGGCGCGTCGGCGAATTGCTGAGCCCCGCCCCGCCCGTGCTGCTGCTGACCAGTCGCTCGATCGAGGCGGACCTGGTCGAAGGCCTCAACGCCGGGGCCGACGACTACATCGTCAAGCCGCTGCAGCCGCCGGTGCTGATCGCCCGCGTCAACGCCCTGGCCCGCCGCGCCTATCGCCCAGCCGCCGCGCCGCACGTCGAGCAGCACGGCCCCTACCGCCTGGACCCCGGCGCCCAGTCCGTGACCTGGGGCGACAACCTCGAAACCCTGACGCCCAAGGAATTCCAGCTGGCCGCGCTGCTGTTCAACAACCTGGCCCGGCCTCTGTCGCGCGAATACCTGCTGCGCCGGGTCTGGGGTCAACGGCCGGACCTGGAGACCCGCACGCTGGACGCTCACGTCTCGCGCCTGCGATCTAAGCTTCACCTTCGCCCCGCGAATGGCTTTAGACTGACCACCGTCTACGGGTTCGGCTATCGGCTCGAGGTTTGCGAGCCGGAGGTCGACTCCGAGTCTGGAGCCGCAGAATGATCCTTCGTCCTTCGCTTTTCGCGATCGCCGCCGCCCTGGCGCTGGCGTCGACGCCGGTCGTGGCTGCGCCTCCGGCAAAGGCCAAGCCGCCCGCGTCCAAGCCGGCGCCCGGCGATCCGCCCGTCAACTACGTGGTCCAGCGCGGCGACACCCTGATCGGCCTGGGCCGCAGCTATCTGCGCAAGCCGGGCGACTACCGCCGGGTGCAGACCGCCAACCAGATCAGCCGGCCCACGAGCCTGCCGACCGGCAAGACCCTGATCATCGACCCCAACCTGCTGAAGACCACGCCCATCGACGCCCGGCTCAGCGCCTTCAGCGGCCAGGTCGAGGTCGAGACCAATGGCCAGCGCGCCCCGGCCCGCGCAGGCATGACCATCCAGGAAGGCCAGCGGATCATCACCGGCCCCGGCGCCTTCGCGACGTTCGAGATGGAGGACGCTTCGCGCGTCACCCTGCCCTCCAACACCGCCGTGCGGGTCGAGCGCCTGCGCAGCGTGGTGATGACCAACGCCCCGCAGCGGGTGTTCAAGCTGGAGCAGGGTCGCTCGACGATCCAGGCCACGCCCAACCCCAATCCGAACGGCCGCTTCGAGGTGCGCACGCCGGTGTCGATCTCGGCCGTACGCGGCACCGAGTTCCGGGTCGGCGCCAGCGCGGACAAGGCCCAGACCGAGGTCATCAAGGGCGGCGTCGGCGTAGGCCTGGGCGAGATCCAGCCCACCGGGGCGCCCGTTCCCGCCGGCTTCGGCGTCACCGCCAGCCCCGCCGGCGTCAGCCTGCCCGTCGCCCTGCTGCCCCCGCCCAAGCTGGGCGACGGCGGCCAGAACCAGGGCGACAAGACCGTCCATTTCACCGTCCAGCCCGTGCCCGGAGCCACCGCCTACCGGCTTCAGCTGTCGCGCGACGCCGGCTTCGTCGACCTGTTCGCCGAGGCGACGCAAAGCCAGCCCGCCGCCGAGTTCGGCGCCGTGGACAACGGCACCTACTTCATCCGCCTGACCGCCCTGGACGCCGGCGGCCTGGAAGGCCTGCCCGCCGACTACAGCTTCGACCGCGACCTGGACGTGCTGGAGCCCGGCGCATCGCCGGCCGCCGAACAGAACGGCAAGCACCGGAACTTCCTGTTCCGCTGGAGCGCGGCCGGCGACGGCGTGCGCACCTTCCGCTTCCAGCTGTTTTCGGGAACCGAGGCCACGAACCCGATCGTCGACCAGCCGGGCCTGTCCGAACCCCAACTGACCCTCACCGACCTGCCGCCCGGCGCCTACAGCTGGCGGGTCGCCGCCTCGCGCTTCAAGAACGGCGCGATCACGGAAAAGGTTGGGCCGCTGCAGTCGCTGCAGATCGGACACTAGGGCTTGCCCGCGTCTCTGCGTTCCGTTCGCCTGCCCTTCCCCCGGCGGCTGCGGCCCTCGCCGCCGCGTTCGCCCCGCCGCCGGCTGATCAGCTGGCTGGTCGTGGCCATCCTGACCGGCCTGGCCCTGGCCGGCCTGACCGCCAGCCCGCTGACCACGCGGCTGGACGACATCCTCTATGACCGGCTGGTGCGCGCCTCCGAGCGCCCGGTCGACCCGTCGATCCTGATTGTCAGCGTCGACGAGCGCAGCCTGCGCGAACTGGGCGCCTGGCCCTGGTCGCGGGCGCGGCACGCCGAGATGATCGACCGGCTCAGCCAGGCCGGCGCCAGGGCCATCGTCTACGACGTGCTGTTCAGCCAGCCCTCCCAGGACCTCGTCGCCGACGCGGCGCTGGCGGCGGCCGTCGCCCGTTCGGGCAAGGTGTATCTGCCGCAGTTCCTGGAGCCTGCCTCGCAAGACGGCGCGCCGCCGACCCTGGTCGCGCCCCTGCCCGCGATCGCCCAGGGCGCGGCGGGCGTCGGCTTGGTGCATGTGCGGTTCGATCCTGACGGGGCGGTGCGCCGCATGGCCCCGTTCGAAGCCAATGGACCCGACCTCGCGCCCGACCTGATAACCGTGGTCCATCGCGCCACCAAGGCGTTCGACGCCCCGGACGCCACCCGCGGCGACGCCCAGACCCTGCTGGTCCCGTTCGCCGGGCCGCCCGACCGCTATCGCCACGTGGCCTTCTCCAGCGTGCTGGCCGGCGAGGTTCCGGCCGAGATGATCGCCGGCCACACGGTGTTCGTCGGCCTGACCGCCCCGGGCCTGGGCCCCGCCTTCCCGACCCCGGTCACCCCCGACGCGGCCAGCATGACCGGCGTGCAGCTGCAGGCCAGCGTCCTGGACGGCCTGCGTGGCGGCATGATGATCAAGCCGGCCGGACTGGCCCTGCGGCTGATCTTCGCCCTCAGCCTGCTGTGGCTGCTGCTGGCGGGCCTGCTGGTGCTGCCGCCGCGCGCCAACCTGCTGCTGCTGGCGGTGCTGCTGGCCGTGGCCCTGGGCGCCAGCGCGGCCCTGTTCTCCCGCGGACACCTGTGGCTGTCGCCGGTGGCGGCGATCCTGGGCATGGCGCTGGTCTCGCTGGTCTGGGGCTGGGGGCGCCTGGGACGGGTCAACGACCTGCTGGGCCACGAGCTGAACCGCCTGCGCGCGGTGGACCCGGCGGGCGCCGCCGAGGCCGGGTCGGAGTTCGAGAGCGACGTCGTCACCCGCCAGGCCCTCAGCCTGGGCGCGGCCATCACCCGGATCGACGACCTGCGGCGGTTCGCGGCCGACGCCCTGTTCAGCCTGCCCGACGCCACCCTGGTGGCCGACGCCGCGCGACAGGTGATCGCCGCCAACGCCGCCGCCCAGGCCTTGCTGGCGCAGCGCCCCTGGGTGCTGGAAGGCGGCGGCCTGGCCGACGCCCTCAACGCCCTGGAGCCCCTGGGCCGCACCTTTTCGCCCAACTGGCCGGCCGAGAGCGACGGCGACCATCCGATCGACCTGCACCTGGCCGACGGCCGCGCCTTCCAGATCCAGACCGTGTTCCGCCGCGACGAGGCCGGCGAGAGCGCCGGCTGGATCGTGCGCCTGGCCGACATCACGCCCCTGACCGCCGCCATGCGCCAGCGCGAGCAGGCCCTGCAGCTGCTGACCCACGACATGCGCTCGCCGCAGACCTCGATCCTGGCCCTGCTGACCACCACGCCGGACCTGCCGGCCGACGTCGCCGAGCGCCTGGCCGCCTGCGCTCGCCGCACCCTGGCCCTGGCCGACGGTTTCGTGCAGCTGGCCCGGGCCGAGGTGACCCAGACGACCATGGAGCCGGTCGATCTGTGCGACGTGGCGGTCGAGGCGATCGACGAGCTGTGGCCCCAGTGCCGCCAGCGCCACATCGAGATCCGCCAGGAGGGCTGCGACGCGCCGATGATGGCCCTGGGCGATCGCGGCGTGCTGGCCCGCGCCCTGGTCAACCTGATCGGCAACGCGGTGAAATACAGCCCCGACGGCTCGGTGATCGTCGTGCGCGGCGCCACGGTGCTGGACGGCGGCCGCACCTATGTCGAGCTGAGCATCGCCGACCAGGGACCGGGCCTGACGCGTCAGGAAGCGCTGCTGGCCTTCCGCCCCTTCCAGCGTTTCGACCGGCCGGGCGCGGCGGCTGTCGACGGCGCCGGCCTGGGCCTGGCCTTCGTCCAGGCCGCCGCCACCCGGCACGGCGGCGGCGTGACCTGCGCGAGCGTGCCTGGCGAGGGGGCGACCTTCACCCTGCGCCTCCCGGAGTTGGCGCAGGTCTAGTCAGGACGTACGTGTGAAGACGAACCGGGGACGCACACGCCCGCGCGACGCCTCGCCTTTTCAGCAAGGTCTTCCGGTGGCGTGCGCGTCCCTTCCCCCTCCCCTCCTATGGCTTTACGAACTTGAGGATGAACTGGTCGGTCTTGCCCCGAATGGCCGGGTCGAAGACGCTGGCGGTGTGCGGGTCGGCCGGATTACGCAGCAGCGGACTCTCGGCGGCCAGCTTGAAGCCGGCGGCCTCGACCTCGGCCTTGACGGCGGCGATGTCGATGCGATGCAGGGTGTCGGGCGCGGCTAGGCCCGAGCCGGCGGCGGCGGCGTGGTCGACGATCAGGAACACCCCGCCCGGCTTCAGCGACTTGAACACCTCGGCGTCAACCTTGGCGGCGGTGTCGGTCGGGAACGCCTTGAGGTGCAGGTCGTGATAGTTCTGGACGGTGATCACCGCGTCCAGGCCGTCGGGCAGGTCCAGCGCGCCGAAGCTGGCGTCCAGCGGGGTGACGTTCTTGTAGGCGGCGGCGACCGTCTTCAGGTCTTCACCGTACTGCGCCTTGAACTTGATGAACTCGGCCGGTTGGTAGGCATAGACCGCGCCGGTCGGGCCGACGGCCGGCGACAGGATGCGCGTTAAATAGCCGCCGCCGATGATCAGGTCGACGACCTTGCCGCCGGGCTTGATATTGGCCAGGGCCAGGATCTCGCCCGGATGACGGGCCGCGTCCCGCGCGGTGTCGGTCGCCGGCCGGGCGGGATCGGCCAGGGCGGCCGT
Organism: Caulobacter soli; assembly: GCF_011045195.1. GTDB lineage: Bacteria > Pseudomonadota > Alphaproteobacteria > Caulobacterales > Caulobacteraceae > Caulobacter > Caulobacter soli. The sequence continues at coordinate 1,432,958 of NZ_CP049199.1, read as the reverse complement.
GAGGTTGGCGGGAACCTGGGCGACGCTAGGCGCGGCGAACGCCCCGAGCGCGAAGGCGACCGTTAAGGCGGAGAACATGGACCGCGACGTCATGGGCTTCCTCACCGTTGTTACCCCTCGATAGCGCGTCGCGGCGCCTGGGTGAACATCGGTATTCGAAATCGACGGCGGTTTCGGGGGACAAGCTGGGGACAGGTCGTCCCGGAAGCGCTCTACACCTTCGCGGGTTTCAGCGCCGCGACCAGTCGGTTGGCCAGGTCGTCGGCGTCGCCGCTGGAGCTTCGGACGGTCGCCCAGGCCGCGATCTTGCCGTTCGACAGGTCCAGCACCGCCAAGGTCGCCGTGCGCACCGGACCGCGCCGTGACCAGGGCCGAAGCTTGGTGGGGGCGCTGCGCCAGGGGGCGACGCCCACCTGCGGGCCGACGGCCGTGGAGATCCCGACCCCGGCCGGCGAGCTTCCGACCGCCACCTGCACGCGGTAGCGGGCCGGCAGCGCGCCGGGCTGAACAGCGCCGGCTTCGCTGATCCGGCTAAGGACGCGCGCCTCGATCGACTTGGCCAGGGTCGCATCGGCGCCCGTCGGCGCGGCGGCGCCCGCTTCCGTCAGCACGGCCTGCCCCTTGAGGCCCGTCAGGTCGCCCTCGTGAGCCACCTGAGGCCGCGTCGCGCAAGCGCCCAGCAGCAGGCTCGCGACCATGGTCGTCAGCAGTACGCGCATTGGAATCCCCTGAGGCGCCCGTCGGGCGGCCTGAACTCTACCTTTGGACCAGCCGCTCGACCAGCCATCCCAGGCCCCAGCCGACCGCGCTCCACAGCATCAAGCTCAGCACGGCGGCGGTCATCAACACGCGCGGACGCTGGCGAATGGAGCTCATGCCGAGGCGATCGGCCACCGCCCGCAATGTCGACGCCGGCGTCAACGGACCTCGGCGCCGGACTGGCCGCGCAGCATGCCGTAGGCCTGGTCGGTCAGCGCCCAACGGTGGCTGTGCGGCCCATAGGGCAGGTGCAGCAGGCTGGCGGCGCGCGGATCGCTGGCGCCGCGGCAGTAGGCGGCGAAGGCCTCGTCCAGCTCCCGCCGCATCGCCTCGGACGGCCGGTAGACGCCCCGGCGCTTGGCGACATAGGCCACGACCAGGTCGCGATGCGCCGCCCCGCCCAGGTCCAGCAGGGCCTCGGTGATTTCACCGACCAGGGGGTTGAGGATCGCGATCTCACCCCCTGCTCGCTCCGAACCGCGCTCCATGGCCGCCGCTTGTCTCATCGATCCGTCCCCCCGACTGTACGGAACGGAGTTAAGAACTATGAACGGAAGACCGGCCAGGGGCCGAACCCCGGATTTTACAATGCGTTACATTGACCGGACATTCCGCGGAGCGCGGGGCGGCGTATCAGTGCGTCTCGTAGGCCGTCTTGCCGCCGCTGATCGCGAAGGCCTCCTCCGGCGACAGCACCAGCTTCTTGCGGCCGAACAGGGCGAAATAAGCGATGCCGACGGCGAACCAGACGGCCACCCCGATCACGCCGGTGCGGTAGATCGGATCCTTCAGCTGGTAGAAGATCGTCACCAGTGAGATCACCACCGTCAGGCCCGCGCCGGTCAGGCCGAACCGGCTCTTGTAGGGCCGCTCCAGGTTGGGGAACTTGCGGCGTAGTAGGATGAACGACAGGCCCTGGGCCACGTAGGACAGCATCGCCCCGAACACCGCCATGTTCAGCAGCGTGCCGCCGATCACCGCCGCGCCCTTCTCGGCCCCCAGGATGAACCAGACGGCCAGCATCACCGCCAGGCCGGCGGCCGATCCCGTCAGCAGGGCCACGTCCGGCGTCTTGCGCGTGCCGTGGGTCACCGACAGGGCGCGGGGAAAGTAGCCGGCCCGCGACAGCGAATAGATCTGCCGGCCGTAGGCGAAGATCACGGCGTGAAAACTGGCCACCAGCCCGGCCACGGCGATGGCGGCCAGAACCTTGGCCAGGCCCCCGCCATAGATCGTGCGGAAGCCTTCCAGGATCGGCTCGCCCGACTTGGCCAGGGCGAAGGTCCCCGGCGAGATGGCGCTGTTCAGCCACAGCACCAGCAGGCCCGAGATGATCAGGGTGCTGATGCCCAGGATGATGCCCTTGGGCAGGTCGCGCTGCGGGGTGTGGCTCTCCTCGGCCGCCAGGGGCAGTTGCTCGATGGCCAGGAACAGCCAGACCGCGAACGGCAGCTGGGTCAGGACGCCGCCGATGCCGGCCGGCAGGAACGGCCCGTGGCCGTCCTTCAGCTCGGTCCCGCCGGGGCCGACGTTCATGGCGTACTTGAAGAAGTCGGCGTGCGGCAGGGCGCTGATCCAGAACACCGCCAGGCAGGCCAGGGCCAGCAGGGTGACGAACACCGTGAACTTGAAGGACATCGCCACGCCGCCGGCGTTCAGCCCGACGAAGATGATGTAGGCGCCGAGCCAGTAGAGCGGCTGCACCCAGGCCGGCGTCTCGAAGATGCCCCCCAGGTACGAGCCGATAAAGAAACAGACCACGGCGGCCGTCAGCACATATTCGACGTTCTCGCACAGGCCGGTGATGAAGCCGCCCCACGGCCCCATGGCGGCGCGGGCGAAGCTGTAGGCCCCGCCAGTGTGCGGCTGGGCGGCGGCCATCTCGGCGATCGAGAAGGTCAGGCCCAGGTACATCACGGTGATGATCAGGGTGGCGACGAACATGCCGCCCCATCCGCCCGTGCCCATGCCCAGGTTCCAGCCGGAAAACTGGCCCGAGATCACCGCCCCCACGCCCAGCGCCCACAGCGAGAACACCCCCGCATAGCGCTTGAGGCCCCGCTTGTCGAAATACTCGGCGCCAACCTTTTCGTAACTGACGCCGCCGCCGGCGGTTTCCTCGCTCATGACCCCATCCCTCTCCACCGATTGTCTCAGGCGGAGGCTGCGCCCGCGCCGTCTGGGCGGCGAGACTTCGTGATCACGAATTTCCGCATTCGGAGATCAGCGTTCACTATTTTGGCGCCGCTTGGCGCGTGCTGGATTGGGGACAGGCACATGTGCCTGTCCCCGTCCGTTGTCGGGACGACGCTAGTTGACTCCACCCGCACTTAATCGCATATTTCTGTCATGACAGAAACTGCAGACACCACGAAGCGCCTCCCCGCCGCGGTCGAGCAGTTCGTGCTGCGCTGGGGCGACATGGGCGGGCAATGGGGCGTCAACCGCTCGGTCGCCCAGATTCACGCCCTGCTCTATCTGGCCGACAAGCCGATGACCGCCGAGGACATCGCCGAGGACCTGGGCATGGCTCGCTCCAACGTCTCCAACAGCCTGCGCGAGCTGATCGGCTGGAAACTGATCCGCCGCGTGCCGATGCTGGGCGACCGGCGCGACCACTACGAGGCCGAGGCCGACCTGTGGCAGATGCTGACCCGCATCGCGCAAGGCCGCAAGGAGCGCGAGATCGATCCGATGGTCGAGGCGCTGGGCCCGGTCCTGGCCGCGGCCGAGGGCGACACCACGCTCAGCCCGGTGGCGCGCAAGCGGCTGAACGAGATGCACGGCTTCGTCACCACGATCGACAGCTGGTACGGCCAGATGCTGACCGTGCCGCCCAGCACCCTGATGTCGCTGATCAAGCTGGGCTCCAAGGTGGTCGGCCTGCTCGGCATGGGCCGAGGCAAGACGGACAAGACGACCTAAAAATTTGCGCTGCTATTTCTCTTTGAACAGAAATAACAGGCAAGACGGGACAGGGGATTTGACGATGATCGAACGCAAGAGACCCCATCCGGACCAGCGTCAGGACGCCCCCGCGCCCCTGCCCGCCAAGCCCGCCGACCTGCACGACCTGCGCTTCCGCGCCCTGCTGGGCGAGGCCGACTGGAACCGCCTGCCCCCCGCCGTGCGCGAGCGGTTCAGCAAGCGCCTGCGCCCCGGCATGGCCGTGACCTATGTCGGCGAGATCACTGAAAGCCGGCGCAACGGAGCCGGCAGGTTGCTGGCTCAACTGTGCCGGCCAATCGGCGCGCCCCTACCCCTGCACGACGACCTGGGCGCGGCGGCCGTCGTGACCGTCACCGAGGACGGCCGGACCGGCGGCCAGTTCTGGACCCGGATGTACAACCAGGCCCACGGCTTCCCGCAGGTGATCCACAGCAGCAAACGTTTCGCCGGTCCCACGGGCCTGGAGGAGTATCTCGGCTGCGGCTTCGGCATCGCCCTGGCCGTCAGCGCCGACGAGACGGCCCTGCACTTCCGTAGCCGCGGGTACTTCCTGGCCGTCGGGCCCGTGCGGCTGAGGTTGCCGGCCTGGCTGGCGCCGGGCGCCCTGACCATCAGCCACATCGACCAGGGTCACGACGGCTTCGCCTTCGTGCTGGCGCTGCGCCATCCCCTCTTCGGCCAGATGCTTCATCAGGTCGGGATGTTCCGCGAGCGTCCGATCCCTCAACTTCGGGAGCAGGACCGATGAGCGACCTGATCTGGATCCTGCTGTTCGTCCAGGTGGCGATGGGCGGGTTCGACACCCTCTATCATCACGAACTGACCGAGCGCCTGGCCTGGCGACCGTCCCAGGCGCGCGAGCTGCGGCTGCACGGCGCGCGCAACCTGGCCTATGCGGTGATCTTCCTGGCCCTGGGCTGGAGCCGGCCGCAGGGGGCGCTGGCCGTCGCCCTGATCGTGCTGATGCTGGGCGAACTGGTCCTGACCCTGTGGGACTTCGTCGAGGAGGACCGCACGCGCAAGCTGCCGGCCAGCGAGCGGGTCACCCACACCTTGCTGACCCTGAACTACGGCGTGGTGCTGGCCCTGGTGATCCCGCTCCTGACGGACTGGGCGGCCGGCCCGACGGCGCTGGTCCCGACCTTCCAGGGCGTCTGGAGCGTGCTCTGCGCCCTGGCCGCCGCCGCGGTCGTGGTCTTCGGCCTGCGCGACCTGGCCGCCGCCGGACGCGCCCGACGGATCATCGCCGCAGCGCCCGCGCCCCTGGTCGCGGCGTTGCCGCCCCGCCAGTCCATCCTGGTCACCGGCGCCACCGGCCTGATCGGCCGCCGCCTGGTCGCCGCCCTGGTCGCCGCCGGCCACGAGGTCACCGCCCTGACCCGCAGCCGCGCCACCGCCGCCGACCTGCCCGCCCCGATCCGGATCGTCACCGCTCTCGACCAAATCGCCGACGACACGCGCCTGGACGCCGTCGTCAACCTGGCCGGCGAGCCGATCTCCGATGGCCTGTGGACCCCCGCCAAGCGTCGGCGGATCATCGCCTCGCGCCTGGAGGTGACCCGCGCCGTCGTCCGGCTGATCGCGCGGCTGGACCATCGCCCCAAGGTGCTGGTCAGCGGCTCGGCCATCGGCTGGTACGGCCTGCGCGGCGACGAGGTGCTGGACGAGACCGCCGACGGCCACGACTGCTTCTCGCGCACCGTCTGCCGGCGCTGGGAACGGGCGGCCATGGTCGCGCAAGACCTGGGCGTGCGCGTGGTGCGCCTGCGCATCGGCATCGTCCTGGCCATTGACGGCGGGGCCCTGTCGCGCATGCTGACGCCGTTCGAGTTCTGCCTGGGCGGGCCTTTCGGCGCCGGCTGTCACTGGATGAGCTGGATCCATCTCGACGACCTGGTGCGCCTGATCGCCCACGCCATCGCCACGCCCGATCTCGAAGGCGCGGTCAACGGCACGGCGCCGGAGCCGGCGCGCAACGCCGCCTTCGCCCGGGCCCTGGGCCGAGCCCTGAACCGCCCCGCCCTGCTGCCCGCCCCGGCCGCGCCCTTGCGGCTGGCCCTGGGCGCCTTCGCCGACGAGCTGTTGCTGCAAGGTCAAAGGATCGCGCCCAAGGCGGCCCTCGCCAGCGGCTTCGCCTTCACCTACCCCACGCTCGACGCGGCGCTGGGCGACATCGTCGGGGCGGTAAGAGCCGCGCGGCCGGCGCCCGTCGCGCCCTCGGTTAGCGCCCGAGCTTCCCAACGCCGCGCGCTTGGCCCAGCCTGAGCCCATCGACCGTCCCGACGAGGCGCGGCGGCGGAGGATTCGGCGGAATGACGGACGAGATCGACCTCGGTGAGTTCGACTATGTGGTGGTGGGCGCCGGCTCGGCGGGCTGCGTGCTGGCCAACCGCCTGTCGGCCGATCCCGCGATCAAGGTGCTGCTGCTCGAGGCCGGCGGCCGCGACAACTGGATCTGGTTCCACATCCCCGTCGGCTACCTGTTCGCCATCGGCCATCCGCGCGCCGACTGGCGGCTGGAGACGACCGCCCAGCCGGGCCTGGACGGCCGGGTCCTGGCCTATCCGCGCGGCAAGGTGATCGGCGGCTCCTCGTCGATCAACGCGATGATCTACATGCGCGGCCAGGCGCAGGACTACGACAATTGGCGACAGAAAGGGCTCGTGGGCTGGGGCTGGTCCGACGTCCTACCCTACTTCCTGCGCCACGAAGACCACATCGCCCCGATGGGTGATCACCACCGAGCGGGCGGCGAATACCGGGTGGAGCATCCCCGCGTGCGCTGGGACATCCTGGACGCCATCCGCCAGGCCGGAGAGCAGGCCGGCGTGCCCGCGATCGACGACTTCAACGGCGGCGACAATTTCGGCTCGTCCTATTTCCAGGTCAACCAGCGGGCCGGCCGGCGGTGGAGCACCGCCTCGGCCTTCCTCAAGCCCGTGCTGGCGCGCGGCAATCTGCGCCTGGAGACTGGGGTCGAGGTCGAACGGATCGTGCTGGACGGGCGGCGCGTCACGGGCCTGCGCGCCGTGCGCGGCGGCCAGGTCCTGACCGCTCGGATCACCGGCGAGCTGATCCTGGCGGCCGGAGCGATCGGCTCGCCGCTGATCCTGCAGCGCTCGGGCATCGGCGACGCCGAGGCCCTGCGGCGAGCCGGCGTCGTCGTCCGCCACGACCTGCCGGGCGTCGGCGCCAACCTGCATGACCACCTGCAGATCCGGCCGGTCTACAGGGTCAGCGGCGTGCGCACGCTCAACACCGACTACGCGAACCTGGTCCGGCGCGTGGGCATGGGCGTCGACTACGCGCTGCGGCGCTCCGGTCCCCTGACCATGGCCCCTTCGCAACTGGGGATGTTCTGTCGCTCGGACTCCAGCCGCGCCACGCCGAACCTGCAGTTCCACTTCCAGCCGCTGAGCCTGGATAAGTGGGGCGACGGCCTGCACCGGTTCGGGGCCTTCACCGCCAGCGTCTGCAACCTGCGGCCCACCAGCCGGGGCGGCGTCGGCCTGTCGGGTCCTGGCCTCGCCGACCCGCCCCGGATCGATCCCAACTACCTGGCCACGCCGGAGGACCGCGACGTCGCGGTCGCCTCGCTACGCTGGACGCGCCGGATCGTCGGGCAACCCGCCCTGGCGCGCTACACCCCCGAGGAGTTCCGTCCCGGCGCGGCGGCCGAGACGGACGCCGACCTGCTGGCGGCGGCCAAGGCGTTGGCCACCACGATCTTCCACCCCGTCGGCACGGCGGCCATGGGCCCCGCCGACGATGCGCGGGCGGTCGTCGACGCACGCTTGCGGGTGCGCGGCCTCAAGGGCCTGCGGGTGGTGGACGCCTCGGTAATGCCGGCCATCACCTCGGGCAACACCAACGCCCCCACGGTGATGATCGCCGAAAAGGGCGCGGCGATGATCCTGGAAGATCGGCGGTAGGCATCGCCGGCCGGGTAATTGGCGCGCAATTATGGCGACAACTTGCAAGTGAATATCATATGCAATACGCAGACGCCCTGAAATCGGGAGGAGCGTCGAATGCACGGAACACCATCATCAACGGTCGCGCGTCGGCTCAAATGGGCGCGATCGGCGTCTCTCTTCGCCCTGGCGCCGGTGATGCTCCTGCTGCCCGCCATGGCCTCGGCGCAGGAAATCGCCGCCGAGGACAAGGTCGCGGTGGACGAGCTGTTGGTCTACGGGCGGGGCGCGGCCAAGAACACGACGGCAACGGGTCTGGACCTGACGCCGCGCGAGACGCCCCAGTCCCTCAGCATCATCACCCGCGAGCAGATCCAGGATCAGGCCGCGTCCAAGGTGACCGACGTGCTGGCCTACACGACCGGCGTGTCGGTGAAAGCCGTGGACCGGGGGCGCAACGGCCTGTCGGCGCGGGGCTTCGAGATCACCAACTTCCAGCTCGACGGCGTGCCGTTCGAGACCGGCAACATCGGGCTGGAGGAAACCAGCACGGCGATCTACGAGCGGGTCGAGGTGGTGCGCGGCGCGACCGGCCTGATGCAGGGCGCCGGCGAGCCTTCGGCTTCCATCAATCTGGTGCGCAAGCATGCGACTGCTCGGGAGCTCTCGGGCGAGCTGACCCTGGAAGCGGGGTCGTGGGACCACTTCTCGGGCACGGCGGACGTGTCGGCGCCCCTCGCCCGCGACGGCGCCGTGCGCGGCCGCTTCGTCGCCGAGGTCTATGACGAGAAGGCCTTCGTCGACCTGGAGGCCAACAAAGGCTTCACCCTGTACGGCGTGATCGACGCCGACCTAGGCGACAGGACGCGGCTGAGCTTCGGCGCCAGCCATCAGCGTGACGAGCGCAGCGGCACCCTGTGGGGCCAGCTTCCGTACTGGTACAGCGACGGCACGCGCACCCACTGGCCGCGCTCGCAGACCAGCGCCGCCAAGTGGAACCAGTGGGACACCACCGAGCAGGCCGCGTTCGTCACCCTGGAGCATTCCCTGAACGACCGCTGGTCCATCCGAGGCGACGCCGCCTATCACCGCCAGAAGGAAGATTCCAAGCTGCTGTGGATGTGGGGCGATCTGGATTCCCAGACCGGCCAAGGGATGAGCGCCTGGCCCTACTGGTACAAGACCGCGCCCCATCAGTGGAACCTCAACCTCACGGTCAAGGGCGGCTACAGCCTGTTCGGCCGTGAACACGAGCTGGTCCTGGGCGCCATGTACAACCGCCTGTCGACCGGCTGGACCAACCAGGATCCCGTTTCGGCCGTGCCGGACTCGGGCGACTTCCGTCTCTGGGACGGCAGCTATCCGGAACCGACCTGGGGCCCGCGCTATGACATGTCTGGCCTGGGAACTACCAAGCAGGCCGCCGTCTACGGCGCGACCCGTTTCCAGCTCTTGGACCGCCTCAAGCTGATCGCGGGCGCCCGCCTCAGCTATTGGCGGCGAGACGAAGAGGTCGCGACCTATACGCCCGTGGCCTTCACGCTCAAGCAGACCAACGTCTTCACGCCCTATGCCGGGCTGATCTACGACTTCACGGACACCCTGTCGGCCTACGCCAGCTACACCAGCATCTTCGATCCGCAGAGCTACAAGGATCGCAACGGCAAGTACCTCGACCCGCTCGAGGGCGACAACTACGAGGCCGGGCTGAAGGCCGATCTGATGGGCGGACGGCTGCGGGCGTCCACCGCCATCTTCCGCGTCGAACAGAACAACTTCGCGGTCGCCGACGACGGCTTCTTCGTTCCAGGCACGATCGACCCGGCCTATCGCGCCGCCCAAGGCACCGTATCCAAGGGCTACGAGGCCGAGGTCCAGGGCCAGGTCACGGAAGGCTGGGACGTCAGCATGGGCTGGAGCCAGTTCACGGCCAAGGACGGCGACGGCGTGAACGTCCAGGCCCACCACCCCCGGCGCGTCTTCCGGCTGTCCACCAAGTATGCGCTGCGCGGCGCCTTGGACCGGATCAGCTTGGGTGGGTCCCTGCGTTGGGAGAGCCGGCCGCCGCAGACGGCGGTGAACCCTGGCACGGGCTTGACCGAACCCGTCGGCCAGCCGGCCTATGTGCTGGTGAACCTGATGGGACAGTTCAAGCTGACGGACCGCACCTCGGTCCAGGTCAACGTCGATAACGTGTTCGACAAGACCTACTACAGCAACAACGTCTGGTTCGCCGGCTTCGTCTACGGCGAACCGCGCAACGCACGCGTGACGCTGCGCCACGCGTTCTGACGGGAACGGACGGTTCGGCGACGTGCCGAACCGTCCGGAACGAGAGCCGCCGAGGCGGTTAGCCCGCCAGCGCGGCCTTGATGGCGTCCAGGCCTTCCTGGGCCTTGGTCGCGTCGGGGGCGCCGCCTTGAGCGAAGTCGGCCTTGCCGCCAGCGCCCTGGCCGCCCATGGCCAGCACGGCGGCCTTGGCTAGGTCGGCGGCGCTGAACTTGTCGACCAGATCGGCGGTCACGGCCACCGTGACGGCGGCCTTGCCGTCGGTCACGCCGACCAGGGCGACGACGCCGCCGTTGGCCAGCTGTTTCTTGAACTCCTCGGCCACGCCGCGCAGTTCCTTGCCGCCGACGCCGTCCAGGACGCGGGCAATCAAGGCCGTGCCCGCGACATCCTCGGGACCCGCCGCGCCGCCGCCCGAGCCGCCGCCCAGGGCCAGTTGCTTCTTGGCCTCGGCCAGTTGCCGCTCGAGCGACTTGCGCTCGGCGACCAGGGCGTCGACCCGGGTCAGGACCTCGGCGACCGGGGTCTTGAACTGGTCGGCCAGGGCCTTGGCGACGCCGGCCTGGTCCAGCAGGAAGCGACGGGCCGCCTCGCCGGTCAGGGCCTCGATGCGACGCACGCCGGCGGCCACGCCTTGCTCGGAGACGATCTTGAACAGGGCGATGTCGCCGGTGCGGGCCACATGGGTGCCGCCGCACAGCTCGACCGAATAGGCCTTGCCGGCTTCGGTCAGGGACTCGCCCAGGGTCAGCACCCGGACGCTGTCGCCGTACTTCTCGCCGAACAGCGCCACGGCGCCGGCCTCGATGGCCTCCTGCGGGGCCATTTCCCTGGTTTCGGCGGGCACGTTCTGGCGGATCACCGCGTTGACCTCGGCCTCGATGCGCTCGATCTCGTCGGCGGTCAGGGGGCCGCCGTGGCTGAAGTCGAAGCGCATGCGGTCACCGTCGACCATCTGGCCCTTCTGGGCGACGTGCGGGCCCAGCACGTGGTGCAGGGCGGCGTGCACCAGGTGGGCGGCCGAGTGGTTGGCGCGGGTGGTGGTGCGCTTGTCGGCGTCGACCGAGGCCACGACCTGATCGCCGACCTTCAGCGCTCCGGCCAGTTCGACGCGGTGCACATAGAGGTCGCCGGCCTGCTTCTGGGTGTCGGTCACGCGGCTCTCGACGCCATTGGCCTCGATCACGCCGGTGTCGCCGGCCTGGCCGCCGCTCTCGGCGTAGAAGCTGGTGCGGTCCAGCAGGACGTCGACGCTGGCGCCGGCCTGGGCCGTCTCGACCTGGGCGCCGTCCAGCACGATGGCCTTCACGATTCCGGTGGTCTCGGTGGTGTCGTAGCCGACGAAATTGGTCGGGCCGTTGGCCTCGCGGATCGGGAACCAGGCGGCGGCCGCGCCCTGCTGGCCCGAGCCGGCCCAGTTGGCGCGGGCCATCGTGCGCTGGCGGTCCATGGCCACGTCGAAGCCGTCGGTGTCGACGGTGATGCCCTTGGCGCGCACGGCGTCCTGGGTCAGGTCCAGCGGGAAGCCGTAGGTGTCGTAGAGCTTGAAGGCGGTCTCGCCGTCCAGCACGCCGCCGGCCGACAGGTTGGCGGTGGCCTCGTCGAGCAGGCCCATGCCGCGGCCCAGGGTGACGCGGAAGCGCTCTTCTTCCTGGCGCAAGGTCTCGACGATCGAGGCCTCGGCGCGGCGCAGTTCCGGATAGGCCTGCCCCATCTCGGCCACCAGGGTCGGAGCCAGGCGGTGCATCAGGGGCTCCTGCGCGCCCAGCAGATAAGCGTGACGCATGGCGCGGCGCATGATCCGGCGCAGCACGTAGCCGCGGCCTTCGTTCGAGGGGGTGACGCCGTCGGCCAGCAGGAACGAGGACGAGCGCAGGTGGTCGGCGATCACGCGGTGCGACGGCGCTTCGGCGCCTTCGGCCTTGACGCCGGTCAGCTCGACGCTGGCGGCGATCAGGGCCTTGAACAGGTCGACATCGTAGTTGTTGTGCACGCCCTGCAGGACGGCGGCGACGCGTTCCAGGCCCATGCCGGTGTCGATCGACGGCTTGGGCAGCGAGACGCGCTCGCCGCCGGCCATCTGCTCGAACTGCATGAACACCAGGTTCCAGATCTCGATGAAGCGGTCGCCGTCTTCATCCGGGCTGCCCGGAGGGCCGCCGGGGATGCCTTCGCCGTGGTCGAAGAAGATTTCCGAGCACGGGCCGCAGGGGCCGGTGTCGCCCATCGACCAGAAATTGTCGTTGGTCGGGATGCGGATGATGCGGTCGTCGCCAAGGCCCGCGATCTTCTTCCAGAGATCGGCCGCCTCGTCGTCGGTGTGGTAGACGGTGACCAGCAGCTTGTCCTTGGGCAGGGCGAAGTCGCGGGTCAGCAGGGTCCAGGCGTGATGGATCGCCTGTTCCTTGAAATAGTCGCCGAACGAGAAGTTGCCCAGCATCTCGAAGAAGGTGTGGTGGCGGGCGGTGTAGCCGACGTTGTCGAGGTCGTTGTGCTTGCCGCCGGCCCGGACGCACTTCTGCGACGAGGTCGCGCGCGGGTGGGTCGGGGTCTCGGCGCCCGTGAACACGTTCTTGAACGGCACCATGCCGGCGTTCACGAACAGCAGCGTCGGATCGTTCTGCGGCACCAGCGGAGCCGACGGCGTGATCGCGTGATCGGCCGCCCCGAAATAGTTCAGGAAGGTGCTGCGGATCTCGTTCAGGCTGGGTCGGCTGGTCATCGGCGTCTCGGGGCTTCGGTACTGAGTCCGGTCTAACCGGAAGTCGGCGCTGCATAGCGCGGTTTCAAGCGGAGAGGAAATCGCGTTGGTGGTTGGCCCCACCGAGAGCCTCTCCCACGGGGTTGAGGACTTGGACCGCCGGCACAGTGACACCCCCACTTGCCCCCACCTGACCGCTTCGCGGTCTGTCCGCCCCCGTAGGGGGCGGAGGCCCGAAACGAAATCGGACGCCTGGCATGGGGTCCAGGCGTCCGGGGATCGCGGCCGACCGGGCGGTGAGCGCGGCGGGCTATAAGGCGGGGTCGCCCGCAGCGGGCGGCGGCCGCGAAACCTTCGGCCGGTCCAGACGCTCGAAAGCGGCCCGGACCGGGGAAGTCCTATTCGTCGCCGTCGTCCTCGGGACCGCCGACCAGCAGTTCTTCCTCGATCTTGCGGGAAGACTTGCGCACGGCGACCTCGATCTCGGCGGCCAGATCCTTGTTGGCCTTAAGGAACTCGCGGACATTGTCGCGGCCCTGGCCGATGCGCTGGCTGTTATACGAGAACCAGGAACCGGCCTTGTCGATGATCCCGGCCTTGACGCCCAGGTCGATGATCTCGCCCAGCTTGGAGATGCCCTCGCCGTACATGATGTCGAACTCGACCTCGCGGAACGGCGGGGCCACCTTGTTCTTGACCACCTTGACCCGGACGTTGTTGCCGACGATCTCGTCGCGGTTCTTGATCGAACCGGTGCGGCGGATGTCCAGGCGGACCGAGGCGTAGAACTTCAGGGCGTTGCCGCCGGTGGTGGTTTCCGGGCTGCCGTACATCACCCCGATCTTGTGGCGGATCTGGTTGATGAAGATGACGATGGTGTTGGCCTTGTTGATCGAGGCGGTCAGCTTGCGCAGGGCCTGGCTCATCAGACGCGCTTGCAGGCCCGGCAGGCTGTCGCCCATCTCGCCTTCGATTTCGGCCTTGGGGGTCAGGGCCGCGACCGAGTCGACGACCACGATGTCGACCGCGCCCGAGCGCACCAGGGTGTCGGTGATCTCCAGGGCCTGTTCGCCGTTGTCCGGCTGGGAGACCAGCAGGTTGTCGAGATTGACGCCCAGCTTGAAGGCGTAGCCCGGATCCAGGGCGTGCTCGGCGTCGACGAAGGCGGCGGTGCCGCCGGCCTTCTGGCACTCGGCCACCACGTGCAGGGCCAGGGTGGTCTTGCCCGAGCTTTCCGGACCGTAGATCTCGATCACCCGCCCCTTGGGCAGGCCGCCGATGCCGAGCGCGATGTCCAGGCCGAGCGAACCGGTGGAGATGGACTCCATCTCGACCTTGCCCTTTTCGCCCAGCTTCATCACCGAGCCCTTGCCGAACGCCCGGTCGATCTGCGCCAGCGCCGCTTCAAGAGCGCGCTGCTTGTCGCCGTCTTCTTTGCCCACGAGTTTCAAAGCCGCCTGATTGCTCATTGGAGAGGTCCGCCCTTATTCCATGATTCCAGCAACCGGATCGGAGGTTCGCGACCGCCGCGCCCACCCGCCTGTGGAATGATTAATGCGTACATGGTTTGTTCCATGTTCGCAACATGTTCTTACTCTAAAGGGCTCATGCGTCAGGAACGGTCGCATCAGACCGGACACGCGAGTCGAATCCTGAAAACAAGCCAGGCGCGCAAACCCAGGCCCCATACAGCCTTGGATCGCCCGGGTGCGACATTTCCCCACGTTTGCGGCCCCCCGAATAAGCTCAAGCGCAACCGGTCTTTAACAACGGCCCGGCGATCCTGCCCCTCTTCCGGGGGACTACCGTCTTGTCGATCGATCCACGCCGCCTTTTGGGCCTGGCCTTCGCCAGCGCCGACCTGCTTTTGGAAGTCGAGAACGGCCGGGTGATCCTGGCGCTGGGCGCGGCGCAACGGATCATGGGCCAGGACGAGCGGACCCTGATGGGCCGCGCCTGGCGCGACCTGTTCACCGCCGCCGACCGTCCGCTGATCGACGCCGTGACCGGCGTGATGAGCGATGGCCTGCGACGCGGTCCCGTGACCATCCGCATGGCCGGCGAACCGGCCCGCTACGTCAACCTGACCATGCGCGCCCTGCCCGACAACGGCGGCCGGATCTCGGTCTCGGTCACCCCCGGCACGGCGCCGTCGGGCGACATGGACGCGATGGGCCTGCGCAGCCGCGAAAGCTTCGAGGACATCGCCCGCGGCCTGTTCGAGGCCGCCCGCGTCACCGGCCTGGAGCTGGAACTGGCCATGGTCGACTTCTCGGGCCTGGATTCGGTGCGCCAGCAGCTGTCCAAGCCTGAGGCCCACGCCCTGGACCTGAAACTGGCCGGCGCGGTGCGGGCCGAGTCCCACGCCGGCGCCATGGCCACCCAGCTGTCGTCCGAACGCTTCGCCCTGGTGCGCGCCAAGGCCGAGAATCCCGACGAGATGGCCCAGCGCCTGACCCGCACGACGGCGATGCAGGCCACCGCCCACGTCGTGCCGATCGACGGCGGCGTCGCCCCGTCGCGTGGCCTGAAGGCCCTGCGCTACGCCCTCGACGACTTCCTGCGCGAAGGTCTGAAGGACACCCCGCCGCTGAGCCTGTCGGAAGCCATGAACCGCTCGGTCAAGCGCACCCTGTCGCGGGCCGGCGCCCTGGGCGTGGCGGTCAGCCAGCGGCGCTTCACCCTGGCCTACCAGCCGGTGGTCGACCTGCGGACCGGCCTGGCCCATCACCACGAGGCCCTGGTGCGCTTCGAGGACGGCGGCAGCCCGTTCCAACTGATCCGCATGGCCGAGGAGTTCGACCTGATCGAGGAGCTGGACCACGCCATCGCCGACATGGCGGTCAAGCGCCTGGCCAGCGACCGTACCGGCGCGATCAAGCTGGCGGTCAACGTCTCGGGCCGCACGATCGTCAGCGAGACCTTCGTCAACCACATCGCCGGCCTGCTGACCAAGCACGCGGCGGCCAAGGGGCGGCTGATCTTCGAGATCACCGAGACCAGCGCCATCGACGACCTGCCGCGCGCCAACCTGCACATCCAGGGCCTGCGCGGCCTGGGTTCGCTGGTCTGCCTGGACGACTTCGGGGCCGGGGCCTCGTCGTTCGCCTATCTGCAGGAACTGAGCCTGGACATCGTCAAGATCGACGGCCGCTACGTGCGCGAACTGGCCGGCAACGGCCGCGACGGGGCGATGGTCCGGCGGCTGGTCGAGCTGTGCCGCGACCTGAAGATCCGCACCGTGGCCGAGATGGTCGAGACCGCCGAGGTCGAGGAGGTCGTGCGCAAGGCCGGCGTCGACTTCGCCCAGGGCTGGCTGTTCGGCAAACCCGCCGACCAGCCCCAGCCGGCGCTGAAGCTGGCCCCGGTGACGCCGGCGGCGCGGCGGGCGGGGGTTTCGGAGGGCTGGGGCTAGCCCTCCTCTTCCCTACTTCCCGGCCTTGGCCTTGGCCACGTAGTCGTCCACCACCTTGTCCAGCACGGTCAGCGGGGTCATGCCCGCCAGCAGGCCGGCGTCGTGGAACTTGCGGATGTCGAACTTCTTGCCGAGAGCCTTCTTGGCCCGCTCGCGCGCCCGCAGCCAGGTGATCTTGCCGACCATGTAGCTGCAGGCCTGGCCCGGCCAGACGACGTAGCGTTCGATCTCGGTGATCGTGCCGCTTTCCTCGTCGCCCATGGTCTCGGCCATGTACTTCACCGCCTGCTCGCGGCTCCACTTCTTGTAGTGCATGCCGCTGTCGACCACGAGGCGCACGGCCCGGAACAGGGCGTCGTGCAGCATGCCGATGTGGCCGAACGGGTCGTCCTTGTAGATGCCCATCTCGACGGCCAGCTGCTCGGTATAGAGCGCCCAGCCCTCGGTGTAGCCCGAATTGCCGATGGTCTTGCGGATCAGCGGCAGGCCCTGGGCCTCGTTGGAGATCGACAGCTGCAGGTGGTGGCCCGGCACGCCCTCGTGGACGGTCAGGGTGGTCAGCAGGTACTTGGGCTGCTCGGCCGT
This sequence comes from Caulobacter soli, assembly GCF_011045195.1. Lineage (GTDB taxonomy): Bacteria > Pseudomonadota > Alphaproteobacteria > Caulobacterales > Caulobacteraceae > Caulobacter > Caulobacter soli. The sequence goes on along the minus strand of NZ_CP049199.1, from coordinate 1,416,346 downwards.
GTCGCGCAGGTTGATCCAGTAGATGCCCGGACGCTTCCCATCCAGCGACGGCGAATTGTAGTAGCCGCCCGGCGCGCCGACCTCGATGGCCTTGGGCACGCGGCGGATCTCCAGCGGGGCCTTGGGCAGCTGGCCGAAATAGGCCGGCAGCTGCTTTTCGATCCACTGGGCCTTGGCGTTCAGGTCGGCGATCAGCTGTTCCTTGGCCGCGTCGGTGTTGGCGTAGACCTGCGAGGGATCGGTGGCCAGGGCGCGCATCTTCTCGCCGGCCGTGCCCTTGGTGATCCCGCGGCTCTTGAACAGGGCATCGATCTCGGCCGACAGCGACTTCACCAGGTCCAGGCCCAGTTGGTGGATCTCGTCGGGGGTGATGGTCGAGGTCGTGTAGTTCTTCAGCGACACGGCGTAGTAGTCGCCGCCGTCCTTCAGGCGCCAGACGCCGGCGTCGTGCGTGGCCTTCGGGCGGACGCCCTCCAGCAGGGCGATCTGGCGACGGAGGGCGGGGACCACCGAGCCTTCGTAGATCTTGCCCGCCTCGCCGGCCCAGTCGCCCGGGATGGTCTTGGCCTTGGTGCGGCGCGCCACCGACAGGACCAGCGGCGCCTGCGCCGTCGGGGTGTCGGCGAAGGCCTTCATCTGGGTCAGGGCCTTGTCGATGATGAAGTCGGGCGGGATCACGCCGTCGGCGTAGTCGCGGGCCGCGATCGCCGTTTCCTGGTCCATCAGCCGGGCGAAGGCCTCCATCCGCGACAGATAGGCGTCGGCGTCTTCCTTGGTCTCGATCGAATGCTGGGTGTCGAGGAAGTCGGGATAGGACTGGTACGCACCCGTCAGCTGGCTGAGGATATAGGGCGCGCCCGAACCACCGCCGGCGTACGTGAACTTCTCGTTGCCCTCGTCCTGCACCGCCAGGGTGAACTCGACGGTGTCGTAGTTGACGACGTCCATGCCGGTCAGGGCCTTGCGGTCGATGGCGCGCAGGTCTGCCAACTGCTGCTTGGTCTGGACGACACCGGCGGCGATGGCGGCGAACGAGCGGTCGCCCAGCAAAGACTTGGTCCAGGCCAGGTCGCCGACGTCCATGCCCAGGCCCGTGGTCGTTTCGGGCGACTGGCGCAACTGCTTGGCCATGATGGCGTCGAACAGGGCGTTGAGCTTGGCGGCCTCGCCCGAGGCGGCCGGCACGTCGGCCAGGGCCAGGCCCGGGGTCGCGGCGGCCAGGCCGACGGCGACGGTGGACAGCAGGATTTGACGACGGTTTTGCAAGGCGGGGTCCCCTTCCCTCGATTTTGAACGCAAAGGGGTAGAGGGCCTTGCCGGGCGCGGCAACGGCGGCGGTATTAATTTCCCGTCATCTTGCGACGGAGCGCACGTTTCGTGCGGCGGCCCGCCTGGCGCCCAGTCACTCAGCTCAGCGTCACGAACAGCTCGTTCTCGATCACCCACTGGCCGGTGACCTTGCGCCAGGTGGCTAGGTAGGTTCCGCGCGTGTCGGGAACGCCACGCGTCACGCCCACCCACGTCCCTTGCTCGGCCGCGCGATCGCCGGCCGCGTCCAGGTCGATGCGTTCGGTCGTGCGGACATAGGCGACGAAGGCCGGGTCGGCGAACTGGCTGGCGAAGGCCTCCAGCACGTCGCGGGCGCCCAGGATCAGCGAGCCGTCGCCGACGATCACCTTGATCTCCGGCGCGAAGAACGGCGCCAGGCGGCGGGCGTCCTTGCCGGCGATCAGCTTGTTGGTCAGCTTGCGGCGGGCGGCGATGGCGTCTTGCGGGGCTGTCATCAGATCGGGTCCTGGCCAACGGGCGCCGCCGATATAGGCTGGCCGCGCAGAGCCGAACAGGACCTCGATGATTCCGCCCACCTTGACCACCGCCCGCCTGACGCTGAGCCCGCCGCAAGCCTCCGACTTCGAGGACAGCGCCGCGATGTGGAGCGATCCCATCGTCACCCAGTACATCGGCGGCCGCACCTCGACGCCCGAGGAGAGCTGGCACCGGTTGCTGCGGGCCCGAGGCCTTTGGGCGGTGCTGGGCTACGGCTACTGGGCGGCGCGCGAGACGGCGACCGGCCGTTATGTGGGCGAGATCGGCTTCGCCGACTTTCACCGGGGGATCGAGCCCTCCATCGACGGCGTCCCGGAAATGGGCTGGGCCCTGGCCAGCTGGGCCCACGGCCAGGGCTTCGCCAGCGAGGCCATCGTCGGCGCCCTCTCCTGGGGCAAGAGCGTCTGGGGCGACGCGCCCGTGGTCTGCATCATCGACCCCGACAACGCGCCCTCCCTCAAGCTGGCCTGGAAGATGGGCTTCCTGGAGGTGGCTCGCACGACCTATCGCGAAGCGCCGACGGTGTTGTTGCAGCGGGGGTGAGGCCTTCAAATTAGGGCCTCATCGCGTCGGCCTGGACGCCTTCAATCATCAGAACACGGAGGTCGTTACCTCGGCGGATCTTGCGGCGACGCGGCGGCTTGGATTTGGGCATGGGAAGGCTCCCTTGCAGGGTTTGGTGCGGCGATCACTTGCCCCCTACGGACCGCTTCGCGGTCGTCTTCCCCCGGAGGGGGAAGAGCGCTCCGCCCCCTACGGGGGCGGACAGGCGACGAAGTCGCCAGGTGGGGGCAAGTGGGTGTGATCTCACGCCAATCTGGCTGTGAGCGAGGTGGGGAGGCGCGAAGCGGTCCGGGCCCAGCCCGGATGACCGTGAGTTTGAAAGTGCGTTTCGGCTAGACCAGTCCGCTCCGCGAAACCGTTCTTCTCAAGGGACGGCGATTGAGGGCCTGTTTCATCCCGATCGACGTTTCCCCTCAGGCGGGCAGGATCAAAGTCGCCCGGAAGGGGCCGTCGGCGACTCCGACTGATCCTCGAACAGGCCGGTTTGAACTTTCCAGCCCCGTCATCCCGCCTGTCCCGCCATCGCCCCCGCCGGGCCTTGGAGCCTTCTGAGCCCCGCCGCCGACGCGATCCGATCGCCAAGGCCCAGGCGGCCCCGCTCGGTTCCATCTCCATCGCCTGCTCGGGCCGGTACCAACAGCCCTCCCCGTGATGGAGACCTGTTCAGTATGGGAGGGTTCTGAACGCCGAGGATTGGTGACGCTGATTTTTCTTCAGGGCGTTGAAGAGATTGGGGTTCTTGGTGGCGTTGACGGGGATAAACAGCGCTCGATCCCCGCGAACCGCCTGCAACGGCGAGGCTTCATCCGTCGTGGCGGATAAGCCGTCACGAACGGACGCCGGTGACGTCCGAGAAGGTGGTTGGCGGTCTTATGCCCAAATCGCCGGATCTCGCTCCCAGTCAAGCAGGGCGTTCGCGCGACTCGTTAGCATCGGCCCGAGAGAGGCATCCAGGCCGAGACCTTTAAGCGTCGTGTCATCCGGCGGGGTTTCGGCGACGGACTTAAGCCACGTGCGCGCTATTTTCGCGACCGCCTCCCTAGGAGAACGGCAGTCGTTGGCGGCGCAATAGTCCGTAGGCAAGTCGCCGCAGAGCGCCCACCACCCAACGCTTCCGGGCGTGACTACGCTCTCAATTGCCCACACAGAGACATATGGCGCGATGTGCCAAGCAGGCCATTCGCCGACTTCCCCGTGGTGGAGCGAGGCCCGATCCAGATATTCGACCACCTCGCTGCGCCGCTCGTCGCACCACGCTTCTTCGTCTTGATCAGTCATGAGCGCACATTCAGCGAACAGCGCGCGGAGAGCAACAAGGTCCGCTAAGGGTGGGTAGCGGCCCTCGGAACCCCTCTCTCTTTGAGAGAGGGAGGGGCCCGCCGCGAAGCGGTGGGAGGGTGAGAGGTTTCACCGCTTGCCGAAAATCCCCATTTCTTAGGTTGAGCGCCTCCAAGGGCCAAGGTCATGCTCCGGGCATGGACAAGACCACCAACGCCCGCCGCCTTCGTCAGAACCAGACCTTGGCCGAGAAGACGCTCTGGAAGCTTGTGCGCAACCGGCAGCTGGGCGGGTTCAGGTTTCTGCGGCAGGTCTCGATAGACCGCTACTTCGCTGACTTCGTCTGCGAGACGGGCAAGCTGATCGTCGAACTGGACGGCCTCGCGCACGAGGGGCGGGAAGACTATGACGAGCGCCGCACGCAGGCGCTGGAACTGTTCGGATATGTGGTTTGAGGCTTCCCAACGAAAGGGTGTTGGCCGACCCTGGCGGCTTCGGCGACATCCTCGCCGTGCTTCGTCCTGAAAGATTGTAACCTCTCACCCTCCCACGCCTTCGGCGCGGGCCCCTCCCTCTCTCTATGAGAGAGGGATACAGAACGTCCGACTAGGATCGAAAGCCGACCTTCGCCTACGCCGCCTGCAGCTGCTGCTTCACCCGCTCAGCCAGGGTCTTGATGTCGATCGGCTTGGGCAGGAAGGTCACGCCGGTCTCGCCTTCCAGCAGGTCGCTGAACTCGGCTTCGGCATAGCCGCTGATGAACATCACCGGCGCGTTGCCCAGATAGCCGCGCGCCTTCTTCAGCAGGGTCGGACCGTCGATGCCGGGCATGATCACGTCGCTGATCAGCAGGTCGATCGTGCCGGCGTGCTCCTCGGCGATGATCAGGGCCTCTTCGCCGTCGCTGGCCTCCAGCACCTCGTAACCTCGGGCGCGCAGCAGGCGGGCGGCGACGCCGCGCACGGCGTCTTCGTCCTCGACGAACAGGATGCGGCCGGCGCCGGACAGGTCGCGCGGCGGACGCGGCTTGGCGGTCTCGGCGACCGTCAGGGCGGCCGCCGCGGCGGCCTGCTGGGCGGGGGTGGCCTCGAAGACCGGCAGGAAGATGCGGAAGGCCGCGCCCTCGCCCGGACGGCTGTGGACGTGGATCCAGCCGTCGCTCTGCTTGACGATGCCGTAGACGGTGGCCAGGCCCAGGCCCGTGCCCTCGCCCACCGGCTTGGTGGTGAAGAACGGGTCGAAGATCTTGCCCATCACCTCGGGCGGAATGCCGGGGCCGTCGTCGCTGACCTCGATGAAGGCCTGGTCGCCCTCGGCGCCGGGGAAGCCCAGGCTCTGGGCCTCGTCCTGGGTCAGGCGGGCGGTGCGGATGCGCACCACGCCGCCGCCCTTGGCCGCCCGCACCGCGTCGCGGGCGTTGACGGCCAGGTTCATGACGGCGGTTTCCAGCTGGCTCTTGTCGGCCCGCACCTGCGGCAGGTCGCGGCCGTAGTCGGTGATCAGCTTGACGTCTTCGCGCAGCAGGCGGCGCAGAAGGACCTCGAACTCGGAGATCAGCTCGCCCAGCTCCAGCACTTCGCGCTGCACGGTCTGCTTGCGGCTGAAGGCCAGCAGCTTGCGCACCAGGTCGGCGGCGCGGACGCCCGTCTGGCGGATCTCGTTGAGGCCTTCGTACGAGGGGTCGCCCACCGGGTGGCGGTGCAGCAGTTCGTCCAGGCGCAGCTGGATGGCGGTCAGCAGGTTGTTGAAGTCGTGGGCCACGCCGCCGGCCAGTTGGCCGATGGCCTGCATCTTCTGGGCCTGGGCGAGCTGCAGCTCCATCTGCTTCTGCTCGGACACGTCGATCAGATAGGCCACCAGGCGCCCGTCGGCGCGGTAGAGATAGAGGTGGGCGATGCGGGTCGGATCGCGGGCCAGGCGCACCTCGAACGGACCGGCCTTGCCTTCGGCCAGGCGTCCCTCGGCTTCGGAGCGCGAGGGCGGATCGATCAGAGCGCCAAACAGCGTGCCGGCCGGCACGGCGCCGGTCATGGCGGCCAGGGCCGGATTGGCCTCGAGGATGCGCGAGTTGAACGGGTCCAGCCCTTCCAGCAGGGCCGCGCCGAACGGCGAGGCGCCGGAGAAGGCGTCCAGGGTGCGCGGGGCCGGCGCGGACTGGGCGACCGTCGGCGACGGCGCGGCGGCGGCGACCGCCACCGTCTTCTCGACCACCGTCGGCAGGCGGACCAGCAGGCGGCCGCCGCGCAGGCGAGCGGCCTCGGCGCGACGCTCCTGGCCGGCGATGAGCAGCGTCCCTTCGGCGCGCTGACCGTCGCGGGCCTTGACCAGGGCGGCGAACAGGCCGGCGCCGGCCGCGCCCTTGGGCAGGCGACGGGCGTCGCCCACGGCCTGGATCCAGGCGGCGTTGGCGGCCAATACGCGGCCATCGGCGGCGGTCAGGGCGGCGGGTTCGGACAGCGCCTCGACGAAAGCCTCGGCGCCCTCGGGCTCGGGATCGGTCACGGCGGTCGAGGCGCGGATGGCCACCAGGCCCAGGATCGCCACGCCGGCGACGCCGCCCAGCAGCAGCAGGCCCGCCAAGGTGGCGGGACCGGCGCGCAGGGCCGGGGCGGCGGCGAACACCGCAGCCAGGACGAGGAAAATGGCCGCGCCCCAGATCAGGAGGTCGGGGCGGCGCTTTCCGGCGCCGTAGGGGTCTCTTGCGGGCGTCTCGGTCATGGGGGACCGAAATCCTTCTTCAGCCTTGCGGACTTAGAGAGCCCGCCGATTCGGGGAGTAGGATACTCCTTACGCGTCTTCCGAGCGCGATCCGTGATCGATTCCTGATTCCATGACGGAAATGTGGTGAGTACGACCGCCTCCTCCCGTCTTCGGCACAGGCCCAGCGCCCCATTTTTCTCGGCGCGCATTTACAGCGCGCGCTGATCGCCCAACACTCCCCGGATAAAGACACCGGTGTCAGAAACCGACCGTCGAACCCTTGGGAGGCCGCCATGACCAAGACCCCGCGCGACGACAGCGCCGCCTCGCCCAGTCGACGCGCCCTGCTTTCGGCCGCCGGCCTCGGCGCCGCGGCCCTGGCGACAGCCGCTTCCGCGGCCTCGCCGCCCGCCAAGGCTGCAAAGGCGACGAAGCCGCTAGCAAAAACCCTGCGCCTGGATCCGCGCGACTTCGGCGCCAAGGGCGACGGGACGACCAAGGACACCGTGGCCTTGCAGACCACCCTGGACCGTTGCGCCGTGCTGGGCGGCGGTCAGGTGGTGGTCTCGGCCGGCGTCTACCTGACCGGCGCGCTGCGCCTGGGCTCGAACACCGCCCTGGTGCTGGACGAGGGCGCGACGCTGCAAGGCTCGCCGGACCTGGCCGACTATCCCGTGGTGCAGGTGCGCTGGGAAGGTCGCTGGACGCCCGGCTATGTCGGCCTGATCTGGGCCCAGGGCGCGCGCGATGTCGCCATCGCCGGCAAGGGCAGGATCCTGGGCTCCAAGGCCATTCCCGGCCGGGTCGACAAGGTCAACGGCCTGCGTCATCCGGCCCTGCTGGAGTTCGTCGACGTCCAGGGCCTGTCGGTCACCGACGTCTACACCGAGCAGAACGACATGTGGTCGATCCACCCGGTCTATTGCGACGACGTCCTGTTCCGGGGCGTGACCGTCAAGGGCGGGGCCGACGGGATCGACGTGGACTCCTGCCGCCGCGTGGTGATCGAGCGCTGCGACTTCGACACGGTCGACGACTGCATCTCGCTGAAGTCGGGCCGGGGCATGGAAGGGAACGTCATCGGCCGCCCCACCGAGGACGTGCGGATCAGCGACTGCGTGTTCCGCGACCACCGCTGGGCCTGCATCGGCATCGGCAGCGAGACCTCGGGCGGGATCCGCAAGGTGCTGGTCGAGCGCTGCCAGTGCCTGGCCGCCTACACCTTCGCCATCTACATCAAGAGCCGGCCGGGGCGCGGGGCGTTCATCGAAGACATCGTCATGCGCGACCTGGAGGTCTCCGGCGCCCAGGGCGGCTTCCTGCGGCTGAACTTCCTGGACAGCGGCAAGCAGGACCCCTTCCCCGTCGCCGGGCTGGAGGGCGTGCCGACGGTCCGCGACTTCACCTTCGAGCGCATCAAGGTGACCGACGCGCCGGTGCTGGTCGAGGCGGTGAACATCCATCCCGACAAGCCGCTGGACGGGTTCACCCTGAGGAACGTCACCGGCACGGCGGGCAAGGGCATGAGCCTGGCCAACATGCGCAACGTGACGCTCGACAAGGTGGACGTGACGGTGGCCAGCGGGCCGAAGCTGTCGATCAGCTCCGTCACCGGCCGGGGTCTGGCGGGGGCGGCCACGCTGCCGCCGACGGTGAAACCGGCGCCGGTGTTGGCGGCGGATCCGGCGTATCGGCTGGGGATGGTGTCGGGAAAGCCGAACTAGCTCGCCCAGGCCCGCTTGTTCCTCTGCTTGTTGCTCATCACGAAGCCGATGACCTTGGCCACGGCCTCGAAGTGCTCGGCCGGAATCTGCTCGTCCACGTCCATGGCGGCGTAGAGGGCGCGGGCCAGGGGCGGGTCTTCCAGCACGTAGACGCCGTTTTCCTCGGCGATGGCGCGGATCCGAAGGGCCAGGTCGTCGACGCCCTTGGCCACGCAGATCGGCGCGGCGGTCTCGCCCTGCTCGTACTTCAGCGCCACGGCGTAGTGGGTCGGGTTCATGACGACGACGGTCGCCTTGGGCACGGCCGCCATCATCCGCTGGCGCGAGCGCTGCATGCGAAGTTGCTTCTGCTTGCCCTTGATGTGCGGGTCGCCTTCGGACTGCTTCATCTCGTCCTTGACGTCCTGGACGCTCATCCGCATGCGCTTGTTGAAGCGCAGGCGCTGCCAGAACCAGTCGAAGCCGGCGGTGGCGATCAGGAAGATCAGCACCATCCAGAACAGCTTCACGGACAGCTTCAGCGACATCGGGATGATCGCCGCCACGTCCATGCCGACCAGGTTGGGGATCTGGGCCGCGTCCGGCTTGACCACGAACCAGGCGATGATCCCGGTGACGATGAACTTCAGGGCCGATTTGGCGAACTGCACGAAGCCGTCGGGGCCGAAGAGGCGCCCCAGGCCCTTGATCAAGTCCAGCTTCTGCAGGTCGGGCTTGATCTTGTCGGCCGACAGGATGAAGCCGGTCTGGGCCACGTTGGCCGCCGCGCCCAGCAGACCCGAGACCACCATCACCAGAACGACCGCCGGCAGGGCCGCCATCACGGCGGTCTTGGCGATGATCCGGATGCCGCCCTCGACGTCCATGGTGCCGGCGTGGGCCAGGAACGGGGTCAGGGTGTTGACCATGTCGCGGGTCAGCCACCCGCCGGCGATGACCACGACGCCGAACGCGCCCGAGAGCGACGCCAGCTGCGAGATGTCGGCGGATTTCGGGACGTCGCCCTTGGCGCGAGCGTCCGACAGCTTCTTGGCTGTTGGTTCTTCTGTCTTTGACGCGTCGTCCTGATCGTCGGCCATGGCGTCCCCCTAGTTGAACACCGCCAGCAGGTCCCGGTACCGATCGGCCCAGACCATGGCGATGCCGCCGAGCGAGAGGCCCAGCAGGGAGAGGCCCAGGATGACGCTGAGCGGCGAGGTGACGAAGAAGATCTGGAAGGACGGCATCACCCGGCCGACCAGGCCGGTGGCCAGGTTGAAGACGATCGAAAACACCAGCACCGGCGCCGACAGCTGGACGCCCAGCTTGAAACTGTCGGCCACGGTGCGCACGGCCAGGGCGGCGGCGTCGTTGACCGGCACGGCGCGGGTGAACGGGAAGATGTCGTAGGACTTGACCATCGCGCCGATGAACAGGTGGTGCAGGTCGGTGACCATGATCAGCACCAGGCCCAGCATCGATAGGAAGGTGGCCACCGCCGTGCTGCTGGGCGCGCCGGCCGGGTTGGCGGTCTGGGCGAAGGACAGGGTGGTCTGGATCGAGATGATCTCGCCCGCGGTGGTCAGCGAGCTGACGAACAGCTTCAGCACCATGCCGATCATCAGGCCGATCAGCACCTCGTGCAGCACCGCACCGCCGATCGCGCCGACGCTACCGGGCACCGTGACGATCGACTTGGACACCAGCGGGGCCAGCAGCATGGCCATCAGCACGGCGAACGACAGGCGAATGCGCTGCGGCACCACGGTCTCGCCGATGCCGGGCATCAGCATGACCATCGCCCCGATCCGGGCGAAGACCAGGCCGCCGGTATAGACCTGCAGAACGGTGGCGTAGCTGTCCAAGCCCTGCCCCCTACATCCCGGCGATCTTGCCGGCGATTTCCTTCATGAAACCGGACATCAGCGCGCCCATCAGCGGCAGGAACAGCAGCAGCGCGACGAAGATCGCCACGATCTTGGGGGCGTAGACCAGGGTGGCTTCCTGGATCTGGGTCAGGGCCTGGAACAGGCCGATGGCCACGCCGACCACCAGGCCGACGATCAGGATCGGCGCGGAGAGCTGCAAGGTCAGCCAGATCGCGTCGCGGCCGACATCCAGGACTTCGGCTCCGCTCATCGGACAGCCTCTAACAGGTACGCGCGCACGCGGGGAACTGACGGTGACTCGCACCATCGCCCGCCATGGTTAACAGCCAGTTAGGGAGAATTAACAGAGGGCAGTTTCGCGCGTGGCGAAAGGTCGCCGGAAGAGAGCCTCTTCCCCCTGCGGGGGAAGACGATTGCGAAGCGATCCGTAGGGGGCAAGTGGGTCATAGAACGCTGTGGCTCACCCACTTGCCCCCACCTGGCGGCTTCGCCGCCTGTCCGCCCCCATAGGGGGCGGAGGACGTTGCTTTTACTTCGGCTTGCGCGCCGCCTGGACTTCGATCTCGACCAGCATGCCCGGTTGGACCAGCGAGGTGATCTGGCTGGTGATGCGCGAGGGCTTGTTGGGCTGTTCGGCGGTGCCGAAGAAGGTCTTGTAGCTTTCCATCATGCCGGCGAAGTCCATCTTGCCGCCCTTGGCCGGGTCGCCGACCAGCAGCACGCGCATCATCACCACGTCGCCCATGGTCGCGCCCTGGGTCTTGAGCGCTTCCTCGATGCGCTTCAGCACGCCCAGGGTCTGGGTCTTGGTGTCGCCGAAGGTGGCGGTCAGGGCCGGGTCGCCCTTGGGGTCGAGCGGCGGCGGAGTCATGCCGCTGACATAGATGGTGTCGTAGCCGGCCGGCACGGTCACCACGCTGGCGATCGGCGAGGCCGGCGCGCCGCCCCGGACGATCTGGGCGTTGGCGGCCGTGCCCCCAAAGGCCAGCGAGCTGGCGAGAGCGGCGGCGGCGAGGATCAGGCGCTTCATGGTCGTCTCCTGTTGAAAGATCAAAACCGTTCTTCTTCACCGCTCATCCCGACATTCGCCGGGATTAGCGGATGTTATCGCTAGTGCGCCTGCAAACTCGCGGGCTTCTTGCCGGCCTTCAGCTTGGCGCGGGCGGCGGCCACGTCGGAGGCGCTGACGGGCTTGCCCTTGTTGCCCCACGAGGTGCGGACATAGGTCAGCACCGAGGCCAGCTCCAGATCGCTGAGGTCGTCCTTGAACGACGGCATGCCGGCCCGGCCCGCCAGGACGGTGGCCATCACCGGGGCGGAGTCGCCCTGCACGAAGGGGTCGCCGGCCAAGGCCGGGAACGCCCCCTTCACGCCCTTGCCCGTCGTCTGGTGACAGGCCGAGCAATTGTCGTTGAACAGCGCCGACGGCGTGGCGGCGAAGGCCGTGGCCGAGACGGCGGACGCGGCCAGCAAGCCGCTAAAGAAGGCGATCGTACGACTCATGGATACTCCCCGAGAAAGCTCGAACCAGGCATAGCGCGACTTCACGCCTTGATCACCCGCGCGTGGAGCTTGCCGATCTGCTGCCAGGCCGACTCGATCGCGCCCGCCTGCCAGCCGCCCAGATAGGTCAGGTGCTCGCCGGCCAGGTAGATGCGGCCGTCGGGCTCGCACAGCACCGGATAGGCGGCCTTGCGCCCCTCCTCGCCCCACTCGGCCCAGCCGCCCAGATTGAACTCGGCCAGGTGCCAGCTGAACGAGAAGGCGTTCTCGAAGTTCTCGGCGTATTCGGGGAACACCTTCTGGCCGGCGGCCACGGCGAAGGCCGCGCGCTCGGCCGGCGGCTTGGCGCTGATCTTGGCCGCCTCGCCGCCGAACGCGTAGTAGCCCAGCAGCACGCCCTTCTGGCTCTGCCAGCCGGTGGACGGCAGGGTGATCGTGCCGATGCCGGGCATGTCGTTGTAGATGTGGCCGCCGTAGATGTAGTGGTTCTCTTCCCAGAACCGGGTCTTCATCTGCAGGCCGATCTTGTTGACCGGCGCGTAGGCCACGCCCGACATCGCCGCCTTGAACGGCTTGGAGAAGTCGGCGTCGACGTTCTTGAGCACGCTGAGCGGGATGGTGCAGACGCAGTAGTCGGCGGTGATCGTATCCTGCTCGCCGAACTTGTCGGTGTAGGTAACGGTGACGCCCTTGGGGCCCTGCTTGATCTTCTCGACCACGCACGAGTAGCGGATCATCGAGCCGACGTGCTTTTCAAAGCCCTTGGCGATCTGGTCCATGCCGCCGATCGGCTGCAGCATGGTGCGCTGCTGCTCATAGCCGGCCACCGAGCTCAGCACCCGCCAGGCCTTGGAGTGCAGCACGTCCGACAGGCTGTAAGGCGTCGAAGGCTTGCCCGGGCCGGGGTCGACGCCCGCGCCGGGGTGCACGTCGAAGCCGCGGCCTTCGGTGCCCGTATAGGCCAGATCGGTCGGCGACAGGCGGCCTTCGTTGATCATGTAGGCCACGAACAGGTCGCGATCGGCCTGGGTCAGCGGCGCGTCGAGCTGGCCCTTCGAGGCGGCCTTGGCGATCATCTCGGCGGCGTAGCCGCGCGCGTCGGCCGCGATCTGGCCCTTGCGGATCGGCTTGCCGGCCAGCGGCCCGTCGCCCTTCTCGAAATAGACATAGGCCGCGTCGTTGTCGTTGACGAAGCTCTCCAGCTGCACGCCGAATAGCTTGGTGTAGTGCAGGGTCGAGCGGTGGTGATACGGAATCCGCCACGGGCCGTGGTTGATGTACAGCCCCTCGTCGAACTCGCAGGTCTGGCTGTTGCCGTTCAGGTCGGTGTGCTGGAAGCCCTTGCGCGCCGTCTGGCAGCGGCCGCCGGCGAACGCCCGGGCCTCGATGATCTGGACGCTGTAGCCGGCCTTGGTCAGTTCGTACGCGGCGGTCATGCCGGCAAGGCCCGCGCCCAGCACCACGATCTTGGTCCCCTTGGCGTCGCCTTCCAGCTTGGGCGGCGCGGCCTGGGCCGACGCGAAACCAAAGCCCAGGGCGTCCATGCCAGCCATGGCCAGAGACACCCCGCCGAAGGCCGCCAGGCCTTCGAAAAACCGCCGCCGCGTCAGTACGCCACCCGACACCGCCGTCGATTGATCACCCATACCGTCCCCGATTTTTCTTGTCGCGAAGGCCGCCTGCGAACCAGGCGATCGCCTCGGATATGTCAGACCACGCGCTTTGAACAACAATGCGAAAAACTCGTACGCCTTATGAGAAAGCCCCCCGGCGCCACGCCCTTGGGCGCCCATGGCGAGGCTTGTGCGGAGAGCGTGCGACGTAAAATTTCACCCCAAAAATCGCGATCGAACCAACGGAAAACCGATCCGCCCAAACGCGTTGACGCAAACGCAGAAAAGCCGGGCGCGAGGCCCGGCTTTTCCTTGGTCTTGAAGGGTTTGGCCGATCAGAAGGTGTAGGTGATCTTGCCGTAGTAGTAGCCGCCGTTGATGCCGAAGGGCGAGAACGACGGGAACTGGGTGACGAAGCCGTTGCTGTTGTTCTTCAGGTAGTGCTCGCGCAACAGGCCGTTGATCCGGTTGGGGTAGCGGTTGAGCAGGTTGTTGGCCCCGACCGACACCTTCACGCTGTCCAGAACCTGATAGCCCACGTCCAGGTCGGTGATCAGCGCGGTCTTGATGGTGGTCTTCATCAGCGCCGACGAACCGCTGTCGGTGCTCAGGTTCGAAGACTTGCCGTAGACGCTTTCCTTCAGGTTCAGGGTGAACTTGCCCAGCGTCCAGTACCCGCCCGCGATGATCTTGTACTTGGGCGAGGTGTCTTCCAGGTTGGCGATCGCGATGGCGTCGAACAGCGTCAGCGTCGGGTCCAGGCCCGGCGGGTTGGCGGCGATCTTGGTCACCTCGGTCTTGTTGTAGCTGGCGCTCAACGACCAATCGACCCGACCCCAGTCGCCGAAGTCGCTGTAGTAGGTGCCGACGAAATCGACGCCCGTGGTCTTGGTGTCGAGACCGTTGACGAACATGTTGGCGCCGACGCTGTAGGTGGCGTTGGTGCGGATCGAGGGATCCACATTGACGCCGTTCGCCGCCAGGGCCGCGATCACCGCCGGCGAGACGATGCCGTTGGTCACCTTCGTACCGCCGACCGTCACCACGTTCTCGCCGTACAGCGTGCCCGAGCTGACGATGCGGTTCTTGATTTTGATCTCGTAGGCGTCGAGCGTCATCGTCAGCTTCGGGGCCAGGTGGGTGACCAGGCCGATGCTGAAGTTGTCGGACTTCTCGGGCTTGAGGCCGTTGATGCCCAGCAGGCTCGCGCCCGGCGAGTTCGGCGGCAGCTGGCCGCTGATCGAGCTGGGCGAGACGTTGATGCCCGAATAATACGACTCCGCCAGGGTCGGGGCCCGGAAGCCGGTGCTGACCGTGCCGCGCAGGGCGATGGCCGGCGAGAAGTCGTAGCGCGCGGTCAGCTTGGCGACGGTGGTGTCGCCAAAGTCGCTGAAGTCCTCGTAGCGGACGGCCGCGTCCAGCTTCAACGGCTCGATGGGGCTCACGGCCAGGTCGGCGTAGACCGCCTTGTTGTTGCGCTTGTGCTTGCCGGCGTTGACCGGGGCGAAGCCGAAGTACGATTGCGAACCGCCGCCGTAGTAGGTGGCCAGCTCGCCCGCCGTGATCTCGTACGTCTCCTTGCGGTACTCGCCGCCCGCCGCGAAGGTCAGCGGACCGGCCAGGCCGACGTCGAAGTCGTGGCTGACGTCGAGGGTGTTGCTCCACTGGGTGTTGACGAAGCCGCCCGCGTGGATGTCGACGGGCGAATAGCCCTTGGTCGTCAGCGTGGAGCTATCGGCGTAGAGCGAGGCGTTGGCCGTATCCAGGACGTTGACCGAGTCGTCGTCCTTTCCGTAGGTCGAGCTCAGGTCCCAGTTCCAGGCGTTGGTCACACCGCTGATCCCGCCGGTGACGGCGTAGTCGGTCTCGGTGATCGACTCCTTGGGATCGAAGCCCAGGGGGAACGGGATGTCGGTCGCGCCCTTGCCCTTGACGACGTTGGGCAGGCGATAGTTCTCGTGCGCGGCGCTCCACTTCCGGCCGATGGTGCCGAAGCTGTAGATCTCGATGTCGGGCGTGACCTCGTAGCCGGCGTTGTAGGCCAGCACCGTCTGGCGGTACTGGGCGTCGCCCGCGATGCGGTTCACATAGGGCCAGTTCGGCGCGCCCTTGACCTGCGGATAGCTCTTGGCCGGGCTGTTGGTGGCGCCGGCGTTGTAGACCGAATCCACCACGCGCGGGTCGTAGTCGCCGCGGAAGCTGTAGCCGTGGTACTTGGTCTCGCCGGTCAGGTTCAGGTACGACTTTTCGGTCGGGGCGATGCCGATGTTGGCGGTGAAGTCGCCGGTGGTGCCGCCGCCGTCGATATAGCCGCCGCCGTTGATGATCACTTCACCGCCGGACGTGGCCTTCTTCTGGATGATGTTGATGACGCCGGCGATGGCGTCGGTGCCGTACTGGGCGGCGGCGCCTTCCAGCAGCACTTCGATGTGGTCGACCGAGGCCAGCGGGATGAAGTTGAGGTCGGCGGCCGCGCCGCCCTGATAGGCTCCGCCCAGAACGGCCAGGTTGGCCGTGCCGTGACGGCGCTTGCCGTTCAGCAGGACCAGGGTGTGGTTGGGGCTGATGCCGCGCAGCTTGGCCGACAGGGTCAGGGCCGCGGTGTCGCCGCCGAAGGCCTGGGCGTTGAACGACGGCACGTTCTGGGCCAGGGCCTGGATCATGTCCGGCTGGCCGGTTTTCTTGAGAATGTCAGCGCCCAGCACGGTGATCGGCGCGGGGCTGTCGACGGCTTTCATGCCGGTGGTGCGCGTGCCGGTGACGATGACGGCTTCGAGTTCGGCGACGTCCGGCGAAGGCTCCGGCGCCTCGGCCGCATAAGCATTGGCGGCAAACGCAAAAGCGATGCTGGCGGTAGAAACCCCTGCGAACAGGATGTTCCGCGAACGATTATTCATAATACCCCCTCGTGCGCTATCTAAGCGCGATTGTTTTCTCCTCTTCGGCGTTTCCCGGGTAAGCGTGTTCTTGTTGTACAACGCGAATACAGACGCAACTCACGGCCATGGCCGCGATTGAAACAGTTCGTCAGACCTGAAATTTCTGCAAGCGCCGCGACCGTCACCAGATCGTAACGGAGCCCTTGAAGGCCTCCGGCGCCCCTTTGCACGGCGCCCGCCATGATTTTTGTGCAGCGCGATGATCACGATTGGGGCGCCTTTATGGCGCTGGAGCCGGCTCGGCGCTCTCAGGGATTTGCCCGACCGTCCCAGGCGCGCGCTCCACCGACCGCGCACGGGCGCTCACGGCCAGGCCGAGAATCGACCGATCTGGCCATCGCGCGTCAGGCTCTAGCGTTCAGCAGACCGGTCCGGCCCCGAGCGGCAGGCACCGCCCGTCGACGTCGGCCGGGACCGGCACGCCGGTCACCGCCGCGAGGGTCGGGGCGATGTCGACCGTCTCGATCGGCAGCACCCGCTCACGCGCCGGACCGCCCTTCCACCAGAACAGGATCGGCACCCGGCGATCGTAGTTCCAGGGGCTGCCATGGCTGGCCACGTAGCTGGGACCCGGCGAGGCCGGGGTCTGGTAGGGCTGGAAGGCCACAAGGATGTCGCCGACCCGGCCGGGATAGGCGCTGCGGCGCATGCGTTCGGCGACGCTGATCTCGTCGGGCGGCGTTCCCTTGGGCGGCGGGGCGGCGGTGACCAGGCTGTTGGCGTCATAGGCCGCGAACACCTCGGGCCGCTTGGCCAGGATCGCCAAGGCCGCGGCGGTGATCCGGGCATGGTCGCCGACGCTCGGCGTCTTGCCGTCGGCCCCGACGACATAGAGCGACTCGACGCCGCCGGCCTGGACCAGCGGGTCATAGGCCAAGGCCAGTTGCGCGCGGACGGCGGCGTTCAGGTCCTTCAGCCACTGGGCCGGCGGCACGCGGCCGGCGTCGTAGCCCTGCTGGGCCAGGCGCTCGGGGAAGTCGGAGCCGCCATGGTCGGCGGCCAGCACGACCAGCACCTGGCCCTTGACCTTGTCCAGGCTGTCGAGGAACACGCCCAGCCGGTCGTCCAGCCGCAGCAGGTGGTCGCACATCTCCGGCCCCTTGGTGCCGTAGCGGTGGCCGATGAAGTCGGTGGCCGACAGGCTGATGGTCAGCACGTCGGTCGCCCCGCCGTCGCCCAGCTTGAATTCCTCGCGCAGGGCCTGGGCGGCGTCCAGGGTCACGCGGTCGGTGTAGGGGCTGATCGACAGATCGTTGGTGACGCCCGCCGCATCGGTGGGAACAGGCCGAGGCAGGGCCGCCCGCCAGGCCCGGCCGCCGGTGACGTAGTCGCCCTCCAGCGCCGCGCAGCGCTTGTCGGCATAGGTCCAGGTGAAGGGCTTCTTCTTCTGGTCGGCCACCACCCTGGCGTTGAACGCCGCCACCGGCGCCAGCCTGGCCTTGGCGTCCTGGCCGGGCTCGACCCAGGTGGTCATGCCGAACCGCGTCTCCAGCCAGAACACGCCGTCGGCCTTGTGCCCGGCCATGTTGATCGCCCCGCGATCCTTGCCCGACACGGCGTAGACCCGGCTCTGGGGCGAGACGGCCTTCAGCCAGTCGCCATAGGTTTGCGCCTTCAGCAGCTTGGGGCTGACCAGGCGACCGCCGCCGGACGGGTCGTTGGCCAGAGTCACCGAGGGATCGGCCAGGCAATAGGTCTTCTGGCCGGTCGCCAGGTCGTAGAAGTCGTTGGCGACGATGCCGGTCTTGTTCGGATATTTGCCGGTCAGCAGGGTGGAGTGGCCGGGGCAGGTCTCGGTCATGCCGTGCGACTGGTAGCCGCTGGGATAGACCGTCCCCTGCCGCGCCAGTCGGCCCAGGCCGCCGTGGAAGTCGGCGCGATACTGCTCGAACAGGCTGGCGCTGAACTGGTCGATCGAGATCACCACCACCAGCTTGGGCTTGGGCGTCTCGATGGGCGCGGCCAGGGCGGGAGCGAGCGGGGCCGAAAGGGTGGCGGCGGTCAACGCCGCGAGCGCGACGGTTTTGGGCAAGCTGAACATGGGGATCCAACAAGCATCGTCACAAAACCGTCGCAAGCCAGAACTGACCAATCGACGTTAGACGGGAACGTGGCTGACGAATTCGATCAACCGGCCATCCGGATCGTGGGCGAAACCGGCATAGTAGTGCGGATGGATCTGCGGCAGCACCGCCGGGGGGCGCTCCTGCGTCCCACCGTGTTCGCCGGAGCGGCCATAGGCGCGGTCGACGGCGGCGCGGTCGGCGGCCACGAAGGCGTAGTGCACGTCGGCCGAGGGGGCGCCCTCGACGATCCAGAAGTCGAGCCGGCCGCCGTTCGAGCCGAAGCCCTTCTTGGGACCGTCCACCACCAGGCGATAGCCGGTCGGCTCCAGGACCTGGCGATAGAAGGCCACGCAGTCGTCGAGGCGGCGGGTGCGGATTTCCAGGTGATCGAGCAAGGGAGCGGCCTTTCAAAGGGGAGGAAACGACGCCGTGACGTGTAGCCGCGCCAGCCCGGCGTTTGGCGGCGAAGACGGCCCGCGAAACGCGGAAATTCGGCGTTTCCGCGTGTGGATTTGGCGTAGGCTTGACCCATGAAACTCGACCGCTTCGATCGCCAGTTGCTGAACCTCGTCCAGGAGGACGCGGGCCGCACCTCCGAGGATCTGGCCCAGCGGGTGGCCCTGTCGCCCTCGGCCGTCCAGCGCCGTCTGCGCAAGCTGCGGGAGGCCGGGGTCATCGTCCGCCAGACCGCCATCCTCGAACCCCGCAAGGTGGGGCGGCCGACCTTCTTCATCGTCTCGCTGGAGGTCGAACGCGACCGGCCCGAACTGCTGAACCATCTGCGCGCCTGGCTGGCCGGCCAGGAGCACGTGCAGCAGGCCTTCTACGTCACCGGCGAGGCCGACTTCATCCTGGTGGTCACCGCGCCCGACACCGAGACCTACGACGCCCTGATGGCTCGCCTGACCATCGAGAACCCCAACGTGCGCAAGTTCACCACCAATGTGGCGCTGGGCGTGGTCAAGCGCGGGCTGACGATCCCGGTTTCGCTGGACGAGGACTAGGGGCTCCAAAATCCGCTCATCCCGGCGAATGCCGGGACCCAGATGGAATGGCGGTGGGCCTGACGCCAACAGTGCTGAGCTTTTCCGACCAATCACACCGTTTTGGGATCTGGGTCCCGGCATTCGCCGGGATGAGCGGATAAAAAGGCTAGCGTTTCAGCCCTGTCTCCAACGCCCTCGCCGCCTCGCTCGGCGAAACCTTGCCCGTATCGCGGTCGACCGCGAAGTTGGCCTTCTGCATGGCCTCCACCGTGATCGCCCCGTCCAGCCCGGCCAGCGCGTCGCGCAGCTTGCGGTCGTCCGCCCGACCCGGCGCGATCAGCAGCACCGCGTCATAGGGCGGCAGCGCGCCCTTGGGGTCGCCCAGCACCACCAGGTCGTCGGCGGCGATGCGGCCGTCGCTGGAGAAGGCCGAGATCACGTCGGCCTCGCCCGAGCCCAGGGCGCGGTACATGAACGTCGGCTGGAACTGACGCTTGGCCTTGAAGCGCAGGCCGTAGGTCGTCTCGACGCTGGCCCATTCGGGGCGCGAGAAGAACTCCAGGTCGCCGCCCATGGTCAGCTGCGGAGCCTTGGCGGCGAGATCGGCCAGGGTGCGGATCCCCAGGGCCTGGGCGCGGTCGCGGCGCATGGCCAGGGCGTAGGCGTTCTCGAAGCCCAGGGGCGACAGCAGCACCACGCCGTCGCGGCGCTTCAGCTCGGCGCGCAGACCGTCGAGAACGGCGGCGCGACCGGGGTTGTCCTTGCGGCCCAGGACGTTGGCCCACAGGGTGCCGGAATAGTCGACATAGGCGTCGATCTCGCCGGCCGCCAAGGCGCGGTAGGCGACCGCCGAGCCCAGGTTGATCTTGCGGGTGACCTGCGCCCCCCGCCCCTCCAGCCGGTCGGCCATCACCTCGGCCAGGATGTACTGTTCGGAGAAGTTCTTGGCCCCGATCACGTAACGGATCGGATGCGGCGCCAGGTCCGCCGCCAGCGGCGCGACGGCGACCGCCAGGCCCACGGCCAGCCCGGCCAGGCCCGCGCCCCACAGTCGCCGGTCCCGCCGCTCGGTCCCGCGCTCGATCAGGCCCAGCAGTTGATCGACCACCAGCGCCAGCAAGGCCGAGGCGACGCAGCCGGTCAGGACCATCGCCCAGTTCTCGGTCTGCAGGCCCGAGAAGATGTAGTCGCCCAGCGAGGTCTGGCCGACGGGGGTCGACAGGGTCGCCGCCCCGATGGTCCACACCGCCGCCGTGCGCACCCCGGCCATGATCACCGGCGCCGCCAGGGGCAGCTCCACCCGCCACAGCCGCTGGCGGTCGGTCATGCCCACGCCCCGCGCCGCCTCGACCACCGCCGGGTCGACGCCCGTCAGGCCGGCCACGGTGTTCCGCAGGATCGGCAGCATCGAATAGAGGGTCAGGGCCAGCAGCGACGGCAGGAAGCCCAGGGCCGAGAAGCCGTGACCGAACGCCCCCTTGGCCAGGTTCGAGAGCAACAGCAGCAGCGGATAGAACAGGGCCAGCAGGGCCAGGCTGGGGATGGTCTGCACCAGCCCGGCCAGGGCCAGGGCCGGCCAGCGCAGGCGCGGACTGCGGGCGGCCAGCACGCCCAGCGGCAAGGCGATCAGCAGGCCGAGCACCAGGGCCGCCGCCGACAGGGTGACGTGCCAGGCCAGGCGCTCGGGCAATAGGGACAACAGGCCGTTATTCACCGGCGATCTCCCGCATGCGAACGGCCTGGCGACGCGGGGCCTGCATCAGGGCCTCGACGGCCGGGTCGGGATGGCCGGCCAGCAGCGATCGGGGCGTGTCGTCGGCGATCACCCTTCCCTGGCTCATCACCACGATGCGGTCGGCCAGCAGCACGGCCTCGGCGATGTCGTGGGTGACCATCACGGTGGTCAGGCGCAGTTGGTCGTGAAGGCGGCGCACGTCGTCGGCCAGGGCCACGCGGGTCACCGAGTCCAGCGCTCCGAACGGCTCGTCCATCAGCAGGATCGATGGCTTGGCCGCCAGGGCCCGCGCCACGCCCACCCGCTGGCGCTGGCCGCCGGACAGGGCGGCGGGACGACGCGTCGCCACCGCCGGCGGCAAGGCCACCAAGTCGAGCAGTTCGGCGGTCCGCGCGGCGATCATGGCCGGCTCCCAACCCAGTAGAGTCGGGCCGATGCCGATGTTCTCGGCCACGGTCAGGTGCGGAAACAGGCCCACCTCCTGGAACACGTAGCCGATCCGCCGGCGCAGGGTCGGGCCGTCCAGGTCGGCGGTCGACGCCCCGTCGATCAGCACCCGACCTCCGTCGGGCGCGACCAGGCCGTTGATGGTCTTGAGCAGGGTGGTCTTGCCCGCCCCCGATCCGCCGACCAGGGCCACGAACTGGCCCTGAGCGATGGAGAGACTGGTGGGCTGGAGAACCACCTGGCCGTCATAGGCCTTGCGCACCTGGTCCAGAACGATGGCGTCGGTCATGCGGCTCCGGAAGGCCAAGGGGAACAGGGACGTGCTGTCGCAGGGGCGTCCTGTCACAGTCAGTCAGAACGCGCGGCGTGGGAAGCCTAATGCTTCAGCTGATTCCCGGCGCGTTCGACGCGACGGGAGACGGCTCACGGAGACCGATCATGACCTTCGCCCACAACACGCTCACTCTCGGCCGCCCCTTCGAAGCCCGCGTCCCGCTCGCCCAGAAGCGCGCCCTCGCCCGCCTGCGCTGGGCCGTGGTGGCCATGGTGCTGCTGAACACCGTGGTCTGGGGCGGCATGATCGCCACGGCGCGCGGCATGATCGACGTCCACCAGATGGTCGACCAGGCCTGGGCCTGGGGCGCGGCCTGGGTCGCGACGCTGCCCACGCTGAGCATCACGATCACGCGCTGAAACGCCTTTTCTTAAGGACATGGCCTAGCCGCCTCACGCGGCGGGCCGCTGAAGTTCGGGGAGGGCTGCGGAGCGCCGGGCCAGGCCCGGAAGCTGTTTGAAGAAATACCGTTTCGACCAGGACCGACGCTCCGCGCGATCGTTATCCGGGAGCGCCCGGCGATCGGCCCTGTTCGGACCTCGCCAGTCTTAGCCCCCGACGGGCGGACCGGGCTCGCGTGGCCCGGTCCCGGAACGCCTGCGTCACCGCAAACCTGTCGCCTCGCCGGCCCTCATCCAACGCCGTATCTGTGTTCCAGGCCCGGCCGGCACCAGATGGATGAGGTTGGCGGCTCCTCTCGGAACCACCGCCGACGAGCACGCCCGCTCGACCGCACCCCAAGGCCGCGAAGGTCGCAGGCCTTAGCGCCCTCCCCATCGCCTTGTGGTGCGGTGATTATGCCGTGGGCGCGAGAGGGGGAGGATAAGGGAACTTTCGGTGTTGTTTTTGCGGGAGAAAAACCCCGGGAGCGACGGGCGTTAGTTTGTACCTATAGCGCCAGCCACCATCCCTATTCTGCACGCAGGTCTCTAAGCGACCCTTAGCAACGCTGGATGCCATCGGTTAACGCTGAGATATTCATTCAAGATGGTCGCCAGATCACCACGTTTTAGCGGATGATAGATCAGACTTCAGCGTAAGCGGAAAATCCTTTGCTATTTGCTGCGTAAACGGCGCAATGCCGCCTTCGCCATCGTGTGCAAAGAGATTCAAGTAATCGGCGATTGCCGCGTAGAGCCACAAGAGTGCGCGACCTTCCGGATAAGATTCATCATTTGATGAAAATATTCCCCAAGGCCCAGCGAAACCGTATTGATGAAATTGAAGAGATGGAAATTTGAAATCCTGACTATAGCGCGTAATGATGACCCCTTTATCTAATATTATAAGATAATCTGGAGGGTTATTCACAGAATTATAAGCCGAACGAAAGGTCACAGGGGATGTTTTCCCGGTCGAGCCGATAACAAGAACTGACAACGGCCCACCAGCGAGGTCAGGTTTCGAGATTGCTGCAACCTTGTCGCCAACGGTGATCACCGCGCTTGGCGCGACCGCGCGCCCTCGCCGCCCAGCGGCCTGGAGGGCGGCCGCACCGAGCTTCTGCATGGCCTTAATGGCGGTAAGCGTTTTCGATAGCTGTCCGAGGCTAGATTTTATCGCCCCTGCTGAATTCTTAATTTCGACAACTACAACACCGCTCGGATAGGGAACGTAGACCGCACCTTCGGAACGCATGACTTCATGCGCCTGATCGCCGTCAATGACGATAGCATCGATCTGAGGCGTGCAAGTCGATTGGGCGTCGAATAGGTAACCAGCTTGAACTTGAAACCGTGGCGGCACACGACTCCCCAAGAAGTCCCGAAACTCGGCCTCAAGCCTGGCGCCAGCCTCTCGAAGGTTGTTGGTCTTGTGTAGAATGTCGCCCTGACTGACCGCATTGATCAAACGCTTGCGCTCGGCTTCGAAAAGGCCAGGCAAATCGATTTTGCCAACTTTGTTAGCCATAGAAAATTACCCCTAGGCGACCATAATCATAGAGCGTTCCAAGTGATTAGACGGGAACGTTACAAGAAGTTTTCCCTAGCTTCGTTAAGAATTTCCCTCACTTTACTTTGCAAAAAATGGAGAAATTTCCGCCTAAATCGCCCTAAAAAATTCTACACCTGAAATATACCCGAACTGCCACCACCCTACGAAAGACTCTCCCTCAAGTCGCCACTCATCGACGCGATCAGGGCAAGACTCGCCATCGGGATGGTCTGAACGTGCTCGCCGCGCTAAACCCCTTGCATGGCGCGAACCAAGCAAACTCCTGAATTTGAGATCGAAGTCGGTGGAGAACCGTTCGTCTGGCGGCTTCATCGCCAGCCGGGCTGGTCCAGCGACGGCAACGAGCGGCACGGCATGGCGATCGCCGCCCGTCACAAGGAAGCCCAGCGCGAAGCGGTGATGGAGTTTCCGCCCGGCCCGCAGCCCCGCTACGGCGCGCCGCAGCTGAAGCCTTCGCAGATCGCCCCGGAACTGGTGGCCAAGGCCATCGCCTCGGCCATGGCGGCGGGATGGGACCCGCTGTCGCGCGGCAAGACGGTCGCCATCGTCGTGGACGCCAGCGGCGCGTGAGGCGTCGGGCTTTATAGCGGCGGCGCGGATGATCAGCCTTCGGGCCTATCCTCTTCCCGAACGAAAAGGTCCGTCTCGAAGTCGCGGATGAACGCAGAGCCAACCGGTTCATGCAACAGGTGCAGCCAGCTATCGTCCTTGTTCAGGACAACGCCGATGGCCACGTAGTCGACTTCGCGCGCGTCGATCTCATCGTCAGTGAGGCCTCGCCAGTCACCGCGCACTCGCCAACCGCTATCCGGAAACTTGTCGTCTTCCTGATCTAGGTCAGGCGTCTCGCGATAGACGTAGGATACCGCGACGCCTTCTTCGATCACACAGCGATCGACCATGCAGCGGTCCCATATCTGCCTTTGCGGCGCGACAAACATCGCGCCCTTGGCCGCGTCGCCCCACTCGATATCGATCACATGATGGGCTTGAAAAGCGATACGGGCGCCGGCCCTCAGTTGCGGCATGTCGTACGGATCGTTGTCCAACACGCCGACCAGGCCATCCGGCGACACCTCGGTCACCTTCACCCACATCCGCTCCGCGTCCCACTTGCGGCCAGGTGGGTCGCTGCGGAACATCAGCTTGACCAGTTCGCCAGGTGTTAAGGCTTGCCCCTCGGCCTCGGATGGCAGGGGGAACGTGTAGGGGGCCGCGAGCGCGATAGGGCGCGGATCATCGAGGCTGTAGCGGCCCCAAAGCCGTCGGTGCAAATCATAGAACCGATCAAGAAGGATGCGCATGGTGGGTTTGCTAGCAAGCTCGCCAGACTCCGCCTAGCCGCGCCGCTAGATCGGCATCCGCATGATTTCCTGGTAGGCCGAGATCACCTGGTCGCGCACGGCCATCACCGTGTCGAGGCTGGCCTCGGCCGAGGAGATGGCGGTGACGACGTCGATCAGTTCGGCCTTGCCGGACGCCTGCTGAGCCATCTTGGTTTCGGCCGCGCGGGTCTGGTGCAGGGTGTCGGTCATGGCCGACCGCACCATCGCGCCGAAGTCCATGCCCTTCTTGGCCTCGCCGACTCCGCCCAGCGAAGGCGTCGCCATCGAACCCTGGGCGGCATAGGCCTTGGCGGCCGCGAGCGCGGTGATCATCGCCTAGGTCCCTTACTTGCGCAGGATGTCGAGCGTGCGCGATTCCATGGCGCGCGACGTCTCGATGACGTTCATGTTAGCTTCGTAGGCGCGTTGCGCCTCCTTCATGTCCAGCGCCTCGACCAGGGTGTCGACGTTCGGCAGCTTGACGTAGCCCTTGGCGTCGGCGGCCGGGTTGCCGGGATCGTATTCGGTGCGGAAGTCGCTGCGGTCGGGATCGACCTTGGCCATCGACACCCCCTCGCCGCCGGCCACCTGGGTCGGCTTGAACACCGGCACCTGGCGGCGATAGGGGTCGCCGCCGGCCGTGCGGGCGGTGGAGTTGGCGTTGGCGATGTTCTCGGCGATCACCCGCATGCGGCCCTGCTGGGCCTTCAGGGCGCTGGCGGCGATGGCCATGGTGGCCATGGACTGGGAGCGGATCTCGGTCATCTAGACTACTCCTTAGCCGCCGGGCCGGCGCGTGGACGTCTTCAGCAGCGCCATGGACTTCTGGTAGAAGCCGACCGCCGCGTCGTAGTTCATGCGCGCGTCGGTCATCTTCAGCATCTGGTCCTCGAGGGTCACCGAATTGCCGTCCAGCGTGGTCTCGCTGTCGGCCTGTTCGGGCGAGCGCCACGGGCTGATCGTCTTGGCCGGCGCCATGTGGGCGGCGCTGGTGGCCATCATCTGCACGCCGTTGGTCGCCGTCGGCGACACCACGCCGCCGCGATAGGGCTGGCCCTCGGACTGCTGGTCCAGCGTCGCCTTGAAGCTGTAGGCCTTCAGGTCGCGCGGCTGGTACTCGGGCGTGTCGGCGTTGGCCACGTTCTGGGCGATGACCTTCTGCCGCTGGGACAGATAGCCCATGCGGCTCTTGAGCATCGCAAAGAGGGGAATGTCATCGGGACCCATGTCGCTCATGGTGAAGAAACAGGGTTAATTGGGCATTAAGAACCCTGCTGCACATCAGGGGTGCGGCTCCGCGTCGCGCCCTGCGCTATTCTCCTTCGCGACTCATCTTCGCTCCTTTCGACTAGGCGCCATGGACATCTTCGAACTGATCCGCGCCGTCGCCGCCCTGGCCGTCACCCTGGGCCTGGTCGGGCTGGCCGGGGTGGCCCTGCGCAAGTTCGGGCCCGACGCCCTGGCGCGCATCACCACCCTGCGCAGGGACCGCCGCCTGCAGGTGGTCGAGACCCTGGTCCTGGACCCCACCCGCCGCCTGGTGCTGTTCACCCTGGACGGCGAGGAGCGCCTGCTGATGCTCGGCGAGGGCCAACTGCTGGACTGGGGTCCGAAGAGGCCCAAGAAGGCCCCCGCCCCGCCCAAAGCCTCGCCGAAGTCTTCTGGGGAGATCGTGGTCTGATGCGCCGTTTGATCAAGCTCGTCACGGGCGCCGACCCCAAGGACCTTCGCCAGGCCGCGATCATCTCGGTGCTGGCCGGACTGATCACCGTGCTCGGCCCCGCCGTGGCCACGGCCCAGTCGGCGATCAATGTCGACCTGGGCACCGGCGCGGGCCTGTCCGAGCGCGTCGTGCAGATGGTGGGCCTGCTGACCGTGCTAAGCCTGGCGCCGTCGATCGTGGTCATGACCACCTCGTTCGTGCGAATCGTGGTGGTGCTGGGCCTGCTGCGCACCGCCATCGGCATCCAGCAGAGCCCGCCCAACCCGGTGCTCATCAGCCTGGCGCTGTTCCTGACCGCCATCGTCATGGGCCCGACCTTCGAGAAGTCGTATGCCGATGGCGTCAAGCCGCTGCTGGACAAGCAGATCGAGATGCCCGAGGCGTTCGACGCCGCCACCGCCCCGGTCAAGGTGTTCATGCTGCGCCAGGTCGACCAGGACGACCTGGCCCTGTTCATCCGCCTGTCGAAGATCGAAAAGCCCAAGACCGCCGTCGACACGCCGCTGAAGGTGGTGACGCCGGCCTTCATGATCTCGGAGCTGAAGCGCGCCTTCGAGATCGGCTTCCTGCTGTTCATCCCGTTCCTGGTCATCGACCTGGTGGTCGCCAGCGTGCTGATGAGCATGGGTATGATGATGTTGCCGCCCGCGACGGTCAGCCTGCCGTTCAAGCTGATCTTCTTCGTGCTAGTGGACGGCTGGCGACTCGTCGCCGGCAGTCTGGTCGAAAGCTTCCAGCGTGGGTCTGGGGGCGGGTAAAGAAGAAGAGTCATGGGCGTTTTCGTACTGGGGTCGATCAATCTGGACGCCGTGGCGCGGGTCGACGACCTGCCGCGGCCGGGCGAGACCGTGGCCGGCATCTCGCTGGAGCTGTTTCCCGGCGGCAAGGGCGCCAACCAGGCGGTCGCCGCCGCCCGCTTCGGCGCGCCCACCCGCCTGATGGGCGCGGTCGGCAAGGAGGACAGCGGCCCCAGCCTGAAGGCCAAGCTGGCCGGCTATGGCGTGCAGGTCTCCGACGTCAGCGAGCTGCCGTCGATCCCGACGGGCCAAGCCCATGTCTGGGTGTCGTCCAGCGGCGAGAACATGATCGTCGTCACCAGCGGCGCCAACGCCACCCTGACGCCCCAGCACGTGGCCGTCACGGCGCTGGAGGGCCAGCGCGTGCTGCTGTGCCAGCTGGAGACCCCCGCCCCGGCCATCGAGGCCCTGTTCCGGGCCGGCGTCGCCAAGGGCGCCCTGCGGATTCTGAACGCCGCCCCCGCCCTGCCCCAGGGCGCGGCGCTGTTCCCGCTGACCGACATCCTGATCCTCAACCAGACCGAACTGGCCACCTACGCCCGGCTCGACCATGAGCCGACGCGGCTGGAAGAGGTTTCGCGCGTTTCGCGCAAGCTGATGAGCCGTCCGGACCAGACAGTGATCGTCACCCTCGGCTCGGCCGGCGTGGCCACCGTGCGCCGCGACGAGGCGTTCCTGGTCGAGGGCCGCAAGGTCAAGGCGGTCGACACCACGGGGGCCGGCGACTGCTTCTGCGGCGCCCTGGCCGCGTGCCTCGCCGCCGGCATGGACCTGCGCGAGGCCGTCGAACACGCCAACGCCGCCGCGGCGCTCTCGGTCCAGAAGGCCGGCGCCGCGCCGTCCATGCCCAGCCGGCGCGAGGTGGAGGCGTTCCTGGCGGGGTGAGTCTCTAGAGCGCGTCGAGGCGCGCGCTCAAGTTCCCCGTCTCCCCGGCGAAGGCCGGGGCCCAGATGAAACCCACGAGACGCTCAGGATGAATCTGGGTCCCGGCCTTCGCCGGGATGAGCGGATTGTTTTCTACCGCTCGCCTCGCCGCAGGTTCTTGGCCAGCACCGCCACGATGATCAGCACGAAGGCGGCCAGGCGCAGCAGGTAGAGGCCGCTGCGCTCCTCGTGCGGCGCGCCCAGCAGCACCGGCAGGGCGCTGCCCAGGGCCAGCAGGCCAAAGGCCCCCGAGAAGGCCAGGAACAGGCCGTCGCGCGTGCGGCTCCAGAACTTCAGGAAAAACAGGCCGGCGATCAGGAAGCCCATGGCCAGGGCGCCGGCGATCAGGCCCTCGACCGGGGTGATCGGGAAGCTCATTCGTCCACCTCCCAGATGAAGCCGTACAGCAGCGTGGCGATGGCCAGGCCGGCGGTGGCCTGGCGATAGGGCAGCAGGTTCACCTGGGTGATGAAGATCACCAGGTCGGCCACCAGCAGCAGGTTGTTCAGCGCCAGGAAGCCGAAGCTGATCGCGGTCCATAGCAAGAGGCGCGAACGGCTGCGCAGCCAGGCCCGGGTCAGCAGCCCGGCGCAGGTCATGCTGGCCAGCATGCAGAGGATGTAGACGACCGTGGGCCCGCTCATCGGTCGCCCCCCTTGAACTTGAAGGCGTCGGCCAGCGATTGCAGCCGCTCGGTCGGGGCCGAGATCCAGCGGATCACCGTGACGGGCTTCTTGGCGTAGGCCGCTTCCAGGTCGTCGCAGACCTTGGCCAGGGCTGGGGCGGCCGGCTGATAGCGAAAGCAGCCACGGTCATCCGCGATCACCAGCTCCGCCGCCTCCAGCGCCGCCAGGTTGTCGGTCACCAGGCTGTGGCTGGCGCGCAGGTCGCCCACCAGATCCTCGATCGACCAGCAGCGCTCGGGATCGTGCTTGAGCCGCAGCAGCAGCTCCAGCGCCCAGACCGAACGCACGTGCTCGCGGATGAACTGAAAGACGTCGCGATCGGCGGTCACCCCGGCCCTTCCCCCAGATTCCCCTAGGCGGCGGACAATAGGCGGTGAAGAGGTGAGAGCAAGCTGAGCCATGGAGAACTTCTCCTCCCCCTGTGGGGGAGGTGTCGGCGCAGCCGACGGAGGGGGAAGTTGGCTGAGGTGGTCCGCTCCCCCCACCAGCGCCTTCGCGCCGCCTCCCCCACGGGGGGAGGTTCTCTAGGCGGCGCGGATGCCGCTGTGCTGGTCGCCGACCTGCGAGCCGACCACGGCGTCGTAGCCCAGGATCATGTCGACGTCCTTGCCGTTGCTGGCCAGGGGCAGACGCAGCCACAGGATCGACATGTGCGGCGAGCCCTTCCAGGCCAGGCTGTGAACGCCCACGCCCGGGCGGCGCTCGGTGACGACCTTGCCCAGCTCGTTGCGCCAGTAGTCGACGGCGGCGGTGTTGTAGACGTCTTCCAGGGTGCGGCCGGTGATCTCGCGGCCATAGACCGAATAGAGGCCGGTGCCGGCCAGGCGCAGGCGGTAATCGATCGCGCCGTCCAGGTCGCGCCGGACGTCGATCAGGCTGACGGTCGGCAGCATCCGCTTGATGCCCGAAGGATGCAGGTCGACGCGCGACGGGAGGCTCGCCCCCCGGCGGAGGGACGCCCAGTAGGCGAACATCTCCTGGTGAGCGCGGGCCGCCGTGGCCGATGCGCTCAGCTGCGCGTTCATCTTCAGATTCCTTAACAAGCCGTTGGAATCACGACGATTCACTATGTCTTAAGGACCGAATCGCCGCCAGCGAAAATCGCGCCCCACAGCTAAGTTTGTTGAGATGAGTCAATCCGCAAGCGAAACGTCTGGGTGAAAATGAGGATGCGAAACGGGCGCTGAAAATCCGGACGAAACCGCAAGCGATTGTTTGGATTAAGGTTAATGAACGCTCAGACTCAGACTTTTGGAGCCCTTGGGCCGCCCGCCCCGCCACCGCCCGCCCCGACGCCGCGACAGGCGCGCGACGCGTTTTTGGCGCGGACGGAATCGCCTATGCGCCGCGGAGCCGCATGTTAGGGTCCCGACCGGGGCAACCGAGGGACCGAATGCGGATCGCCGTCTTCTCGACCAAGGCCTACGACCGTCGCTTCCTGGATGCGGCCAATCGCGCCTTCGGTCACCAGATCGACTATTTCGAGGCCCGGCTCGACGCCAGCACGACCGCCCTGGCCGAAGGCTACCCCGCCGTCTGCGTGTTCGTGAACGACCGGGTGGACGCCGCGGTCTTGGAGACCTTGGCCAAGGGTGGGACCAAACTCGTGGCCCTGCGTTGCGCGGGCTACAACAATGTCGACCTGGAGGCCGCCGAGCGCCTGGGCGTCGCCGTGGTCCGCGTTCCGGCCTATTCGCCCGAGGCGGTGGCCGAGTTCACCGTCGGGTTGATGCTGGCGCTGGACCGCAACATCCCGCGCGCCTGGGCCCGGGTCCGCGACAACAACTTCGCCCTGGACGGCCTGATCGGCCGCAACCTGTCGGGTCGGACGGTGGGCGTGGTCGGCACGGGCCGTATCGGCGCCCTGGTCGCCAGGAGCCTGCGCCTGGGCTTCGGCTGCCAGGTGCTGGCTCATGATCTGGTCGAGGATCCCGAGCTGACGGCGATCGGCGTGCGCTACGCCCCCGTCGACACGCTGCTGCGCGAGGTCGACCTGATCACCCTGCACTGCCCGCTGACGCCCCAGACCCACCACCTGATCGACAATGACAGGCTGGCCGCCGCGCGGCCCGGCGTGATGATCGTCAACACCAGTCGGGGCGCGCTGATCGACACCGCCGCCCTGATCGAGGGCCTGAAATCCGGGAAGGTCGGCAGCGTCGCGCTGGACGTCTACGAGCAGGAGGCGGACCTGTTCTTCGAGGACCTCTCCAACCAGATCGTCCAGGACGACGTGTTCCAGCGCCTGCTGACGTTTCCCAACGTGCTGATCACCGGACACCAGGCCTTCCTCACCGAGGAAGCCCTGTCGGCGATCGCCGAGATCACCCTGACCAGCCTGGCCGACGCCGAGGCCGGCAGGCCGCTGACCTGTCAGGTCACGATGCGTCAGGTGCGAGGCGACCCGCGCCAGGCTTGATCAGCCGCCGCGCGTCCGGCGCGCCGGCTTGCGGCCGCCCTGCCCCAGGCCCATCTGCTTGGCCAGTTCCGAGCGCGCCTGGGCGTAGTTCGGCGCGACCATCGGATAGTCCTTCGGCAGGTCCCAGCGGGCGCGGTACTGCTCGGGGCTCAGATCGTACTTGGTGCGCAGGTGGCGCTTCAGCGACTTGAACTTCCGACCGTCCTCCAGACAGATCAGATAGTCCGGCGTGATCGAGCGACGAACCGACACGGCCGGTTCGCGGCCGACCTCGATCGCGTCGGCCGAGCCGCCCACGGTCGACAGGGCCTGGTGCACGCTGCGGATCAGCGCCGGCACGTCGGCCGCCGCGATGGTGTTACCGCCCACATAGGCGGCGACAAGGCCGGCCGTGACTTCAATAAGGTCGGACTGATCGTCCATTCTCTTGCCGCTCCCCCGACTCGACTGGCTCAACGGGAACCAATTCTGTTTTGGATAGCAGATTATTATAGGCGGGCAACATAGACGTGTGGGTATCTACCATTGGCCGGAGTCTTTTGACTGGTCTGACCAATCAAAAATACACCCTTCAGTTGATAGAAATCTCAATTTCAGAAACACAGTATTCGCTGAACAAACTCGGCGACCCAGGTCGACTAGCGTGCGAAGTCCCGGGAAAGCGCCAGCATGGCGGCGCGTTGCGGCACCGAGTATTCGTCCACGGCGGCCTCGTCGCCCTCGCGGATGGCCTTCAACAAGGCCGGCGTCATGGCCGATGACAGCGACCAGTTCCAATAGCGCAGCATGGTTTGGGCCCGGTCGACGGCGATGGCGTCGAAGGCCCGCAACACACGCTCCAACCCCGGCGACGGCGCGCCGGACGCGTCGGTCTCGGGACGGCGCAGGCCACGCCACAAGGCCCTCACGGCGCCGCGCGGCAGGCCGGTGGCCTTGCACAGGATCGCCAGGGGCTCGCCGCCGGGATCGGTGAAGATCTTGGCCCCCGTCATCGGCTTCAGACCCGACAGGTAGGAGATCTCCTCGGCCGTTTCGCGGGTCATGCCGTTCTGGGCGGCGGCTATCGCGTCCTCGAGACTGTCGTAGGGGCTCTTGGCGATGGCGGCGCGATTTCGTTGACGACGTTCGATGAACTGAAGCGCCTTTCGCGACAGCGGATCCTGCCAGCCCTCGGCCGAAGCCAAGGGAAAAACGTCGCCGACCGCGTCTTGCAGAATTTCGCGCGACACGGCGAAACGCTGCAGGATCGTGCGCCGCGCCTCGTCGTCCGACCACCAGAACATCACATAGGCGTGGCTGGGACGCAGCTCGGGCCGCTTGAGCAGCAGCGGGATCAGTTGCGGATTGTCGCGCGAGGCGGCGACGATGTTCTCCAGGCCCTGGTGGCTGAAACGCACCAGCTCGTTCTTCAGCAGCGTCTCGACCACCGCCGTCTCGTCCATGTCGACCAGGGCGTCAGCCACCACCTCGCTGACCCCGCGCCGCAGGGCGATCAGCCGGCGATGGTCCTGGGTGCTGTGGTAGAGGCAGCTGATCAGGTCGGCGTCGCTAAGGCTGGGCGAATTCTCCAGCAGGGCCCGGGCCACCGGCAGTTCGTCGCGCAGCAGCAGGCGCACCAGCACGCCGGGCATCTCGGTCAGGTTGGCGAGGCGGCGAGCCACCTTCTCGCGCTCGCCCACCACCGCGTCGCGTAGCATCTCGACCAGCAGGTCGGCGGTCATGGCGCGCTCGAAGGCGTTGATGCGGCTGGCCGGCAGGCAGACCACGTCGGCCAGCCGCTTGAGCAGGGCGGCGCGCGAGCGCGGCGTGGCGGCCGGTTCGGGCTGGGGACTGGCGAAAGGCGCGGCGAAATCGTTCATGGTCGTCCTGACGGAAACCCGTCGTGCTCTAGCCTAGACCGGAACGCCCTTAACGTCGGATGAGCGGTCCTGACACGAATGTGGGCCGCTTCGGCTGGCTCCGCCACCCGGGCTCAGCGCCACTCGCCGGGACGCGAGCGCGGTTCGATCTTCAGCGCGTTGGCGCCCTGCACGTAACGCTCGCGGAAGGCTTCGCGGCGCGGCGCGGCGGGAACCTCGCGGCGCGCGTCGTGGCGCGGGCGATATTCGTGGATCTCGGCCCCGATCTGGAAGCCGCCCAGCAGGCGCTCCAGTTCCTCGGCCTCGGCGGCCAGGGCGCTGGTGGCGGCGGCCGACTGCTCGACCATGGCGCCGTTCTGGTGGATCACCTGGCCCATCTGGTTCACGGCGGCGTTGACCTCGGCCAGGCCCCCGGCCTGTTCCTTGGACGAGGCGGCGATCTCGCCGACCAAGTCGTTGATCTCGATCACCTGGCCCAGGATCTGGTCCAGGGTCTGGCCGGTCTCGCCGACCAGCTTGACGCCCTTGCCGACCTGTTCGCTGGAGGCGCGGATCAGGCCCTTGATCTCCTTGGCGGCGTCGGCCGAGCGCTGGGCCAGGGCTCGAACTTCCTGGGCGACCACCGCGAAGCCGCGACCGGCGTCGCCCGCTCGCGCGGCCTCGACACCGGCGTTCAGGGCCAGCAGGTTGGTCTGGAAGGCGATCTCGTCGATCACCCCGATGATCTGGGTGATCGATTGCGAGGACTTCTCGATGCCGCCCATGGCCTCGACGGCCTCGCGCACCACCAGGCCGCTCTTCTCGGCGTTGGACTTGGCGCTCTGGGTCACGCCCCGCGCCTTCTCGGCGTTGTCGGAGCTCTTCTTGACCGTGGCGGTGATCTGGTCGAGCGCGGCGGCCGTGCGCTCGACGCCCGAGACCTGGCGATCGGTGCGCTGGGCCAGGTCCTCGGCGGCGGCCGAGAGGTCGCCGCAGCCGGCGCGGATGCTTTGCGCCGCGCCCAGGATGCCGGCCAGGGTGTGCTGCAGGTTTTCGACGGCGGCGTTGAAGTCGCCGGGGATCTTGCGGGCCTCGGCCGGGAAGGCGTCCTCGCGCATGCGCCAGATCAGGTCGCCCTCGGCCAGCTTCTCGACGCCCTGCCCCAGGGTGTTGACGGCGGTCAGCTGGGTGCGGGCATAGGTCTCGACGTCTTGCAGGTGGCGGCGCTGCTCGGCCTCGGCGGCGACGCGCTCGGCGTCCTCGACGGCGCGGGCGGCCTGCTCGCCGGCCAGCTTGCGCTGCACGCCGTCCAGCCCCTTGGCCAGGGCGCGAACCTGTTGGTCGTCGGCGTCGAGCAAGGTCTGCGGGCGGTCGTACTGGCCCGCGCCCAGGGCGTCGACCGAGCGGGTCAGGCCGTCGAAGGCGCGGCGCGTGGCCTCGGCCCAGGCGACCAGGCCGATGACCAGGGTCGCCACAAGGGTGGCCATGCCGGCCATGCTGAACGGCGACACCAAGCCCGGCCCGCCGAACGCCGCCCAACCCAGCTGGCCCAGGCCCGCCAGCAGGCCGAGGACGACGATCAGCCTCCAGCCGAGAGGCAGCCGATTGAACCCGCTCATCTACGAATCTCCGCCCCGTGCAGGGGATGCCCCAGCAATGGCGGCTGATTCCTAATGGCGCATTAACCATGATGCCGCAGCGACGTTTTGGCTGGGATCGGGATCATCTCGATACGAGGTGGGCGCCGACCTGTCGGTTGCGGCGCTCGGCTCAGGCCCGCTCGACCAGCACGCCCGGACGCCCCGCATCCAGCCCGAAGGTCACCGGCAGGTGACGCACGTGCGGGGTCTGCAGGTTCAGGGCCTTGGCCCCGCGCGCCACGGCCAGCTTGCCCAGGGCCGTGGGGCCGAAACCGTTCTGGATGCGCGGCTTGGCGCCCAGCCGACGGCGCAGCACGCCGTTGGCGTAGATGACGTTGGCGCGCATCAGGGCCGGCGGGGTCATGAATTCGATCGAGATCGAGACGTTCAGCATCGGGCCGTTCTCGATCCGGTGCGGCGCGTTCTGCTTCCAGGTGACCATGGTCCCCGGGGTCATGTCGACACAGGTGGCGCCGGCGTCCCAGGCGGGATCGAAGGCGAACTGCTCGGCCGTCTCCTTCAGGACGATCTTCTCCAGCGCCAGCTCGCCCACATAAGGATCGGCGACCGGATAGACCCAGACCTTCTTCTGGCCCCGGATCTGCCACAGCGACACCAGCGGCACGTCCAGGTGATAGAACACCTGGGCGTTGGCGCTGCTGATCAGCATGCCCAGATCGCGCTTGAAGGTCTTCAGGCCCGGGGCGCGGGCCTCCTTCTCGGCGAAGATCTCGTCGCACAGGGCGGCGTATTCCGGCACGAAGTCGTTGGTCTTGCGCAGGTTCAGCCAGATGCGGCCGGCCTGGGCGGCCTCCAGCAGCTGGTCGCCGGTCAGATTGCCCGCCGCGCCCTTGCGCCAGGTGGTCCAGGCCTTGGGGTCCTCGCCCATGGTGAAGACGCCCAGCTGATCGCGCGGGTACTGGTCCAGCAGGCGCGCCAGACCCTCGTCGTCGAACATCGGCCGCTCGTGCAGGCCGTGCTGGAACACCAGGTTCTCGCGGCCGAACGCCTTGGCCTTGTCGTCGGTCCAGTCGGTGATGATGCTCACGACGCGGTCCTTCCGTAGAAATGGATCTTGAACGGGTCCCACCACAGGGTCTTGCCCAGGCCGCGGGCGGCGCGGTCCAGCCAGTCGGCGCGGTCGCCCGCGCGGGTCAGCCACTTGAAGCCGGCCACCAGGCCAAACAGCGCGCTCTGGGCCAGGCCCACGACCATCCAGCGGGCCACGCCCACGCGGTCGGGCGGACTGGCGGCGGCGCAGTGCGAGGTCGGGCCCTGGCCGTAGGCGAAGGCGCGGCGGATCGTGTAGTCCAGGCTGAGGCGGTCGGGCACGGGGTCTTCCCAGACCCAGGCCGCCGGCTCCCAGGCGAAACGCGCGCCGCTCGCCTGCATATGACCAAACAGCATGTCGTCCTCGCCACCGATATGGTTGCGCTCCACGGCGAAGGGCGCGACCGGGTCGGGCAAGGCGGCGCGGCGCAGCAGGCTGTCGCCGCAGCCGTAATAGTGGTCGATGACGCCGGCCTCGGCGGGGCCTTCGCGCGAGAAGAAACGCTCCAGATAGTCGCGATGCCGGGTGACGCTGGCCGGGGCGCGGGCCCGGACCGGGCCGAACACCACGTCGGCCTCGTAGCGCGCCTGGGCGGCCAGCAGCGCGGCCAGCCAGCCGGTCGGCGCCTCTTCGTCGTCGTCGAGGAAGGCGATCAGCTCGCCGGACGCCTTGGCCATGCCGGCGTTGCGGGCGTGGGCCACACCGGGCCGCGGCTCGTGGACGTAATGGACCGGAAACGGCGCCTGGCGGGCCAGGTCGGCCGTCGTGGTCTGGGCCGACGGCGCCTGGTCGTTGTCGACGACCACCAGCTCCAGGGCGGCGAAATCCACCCCCGCCTGGGCGAACACCGAACGGGCCGCGACGGCCAGGCCATCGAGACGCCGTTGGGTGGGGATCATGACCGTGACGCGCATGGGAGCTCCGACTTTCGCCGAAGATCCTAGCCGTGACGCCTTTGCGCTTGGTTAGCGAACGCGCCGACCAGACCGCGCATCCGGCCGCCCACCGTCAGCTCGACGCTGGCGATGGCGTCCATGCGGCGGCTGAGCCGGCCGACCGGACCCGCGCCCCGCGAACCGGCCATCGCCATCACCCCGTCCAGCGAGTGGGCGACGCGGCCGGCCATGGTCGCGGCCGTGGACGTGCCCTCGCCGATCGAGGTTTGGCTCAGCGCATAGGCGCCCTTGTAGTGGTCGTGGCCGGGGCCGAGGTCGTAGCGGTGCAGGCCCAGCTCCGGCATCGCCGCGATGGCGCGCATGAAGAAGATCTGGCCCGGCGACCACTCGCCATAGGCCGGGTTGGTCGAGGCGATCCACGGGTGGTAGACGCCGTCCAGCCGCACGCCGAAGTGGCCCGCCACCAGCTCGCCGCCGGCATAGAGGCAGATCATCAGCCCCTGGAACGGACCTTCCTGCTTCTGGAACATGTCCAGCATCAGGTTGCGGGTCCATTCGGGACGCAGGAAGTCGTGGACGCCGGTGCGCTCCAGCTGTTCGCGCTTCCAGGCGATCAACTGGTCGAAGGCCTCGGGCGAGCGGTCGCCGGCGACCAGTTCGATGGTCCCCATCTCGCGCTCCAGCTTGTTGTCCAGCCGGCGCCAGTTCTTGATCTTCTTGGGGCTGGCCGCGCGAACGGCCTCCAGATAGGTCTCGGCGTCGGTGTTGCCCAGGGCGATCACGTGGGCCAGCTTCTGCTCGGTCGGGCCGAACACGTTGTAGGGGTCGACCAGGCCGGTATAGCGGAACGAGGTCAGGTCGGCGGCGCGCAGCACCTCGGCGCCGTTCAGGCCGGCGAAGCGGCGCGACACCAGGCCGTGATAGTCCGACAGCGGCGAGCCGATCGGCCGGGCCATCGCGCCCGGACGGCGATGGTGCGGCAGGAAGCCCAGGGTCTCGCCGTCGCGGCGGATCACCGCCACCCGGGCGTCGTCGCGCACGGCCCCCACCGCGCGCGCGAAGTCCGGACCCAGCAACGGATTGCTGAAGGCGGGTTCGGCCGCCTGCATCTCGCGCCACAGGCGCAGGTCCGCGGGCGAAAGATCGCGGGGGTGAAGCGTTTCGACGTCCAGCATGGCCATGTGTCCCATTCCGGTCCCTTGGGGGGCAGAGATGGGTTCATGGTTGCAACGGCCGGACCAGTTTCGCCGATCAGGCGATCTGAGCCGCCGTTTAGGCGAAAGTCGCCTTCAGGATCGCCTCGATCCCTTGCTGGTCAACGGAATCGAAGGCCGCGGGCTTGTCGGAATCGACGTCAAACACCGCCAGAAGCTGGCCCGCAGCGTCGAACACCGGCGCGACGATCTCGCTTTGGGACCGGCTGTCGCAGGCGATGTGTCCCGGAAAGGCGTGGACGTCCTCGACCAGCTGGGTCTGGCCGGTTTCCGCCGCCGCGCCGCACACGCCGCGGCCGTAGGCGATCCGCAGGCAGCCCAGGGTGCCCTGGTAGGGCCCGACCACCAGCTCGCGCGCCTTGAGCGGATCGACCACGTAGAAGCCGGTCCAGAAATAGTGGTCGAAGCTGGAGGCCAGCATCGAGGCCACGGTCGCCATGCGCG
The DNA here is from genome assembly GCF_011045195.1 of Caulobacter soli. GTDB lineage: Bacteria > Pseudomonadota > Alphaproteobacteria > Caulobacterales > Caulobacteraceae > Caulobacter > Caulobacter soli. The sequence goes on along the minus strand of NZ_CP049199.1, from coordinate 1,377,849 downwards.
CGGTCAGGTTGGTCTCGCCGTCCAGCACCGAGGCGATCTCCTCGGCCACCTCGGCGTAGCGGGCCGACTTGTCGGCGGTCAGGGTCTTGTCGTTGAAAGCTTCGGCCATGGGCGGGGATATAGCGCGTTCCCCGCCACGCGCCAGAGGCCGCTACTTGAACGGATGCTCGCCCCACTCCGGCCAGATGTCCGGAAGATCGGCCGACACCTTGTCCGGATAGGCCGGGTGGCGCTTTTCCAGGAACGAGCTGACGCCTTCCTTGGCGTCGCCGGCCGCGCCGCGCGACTGGATGGCCCGGCTGTCGGCCTTGTGGGCCTCCATAGGATGATCGGCGCCGGCCATGCGCCACAGCAGCTGGCGCGACAGGGCCACCGAGACCGGGGCGGTGTTGTCGGCGATCTCGCGGGCCAAAGCCCGGGCGGCGGGCAGCAGGTCCTCGGGCGCGTGCAGCGAACGGACCAGGCCGCGGTCCAACGCCTCCTGGGCGCCGAACACCCGGCCGCTGAACACCCATTCCAGCGCCGTCTGCATGCCGACCAGACGCGGCAGGAACCAGGACGAGCAGGCCTCGGGCGTGATGCCGCGCCGCGCGAACACGAAGCCGAACTTGGCGTCGGTCGAGGCCAGGCGGATGTCCATCGGCAACTGCATGGTCACGCCCACGCCCACCGCGGGGCCGTTCACGGCGGCGATGATCGGCTTGAGGCTGTCGTACATGCGCAGCACCACGCGGCCGCCGCCGTCGCGATAGATGTCGCCGACCTTGCCCTCCTCGCGCTCCAGGGCCTGGGGATTGGTGCGATCGAAGGTGGCCCCGCCGCCCGACAGGTCCGCCCCGGCGCAGAACGCCCGCCCCGCGCCGGTGACGATCACCACGCGCACGGCGTCGTCGCCGTCGGTGAGGTCGAACACCTCGATCAGCTCCTTCATCATCCGGGCGGTGAAGGCGTTCAGCTTCTCCGGACGGTTCAGGGTGATCGTCGCGATCCCGTCCTCGACGGCGTAGAGCAGGGTCTCGAAGCTGGGCGCGGCCATGGGGGTATCCTCCGGATCTTGGCGCACTCAAACACGCGTATGAACGCCGGGCAACCGTCCCGCGCCACCTTCCCCGACGACACCCTTGCCTCCTGGCCAGACCCGCGCATTCTCTCGTGAACGCCGATCACGCGGAGACACGCGGACGGCCAGGGACCGAAACGAGGGAGGATCCGATGACGACGATCATCGAGGCCGGCGACGTCATGGCGGTCGCCTGATGCACCCGTTCCACCACGCCCAGAGCCAACCGGACAAGCCCGCCTACATCATGGCCGGCTCAGGCGAGACGGTGTCCTACCAAGAGCTCGACGCCCGCTCGAACCAGGGGGCGCAGCTGTTCCGGTCCTGGGGCCTGCGGGCCGGCGACGTGATCGCCATCCTGATGGACAACAACGCCCGCTTCTTCGAGATCGCCTGGGCGGCTCAGCGCGCGGGGCTCTACTACACCTGCGTCTCGACCAAGTTGACGGCGGCCGAGGTCGAGTACATCGTCACCGACTGCGGGGCCAAGGCGCTGATCGTCAGCCCCACGCTGGACGCCGTGGCCGAAGCGGTCGCGCCGCTGATCCCGGGTGTTCGCCTGCTACGGGTGGGCGGGGCCAAGGGCGCGTTCGCGGACTTCGAGGCGGCCCGGGCCGTCATGCCCGAGACGCCGATCGCCGACGAGACGGCGGGATCGGACATGCTCTATTCGTCGGGCACCACCGGCCGCCCCAAGGGCGTCAAGCCGCCCCTGAGCGGCGGGCCGATCGACGCGCCCCACGCCTTGCAGATGATGGCCATGGGGCTGTTTGGCTTTTCCGGCGACAGCCTCTACCTCTCGCCCGCGCCGCTCTATCACGCCGCCCCGCTGCGCTGGTGCATGACCGTGCAGAAGCTGGGCGGCACGGTGATCGTGATGGAGAAGTTCGATCCCGAGGCCGCCCTGGCCCTGATCGAGAAGCACGGCGTCACCTGCGGCCAATTCGCGCCGACCCACTTCGTGCGGATGCTGAAACTGCCGGAGGCCGTGCGCGCCAGGTATGACGTGTCGTCGATGCGCTCGGCCGTCCACGCCGCCGCCCCCTGCCCCGTGCCGGTCAAGGCGCAGATGATCGACTGGTGGGGCCCGGTGATCTTCGAATACTACGCCGGCACCGAGGGCAACGGCTTCTGCTGGATCAATTCGGAGAACTGGCTGGCCCACAAGGGCAGCGTCGGCCAGGCGGTGCTGGGCGAGTTGCGGATCTGCGACGAGGCCGGCGAGCCCGTTCCGCCCCGCACCGAGGGCGCGGTCTATTTCGCCAACGGTCCGGCGGTGAACTATCACAACGCCCCGGACAAGACCGCCGAGAGCTACAACCAGCATGGCTGGACCACCCTGGGCGACGTGGGCTGGGTCGACGAGGAGGGCTACCTCTACCTCACCGACCGCAAGAGCTTCATGATCATCTCGGGCGGGGTGAACATCTATCCGCAGGAGATCGAGAACCTGCTCATCACCCACCCCAAGGTCGCCGACGCCGCCGTGGTCGGCGCGCCGCACGAAGAGATGGGCGAGCAGGTGGTGGCGGTGATCCAGCCCTTGGACGGCGCCGCTGATCAAGCCGCCCTGGCCGAGGAACTGATGGCCTTCGCCCGCGAGAACCTCAGCCACGTGAAGGCGCCCAGGCGCATCGACTTCATGGCGGAGCTGCCAAGGCACCCCACCGGCAAGCTCTACAAGCGGCTGATCCGGGATGCGTACTGGGATAAGGGTGATGGCGGGGTCGTCTGAGGCGGCTGACACTTGCCCCCTACGGATCGCTTCGCGATCGTCTTCCCCCGGAGGGGGAAGAGGCGCGCCGCGCATGAAGCCTCCGCCCCCTACGGGGACGGACAGGCGGCTAAGCCGCCAGGTGGGGGCAAGGGCCGGGGTCCGAACCCGTAGTGGAAAATCGCGTAAGCTGTTCGCATAGCCGTCGATTCCCCCTCCCAAGAAGGCTCCATGTCGAACCCTCTCCGCCTGCTGCTGCCGGCGCTGATCCCGTCGTGGAACTTCTTCGACGTGATCGCGCCCTCGCCGCGCGTCGAATACGCCCTGTCGGCCACGCCCGGCGCGGTCGGCGACTGGCGCGAGTTTCGACCGCGTCCCCCGCACGTTTCTGTCCCGGCCATGCTGCGCCGCCTGGTCTGGAACCCGCGCTGGAACGAGACCCTATTCATCGTCAGTTGCGCCGAGCGGCTGATCGACGAGCCCACCGACCATAGCCAGGACGAGATCTTCCGGCGCATCGCCGCCGACCTGGCCCGCCAGCCCGACGCCGCCGCGCTGGAGCCCTGGCTCAGCTTCCGCCTGGTCTTTCTCAGCCGCGAGGGCGAGGTGGTCGACAGCGAGGTGCTGTTCCAGTCCGCGCCCCGCCGTCGCGAGCGGATCGACGTCCTATGAGCCTGGACGCCGCCGCCCGCCTGACCGAGATCCTGCTGGCCCTGGCCCTGCTGCAACAGGGTTTCGAGCACCTGCGCGGCTTTCGCGAGGAGCGCGTGCTGTTCGGGGCCCGCGCCGTCCTGTGCGTGCTGGTGATCCTCGGCGTCGCCACGCCCTGGCCGCTGGTCGGGCTGGCGGGACTGTCGCTGCTGATCCTGCGGCGCTTCGAGGGCCCCTACAACGGCGGCAGCGACCGCATGGGCCTGCTGGCGCTGTGGTGCCTGACCCTGTCGCGCCTGACGCCGATGGCTCAAGGCAAGGAGCTGTTCTTCGGCTATCTGGGCGCGCAACTGGTGCTGTCCTATGTCATCGCCGGCGGGGTGAAGGTCCTGAACCCCGACTGGCGCACCGGCCGCGCGCTGCGCGACGTCTTCCAGTTCTCGACCTACCCCGTCGCCGAGGACCTGCGGCGCTGGGCCGACCGGCCGCAAGTGATGCGGATCATGGCCTGGGCGGTGATCCTGTTCGAGCTGGCCTTCCCGCTGACCTTGGTGTCGCGCCAGACCCTGGTCGCCGGCCTGGTGGTCGCCGCGACCTTCCACCTGGCCAACGCCTGCCTGTTCGGTCTGAACCGGTTCTTCTGGATCTGGCTGTCGGTCTACCCGGCGATCCTGTGGCTGCAGGCGCGGCTGTTCTGAGATGAACTTCTCTGGGAGACTTTCCGCGCCTCAGCACCCCATTGTGTCCCAGGAACGACTGCCCCAAGCCGGTCCGTAGTAGAAAATTTTGTGCGCAACCCCGGACCATACCGCAGGAACTTGCATCTGGAGAATACTACAAATGTCCAGAATTTGGCTAACATATGCCTGGAAAGATAACGAGAACAACGACGTCGACTATATAATACAATCTATGGAAAAATCCGGTTTAGAAGTTGAATTCGACCGAAAAAAACTAATTTCCGGGCAAAGAATTTGGCCCGCACTGGATGCCGCGATAAAAAATACGAACAACATCGACGGATGGGCAATATACTTGACGGAAAACAGCCTTCGCAGCGAGCCCTGTCAGGAAGAATTAGCGTACGCTCTAGACCGAGCGCTCAGAAATCGAGGAAGTAAATTTCCTTTAATTGGAATATTTCCATCTCCAATCGATCACGATCTCATCCCATCGGCTATTGCCACACGGCTTTACGTGAATTTGAGCGATCCAGATTGGGTTAAAAAAGTTCAATCCGGAGTATCGGGAAGAAGCTTCTACAAACCTTCCGACATTCCACCTTATGTTGTGCGCTTTTATCGGCACAAAAATGGTCCCATCTTAGAAATCAGACCTCGGGCGGGTCGCTGGCGCAATGCTCTCGCAATGGTTTCGCTAGATCAGAAAGATCTACTTCGCTTTGCGTTGGTAGGTCCGGCAGGTGCACTCCCAGGATCAGGTATTGTTCACACGTCCGCAAGCGGAATTGACAATCTATGGGTTGGCGAACGTGTCAATAGTCCCGTTGATAGCTTAAATAGTCTATTCGTATTTTTCACAGATTTACCGAACAAGCTACTCACAGGGTCAGAAGATGAGCGCCTACTCCTGCAAATAGAAGGACAGAATTTGAACTGGGTGAACTAGGTAGATGAACGCTATCGAAGTAGTGGGGTTAGTTTCGAATCTAAGTTAACGCGTAGCCCATGTTCGCCCTTCCCAAGACCGCCACCGCCCCCTTCTGCCCCGCCGAGGTGCGCGGCGCCGTGGCCGTTCCCGACGGCCTGTCGACCTGGCAGAGGGTGCTGCGCTTCGCCGGCCCCGGCCTGCTGGTCAGCGTCGGCTACATGGACCCCGGCAACTGGGCGACCGACATCGAAGCCGGCTCGCGCTACGGCACGGCGCTGCTGTTCGTGGTGGCGCTGTCCAGCCTGGCGGCCATCGTCCTGCAGACCCTGAGCCTGCGGCTGGGCCTGGTCACCGGCCGGGATCTCGCCCAGATGTCGCGCGAGCGCTACGGGCCGCGCACGGTCAAGATCCAGTGGGCGCTGGCCGAGATCGCCATCATCGCCTGCGACATCGCCGAGGTGCTGGGCAGCGCCCTGGCCTTCAAGCTGCTGCTGGGCATACCCCTGTGGGCCGGCGTGCTGCTGACCGCGCTGGACACGGTCATCGTGCTGGGCCTGAAGGGCAAGGGCTTCCGGCAGCTGGAAGCGATCATCCTGGGCCTGGTCGGCACCATCGGGATCTGCTTCCTGGTCCAGCTGATCCTGGTCAGGCCCGACGCCGGCGCGGTGGCGCGCGGCCTGATCCCGTCGCTGGACGCGCTGAAGCAAGGCAACGCCCTGTACCTGGCTATCGGCATCGTCGGCGCGACGATCATGCCGCATAACCTCTATCTGCACTCCTCGATCGTCCAGACCCGGGTCGTGCCCGCCGACGAGCCCGGCAAGCGTTCGGCCCTGCGGCTGGCGACGCTGGACACCGTCGCCTCCCTGGCCGTGGCCCTGTTCATCAACGCCGCCATCCTGATCCTGGCGGCCTCGGCCTTTCACCGCGCGGGGATCACCGACGTGGCCGGCATCGAGGAGGCCCATCGCCTGCTCGAGCCCCTGACCGGCGCGGCCGTCGCCGGCCTGCTGTTCGGGATCGCCCTGTTCGCCTCGGGCCAGAGCTCGACCTTCACCGGCACCATCGCCGGCCAGGTGATCCTGGAGGGGTTCCTGAACCTGAAGATCCCCTGCTGGCAACGGCGACTGATCACCCGCGGCCTGGCCATCGTGCCGGCCCTGGTCGGGGTGCTGACCCTGGGCGAGCATTCGGTGGGCAAGCTGCTGGTCCTGACCCAGGTGGTGCTGAGCGCCCAGCTGCCGTTCGCGATCTTCCCGCTGCTGCGCTTCACCGACGACAAGGCGCTGATGGGCGTGTTCGCCAACGGCCTGCTGACCAAGGCGGTGGCCTGGGGGCTGTTCATGGTGATCTCGGCGGCCAACGCCTGGCTGGTCTTCCAGACCCTGGCCGGCTGACGGGACCTTGCCCGCCGTCGCCTCCCGTGCGACCAATCAAACAACTGTTTGCAAGAACATGCGGGAGAAACACGCCATGAAGGAAGTCGCCTATGCCGACGTCGCCAGCCTGGTCGGCCAGGAGATCGGGGTCTCCGACTGGGTCGAGATCAGCCAGGAGCGGGTCAACCAGTTCGCCCAAGCGACCGGCGACCACCAGTGGATCCATGTCGACGTCGAGCGCGCGACCCGCGAGATCGGCGGCCCGATCGCCCATGGCTTCCTGACGCTGTCGCTGATCCCGATGCTGGGCGCCGACATCCTGCGGGTCACCGGCGTGACGCGCGGCATCAACTACGGCTGCGACAAGGTGCGTTTCACCGGCATGGTCCGGGTCGGCAAGAAGGTGCGCATGCGCCAGAAGCTGCTGGGCGTCGAACCCAAGGCTGGCGGCCTGCAACTGAAGAACGAATGCACGATCGAGATCGAGGGCGAGGAGCGCCCGGCCTGCGTGGCCGAGACGATCTCGATCATCTACGGCTAAGCAGCGGGCCCGCCCTCGTCCCCAAAAGAAAACGGCCGCGGATCGCTCCGCGGCCGTTTGCTTGTCTAGCGAATGACCAAGCCTAGTGCTTGATCGCGTCGCCGATCTTGTCCTGGGCCTGGCCGACCTTGTTCTGGACATCGCCCTTGGTCTTCTGGGCGGCGCCTTCGGCTTCGAGACGTTCGTTGCCCACGGCCTTGCCGGCGGCTTCCTTCACGGCGCCGACACCCTTGTCGACAGCGCCTTCAACACGATTGGTGCTCATGACTTCGCTCCTGCTGGATTTGAACTCCCCCTAGAAACGGGGGGCGAGGAGCGAGGTTCCTGTGTCGCCTATCCTACAGTGGGATGACTTACCGAGCGACGGCCATGGCGGCGGCCGAGACGGCCACGGCGTTCTGGGCGGCGGCCTGGGTCGCCGCCTGGGTCTGGGGCTCGGCCGGCTTGGCGGGTTTGGCCTGGACCACGGGCGGGCCGGCCGTCTTGTCGAGCATGGCCACCGTCTCGCGGATATACTTGGCGTGGGTGACGATGCCGATCTCCAGGCGCTCGCCCGACAGCTCGACCTGCTGGGTCAGCATGCCGGCGATGAACTGCACTTCCTGGCTCTCGCTCGACCCCGGCCGACGGCGCGCGCCCTCGGCCATGAACACCGGCCCGCCCGAATTGCCGGGGAACACCGAGAAGTCCATCAGGAACGTGGGGAACACGCTGGCCGGGGCCAGCGGATAAGAGGCGACCCGGCCCGACCGCAGGATCGGAAAGCCCGCCGGATTGGCCGACAGCCCGCGCGGGAAGCCCAGGGCCATCATCTCGTCGCCCGGACCCAGGCTGTACTTGTTGAAGGTGTCGTCCTGGGCCAGCCAGGCCAGGGGGATCGCCGCCTTGGCGAATTCCGGCGGGGCCTCGACCTCGATCGCCGCGACGTCGCGGCTGGGATGCTTGGTCCACAGCGGATGGTCGCCGTCGCGGATCTTCAGGGTGTGGGGGTCGTAGCGCCAGACGCCGTCGGCGCTCTGGATGCGATAGCCGATCTTGGCCGAGGCGCCGGGCATCTTGTCGAAGACGTGGCCGGCGGTGACCAGGATGGTGCGGGGGCGACCGTCGGGGGTGGGATCCTCGATCAGGAAGCCCGTGCCGACCGTACGCGATCCGTCACCGAGCGGCTGTTCAAGCTGCACGGTCGCCTGGATCAGATCGACCGACAGGTCCCAAGCCATCTAAACCCTCACGCCCCCGGATTCACTCTACACGAGGGTCAGTTTGACCAGCGCCGTCTAGGCGCACAAGTTGGCGTTCTGACGCATCGCGGGGGAAAATCTGACCATGAACCGGCGCAAAATGATGACGAGCGCGGCAGCGGTCATTACGTCGGTGTCGGTGGTCCGCCCCGAGAACGCCAGATCCGAGAGCATGATGTCCGAGTCGTCCAAGCCTGTCCCGCCTGTCGCCACCAAGATTCCCCTGCGCACCGAGCAGCTGGGCCGCGTCCGCGTCGACGACTACGCCTGGATGAAGGACGACAACTGGCAGAAGGTCCTGCGCGACCCGACGCTGATCAAGCCGGAGGTCAAGGACCACCTGACCGCCGAGAACGCCTACACCAAGGCCATGCTGGCCTCGACCGAGGCCCTGCAGGCGGCGATGTTCGAGGAGATGAAAGGCCGCATCAAGGAGGACGACGCCTCCGTCCCCGCACCCGACGGTCCGTTCGAATACTATTCGCGCTTCAACATCGGCGGCCAGCACCCGATCTTCGCGCGCCGCCCCAAAGACCAAGCCACGGGCGAGGAGATCCTGCTGGACTGCGACGCCCTGGCCAAGGGCAAGGCCTACAGCCAGGTCAGCGCCGCCGACCACAGCCCCGACCACAAGCTGCTGGCCTACGCCGAGGACGCCCAGGGCTCGGAAGTCCACCACATCTATGTGAAGGACCTGGCCACCGGCGAGATCCTGAAGGAGCCCGTCGAGAGCAGCACCGGCGACTTCGCCTGGTCGCCCGACTCAAAGTGGCTGTTCTGGACCCATCGCGACGACAACGGCCGGTCGGACAAGATCTACCGCCGCCCCGCGCGCGGCGGGCTGAAGGACGACGTGCTGGTCTATGACGAGCCCGACGATGGCTTCTTCGTCAGCGTGGGCGTGACCGGTTCGGACGCCTTCATCACCATCACCGCCGGCGACCACGAGACGTCCGAGACCCTGCTGATCCCGGCCGACGACGCGACCGCCGAACCCAAGGTCTTCGAGCCCCGCACCGTGGGCCTGCGCTATTCGGTCGAGCACTGGGACGGCCGCTTCGTCATCCTGACCAACGCCGACGGGGCCATCGACTTCAAGCTGGTGGAAGCCCCGGTCGCCACGCCCGGCCGCGCCCACTGGAAGGACTTCGTCCCGCACAAGCCGGGGCACTTCATCACCGGCCTGGCCGCCTACAAGAACCATCTGGTTCGCGTCGAACGGGTCAACGCCAACACCCGCATCGTCATCACCGACCGCGCCACCAAGGCCGAGAAGCCGATCACGATCGACGAGGAGGCCTATGTCCTCAGCCTGGAGGGCGGCTACGAGTTCGACACCCCGGTGATGCGCTACGTCTACCAGTCGCCGACCACGCCCCGGCAGTGGTTCGACTACGACATGACGACGGGCGCCAAGACCCTGCGCAAGACCCAGGAGATCCCGTCGGGCCACGACCCGGCCGCCTATGTCACCAAGCGCCTCTACGCCAAGGCCGCCGATGGCCAGGAGGTGCCGATCACCGTGGTGATGAAGAAGGGCGTGGCGCTCGACGGCCAGGCGCCGCTCTTGCTGTACGGCTATGGCAGCTACGGCATGTCGATCGATCCGTCGTTCTCGATCCGCAACCTCAGCCTGGTCGACCGCGGATGGGTCTGGGCCACGGCCCACATCCGCGGCGGCTCGGAAAAGGGCTACGGCTGGTTCCTGGACGGCCGCAAGTTCACCAAGAAGAACACCTTTACCGACTTCATCGCCTGCGCCGAGCACCTGCACGGGGCCGGCTACGGCGCCAAGGACCGCACGGTGGCCTATGGCGGCTCGGCCGGCGGCATGCTGATGGGGGCGATCGCCAACCTGCGGCCCGACCTGTGGTCCGGGATCATCGGGGCGGTGCCGTTCGTCGACGTGCTCAACACCATGAGCGACACCTCCCTGCCCCTGACTCCGCCGGAATGGCCCGAATGGGGCAATCCGCTGGAGGACAAGGAGGCCTACGACTACATCGCCAGCTATTCGCCGTACGACAACGTCACGGCCAAGGCCTATCCGGCCGTGCTGGCCACCGGCGGCCTGTCGGACCCGCGCGTCACCTATTGGGAGCCGGAGAAGTGGACCGCGCGCTTGCGCGAACATACGACCAGCGGCGCCCCGATCCTGCTCAAGATCAACATGGAGGCCGGCCATGGCGGGGCTTCCGGACGGTTCGACTTCCTCAAGGAGATCGCCCTGGACTATGCGTTCGCCGTGTGGGCGGTCGACAAGGGTTGGGCCAAGGCGTGATGCGTTCGACGAAGAAGGCCCTCCCCCTGTGGGGGAGGCGGCCGAAGGCCGGTAGGGGGAGTTCTAGGGGCGAAGGTCCGGGATGTGGGCGCCTGCCGACCACTCCCCCCTCCGTCGGCTACGCCGACACCTCCCCCATGGGGGGAGGCTTTTCATGAGCGTGACCATTCGTCCCTCGACGGACGCCGACATCGCGGCGATCACCGCCATCTACGGCTGGAACGTCCTGAACGGCCTGGGCACCTTCGAGGAGATTCCCCCGGACCAGGCCGAGATGGGCCGCCGCCGCGCGGCCTTCCTCGCCAAGGGCCTGCCCTATCTGGTCGCCGAGCAGGACGGCGCGGTGCTGGGCTATGCCTACGCCGGCCCGTTCCGCTTGAGGGCCGCCTATCGCTACACGGTCGAGGACAGCGTCTATGTCGGCCCCGACGCGGTCGGCAAGGGCGTGGGCAAGGCCCTGCTGGCGGCCCTGATCGCGGCCTGCGAGGCCCTAGGCCTGCGCCAGATGTGCGCGGTGATCGGCGACAGCGGCAACGCCGCCTCCGTCGGCCTGCACGCGTCGCTGGGCTTTACGCAGAAGGGCGTCTTCCCGGACATGGGCTACAAGTTCGGCCGCTGGGTCGACCTGGTCTGGATGCAGCGCCCGCTGAACGGCGGCGGCGCGCGCGAACCCGATGCGCCCGGGATGGAGCTGAGCGGGGTCTAGGCCCGAACGATCACGGCCGCCTCGGCGCGGCGAGCGACGTCAGAGGAACACGCGTCACCTGAACGTCCTCCTTGTTGGCCGAATAGCCGACATAGAGATGGTCCTTCCAGACCACGCTCTTGGGATAGTGGTAGCCCGGCCGCTTGTAGCGCCCCTCGAACCGCAGCGGCTGCAGGTCGTCGCGACCGCGCAGCAGCCAGCTGCGATCGAAAAGCCGGCCGTCCGCGCTGACGGTGACGGCCAGCGGCATCCGTACGCGATCGCCGTTGGGCGCATTGACCAGATAGGCCGCGCCGTCCGGCAGGTTGCCGGCGCTCTGCTTGGCGCGAGAGTCGGGCATGGCCGTCAGGGCGGGCGTGGTCCAGGTCACGCCCCGATCGCAGCTTTGCGCCGCCAGTTGGCGAAAGCTCAGCGCCTCGTCGCGGAACACCATGACGACGCAGCCGTCGGCGCGGCGGAACAGGCTGGGCTCGATCTCGCGGCTTAGCCGGCGCTCATGCGGCGCGGCGGTGTCGCTGGCCACGTCGCGCGGCAGATTGGCCATCCGCCCCTCGGTCCAGCCCGCGACGCCCAGCGGATCGTCGGTGAAGAAGGGTTTGGCGACCATGCCCGGGCGCAGGTGGAAGGCCGTCATCACCCGCCCGTCGATCAGATGCGGATCCTGCTCGATCACGCCCTCGACGGGATGGCCGTCCGCCCCGGTCACGCGACGCGGCGCGCTCCAGGTGCGGCCATCCCGGCTGGTGCGGTACTCGGCATAACCGCCCGCGCCCGACTGGAAGCCCTCGGGCCAGACATTGGCGTAGGCGACCAGGACCCGCCCGTCCGTCCACCAGCCGCCGCTGGACCGCATCACGCCGTTCTCTCCGGCCGGCGCCAGCGCCCTGGGCGCGCTCCAGGTTCGGCCGTCGCCGCTGACGCTGTAGGCGACCCAGGTGTCGGCGGAATCCTCGTCCTGGGCCGAGCTCTGCCACTGAGCATATAGCCGCCCCTTGAAGGGGATCAGCACCACGCCGTTGCTGAAGCGATCGGTCTTGGCCGTGGGCGCGAAGATCGTGAACGTCTCCGTGCCCGGCGCCCGCTTGAGCCCCAGATCCGGCTGGTCTTGCTGAAAGAGGCCTGGCGCGATGTCGTATGGCACATCGCCTTCCAGCCCCGATGCGGCGCCCGTTGTCAGGAGCAGCACCACGACGCCCGCCACCAGCCTCTTGATCATCGCCGCTTCCCCGTGGGCCCTGTTGACTGGCGCTTCCATACGGCGGGCAAGTCCTCCCGGCGACCGAAACGTCGGCTTGCTCACGCGAACCGCGCCCCCTACCCTAACGGCATGCGCGGCCTTCGCACCTTCATGCTGATCCTGCTGGCGGCGGTCTTCGCCGTGAGCGGACCGCTGCGCGCCCTGCCGTGTCACGCCGAACCGTCTGCTCCCCCGCCCTGTCACGAGATGATGCAGGACATGACGGGCGACATGGCCGGCATGACCCACGACAAGGCGCCCGTCCACAAGTCGCGCTCCGACGCCATGCCGCTCAGTTGCTGCGCCGGCTGCCTGCCCGCCTCGGTCCGCGACGTCGCGCCGGTGCTCGCGCCCGGCGCCGTCGTCCGCATCGCCTTCACGCCGCTCCGCCAGGCCGCCGTCGGCCTGAGCCTCGCGCCCGAGCACGGCCCTCCAAGACCCGTCGCCTGAAGCCTTCCGCGCGGCCGCCGCGCGGATCATCCTCCCCCCGCTTCAGAAAGGTCGGTCCCATGACCACCCAGACTTTCCACGCGCGCCTTCTGGCCTGCGCCGCTCTCGCCGCGAGCCTTGGCCTCGCCGCGCCGGTGCTCGCCCAGCAGCACGATCATCCCGGCATGACGATGCCGATGCCGGACGAAGACAACGTTCCCCTCGAGGCCCTCATCAATCCCACCGGGCACGTCATGCAGAGCGCCCTGGGCGCCTACGCCATGACCCGCGACGCCTCCGGCACCAGTTGGCAGCCCGACGCCTCGCCGCACGACGGGATCATGCTCCACACCGACAGCGGCTGGATGCTGATGGGCCACGCCGTGTTCAACGGCGTCTATGACAGCCAGGGCGGACCGCGCGGCGGCGACAAGGCGTTCCTGGCCGGCATGGTGATGGGCATGGCCCAGCGCGAAGTGGGCGACGGCATGCTGGGCTTCAAGGCCATGGTCAGCCCCGACCCCTTCATGGGCAAGAGCGGCTATCCGCTATTGCTGGCCACCGGCGAGACGGCCGATGGCAAGACCCCGCTGGTCGATCGCCAGCATCCGCACGATCTCTTCATGGAGTTGTCGGCCAGTTACAGCCACCCGCTGGGCGGCGGGTTCGACGGCTATCTCTACGCCGGCCTGCCCGGCGAGCCGGCGTTCGGTCCGCCCGCCTTCATGCACCGCCAGGCGGCGATGGACAGTCCCGAGGCCCCGATCACCCACCACTGGTTCGACTCGACCCACATCACCTTCGGCGTGGTGACGGCCGGGGTGTCGCGCCAGAACTGGAAGGTCGAGGCCAGCGCCTTCCGAGGTCGCGAGCCGGATCAGAACCGCTACGACATCGAGACCGGCCAACTGGACAGCGTCGCCACCCGCGTCTCGTGGAACCCGACGCCGAACTGGGCCCTGCAGGCCAGCTGGGCGCGGATCAACAGCCCCGAGGCCCTGGAGGCCGACGACGACGAGGCCCGCACCTCGCTGAGCGCCCTCTATTCCCGCCCGTTCCGCCACGGCGGTTCGCTCAGCGCCACCCTGGCCTGGGCCCGCAAGGATCGCATCCCCGGCGACGCCCTACAGGCCTGGCTGTTCGAGGGCGCGGTGCGGCCCGACCAGCACTGGACCGTGTTTACTCGCGCCGAGCAGGTGGAGCAGGACGAGCTGGCCGGCCACCATGGCGGCGTGGCCACGGTGCGCAAGCTGTCGGTCGGCGCGATCTACGATGTGCCGCTGTCGGACAATATCAAGCTGGGCTTCGGCGGCCTGGCCAGCGCCTACGACGCCCCGGCGGCCCTGGGTTATGACGATCCGACGGGCGGCATGGCGTTCGTGAGACTGAAGATCGGCTGAACCATTGACCGCCGGTCAAGCTGAGCGTTCCCTGGCCACAGTGAACGGAGGGCTTTGCGATGATCGGCGGTCTCTTGGCGGCGGCGGCCCTGACAGCCACGGCTCCCGCCTCGGTTTCGGGCGTGATGGACGGGCCCGCCCTGCGCGATGCGATGGAAAGCGCCCGCCGCGCGCCCGCCGCCGACCTGGTCGGCCAGCGCTTCCAGATCTCGATCCCCTTCGTCGACGAGCGCAAGCGGACCATGAAGGTGCTGCAAAGTCCCGCGCGTTGGCGTTACGACTTTTCCCGCGGCGAACTGACCTTGATGATCGGTCTGGGCCAGATCAGCGCCCAGAACTACAATCACTTCGACGACCAGGGCCTGAAGGCCTTGCCCACGCTGCAGACCGCCTTCTTCGACGGCGATGAAGTCCGCAGCCAGGCCACCGTCGAGACCCGCGACCACGACACCGTGCACCAGGATGTCGGGGTCCGCAGCATCGTCACCAACTACGGCCTGGCCATTCCCTATGCCGACGGCGTCTCGGCCCTGCCCCCGCGCTTCGAGCCGTTCATGGTCCAGAAGCTGAAGATGAACCAGCAGACCTATCATCGCCTGATCCGGGGCATGACCCTGGTGCTCGAAGGCTCGGTCACCGACCTGGGTCAAAAGCCGGCGGTGTTCTGCGGCAGCTATGACGGGCGACTGGCCGCGCCCGACCCGCGTATCGACGACACCGTGCGGATGCTGGTGACCGCGCGCCAATGCTTCGCCACCGCCAAGATCGATCACGCCTCGGTCCTGGGAACCAACGGGGTCGTGGTGGCGGTCTGGCCGAAGCCCTGAAGCGATAGGACGCACAAACAAAAACCCCCGCCGTCGCCGGCGGGGGTTTTGCGCGATATCGACCTTTGAAGGGTCGGATCAGCCCTTGCGGCCGCGCGGGGCCTTGGCCTTGCGGCCGCCTTGACCCAGGCCCAGGGCCTTGGCCATGGCCGAGCGCGCTTCGCTATAGGCCGGAGCGGTGGTGGGATAGTCGTTGGGCAGGCCCCACTTGGCCTTGTATTCGGCGACGGTCATGCCGTGCGTGGTCAGGTGGCGCTTCAGCGTCTTGTAGGGCTTGCCGTCCTCGAAGCTGATCAGCGCGTCCGGCGTAATGCTGCGACGGATCTGAGCCGGCGTAGCCTTCGTAACCGTTTCGACGGGAGCCGCTTCCGGAGAGCCAATACCGGCCAGAGCGTCGTGAGTCGCCCGGATCAGAGCCGGCAGATCGGAAACCGACGTGCTGTTATTGGCCACGTAGTTGGCGACGATCTCGGCGGTGAGCTCGATCAGGGTAGCTTTGTCTTCCACGAGTGTCTCTCCAGTGGGTATTTGACTTGGAAATACACCTGCCCTGCCGAAACACAAGTACTCATTCCGGGTAATCGTGCTTGCCGAGGCCTTAAGCCAAGCGAATCTTGAGAACAGCAACGAGAAAATCGCTTCGCCTCTAAACCATGGGAAGCGCTGAAAGCGTGATTTCGCCCTCCCAAACCAGCCCGCCCAGACCGTTGTTGTTCGAACGAAAGTTTCGATATCGCAACGATTCGCGACCCCGGCAGATGAGCCAAAGATCAGCATCCCTCCTATGGCGCGCGTTGTCGAAGCTGGGCCTAGCCGTTGAAAGACAAAGACTTGCTCACGCCGCGCCGTTTCGAGCCCGGATGAGTCATGACAGGGATCGTCCTGGCTTTCCCAAGCCGAAGGCCCGCTTCCAAAGTCCAGAAGAACTTCAAGCCAGGATGCGCGCGTCCTCGCGCTGGCCGCGCAGACCGCGCCAGAATCTCACGCGTGAGACGCTGAGGCTAATTCCTGTGGAAAACTGCGATGCAACGTCAGATGACCGACCAATCGGTCGCCTGGACGGCCCGGGTCCGCCGAAGCGGAAGCTTCGCTACAGAGAGAAGAGCGTGTGGCTGGGGAACTAGGACTCGAACCTAGAATGACGGTACCAAAAACCGCAGTGTTACCATTACACCATTCCCCAGCAGGAACGGCGAGACCCGTCTGGGCCCGGCGAGGCGGTGGAGATAGCGCAGGAGTCGGACGGATGCAACGCTGCTTTGAACTTCTTTTTTCCCGCCATTTTTCTTTTTGTGGAGGGATTTTTGTCGCTTGCGAGACCGCCGAGGCGTGTCTATAAGCCGCCCTCCAAGTCGGAGTGTGGCTCAGTCTGGTAGAGCACTGCGTTCGGGACGCAGGGGTCGCAGGTTCAAATCCTGCCACTCCGACCATTCTTTTCCCGAGATTTTCCAAAGATAGAGTACGGCGGCGTCGCCCCACGGGGCGCCCTTCCCGTCTCTACGCCTGGACCCGAAAGGCTGGGTTGCGCGCTGTTCATTTGACCGCGTCGCCAGGGTCGCTACTAGCTTGCGCGACACTAGGCAGCAGGACGTCCGATGAAGCAGTTTCTCATGACCGTGGCCGGCGTTTTCGTCGGCTTGGTGTTGTTCCTGGTCGGCGTCCCCTTTCTTCTGATCGTCATGGCGGCCAGCGCCGCTCGTCCCGCTCCGGTTCCCACGCACACCGTGCTGCAGCTGGACCTGCGCGGCGGCCTGCCCGACCAGGATTCGCAGAATCCGTTCGCGGCCTTCGGCGGCGGCGGCGGACAGTCGGTGATGTCGATCATCGAGACGCTGCGCCGCGCCGAGACCGACGACAAGGTCGAGGCGGTGCTGGTGCGCCTGCCCGAAGGCGGCATGGCCCCGGCCTCGGCCGACGAGCTGCGCCTGGCCTTCAAGCACTTCCGCTCGGTGGGCAAGAAGCCGATCTTCGCGCACAGCCAGGGGCTCTATCCCTCGGGCCTGGTCACCTCGACCTATATGCTGGGTTCGGCGGCCAGCGAGTTCTGGATGCAGCCCGAAAGCTCGCTGCAGGCCGTCGGCGCGTCCAGCGAGGAGATGTTCTTCAAGCGCTTCTTCGACAAGTACGGCGTCAAGGCCGACTACGAGCAGCGCTATGAGTATAAGAACGCGGTCAATCCGTATCTCTACAGCGACTATACGCCGGCGCACCGGGAATCGGCGCTGTCGTGGATGGGCTCGGTCTATACGACGGCCCTGACGACGGCGGCCCAGGACCGCAAGATCGAACCGGCCGCCCTGATCAAGGCGATCGAGGCGGGTCCCTACAGCGCCGAGGAAGCCAAGGCCAAGGGCCTGATCGACCGCGTCGGCCAGGTCAAGGACGTGCAGGACGCCATGCTGTCGCGCGCCGGCAAGGGCGCCAAGCTGATGGGCTTCGACGACTACGCTTCGCGATCCAAGCGGCCGGCGTCCAAGTCGGGCCCGACCATCGCGGTGGTCTCGGCCGAGGGCGCGATCATGACCGGCAGCGGCGACGGCGGCTCGCCGTTCGGCGGCGACAGCACGATCTATTCCGACCAGGTGGCCAAGGCCCTGTACGACGCCATCGACGACAAGGACGTCAAGGCGATCGTCTTCCGCGTCTCCTCGCCCGGCGGGTCGGACACGGCCTCGGAGCAGATCCTGGCCGCCGTGAAGGCCGCCAGGAAGGCCAACAAGCCGATCGTGGTCAGCATGGGCACCTATGCGGCCTCGGGCGGCTATTGGATCAGCTCGGGCGCTTCGGCGATCGTCGCCGAGCCCACCACCCTGACCGGCTCGATCGGCGTGTTCGGCGGCAAGTTCGCCCTGGGCGAGGCCCTGTCGCGGTTCGGCGTCGACGTGAAGCAGGTGCATGTCGGGAGCGACTATTCCGGCGCGTTCGGCACGGGCCAGGAATTCACCCCCGACCAGCGGGCCAAGTTCTCGGCCTGGATGGACCGCATCTACGCCGGCTTCGTCGGCCGCGTCGCCGAGGGCCGCAAGCTGCCAGTCGAGCGCGTCCGCGAGATCGCCAAGGGCCGGGTCTGGACCGGCGTCCAGGCCAAGCAGCTGGGCCTGGTGGACGAGCTGGGCGGCTTCTACGAGGCCGTCGACAAGGCCAAGAGCCTGGCCGGCATCAAGGGCGAGGTGAAGCTCAAGAAGATCGGCGGCTCCAACTCGCCGTTCGAGGCCCTGGAGAAGGTGCTGGGCGTCAGCGAGACCTCGGTGCGCACCCTGGCCGCCTCGGCCTGGCTGCTGGGCGATCCGCGCTCGCAGACGATCATGGACGAGATGGCCAAGGCCCGGCTGCGCTCGACCCCCAGCGGGGCCTCGGTGATGGCCGATACGCCGATCCACTAGGCTTTTGTCTTACGGATAGGAAAGGGCCGTCCGGGCGACCGGGCGGCCCTTTTTCGTGCGGCGAACACTTGCCCCCTACGGACCGCTTCGCGGTCGTCTTCCCCCGCAGGGGGAAGAGCGCTCCGCCCCCTACGGGGGCGGACAGGCGACGAAGTCGCCAGGTGGGGGCAAGTGGATGTGATCTCACGCCAGAGGCCATGAGCTGGTGGGAAGGGTGCGAAGCGCCCGGGCCTCGCCCGGATGATTTGCAGTTTTGAATACCGTTTCGACGAAGTTCAGGCGCTTCGCGTGGACCGTTATCCGGAAGCCTTCGGATCGCGGATTTTTAACCCGCTCCGATGGAGGCCCCCGACGGGCGGAGGGGCGGCAAACCCCGTCCGGACCGCCTGGGCGATTTCAGCCCAGGCCTGCCGCGTTTCGCCGTTCGGCGCCGCGAGGGTGTTCCCTTCGTTTGGCCCGGACCGCCGCGAGCCCAATCCAAGGCTCCGACTTTCCGACCAACCCGCAGGGCCCCACGCAACCAGCCGACGGACGCTTCCCGCTCGACCACCCCCGAAAGCCGCATCGGTCGCCGTACGTGCGCCCTCCCCGTGCTCTCAGGTGGGACCAAGATACGGGCGCTTTGGAGGAGTGAGCATGGATTGGGGTCGAGAAAGTTCAGGGCGTTGAAATCGCTGAACTTCAGCCTCCATGCGCCGAGGATAGACGCCAACCGGCGGGGACACACGCACGCGGGCGCGCCCAAATCCGACAAAGCGTGACGCCCAAAGAAAAACGGCGGGCTCCGAGGAGCCCGCCGCCATTCCAGCTTTCGCTTGAGAGCTTGACCTTAGAAGTCCAGGTCGAAGCCGAGACGCACGTAGCGCGGCTCTTGGTAGGCGATCGGGTAGCCGTACTGCTTGCGGTACACGCTGCCGTTACCTTCGCCACGCTCTTCGCGCGAGGTGATCGCGTCGGAGTTCAGGACGTTGAAGATGTCCGCACGCAGGACGAGGTTGCCGCCCAGCGCCATGATCTTTTCCGGAACGGTGTAGCGAACCGACAGGTCGAGGGTGGTTTCCCAATCGGTATCCAGGCCTTCGCCACGCGGACGCGGCGAGCTCGGAGCGATTTGGTTGCCGTTGGCGTCGAAGGTCTTACACCAACGCGAAGCGGCTTGGTACGCCTTGGACGGGCCGTCGGTCGGGTGCACGCCGAGGCAACCTTGGTGCTTCGGCGAGATGACCCGGGCGTTGGCGCCGAACATCAGGTTGTCGGTGACGGCGTAGGAGCCGAACACCTTGAACTGATGGGCGTGGTGGTTCGGCAGCAGGCCGTACTGGAAGTCGGTCAGACCGACGAAGTCGTACAGCACGGTCGAACCAGCGTCGGCCTGGGCGTTGTCGGACAGGACGGTGCCTTCGTAGTTACCCTTGCTTTCCGACAGGGTGTACGAGCCCTTCAGGCCCCACTTGCCGTCGAAAGCACGCTCGAAGGTGAACTCCAGGCCGATATATTCGCGCTTCGGCGCCGGGAAGTTCAGGTCCTGCTTGCTGAAGGTCAGCGTCTTGGGCAGGGCGGCCGCGGCGGCCACGTCCGTCGGCGAGTTCACGCGCGAGTCGGGCTGACGAAGATTGATCGTCAGGTCCTCACCCGGGTTGAACACGATGTACTGCCAGGAATTGTTCCAGATGTTGTTACAAGCGGTCAACACTTGGCCGGTCACGTTCTTGGCGCACCAGGCGCGGACGAACGGGTCCAGGGTGGTGTCTTCCGAGATCCGGTTCAGCTTGCGGTAGGTCAGGTTCACGCCGCCCTTCCACAGGTCGGTGAACTGACGCTCGTAACCGACGGTGTACTCGTCTTCTTGCGAAGCCTTGATACCGACGGCGGCCTTGGAATAGGCCGGCTCGGCGATGCCGAGACCGAAGGCGACCGTACAACCATCAGCGCCCGCCGTGCCGGCGACGACCGTGCCGGTGGGGCAGCCCACCAGGGTGCCCGCATCCAGACCCGGGTTGGTGCCGTTGGTGATCTGGGTGCCCAGAGCCGTCGGAGCGCCGTTCGGGGCCCGGGTGAAGTTCGGCGTCGTGCTGGGGGCGTTCACGTCGTAGCCCGGCGCGTAGAAGAACGCGCTGTAGCCGAGGTCGGCGCCGCGGTAGCTGAGGTTCGACGCCGGCGGGATGTAGTAGCGACCGAACGAGGCCGAGACCTTATCCTTGCCTTCGCCAACCGGATCCCAGGTCACGCCGATGCGCGGGCCCCAGTTGTTCTTCAGGTTCAGGACTTGCTGACCCAGGAGGTTGTCCAGGGTGAACTTGTCGTTGCGGATGCCCAGTTGCAGGCTGACCGTCGAGGTGATGTCCCAGGCGTCCTGGACGTACCAGGCCGCGTTCACGCCGTGGACCGGCGCGCCGCCGAAGCGGTTGGTCGAGACTTCCACGTAGTTCACGCCATCCGGAACGCCGAACGCGTCGTCGGCGCCCGTGCCCTGGTGGTAGACATAGGCGGTGCCCGTGCCGCCCGCGCCCGGACCGGTGTCGATCGAGGCGTGGTTCAGGGTCGTCTTTTCGTGGTCGTAACCCGTCCGGACGTGGTGATCGCCCAGCAGCTTGAAGTAGAAGTCGCCATCGACGCGGTAGAATTCGCGCAGCGTCTTACGGCTTTCGATGGTGCCTTGCTTCTGGCTGCTGATCGTGTTCAGCGAACCGGTCGTGTAGTCTTCCTGGACCAGCGGGTCGACGGTGTTGGTCGGCAGGACGCTGTTGGAGTCGCGGTTCTTGCCGTAGGCGGCCGACAGGGTGAACCAGTCGGTGAACGTGCCGGTGTAGCGGGCGACATAGTTCACGCCGCCTTGACGGAACACGGTCGACGGCAGTTGGGCGCCGATGGTGTCGGTGGCCGAGGTGTAGGCGTAGGCCGTACGATCGATCGTCTTCTGGGTGTCGAAATAGGTCAGTTCGACGCGCTGACGGTCGGTGATGTACGCGTCGATCTTAGCGCCCCAGAACGGGTCGTTCGACTTGTCGACGGCGTATTGGCCCAGCGTGTTGTAGGCGGTCTGTTGCTTCTGTTCGCGCTGTTGGTTCAGCACGTAGAAGAACAGGTGATCCTTGATGATCGGGCCGCTGACTTCGAACGTGCCGCTCTTGTCCGAGCGACCCCCACGGTGGTTGTTGATGATGTAGGTGTCCGGCGAGTCTTCGCGCAGGCCGTCCATTTCGAAGTTGCCGTGCACGGCGAACTTGAAGTCGTTGGAGCCCGACTTGGTGACGGCGTTGATGACGCCGCCCGTGGCGCGGCCGAACTCGGCGGGATAGCCGCCGGTCTTCACTTCGATCGACTTGTAGAAGTCGAACGGCACTTCAGCGGCGCCGATGTAGTTGTCGAAGTTCGTGATGTTCAGGCCGTTGATGTAGAACGCGTTTTCAGCGACCGAACCACCGCCGACCGAGGGCTGGCCACCGAAGTTCGCGGCGTTCGGGGCGGTGCCCACGCGCGCGGCGCTGCCGACGACGACGCCGGGAGCCAGTTGGGTCACCGCGGTCAGCGAGCGCGCGATCGGCGCCTGCTTGGTCAGGGTTTCCATGTCGACGCTCAGACCCTTGGTCGTCGCGGCGAAGTCCAGCTGCGGGTTGGCCGTGGCCGTGACGATCACTTCGCTGACCGAGCCGCCGACTTCCGTCAGCGTGAACGAGTAAGCGGTCGAACCACCCAGGGCGACGCGGACGTTGCCGTCGCTGGTCGGCTGGTAGCCTTCCTTGGCGATCGAGACCGAGTAGCCGCCGATCGGGATCAGGGGAACGCGGAATTGGCCGACGCCGTCGGTGGTGACGGTGCGGGTGAAGCCTTGGTCAAGCGACTTCACGGTGACGGTCGCGTCCGGAACGGTGACGCCGGCCGAATCCTTCACGGTGCCGATCAGCGAGCCCGAGCTGTAGTCCTGGGCGCTGGCCAGGGTCGGGATCGCGGTGGCGATCGCGGTGACCGCCAGCGGCGCGGCGACGGTGGCCAGGCCGGCCAGCAGCGTCGACGTCAAAAGACGCGCGCGAGCGCCGCCCTTGGTTGAATTCATCTTCATAATATCCCCTCTGACATGGCGAAGCATCCCGACCGCCCGCACGCGCCCTTTTCGGGGGCGTTACGTTCGGCCTGTCTGGATTTTTGCCCCAACTCCACCACGAGAACTTAGGTGTCCCGGAAAACATTTCCCCGGTTAGGGCAACGTTAGGAGGCACGCCGCGCGCCGGTCAATTGCCATTACTGATCCGTAATAACATCGCCCGACCCTGTCGCATTATCGCAACACGATCGCCGCATTTCTGACGAACATCGCTCAGATTTTCCACAAACCTAGGGATAACACGGGTCTTAGCCCCCGTATCCTGTTGGGGTTACAGGCAAAATCCACCCGCCCGCGCGCCTGGCGCGCCTTGAGCGAACACAGGGACGTAACCGGGTTGAAACACCCCCTGTCGGGTTGACATCCAATAAATCACATCCATAAACCGTTGATTTTCGAATACCGAATGCCGAACACGGACCATATTGGGGAAATTATTCCTCGGTATCGCTCAAATTTCCGCCATATTTCACGACGACCGACCGTTGCGCGGGCGCCCGAGTGTCGAGATGATGAGGTCGCGCCGGCCCCGGCGCCGTCGTCCCCGCCCTCCCCCGCGAGTAACAACCCATGACTGCGTTTCGCCGTGTAACCGACTCGCTTTCGGTCAGCCCCCAGATCGCGCTCGACGACCTGGCGCGCGCCGCCGGCGAAGGCTTCGTTCTGGTGATCAACAACCGGCCCGACGACGAGGAGCCGGGCCAGCCGTCCAGCGCCCAGGTCGAGGGCGCGGCGCGGGCCGCGGGGCTGGACTATGTGCATATTCCGGTGCGGGGCGGGCCGACCCATGATCAGGTCGAGGCCGTGCGGCGCGCGGTCGAGGGCGCCGAGGGCCCGGTCCTGGCCTTCTGCCGCTCGGGCACGCGCTCGATCGTCACCTGGTCCCTGGGCCAGGCCGCTTCGGGCGCGGCCGACCGCGCCACCCTGGTTCGCCAGGGCGCGGACGCTGGCTACGATCTGGCCGGCGTGCTCGGAATCTAGGCAGATCGCCTGAGGGCGATGCGGCTCAGTAGTGGTGGGTCAGGGCGACTCGGGCGGCCATAGCCGACGGCTCGGGCTCGCAGCTGGCCAGCACGAACTGCGCCGCGATGAGACACAGGATGGCGAAGGCCGCGCGCTGGAGCCGTTTTGAGACAAAAATCGCTGCGTCGGCGGCCATGATCCGTACTCCAGAAGGTTTACGGGTCGTTCACCGCAAGACCGGCGCCGCCCAGCCAGAGGCCGACATGATCCCCTTCGTCCGCGAGATCGAGTTCGAGTACGGGCGCTGCGACCAGGTCTCGCCGCTGATCCGCCGGGTGATCGCCGACAATCCGGGCCCCTTCACCTATGTCGGCACCGGCACCTATATCGTCGGGCGCGGGACCGTGGCGGTGATCGATCCAGGCCCCGACCTGGACGGCCATCTCCAGGCGCTGCTGGCGGCGCTGGACGGCGAGACGGTCAGCCACATCCTGGTCACCCACCACCACAGCGACCACTCTCCCCTCGCCCGTCCGCTGCGGAAGGCGACCGGGGCGACGATCCACGGCCGCCGCGCGCCGCATCTTGGCGAGTTGGCCCACGGGCTGGCGCTCGAGGCTGGTGAAGACGAGGGTTTCCGCCCCGATGTCGAGATCGCCGACGGCGACGTCTTCGAAGGCCCGGGCTGGACCCTGCGCGCCGTGGCCACGCCGGGCCATACCTCCAACCACGTCTGCTTCGCCCTGAAGGAGGAGAACGCCCTGTTCTCGGGCGACCATGTGATGGGCTGGTCGACCACGGTGATCACCCCGCCCGACGGCGACATGGGCGACTATTTCGCCAGTCTGGAAAAGGTGAAGGCCGAGGGGTTCGACACCCTGTGGCCGACCCACGGCGCGCCGGTCCGCGACGTCGCGCCGTTCCTCCAGGCCTATGCCGACCATCGCCGGGCGAGAGAGGCCCAGGTGTTGGCCGCGCTGGCGCAAGGCCCGACCACGATCAAGGCCATGGTTCCCACGCTCTACGCCGCCGTCGACCCGCGCCTGCACCCGGCGGCGGCCATGTCGGTGCTGGCCCACACGCTGCTGCTGGTGAAGGAAGGCCGGGTCAGCTGTGACGGCGAGCCAGGGCTGGATAGCCTTTATCAGCTGACCTGATCACTTGCCCCCACCTGACCGCTTCGCGGTCTGTCCGCCCCATAGGGGGCGGAGCCTTCGCGCTGGCGCCGGCCAAAAGGCTCTTCCCCCTCCGGGGGAAGACGACCGCGAAGCGGTCCGTAGGGGGCAAGTGGCGGAGAACTACCCCTTCACCACCGCCAGCAACCCGCCCACCCGACGGCAGTTGCGGCCCATGTCGCCGCCGGGCTCGCGGCCGATGGCGCGCATGTCGACGCGGGCGCCGGCCGTGTCGGGGCGCACCCGCACGACGAGGTCGTCCTTAAGTCCGTACCAGAAGCTCTGGCCCGTGGCCTCCAGCCGGCCGTCCATCGGATCGTCGGTGACGATCGACAGGCCCGCGGCCTGGATCGCCGCCTTGACCGCCTCGTAGGCGTCGGCGGGCGAGCGCGCCAGCACCAGCGGCCGGGCGGCCGGGCAGGTCTCGGCGTTGACGTCGGCGATGCGGCGGCCGGCATAGGCCAGCGAGCCGACCGGCAGGCTGGGATCCTCCTCGATGGTCTGGGCCTCGCCGCCACGGGCCGCCAAGCCCGTGTCCGACAGCATCAGCGGCGTCTTCCAGTCGGTGGAGACGTCGTGGATCGGCGGGGCGCGGCCGCCCATGGCGTTGGCCCCGACCATCACGCCCAACGTGGCGATCGTGATCGCCAGGGCCAGCAAGGCCTTCTTCCAGAACCGCCCGAAGCCGCCGAATAGGGCGACGATCAGGCCCAGCACGCCGGTGGCGACGCCCATCATGGCCGCCTTGGGCGCCCAATCCAGCGTCATCTGGTCGTAGCCCAGCGCCAAGGGCAGCAAGCCGAACTTCACGCCCACGGCCCCGGCCGCGACCAGAACCGCCGGCGACAGGGCGACCAGCAGCGCCAGGTCCAGCAGGACGGCCGCGAAACCGCCGCCCTTGGACGTCTTGGCCGCCTTGGCGTCTTTCGCCCTGGCTTTCTTGCTCTTGCGCTGGGGAACCACCGGCATGGCCAGCGGCGCCTCCTCGGCCACGAAGACCGGCTTGGCGTGGAAGGCTTCTTCCGGCACGGGCGCCAGCGTCGGCGCGGGGGTCAGGGGGCCGAGCGGAAAATGCTCCTCCTGGCCGCGCGGCTCGAAGACAGGTTCGGCCTCTGGCTCTGCGACGTGCCCCGGCTTGGCGGCGACGGCGACGGCGCTCGCGGCGGCGGCGGTGGCGGCGGCGACCAGGACCGGGGCGATCTCGGACTCGGGCTCAGGTTCGGACTCGGATTCAGGCTCCGACACGACGACCGGCTCGGGCTCGGTGTGGACCAGAGCTTCGGCGACAGGCTCCTCCAGAGGCGGAGGCTCCGACAGCGGCGTTTCGGGTTCGGGCGCATAGATCCGCGCGGCCTGGGCGCCGTCGGCGGCGGCCAGGGTGGCGGCCGGCGGCTCGGGTTCGGGTTCGGGTTCGGGATCCTCGACAACTTCGGAGGCGGCGGTCGCCACGGCGAGGCCCGGCAGCACGTAGTCCTTCATCCGCTGGCGGATCAGCTTCTTGTCGATCTTGCCGGTCGCGCCCAGCGGGATGTCGTCGACGAAGACCACATCGTCGGGCATCCACCACTTGGCGATCTTGCCCTGCAGGAACTCCAGGAACTCTTCCTTGGTGGCGCTCTCGCCCTCCTTCAGCTTGACCAGCAGGATCGGCCGCTCGTCCCACTTGGGATGGGCCACGCCGATCACCGCCGTCATCGCCGCCTTGGGATGGCCCAGGGCGATGTTCTCGATGTCGATCGTGCTGATCCACTCGCCGCCCGACTTGACCACGTCCTTGGCCCGGTCGGTGATCTGCATGAAGCCGTGGTCGTCGATGGTGGCCACGTCGCCGGTGTCGAAGAAGCCCTCGTCGTCGAGGATCTTGCCGCCCGCGCCTCGGAAATATTCGGCGGCGATGATCGGGCCGCGGATCTTCAGGTTGCCGAAGCTCTTGCCGTCGTGCGGCAGGCGCTGGCCCGCGTCGTCGGTCAGCTTCAGCTCCACGCCCAGCGGCGGCCGGCCCTGCTTGAGGCGATAGGGCATCTGCTGGTCGTAGGGCAGCTTTTCCAGCTCGTCGGTCATCACCGACAGGGTGCCGACCGGAGAGGTCTCGGTCATGCCCCAGGCGTGGACCACCTCGACGTCATAGTCTTCCTGGAAGGCGCGGATGATGTGCTCGGGACAGGCCGCTCCGCCGATCACCACCTTGCGCAGCACCGGCAGCTTGGCGCCGCTCTCCTTCAGATACTGCAGCAGCATCTGCCAGACGGTGGGCACGGCGGCCGAGAAGGTCACGCCTTCGGTGTCGAGCAGCTCGAAGATCGAGGCCCCGTCCATCTTGGCGCCCGGCATCACCATCTTGGCGCCGGTGCCGGGAGCCGAGAACGCCACGCCCCAGGCGTTGGCGTGGAACATCGGCACCACCGGCAGGATCACGTCCTTCTGCGACAGGCCCATCACGTCGGGCTGCAGCGTGATCAGGGTGTGGAGGACGTTGGAGCGGTGCGAATAGAGCACGCCCTTGGGGTCGCCCGTCGTGCCGGAGGTGTAGCAGAGCCCCGCCGCCGTGCCCTCGTCGAAGCCGCCCCAGGCGCAGTCGGCCCCGAACTGCTCGACCAGGTCCTCGAAGCACAGCAGGCCCTTGAAGTTGGGCGTCTCGCCGGCCGGCTTGAAGTCGGCGGGCATATGGGCCCGGTCGGTGAACACCACCACGTGCTCGACGCTCGGCAGGTGCTGCAAAATGCCCGCGATGATCGGCATGAAGGTCAGGTCGACGAAGATCGCCCGGTCGCCGGCGTGATTGGCGATCCAGGCGATCTGCTCGGGGAACAGGCGCGGGTTCAGGGTGTGGCACACCGCGCCGACGCCCATGATCCCGTACCAGGCCTCCATGTGGCGGGCGGTGTTCCAGGCCAGGGTGCCGACCCGGTCGCCCGGCTTGATCCCCAGGGCCAGCAGGGCGTTGGACACCCGCTTGGCGCGGTCGTGGATCGCCGCGTAGGTGGTGCGGACGATCGGCCCTTCGACCGAACGGCTGACGACCTCGCGCCCGCCATGCCACTGGGCGGCGTGGTCGATGATCTTGTCGACCGTCAAGGCCCCGTGCTGCATCAAGCCCTGCATCGGCCACGCTCTCCCGATCCGTTATCGTTGTTCACACAAGGCTAGCGGGGCGACGGCGCTCGCGCAACGCGGCGCGCGCCCGGCGCGAACCTTAAGGTTACCGTCGGATTCCCGACCGCCGCGCTGATCCGTCGCAGGCGCCGTTCAATCCATGCTAGGCTGTAGGGACTAGTTTTGTCCGCACCGCGCCGGTTGAGGAACGAGGCAAAATTCCAAAGTGCGAAGGTTCGATTCCCCCTGGGCCGACGACCGGCTGGACGAGGTGGCGCTGGACACCCATCGGCTGCTGCCGTCGCGCATGGTTCCGGCCTTGGCGACCGCCGGCGTGGCCGCCTACGCCCTCGGCCCCGCGATCGCGGCCGGATGGCTGGCCGCCCTTCTGCTCAGCGAGGGCGTGGCGCGGCTGGGCACGCGGCGGTTCAAGGCGGGCGTGCCCGGCTCGCCCGGCGAGCGCGCGGCCTTCGTGCTGGCGGCCCTGCCGATCAACCTGGTCTGGGCGGTGCTGGGCGCGCTGTTCTGGGTGTCGACCCGAGCCGACTTCAAGATCGCCGCCTTCGCCATCTGGGCCGGCCAGATCATCTTCGCCCAGAACTTCCGCCATCAGCCGGCCGTGCTGATCGTGATCAGCACGTTCGCGCCGATGGCCAGCATGCTGATGTTTTCCCTCTTCTTCTTTCCCGCCGAGGGACTGGGCCCCAACACCGCGCGCCTGGGCATGGCGATGGTGGCGGCCACCGCGATCAGCATGATGATGGCCAACCGCGCCGCCGCCCGGCGCATGGACGCCCTGACCCGCAACCTGCGCGAGGAGCGCGAGCGGGCCCTGGAGGCCAACCGCGCCAAGTCCACCTTCGTGGCCGTCACCAGCCACGAGCTGCGCACGCCGATGAACGGCCTGCTGGGCATGGCCTACGCCCTGGACCGCAGCAACCTCAACGAGGCCCAGCGCCGCCACGTGCGCCTGATGATCAAGTCGGGCGACAGCCTGATGCAGGTGCTGAACGACGTGCTGGACCTGTCGAAGATCGAGGCCGGCAAGGTCGACCTGGATCACGTGGCGACCCAGTTGCCCGACCTGGTCCGCGCGGCCGGCGACGCCTGGCGCGACGCCGCCGCCGAAAAGGGCCTATGGCTGCGCGTCGAGATCGATCCGGCCGCGCCCGACTGGATCCTGGCCGACCCCCAGCGCATCCGCCAGGTGCTGATGAACCTGATCTCCAACGGGCTGAAGTTCACCAGCCAGGGCGGGGTGACGATCCAGCTGACGGCCGCCGCGCCGCGCGCCGACGGCCTGAGCGAGATCCGGCTGCGGGTGATCGACACCGGGGTCGGCATCGACGCCGATTTCCACGACCGCATCTTCGACAGCTTCACCCAGGCCGACAACGCCGTCTCGCGCAGCCACGGCGGCACGGGCCTGGGCCTGACCATCTCACGCGCCCTGGCCCGCCAGATGGACGGCGACCTGGCGATCGAGAGCGGCGGCGACGGCGCGACCTTCGTCTTCACCCTGCTCGCCGCGCCGATCGACGCGCCCGCGGCCAGCCCCGAGGACGACGATCTTCAGGACGACGACGGCCCCGACCTCGAAGCCCTGCGCATCCTGATGGCCGAGGACAACGCCATCAACCAGGTGGTGGTGCGCACCATGCTGGAGGCCACCGGCGTGGTCCTGACCATCGTCGACGACGGCCAGGCGGCGCTGGACGCGCTGAAGGTCGAGGTCTTCGACGCGGTGCTGATGGACATCAACATGCCGGTGATGGACGGCATCACCGCCCTGGAGGCCATCCGGGCCGGCGTGGCGGGCGACCCGACGATACCGGTCATCGCCCTGACCGCCTCGGCCATGTCGGGCGACCGCGAGCGCTTCCTGGCCATGGGCTTCGACGACCACCTGGGCAAGCCGATCCGACCGGTCGAGCTGCTGTCGTCGATCTGCGCGGCGGTTCGCCCGAAGGGTCGCTGCGTGGAAGCGGCGCGGTCTTAGGGCCGCTCCCTACCCCATCGACTCCGCCAGCGCCCGGGCTTCGTCCTCGAACGCGCTGACCGTGTCGACGCGGCGCCAGGCGATGTCGCCGGTGTCGCGGGCCAGCTGGCTTTCCAGCACGGCGACGTCGGCGTCCGAGGCGTCGTTGACGCGGGCGGCGACGCGGGCGCGCAGCACCTCGGGCGGGGCCTCCAGCCAGACGCCCTGGAACGCCACGTCGACCGACTTGGCCAGGGCCTCGGCCCGCGCGCGCTGCTCGGGCTTGAGGAACACCGCGTCGACCACCACCGAACGGCCGGCGGCCAGGGTCAGGGCCGCGTCGCGGAACAGCTCGTCATAGACCCGGTCGCTCATGTCCGAGGTGTAGGCTTCCTTGGGCAGGCGCTGCAGCGAGGGCACCCCGCACAGGCGCTTGCGGATCTCGTCGGTGCGCAGGACCACCGCCCCGGGGGCCGCCCCCAGGCCGGGCGCGCAGACCCGGGCGAAGGTCGACTTGCCCGAACCCGAGAAGCCGCCGGTCGCCACCAGGCTGACCGGCTGGGGCGCCAGGTGCTCCAGAGCCGTGGCCAGATAGGCGCGGGCGGCCTCGTCGTCGTTGCTGTAGGCCCAGACGTGGGTGCGCACCGCGGCGCGGACGCTGAGCATCAGAGGCAGCGCGGCCAAGCCGGTCCACAGGCCCTCGCCGAACGTACGGGCGGCCTCGTCCAGATAGGCGTTCAGCACCCGGCCGGCGGCGTCGCGACGGCGGCGGAAGTCGAGGTCCATCAGCAGGAAGGCCAGGTCGTACTGGATGTCGATGTCCGACAGCGAGTCGTTGAACTCGATGCAGTCGAACAGGATCGGCTTGCCGTCCTCGACCAGGATATTACCCAGGTGCAGGTCGCCGTGGCAGTGGCGGGCGAAGCCCTGCCCCGCGCGTTCGTTCAGTTGCGGGCCCAGGCGCTCCAGCGCCAGATCCGTCTCGGCGATCAGCCGCTCGACGGCCTGGGCGCCCAGGCGTGGAGCCAGACCCCGCAGCAGGTTGGCGTTCGAGGCGATGGTGTAGCCCAGGGCCCCCACCCCGCCGCCTTGCGGCCGCAGCGGCGCCCCGGCGTGGAACTGGGCGATGGTGCGGCCCAGGGATTCCTCGAGCGCGTCGTCGATCGCCCAGGGCTGCTGGGCCAGCACGCCCTGCTCGTCGAAGCGGCGCATCTCCAGCAGGTACTCGACGATCTCGCCGGCCCCGTCCATCTCGACCCCGCCGCTATCGGTGCGGGTAAGGCGGCGAACCGCGCGATAGATGTCGGGCGCGGCGGCGCGGTTGAAGCTCAGCTCGCGCTCCAGCGACCAGCGACGCAGCTCAAGGGTGGAGTAATCCAGGAAGCCGAAATTGACCGGGCGCTTGACCTTCCAGGCCGCCTCGCCGACCAGGAACACGCGGGCGCACGACGTCTCGATCACTCGATCGGCCCGCTCGCCCATCCAGGCGGCCACTTCCTGCTCGCGAACCGTTTCCGCGTCCTTGATCACGCCCAAGCCTCATCCAGCACGCCAAAATTCCCGGCGTCGGCGTCCCCATAGCGGAAACTTCAGTCTTCGTCGCGTTCAGCACGCTTGCTTGCTTTTGAGTTGTACATCTATGGTCATGCTTAACCGTAGATCGAGTGCAACCGCATGCTTATCGGCGCAGGCCCAAATCGGTCCGAACGTAAG
Source organism: Caulobacter soli (assembly GCF_011045195.1). GTDB lineage: Bacteria > Pseudomonadota > Alphaproteobacteria > Caulobacterales > Caulobacteraceae > Caulobacter > Caulobacter soli. Next base: position 1,346,365 of record NZ_CP049199.1, on the reverse strand, counting down.
AAGGCCGAGATTCTCACCGCCGCGCGAGGCGTCTTCCTGAAGGAGGGCTATTCCGCCGCCGGCATGGAGGTGGTGGCCAGGATGGCCAGCGTGTCCACCGCAACGCTGTACGCCTACTATCCCAGCAAGGCCAAGCTGTTCGAGATCGTCGTCCACGACACCGTCCGGCTGATGGCCGAGCCCGTGCGCGAAAGCCTCAAGGTCCAGGGTGACGCCCGCGCCCGGCTGACGGCCCTGGCCCTGGCCTATGCCACCTTCATGACCGAGCCCGCGACCCGGGCGATCTTCCGGATGGTCACCAGCGAGCGCCGGCGCTTCGAGGCCATAGCCGATCACTTCCTGAAGAGCGCCCACCAGGAGCTGGGCGGCGCGGCGATCGAGGTGATCGAGAGCCTGATCGAGACCGGCGAACTGACGGCCGCCCAACCGGCCTGGGCGGCCGGCCAGCTGTTGGGCATGCTCGACCACCCCACCCTGGTGCTGGGCCTTGCCGCCGGCGACGAAGCCCAGCCGAACCGCCCCCTGGCCGAAATCTGCGCCGACGCGGTGGAGACGTTCCTGGCGCGGTATGGGGCTTAAGGAAACAGTCGCTTGGTCTCCCAGCCCTCGCCGACGCGGTCGTAGACCAGGCGTTCGTGCAGGCGGAACGGGCGGTCGCGCCAGAACTCGATGACTTGCGGCACGACGCGGTAGCCCGACCAGTGCGGCGGGCGCGGCACCTTGCCGATGCCGAACTTCAGCGCCATCTCGGCCACCCGGCGCTCCAGCGCCAGGCGGTCGGGCAGCGGCCGCGACTGGTCGCTGGCCCACGCGCCCAGCTGGCTGTGGCGGGCTCGGCTGGCGAAATAGGCGTCGGCTTCGGCCTCGGTCACCGGCTCGACCACGCCGCGCACCCGCACCTGGCGACGCAGCGACTTCCAGTGGAACAGCAGGGCCGCCTTGGGCTGGCCGCCGAGCTCCACGCCCTTGGCGCTCTGGGTGTTGGTGTAGAAGACAAAGCCGCGCGCATCGACGCTCTTGAGCAGCACCATGCGCGAGTCCGGCAGGCCGTCGGCGTCGACGGTGGACACGGCCACGGCGTTGGGATCGTTCGGCTCGCCCTTGCCCGCCTCGGCCAGCCACTCTTCGAACAGGCGGATCGGGTCGCCCTCCGGCAGCAGCGGCAGAGGCGCGGCCTCGGTCACCTGGCGGACATAGTCGTCCTCGGACGGCGAGGCGGGGATCAGGGGCGCGTCGGTCATGAAAGGCATATAGGGCGCCCGTCGTCCGTGAGCCACGCCCAACCCCTCCACGCTTGACGCGCACGGCCTGTCGCGCGCATCTGCCGCGCGACATGAAGGACACCCTATGAAACTCGGCACGCGGGCGCGACTGGCCTGGATTCCCCTGGCGCTGTGGTGCGCGGCCGGCCTGTGGATCGGCTATATCGAGGCGATCAAGTGGAAGGGCGACGACGTCCAGGACTGGATCATCCTGGCGGCCGGCGGCCTGTTCCTGTTCGCGGGCGGGGCTTGGAATTTCTGGCGGTTGCGCGCCAAGGCGGCCGAGCGGGCGCGCGTCGAGGGGCCCGACGTCGACGAGCCCGTCACCTGGTATCGCCGCAGCGGCTCGTGGGCCGTGATCGTCTTCGCGGCCGGGGTGTTCGGGATCTTCGGCCTGGTCTGGCTGCTGAGCGGCCAGATCCGCTAGGCGGCTCGAAAGTCTTAACTTAACCCGCCGTTGACCAAACGGCGGCAGGGTCGCGGCATGACCGCCGGCTCGTCCCCCGTTCTCAGTCTTCAAGCCGCTCGCGCCATTCTCGGCGTCGCGCCGGGCGCCGACGAGCGCGAGCTGCGGGCCGCCTATCGCGAAGCCGCCAAGCGCGCCCACCCCGACCGTCCGGGCGGCGACGCGGCCCTGTTCCGCGACGTGCTGGCCGCCTATCGCTTGCTGCAGGACACGCCCACGCGGCAGATCCATTTCCCGCCCGCCGTCACCGAACCGCCCCGGGTCGAGCAGGCCACCCTGCAGATCGACGCCGCCCTGGCCTTCGCCGGCGGCGCGCTGGACCTGGCCCTGGACGCCCGCAAGCTGCGCCTGACCCTGCCGGCCGGCCTGCGCGACGGCGACAAGGTGCGGGTCGAGAACGTGACCTTCCGCGTAACGCTCAAGCACGATCCCGACGCTCTGGTGCGCGGCGACGACCTGTGGCTGACCGCCCGCCTGGACGCCCGCGCCCTGGCGGAAGGCGGCCGGATCGAGGTGGCCACGGCCGTGGGTCCGCGCCTGGTCTGGATCTCGACCAAGGCCGCCGCCCGCGGCCTGGTGCGACTGCCCGGCCAGGGTCTGCCGGCCCGTGGCGCGCACCGAGCCGGCGACCTGTTCCTGCGCCTGGAAGCCCTGGGCGACGGCGCCGAAAGCGCGGCCCGCTCTCAGCTGAAGCGCTTCGCGGCGGCCTGGGCGGCCTAGTCTTCGGGGTCGTCCTCGGCGCCGAAGCTGTAGGGCTCCACGGGCGGCAGATAGGCGACCAGGACCTGGGCCGTCAGGCTGGGTTCGGCGACGACCGACGGCTGTTCGCCGAAGACCGCCTCCCAAAGTTCCGCCAAGGCCTGGTACGCTACATCGGGCACGCTACGCTCTCCTACGAGAGGACAATGCCGTTCGGTATCAAGGGGTTGCTGGTTAACGGCGCGCGCGGCTCCGCGCGCGCCGTCCGCCCCCTGCCCGCGCGGACACGCCCGGACAAGTCCGGTCGCGTCCGCGCTAGCCAGACGACAAGCCTAGGCGCGGTACGGCCCCGCTGGAATGGAGTGAAACCCTGGAAATCCGCCGGAACGAGACCGAGCCCCATCCGGCATTTTAACCAAAAGGCCGGCTAGGGCGCGATCGCCAGCTCGAACGGCGTGGCCGGCAAGCCGGTCGCGCCATACAGGTTGAGGATCGGACTGTCGGCCCAGGCGAAGCGCACCTTGACCGGCGCGAAGCCGGCCGGAACCGCCAGGCTGACCCGGTCGCCGGCCAGGGTCGCGTCGGCGAAGCGGCAGGCGCCGCGCGCGTCGCACAGCTCGAAACCGACCGGCCGGCTATCGGCCTGCACCACCGCCGGCTGATCCAGCCGCACGACCACCGTCCCGCCATTACGGACGGCCGACAGCGGGGCTGGCCCGGCGGCGACCAGGGTCGTCTCGCCATAGGCCAGCTTGCGGGCCTGCAGCGCCAGGCGATGGCCGACCTGCTGCTTGTTGGCCGGGTGGATGTCGTAGATGTCGCCGATGTCGACGGCCGAAGCGAGGCCGACCTTGGGATCGGCCGCCGCCGTGCGTCGCTGGACGTCGCGCACGCCCGCCCAGCCGGACTCGACCGGCGTCGTGACGCGCGGCCCGAAGTCGGCCAGCTGCACCACCAGGAACGGCAGGTCCGCGCCGTCGAACGACTTGCGCCAGTCGGCGACCAGGGCCGGCAGCAGGCGGGCATAGGCGGCCGGCTCGGCGACATTGGCCTCGCCCTGATACCAGGCGAAACCCTTCAGGCCGTAGGGGATCAGCGGGGCGATCATGCCGTTGCGCAGGGTCGACAGGCCGCTGGTCCCCACCCACGGCGCGGTCGGCGGCAGGCCGCTCTGGGCCAGGGTGCTCGAGATCTTGTAGCGCCAGTGGGCGCCCAGGGGCGCGAACGAGCCGTCGGCGAACTTCAGGCCCTTCTGGGCCGCCGGGCCCCAGGCTCCGCCGCCGCCGCTGGTGTCGATGGCCCGCACGGCGATGACGTTCGGACCCGCCTTCAGCACGCCCGGCGCGATCTTGTAGTCGCGCAGCCGATCCCAGCCCTGCTGCGAACCGACCTCGCGGCCATTGACGAAGGTGGTGTCCAGGTCGTCGATCGGACCCAGCGACAGGGTCGCGCCCTGCCTGGCCTGCTTGTCGGTCAGCACGATGGCGGCGCGCAGCCAGATCGTGCCGTCAAAGGTCTCCAGCCCGGGATTGGTCTCCCAGAACTTCTCGGCCGGCATGGTCTTCCAGTCACGGTCGTCGAAGTCGGGACGGCTCCAGGCGGCGGCCTGCGGTTCGGCCTTGGCGGCCCAGCCGTCGAGCTGCACGCCCCAGCGCGCCATGCCCTTCTCGGGCGACTGGGCGTAGTCGGCCAGGATCGCCAGGCCTTCGTCATAGTCGCCCAGGGCGTGGAGGCTTTCGCGGCTGATCCAGTCCTGGATCACCGAGCCGCCCCAGGTGGCGTCGATCAGGCCGATCGGAACGCCCGTGGTCTTCTTGATCTCGCGGCCCATGAAGAAGCAGGCGGCGCTGAAATTGTTGGCCGACTCCGGCGCGGCCGCGCGCCAGGCGGCTTCCTTGGGCAGGGCCGCCGTGGGCTCGGGCAGGCTGACGCGGCCGGTCTGGAAAAGGCGGATGTTGGGGTCGGCCGAATTGGCCGCCTCGGCCTCGCCGCCCAGGGCGCGGCGCAGCGGATATTCCATGTTGGACTGGCCTGAGCACAGCCAGACGTCGCCGACCAGCAGGTCCGACAGGGTCTGGCTGTCGCCGCCCGCCTTGACGGTCAGGGTCAGGGCCGGACCTGGCTCGCGGGCCGGAAGCGTCGTCGACCAGCGGCCTTCGGCGTCGACCGTGGCGCTCGCCTCGGCCTCGCCCAGCTTGACCGACACCACCGCCCCGGGCTTGGCCGCGCCCCACACCCGGATCGGCTGGCCGCGTTGCAGCACGGCGTGGTCGGTGAAGACCGGAGCCAGGAGGGGCGCGGCCTGGGCCGATGCGCTCAGAGCGGTGGCGGCCAGCAGGCCGAGAACGATTGAACGCATGGACACAGCCTTTTCACATCCCACACGCCCAACATCCCGGCGAAGGCCGGGACCCAAGCGGCGTGGGCCTTTGAATCTCAGAACGAAACCACCAACTCAGCTTGGGTCCCGGCCTTCGCCGGGATGTTGGACTTATTTATTGAGCCTTCCCCGGGCAGACCGCGCCGGCCGGATCGGTCGTCAGCTTCACGCTCTGCAGCGACACCACCAGCTTGCCGGCCGTCGACAACTCGAACGGCGCGGTCACGGCCTTGACGTCGGTTCCCGCCGCCTGGAAGCACTTGAGCGACACCTTCAGGCTCTTCCACTCGCCGACCGGCGAGGCGTTCAGCACCGGGGTGACGTCCAGCTTGCCCGCTCCGATCGACAGGGTGACCGGTCCGGTCGGCTTGGCGTCGACACGGTAGTCGACCAGCAGGTCGATGTCGGCGTTGGTCTGGAATGACAGGTCGAAGGCCTTGTCGGCGGCCAGGGCCGCGACGGCCGGTTCGGCGCCCGAGAAGGTCAGCTGACGGCCGGCCTCCTGCACGTTGCCGGCGTCCACGGGATGGATCTGGGCGGCTGTGGTCGGGGTCAGCTTGAACTCGAACGGCGACGGCGTCTTGCCGGCGACGAAGTAGTTGCTGACATTGTCGGTGTCGATCTTGAAGCCCGGCTTCTCCGACAGCGTCCCCACCCGCACCTTGCTGGCGTAGGTCAGGCCGTAGCCGTAGGCGAACTGCGGGTCATAGCCCTTGTCGCCGCGGTTCAGGGTGAACTGGCCGGCGGTCTTAGGCCAGCTGAAGGCCAGCTTGCCGTGGAAGTCGGTGCGCGGCTTGCCCGCCTTGTCGCCGATCAGCACGTCGGCGATCCCGCCGCCTTCGCTGCCCGGCAGCCAGGCGGCGACGAAGGCGTCCGAGGCGTTGATCTCGGGGTTCACCCACAGCGGACGGCCCGACAGGAACACCGCCACCACCGGCACGCCGGCGGCCTTCAGCTTCTTGAGCAGGGCCAGATCGGTCTTGGCGCCGGGCTGGTATTCCAGCGTCTTGATGTCGCCCACGCCCTCGGCGTAGGGCGTCTCGCCGAACACCACGATGGCCACGTCCGGCTTCTTGGCGAAGCTGCCGTCGACGCTGAGCGTCGCGCTGCCGCCGGCCGCGTCGACCGCGTCCTTCAGGCCCGAATAGATCGACTGGGCGTTGGGGAAGTCGGCCTTGGTGTTGCCGGTGCCCTGCCACGACAGGGTCCAGCCGCCAGCCTGCTGGCCGATGTCGTCGGCGCCGGAGCCCGCGACCAGGATGTTGGCCGAGGCCTTCACCGGCAGGACGCCGTTGTTCTTCAGCAGCACCAGCGACTCGCGCACCGCCTGGCGGGCGATGGCCTTGTGCTCGGCCGAGGCCATCACGGCCTCGTTCCCTTCCAGCGGACGCGCCTGCTGGAACAGGCCCATCTTGGCCTTCACGCGCAGGATGCGGCGCACGGCGTCGTCGATGCGGGCCATCGGGATCTCGCCCGACTTCGCCTGGGCCAGGGTGTTGGCGTAGAGTTCCTTCCAGCTGTCGGGCGCCATGTACATGTCCAGACCGGCGTTGGCGGCCTGCGGACAGTTCTTGGGCGTGCAGCCGGACACCTGGCCGTGGCCGTTCCAGTCGCCGACGACGAAGCCGTCGAAGCCCATCTTGCCCTTCAGCACGTCGGTCAGCAGGCTCTTGTTGCCGTGCATCTTCTCGCCGTTCCAGCTGTTGAACGACGCCATGATGGTCATGGTCCCGGCGTTGATGGCCGGCACATAGCCCTGGACGTGCAGGCGGATCAGCTCGGACTCCGGAACCTGGGTGTCGCCCTGGTCCTTGCCCTCGTGGGTGCCGCCGTCGCCGAGGAAGTGCTTGGCGCTGGCGGCGACGTGGCCCTGCTGGATGACGCCGCCTTGGGAGACCGCGCCCTGCAGGCCCAGGATCATCTGGCCGGCGTAGCTGCGGACGATCTCGGGATCTTCCGAATAGCCCTCATAGGCCCGGCCCCAGCGGTCGTCGCGCGGCACGGTCAGGGTGGGGCCGAACGCCCAGTCGAAGCCGGCGGCGGCGGTTTCCTGCGCCGTGGCCGCGCCGATCTTGCGGATCAGCTCCGGATCCCTGGTGGCGCCCAGCGCGCTGTTGTGCGGAAACAGCGTGGCGCCGACGGCGTTGCCGTTGCCGTGCACCGAGTCGATGCCGAACATCAGCGGGATCTGGGTGCCGCCCTGGCGCTGGGCGGCGGCGGCGCGGAAGGCCTCGACCGACTTGACCCACGGGCCGATCGGCGAGCGGTCGGGCGCGCCCAGCGGCGGCGAGCTGCCCCCGGCCAGGATCGAACCCAGCGGATAGGTCTTCAGGTCTTCCGGCTTCACCGAGGCCAGGTCGCCCTGGATCATCTGGCCGACCTTCTCCTCGAGGGTCAGCTTGGCCATCAGCGAGTCGACGAAGGCTTCGGTCTGGGGGTCCACCAGGCCCTGGCTCTTGGCCGCGGGCCACAGGGCGGGATGGGCGGTGCTCTTGCTGTCAGCGGCCGACGCGAAAGCGGGGGTGAGGAGCGTGGTCGCCAGCAACGCGGCGCAAAGGACCTTGGTGTTCATAACTCCCCACATCTTATCATTGGACTACGACAACGCTGTCATTGGCATGCCGGCGCGCCCTGGGCAATCAGGCCTTGCCGTTGGTACCGGTATCTAAAGGCTCGACGGCGATCCATACACGGTCTAATTTGTGTGACAAATAGAAACGACCGGGCGAGCGACGACATGCGGGGATTTGGAATTGGCCTGACGGCCGGCGCGGCCGTTCACCCTGCCCTTGCCCGCTAGACGAAAGCGCCCCGTGTTCCGCGTAAAAGCCCTGCTCGCCGCGACCGCCGTCGTCGCGCTCGCCGTCGCCCTGCCCGCCCTCGCCGCGCCGCCGGTCGTCCAGCCCTACAGCTGGAACACCGTCGAGGTGCTGGGCGGCGGCTTCGTCAGCGGCGTGGTCTATCACCCGACGAAGAAGGGGCTGGTCTATATCCGCACCGACATCGGCGGCGCCTATCGCCTGGACCGGGCGACCAACCGCTGGGTGGCGCTCAACGATGGCCTGAGCCGCGCCGACGGCCAACTGGCCGGGGCGCTGAGCCTGGCGGTCGATCCCCATGATCCGAACCGGCTGTACATGGCCGCCGGCGAATACACTCGCGCCGAGGCGCGCGGCGGAGCCGTGCTGCGCTCCACCGACCAGGGCGCGACCTGGGCCAAGGCCGAACTGCCCGTGAAACTGGGCGGCAACGAGGACGGCCGCAACACCGGTGAGCGGCTGATGGTCGATCCCGCCCAGGGCGCGGTGCTGTTCCTAGGCGCCAGGGACGGCCTCTATCGCAGCGCCGACCACGGCGAGACCTGGGCCCGGGTCGAGGGCTTTCCGAAAGTCCACGTCACCCTGGTGGCCTTCGCCCCGGGCAAGACGACCAAGACCGGCGCCACGGCGACCGTCTATGCGGGCGTCGCCGGGGCGAGCGGCGGCCTGCTGGTCAGCATCGACGGCGGCGTGACCTGGGCTCCGGTCGCCGGCCAGCCCAAGAGCCTGGTCCCCCACCACCTGGCGATCGACGCCAAGGGCAAGGTCCATGTCGCCTACGGCAACGGCCTGGGTCCCAACGACGTCACCGACGGCGCGGTCTGGACGCTGGATCCGCGCACCGGCGCCTGGACCGACATCACCCCGGTCAGGCCCGACGGGACCGACGTGTTCGGCTATGGCGGCCTGAGCCTCGATCCCCGCCATCCGGGCGTGATCGTGGTCTCCACCCTCGACCGCTGGGTGAAGGGCGACGACCTCTTCCGCAGCACCGACGGCGGCAAGACCTGGAAGGCCCTGCGCGAGGCGTCCCAGCACGACACCGGCGGCGCGCCGTGGGTGCGCAGCCTGGAGGCCAAGGCCGGCCGGGCCATGGGCCACTGGATCGGCGACGTCGACATCGACCCGACCAATCCGGACGAGGCGATCTATGTCACCGGCTACGGCCTGTGGCGGACCAAGGACCTGACCGAGGCCGACCGTTCGGGGCGCACCCACTGGCGGTTCGACGACGAGGGGCTGGAGGAAACCGTCGCCCTGGAGCTGGTCAGCCCGCCGGGCGAGGCGCTGGTCAGCACGATCGGCGACATCGGCGGCTTCCGCCACGACGACCTGGATAGCGCCTCTGGCAGCCGCTATTTCGAGCCGCACGGCGGCACCAATCGCGGCCTCGACTACGCCGAACTGCAGCCGAACGTCCTGGTTCGAACCAGCGACCCGACGCCCACCGCCGGCTATCGCTCGACCGACGGCGGCAAGACCTGGACGGCCTTCGCCGGCTCGCCGCCCCGCGACGCCCACATCCACACCGGCCGCATCGCCCTGTCGGCTGACGGCAAGCGGATGGTCTGGGCCATGCGCAACGCCGCCCCCTACGTTTCCAGCGACGACGGCAAGACCTGGCGTCCCGTTCAAGGCGTCGCCGAGAGCAACCACCCTGACTTCACCCCCGCCTCCGATCGCGTGAACCCGTCGCGGTTCTACATCTACGACGCGGCCCAAGGCGCGGTGCTGGCCAGCCTCGACGGCGGCGAGACCTTCAAGGTCAAGGCCCACGACCTGCCGAACGGCGGACCGCTGAAGGCCGTTCCCGGGATCGAGGGTGAGGTCTGGCTGCCCACCGCCCGGGGCCTGATGCGTTCGACCGACGGCGGCGCGGACTTCAAGGCGATCAACGGCGTTGACGACGCCGGCCTGGTCGGCTTCGGCAAGGCCGCTCCGGGCCAGAGCCATCCGGCGGTGTTCGTCTGGGGCAAGGTCGGCGGGGTCGAAGGCGTGTTCCGCTCCGACGACGTCGGCAAGACCTGGATCAAGCTGCACGACAACCGCTGGGGCTTCGCCGAACTGCGCGCCCTGACTGGCGATCCGGCCCGCTTCGGCCGCGTCTATCTCGGCGTCCACGGCCGAGGCATCCTCTACGGCGATCCGTCGCCGGCCAAGAATTAGGACCCTTCATGAGCCTCAATCGCCGCGACCTGCTGAACCTCGGCGCCGGCCTGGCCGCCGCTTCAGCCTCCCCCGCCCTCGCCGCTCCGAAGAAGGGCGGCTTCCAGCCCAGTTGGGAGTCGCTGGCCGAGGGCTATACGGCCCCCGACTGGTTCCGCGACGCCAAGCTGGGCATCTGGTCGCACTGGGGCCCGCAATGCGTGCCCGAGTTCGGCGACTGGTACGGCCGCCAGATGTATATCCAGGGCAATCCGTTCTACGAGCACCACGTCAAGACCTACGGCCACCCGACCAAGTTCGGCTTCATGGAGTTCATCCCGCGCTGGAAGGCCGAGCGCTGGGATCCCGAAGCCCTGATGAAGAAGTACCAGGCCGCCGGGGCCCGATACTTCATGTCGATGGCCAACCACCACGACAACCTCGACAACTTCGACAGCCGCCACCACGCCTGGAACACGATGCGCGTGGGCCCCAAGCGCGACATCGTCGGGACCTGGGAGCGCGTGGCCCGCGCTCACGGCATGCGGTTCGGCGTCTCCAACCACTCGGCCCACGCCTGGCACTGGTGGCAGACTGCCTATGGCTACGACGCCGAGGGCCCGCTGAAGGGCCAGCGCTACGACGCCTATCGCCTGACCAAGGCCCAGGGCCGGGGCCAGTGGTGGCAGGGCCTGGATCCGCAGGAGCTCTATACCGGCCGCAACATGGTCATCCCCGACGGCATCGACAGCATCGGCGCCGCCAACGCCTGGCACGACAAGCACGACGGCGAATGGCTGGAGACCCCGCCGCCGAACAATCCGGCGTTCACCGCCAACTGGCTGGCGCGCCAGAACGACCTGGTCGACCGCTATCGGCCCGACATGGTCTATTTCGACAACTACGCCCTGCCCCTGGGCCAGGCCGGCCTGGCGGCCACGGCCCACTACTACAACCAGGCCCGCGCCTGGCATGGCCGGACCGACGTGGTGGTGACGGGCAAGAAGCTCAGCCCGCTGCAGCGGCGAGGCATCGTCGAGGACGTCGAGCGCGGCTTCTCCGACCGGCTGCGGCCCGAGCCGTGGCAGACCGACACCTGCATCGGCAACTGGCACTACGACCGCGCCCTCTACGAGAACGACGGCTACAAGAGCGCCAAGGACGTGATCCAGCGCCTGATCGACGTGGTCAGCAAGAACGGCTGCCTGATGGTCTCCATCCCCCAGCGCGCCGACGGCACGATCGACGACAAGGAAGAGAAGGTTCTGGAAGGCATGGCCGGCTGGATCGCCGTCAACGGCGCGGCCATCTACGCCTCGCGCCCCTGGCGGATCTACGGCGAGGGCCCGACCCGCTTCGTCGAGGGCATGCAGAACGAGGAAAAGGCCAAGCCGTTCGAGGCCGCCGACATCCGGTTCGTGACCAAGGGCGGCGACCTCTACGCCCTGCCGATGGCCTGGCCGACGGGCGAACTGGTGATCGAGAGCCTGGCCGTTTCCGGTCCGACGAGCGCGGGCGAGGTGCGGCGGGTTGAGCTGCTGGGCGGCGGAGAACTTAAGTTTGTCCGCGACGGCAAGGGCCTACGCGTGACGCTGCCGGAAGCCCGGCCGGCGTTCACGCCGGTGGTGAAGATCTCGGGGCCTGGGTTGGTCTAGAAAAGCCTCCCCCTGTGGGGGAGGCGATCGCGTAGCGATCGGTGGGGGGAGTTATAGGACGGTTGTCGCTCAACCACTCCCCCCTCCGTCGGCTTCGCCGACACCTCCCCCACAGGGGGAGGCTTGTCAGGGGCTTGGCGCCTCGCCCCCGGCGGAAGGATTGACGTCTCCCGACACGGCCGAACACATGGTCGTAAAAAGGAAGCGCCTCATGACCCCCCTCGCCGGCCGCACCGTCCTCATCACCGGCGCCTCGTCCGGCATCGGCGCCGCCCTCGCCCGGGCCGCCGCCAGCGCCGGAGCCAAGGTCGCCGCCGCCGCGCGCCGGGCCGACAAGCTCCACGCCCTGGTCGCCGAGATCGCCGCCGCCGGCGGAACCGCCCAGGCCTTCGCCATGGACGTCGAGGACGAGGCCTCGGTCATCGCCGCCTACGACGCCGTCGAGGCCGCGTTCGGGGCGCCGGACTCGGTGATCGCCAACGCCGGGATCAATCTGGAAGGCTCGGCCCTCGACATCAGCATCGACGACTTCGACAAGGTGCTGGCGGTCAACACCCGCGGCGTCTTCCTGACCGCCCGCGAAGGCGCGCGGCGGATGATCGCGGCCGGCAGCGCCGACAGCCAGCGCGGCCGCATCGTCCTGGTAGCCTCGATCGGCGCCCACAAGGTGCTGCCCGGCCTGACCGCCTATGTCGCGTCCAAGGCCGCCACGGCCCACATGGGCAAGAGCCTGGCCCGCGAGTGGGCGCGCAAGGGGATCAACGTCAACGTCCTCTGCCCCGGCTACATCAAGACCGAGATCAACGACGACTGGTTCGACAGCGAAGGCGGCGCGAAGCTGGTGGCGGGCTTCCCGCGCAAGCGACTGATGGAGACCGGAGACCTGGAGGCCATGGCGCTGTACCTGACCTCCGACGCGGCCCGCGCGGTGACGGGTTCGGTGTTCACGGTGGACGACGGGCAGTCCTTATAAAACCCCGCTCATCCCGGCGAATGCCGGGACCCAGATCCCATGGCGGTGTGGATGATTGGAAAGGCTCTGCGCTCATGGCGTCAGCCCCACAGCCATTCCATCTGGGTCCCGGCATTCGCCGGGATGAGCGGGTTTTAAGACCGCGCCGGCCCGAACCGGGCCACCAGGTCATACGCCTCGCCCGGGAACAGTTGCCGCACCCAGGTCACCGGCTCGCCCGCCCGCCAGGTGCGGCGCTCGACCGCCAGCAGGGCCGCGCCGGGGTCCAACGCCAGCAGCTCGGCCACGGCCGGCTCGGCCCCGACGGCGCTGATCCGGTTCTCGGCTTCGGTCCACGGCACGTGGTGCAGCAGCCAGGCGCCCGGCGGCTCGGCGGCGAAGTCGGTGGTCGCGGCCTCCGGCACCGCGGTCAGGCTGATCAACCGGTCCTCCAGGGCGAACGGCCGGCCGCCGGCCGCGTGCAGGCCGCGCAACGCCAGCAGCTCACCGCCCGCCGCCAGGGCGATCTCGTCGACATCGCCGGCCTTGGGCTTGCGCTGTCGACGGTCCAGCAGGTCGAAGCGATAGGCCTCGCCCCGCGCCACGATCTGCGCCTGGATGTCGGGGATGTCGAGCACGGTGGAATGCAGGCGCGGTCGGGCCACGAACGAGCCGGCGCGCCGACGACGAACGATCAGCCCGGCCTCGGCCAGGGCCGACATGGCCTTGTTGACGGTCATCCGCGCGCAGCCGAACTGGGCCATCAGCTCGGTCTCGGACGGCACCTTGCGCCCCGGCGCCCAGGCGCCCGAACGGATCAGGTCCTCGATCTCGCCGCGAATGCGCTGATACAGCGTTCCCCCGTCCACGCTCAAACGGCTCAAGCCAGCACGCTCCTCAAGGCGGTCCGATAGCGGGCGAGGATCGCCTCGCGCGCGTGGTGGCGACCGCCGCTGACGACCTGCCGGCCGCCGCGCCAGACGCCGTCGATGGCCCCGTGTCGCCCGGCGAACACCCAGCTGTCCAGCAACGCGTCGCCGTCGCGGCCGATCATCGCCGGGTGAGCGCGATCCAGGGTCAGGAAGTCGGCCGGACGCCCGCGACGCAGGCCGCCGGCCACGCCCAGGGCCTGGGCGCCGCCGTTGACCGCCGCGCGGAACAGCTCCCCGCCCGTCGAGCCGCCTGGCGCCTTGGCCAGCACGTTGCGGGCCCGCCGCGTCAGCCGCTGGGCGTATTCCAGGGTGCGCAGCTCCTCGGCCGCGTCGATCAGCACATTGCTGTCCGAGCCGATCCCGAACGCGCCGCCGGCCGCCAGATAGTCGTGGGCCGGGAAGACGCCGTCGCCCAGATTGGCCTCGGTGATCGGGCACAGGCCGGCCACCGCGCCGCTCTTGGCCAGGCGCTCGGTCTCCATGGCGTTCAGGTGGGTAGCGTGCACCAGGCACCAGCGCTTGTCGACGGGCGCGTTGTTCATCAGCCAGCGCACCGGCCTCGCGCCCGTGGCGGCCAGGCAGTCGTCGACCTCCTGGGTCTGCTCGGCGATGTGAATGTGGATCGGGCCCGCGCCGGCCAACGGAATGATCGCGGTCAGTTCCTCGCCCGTGACGGCGCGCAGGCTGTGCGGCGCGATCCCGACCACCGCGTCGGGCAGGCCCGCGACCGCCGCGCGGCTGGCCTCGATCAGCCGGCCATAGCCGTCGACGTCGTGGATGAACCGCCGCTGCCCCTCGCCCGGTGCGACGCCGCCGAAGCCGGCGTGGGCGTAAAACACCGGCAGCAAGGTCAGGCCGATGCCCGTCTCGCCGGCCGCCGCCGCGATCCGCGCCGCCATCTCGGCGGGGTCGGCGTAAGCGCCGCCGTCCTTGTCGTGGTGCAGGTAGTGGAACTCACCCACCCGGGTCGAGCCGGTCTCCAGCATCTCCATATAGGCCAGGGCCGCGATCGCCTGGACCTCGTCGGGACCCAGCCGGTCGACGAAGCGGTACATCAGCGCGCGCCAGGTCCAGAAGCTGTCGCCGGTCGGGCCGCGTGTCTCCGTGAGGCCGGCCATGGCGCGCTGGAAGGCGTGGCTATGCAGGTTGGGCAGGCCCGGCAGGCACGGGCCGTGGGCCGTCTCGCCGGACTGGCGGGCGACATCGGTGTCGACGCGGGCGATCATGCCGTCAGCGAGGGTGAACCGCACATCCCTGGCCCAGCCGTCGGCCAGCAGGGCCTGCTCGAACCACAGGGTCTGGGGGCCGGAGGAAGGCTCGACCTGGAGCGGGCGCTCGGGCTCGGGCGCGACCTCGGGCGCGGCCGTGACCTCTTCGGGCGGCGTGTAGATCGGAGCGTCGTCGTCCTGTTCGGATTCCGGCGGAAACGCGTCGTCGGTCACTGGACAATCCTCGTGTCGAGCGAATATGTCTATACATATTGAAGCCGCCGGCAAGAGACCGGAGCGGCGTCGGGAGATCCCAGGCCATGCGCTGCGATCGGGTGTGGAGCAAGGCCCGCCTGGCCACTTTCGCGCCCAGCCAGGCCGGAATCGGCGTGGTCGAGGACGGCGTCGTGGCCAGCCTGGACGGCCGCATCGTCTATGCCGGCCCCGCCGCGCAAGCCCCCGCCTTCGAGGCCCGCGAGACCCTCGACTGCGAAGGCCGTTGGATCACGCCTGGCCTGATCGACCCGCACACCCACCTGGTCTTCGGCGGAGACCGCGCCCACGAGTTCGAGCTGCGACTGGCCGGCGCCTCGTACGAGGCGATCGCCCGGGCCGGCGGCGGCATCGTCTCGACCATGAAGGCCACCCGCGCCGCCTCGCGGGCCGACCTCGTCGCCAGCGCCCAGCCCCGCCTGGACGCCCTGATCGCCGAGGGCCTGACCACCATCGAGATCAAGTCCGGTTACGGCCTGTCGCTGGACGACGAGCTGAAGAGCCTGCGCGCCGCCCGCGCCCTGGCCGACGTGCGCCGCGTGTCGGTGACCACGACCTTCCTCGGCGCCCACGCCCTGCCTCCGGAATATGCCGACGCCCCCGACGACTACATTGACCACGTCTGCTACCAGATGATCCCCGCCGTCGCCGCTGAGGGCCTGGCCGACGCGGTCGACGCCTTCTGCGAGGGCGTCGGTTTCACGCCCGCCCAGACCCGCCGGGTATTCCAGGCGGCCCGCGAGCACGGCCTGCCGGTCAAGCTGCACGCCGAGCAGCTGTCGAACCTGAACGGCGCGGCGCTGGCCGCCGAGTTCGGGGCGCTGTCGGCCGATCACCTGGAGCATCTGGACGACGCCGGGATCGCGGCGATGGCCAGGGCCGGCACGACGGCCGTGCTGCTGCCCGGGGCCTTCTACTTCGTGCGCGAGACCAAGCTGCCGCCGATCGAAGCGTTGCGCGCCGCCGGCGTGCCGCTGGCCCTGGCCACCGACTGCAACCCCGGCACCTCGCCCCTGACCAGCCTGCTGCTGACGATGAACATGGCCGCCACCCTGTTCCGGATGACCGTCGACGAATGCTTGGCCGGCGTCACGCGCGAGGCCGCGCGGGCGATCGGGCGGCTGGCGAGCGTCGGCACGCTGGAGGCCGGCAAGGCCTGCGATCTCGCTATCTGGGACATCGAGCGTCCCGCCGAACTTGTCTACCGCATGGGCTTCAACCCGCTCCATGCGCGCGTCTGGAAGGGCCTGTAAGTGATCGAAGTCGTTCTGAACCCCGGTGAAGTCAGCCTCTCGGACTGGAAGGCCGTCTATCGCGGCGCCCCCGCGCGGCTGCATGAGAACGCCGCTCCGGTGATCGCCGAGAGCGCCGCCGCCGTCGAACGCATCCTGGCCAAAGGCGCGCCGGTCTACGGCATCAATACCGGCTTCGGAAAACTGGCCAGCGTTCGCATCGGCGACGCCGACCTGGAGACGCTCCAACGCAACATCGTCCTCTCCCACGCCGCCGGGACAGGCGCGCCCTCCCCCGTGCCCGTCGTCAGGCTGATGATGGCCCTGAAGCTGGCCAGCCTGGCGCAGGGCGCTTCGGGCGTGAAGCCGGCGACGACCGACCTGCTGGAGGCCATGCTCGTGAAGGGCCTGACGCCCGTGGTGCCGTGCCAGGGCTCGGTCGGCGCCTCGGGCGATCTAGCCCCACTGTCGCACATGGCCGCGACCATGATCGGCGTCGGCGATATCTTCGTCGGCGGCCAGCCCCTGCCGGCCGTCCAGGCCCTGGCGAACGCGGGTCTCGCCCCGCTGACCTTGGGTCCCAAGGAAGGCCTGGCCCTGCTGAACGGCACCCAGTTCTCGACCGCCAACGCCCTGGCCGCCCTGTTCGACACCGAGCGCCTGTTCCAGTCGGCCCTGGTCACCGGCGCCCTGGCCACCGAGGCGGCCAAGGGTTCGGACACCCCGTTCGATCCGCGCATCCACGTCCTGCGCCGCCAGCCCGGCCAGATCGAGACCGCCGCCGCCCTGCGCGCCCTGATGGCCGGCTCGGCGATCCGCGACTCGCACCGCGAGGCCGACGAGCGGGTCCAGGACCCCTACTGCCTGCGCTGCCAGCCCCAGGTGATGGGCGCGGCGCTGGACATCCTGCGCCAGGCCGCCGTCACCCTGGCCACTGAAGCCAACGGCGTCTCCGACAATCCGCTGATCTTCCCCGATACGGACGAGGCCCTGTCGGGCGGCAACTTCCACGCCGAACCCGTGGCCTTCGCGGCCGACATCATCGCCCTGGCCGTCTGCGAGATCGGCTCGATCGCCGAGCGCCGCATCGCCATGCTGGTCGACCCGGCCTGCTCGGGCCTGCCGGCCTTCCTGACCCCCAAGCCGGGCCTGAACTCCGGCTTCATGATCCCGCAGGTCACGGCCGCCGCCCTGGTCTCGGAGAACAAGCAGAAGGCCTATCCGGCCAGCGTCGACTCGATCCCGACCTCGGCCAACCAGGAGGACCACGTCTCGATGGCCGCCCACGGCGCGCGGCGCCTGCTGGCCATGGTCGAGGCCGCCGAGGCGGTG
Organism: Caulobacter soli; assembly: GCF_011045195.1. Taxonomy (GTDB): domain Bacteria; phylum Pseudomonadota; class Alphaproteobacteria; order Caulobacterales; family Caulobacteraceae; genus Caulobacter; species Caulobacter soli. The sequence continues at coordinate 1,329,010 of NZ_CP049199.1, read as the reverse complement.
ATCGGCATCGAACTGCTGGCGGCCGTGCAGGGCTGCGACTTCCACGCGCCGCTGGCGTCGAGCGCGGCGCTGGAGGCCGTGCGCGGGGTGTTGCGGACGCAGGTCCCGCACCTGTCCGACGACCGTCACTTCCATCCGGACATGGAGGCGGCCAACGCCTTGGTCCGCTCGGGCGCGGTGATCGCGGCGGCCTCGGCGATCGCGCTGCCGGGGGTCGAGGCGTGAGCCCGACGGACTGGCTGTCGGTCACCCGCGGCGACGCCCCGCTGGTCGTCAGCATCCCGCACGCCGGCACGATCATCCCGTCCGACATCGAGGCCCGCCTGGTCTCGCCCTGGCTGGCCCGCAAGGACGCCGACTGGTGGCTTGGCGAACTCTACGCTTTCGCCGCCGACCTCGGCGCCACGGTGGTCCGCACCGGCGTGTCGCGCACCGTGATCGACGTCAATCGCGACCCGTCGGGCGTGTCGCTCTATCCCGGCCAGGCGACCACGGGCCTTTGTCCGGTCGACACCTTCGACGGCGAGCCGTTGTACCGCGAGGGCCAGGACCCGGACGCCGCCGAGATCGCCGGGCGCCGCATCCGGTTCTTCGATCCCTACCACGCCGCTCTCGAGACCGAGCTGGACCGGCTGGTCGCGCGCCACGGCAAGGTGGTGCTGTACGACGCCCACTCGATCCGCTCGCGCGCGCCGCGCCTGTTCGACGGCGAGCTGCCGCAGTTCAACATCGGGACCAACAGCGGCGCGGCCTGCGATCCGGCCCTGACCCGCGCCGTCGAAGCCGCCTGCGACGGCGCCGGCCTGTCGCGCGTCACCAACGGCCGGTTCAAGGGCGGCTGGATCACGCGCCACTACGGCCAGCCCGGCCAGGGCGTCCACGCCGTCCAGATGGAGCTGGCTTGTCGCGGCTATATCGACGAGCCCACGGTCCTGACGCCCGACACCTGGCCCACGCCCTTCCACGCCCCTCGCGCCGCGCCGCTGCAGGCCGCGCTCACCGACGTCCTCAAGGCCTGCATCGCCTTCGCCAACAGCACCTGACCGCAGAGCGAAACCTCGTCCTTCGACAAGCTCAGGATGAGGTTTCGAATGACGCCCAGTAGCCCTCATCCTGAGCCTGTCGAAGGACGAGGGCGGCCCCACAAGCCTCTGACGAGACCCGCTCATGACCCGCCTCGACAACACCCGCGTCATCCGCCCCGCCACCGGCACGGAACTCACCGCCAAGTCCTGGCTGACCGAGGCCCCGCTGCGGATGCTGATGAACAACCTGCACCCCGACGTCGCCGAGCGGCCCGAGGAGCTGGTGGTCTATGGCGGCATCGGCCGCGCCGCCCGCGACTGGGAGAGCTACGACAAGATCGTCGAGACGCTGCGTCGCCTGGAAGACGACGAGACCCTGCTGGTGCAATCGGGCAAGCCAGTCGGCGTGTTCCGCACCCATGCCGACGCGCCGCGCGTGCTGATCGCCAACTCCAACCTGGTGCCGCGCTGGGCGACTTGGGAACACTTCAACGAGCTGGATCGCAAGGGCCTGGCCATGTACGGCCAGATGACCGCCGGCTCGTGGATCTATATCGGCGCCCAGGGCATCGTTCAGGGCACCTACGAGACCTTTGTCGAGATGGGTCTCCAGCATCATGGCGGGGATCTCTCGGGCAAGTGGCTGCTGACGGCGGGCCTGGGCGGCATGGGCGGGGCCCAGCCCTTGGCGGCCGTGATGGCCGGGGCCTCGTGCCTGGCCATCGAGTGCCAGCCCTCGCGGATCGAAATGCGCCTGCGCACCGGCTATCTGGACAAGGCTACCGAGAGCCTGGACGAGGCCCTGGCCTGGATCGAGGAATCCTGTCGAAACCGGACTCCGATCTCGGTCGGCCTGCTGGGCAACGCCGCCGAACTGCTGCCGGCCATGTTCGCCGCCGGCGTCCGCCCCGACCTGCTGACCGACCAGACCAGCGCCCACGACCCGATCAACGGCTACCTGCCGGCCGGCTGGAGCCTGGACCAGTGGGCGACCGCCAAGGAGCGCGAGCCGGAAACCGTCAACCGCGCCGCCCGCGCCGCGATGGCGGTGCACGTGCAGGCCATGCTCGACTTCCAGGCCGCCGGCGTGCCGACCGTCGACTACGGCAACAACATCCGCCAGATGGCGCTGGAGGAAGGCGTGGCGAACGCCTTCGACTTCCCCGGCTTCGTGCCCGCCTATATCCGCCCGTTGTTCTGCCGGGGCATCGGGCCGTTCCGCTGGGCGGCGCTGTCGGGCGATCCGGAGGACATCCGCAAGACCGACGCCAAGGTCAAGGCGCTGATCCCCGACAATCCCCACCTGCACCACTGGCTGGACATGGCCGCCGAGAAGATCAAGTTCCAGGGCCTGCCGGCGCGGATCTGCTGGGTGGGCCTGGGCGACCGCCATCGGTTGGGCCTGGCGTTCAATGAGATGGTCGCCTCGGGCGAGTTGAAGGCCCCGGTCGTGATCGGCCGCGACCACCTCGACAGCGGCTCGGTCGCCTCGCCCAACCGCGAGACCGAAGGGATGATGGACGGCTCGGACGCGGTGTCGGACTGGCCGCTGCTGAACGCCCTGCTCAACACCGCCTCGGGCGCCACCTGGGTGTCGCTGCACCACGGCGGCGGCGTGGGCATGGGCTTCTCGCAGCATGCGGGCATGGTCATCGTCTGCGACGGCACCGAGGCGGCGGCCAAGCGCATCGAACGCGTGCTGTGGAACGACCCGGCCACCGGCGTCATGCGCCACGCCGACGCGGGCTACGAGATCGCCAAGGATTGCGCCCGGGAGCACGGGCTGGACCTGCCGGGGATCTTGTAGGGCCATGCTTCTCCCCTCCATCCGCTCACCCCGGCGAACGCCGGGACCCAGATCCCATGGCGGTGTGGCGGGTTGGAAAAGCGCAGAGCTATTGGCGTCAGCCTCGAAGCCATTCCATCTGGGTCCCGGCGTTCGCCGGGATGAGCGGGTTTAAGAGATGCAAATTCTCCGCGCCGCCGACCGGGTCGCCACGCCGTGGAAGAACGGCGGCGGCGTCACGCGGGAGGTCGCCGCTTGGCCGCCCGGCGCGGGGATGGACGATTTCGACTGGCGGGTCAGCCTGGCCGACGTCGCCGCCGACGGGCCGTTCTCGGCCTTTCCGGACGTGGACCGGGTGCTGACGGTGATCGACGGCGAGGGCCTGGTCCTGGAGCTCGAGGGCCAGGAAACGCTCCTCCAAACCGGCGCGCCGTTCGCGTTTCCAGGCGAGGCCCGCGTCATCGCCCGCCTGACCGCCGGCCCGATCCGCGACCTCAACGTCATGGTCCGGCGCGGCGCGTGGTCAGCGCGGGTCGAGCCCTGGCGCGGCGAGCCCCTCGCGACCTCCGACGGACCAAGCCTGGTCGTCCTGCTGGAAGACGCGGAAGATTTCGCGGCGCTGGACGTTGTTCTTCTCGACGCAAACGAGACTGTGACGCTTGATCTTCCGCCGACGACCAGAGCATTGACCGTCGCCTTGCGCGCGATCTCGCCGACTATTGGCTAACGACGTTCAGTAAATCCGCAAGCATAGCCGTAGGCCTGCGCGACCGCAGGCCGCACTTGGCTCGCCATGTCTTCGCCTTATCTGGTCATTAACCCGCCCAAACGCCCAACCCGCCGAAACGATCCCACCAACAGCTTCAGGACGATTTGATGCACGCATCGGCTGCGAAGAAACTCATGCCCCTGGCGCGCGGCGCGCTGGGCTTGGCCCTGGTCTTCGCTCCGATGGTGGTGGCGGCGATGGAGAACCCGCACAAGGCGCCCAAGGGCCCCTCGCCCGTCGTCATGCGCCTGCTGGCCGACATGGCCGCCAAGCCGCAGAGGCCGGTCCGCAAGGAACTGGTCTGGAGCGGTTCGGACATCGACGGCGACGGCGCGCCCGACTTCGCCAACCCGACCGGCGGCGCGCCGCGCGGCCACGACGAGTTCGGCGACGGCCAGTTCGGCGCCCGCCGCGACGGCGGCTCGCGCAGCCACGAGGGCGTCGACTACATCGCCACGGCCGGCCAGGACGTGAAGGCCCCGATCTCGGGCTACGTGACCAAGATCGGCTACGCCTATGCCGGGTCCAGCGACCTAAAGTTCGTCGAGATCAGCAACCCGGCCCTGGGCTACGTCGCCCGCGCCTTCTATGTGAGCCCCGAGGTCGAGGTCGGCCAGACCGTCCGCCTGGGCGAGACGATCGGCACGGACCAGAGCCTGCAGAAGCACTATCCGGGCATCACCAACCACGTGCACCTGGAAGTGATGGAGCCCGGCGGCGAGCGGGTGAACGCGGCGGAGCTGATCACGCGGAAGCTGGTGGTTCAGGCTTAAAGACCTCCCCCTGTGGGGGAGGCGATCGCGTAGCGATCGGTGGGGGGAGTTTTAGGATCAACGATCGTAGGCCCGGCCACCGGCCTATCACTCCCCCCCACCGTCGGCTTCGCCGACACCTCCCCCACAGGGGGAGGCTTCAATCACTTCAATACGTCGCCAGCTTGACCTTCAGCACCTGCGGCAGGGTCGTCAGGTTCAGGCCGTAGTCGGTCTGGTCACCGTTCCACACGCGGTCGAACACCCACTGGCCCTTGTCGTCGAAGTGGCCTTCCTCGACCCGGGCCATCATGAACCGCTCGCCCTTGGCCGAGCCGAAGCTGACGCGGGCGCGGTAGCCGGTGATCAGGAACTCGTCGGCCGAAAGCCGGGCGATCAGGGCGCCGCCGTCGGGCACGGCGCGGTTGGGCTGCTTCTCGGCCTTGGCCATCCAGGGGGCCTCGATCGAACCGAACTGCCATTCGCCGTACGAGACCGTGGCGGTCCAGCGGTCGCCCAGCTTCAAGGTCTCGGCCTTGCGGTCGTCGGCCTCGCCCACGCCCCAGACGTCGCTCGTGAACGACAGCTTGGCCCATTCGCGGGCCATCGGGGCCAGCAGGCGGTAGTGGACGCCGAAGTTCTCCAGCGCCTCGGCGTCGACCTGCTTGGCGCCCAGCGGGTAGTTGGAATAGCCGGTGTAATCCAGGCCGAACGGCGAGAAGCCGATCCCGTGACGGCCCAGCACGTCGTAGAAGTGCCGCGCATAGCCCTTGTCGCTGCCGATCTCGGGCACGAACAGCGCGTTGTCGGGGCGGCCGTACTGCTCCAGCGTCTTGCGGACATTGGCGCTTTCGCGCTGGTAGATGTCGGGGGCGATGGCGTCGATCGACGGCGCGGCCGCCTTCCAGACGTCCAGCACGTTCCAGGTCGGACCGCCCGACGAGTAGGTATAGGGATCCTGGTCATTGAAGGGATCGCGCAAGGCGGCGTTGACGTACATCGGCAGCGGCAGCTCGCGCTTGCCGGCCGCAGCGACCTCGTCGACGAACCGGCCGATCGACCAGGCGTGGAAGAACTCGTCGGCGTCCTTGCCGAACACCTGGCTCCACGTGCCGGGCTTCTTGCCCATGGCCTTGACCAGGGTCGCCGGCACGGGGCCGTTGAACAGCTTCTGGGCCGTCGGCGAATAGTCGCGCACGGCGTTGTAGGTGCCCGTCTCGTTCTCGGGCTGGACCATGATCACGGTGTGGTCCGGATCGTTGGCCTTGATGTGCTTCATCAGCTGGACGAAGGCCTTCTTGTCGGCCTCCAGCGTGGCCGGGAAATGCGGCGACAGCGAACCGCGCGTCTCGCCCTTGGCGGTAATCACCCGCGGGAAGCGCTTGTTGTCCAGCTTGACCCATTCGGGCGCGTATTGCGGGCCATTGTTCTTCCACGTGCCGAACCACAGCAGGACCAGCTTCACGTCGTTGTCGCGGGCCTGCTTGAGCAGCACGTCGACGAACGAGAAGTCGAACTGGCCCTCGACCGGCTCGATCTGCTCCCAGGCGACCGGCATCTCCAGGGTGTTGGCGTGCAGGGCCTTCACCGCCGGCCAGACCTTGGGCAGCTGCGAGGGATAGTTGGCCGAGTTGTTGGCCTGGACGCCCAGCATCAGGTACGGCGCGCCGTCGACCATCAGGGCGTGGCGACCGTCCTTGGCGACCAGCCTGGGCAGGTCGGCCGCCGAAGCGGACGCGCCGATCGCCGTCGCGAACAGGGCCAGCAGCGCCGCGCGCCGAACGAAGTTTCGATGATGGGCCCGCAACGCTACCTCCCGTTTGAACGCCGGTCCGGAGGCAAGCCTCGTCGCGCCGGCGCTGTTACCGCTATCAACACTATAAGTCATACAATTGAGCGGCAAGGCTTAGATGTCCGACGTCGCGCGTCCGGGCGGCCTTGGCCATAAAAAAATCCGCGCATCGCCCGTGAAGGCGATGCGCGGTCTTGGAAGATCGGCGCGCGGCGGGAGGAGCCGGCGCGATGCCGAGCCCGAAGGCTCGGCGTCCCAAACGCTTAGAAGTTGACGCGCAGGGTGGCGGCCACCTTGCGATCGACCAGGATGCTGTCGCGCTTCAGGCTTTCCTTGCCGAAGAACGTGTCGCGCTGGGTGTCGGTGAGGTTCGTGGCCTCGACCGTCACGCCCATGTGGTCGTTGATGTCGTAGTTGAACGAGGCGTCCAGCTGGCCGAAGGCCTTGCTGATCACCGGCAGGTTGCCCGTGCCGTTACCCGAGGTGGTGACCAGATAGTCGTCACGCCAGTTGTAGGCCAGGCGGAACGAGATCGGGCCTTTTTCGTAGATGCCGACGATGTTGTAGCTGTTCTTCGACAGGCCCTCGAGCGGGACGGTCAGCTTGTTGCCCTCGTTGTCGGCCGCGGCCGGGCTGGGGGCCTTGGAGTCGACGTAGGTGTAGTTGGCCTGCATGCCCAGACCCGACAGGAGACCCGGCAGGAAGTCGTAGAACTGCGTATAGCCGATCTCCAGACCCTTGATCTTGCCGTTGTCGCCGTTCTGCGGGCGGGTCACGCCGAAGGTCTCGCTGCGGCCGTCCGGGAAGGTGAAGACCTCGTTCTTGGTCACGTTGGCGATGAAGCCGTCGACCTTCTTGTAGAAGACCGCGCCGTACAGCAGGCCGGTCGAGTTGAAGTTCCACTCCAGCGAGCTGTCCAGCTGATCCGCCTCGAGCGGCTTCAGATAGGGGTTGCCGAAGGTCGCCGTGGGTAGACCCTGCTGGGTGCTGCCGGGCTGGCTGATGTTGGCGTTCGGGTTCAGCTGGGTGAACGTCGGACGCGACAGGGCCTTCGAGGCGGCCAGGCGCAGCTGGACGTCGTCGGTCAGGTGGATCCGAACGTTCAGGCTGGGCAGGGCCTTGGTGTAGGCCGACTGGATCGACACCGGGGTGAAGATCGGCGAGCCCGAGGTCTCCTGGCTGGGGACGCCGTAGTTCAGGAGCGGCGTGATGCCCGAGAAGCCCTGGGCGTCCACGTCGGTGCGAACCACGCGCAGGCCGATATTGCCGTCGATCGGGAAGGCGCCCGCATCGAAGCCGAAGCGCGCCACGCCGTACATGGCGTAGGTCTTCTCACCCTGCTCGTTGGTGTCGTTGGGGCCGTAGCCGACGCCTTCGGTCTGACCCAGGGCGTTCAGCGTGGCCCGGTAGTCCAGGGCGATCGAGCGCTTGAAGGCCACGGTCGGGCCGAACGACGACACCTTGTCGCGGAAGAAGTTGTCGAACTGGTTGACCTCGTAGAGGCCCGGGTGGCTGGTCAGCGGGCTGAAGAAGCCGATGAAGCGATAGCCGCTGGAGCGGTTCAGCGCCTGGCGATCGGTGTAGCGCACGCCGACCTTGACCGACTTCAGGAAGCCGTCTTCCGGCGCCTTGTACTCGGCGTCGGCGCGCCAGGCCTTTTCGGTCCCGACCGACTTCTCGATGTGGTCGAGATAGTAGCCCAGGTTGAAGTTGGCCGGGTTGCTGGCGAAGCCGGTCGGCTCGGTCGTGATGACCGGGATGTCGCCCGAGATGTCCTGGTTGAAGACCGGGATGGTGCTGCCGACATTGACGATCGAGCGCGTGGCGTCGGTGATGGCCCGCACGTACTGGAAGTCGGTGCTGAGGGTCAGGTCGTCGGTGATGTCCCACTTGCCGCCGACCGAGTAGTCGGTCGTGACCGAGTGGCGCTGGGTCAGGCTGGTGTTGGAGTCATACGGCACGTTGGCGAACGAACCGCTGAGGAACTCGCCGTCGCTGTTGAACTTGAAGGGCTTGCCGGCGGCCGGCAGGATCGGGTTGGCGCTGGTGTAGGCGAAGACCGAATAGTCCTGCCATTGGAACTTGTAGTCCGAGTGGACGACCTGGGCGTAGAGCTCGGTCTTGTCGTTCGGACGCCATTGCAGGCCCAGCACGCCGCCCTTGCGGGTGCGGTCGCCCAGGGTGGTGTTCATGCCCGCGCCGTGCGGCACGGTGACGACCTGACCTTCGCGGCCCGGATAGGTGACGTAGTTCGCGTCGCCCGGCTTGAGGGTGTAGAACGGCTCGGTCGAGATGGTGTCCTGGCGGAACGCGCCGCGCTGATAGGACAGGTTGGCCAGCACGCCGATCTCGCCGTACTTGGTGTCCCAACGGTCGCTGACCAGCACCGAACCCGAGGGCTTGGTCTTGTCGACGAAGTCGTAGTTGGTGGCCGAGACGCTGGCGGCGAACTTGGCGCCGGAGAAGTCGAACGGCATGCGGGTGCGCAGGTTGACCAGGCCGCCGACGCCGCCTTCGATCAGGTCGGCCGCCGGGTTCTTGTAGACGTCCACGCCCGCCAGCACTTCCGACGGCACGTCTTCGAAGCTCAGGCTGCGGCCTTCGCCGGCGGTGAAGCTGTCACGGCCGTTGATCTCGGTGCGGACCTGGGTCAGGCCGCGGATGGCGATGTTCGAGCCTTCGCCGTAGTTGCGGTCGATCTGGATGCCGGGGATGCGCTGCAGGGCTTCGGCGACGTTGTGGTCGGGCAGCTTGCCGATGTCGGTGGCGACGATCGAGTCGACGATCTGGCTGGCGTCGCGCTTGATGGCGATGGCCGAGCGCAGGGCGGCGCGAGTGCCGGTGACGACCACCTCTTCGACGACAGCGTTGTCATCGGCGGGCGCGGCGGAAGCGCCCTGGGCGGCTTCCTGAGCGCAGGCGGCCGAGGCCACGGCGCTGATCGCGAGCGCGGAAGCGCTGACGAGCATGAGGGTTTGATAGAGCTTGGTGGAGCGGCGTTGCATTCCGTTTTCCTTCCCCAGAACTAGCGATCCGTCCCGACGCTCTCATGGCGGCGATAACGTGCGAGGACGGCGCCTCGCTTGATCAACGGGGCTGGTAATAATCATATAAGTGATACTTACAAGTCGAAATTGATAGCGCTATCATTTTGCCGCAGATGGCGCGGCTTTGGCGCCACGCTCGCACAAACCCCGTGAATCCATGGCGTTTGCAACCATCATTATTATACTATAAATGCCAGACATCGGGCGCGAGCAGCCGCTGTCCGTGGCGTCAGGGAAGAACATGAGTCAGGGAAACGGGGGCGGTAAGTTCCGCAGCGGACACAGCTACGGGAAGCTGGATCGCGACGGGTTTATCCATCGCAGCTGGATGAAGAGCCAGGGCCTTCCGGACGACGTGTTCGACGGCCGCCCGGTGATCGGCATCTGCAACACCTGGTCGGAAATCACCCCCTGCAACGCGGGCCTGCGCGACATCGCCGAGCACGTGAAGCGCGGCGTCTGGGAAGCCGGCGGCCTGCCGCTGGAGTTCCCGGCCATCAGCCTGGGCGAGACCCAGATGCGCCCGACGGCCATGCTGTTCCGCAACCTGCTGGCCATGGACGTCGAGGAGTCGATCCGAGGCAATCCGATCGACGGCGTCGTGCTGCTGGGCGGCTGCGACAAGACCACGCCGGGCCAGATGATGGGCGCGGCCAGCGTCGATCTGCCCACCATCGTCGTCTCGTCGGGCCCCATGCTGAACGGCAAGTTCCGCGGCAAGGACATCGGCTCGGGCACCGACGTGTGGAAGTTCTCCGAGGCCGTGCGGGCCGGCGAGATGACCCTGCCGGAATTCATGTCGGCCGAGAGCGGCATGAGCCGTTCGCCGGGCACCTGCATGACCATGGGCACCGCCTCGACCATGGCCGCGATCGTCGAAGCCATGGGCATGAGCCTGCCGTACAACGCCTCGATCCCCGCCGTGGACGCCCGCCGCGCGGCGATGGCCCACCACACCGGCCGCACCATCGTGCGCATGGTGCATGACGGCCTGACCATGTCGCAGGTCGCCACCCGCGCCGCGTTCGAGAACGCCCTGCGCGTGCACGCCGCGATCGGCGGCTCGACCAACGCCGTCGTCCACCTGCTGGCCCTGGCCGGCCGCCTGGGCGTCGAGCTGAGCCTCGAGGACTTCGACAACCTGTCGCGCGACGTGCCGCTGCTGGTCGACCTGCAGCCCTCGGGCCGCTTCCTGATGGAAGACCTGCACTACGCCGGCGGCCTACCGGCGGTGATGAAGGAAATGGCCCCGTTCCTGAACCGTCAGGCCCTGACCGTCTCGGGCACGGCTATCGGCGAGCAGTACGAAAAGGCCGAGGTGTTCAACGCCGAGGTCATCCGCGGCGTCGAGAACCCGGTGAAGCCCGACAGCGGCATCTGGGTGCTGCGCGGCAACCTGGCTCCCGGCGGGGCGGTGATGAAGCCCAGCGCCGCCAGCCCCGAACTGCTGAGCCACAAGGGCAAGGCCGTGGTCTTCGAGACCATCGAGGACTTCAAGGCCCGCATCGACGATCCGGACCTGGACGTCGACGCCAGCTCGATCCTGGTGCTCAAGGGCTGCGGCCCCAAGGGCTATCCGGGCATGCCGGAAGTGGGCAACATGCCCCTGCCGACCAAGCTGCTGGAGAAGGGCGTCAAGGACATGGTCCGCATCAGCGACGCCCGCATGAGCGGCACGGCCTTCGGCACCGTCATCCTGCACGTCTCGCCCGAGTCCGACGCCGGCGGCCCGCTGGCCGTGGTCCGTAACGGCGACGAGATCGAGGTCGACGGCCCCACCCGGTCGCTGAACCTGCTGATCTCGGACGAAGAGCTGGAGACCCGCCTGGCCGAATGGCGGGCCAATCCGCCCGCGCCCAAGGCGACGCGCGGCTACGCCAAGCTGTACATCGACCACGTGCTGGGCGCCGACAAGGGCGCGGACCTGGACTTCCTGGTCGGCTCCAGCGGCTCGGTCGTCACCCGTGAGTCCCACTAGATGAACCCCATGGATAGCTCGGTCACGATCTTCGGCGACTGGGGCACCTCGCGCCTGCGGCTCTATCTGCGCCAGGGCAAGATGGTGCTCGACCGCCGCGACGGACCGGGCATCGGGGCGCTGACGAAATCGCCACGCGAAACCTTCCTCGACCTGGTCGGCGACTGGCGCGAGGCGGGGCCGTCGCTGGCCCTGCTGTGCGGCATGGTCGGGTCGCGCAACGGCTGGCAAGAGGCGGCCTACGCCCCCTGCCCGGCCGGCGCCGCCGACATCCGCGAACGCCTGCTGCACATCGACGCCGACGGCCTGCCGGTCGCCATCGTGCCGGGCCTGTCGTGCCGCAACGCCCTGGGCGGGCCGGACGTCATGCGCGGCGAGGAGACCCAGATCCTGGGCGCCCTGTCGCTGAACCCGGAGCTGGCCAAGGGCCGTCACCTGCTGGCCCTGCCCGGCACCCACACCAAGTGGGTGGTGGTCGAGGACGGCGCGATCACCAGCTTCCTCACCGCCCCGGTCGGCGAGCTCTACGCCCTGCTGCGTGAGCACTCGATCCTGGCCAAGGCAGCCCCCGGCGACGGCCCCGAATCCCCCGAGGGATTCGCCCGCGGCGTCGCCCGGATCGTCGAACAGGGCCCCGCGCGCCTGCCGCACCTGATTTTCGAGACCCGCAGTCGACAACTTTTGGACGGCCTGCCCAAGGACGAAGCCATGGGTTTCCTGTCGGGCCTGCTGATCGCCAGTGATACCGCAACCACCTCAAGCTGGTTCGGGGATCTGGGCCAGGTGTCGCTGATCGGGGCCCCGGCCCTCAGCGCCCTCTACGCCCAAGCCATCGCCGCCCATGGCGGCACAAGCGTGACCGTCGACGGCGACGCGGCCGTCCTGGCTGGATTGACAACGTTGTCGCCAGCCTCAAACAGTGGAGTTCATGTCGTTGCTTAAGCCATCTGGGCCTAACCCCATCGCCGCGAAGACCCCGCCGATCGTCGCCATCCTGCGCGGCGTCAAGCACGACGAGATCGTCGACATCGCCGCCGCCCTGGTCGAGGCCGGGATCGAGGCCATTGAAGTGCCGCTGAACTCGCCCGATCCGCTGGTGACCATCGGCAAGCTGTGCGCCGCGTTCGGCGACAAGGTGCTGTGCGGCGCGGGCACGGTCCTCTCGCCCGAAGCCGTCGACCAGGTGGCCGGCGTCGGCGGCAAGCTGATCGTCACCCCCAACATCGACGCCGCCGTCATCAGCCACGCGGTGAGCCTGGGCCTGACCGTCATGCCCGGCTTCGCCACGCCCAGCGAGGCCTTCGTCGCCGTCAAGGCCGGGGCCAAGGCGCTGAAGCTCTACCCGGCCGGCACCTACGGCTTCGGCCACATCAAGGCCGTGCGCGACGTGCTGCCCAAGGACATCGCGGTCTACGCCGTCGGCGGCGTGGGCTCGGCCAACCTCAAGCCGTGGATCGAGGCGGGCGTCGCCGGCATCGGCGTCGGCGGCGAACTCTATCGCCCGGGCTACACCGCGCAGGAGGTCGGCCAGCGCGCCAGGACCCTGGTGGCGGCCTGGAACGAACTGACCGCGCAGTAACGAACACGAGCATCACGACAAGAAGCCGGCCCTAAAGGGGGGACCCCAGTGAGAACCATCGACTTCGTCATCCTGGCGATCTACGCCGTCGCCATCTTCGGCCTGGCCCAGTGGGTTTCCCGCGACAAGGGCGGCCACAAGAAGGACTCCACCGACTACTTCCTGGCCGGCAAGGCCTTGCCCTGGTGGGCGATCGGCGCGTCGCTGATCGCCGCCAACATCTCGGCCGAGCAGATCATCGGCATGAGCGGCTCGGGCTACGCTCTCGGCCTGGCCATCGCCTCCTACGAGTGGATGGCGGCGCTGACCCTGCTGATCGTCGGCAAGTTCTTCCTGCCAATCTTCCTGAAGAACAACATCAGCACCATGCCGCAGTTCCTGGAGCAGCGGTACGGGCCCAGCGTGCGCAACGTGATGGCCGTGTTCTGGCTGATCCTCTACGTCTTCGTGAACCTGACCTCGATCCTGTGGCTGGGCTCGATCGCCATCCACACCGTGGCCGGCATCGACCAGATGCAGGCCCTGGTGATCATCGGCGTGTTCGCTCTGGCCTATCAGCTGTGGGGCGGCCTGAAGGCGGTGGCCCTGACCGACATCGTCCAGGTGGCCCTGCTGATCACCGGCGGCCTGATCATCGTCTTCCTGTCGCTGACCAAGATCGGCCACGGCGACCTGCTGGCCGGCTTCCACCAGCTGACCACCCAGTTCCCCGACAAGTTCGACATGATCCTCAGCAAGGACAACCCGCACTACAAGGACCTGCCGGGCCTGAGCGTGCTGTTCGGCGGCCTGTGGGTGATGAACGTCAGCTACTGGGGCTTCAACCAGTACATCATCCAGCGCGCCCTCGGCGCCAAGGACATCGCCGAAGCCCAGAAGGGCATCGCCCTGGCCGCCTATCTCAAGCTGCTGATGCCGGTGATCGTGGTGCTGCCGGGCATCGCCGCCCTGGTGCTGGTGCCTGGCCTGGCCAAGCCCGACCAAGCGTATCCGGAGATGATGAAGCTGCTGCCGCCCGGCGTGCTGGGCCTGGTGTTCGCCGCGCTCGTCGCCGCGATCGTCGCGTCGCTGGCCGCCAAGATCAACTCGATCGCCACCATCTTCACCCTGGACATCTACGCCAAGGTCAAGACCGGCTCGAGCGAGCAGCACCTGGTCACCGTGGGCCGCATCACCGCCGTCGTGGCGGTGATCATCGGCATCATCATGGCCAAGCCGCTGCTGGGGAAGGCCGAGCAGGCGTTCCAGTTCATCCAGGACTTCACCGGCTTCTTCACCCCGGGCATCGTGGTGATCTTCATGCTGGGCCTGTTCTGGAAGCGCGCCACCACCGCCTCGGCCCTGGTGGCGGCGATCGGCGGCGCGGCCCTGTCGGGCGCCTTCTTCGTGGCCGACAAGATGGGCGTGTTCGTGATCCCGTTCATGAACCGCGTGGGCCTGGTGTTCCTGCTGACCCTGGCCGCGGCGATCCTCGTCTCGCTGGTCGCGCCCCAGAAGAAGGCGGTCAACGTCGTGTCGCTGGAAGGCGTCAGCTACAAGACCACCAACGGCTTCAACATCGCCGCCGTCGGCGTGGTCGTGATCCTGATCGCGCTGTACGCCACCTGGTGGTGACGGCGCGGGCGGGGTTTCGATGAGCGCCGCCCCGGCTTTAAATCTAAAGCCCCGTCACGGTTCGCCGTGGCGGGGTTTCGGCTTTGACATGATTGTTCCGGGCATGACCGAAGCACGTTACACAAGGTCAGACCTATTTCGGCGACGACCGTCTTCGAGAAGCGTTTTGGGGGCGAAAACTTGGTGATCCGTACGCAGCCGGGCCTCAGTCTGACCTATGGACTCGTCGAGTCCCTGGGGCAGGCCATTGTTACCGGTGAATACGTCCAGGTCGGTTTCCCCACCGAAGGCGAGCTGTCCAAGCAGTTCGGCGCCAGCCGCACCGTGACGCGCGAAGCGGTCAAGATGCTGACCGCCAAGGGCCTGCTCAGCGCCCGCCCCCGCCACGGCACGGTGGTTGAGCCCGAGAACGAGTGGAACCTGCTGGATCCCGACGTCCTGCGCTGGATGCTGGAACGCAAGTTCAGCCTGCGGCTGCTGGCCGAGTTCACCGAGATGCGCCTGGGCATCGAGCCCGCCGCCGCCGCCCTGGCCGCCCGCAACGCCGACGAAGCGGGCCTGGCCGGCATCCGCAAGGCCCTGGCCCGGATGAAGGCCGCCGCCGGGGGCGAGGACGATCCGCTGTCGGCCGACATCGCCTTCCACGTGGCGATCCTCAACGCCACCAAGAACCCGTTCTATCGCGACCTGCACGAGCTGGTGAACACCGCCCTGCGGATCTCGATCCGCTTCACCAACCGCATCAAGGGCCGCACCGCCTCGATCCCGTCGCACGAGGACGTGGCCGACGCGATCATCGCCCGAGACGCCGTGGCCGCCCAGAAGGCCATGCAGATCATCATCGTCGACGTGCTGGAACTGATCCGCGCGGCCTCGCCGGACACCGAGTCCGAGGCCGCCCGCCGCGACGCCTGATCAACCCTTCCACGCATCCGCGCTGGACTAACGGCGTTGTCCGGTGAAGGCTCTCGCAAGCCTTCCGAGGAAACGCCATGCCGTCAGTCTTCAAGACCCTGATCGCCTGCGCCCTGCTGTCGAGCCTGGCCGTCTCCCCCACTCCCGCCCGCGAGGTTTCGGCGCGGGACCAGGTCAAGGCCATGACCCGGGGGATCAACGTCCTCGGCTATGACCCGCTGTGGAAGGACCCGGCCAAGGCCCGCTTCCAGACGGCGCGCCATTTCAAGATCATCAAGGCCGGCGGCTTCGACGCGGTGCGGATCAATCTGCAGGCCTTCTCGCACATGGACGCGAGCAACCAGCTGGACCCGGCCTGGCTGAAGACCCTGGACCAGGTGGTGAAGGCCGCCCTGGCCCAGAAGCTGACCGTCATCCTGGACGAGCACGACTTCAACGACTGCGGCGCCGATCCGGCCGCCTGCAAGCCCCGGCTGATCGCCTTCTGGAAACAGATCGGCGCGCGCTACAAGGACGCCCCCGACAAGGTGGTGTTCGAACTGCTGAACGAGCCGAACAAGGGCCTGACCGACGACGTCTGGAACGCCTGGATCGCCGAGCTGCTGCCGGTGGTCCGCGCCACCAACCCCAAGCGCAACGTCATCATCGGCCCAGCCTTCTGGAACAATATCAGCCACCTGAGCCAGCTGAACCTTCCGGAGGGCGACCGGCACCTGATCGCCACGGTCCACTACTACCTGCCCATGGAATTCACCCACCAGGGCGCGGCGTGGAATCCCGACACGCCCAAGACCGGCGTCACCTGGGGCGCGCCCGCCGAGCGCGCGCGGATGAAGGCCGACTTCGACGGCGTCCAGGCCTGGGCCAAGGCCCATGACCGGCCCGTGCTGCTGGGCGAGTTCGGGGCCTACGACAAGGGCGACATGGCTTCGCGCGCAGCCTACACCGCCGCCGCCGCCCGCGAGGCCGAGGCGCGCGGCTGGGCCTGGGCCTACTGGCAGTTCGACAGCGACTTCGTGGCGTACGACATCAAGAAGGATGTCTGGGTCGAGCCGATCCACGGAGCGCTGGTTCCGAAGTAAGGCCCCCACTCGTTGTCATCCCGGAAAGCGCGGAGCGCTTGTCCGGGACCCAGGTGAACCGCAACCACGCCGGCCCAGTCCCCTGGGTCCCGGACAGCCTCTGCGAGGCTTCCGGGATGACAACCTTTTGAGAGGTGAAACACCTCTGATGACATGGCGGACGTTTCGCGCCATCCATCCCGCTTCCGACTCCTCTCCCCAGGAACCTCGCCGTGCAGAAGCCCTACGTCGCCGCCGACACCCGTTATGACGCCATGCCCTATCGCCGCACCGGCCGCAGCGGGCTGGACCTGCCGGCGATCTCGCTGGGCCTGTGGCAGAACTTCGGGGGCGCGGACGTGTTCGAGACCGGCCGCGCCATCCTGCGCCGCGCCTTCGACCTGGGCGTCACCCACTTCGACCTGGCCAACAACTACGGTCCTCCCTACGGCTCGGCCGAGGAGAACTTCGGCAAGGTCATGGCCACCGACTTCAAGGCCCACCGCGACGAGCTGATCGTCTCGACCAAGGCCGGCTGGGACATGTGGCCGGGCCCCTACGGCAAGATCGGCGGCTCGCGGAAGTACCTGATCGCCAGCTGCGACCAGAGCCTCAAGCGCATGGGCCTGGACTATGTCGACATCTTCTATTCGCATCGCGTCGATCCCACGACGCCGCTGGAAGAGACCATGGGCGCGCTGGCCCACCTGCACCGGCAGGGCAAGGCGCTGTACGTCGGCATCTCGTCGCACTCGCCCGAGCTGACCCGCCAGGCCGCCGCCATCCTCAAGAGCGAAGGCGTGCCACTGCTGATCCACCAGCCGTCCTATTCGATGCTGAACCGCTGGATCGAGGACAGCCTGCTCGACACCCTGGAAGAGCTGGGCGTCGGCTGTATCGCCTTCTCGCCCCTGGCCCAGGGCATGCTCAGCAACAAGTATCTGGGCGGCGTGCCGCAGGATTCCCGCGCGGCGCGCGGCGGCTCGCTGGGCGGCCATCTGCTGAGCGACGACAACATCGCCCGCATCCAGGCGCTGAACGAGATCGCCAAGGCCCGTGGCCAGAGCCTGGCCCAGATGGCCCTGGCCTGGGTGCTGCGCGACCCGCGCGTCACCTCCGCGCTGATCGGCGCGCGCACGGTGGCCCAGCTGGAAGACTCCCTGGCGGCGCTGAACACCCTGGCCTTCACGGCCGAGGAATTGGCGCAGATCGATCGTCACGCCATCGAGGGCGCCGTCGACCTTTGGAAGATCTCGTCGGATTTGGCGGTCGC
Source organism: Caulobacter soli (assembly GCF_011045195.1). Classification (GTDB taxonomy): domain Bacteria; phylum Pseudomonadota; class Alphaproteobacteria; order Caulobacterales; family Caulobacteraceae; genus Caulobacter; species Caulobacter soli. The sequence continues at coordinate 1,311,419 of NZ_CP049199.1, read as the reverse complement.
GGATCTGCCCAAGGGCTGACTGCATCTTGCGGTAGAGCGCCGTCGAGATACAATCACCCCATGACCGTGGGGGCCGATGGCTTGGACCAGACAGTAAGCGGCATCGACCGACTGACGCCGCGTGAGCGTGATTGCCTGCGGCTCGTGGACGAGCATCTCTCCTCCAAGGAGATCGCGCGTCGACTGGGCTTGTCCAAGCACACGGTCGACTGGCATCTCGACAAGGCCCGTCGACGCCTGGGCGCTGCCGATCGCTACGAGGCCGCGCGCCTGGTTTCGCCGCGCGCGCCCTCCCCCCCTCCGATCGGATCAGGGTCCGACGCGGCGACACTAGCCCCACCACCTTCCCCGATGTCTCCTCGCCTCAACGAGGTTTCGCGGGTCGCCGATCCCAGGATCGGAGGCCGCGACATCGAGGAAGGAACATCCGGTGCCGCCCATTACGCACGCCCAGAAGACCGCGATCGACCAGGCCCTGAGCCTGCGCCGGGACGCCCTGAACTTTCACGAGGCCTGGCCGACCCTGAACTCGCAGGACGAAGCGGTTCCGCCCTTCACCTGGACGGAGCTGGAGCGCCAGCTGGCCAGCCTGGCGGCGACCGCCCAGAGCGCGCTGATGGCCTCGGACCTGGTCAGCGCCACGCGCAAACAGGCCAGCTTCAAGCCGCCGGAAATGGTGCTGCGCGAGATCCTCTGCGTGGCCGGAGCCTTGATGGACGAGAGCTTCGTTCCATCTGGCCGTTCGGAAATTGGGGAGGCCCCAATGACCTGACGATCGTCCAGCGGCTGGCCTTCATCGCCGCCGTCATGCTCGCGACCGCCTTCGCGTTCGGATCCCTTCTGGCTGGCCTGCACGCCCTTCGCGGCCTGTTCTAGACCGCCCGTTCCCGAGCGCTTCCCCGCAAGTTTCACCCGATGACGCGCCGCGCCCCGACACGGATGGGCGGCGCGAGGAGAACCGTCATGCTCAAGGAACGCCGCGACGCCGCCGAGGCCGTCGCCGAGGCCCTGTTCGCCGCCGAGAAGGCCATCGACGCGGCCATCGCCAGCACCGCCGCCCTGACCACCCTGATGCCGGCCTCGCGCGAGGCCGCCAACCTGTCGGTGATGATCGGCCAGGACGCCCTGCTCAGCGCGATCGAGACGATGCGCGCCCTGGGCGTGGCGCGTCAGAACATCCTCGAAACCCACCAGGGCCTGAGCAAGGCCCAGCACGACATCGGCCTCTCGGCCGTTTCCTTCGGCGGCGGCGGCAAGAAGCCCCCGCCCAGCCTGATCGGCAGCCTTCGGGCGGTGCCGACCACGCGCGAAGTGGCCTGAAACGCTCCCCCATTTCAGGTCTCGCGCCGCGGGTCCGATCCTGCACCCCCACATGTGATCGGGCCCGCGACTTCCTTCACGACGTCACCCGTCGGCTTACGTCCCGGATCGCGCTATCCTGGACTCTCGACGCGCCGCCGGAACGCTGACGATGCCGAATCCCGACGATGTATTTTGAGACCCCCGACCAGCTGTTCAGCCTCGCGGTGCTGCTGACCTGTTGCGGCCTGGCCGTCTGGCGGGGGCGCTGGGTCGAGCGGATCGCCGCCCTGGCGATGGCCGCGGCCTGGTTCGCCAGCCCCCTCGTCCAGGACGACCAGCAGACCCTGGGCGCCCAGAGCGGCGTGCTGGTGGTCGACGTGCTGCTGCTGCTGGTGCTGCTCTGGCTGGCCCTGACCACCGACCGCTGGTGGACCATGGCGGCGGCGGCCTTCCAGGGCGTCAGCGCCTTGGTCCATCTGGCGGCCGCGATCGACCGGCAGATCATCCCCCGCGCCTACTTCGTGGCCGGCAGCCTGCTCAGCTATCTGGTGATGGGCGCGCTCCTGGTCGGCGCCTGGAACGCCGGTCGCCGCGAACGTCCGCACCCAGACAGTCTCGCCTGACTCCCCCTCCGGAACCGGCGCGCCGCCTTACGATCATTTAATCCGGGGAACGGCGTTTCTCGGTTAGAAGGCGTTGGCTGTTCAAACCAATCGGAGCTGAGGTGGTCGTGCATCAACGGATCAATAAACGCGGCCTGCGTTCGACTGCGTTGCCCGTGGTGCTCTGCATCGGCCTCGTTGGGCTGACCGCCTGCGACCATGGCGACAAGGCCAAGGCCAAGACGGCCAAGCCCTCGCAGAACGCCAGCCAGACCGTCGGCGTGGCTGAGGTCATCGTCCAGTCCCTGCCTCGGGTCATCAACGCCTCGGGCACCGTCACCCCGTGGGAAGAAGTGCCCGTCGGCGCCGAGACCGGCGGCCTGACCGCGGTGTCGGTCAACGCCGAGGAAGGCCAGATCGTCCGCCAGGGCCAGGTCCTGGTGGCGATGAACGACACCATGCTGCGCGCCCAGGCCCGCCAGCAGGAGGCGTCCGTGGCCAGCGCCCGCGCCACCCTGGCCGAGGCCCAGTCCGCCCTGAACCGCTCGCGCGAACTGCAGACCAAGGGCTATCTGGCCGCGTCGGCCCTCGACACCGCCACCATGCGCCAGCAGACCGCCAGCGCCCAGGTGGCCGCCGCCGAGGCCGCCCATGGCGAGACCGTGGCGCGCCTCGGCCAGGCCGTGGTCCGCGCGCCCGTCTCGGGCCTGATCAGCCGCCGCAGCGTCACCAAGGGCCAGATCATCTCGCCGGGAACCGAGTTGTTCCGCATCGTCCGCGACGGCCGCCTGGAACTGGACGCCGAGATCCCCGAAGCCGACCTGCTGGCCCTGCGCGCCGGCATGCCGGCCACCGTCACCTCCGACCAGGTCGGCCAGACCACGGGCGCGATCCGCATCGTCACTTCCGAGGTCAACACCCAGACCCGGGTCGGCCTGGCCCGCATCAGCCTGGCGCCCGGCGGCGGCTTCCGGTCGGGCATGTTCGCCCGCGCCCAGATCTCGGCCGGCTCGCAGCCCGCCCCGACCCTGCCGACCGCGGCGATCCTCTATCGCCAGAACCAGCCGGGCGTGTTCGTGGTCGGCGCCAACAATCACGTCCAGTTCCGCCGCATCGCCATCCTGGCCCGCAACGCCGACCGCACCGCCGCCAACGGCGTGAACCCGGGCGAGCGGGTGGTCGTCGAAGGGGCCGGCTTCCTGGGCGACGGCGACGCCGTGCGCGTCGCCGCGACCTCGGGCCGGGCGGCGCCGCCCGCCGTGGCCGTCGCGACCAAGCGCTAGGGGCCGGCGATGAACAACATCTCGCGCTGGGCGATCAAGAACCCGATCCCCGTCATCTTGCTGTTCCTGCTGCTGACCCTGTCGGGAATCTCCGGCTTCACCAGCATGCGCATCAACGACAACCCCGACGTCGACCTGCCGCTGGTGGTGGTCAACGCCTCGCGCCCCGGCGCCGCGCCCACCGAGCTGGAGACCCAGGTCACCCGCCTGATCGAGGACTCGATCGCGGGCCTGGGCCAGGTGCGCCACATCAGCTCGACGGTCGGCGACGGCTTCTCCTCGACCTTCATCGAGTTCGAGCTGGGCGTCGACCACGAGCGCGTCACCAACGACGTCCGCAACGCCATGTCCAACCTGCAGAGCTCCCTGCCCCAGGACATGCAGCTGCCCAACGTCACCCGCATCGACATCTCTGGCGACGACCTGATCACCTATGTGGTCCAGGCGCCGACCCTTACGCCGGAGCAACGCAGCTGGTTCGTCGACCACGACGTCAGCCGCGCCCTGCTGGCCATCAAGGGCGTGGGGGAGGTCAATCGCCGGGGCGGCGTCGACCGCGAGATCCAGGTCGCCCTCGACCCCGACCGCCTGGCCGCGCGCGGCGTCACCGCCGCCCAGGTCAGCCAGGCCCTGCAGACGGCCAACGCCGACCTGCCCGGCGGCCGCGTCACCGTCTCCGGCTCCGAACGCGCCATCCGCACCCTGGGCGCGGCCGGGTCGATCGACCAACTGCGCGAGACCCGCGTCCAGCTGGGCAACGGCGAGACCGTGCGCCTGGGCGACCTGGGCGACGTCGAGGACCGCTGGGCCGAGCCGCGCAGCCGCGCGCGCTTCAACGACCAGGAGGTCGTGACCTTCAGCATGGTCCGCTCGCGCGGCGCCAGCGAGGTCAAGGTCGCCGAAAAGGTCCGCAAGGAAGTCGAGAAGCTCGACAAGGCCCACCCCGAGATCAAGATCGTCGAGCTGACCTCCAGCGTGAAATATATCGAGCAGAGCTACTACGCCTCGCTCGAGGCCCTGGGCCTGGGCGCGGTGCTGGCGGTGCTGGTGGTGCTGCTGTTCCTGCGCGACTGGCGCGCGACCTTCCTGGCGGCGGTGGCGATCCCGTTGTCGCTGATACCCACCTTCGCGGTGATGGCGCCGCTGGGCCAGTCGCTGAACGGCGTCACCCTGCTGGCCCTGTCGCTGACCGTCGGCATCCTGGTCGACGACGCCATCGTCGAGATCGAGAACATCGTCCGGCACATGCGCGGGGGCAAGTCGCCCTACGCCGCGGCCATGGAGGCCGCCGACGAGATCGGCCTGGCCGTCGTGGCCACCACCGCCACCATCGTGGCGGTGTTCGCGCCGGTCGGCTTCATGCCGGGCATCGTCGGCCAGTTCTTCAAGGCCTTCGCCCTGGCCGCCTGTATCTCGGTGCTGTTCTCGCTGCTGGTCGCTCGCATGCTGACGCCGCTGATGGGCGCCTACATGCTCAAGGCCCACCACAAGCCCGACACCGATCCGTTCTGGATGTCGCCCTACCTCAAGGCCCTCGATTGGGCCCTGGGCAACAAGATCAAGGTGGCCCTGCTGGCTCTGCCGATCCTGTTCGGTTCATTCCTGCTGGCCCAGAAGCTGCCGGTCGAGTTCCAGGGCGCGATGGACCGCGGCCGCGCGCCGTTCAGCGTCGCGCTGCCCCCGGGGGCCACGCTCGACGAGACCGACGCCATCGTCGCCCGGATGACCCGCGAACTGGAGGCCCGGCCCGAAGTAACCGGCGTCTACGCCTCGGTCGGCAGCGACGGCGTCAACAACGCCCGCGTCACCGCCGACCTGGTGCCCAAGGGCCAGCGGATGGGCCTGCGCGACTTCAGCCGCCAGATGGTCGACCAGTTCAAGGCCATCCCCGGCGCCCGCATCGGCGCGGGCGGCAACAACGGCGGCGGTCCCAGCGACGGGTCGGCCTTCACCCTGCGCCTGGTGGGCGACAACGGCCCGCAGCTGGAAGCCGCAGCCCGCGCGGTCGAGGCCCAGATGCGCGGCGTCCACGGCCTGGCCAACGTGGTCAACACCGCGGCCATCGCCCGTCCCGAGATCATCGTCGCCCCCCTGCCCGATCAGGCGGCCCGGGCCGGCGTCTCGGCCGGCGCGATCTCGCAGGCCGTGCGCGTGGCCACGATCGGCGACATCGACCAGTCGCTGCCCAAGTACAATCTGGGCGACCGCCAGGTGCCGATCCGCCTGCGCCTGACCGACGACGCGCGCGAGAACATGTCGGTGCTGGAGACCCTGCGGGTGCCCTCCAGCCACGGCGGTTCGGTGCCGCTGAACGCGGTGGCCGACGTGCGCTTCGGCGCGGGCCCCTCGCAGATTTCGCGCCAGGACCGCTCGCGAGTGGCCGAGATCACCGCCGAGCTGGACGGCATCGTGGTCGGCGACGCGGCCAAGGCGGTCCACGCCCTGCCGGCGGTCAAGAACCTGCCGCCGGGCGTCAAGGAAGCGCCGGCCGGCGACGCCGAGTTCATCGCCGAGATGTTCTCCGGCTTCATCCTGGCCTTCGTGACCGGCATCCTGCTGATGTACGTCGTGCTGGTGCTGCTGTTCCGCAGCTTCGCCCACCCGGTGACGATCATGGCCGCCCTACCCCTGGCGATCGGCGGGGCCTTCGCCCTGCTGGTGCTGGCCAAGAGCAGCTTCTCGATGTCGACCCTGATCGGCATCCTGATGCTGATGGGCATCGCGGCCAAGAACTCGATCCTGCTGGTCGAGTACGCGATCATGGCCATGAAGGGCGGCATGACCCGCCGCGAAGCGCTGATCGACGCCGCTCACAAGCGGGCCCGGCCGATCATCATGACCACGGTCGCTATGGCCGCGGGCATGGCGCCGGTGGCGCTGGGCTTCGGGGCCGATGTCGAGTTCCGCGCCCCGATGGCCATCGCGGTGATCGGCGGGCTGATCACCTCGACCTTCCTGTCGCTGCTCTACATCCCGGTGGTGTTCGTGTTCATGGACATGCTGAAGAACTGGTCCAGCAAGATCATGGACAAGATGTTCAAGCACCAGCACGCCGCCCCCGACCATGCCCAGCACGGTCATCACCAACCCGAGCCGGTGATTAGCGGCGGCGGCCGGGAGCTTTAGCCTCGGTCCACGCCATCGGACGCCAAGCCGAACCCCTCGCCCCAGCGGCGAGGGGTTTATTTTTGGCTTGTCCCCGCCCCCGCCATCGGGTCTCGATCGGAGGATCGGCGCGACTCGCCGGTCCAGGGCCCGATGATGAACTCCGATCTCGACACCGACACCGCCGCCGCGCGGGCGCTCTTCCAGTCGCTGGAGGGCATGGAGGGCCTGTCGCGACCCGAACCCGTCGCCGCGACCAAGGCCCGCGCCGCCTTCCCCGGCCAGGCGGCCCTGATCAAGCTCTATCCCGGCGTGCTGGTGGCGGTGACCATCGCCCTGGCCTCGCAATGGCTGGCCCAACACTACGGCGCGCCGGTGATGCTGTTCGCCCTGCTGTTCGGCATGACCTTCCACTTCCTGCACCAGGAAGGCCGCTGCATCCCGGGTATCGAGTTCTCGTCCAAGGCTGTCCTGCGCTTCGGCGTCGCCCTGCTGGGCGCGCGGATCACCGCCAGCCAGATCCTGGGCCTGGGCCTGACGCCGATCATCACGGTGATCATCGGCATCGGCTCGACCATCGCCCTGGGCGCGTTCCTGGCCAAGCGCATGGGCCTGCGCTCCAGCTTCGGCGTGCTGTCGGGCGGAGCCGTCGGCATCTGTGGGGCCTCGGCGGCCCTGGCCATCGCCTCGGTCCTGCCGCGCGGCAAGGACGCCGAGCGCGACACCATCCTGGCGGTCGTCACGGTCACGGCCCTGTCGACCATCGCCATGATCACCTATCCGCTGCTGACCGCCGCCCTGCACCTGGACCACACGCGGGCGGGGATCTTCCTGGGCGGCACGATCCACGACGTCGCCCAGGTGGTCGGGGCCGGCTACATGATCTCGCCCCACACCGGCGACGTGGCCACCTATGTGAAGCTGCTGCGGGTGACCATGCTGCTGCCGGTCGTCTTCGGCATCGCCTTCGTCGTGGCGCGGATGGGTCCGGGCGTCAGCGGCGGCGCCAAGCCGACCGTGCCGCTGTTCCTGATCGGCTTCGCGGCGCTGGTGATCGTCAACAGCCTGGGCTGGCTGGCCAAGCCCGTCACCGACGCCGCCAACGAGATCTCGCGCTGGTGCCTGGTCACCGCCATCGCCGGCCTGGGCATGAAGACTTCGTTCAAGGACCTGATGACCGCCGGCTGGCGGCCGGTGGTGCTGATGGTGGTCGAGACGGTGTGGATCGCCGGCGTGGTCTTGATCGCCGTCGAGTTCTTTACCTAGCGGCGCGATTGCGCACCGCCCTCGTCCTTCGACAGGCTCAGGATGAGGGCGACTTTGACTTCAGTAGAAAACCTCATCCTGAGCTTGTCGAAGGACGGGGTTTTCGGGCCACGAAAGCCTAAGCCGTCTGCCCCCGCAGCGCCTGGGCCACCAGCGGCGCCAGCTTGTCGCCGATGATCCGCGCGCCCGCCGCGTTGGGGTGGATGCCATCGCCCTGCATCAGCTGTCGCGAACCGCCCACGCCGGCCAGGATGTTGGGATAAAGCGGCGCCGAAAACTCCCGCGCCAGGGCCGGATAGACGGCGTTGAACTCGCGCGCGTAGGCCACGCCGATCAGCGGCGGCGCGCCGACCCCGACCAGCACGACGCCGATCTTGCGGTTGCGCAGGCTCTGCAGGATGGCCCGCAGATTGGCCTTGGTCACCCGGGGCTCGATGCCTTGCAGCAGGTCGTTGCCGCCCAGCGCCACGACGCAGAGAGCGGTGTCGGGCGCGACGCTGAAATTGACCCGCGCCAGGCCGCCGCCGCTGGTGTCGCCCGACACGCCCGCCGCCCGCACCTGGGCGACCACGCCCATCCGGGTCAACGACGCCTGCAGTTGCGCCGGCATGGCGTCGCGCGCCGGAAGCCCCAGGCCGGCCGTGATGGAATCCCCGAGCACGGTGATCACCGGCGGCTTGGGAAGAGGCTTGGGCCCCGCCGCGGCCTGGGTGGCCAGCAGCAGCCCGGCCAGAACCCGGCGCCGGTCAAGGCGCGCGCGCGCGCCTGCTGCACAAGGAATCCTCGAAAAGCGGTTTAGCGCCGTATTTGTGCTCATGACTTCCTATGTAGGCTGGGTCGCATCCAGACAATGACCAGGCTTCTAGGAAGTTTCATGGCAGAAACCGCGCCGCCCGCTTCCGTCCTCGCGCCCGTTCTCGAACTTGATGCGGTGACCCTCACCCTGCCCTCGGCGGCCGGACCGGTGAACATCCTGCGCGGCGTCGACCTCGCGGTGGCCTCGGGCGAGCGGCTGGCGGTGATCGGGCCGTCGGGCTCGGGCAAGTCGTCGCTGATCGCGGTGGGCGCCGGGCTGGAGCAACCGACCTCGGGCGTGGTGAAACTGTTCGACCAGGACCTGGCCAAGCTGGACGAGGACGGCCGGGCCAAGCTGCGGCGCGGCCGCGCGGCCCTGGTCTTCCAGGCCTTCCACCTGCTGCCCAACATGACCGCCGAGGAAAACGTCGCCACGCCGCTGGAGATCGCCGGCGCCAGGGACGCCCTGACCACCGCCCGCCAATGGCTGGGTCGCGTGGGCCTGTCGGCGCGCCTGACCCACTATCCGCACCAGCTGTCGGGCGGCGAGCAGCAACGGGTCGCCCTGGCCCGCGCCCTGGCCGCCCGCCCCGCCCTGCTGTTCGCCGACGAACCGACCGGCAACCTCGACTCCAAGACCGCCGCCATCGTCGCCGACCTGATGTTCGACCTCGTCGCCGAGGTGGGCGCGGCCCTGGTCATGGTCACCCACGACCCGGCCCTGGCGCAGCGCGCCGACCGCATCGTGCGGATGGGCGACGGGAAGATCGTCGCCTGATGGCCGCCCTCTCGTTCCGCCTGGCCGCCCGCGAGCTGCGCTCGGGCGTGCGCGGCTTTCGCATCTTCCTGGCGTGCCTGGCCCTGGGCGTGGCCGCCATCGCCGCCGCCGGCTCGACCGCCGAGGCCTTCCGCCACGGCCTGGCCAGCCAGGCGCGCGAGATCCTGGGCGGCGATCTCTATTTCTCGGTCGAGAACCGTGACTTCACCCCGGCCGAGCGAACGGCCTTCGACGGACTGGGAACCACCACCTACACCGCCGCCGCCCGGGCCATGGCCGAGGCGCCGAGCGGCGACCGGCGGCTGGTCAGCCTGCGCGGCGTCGACGGTCGCTTCCCCCTGGCCGGGACCGTCAAGGTCGATGGCGCGCCCGACCTCAAGACCGCCCTGGCCGACCGCGACGGCGTGCCCGGCGCGGCGGTCGAGCCCGCGCTGCTGGACCGCCTGCACCTGAAGCTCGGCGACCGCTTCACGGCCGGGCCCATGACGGTGCGGGCCAGCGCCATCCTGGTCAGCGAGCCCGACGGGCTGTCACGCGGGTTCGCCCTGGGGCCGCGCGTGCTGGTCCGCCGCGAGGTGCTGGAGCGCTCGGGCCTGACCGCGCCGGGCGGCCTGTCCGGCCGGGCCGTTCGCATCGCCCTGCCCGCCGGGCAGGACCCGCGCGCCACCGGCAAGGCGGTCGTGGCGAAATTCCCCGACGCGGGGCTGGAAACCCGCGACCGCCTCGACGCCGCGCCCGGCGCGCGGCGGCTGATCGACCAGCTGGAATACTTCCTGGGCTTCATCGGCCTGGCCTCGCTGGTGGCCGGCGGCCTGGGCGTGGCCGGGGCGGTCAGCGCCTATTTAGCGACGCGCGAGCCCTCGATCGCCGTGCTCAAGGCCCTGGGCGCCGACGGGGCGCTGATCCGCAATCTGTATCTGATCCAGATCGGGCTTCTTGCGGCGCTCGGCGTGGCCATCGGCCTGCTGATTGGAGCCGTCGCGCCGCTGATCCTGGGACAGTTCGCCGGATCGTTGCCGATCCCAGCCCTGTTCGCGGTCTATCCGCTGCCCCTGGCCAAGGCCGGACTGTTCGGCCTGCTGGCGGCGGCGGCCTTCTCGCTGATTCCGCTGGCCAGGGCGCGCCGCACCCCGCCCTCGGCCCTGTTCCGCCGCAGCCTGGGCGGCCGCATTCCGCTGAGCCTGGAAACCCTGGGCGCGGTGCTGGCGGGCGCGGGCCTGGCCGCCCTGGCCGTGATCACCGCCCCGACGCCCCTGGCCGCCGCGATCATGATCGCCGGGGTCGCCGTCTCGTTCGCGATCCTCTGGGCCCTGGGCCGCGCCGCCGCCTGGGGTGCGGGCAAGGTGCGCCGACTGGTCAGCGGCCCCGCCAAGCTGGGCCTGGCCAACCTGGCGGGACCACGCTCGGCCGCGCGCACCGCCAGCCCGGCCATCGGTTTGGGCGTGGCCCTGCTGGCCTGCGTGGTGCTCATCCAGTCGGCCCTGCTGGCCCAGATCACCACCACCGCCCCTCGCACCGCCCCGGCCATGGTGTTCACCGAAATCCCCGGGTCGCAGGCCGCCGCCTTCGACGCCGAGGTCGCCCGGGTCATGCCGCTGACCTCGGAGAGTTACCTGCGCCTGCCCTTCGCCACCGGCCGGATCAGCGGCCTGAAGGGCCAGCCGGTCGACAAGGACAAGATCAAGCCCGGCCAGCGCTGGGCCTTCGACAACGACATCGGCATGACCTTGCTTCCGGGCGCTCCAAAGGACGGCAAGACGATCGCCGGCCAATGGTGGACACCCGACTACGCCGGCCCGCCCCTGGTGGCCCTGAACGCCGAACTGGCCGAGGGCGCGAACCTGAAGGTCGGCGACACCATCACCCTGACCATCCTGGGCCGCGACATCGAGGCCCGCATCGCCGTGCTGCGCAAGATCGAGTTCGGCGGCTTCGGCCCCAACTTCAACATCGTGCTGAACGCCAAGGCCCTGGAGGGCGCGGACCTGCGCAACGTCGCCATCGCCCGCCTGGGCAAGGCGCAGGAAGCGGCCCTGACCCGCGCGCTGGGCGACAGCTTTCCAGGCGTCAACGTGATCAGCGTCCGCGAACAGCTGGACGCGGCCGCCGCCCTGTTCGACCGCCTGGCCCTGGCCGTGCGCGGCGCGGCTGGCGTGGCGGGGCTGGCGGGCCTGCTGGTCCTGGCCGGCGCCATCGCCGCCGGGGCCCGGGCCCGGGCGCGCGAGGCCGCGACGCTCAAGGTTCTGGGCGCGACGCGCGGCCAGATCCTGGCGGCCTACGCCATCGAATATGGCGCGGTCGGGCTGATCGCCGGCGCGGCGGGCGTGGCCCTAGGCTTCGCGGCCGCCTGGCCGGTGGTGGTCAAGGTGTTCGAAGCCAGCTGGAGCGTCGACTGGGGCGGGGTGATCATCCTGCTGGCCGGCGCGGCGGGGCTTTCGACGGCGGGCGGCCTTTTGGCGGCGGCGCTGGCCTTGTCGCAGCGACCGGCGCCGGTGCTGCGGGCGGAATGAGCAGCGGGTCTCCAGGATTGCCCGAGCCTGCCTGAGGCAGGCTGCTGATCGGCACGCCCGGCAGCATCGGCTCGCCCGTCCACTCCCAGTGCCAGGGCTCGAACACGTAGTTGACGAAGCCGAACCGCGCGGCGTTGGCGACCATCCAGCGATAGACGTCCGACCGCGCCATGGCCCGACGGTTGTCGTCGGCGCTGGAGTCCGGCCCGAAACCCGGGGCGGCGGCGATGAACACGTCCATGGCCAGGCCCGTGCGGTGGGCCGAGCAGATCGTGCGCGACACGCCCTGGCAGTTGTTGTCGCGAGCGCAACGGGCGGCGTCCGCGGCCGGGTCGCGGAAGCCGGAGAAGATGGTCAGCACACGTGGATCACGCACCATGCCGGCCGCCTTGGCCTCGGCGACCATCCGGCGATAGGCGTCCATCGCGCCCTGCCGCAGTTGGATGGTCTTGCCGCCGTAGCTTTCCTCCGGCTTGGCGGTGGCCAGGGTCGAGACCGCCGGCGCGCCGGGGCAGATGCCCTCGCCATTGACCTTCACGAACGGGCGAGCCCGGTGCCAGCGCACCAGCATCACCTTGAAGGTCTCCGGATCGAAGGTCCCGGTGGACTTCAGGCCATGCCCGCCCTGCCAGCGCGCCAGGGCGGCGGCGAAACGGGTGCTACCCGGCGCGCAAGCGGTCTGGATCTCGTTGGCGACGCGGGGGGCGTAGATCTCCCAACCGACTTCCTCGCGCCCGAACGGCTGCCAGGTCAGGCTGGTCAGCGAAGCGGCGTTGACCGCAGCCGAACTGGCCGAGGCCCCGCCGGCGTCGCAGTCCTCGGGCGAGGCGCCGGGCGCCGCCCCGAACGTCGCGCTGGCCGGCGGATCGTTGGACGGCAGATAGGTCGGCGGCTCATAGGCCAGGGGCTCGCGCGGGGCCGAGGCCGAGGGCGGCGGCACGGCCGGCGCGGGTCGATTGCTGGGCCATAGCACCCACGCGAAGAAGCCGGCGACCAGCACCGCCAGCCCGCCCAACACCCAGATCAGCCGACGCAGGATCTTCAATCAGGGCTCCTTGGCCGCCAGGGGCCTGTGGTGGAACTTCGCCATGGCTGAAGGCTTGAGAAGGGCAAGGCGTTCCCGCCTCGGAGTTGTTACATGCCCTCGACCCTGCGTCCCGTCGTTCTGCTGCTCGGCTGCCTGGCGGCCACCACCGCCTGTTCGGACCCAGCGCCGCAGCAGCAGAAGCCGGCCGCGTCGAAACCCGCCGCCGCGCCCGCGCCCCAGACCCCGCCGCCCCTGGTCGCCGCTCCGCCCGCCCCCGCGCCGGCCGCGCCGTCGCCGATGGCCCAGGCCGTGAACGCCGCCGCCTTCGATCCCGCCGCCATGACACCCGAGGCCAAGAAGGCCTATCTGACCCGCGCCCAGGTGCTGCTGGACCGCGCCCACTTCTCGCCCGGCGTCATCGACGGCCAGGAGGGCTCGAACCTGACCATCGCCCTCAGCGCCTTCCAGGAAGCCCATCGCCTGACCGTCGACGGCAAGCTGAGCCCCGCCACCTGGGACGCCCTGGTCGCCGACGGCGCGCCCGCCCTGACCGACTATGTGATCACCGCCGAGGACGCCGCCGGCCCGTTCACGCCCGACATCCCCAAGGACGACTACGAGGCGATGGCCAAGTTGCCGGCCCTCGGCTACGGCACGCCGCTGGAGGCCCTGGCCGAGAAGTTCCACATGGACGAGCCGCTGCTGCAGGCGCTGAACCCCGGCGTCGACTTCGGCAAGGCCGGGACCACGATCATCGTCGCCGCGTTGGGCGCCGACGGCCTGGACGGCAAGGTCACCCGCATCGAGATCGACAACGCCAAGGGCGTGCTCAAGGCCTATGCCGACGGCGACAAGCTGCTGGCGGTCTATCCGGCCACGGTCGGCAGCACCGAGCGTCCCGCCCCGGTCGGCGAATGGGCGGTCAACACCGTGGCCCCGCGCCCGACCTATACCTACGACCCAACGCGCCTGACGTTCGGCAAGCCGACGGGCAAGCTGACCATCAAGGCTGGGCCGAACAATCCGGTGGGCTCGACCTGGATCGACCTGACCAAGGACACCTACGGCATCCACGGGACCCCGGACCCGAGGCTGGTGAACAAGCGGGCGTCGCACGGCTGTGTGCGGCTGACCAACTGGGACGCGGCGGAACTGGGCGCGGCGGTCGTGAAGGGGGCGAAGGTGGTGTTCCAGGGCAAGCCGGTGCGGTGAACACTTGCCCCCTACGGACCGCTTCGCGGTCGTCTTCCCCCGGAGGGGGAAGAGGCGCGCAGTGCGGGTGTCCTCCGCCCCCTATGGGGGCGGACAGGCGGCGAAGCCGCCAGGTGGGGGCAAGTGACTAGATCGCCAAGCGCAACCCCACCCGCACGATCCGCGGCGCCGAATACCCCGCCACCCCGTCCGCCGTTCGCGAGGTCTGGATGTTGGCGTCCAGCAGGTTGTCGCCGGCCACATAGGCCGTCACCAGCGGCCGCACTCGCCAGTCCAGGCGCGCGTCCAGACGCCAGGCCGGATCGAGCACGCGGCTGTTGAGGTCATCCTCGAACCGCTTGCCTTCCCAGGTCAGGTCGGAGGCCAGGGTCAGCTTCTCGCTCAGCTCGGCCGACAGGCCCGCCGTCGCGCTCCAGATCGGGGCCTGGGCCGGGCGTTTGCCGGTCAGTTGCGGCGCGTCCGAGCCGCCGTCGACCCGAGCGTCTGTCGCCGACAGGGCGGAGCTCAATGTCACGGCGCCGACCTTGCGCTCGGCCCGGCCTTCCAGACCGATCGCGTCGATGGTCCCGGCGTTCTGGCGCTGGCGCAGCACGCCGCCGGCCGGGATGAAGCCGCCGATCGGGAAGGTCCCGGGGCCGGCGCCCAGGGTGACGTTGACGATCGGATCCTCGATGCGGTTCCAGAACGCCGTGGCCTCGATCAGCCCCTTGTCGCCCTTGCGCGAGACGCCGGCTTCCAGCCCCTGCAGCCGCTCGGGCTTGAGGCCCGCATTGGCCTCGGTGACGTCGTTGCCCACCCGGAACGGACGATAGAGCTCGTTGAGACTGGCCGGGCGGAAGCCGGTATAGCCGGCGATCCGGGCGGTCGTGTCCTGACCCAGGTCGCGGGTCACGCCCAGGCGGCCGCTGACCACCTCGCCGTCGCGGTCGGCCGGACGCTGGTCCAGCAGCACCGCGCCGGTCAGGGCGTTGCGCTCGACACGAAAGCCGTCGGTGGTCTCCCAGTGGTCCAGGCGCAGCCCGCCGGCCACCAGCCACGGGCCGGTCGTCCACGAGCCGTCGGCATAGGCCCCGACCACCGAGGTCTTGCCGCCCGTCACGCGGTTGCGGGTGTAGGCCCCGGCCATGTAGCTGTAACGCTCGCGCTCCTCGCCGTCGTTGAGGCGGGCGTCGGCGCCCAGTTCCCACTCCACCCCGCCGAGCTTCTGGCGCAGAGCGCCGTTCAGGCCCCAGCCGGTGGCGGGCGTCTTGTCCTGGCTGTTGGCCGGGGTGGTGGACGAGCGGTCGGCGGCCACGGCGACCGAGCTGTTGAACAGGTCGCTGGTCCGTCGCCAGGCCTGCAGCTTCCAGCCCAGGGCCGCGCCGCGCGGCGCCTGCACCAGGGTGGCGCTGAACACGTTGCCCGAGGCGTTGGCCCGCGCCCCCGCCAGGCCCGCCCCGCGATCCTCCTCGAAGAACCCGCCGCGCAGCGACAGCAGGCCCAGGCCCGTGGCCATGTCGACGCGGCCCGAGATGCTCTTGGCCTCCAGGTCGGTCCGGGTGTCGGCCGCGCCCTGGGCCGGGCCGCGCACGGGCACGTAGCCGTCGGACTTGTCGTAGGAGGCCGCGCCGAAGAACTCGAACCGGCCCAGGGTCGAGACCGCCGCCGCCGAGGCGCGTTCGGACCCCAGATTGCCGACCGAGACGTCGGCGGCGATGCCGGCGTCGCGCTCCTTCAGGCCGATGACCCCGGTCAGGGCCCCGGCGCCGTAAGGCCCCGCCCCCGCGCCGCGCACGATGTCGATCCCGGTCAGGGACTCCGGCGCCAGCTGTGACCAGATCACCCAGCCGCCGAACGGGTCGTTCAGCGGCACGCCGTCCAGGGTGACCAGGGTCCGCCCCGCGCCCGACGGCGCGATGGCCCGCAGGCTGATGCCCTGAGTGGTCGGATTGGCCGACAGGCTGGAGGTGCGCCGAAACAGCGAGACGCCGGGCACTTGGCCGACCGCCTCGTCCACCCGCTGGCTCTTGGCCAGGTCGCTCTCGCTCAGATGCACCGCCGAGAAGGCCGCCTCGGCGGCGGCCGGCGGCAGGCGGGCGGCGGTGACGATCACCTGTTCGACGGAAGGCGGCGTGTCGAAGGGCATGGAAACCTCGCGTGGGACGTGCTCGCCAACGACCTAGACCGCTTCGCGCGGCGGAAGAACGGCGCAGGTCGGGGTGCGTGCGATTTTCCGTCGCTTGTACGACGGGACCAAGGTTCTACTGTCGGTTTCAAGGCGCGCCACGACGCCAATCCAGCCAGGGCGGAACCACCATGAAGATCGATCGCCTGCCGCCGGTCCGCACCTCGCTCCAGCCGACCAACCATCCTTACCTGACCGGCGCGTGGACCCCGCTGCACGAGGAGGTCGACGCGGTCGAGCTGGAGGTGCTGGAGGGCGCGATCCCCACCGACCTTGACGGCGTCTATCTGCGCAACACCGAAAACCCTGTCCACCAGCCCCTGGGCCGCTACCACCCGTTCGACGGCGACGGCATGGTGCATCAGATCGAATTCAAGGACGGCCGGGCCGCCTACCGCAACCGCTTCATCCGCACACGCGGCTTCGAGGCCGAGCAGGAGGCGGGCGAGAGCCTGTGGGGCGGACTGGCGGACGGGCCGGGCACGTCCAGGCGGCCGGGCTTCGGGGCCCACGGCGGCCTCAAGGACACCGCCAGCACCGACATCGTCGTCCATGCCGGCGAGGCGATCGCCACCTTCTACCAGTGCGGCGAGGCCTATCGCCTGGATCCCCTGACGCTGGAAAACCTGGGCGTGGCGGCCTGGGCGCCGCTGGATGGCGTCTCGGCCCACGCCAAGGTCGACGAGGCGACCGGCGAGCTGCTGTTCTTCAACTACTCCAAGCACGCGCCCTACATGCACTACGGCGTGGTCGACGCCTCGGGTCGGCGGACGGTCTACCAGGCCATCGACCTGCCCGGCCCGCGCCTGCCGCACGACATGGCGTTCACGGCCAACTGGTCGATCCTCAACGACCTGCCGGTGTTCTGGGACGCAGGGCTCCTGGAACGCGACATCCACGCCGTGCGCCTGCACAAGGGCGTGCCCTCGCGGTTCGGGATCGTGCCGCGCCACGGCGGCGAGGTTCGCTGGTTCGAGGCCGCGCCGACCTATGTGCTGCATTGGCTCAACGCGTACGAGGACGGCGACGAGATCGTGCTGGACGGCTATTTCCAGGAGAACCCCACGCCGCGCCCGCTGGAGGACGCGCCCGAGGGCCACGGCCACCTGATGGCCTATCTGGACGAGCACAGCTTCCGGCCCAAGCTGCATCGCTGGCGCTTCAACCTGGCCACGGGCGAGACGACCGAACAGCGGCTGGACGACCGCGTGCTCGAGTTCGGGATGTTCAACCAGGCCTATGCGGGACGGCCCTACCGCTACGCCTATTCGACCACCGCCAAGCCTGGCTGGTTCCTGTTCAACGGCTTCGTCAAGCACGACCTGGAGACGGGCCAGAGCTTGTCGTTATCCCTGGAGCCCGGCCGCTACGCCAGCGAAGCGCCGTTCGCGCCACGCGTGGGCGCCGTGGACGAGGACGACGGCTATCTGGTCAGCTTCATCATCGACGAGAACCGGGGGACGTCGGAGTGCCTGGTGGTCGACGCCCGGACCATGACCCCGACGTGCCGGATCGCCCTGCCGCACAAGATCAGCAGCGGGACACACGCGGTCTGGGCGGGGCGACAGATGCTGCGCGGCTAGAGCCACAGCCCCGTCGCCGTCACGCCATCGCCCCAGAACCCTTCGGCGGGCCTGGTCATTCGTCCGTCGGCCACGCGGCAGCCGCCTGGATGGTCCTGGGCCAGCCACCAGGGGCCGTCGAAGTCGGCGAAGGCGCAGGAACTGGCCAGGTGCAGGGCCGGAGCGATGGCCAGGGACGAGGCCACCATGCAGCCGACCATCAGCTCAAAGCCGTGGTTGCGGGCCTCCTCCAGCATCAGCAGGGCCTCGGTCAGACCACCGGCCTTGTCGAGCTTGAGGTTCACGGCGCGATAGCGGCCGCGCAGGGCGGCCAGGTCTTCGGCCACGTGCACCGACTCGTCGGCGCAGATCACATAAGGCGGATCATAGCCCTCCAGCGCCTGGTCCTGTCCGGCCGGCAAGGGCTGCTCGACCAGGGCGATGTTGAGGTCCGACAGCACCGGCTTGAGGCCGTCGAGGATGGCGAAATCCCAGCCCTCGTTGGGATCGACGATCAGCCGAGCGTCCGGCGCGGCCCTGGCCACGGCCAGCAGGCGGGCGGCGGGATCGTCGGCCGACAGCTTGACCTTGATCAGGGGGGCCGACGCCACCGCCAGGGCGGCCGCGCCCATGGCCTCGACGCTGTCCAGGCTGACGGTGACGGCGGTGACCAGGCTGTCGGGCACGCGCAGGGCGGTCAGGGCCTCGACGCTCAGCCCCTCGCGCTTGGCCCGCAGGTCCCAGAGGGCGCAGTCCAGCGCGTTGCGGGCCGCGCCGGCCGTCAGCAGCGCCAGGGCGTCGTGTGGCCGCACCCCGTCGCGCAGGGCCTGGGCCGCCGGCTGAAGCTGGGCGATGACGCTGTCGACCGTCTCGTCATAGCGCGCATAGGGCACGCTCTCGCCGCGTCCGATCAGGTCGCCCTCGACAACCTCGACCACCACCACCTCGGCGGCGGTCTTGACCCCGCGCGAGATACGGAACGGGGCCTTCAGGCGGTGGCTGACATGGGCGATCGAGACGGTGCGCTGCATGTCCCTGCCATCCCACCGATCGGCGGATTTGGCTAGTCGCGGCGGCGGATCGGAGAGTCGGCGCGGCGCTCGCGCAGCACCTGCATGGCCAGCCGGGGATCCCACACGAACAGCGCGCTCCAGACCAGCAGCACGCCGGCGTAGTTCAGCGCGCCGACCACGCCATGAGGACGGCCCGGACGCGTGAAGCGGGTCGAGCGCGACTGGGGCTGAAACAGGCTGGGCATGGCGATGTCGGTCATGACGTCCTCCTTGGATGACCAGACCTTCGCCGCTCATTACGTCAAGTTCGGACGTATGATATCGCCTCTTCGCCCCCATATGTCGCCGACGGGCGTTAGAACCCGCACAGCAGGAGCGCCACGCCCATGAGCAAGCCGGTCACCATCACCATTCCCCACGCGCTGGGCGCCGCGGAGGCGCGCCGCCGCATCGAGGAAGGGTTCGGCCAACTTCTCAGCCAAACCGGCGGCATGGTGAAGGATGTCCAGAAGACCTGGACCGGCGACGCCCTGACCTTCTCGGCCCAGGCCATGGGTCAGCCGATCTCCGGCGTGCTGACCGTGTTCGCGGACTCGGTACGGATGGATATCGTCCTGCCCGGCCTGCTGGGCATGATCGCCGGCAAGATCACCGGTCAGGTCAAGAAGCAGGGGCAGTTGCTGCTGAAATGATTGGGCGCACACGCATGCGCGTGTCCCCGCCCCTTGCCTAAGTCGTTCTCACCCGCCGCGCCGGGGCGTTCCGAGCGGGCGGGGGCGGCGCACGCTTGGGCTTGCGCTTCGGCGAGACCTTGGCGCTCTTGCGGGCCTCGCGAATAGCGCTGACCTTTTCCAGCCGGTCCTGGGCGATCCGGGCGTGCTCGGTGCAGCGGTCGTGCATCGCCGCCAGCTCCTTCTCGGTCAGCTTCTCGATGCCCATGAAGTCGTTCTCGGCGCCCGAGGTCAGGATCAGCTCGTCCAGCTTAGTCTGAACCGCCTCGCCGTCGCGGTTCTGGGTGTTCTGGATCAGGAACACCATCAGGAAGGTGATGATCGTGGTGCCGGTGTTGATCACCAGTTGCCAGGTCTCGGAGAACTTGAAGATCGGCCCGCTGGCGGCCCAGAGCACGACCAGCAGCACGCAGACGATGAAGGCCGGCGGGCTGCCGGTGATCCGCGCGGTGGCGTTGGCGAATTTGGCGAACAGCTTGTCCATGACGCTCCCAGCTCTTGGACCTGAAGGCCCGGGATCATAACGCCCGACGGCGGCGCTCGGTTCGGGTCGCGCCTTGGCCCCGGTCCGGCGCGCCGCGCGTTAGGGACGGATGTTCGATCCGTATCTGCTGTTCCTGCTCGGCCTGGGCGTCGTCGTTCTGCTGGTCGCCTGGCTGCCGATGGCGCTGAGCCGCCTGCCGCTCTCCCTGGCCATTCTGTGCGTGCTGATCGGGGTTGCGGTGTTCCACGGCGGCGTCCTGCCGTTCCGGTCCGATCCGCTACGGTTCTCGACCCTGACCGAGCGGCTGACCGAGATCGTGGTGATCGTCTCGCTGATGGGCGCGGGGCTGAAGATCGACCGGAAGATCGGCTGGCGACGCTGGAGCTCGTCCTGGCGACTGATCGCCATCACCATGCCGCTGAGCATCGTGGCGGTGACCCTGATGGGCGTCCACGGCCTGGGTCTGGGCCTGGCCTCGGCCCTGTTGCTGGGCGGGGCCCTGGCGCCCACCGACCCGGTGCTGGCCGCCGACGTCCAGGTCGGGCCGCCGCGGTCGGGCGAGGACGGCGAGGCCCGCTTCGCCCTGACCTCGGAGGCCGGCCTCAACGACGGCTTCGCCTTTCCCTTCGTGCACCTGGCCGTGGCCATCGCCTTGGCCGGCGGCGTGGTCGGCCAGCCCCTGCTGACCCACTGGCTGGCCGTCGACGTGCTGTGGCGCGTGGCGGCCGGGGCCGGCGTCGGCTGGGCGGTCGGCAAGGTGCTGGGCTGGGCCACCTTCAAGGCGCCCCATGCGCGGATCTCCGGCACCGGCGACGGCCTGGTGGCCCTGGGCGCGACCCTTGTGGCCTATGGCGTCGCCGAGGCCGCGCACGGCTACGGCTTCCTGGCGGTGTTCGTCGCGGCCCTGGCCCTGCGGGCGACCGAGCGCGACCACCAGTTCCACGAGGCCATGCACGACTTCGCCGAACAGGTGGAACGCCTGCTGATGATGCTGGTCCTGGTGCTGCTGGGCGGCGCGGTGGCCGGCGGGCTGCTGGACTCCCTGACCTGGAAGGAG
Source organism: Caulobacter soli (assembly GCF_011045195.1). Classification (GTDB taxonomy): domain Bacteria; phylum Pseudomonadota; class Alphaproteobacteria; order Caulobacterales; family Caulobacteraceae; genus Caulobacter; species Caulobacter soli. The sequence goes on along the minus strand of NZ_CP049199.1, from coordinate 1,290,528 downwards.
ATCGCGTTCGGCCTGGCCCTGGTGTTCGTCGTACGGCCCCTGGCCGGCTGGATCGGCCTGATCGGCGCGCCGCATTCGATGCGCGAGCGGGCGGTCGTCGCCTTCTTCGGCATCCGGGGGCTGGGCTCGTTCTACTACCTCGCTTACGGGCTGAACCACGGCGACTTTCACCGCTGGGACCGGCTGTGGGCGATCACGGGCTTCGTCGTGCTGTGCTCGATCCTGGTCCATGGCGTCACCGCCACGCCGCTGATGACCCGGATCGACGCCTGGCGACGGCGGGAAGTGTTGCACCAGGACGAAGCACAACTGAGACGGGATTGAACTTCACCCTAGGATGCGGCAAAGCGTCACAGCTTCGCGTATCGACGAAACGTAAAGGCCCTGTTCGCGTATTTCTCCCGTCCGGGGAACGGGATCATAATGCTGGCTAACGTCGCCCATCAGGAACAGCGGCGGCAGGATCGCATCCTGATCGTCCTGGCGGTGGCGTTGGTGGCCAGCCAGGCGTTCAGCGATTTCCTGACCCGCAATACGCTCGGCATCGCGACCCTTTGGCCGACGAACGCCCTGCTGGCCGGCGGCCTGCTGGTGCTGAACCCTCGGCGCCGCCTCACCCTGTTGATCATCGCCGTGGCCAGCCACCTGGGCATCGACCTGCTGGTCGGCGACGGGCTGGTTCGCGCGCTGCTCTACACCCTGATCGACGTCGGCGAGGCCCTGCTGGTCTGGTGGGTGACCCGGCGCTTCTTCGGCGGACCGCCCCGCGTGCGGACCATGCGCCAGCTGGCCCTGCTGACCACCCTGACCGCGCCGGTCACCCTGCTCACCTCGATCGTCGCCGCCACGGGCCTGGCCCTGCTGCGCGGCCTGCCGTTCGTGACGGTGCTGACCGACTGGTTCCTGTGCGACGTGCTGGGCATGTCGATCGTGCTGCCGGCCGTGTTGGTGCTGGTGGACGGCGAGCACCGCCGAAGCTTCCAGCGCAAGCTCCCCGAACGGCTGGCGCTGTTCGCCCTGACCGCTGTTCTGGCGGCGCTGGTCTTCAATCCGTACGGCGTGCTTGCGCCCTTCCTGCTGTTCCCCACCGCCCTGTTGGTGGCCTTTCGCCTGGGCCCGCGCGGCGCGGCCCAGGCCTCGCTGATCGTCGCCTGCGTGGCCATCCCCCAGACCGTCAACGGCCTGTGGGTCAACCAGGTCCGCATCATCCTCTCGCAAGCCCACCAGAACCAACTGGTCCAGGCCTTTGTCGGCGTGCTGTTCGTCACCAGCCTGGCCGCCGGCCTGGCCCTGGCACAGCAGGAACGCCTGCGCCGGCTACTGATCCGCCGCGAACAGCTGACCCGCGCCGCCCGCGCCCGGGCCCTGGCCGCCAACGAGGCCAAGACCGAGTTCCTGGCCACCATGAGCCACGAGATCCGCACGCCGTTGAACAGCATGCTGGGCTTCTCGCAATTGCTGGTCGAACGCCAAGACCTGCCGCCCGACGTCCGTCGCCAGCTGGGCCTGATCGACAGCGCCGGCACGGCCCTGCTGACCGTCGTCAACGACATCCTCGACTTCTCGCGGGTCGAGGCGGGCCAAGTGGAGCTGCTGTTCCAGCCGACCTCGGCGGCGGCGGTGCTGCACGACGCCGTCGGCATCATCCGGCCCGAGGCCGAGAACAAGGGGCTGACGCTGACGGTCGACATCGTCGACCCGGTCGGCGGCCTGCACGACCTGGACGGCCTGCGCCTGCGTCAGGTGCTGCTGAACCTGCTGCAGAACGCCGTGAAGTTCACCGAGGCGGGGCGGATCCGCGCCTGTCTGACGGTCGAACCCGGCGAGCTGGAGGACCGGCTGAAATTCGAAATCGTAGACACCGGTGTCGGCATTCCCATCGAGCAGCAGGGGCGGCTCTTCCAGCGCTTCAGCCAGATCGACAGCTCGGCCAGCCGTCCCTATGGCGGGGCGGGCCTGGGTCTGGCGATCAGCAAGGCGCTGGTCGAGCTGATGGGCGGCAAGATCGGGGCCGACAGCGCCCTGGGCCACGGCTCGGCCTTCTGGCTGGACCTGCACGCGCCTCAGGTCGAGGCCTATGACGCCGGCGCGCCCCAGCCGGCCACCTCGCCCGGCGCGGCCCGCATCCTGCTGGTCGACGACCACCCGATGAATCGCGAGATCGGCGCGGCCCTCCTGAGCCTGGTCGGCTGCCAGGTCGAGACCGCCGACAACGGCCAGCAGGCCGTGGCCAAGGCGGCGCGCGGCGGCTTCGACATCATCCTGATGGACATCCACATGCCCGAGATGGACGGCCTGGCCGCCACCCGGGCCATCAAGGCGCTGGGCGGCGAGGCGGGCGCGACGCCGATCATCGCCATGAGCGCCGACGCCCTGCCCCAGCAGGTCGAGCGCTGCTACGCCGCCGGCATGGTCGACCACGTGGCCAAGCCGGTGCAGCGCGAGGTGCTGTACGCCAAGATCAGCCGCTGGCTGGCGCGGAAGTAAGACCCTCCATCGGCGCGGCGATCACTTGCCCCCTACGGATCGCTTCGCGATCGTCTTCCCCCATAGAGGGAAGAGGCCGCGTTATTGTCCTCCGCCCCCTATGGGGGTGGACAGACCGCGAAGCGGTCAGGTGGGGGCAAGTGGCGATACCTGCATGGCGACACCTTCCCTCGCCCCGCCTCCCCCACTAACCTCGCCCCCGCAATTCGGGGAAACGACGATGAAGATCCTGCGCCTGGCCGCCCTCGCCTTCTGCGCCGCCCTGGCCGCCTGCTCCCCGGCCAAGAAGGAGGCCGCCGAGCCGGCCGGCCGCACCGCGCTGAAGCTGGCCACCGACTGGAAGGGCGAGGCCGAGTTGGGCGGCTACTACCAGGCCCTGGCCACCGGCGAATACGCCAAGCGCGGGCTGGACGTGACCCTGATCCAGGGCGGCCCCGGCGTGAACGTGCCCCAGCTCTTGGCCACCGGCGCGGTCGACGTGGGCGTCGGCTCCAACAGCTTCATCGTGCTGAATCTGGCCAAGGAGAAGGTCCCGGTCAAAGCCGTGGCCGCCTTCATGGACAAGGATCCCCAGGTGCTGATCGCCCACGACGGCCAGGGGATCAATTCGATCGCCGACATGAAGGGTCACCCGATCCTGCTGTCGGACGCCTCGATCACCGCCTTCTGGGTATGGCTCAAGGCCAAGCACGGTTTCACCGACGCCCAGGTGCGCAAGTACAACTACTCTGCCGCGCCCTTCCTGGCCGACAAGAGCGTGATCCAGCAGGGCTACGCCACGTCGGAGCCCTACCTGATCGAGAAGGAGGGCAAGATCACCCCGAAGGTCTTCCTGCTGGCCGACGACGGCTATCCCGCCTACGCCTCGTTCGCCCTGGTTCCCGACGCCCTGATCGCCAAGAACCCGGCGGCGGTGAAGGCCTTCGTCGAGGCCACGGCGGCGGGCTGGACCTCGTACCTGTACGGCGATCCCAAGCCCGGCGACGCGGCCATCCTCAAGGACAATCCGGAAATGACCCAGGACGTCCTCGACCAGGCCCGCGAGAAGATGCGCAGCTACGGCATCGTCTCGCGCCAGGGCGTGGGCAAGATGGACGACGCCCGCTGGGCCGAGTTCTTCAAGGTGGCGTCCGAGCAGGGCGTGTATCCCAAGGAGATGGACTACAAGTCGGCCTACAGCCTGGATTTCCTGCCGAAGAGCCAGTAGCGGAAGTCAGGACCGTCATGAGCTCGCCCGTCTTCCATCATCCCGCCGACCAGTTGTTCTGGCTCGTCCTGGCGCTGTTCGTGAGCGGCTCGCTGGCGTTCTCGCTGTGGTCCGGCAAAGTCGCCGTGCGCTACGGCGGCCCGATCCAGCGTTCAACGAGTCCCGCCCTGTTCTGGGGCCTCTGCATCCTCAAACTGGCTTTCGCCACCATCAGCGCGGTCGTGTTCGTGCTCAGCCTGGGCCGCAAGTGACCGCCACAATCGCCAGCCTCTCCGCCGTCGAGGTCGACTATCCCGGTCGCGGCCGCGCGCTGGGCCCCGTCGACCTGGCCCTGAATCCCGGCGAGATCGTCGCCCTGGTCGGGCCGTCGGGCTGCGGCAAGTCCACGGCCCTGCGGCTGCTGGCGGGCCTGGAGGCGCCGACGCGCGGGACCGTCACGCGGGCCGCCGGCAAGGGCGAGACCTCGGTCGTCTTCCAGGCGCCCACCCTGGCCCCGTGGATGAGCGCGGCGGCCAATGTCGCCCTGCCGCTGGAACTGGCCGGAACGCCCAAGGGCGAGGCCCGCGCCCAGGCGGTCGAGGCGCTGGCCAAGGTCGGCTTGAAGGGCGCGGAGAACGCCCGCCCCGCCCAGCTGTCGGGCGGCATGGCCATGCGCGCCGCTCTGGCCCGCGCCCTGGTCACCCGTCCCCGCCTGCTGCTGCTGGACGAGCCGTTCGCGGCCCTGGACGAGATCACCCGCCGCGCCCTGGCCGACGACGTCCTGGCCCTGGCGGCCGACCTGGCCCCGGCCGTGGTCTTCGTCACCCACAATGTCGAGGAGGCCGTCTACATGGCGGGTCGGGTGGTGGTGATGAGCGCCGGCCCGGGCCGGATCGCCGGCGAGGTGGCGGTCGACGGCCCTGTGGTGCGACCGCCAGGCTTCCGCACGACGGCGGCGTTCCGCGAGACGGCCGAGTCGGTGTCGCGGCTGCTGGCCGGAAAGGTCACGGCATGAGCGCTCGTCACCAAGCCCTCCCCCTGTGGGGGAGGCGGCGCGAAGGCGCCGGTGGGGGGAGTCATCCCACCTCTGCAAACTCCGCCCTCCGTCGGCTTCGCCGACACCTCCCCCACAGGGGGAGGATCTAGATGCGCGTCATCGCCCCGCTTGTGCTGATCATTGCACTCCTCGCCGTCTGGGAAGCCGCCTGCCGGCTGTTGGGCGTGCCGGTCTATCTCCTGCCCGCGCCGTCGGCGATCGGCGTGGCCCTGGCCGAGGGCTGGCCGCTGCTGCTGGCCAGCGCCTGGAACACCCTGTCGACCGCCTTGGTGGGTCTGGCCCTGGCCAGCCTCCTGGCCTGCGGCCTGGCCCTGCTGGTCAGCCTGAACGCCACGATCGAGGACGCCGTGCGCCCAGTCGCCGTCACCCTGCAGGTCACGCCGCTGGTCGCCATCGGTCCGCTGATGACCATCTGGGCCGGCATCGAACACCCACAGCGCGCCGTCGTGGCCCTGGCGGCGGTGGCGGCCTTCTTTCCGATCTTCTCAGGGGCGCTGACCGGCTTGAAGGCCGTCGATCCGGACCTGTCGCGGCTGTTCGACCTCTACGGCGCGCGCCGCGTCCAGCGCCTGTGGCGGCTGCGCCTGCCCTCGGCCGTCCCCGCCCTGCTGGAGGGCCACAAGGTGGCCGCCGGCCTGGCCGTGGTCGGGGCCGTGGTCGCCGAGTTCGTGGCCGGATCGGGCGGCAACCAGGGCTTGGCCTGGCGGATCCTGGAGGCCTCCAACCGCCTGCAGACCGCCCGGGTGTTCGCCGCCTTGGCCGTCCTGGCCGTGCTCGGCGTGGCCCTGCATGGCCTGCTCAGCCTGGCCGAGCGTCGCCTGCTGACCTGGTGGCGCGGCCGCTGAAGTCTTCGCGCCAAGTGTCGAAAACGCGACACAGGGCCGCGCCACGGCCGAACGCGCCGGTCTGTTAGGTCAAGATTAAGCCCGCTGACCTAAGGATCGAAGCATCCCGTGCACTTCCGGACGGTCCATGCGCCTCGCCCTGCTCTTGCCCGTATTGATCAGCGTCGCCGCTCCGGCGCACGCCGAGGGCGCGCGCGAAAGCCGCTACGGGCCGACCACGCCGCGCCAGGCCTCCGCCGCGGCCGCCGCCCGCTATGACGGCCCGATGCTGGGCTGGGCCCAGAAGCGCCAGGCGTCGACCAACATCGCCACACCGACCGCGCCCGCTCGCACCCAGCCCGCGCCGCTCGCGCCTTGGGCCGGCTACCAGGCCACGCCGGCGCCCGTCGCCTACGCACAGCCCGTCGCGCCAGCGCCGACCGCGCCGCTGCCGACCAGCCTCTACGCCACGCCGCGCGCGCCTTCATCGTCTGGGACCGCGCCAGCCCCCACCCCGCCCCCAGCCAAGGACTGGTCCAGCTACCGCAGCTCGCGCGTGACGGCCGTCGCTCCGCCGCCGCCCCAGCAGGTCGCGGTCGCCAACACCGGCGCGACCGCCCGCTACTATTCGGTGGACCGCGACTACGGCCTGACGCCCGACGCCGTGCCGCCCGCCGGTCCCGACAACCGCGTCCTGGTCACCGCCACCGAACCGCCGCCCGAGCCCAAGGACGCCGTGCCCATGCACGGTTCGGCCGACTGGCTGGCGGCCGGCGCGCGAGGCGATGACGACGACAATGACGACAGCGCGGCCCGCCGCGCCAAAGCCCGGAACGAAGGCCTTTGATCCAATCGCGCCTCCATGACCTCATCGCCCTGGCCGACGAGCCCTCCAGCTCGCGCCGTCGCGAACTGCTGCGCGGCGTCACCGACCTGTTCTTCGCCGGCGAAAGCCACAACGACGTCGAGATGAGCCTGTTCGACGACGTGATGGGCCAGCTGGCCGGCGAGATGGAAGAAGCGGTCAAGATCGAGCTGGCCGAGCGCCTGGGCGCGACCGCCGCGCCGCCGCCGTCCCTGACCCGCGCCCTGGCCAGCGACAGCATCGCCATCGCCCGCCCCATACTGGAAGGCGCGCCCCAGCTCAGCGAAGCCGACCTGCTGCACGTGGCCCGCACCCAGGGCCAGGACCATCTGCGCGCCATTTCGCAACGCTCCGTCGTGCCCAGTCTGGTCTCCGACGCCATCGTCGAACGTGGCGACGACACCACCCTGGGCGTGCTGTTGCGCAACGAGGGCGCGGTCCTGTCGCGCGAGGCCCATGAGGCGGCGGTCGACCGCGCGGCCGCCAATCCCGCCCTGCACGAGGCGGTGATCGATCGCACGGCCATGCCCATGGACCTGCTCAACGAGATGTACTTCGTGGCCGAGGCGCGCCTGCGCGACCGGATCATGGAGCGCAACGCCGATGTCGATCCGGCCATCCTGGAAGCCGCGCTCAAGGCCGGTCGCAACCGCGTCGCCGCCGGCGACGGCGCCCTGCCGGCCGACTATCAGGCGGCGGTGCAGGCCATCGTGGCCCTGAAGATGAAAGGCGCGATCACGCCCCAGGCTCTGGTCGCCATGCTGCGCGCCAACAAGACCAGCCAGTTCCTGGTCGCCCTGGCCGAGCTGGCCGACATCGACTTCCACACCGCCCGCAAGATCATCGAGCGTCGCGAGCTGGACGCCCTGTCGGTGGTCTGCAAGGCCGCCGACTTCGACCGCGCCCTGTTCCTGACCTTCGCCCTGCTGATCCTGGATCCGAACGACAACGCCATGGGCAAGGCCAAGGCCTATGGCGAGCTCTACGCCGCCCTGCCCCGCGACGCGGCCCTGCGCACCATCCGCTTCTGGCGCCTGCGCCGCACGACGGGCGACGTCGCGGCGGCTTAGAGCCGTCTCTTCAAGAGTGCATTCGCGCGGAACTGGTGTCGTGTGACGCCGTTCCCTTTCCCGTCGAGGGGCTTTCCGTCTCCGGAGCGCCCTAGTGGAACTGCCCAAGAATAGAACGGCCCTGATCGCCGGCGTCGCCGTGGCCGTCGTCGTGACGACCGCCGCCGTGGCGCTGGCCGTCTGGCCCGCCCTGACGCGGCCCGATCCGCCCGCCGAAGCCAGCGGCGATAACGGCCTGCGTATCAGCCTGGTCCAGCCGCCCAAGGCCGGCGCCGTCCGGACCAGTCCGCTGGATGTCGGCCTGTCGGAAGCCGCCCAAGCCATGGCCAAGGGGCGCGAGGCGCTGTTCGTCAGGGAGCCACCGGTACGTCCCGCGCCTCCACCTGCCCGCCAGGCGCCCTTGCAGGTCGCCCAGGCCGACGACGAGGACGATCTCGCGCCACCGCCGCCCGAACCGGCGGATGACCGCTGGGAGCGGGACGCCTGGCGGCGGGATCGCTTCGAGGAAGCCCAGCGTCGACGTTGGGAAGAGGAACAGCGCTGGGCGCGCCAGGATCGGGAAGAGCGCGCCGCCCGTGACGAGGTTCGCGAACGGGATCGTTATGACGATCGCGACGCCGCGCCGCCTCCGGGCTGGTGAAGCCTCGCGCCTAGCGCCGTCGCTGCATCAGGGTCAGCAACCAGCCGACGCCAAATGCGCCGACGATGGTCAGGGGCAAGGTCTGAAGGTCGGGCGTCGGTTCGTGCAGCCACAGGTCCCGGCCCGCCAGCAGCCCCCAGACCACCAGGCCCCAAATCGCGCCGTACACGGCCCAGGGATACTGGTCCATCCAGCCCCGCAGGCCGGTTCGTGGCTCGGGTTTCGAGACGGGGTCGACCGCGCCGCCACAGGCGGTGCAGACCCAACCGCCCCAGGGGCCCTGGGGCGCGGCGTCCGGACCGACCGGCGTCTTGCAGGTCTTGCAGCGCGGCGGCTCGGCCTTGCGACGCACCGCCGACGGCATGCGACGCAGGCCCATGATCACGATGAACAGATAGAGGAGGAGATAGACGACCTGCGAAACGTCCAGGTCCTTGAAGTTCTCGCCCATGCCGTCCCCCGAAACGCTACGGGCGCCAAGCTAGGGCGTGTCGCGTTTCGGGTCGAGCGGCAGGATCAGCGGATGCGGATGCGGACCGGGACGTCGATGAACGAGCCGGCGCGGCTCTTGCCGTCAGGGCCCATCAGGTCGACCTGGAACTGCGAGGCCATCGACACGGCGGCCTTGCCCACGCCCATGTCGGCGGGGAATTCGCTTTGCACCGAACAGGCGGTCAGGCCGCCGTCGCGCCGGATCATGCAGCTGAGCATCGCTTCGGCGATCTGCGGCTGGGTGTCCCGGATCTGGGTGACGGCCGGTTGGCTCGTCGGGGTCGGAACGATCGAAACAGCGGCGGCGGCGAGCAACGAAGCGATCACTGGGTCTTCCCTACTGGTCTTTGGGTCCGACCCGCTGGGGGCCGTCCGGTTTCATTTTGGGTCAGGCGGCGTGCGCCTGCTTGACCCGTTGCAACCCCTGGGCCGCCAGATCGGTCAGCGACCGCAGGCCCAGTTCGGCGAAGATGTCGAAGGCGCTGGCCAGCGCCATGGCGGCGCGATCCAGCCGGCCGTCGTCGCGGCCGGTGATCTCGACCCGGGCCTCGTACAGGCGAGCCAGGTTCATCTGGGTCACGGCCCAGGCGGCCGGGTCGCGAGCGCCCGGCGTGGCGGCCAGTTCGGACTTGAAGGCCATCTCGGCGGCGTCCAGCACCGCCAGGTCGGCGGTCAGCTCGGCGCAACGAGCCAGGCTGAGGGCGCGGTTGTTGGCGACCACGGCGCGCAGCGACAGGGCTGGCTGGGTCTTGAGGATGTGCGAGGCGCGGTCGTAGCAGGTGACGGCCCGCTCGAAGCAACGCTCCGAGGTGGTGGCCTCGCCCATCGCCTGCAGGCCGGCGCCCAGCGCGGCCTGGGCCCGGGCCCAGTCCATCGGGCTGTGGTCGGCGGTGACCGGCTCCAGGGCGGCGGCCAGGGCCTCGACCCCGTCGGCGATGAAGTTGATCTCGCCGTCCAGTTCGCCCAGTTGCACCAGTGCCGCCCCGCGCAGGGACTCCAGCCGCGACCAGGCCAGGGGTTCGAAATCGGGATCCAGGCCGGCTTCGGCGGTCTTGGCTTCTTCCAGCGCCACTTCGGTGAGGGCGCGGTCCTTCAGGCGGGCGGCGCAGGCCAGCAGCAGTTCCACGCGGGCGGCGCGCTGGTCGGCCAGCAGCAGGCGCGAGGCCCCGCCCTTGACGCGGCGCGCGGCCGACAAGCCCCGCAACGGCGCCTCGAAGGCCTCGGCGGCGGCCAGGGCGCGATCCAGGTCGTTCTCGCCCAGGGCCACGCGGCCCTCCAGCCCGGCCAGCAGGGCCTCGGCCATGGCGCAGCGGCTGCCCGGCGCGGTCTTGGCCAGGGTCAGGGTCGCGCCGGCGGCGGCGTGCAGGCCCTCGTCGCCGAACAGGTCGGCGCCCAGCACGGCCAGGGTCGCCTGCTCGCAGCGGGCGGCGGCCAGGCTCTCTGGCCTATGTTCGGCTTCGAAGATCTTGGCGGCGGCCTCGGCCTGGGCCGCGCCCTTGCGCAGGGCGGCGGCGTCGCCCGAGCGGCGGGCCAGTTCGCGCCAGACCACGGCGGCTTCCAGCAGGCGGTGGCCGCGATCCTTGGCGCCGATCCGGCCGGCGGCCACATCGGCCGACCGGGCCTCGTTGACCAGCAGGCGCAGATCCAGCAGCTCCAGCAGCGAGGTGTCGCCACCGGTCAGTCCGTCGCGCTGCGCCGCGGCCCTGGCGGGGGCGCCGACGTCGACTCCAAAGAGCCTCTTCAGATCACGACCGAAATCGAACATCGCTGCGCACTCCGCACACGGACCGTCCCACGCCGGGACGTCCGGCAAGGGTTCAACGCACGAGTAGCAAAGCCGGAGCCAACGCGTTTAACAAGCGGTTAACGGAGGTGAAGATGGCGTTAACCATAAATATTTGGAGCGTGTTTACACTTCGTTCCAAAATACCACCCAAACCCCTGTTTTTGCACCGATTTGGCACACTTCTTGCTTGGCGGACCTTTTCGGGAACGCGCCGATCAGGGCGCTTGTTAGAACATTGTTCACCGAAGTGAAGATGACGTTAACCATAGATTTTAAGACGCGGTTTATCATTCGTTCCGGCACGGCTTCCCGCGCGCCGCCCCGTCGCCCGATCTTGGGTCGCTAGAGACCCTCGCCCTTCGTCACGACGGCGACGCCCTGCCCTCTGGCCAGCTTTCGGCCTCGCCTCTAAAACGGGAGCATGACCGCTTCGATCGATCTCTGGACCGCTTCGCTCTGCAAACCCGACCCCGGCTATGGCGGCTGGGCCCATGTGCGCCGCAACGCCGACGGGACCTTGGCCGGAGCCGCCGGGGGCGAACGCCGGGTCAACGGCGCAAAGATGGTGCTGGTCGGGGTGATCGAGGCGCTGACGGCGCTGGCCGACGTGCCGGCCGACGCCGCGGTGACGCTGCACTTCGCCGATCCGGCCCTGGCCGCCGAGCTCGTCACCAGCGACGGCGCCTACGCCACCGCCGAGCCCGAGGCCTGGGCCGCCGCTCGCAAGCTGCTGGCCGCCCGCCCGGTGCTGGCCCTGTCGCCGCTCTCGGACACGACGCCCGCCGCCGGCTTCCTGCGCGCCTGGGCCGACTTTGGCTTGGACACCGCCAAGACCCGGGGCACGTTCAAGGCCGCGATCCCGAAGCCGAACCTGCTGAAGTTCCCGGGTTAGAGGGCCCCTAGCGCCCCGCCACGATCAGGTCGGCCGTCGCCGGGTTACAGGCGAAGGGGATGTCGGCCAGGGTCGCCATGCGGATCAGCGCCTTGACGTCGACGTCGTGCGGCTGGGGCGACAGCGGGTCGACGAAGAACACCAGCATGTCCAGCAGGCCCTCGGCCAGCAGGGCGCCCAATTGCTGGTCGCCGCCCAAGGGGCCGCTCTTCAGGCGCGTCAGGTCGAGGTCCGGCAAGGCTTCCAGGATCCGTCCGCCCGTGGTGCCCGTCGCATAGAGCCTGTGCCGGGCCAAGAAGGCCTGGTGCGCGACCGACCAGTCGACCAGGGCCGCCTTCTTGTCGTCGTGGGCGACTAGGCCGATGGTCAGCGGGGTGTCGACGGACATGTGGCGGATCTCCTGACTCTCGGCGCTTCCTCCCTAGCCGCTTCGGGCGGAAAGGAAAGAGCCGCGCCCGTCAGGAAAACCGGATCTTGGTCGGCGCCGGGAACTCCGGCGTGCCTTTCTCAACCAGCACGTGGTCGTGCAGCGACAGCTTGGCGCTGGCGGCGAAAACGCCGGCGGTGGCGCAGACCACCCGGCCGCCGCGCACCTCCAGCCGCACGCCCTTGACCTTCAGGGCCAGCTCCATCTCGAAGTCGAGGTCGGCCACCTTGACCGCGCCGTAGCGCAGCTCGATGCGCGGCTTGTGGGTGGAGGCGATCTTGTGGTCGTCCAGGTCCTGGAAGAAGGCGTCGTCGGGATGGGCCTTGGACTGCTCGACGCACTTCTTGAAGCGCTCCAGCTTCATCCAGCCGTCGAACAGCACGCCCTCCACCGACAGGTCCATCAGCTTGTCGACCTCGCGCCGACAGCCGCCCTCGACGTCGTCCCAGCAGGCGCTGGGAAACTTGCGGGCGGCCTGGGAGATGGCGTCGACCAGCGGCGGGGAGTCCTTGCAGGCGTCCAGGGGATCGCCGCCGTCCTCGGCGAACAGGGCGCGCCAGGTCATGCCGGCGGGGATCGAGGTCGTGGGGGTCAGGGGCTGGGCCGTGGTCATGGCGCCGTCTCCAGCGAGGGATAGTCCAGCCGAACCTCGTCCGTGCTGACGTCAAGGGCGAACCGCATCGACACGGCCATGCCGGCGCGCGGCGAGCCGTCGGGGATCAGGGCGACGACGCCGGGATCGACCACCAGCACCACCTCGGCCGGCTCGCAGGCGGCGACCTCGGGCCTGGGCGCGCGGGACGGCTTCGGCCGCGCTCGGTTCAGAAGTTTGGCGAGGCCAAAGCCGCCGGCTCCGGCGACGACTAGGGCGACCAAGGCGGCCAACCACCAGGCCCAGGACGGGATGGACGGTGGCGCGGGCGCGGGTGGCGGCTCGGGCCGGGGCGTCGGCGGCGCGGCGATCACCGGCGGCGGCGTGACGGTCGCGACGGGCGGCTCGGGCTGGACCACCGGCGGCGGCTCGGCGGGCGGTGGCGGCGGCGGCGGCCGACTTTGGACAGGGGGTTCCCGCCGAGCCGGCGGCGGTGGCGGCTCATAGACCGGCGGCTTGTAGGCTGGAGGCGGAGGCGCGGGCGGAACCTGCAGCACCACGGGCGGCTGGCCACGAAGGCCGGCCGTCTTCCAGGCGTCGGACGTGCACCGCCGCCAGCGCGCGGCGTCGCCGGCATAGGTCGCGCAGGCGGCCTGGATGTCCGGAATCACCGACAACGGATCGGCGGGGCGGCCAGGCGGCGGCTTCGGCGTCCGGGGACGGTTGGCCCAGCTTTCGATCAGCCGGTTCACGGCCGGGGTGATGTCGACCGATTCACGGGGTTTACGGGTGGCGGGCGGCGTCGCGGCGGGGGTCTGGGTGGACGCCGCCGGAGGCGTCGTCGGCGTGTACGCCGGAGGGGGCGCGGTCGCGGCGGGCGGCGGCGTGGTCGTGGCCGGAGGAGGCGCGGCCGGCGTGGTCGCGGCGGGCGACCGAACCGCGGGCGACGCGGCGGCGGATGACGTGAGTAGACTGCTCCGGGACGCCGACCGGGCCGCCGCCTCCTGCACGGTCAGCGGAAACCGCTTACGGCAATAGGTGGCGTAGTCCGTCATCCCCCGCGCCTTGTAGGCCGTCACGCATTGGGCATAGGAGTTCACGACCACCGCGAACTCATCGACGGCCGCCGCCGGCGTCGCGACCGCCAGGAACAGGCACGCGACCCACAGGCGCGCATCCCGTAACCATCTTAAAGAGCCGCCGGTCCAGCATCCCGCTTGGCGTCCGGCCTGGCTGCCCCCAACCCTGCCCAGATCCTGTGTCACTCCAGACGACCTCTCAATCGCGGAAGCTTGGAACCGTCCACTCCCCAGAATGCTCGGTCAAGTAGAATCAAAGCTGTACAACAACCTTTGAGCCCAATGCTCGCAGAGCAACCCCCAACCCGTTGCGCCCAGGACGAGTTCGAACCTGGAGCAAAATCACAGGTCGAATAAACCGCGTCCTGACGCTCGGCGGCCAGGACGAACCGCAAGGCATGCACCCGAGCGCCGCTCGGTCGCCTCGCGCCCTCAAGATCGCTGTCGACGAGGACGCCGACGGCCGATATCTGCGCAGTCTCGAACACCTGCCCCGCGAGATCGAGGACGCCTGAACGTGAACGACGCGGACATCGACGGCCGACTGCTGCAGCGCTGGTTGAAGACCGACGCGGTCCAGCCGTCCCTGCTTTCCGGCTGCGGTCTGGACGACGGCGACTGCGAAGCGCCTCTGCCGATTCTGGAAGTGGATCTGGATCGCCAGGTGCTGGTCTGCGCCGCGCCTCCGGGACGCGCCCGGATTCCCTTCGCCCGCCTCGCCGATTGCCTGCTGGTGGCTCCGGTCGGCCACCCGGCGATCGCGGCGGTGCAGGCGTGCGTCTCACCGGAGGAACGGGCCCACAACCGGATGCTCGACGCGTTGGGTCCCGAATATCCCAGGGCGTTCGCCTCGGTCGCCGACCTCGAGGCCGTCTACGCCGCCGAAATGGCGCGCCGGGAGGGCAAGCTGCCCGACCGCGCCTTGCGAGGGCCTTGGGTTCGAGCGTTGAAGCGCAACGACCTGCACCGACAAGGCGCGCAGCTGGCCCAATCCTGGCGGGACCTGGCCAACGCCGTCGGCGCGCCGTGGTCGGACATCGCCCTGCACCTGGCCTGGTTCCAGCGTCACGCGGGCCATCCGAACCGCGCGATCGAGACCGCGCGCGACTTCTGGCGCTCGAAGGCGCCCGCCTCCCAGACCGAGATCGCCATGCTGGCCACCGTCGAGGCGGCGGCCCTGATCGACCGCTTCACCCGCAAGGGCGGCGCGCCGCCCGATCTGGTCGAGGCCCGCCGCGCGGCGGCCAAGGCCTACGCCATCGCCCCCGCCGATCCGGAAATCCAGGCCGTCTATCAGCGCCTCAAGGCGATCGAGAACGGAGCTTAGCCCCGTTCCCCCTAGCCCCGTTCCTTGGTCCGCTCGAACCGAACCTTCGGGAAGCGCTCGGCGACGTAGCCGATCTCCCAGGACGACTTGCCCAGGAACACCGGCTGTTCGTCGATGTCGTGGGCCATGGCCGTGCGGTGCTTGTTGACGAAGTCCTCGACATCGGCGCGGTCACCGCCCAGCCAACGCGCCTCGGCGTAGGGGGCGGCTTCGAAGATGCAGTCCAGGGCGTATTCGTTGGCCAGGCGGTCGGCCATGACCTCGAACTGCAGCTGGCCCACGGCGCCGACGATGAAGTCGGAGCTGCCGATCATCGGCCGGAACAGCTGGGTCACGCCCTCCTCGGCCAGGCCTTCCAGCGCCTTCTTCAGGTGCTTGGCCTTCAGCGGATCCTTGACCCGCACGCGGCGCAGGATTTCCGGGGCGAAGTTGGGCAGGCCCGCGAAGCGCAGGGTTCCGGTCTCCGACAGGCTGTCGCCCACCCGCAGCACGCCGTGGTTGGGGATGCCGATCACGTCGCCGGCGAAGGCGTCTTCGGCCAGTTCGCGATCGCTGGCGAAGAACATGATCGGCGCGTTGACGCTCATGGCCTTGCCGGTGTTCTGGGCCTTCAGCTTCATGCCGCGCGTGAAGCGGCCGCTGGTCAGGCGCAGGAAGGCGATCCGGTCGCGGTGATTGGGGTCCATGTTGGCCTGGACCTTGAACACGAAGCCCGAAACCTCGCTGTCGCCCGGGGCGATGTGGGTGTCGACGCCGGCCTTGCTGACCTTGGCCGGATGCGGCGGCGGAGCATAGGCGCCGATGCCGGCCAGCAGCTCGTTGACGCCGAAGTGGCGCAGGGCCGAACCGAAGAACACCGGGGTCATGTGGCCTTCGAGGAACGACTGCACGTCGAACGGCTTGGCGGCCTCGGACACCAGCATCGCGCCCTCCTCCACCTCGGCCAGTTCCTCGGGGTCGAGATACTGGATCACGGCGTTGGATTTCAGCGAGACCGGGTCGGGGTGGCCTTCCTCGTCGGTCGAGCTCTTCTTGGCGTAGGGGATGAACTTCTGGCCGCGCAGGTCCAGCATGCCCTTGAACCGGCCGCCCGAACCGGCCGGCCAGTAGAGCGGCGCCGGGTCGAGGGCCAGCTTCGAGGAGACCTCGTCCAGCAGCTCGAACGGGTCCTGGGCCTCGCGGTCCATCTTGTTGATGAAGGTAATGATCGGGATGTCGCGCAGGCGGCACACCTCGAACAGCTTCAGGGTCTGGGGCTCGATGCCCTTGGCGGCGTCCAGCACCATGATCGCCGCGTCGGCGGCCGTCAGGGTGCGGTAGGTGTCTTCGGAGAAGTCCTCGTGGCCCGGGGTGTCCAGCAGGTTGAACATCAGGCCGTCGTGGTCGAACGTCATGACGCTCGCCGACACCGAGATCCCGCGCTCGCGTTCGATCTTCATCCAGTCGGACTGGGTGCGACGGGCCTGGCCGCGTGCGCGCACGGCGCCGGCAGCGCGGATCGCCCCGCCGGCCAGCAGCAGGTTCTCGGTCAGGGTGGTCTTGCCGGCGTCGGGGTGGCTGATGATGGCGAAGGTGCGCCGACGGGCGGCCTCGAGGGCGAGGGAAGTGCTCATCCCCGGGGGTTACCCCGTCACCGGC